>NZ_BJMM01000021.1 GCF_006539165.1 Streptomyces cacaoi | reverse complement strand
CACGGCCGCCGCCCTTTCCACGTGCGGAACGGCCGCCGGTGCGGCGCCCGCTCTTGAGGAACGGCTCCAGAGCGCTGCGGAGCTTGTCCGCATTGGTGGTGTTGAGATCGATCTCGTAGGTCTTACCGTCCAGCGCGAAGGTGACGGTCTCGTCCGCCTCGCCACCGTCGAGGTCGTCGACAAGAAGTACCTGAACCTTCTGTGCCACCGCTACTCCCATTCGTCATCGATAACGGATTACTGATACTGACGACGAAAGCAAACCGCTTTTCCCGGAGAAACACAAACCCTCGTACGAGTTTGCCTCGCCACCCCCGGGGATTGGCGGGATGTTTCGGACATAGTGGTGCCGCCGGAGCGGTTCACAGATGCAGCAGCATCCGGCTGTTGCCCAAGGTGTTCGGCTTCACTCGTTCGAGACCGAGGAACTCCGCTACTCCCTCGTCATAGGAACGCAGCAGCTCGCTGTAGACATCGCCGTCCACCGGAGTCTCACCGATCTCCGTGAACCCGTGCTTGCTGAAGAAGTCCACTTCGAAGGTGAGGCAGAAAATGCGCCGCACACCGATCCACCGCGCGGTGCGCAGGAGCTTCTCCAGGAGCAGGTGTCCGACGCCTGTTCCGCGCTGGGACGGGTGGACCGCAAGGGTCCTGACCTCGGCCAGGTCCTCCCACATGACGTGCAGGGCGCCGCAGCCGACGACTTCCTGGTCCATGTCCCGTTCGGCGACCCAGAACTCCTGGATGTCCTCGTAAAGGGTCACCGTGGCTTTGTCGAGCAGGATCCGGTCACGCGAGTAGGCGTCGATGAGGCGTCGCACCGCCGGGACATCGGGTGTACGTGCCCTGCGGATGGTGACTTCGGATAGCGACGCGGCTTCTGGCATGAACGGACGCTATCGCCCGTCCGCCCCGTCCCGGTCACCGGGGGCTTCTGCCCCGCCTTCTCCGGGACGTTCCGGCGGGGTCTCGACATGGACGCCGTTCAGCTGTACGACACGCAAGGCGTCGCGGAGCACCTCGACCTGTTCCGGCGACATCATCCCGAAGAAGTCGACAAGCGCCGCTGCCGGGTTGTCACTGGCCGACCACGCCTCGTTCATGAGGGCCGCCGAGTAAGCGGCCCGGGTGGAGACCGCCGCATATCGATAGGCCCGGCCTTCCTGATCCCGGCGCAGCCAGCCCTTCTGACGGAGGTTGTCCATCACGGTCATCACCGTCGTGTAGGCGACGGTGCGTTCCTGTTGCAGGTCCTCAAGAACTTCCCGCACGGTGACCGGGCGGTTCCAGCGCCATACCCGGCTCATCACGGCGTCTTCCAACTCTCCCAGCGGCCTCGGCACGCAAGAATAATAGGGGGAAACCGTCGGGTAAGTCCGAATCAAGACTTTGGCCGGGATTCACTCCGGGCCTCGGACAGCGGCGTGCTCACCGGCCGCTCCATACGAAGAGCCGCCGGAACCGCGGGGCGGCCGTGCTGTCGCACGGCGGCGCTGCCGCGGTTCCGGCGGCTCGACGGTGGCCGGAACGAACGGCCCGGCGGGCCCGCGGCCGGGACGGCCGGGACAGCCGGGCCCGGCGACGGCTACCGGCCGGTGCCGGTCGGTGCCGTCAGTTCTCGCTCTTCTGGCGGGTGGCCTCGGCGCGGGCCAGTGCGGCATCGACGATGCCGTCCTCCTTGGCCTTGTTCGCGCCGCCCTGCGTCTTGACGATCGTGACGATCAGCGCGGTGAAGGCCACCGCCATCACGAAGGGCGGGGTGAGTGCGGCGACGTAGTCCATGGCTCGGCCTCCTCGGTGAACAGGCGTCCAGAGTAGCGCGGGCGGTTCAGGCCGGAACGGGGTGCCTCACCCCGGCCGCCGCGCCGGAGGCCCCGGCTCCGGCAGGCCGTTGCCCCCGCTGCTCCCCGGCCTGCCCCGGCACGGCCCGCACGCCCTTGCGCCGCGCGGAGCGGGCGGAGCGCCGGGGCGGGAAGACCTCCGCCGGGGTCGGCACCGGGCGGCGCGGGCGCGGAGGCACCGAGCCGGCCTGTGCGGCCGGAGCGGTGGGGCCGGGCCCCCGGCCGGACTTCCCGCCCGCGTCCCCGCCGCTCGCGCCACCCGGCTCCTGGCCGGAATCAGGGCCCTGCTCCCGGGCGGTTCCGCGTCCCGGCTCCCCGTTCGCCTCCTGGCCGGATTCCTGCGCCGGCCCGCGGTCGTCGGCGTCCGCGGCCGGGGCGGGGGCCGGTTCGGGGTGTGTGTCCGGGGGCAGCTGGGTGTGCTCGGCTTCGGCGGGCGGTGCGGGGGCCTCGGGGTCGGGTTCGTCCGGGGCCGGGGCGGGTTCGTGGACGGTGCCTGCGGTGTCGGCGGTGTCGGCGGTGGGGGTGTCCGGTGCCGGGGCGCGGGTCGCGGACGGCAGGCGGCCGGAGGGGAGGCGCGGACGGGTGCGGACGGTGCGGGACGCGAGGGTCTCGCAGCGGCTGAGCAGTGTGGTGCGGCGGGCGCGTTCGCGGTCGCCGACGGCCGCTTCGCACAGCCCGCGCAGGGCCGCGAGGTCGTCGGGGCGGGGCAGATAGCCGGTGGTGAGGGCCGCTTCGAGCTGTTCGAGGTAGCCGAGCGCCGCGCCGGGCAGCGCTTCGCGGTAGCGGGCGAGATCGGCGAGCTGGAAGGTCCGCTGCCGATGTCCCTCGCGGACCGTCTCCTCCACGGCCTCTGCGAGGCGCAGGAATTCCCGCACCTCCTCGGGATCGGCTTCGGACTGGAGGGCGATGGCGAGAGCGCCGCTGAGCACCCGCAGCTCGTCCGCGCTGAACGCCACGCCGCCTCGGGAACCGTGTGGGGTGGGCATGGGGCGACGATACGGGCGGTATCGGCCACCTGTGCGTATCGATACGACCCGGCGTGGCGGTTTATGCCACATGAATCCCGATCGCCCGATTTTCAGGGGTATTTGACAGGTAAGGCCGCCTCCCTGGGGGGGTCGGGGAAGCGGCCTCTTCCGTGCCTGGCGCGCGTGCTGCCGGTACGTGCCGACGGTGCGGCGGGCGGCGGCGGTGCGCGGCGTGCGGTGCGCGGTGCGCGCTGTCAGCCGCGGTCGATGTTGCGCTCGTAGACCAGCCGCAGGCCGATGAGGGTGAGCCAGGGCTCGTGTTCGTCGATCACGGTCGCCTCGCCCAGCACCATCGGGGCGAGACCGCCGGTGGCGATCACCGTCACCTCGTCGGGGTCGTCGGCGAGTTCGGCCGCCATCCGGCTCACGACGCCGTCGACCTGCCCGGCGAAACCGTGCACGATGCCGGACTGCATGGCCTCGACGGTGTTCTTGCCGATCACGCTGCGCGGACGGGCGATCTCGATCTTGCGCAGCTGGGCGCCGCGCATGCCCAGCGCGTCGACGGAGATCTCGATGCCGGGGGCGATGACGCCGCCGACGTACTCGCCGCGCGCCGAGACCGCGTCGAACGTCGTCGCCGTGCCGAAGTCCACCACCACGCAGGGCCCGCCGTACAGTTCGACGGCCGCGAGGGCGTTGATGATGCGGTCGGCGCCGACCTCCTTGGGGTTGTCCATGAGGATCGGCACGCCCGTCTTGACGCCGGGCTCGACCAGGACGGCCGGGATGTCGCCGTAGTAGCGCCGGGTCACCTCGCGCAGCTCGTGCAGGACGGACGGCACCGTCGAACAGATGGCGATGCCCTCGATGTTGTCGCCCAGCTCCTCGCCCAGCAGCGGGTGCATCCCCATCAAGCCCTGGAGGAGGACGGCGAGTTCGTCGGCGGTGCGGCGCGCGTCGGTGGAGATGCGCCAGTGCTCGACGATCTCCTCCCCGTCGAACAGGCCCAGCACGGTGTGGGTGTTGCCCACGTCGATGGTCAGCAGCATCAGGCGTCCTCCCCCGCGGCCGTCGCGGGCTCCTCGCGCAGGTCGAGCCCGATGTCCAGGACCGGGGAGGAGTGGGTGAGCGCGCCGACGGCGAGGAAGTCGACGCCGGTGGCGGCGTATTCGGCGGCGTTGTCGAGGGTGAGCCGGCCGGAGGACTCCAGTTGGGCGCGGCCCGCGACCAGGGTGACCGCCTCGGCCGTCAGCCCGGGGGTGAAGTTGTCCAGCAGGAGCAGATCCGCGCCCTGGTCGAGGACGGCGGGGATCTGGTCGAGCCGGTCCACCTCCACCTCGATGGGGACGTCCGGGAATTCGGCGCGCACCCGGGCGAACGCCTCCGCGACGCCGCCGGCCGCCACCACGTGGTTGTCCTTGATGAGCGCGGCGTCCGAGAGCGACATGCGGTGGTTGACGCCGCCGCCGCAGCGCACCGCGTACTTCTCCAGGGCACGCAGCCCGGGCGTCGTCTTCCGGGTGTCGCGCACCCGCGCCTTCGTGCCCTGGAGGGCGTCCGCCCAGGCGCGGGTCGCGGTGGCGATGCCGGAGAGGTGGCACAGCAGGTTGAGGGCGCTGCGCTCGGCGGTGAGCAGATCGCGGGTGCGGGTGCGGACGGTGAGCAGCTTGTCGCCGGGGCCGACACGGTCGCCGTCCAGGGCGTGCCGCTCGACCTCGAACTCGTCGGTGCACACGACGGACAGCACGGCCTCGGCCACGCGCAGGCCCGCCACCGTGCCGGCCGCGCGCGCGGTGAAGTCGGCGGTGGCGACGGCGTCCTCGGGGACGGTGGCGACGCTGGTGACGTCGACCCCGCGGTCGAGGTCCTCCTCGATCGCCAGATGGGCGATGTCCTCCACCTGCACCGGGTCGAGCCCCGACTCCGCGAGCAGCTGGGCGAGATCGGGGTCGAGGCCGCACTCCAGCGGGTCGAGCCCGTCCGCACCGTCGGGGTCGGCGTCCCCGCAGCCGCAGCCGCAGCCACCGGCCTCGGGTGCGGGCGCGGGCGGGCCCGTGCCGATCTGGAGGAGGGGAAGGTCGTCGGTCACTGTTGCTGCTCCTCGGTGACGACCGGCGGGAAAGCGGTCGATGCGGTGGGTCGGACGGTGGGCGGAAAGCCGGTGCCGGTGCCGGTGCCGGTATCGGTGCCGGTACTCGTGCCGGTGCTGGTGTCTGCGGCTGTGCCGGTGGGTGCGCCGGTGCCTGTGCCAGTGCCTGCACCTGGGCCTGCGGCTGTGACGATCAGGTGGCGGCGCCAGCGGTCGTCGTCGCGCTCGGGGTGGTCCTCGCGCCAGTGGCAGCCCCGGGTCTCCTCGCGGCGCAGCGCGGCCTGGACGAGGACCCGCGCGACGAGATGCAGGTTCGTCGTCTCCCAGCTCTCGACGCCCGGCTCGGCGGGCTTGCCGGAGGCGCCGGGCGTCCCGGCGGCCTCCCCGGCGAGGGCCGACAGCCGGGCCGCCGCCTCGCGCAGGCTCGCATCGGAGCGCAGCACACCGGCGCCGCGCGTCATCACCCGCTGGATCTCCGTGCGGGCCTCGGCGGGCAGGAGCGGGGTGCGCCCGGCCGCCCACGGGACCGGCCGCCCGGCGGGCGCGGGCCCCGGGCGGCGCAGAGCCGCCGCGATGCGCTCGGCGAACACCAGGCCCTCCAGCAGGCTGTTGGAGGCCAGCCGGTTGGCGCCGTGCACGCCGGTGCAGGCGACCTCGCCGCAGGCGTACAGCCCCGGCACGGTCGTGCGGCCGTGCAGGTCCGTGCGGACGCCGCCGCTGGCGTAGTGCGCCGCGGGCGCGACGGGGACGGGCGTGGTCACCGGGTCGATGCCGTGCGAGCGGCAGGCGGCGAGGATCGTCGGGAAGCGGTGCTCCCACAGGGCGGCGCCGAAGTGCCGCCCGTCCAGGAACATGTGGTCGGTGCCGAGGGCCGCGGCGTGCCGCATGATGCCCTTGGCGACGACGTCGCGGGGCGCCAGTTCGGCCAGCGGGTGCCGGCCCTCCATGAAGCGCACACCGTCCGCGTCCACCAGGTGGGCGCCCTCGCCGCGTACCGCCTCGGAGATGAGCGGCTGCTGCCCCTCGGCATCCGGGCCGAGATACAGCACGGTCGGGTGGAACTGGACGAACTCCAGATCGGCGACCTCGGCGCCGGCGCGCAGCGCGAGGGCCACGCCGTCCCCCGTGGAGACGGCCGGGTTCGTCGTCGCGGCGAACACCTGCCCCATGCCGCCGGTCGCCAGGACGACGGCCGGCGCGTGCACGGCGCCGACGCCGTCGTGCCGGCCCTCGCCCATCACGTGCAGGGTGACGCCCGCCGTGCGCCCCGCGGCGTCCCGCAGAAGGTCGAGGACGAGCGCGTTCTCGACGGTGCGGAGCCCGGGACGGCCGCGTATCGCGGCCACCAGGGCGCGGGAGATCTCGGCTCCGGTGGCGTCGCCGCCGGCGTGTGCGATGCGGTTGCGGTGGTGGCCGCCCTCCCGGGTGAGCGCGAGGGGGCCGTCCGGCGCCGAGGTGTCGAAGCGGGCGCCGGCCTCGATCAGCCGCCGCACGGCCCGCGGGCCCTCGGTCACCAGCGTGCGCACGGCTTCCTCGTCGCACAGCCCGGCGCCGGCCTCCAGGGTGTCGGCGCAGTGCTGCTCGGGGGTGTCGCCCTCGCCGAGGGCCGCCGCTATCCCGCCCTGCGCCCAGCGGGTCGAGCCGTCGTCCAGCCGGGCCTTGGTGACGACGACGGTGCGGGCGCCGGTGGCGGCGCAGCGCAGGGCCGCCGTCAGCCCGGCGACGCCGGAGCCGACGACGACCACGTCCGCCTCGATGCTCCAGCCCGGCTCGGGCGCCGTCAGCGGCCCCGCGCCGGTCACCGGGCTCCTCCGGCGTCCGCGGCGGCGGGCGCCGGGCCGCTGCCGGTGCCGAAGCGGAGCGGGACGTTGTCGATCAGCCGGGTGCCGCCGACGTGCGCGGCGAGCGCGAGCACCGCCTCGCCGCGCCACCGCTGCCCGCTGACCGGGGTGAACCCCTCCGGTTCGACGAGCGCCACGTAGTCGGTGCGCAGCCCGGCCGCGGCGTCCAGTTCCGCGCGGGCCGCGGCCAGCACGGCGTCGGGCCCGTGCGCGACGGCGCGCTCGCCCGCTGCCAGCGCCCGGGAGAGGGCCAGCGCGGTGCCGCGGTCGGCGGCGGAGAGGTAGACGTTGCGGCTGGAGAGCGCCAGCCCGTCCTCCTCGCGGACGGTGGGGACGCCGACGACCGTCACGGGGAAGTTGAGGTCCCGCACCATGCGGCGGACGAGGGCGAGCTGCTGGGCGTCCTTCTGGCCGAAGAAGGCCACATCGGGCGCCGTGAGATGGAGCAGCTTGGCCACCACCGTGAGCATCCCGTCGAAGTGCCCCGGCCGGGACGCGCCCTCCAGGACCTCGCCCATCGGGCCCGCCGCGAGGCGCACCTGGGGATCGCCGCCGGGGTAGACCTCGTCGACGGACGGGGCGAACAGCACGTCCGCGCCCTCCTTGCCGGCGACGGCCAGATCGGCTTCCAGGGTGCGGGGATAGCGGTCTAGGTCCTCGCCCGCGCCGAACTGGAGCGGATTGACGAAGACCGTCACCACGACCTGGCCCTCGGGCCCGGCCGTCCGGCGGGCCGCGCGGATCAGCGCGGCGTGGCCCTCGTGCAGGGCGCCCATGGTCATCACGACCGCCCGGGTACGGGGAGCCGCGCCGGGCCCGGCGGCCGGAGAGGAGGCGCCGTCGGTGCCGTGGGGCGCGTCGCCGCGCAGTTCCGCCGCGGTCGTGGCGATACGCGGGGTCATGCCGGACCCTCCCCCTCGTCGCGGGGGCCGTCCGGTCCGGTGCCGCCGGGGCCGTTCCCCTCGCCGCCGTTTCCCTCGTCCGCCCGGCGACCGTCCCGGCCGCCGTCGCCGGAGGCGCCGCCCGCGAGGACGTCGAGCAGGTCCTCGGCCAGCTCCGGCTTGAGGAGACCGCCGGCGAGTGCGCGGTCGGCGGTGGCGCGGGCCATCGCCAGATAGCCCGCCACGGTCTGCGGCGCGTGCTCGCGCAGCTCGGTGACGTGCGCGGCCACGGTGCCCGCGTCGCCGCGCGCCACGGGGCCGGTCAGCGCGGCGTCCCCGGAGCGCAGGGCGTTGTCCAGGGCCGCGCCCAGCAGCGGGCCGAGCATCCGGTCGGGCGCCTGCACACCGGAGACCCGCAGCAGGTCCATGGCCTGGTTGACGAGCGTGACCAGATGGTTCGCGCCGAGCGCCAGCGCCGCGTGGTACAGCGGACGCTTCTCCTCCGCGACCCACTCGGGCTCGCCGCCCATCTCGATGACCAACGCCTGTGCGGCCAGCCGCAGTTCCTCGGGCGCCGTCACCCCGAACGAGCAGCCGGCCAGCCGCTGGATGTCGACGGCGGTGCCGGTGAACGTCATCGCCGGGTGCAGCGCCAGCGGCAGCGCACCGGCCCGCAGCGCCGGGTCCAGCACCCGGGCGCCGAACCGGCCGGAGGTGTGCACCAGGAGCTGGCCGGGGCGCACGGCGCCGGTGCGGGCGAGCCCGGCCACCAGGTCGGGCAGCGCGTCGTCGGGGACCGTCAGCAGCACCAGGTCGGCGCGGGCGAGCACCTCGTCGGGCGAGACGAGCGGGATGTCGGGCAGCAGTTCGGCCACGCGGCGGCGGGAGGCGTCCGAGACCCCGGACGCCGCGACCGGGCGGTGCCCGGCCAGTCGGAGCGCCGCCGCCAGGACCGGGCCGACCCGGCCCGCGCCGACGACGCCCACCGAGAGCCGCGCGGGGCGGTCCTCGGCCCGCGCCGGCGCCGCGGCGGCACCGTCGGAGGGGGGTTGCTGTGCATTCACGAAAGCGGCCTTCCGTAGCGTTCCGGTCCGCGATCGGCGGTACCGGACGTGACCACGCCATGCTAAGCCCTCCCCGCGCGCCGCCCGAGGGGCCGGTACGAGCGCTTCCCGTCGGGCTTCCCGCCGGGCGTCCCGTCGCGCTTCCCGTCCCGGGGCCCGTCGTTCCCGCCGTCGTGCCGCCGCCCGGCCTCCGCGAAGAGGTGCCTCGCGCCGGAGCCGGCCGGGCCCAGCGCCCTGCGGGCCTCGCGGCGGGCCACCCACCAGGCCCGCAGGAGGTGCGCCTCGTGTGCGCCGGGCAGCGGGGGCGCGGCGGCGCGGATCCGCTCGCCCTCCGGCGCGTGCCGGCTGCCGCCCGCCGGTGCCGTCGACGCCGCGTCGTGCTGCCGCTTCCTCGTCTCCTTCCTGGCCGCCTGCTCCGCGAGACGCCAGGTGTCCAGTGCGTACTGCGCTGCGATGCTCATGCCGTCGACGGTGGGCGCGGCCCCGGCGGTCCGCACGCGAATTGACGCAGGCCGTCAATCGGTCCGTCGTCGATTGACGCCGCTCGTCAATCGGCGAGGTCAACGCCGCATCGGCGCGGCAGGATGGAGGGCATGAGCGTGTCCATCGAGATCGCCGGACTGCCGCCCGAGCGCATCGTCTTCAGCCCCTCGCCGCTGGCCGAGCTGGGCACCGCGCTGCACGCGCTGTCCGAGCCCGGGCACCACCCCGGGGTGCAGGGCTGGGCCACCGCCGTCAACGCGGGGCTGCCACAGGATCTCGCCGACCGGCTCTGCGAGGCCGACTTCCTGTGGCGCTCCACGTCCTCCGACATCCTGCTGCCGTTCGCCGGCCTGCGCGACCCGGCCGTCCGGCCCGGCCGCACCCTCGCCGACGACCTGGACCTGCTCGACCGCCTGGACGACGAGGAGTTCGTCTCCGCCGCGCTGGAGTTCACCTGCTCCGCGCTGTACGGCTCGGCGGCCCTGCGCTCGCCGCTGTCCGACGCCCGGATGCGGGAGCGTGCCATGGACCTCGCGGCGGCACGCGGGCCCGGGCAACAGCGGTTCACCGCACGGCTGCTGGAGGACCCGCCCGGCGTACGCGCCTGGATACGCCGCCTGTTCGAGGACTGCGAGCAGGCGTTCTTCGCCGACACCTGGAAGCGGGTGCGCGGCCGGCTCGCCGCCGACGCGCAGGAGAAGACCGAACTGCTGCGCCGCCGGGGACTGGCGGCGACCGTCGAGGCCGTCTCGCCGGCGCTCTCGCTGGACGAGTCCGGCACCCGGATCGAGGTGGACAAGCTCATCAGCGCACGGACCACGGCCGTCGACCCGGCCGTGGGCGCCGGGGTCGCCTTCATCCCGTCCGTGCACGAGTGGCCGCACCTCAGCGTGCTGCACCGGCACGGCTGGCGGCCCGTCGTGCACTACCCCATCGCCGGGCCCGAGCTGCCGGGGCCGCTGTCCGTCGAACAGTTCCAGCTGCGGATGGCGGCGCTCGCCCACCCGATGCGGATGCGGCTGTGCCGCAGCCTCGCCCGCGCGCCGCACACCACCAGCGAGCTGGCCGAGAACTACGAGCTGAGCTCCCCGGAGGTCTCGCGCCACCTCGCCGTGCTGAAGAAGGCCGGGCTGATCTGCTCGTGGCGGCGCGGGCGGTATGTGCAGTACCAGATGGACCTGAAGACCGTGGCCCGTCTGGGCAGCGACTTCCTGGGGACCGTGCTGCGGTGAGCCCGGCGCCGGCCTCCGCCCGGCCGGCCGCTCAGCCGTTGCCCGCGCGCACCAGGCCCGTCTCGTACGCCAGCACCACGGCCTGGACGCGGTCGCGCAGCCCGAGCTTGGCGAGGATGCGGCCCACATGGGTCTTGACCGTGGCCTCGGACAGGACGAGGCGCTCGGCGATCTCGCCGTTCGACATGCCCTGCGCGATGAGCGTCAGCACCTCGCGCTCCCGCTCCGTCAGCCGCTCCAGCTCCTTGGCGACGGGCTCGCCCGAGGTGGCGGGCAGGACGGACGAGAAGCGGTCGATGAGCCGGCGGGTGGTGCTGGGGGCGACGACCGCGTCGCCGCTGTGCACCGCGCGGATGGCGGCCAGCAGGTCCTGGGGCGGCACGTCCTTGAGCATGAAGCCCGCCGCGCCCGCCTTGAGCGCGGAGAAGGCGTACTCGTCGAGGTCGAAGGTGGTCAGGATGAGCACCTTCGGGTCGCCGGGGCCGCCCTCGCCCTCCTCACAGATCCGGCGGGTGGCCTCCACCCCGTCGACGTTCGGCATGCGCACATCCATGAGGACGACGTCCACGGGTGTCTCGCGCAGGATCGCCAGCGCCTCGGCGCCGTCGCCCGCCTCCGCCGCGACCTCCATGTCCTGCTGTGCGGCCAGCACCATCCGGAAGCCGGTGCGCAGCAGCGCCTGGTCGTCGACGAGCATCACGCGGATCGTCATCGGTATGCGGTATCCCTTCGGGGTCGGGGACGATTCGGGGACGGTTCATGAAGGGTCGGGCACGCGTCCGGAGGGGACGGCCGGACGCGCGGGGACGGGCCGTCAGTCTGCGCCCTTGAGCGGGAGCGCCGCACTGATCCGGAAGCCGCCGCCCGGGCGCGGACCGGCCTCCAGCGCACCCCCGACCATGCCGACGCGCTCCCGCATGCCGATCAGCCCGTGCCCGAGGCCGTCGTCGCCCCCCTCCTCGTACAGCTCACGCCGGGCGCCGCGGCCGTCGTCCTCGGCGATCACCGTCAGCTCGTCCTCCCCGTAGTTGAGCCGCACGTTCGCGCCGACGTCCGGGCCGCCGTGCTTCCGGCTGTTGGTGAGCGCCTCCTGGATGATGCGGTACGCCGTCAGCTCGACGCCGCTGGGCAGCGGGCGGGGATCGCCCTCCACCTTGAAGTCCACGGTGAGCCCGGCCGTCCGCACCTGCTCGACCAGATCGGCCAGCTGCTCCACGCCGGGCTGCGGCACGTACGCGTCGCCGTCGCGTCTCGCGCCGTCGCCGGTGCGCAGCACCCCCAGCAGTCTGCGCATCTCCGCCAGCGCCTGGCGGCCCGTGCCGGAGATCGTCTCCAGCGCCGTGCGGGCCTGGTCCGGCGCCGTGTCCAGCACATAGGCGGCGCCGTCCGCCTGGACGACCATCACCGAGACGTTGTGCGCCACCACGTCGTGCAGCTCCCGGGCGATCCTGGCCCGCTCGGCGGCGACGGCCACCTTGGCCTGCGCCTCACGCTCCTTCTCCAGCCGCCGGGCGCGCTCCTCCAGTTGCAGGTAGTACGCCCGGCGGGTGCGCACCGAGTCGCCGAGGACCCAGGCCAGCACGAAGACGAGCGTCAGGAACAGCCAGCCGAAGATGTTGCCGAGGGTCTCGGCGCGCGGGTTCCACCAGCGCAGGGTGTCCAGCAGCGGGGCGGCGATACAGCCGACGAGGGCGAGCCGGGAGGCCCAGCGGGTGTGCCGCGAGGCGACGGTGAAGACGATCACCAGCAGGGCGAAGTCCCCGGGGATGGTGCTGACATCCGTGATCAGCTGCGCGAGCCCCGTGCCCGTGGCGAGCAGCAGCATCTTGTTGGGCGCCCGCCGCCGCAGCGCGACGACGAGGCTCAGCGCCAGCGCGATGGGGATGGAGGCGATGCGCTCGGCCTCCCGCGTCGGCAGCCCCGACTCCGGGTCCGGCGTGGAGAAGCTCGCCAGGAGCCAGCCCGACGACAACAGCAGCAGGAACACAGCCCAGAAGCTGTCCACCCATGTGGGGTGTCTGCGGAGGAAGTCGTAGAGCCGGTTCACATCACCCAGCGTATGAAGGCCGAGCACATCCTGAGGTCAACCGGACGGCCGATCCATGGCGGCCGCCCGTACTCCCCAAGGTGGAGGGCGCAGCTCCACACGGGGCGCACGGCCTCGCGTACGGTGACCGCCATGGTTCCCGAGCCCTCCGGCTGGCGCGCGGCCACGGAGCGCGCGCTCTACGGGCCCGGCGGCTTCTGGACCCGCGAGGCGCCCGCCGCCCACTTCCGCACCTCGGTGCACGCCTCCCCGCTGTTCGCGCGGGCCGTCGCACGCCTCCTCCTGCGGGTGGACGCCGCCCTCGGCCGGCCCGAGCGGCTGGACCTCGTCGACGTCGGCGCCGGACACGGCGAACTGCTCACGGGGGTGCTGGCCGCGCTCGACGCAGAAGAGGCCCTCGGCGCGGGAGAGACCCTCGACGCGGGAGAGGCCCCCGGCACGGCAGAGGCCCCGGGGGCGGCAGAGGCCCCGGGGGCGGCCGGAGCGGCGGGGGGCAGGGAGCCGGGGCGCCCGGCGGTGCGGCGGTTGCGGGCGGTCGCCGTGGAGCGCCGGGCGCGTCCCGCCGGGCTCGACCCCCGGATCTCCTGGCAGACGGCGCTGCCCGCGCCGGACAGCCTGACCGGGCTGCTGTTCGCCAACGAGTGGCTGGACAACGTCCCCGTGGACGTCGCCGAGACCGGGCCGGACGGCGTACCGCGCCAGGTGCTCGTCGCACCGGACGGCACCGAGCGGCTCGGCGGGCCGGTGACCGGCGAGGACGCCCGGTGGCTGGAGCGCTGGTGGCCGCTGGCCGGGGCCCCGGCCGGGACGCGCGCCGAGCTGGGCGGGCCCCGGGACGCGGCGTGGGCACGCGCCGCCGGGGCGCTGCGCGCGGGCGTCGCCGTCGCCGTCGACTACGCGCACAGCCGCGGCTCCCGGCCGCCCCTCGGCACGCTGACCGGGTTCCGCGAGGGGCGCGAGGTGCCGCCCGTCCCGGACGGCGACTGCGATCTGACCGCGCACGTGGCGCTGGACGCGGTCGCCGCGGCGGCGCCCGGACCGGCGTATGTGCGCCCCCAGCACGAGGCGCTGCGCGCCCTCGGGGTGACCGGCCGGCGCCCGCCCCTCGCCCGGGCGAGCACCGACCCGGCCGGCTATGTACGCGCCCTGGCCGCCGCGGGACAGGCCGCCGAACTGCTCGACCCGGCCGGGCTGGGCGGCTTCGGCTGGCTGGTGTGCGCACGCGGGGGCGTCCGCGGCCCGGTGTGACGCCGGGAGGGGCGGTCCGGCGGACGGCGGTCCGGCGCACGGCTCTCGGCGACAAGGCAGCCGTCGGCGGACGGCGACAAGGCTGCGGTCGGCCACGGGACGCGTGGGCGCGGCGGACGGCGACGGGACGCGTGGGCGCGGCGGGCGGCACCGCGCGGCGGGGGCGGCCTGCGGGCGGGCGAAAGCGGCGGGCGCCCGGGTGCCGCGGCGGGCGGGCGCTCCTATGCTCGCTTCAGACGCGGTGCCGGGCGGTGTGCCGTCCGGCCCTCCGGACGAGGAGGCGGACCCATGGCACGGACGCGGACGGGCGAGGGGCGAGCGGGCGCGGAGGGCGGTGCGGCAGGCGCGGCCGAGGAAGTCGATGTCGTGGTGCTCGGCATGGGGCCCGGCGGCGAGGAGGTGGCGGGGCGGCTGGCGTCCGCCGGGCTCGACGTCGTCGGGGTCGAGGCGGAACTGCTGGGCGGTGAGTGCCCGTACTGGGCGTGTGTGCCGACGAAGATGATGGTGCGCGGCGCCGATCTGCTGGCCGAGGCCCGGCGGGTGCGCGGCATGGCGGGGCTCGCCCAGGTGGAGCCCGACTGGTCGCCGGTGGCGTCCCGGATCCGGGACGAGGCGACGACGGACTGGGACGACGCGGCGGCCGTGGAGCGCTTCACCGGCAAGGGCGGACGCTTCGTACGCGGCCGGGGGCGGTTCACGGGCCCCGGCGAGGTCGAGGTCGAAAGCGGCGAGGACGGCTCGGCGTCCCGGGTGTCCCGGTTCCGGGCCCGGCGCGGCGTCGTCGTCGCGACCGGCAGCGCCCCGTGGGCACCGCCGGTCGACGGCCTGGACCGGGTGCCGTACTGGACGAACCGGCAGGCCGTCTCCGCCACCGAGGCACCGCCGTCGCTGCTGGTGCTCGGCGGTGGCGCGGTCGGGCTGGAGATGGCCCAGGCGTTCGCCAGGTTCGGCACGCTGGTGACCGTCGTCGAGACCTCGCGCAGGCTGCTGTCCGCCGAGGAGCCGGAGAGCGGCGAGCTGGTCGAGCGGGTGCTGAAGGCCGACGGGGTGACCGTGTGGACGCACACGACGGTCAAGTCCGCGCGGTACTCCGACGCGGAGGGCTTCGTCCTCGATCTGGAGGGCGACGGCGAACTGCGGGCCCGCCGGCTGCTGGTGGCCACCGGGCGGCGGCCGCGGCTCGCCGGTCTCGGCCTGGAGCACCTGGGCATCGACCCGGCCTCCGGGAGCCTGCGCGTGGACGAGCGGATGCGGGCGGCGCCGGACGTGTGGGCGGTGGGCGACGTCACCGGTGAGGGCGCCTTCACCCACATGGCGATGTACCAGGCGGACATCGCGGTGCGCTCGATCCTGGGCGAGAAGGGTCCCGAGGCCGACTACCGTGCCGTGCCGCGGGTGACCTTCACCGACCCGGAGATCGCCGCCGTCGGGCTGACCGAGGACCTCGCGCGCGAGCGGGGTCTGCGGCTGCGCACCGGCACGGCCCAGGTGCCGGCCACCTCGCGGGGCTGGATCCACGGCACGGGCAACGAGGGCTTCCTCAAGCTCGTCGAGGACGCGGACCGCGGGGTCCTGGTCGGCGCCACCGCCGCGGGCCCGGCGGGCGGCGAGATCCTCTACGGGCTCGCCGTCGCCGTCCGCGCGTCCCTGCCGGTGGCCACGCTGCGCGAGATGATCTACGCCTATCCCACGTTCCACCGCGGCGTCCTGGACGCGCTGAACGCTCTCCAGGCGGCCGGGCACACCGACGAGCCGCGTACCAAGCGCTCCCGCTGGACCTGAGCGGCGCCGCCGCACGCTCCGGCCGGGACCGGCCCGGCTAGGCGCTCTCGATCGAGGTGAACGACACGTCCTCGCGGGCGACTTCGCGGGCGTCGGCGTCCACCGATCTGCGCAGGGCCTCGTGCAGCCGGGCCGGGGTGAGGACACCGACGAAACGGTCCTGCTCGTCGAGGACGGCGATCCAGCCGGCGTCGTGCTGGAGCATCGTGCTGAACGCCTGCTTGAGCGAGGAGCCCAGCGGCAGCCACGCCTCCATGCGCCGCGCGTGATCGGCGACCGTACCGCTGCCCCGCTCACCGCCCGCGCCCCGCTTGCCCTGTTCGGCCTCTTTGCCCCGCTCGCCGTCGGCCAGGGCGCCCCGGGCCAGTTCGGCGGCGCCGACCCAGCCGTGCAGCTCGTCGGCGTCGTCCAGGACGACGGCCCAGCGGGCGCCCTCCTCGGTGAGCCGTGCCATGGCGGCGCCCGTGCGGTCGGTCAGATGCACGGTCGGCGGCGCCTCCAGATCGGTGGGCACGATCGAGGTCACCGAGAGCCGCTTGAGCCCGCGGTCGGCGCCGACGAAGTCCGCGACGTACGGCGTGGCCGGCTCGCCCAGCACCCGCGCGGGCGGGCCCAGTTGCTCGATACGGCCCTCGCCGTAGACCGCGATGCGGTCCCCCAGCCGGACCGCCTCCTCGATGTCGTGCGTGACGAAGAGCACCGTCTTGTGCAGCCGCGCCTGGAGCCGCAGGAACTCGTTCTGCAAGTGCTCGCGCACCACCGGGTCGACGGCGCCGAACGGCTCGTCCATCAGCAGCACCGGTGGATCCGCCGCCAGCGCGCGTGCCACCCCCACCCGCTGCCGCTGGCCGCCGCTGAGCTGGTCGGGATAGCGGTCCCCGTACTGGGACGGGTCGAGCCCGACCAGATCCAGCAGTTCCCGTGCCCGCTCCCGCCGCCGGGCGCGCGACCAGCCCAGCAGATGCGGGACGGTGGCGGTGTTGTCGAGCACCGTGCGGTGCGGGAACAGCCCCGTCTGCTGGATGACGTAGCCCATCCGCCGGCGCAGCTGGACCGGTTCGGCGTCCGCGATGTCCTCGCCGTCGAGCAGGATCCGGCCGCCGGTCGGCTCGATGAGCCGGTTGACCATCTTCATCGTCGTCGTCTTGCCGCAGCCCGAGGGCCCGACGAGCGTGACGATCTCCCCCTCCCCGACCTCGAAGGAGAGCCCCTCGACGGCGACGGTGCCGTCGGGGTAGCGCTTGGTCACGTCCTCGAAGCGAATCATGTCCCTCACCGTCACCCTCGGCTCACGCCTTCGCCGTCCCCGGCATTCTCACCGGCCGGTCCGACACCCGGGCGGCGCACCGGCGCACGGTGTCCCGGCCCCCGGCCGCGGCCCGCCACTGAACACGCAACGTCCGCCTCGGGGCAATCCTTTCCACGAAACCCTTCACGGGAGGCACCGCTGTCACCGGGCTGGGATAGGGTCGCGCGTCACTGACCGGGCTCGACACCGTACGGGAGGAGAACGGCGTGAGCAGCACATCACCCGAGGGCTGCCTCGCGGCGAACGACTGGTGGTGCGGGGAGTATCTGCGCACCCGGCAGAGCGAGTTGGTGGACGCGACGGTCGAACACATCTGGATCACCGCGGTCGCCATCCTGATCGCGGTGCTGCTGGCGGTGCCGCTCGCGGTGGCGGCCCGGCGCTGGCGCGCGGCGCGCGGCCCCGCCCTCGCCGTGACGACGATCCTGTACACGGTGCCCTCGCTGGCCATGTTCGCGCTGCTGCTGCCGGTGTTCGGCCTCTCGGCGGCCGTGGTCGTGACGGGGCTGGTGCTCTACTCGCTGACCGTCCTGGTACGCAACACGCTCGCCGGTCTGGAGGCCGTCCCGCAGGAGGCCACCGAGGCGGCCCGGGGCATGGGCTACGGCCCCGGCAGGCTCCTGTTCGAGGTGGAGCTGCCGCTGGCGCTGCCGGCCCTGCTGGCGGGCGTCCGCATCGCCACCGTCACGGCCGTCTCGCTGACGACCATCGGCGCGATCGTCGGCTACGGCGGCCTCGGCAACCTCATCTACGACGGCATGGAGAGCTGGTTCAAGGCGCAGGTGCTCACCGCGTCCGTGCTGTGCGTGCTGCTCGCCGTCCTCGCCGACGTCCTGCTGCTCGCACTCCAGCGGGCCCTCACCCCGTGGACGCGCTCCCGGCGGCGCCGGCGCGCCGCGGGCTCCCCGGGCGGCCCGGCCGCCACCGCGTCCGGTGCGGACGGCGGCGCACCCGCGCCGCAGCTCGCCGGAAGGGCCGGGTGACGGCCGTGGACTTCCTCTCCTATGTGACCGACACCTTCTCCTGGCTCACCACCGGCGCCCACTGGACGGAAGAGGGCGGCATCCTCCAGCGGCTGGGCGAGCACCTCTATCTCACCGGCGTCTGCCTGGCGATCACCTGCGTCCTCGCGCTGCCGCTCGCGCTGTGGCTGGGGCACATCGGCCGCGGCGGCGCGCTCGCGGTGAACATCTCCAACGCGGGCCGCGCCGTGCCCACGTTCGCCGTCCTCGTCCTGCTGTCGATGGGCCCGCTGGGCCGGTACGGGGACTGGGCGACGATCGTCGCCCTCGTCCTGTTCGCCCTGCCGCCGCTGCTGACCAACGCCTACACGGGCGTCCGGGAGGCCGACCGGGACGTCGTCGAGGCCGCGAAGGGCATGGGGATGACGGGCGGCCAGCTGCTGCGCCAGGTCGAACTGCCGCTCGCCTTCCCGCTGATCATGACCGGCATCCAGACGGCCGCCGTCCAGCTCGTCGCCACGGCGACCCTCGCCGCGCTGCCCGGCGGCGGCGGACTCGGCCGGCTCATCACCGCCGGATTCGGCAACTACCGCACCGCCCAGGTGGTCGCCGGCGCCCTGCTCGTCGCCGCGCTCGCGCTGCTCGTCGAGGGCGTGCTGAAGCTCGTCGAGCGCCGGGCCGACCCGATGCGCCGCCGCCCCACCGGACCGGCCGAGGACACCGGGGGCGCCGGGGACACCGGAAACACCACCGCACCTCCCGGAGGCCGGGCCCGGCGCCCGGCCCCGGCCCGCCCCGGCACCTGAGCCCCGCGCCGCCCGCCCGCACCCGACGTCCCGGCACACCCGCACCCGACGAAACGGTGAGCCCGATGCCCGCGCTGCCCCCGCTGCCTTTGCCGCCCGCGCTCCCCGGGAAGCCCCCGCGCTCCCGGCGCCCCGGTCCGGCCCGCGCCCCCGCCCGCCCGCGCGCCCGCGCCCGCCGGGCCGGACGCGCCCTCGCACTCGCCGGTCTGTGCACCGCGCTGACGACGGCGCTCACGGCGTGCGGCGCCGGACTGGAGGAGCAGGCGCCCGGCGGCAAGGGCGGCCTCGTCGTCGGCTCGGCCGGCTTCACCGAGTCGCAGATCGTCGCCGAGCTGTACGCGGGCGTGCTGTCGAAGGCCGGGTTCCGCGCCTCCGTGAAGAAGGTCAAGAACCGCGAACTGTACGAGCCCGAGCTGGAGAAGGGCCGCATCGACGTCGTCCCCGAGTACGCGGCGACGCTCGCCGAGTTCCTCAACGCGAAGGCGCACGGCCCCGACGCCGACCCCGTCGCCTCGCCGAACGCCGACCGCACCCTCCAGGCGCTGCGCAGGCTGGCCGAGCCGCGCGGGCTGAAGGTCCTGGAGGCCGGGCGGGCCGTGGACCAGAACGCGTTCGCCGTCTCCCGCGACTACGCGGCCAAGCACCACCTCAAGACCCTCACCGACCTCGGGAAGAGCAAGCAGCGCATCACCGTGGCCGCCGGCGACGAATGCGAGACACGGCCGTTCTGCCGCCCCGGCCTGGAGAAGACCTACGGCATCGACGTGCGCGGCATCGACCCCAAGGGCGTGGGCACGGCGCAGTCCAAGCAGGCCGTGAAGGACGGCAAGGACCAGCTCGTCCTCACCACGACCACGGACGCCACCCTCGACCAGTTCGGCCTCGTCCTGCTGGAGGACGACAAGAGGCTCCAGAACGCGGACAACATCGTCCCCGTCGTCAACGCGAAGGACGCCGGCGACGCGAAGGTGGCCCGGGCCCTGGACCGCCTCACCCGCGTCCTCACCACCGAGGACCTCACCGAGCTGAACCGGAAGGTCGACCGCGACCGGCTCAAGCCCCACGACGTCGCCGAGCAGTACCTCTCCCGCAAGGGCCTCGTCTAGGGACGCTCCCCCGGTAACCCCGCAGGGGCTGAAAACAGCCTGTGCGGCTTGTGTGAACACGGCCGGCGGCGGGGGTGTGCACGAGGCGGGGCGGGGGAGCGGGGGGACCGGCCGGTGTCACCAACCGGTCCGAACGCGGTAAATTCCCAGCCATGCCACGTGGACGTCACCGTCATTCGCCACCCCTGCACCGGCTTCTGTACCCGGCCGCCGTCGCAGTGGCCGCACTGGCCTGCGCCGGCGCCGCCTGGCTGTTCGGGGAACCGGGGCTGAGCGATACGGCGACCGTCGTACTGCGCTGCCTCGCCGCGCTGGCCGCGCTGTGCGCCGTGTGCGGTGCCGTGCTGCTGCGCCGGTGGGACAAGGCGGCGGGCCGGCGCGTGGGCGATCTGCGGGCACAGCAGGCGAGCGCGGCCTGGCGTGCCGAGGAGAAGCAGGCCGAGCTGGAGACCGAGGCCGAGGACCTGCGGGAGATCCGCGCCCGGCTGGAGACGAAGCTGCGCGACAAGCGCGCCGAACTGGCCCGGCTGCGCTCCGAACACGCCGACCTGCTGCGCCGGTTCGCCCAGGCGCAGTCGGACCGGGCGGACGAGCTGGAGGGCCGCAGGCAGCTGGAGCTGGAGGCCGGCGAACCGGCCCGCGAGCTGGCCCCGGCCGCCACCGACCACCGCAGCGCCACCGGCGCCCCCTCACCGCTGACCTATGTGCGGGCCGGCCGGGCCCTCGACGAGCTGCCCGAGAACGCCGCCCGGCAGCGCGCCGCGCAGGAGGAGCGCGAACGCGAGGAGCGGGCGGCGCACGAGGCGCGGCTGAGCAAGGAGCGCGCCGCGCAGGAGCGGGTGGAGGCCGAGCGGCGGGCCCGTACCAGCACGGCCTCCCCGGTGCCGCCGCCCGCCGGCCCGGCGGACCGCACGGCCAAGGACGGCCGGCACAGCAAGGACGGCAAGCACAGCAGCAACGGCAAGGGCGGCGAGGACGGCACGGGCCCCGCGGAGCCGGACGGCACGAGCGCCGACACCGGCACCTTCGACTTCTTCGGCGTCGGCCCGCGCAACTGACCCGGCCGCCGGACGGCGCGAGCCGCACCGGCCGGGCGCCGGGTCAACGGATGCGGCTCACTTGTCGATGTCGCCGACGACGAAGAAGAACGAGCCGAGGATCGCCACCATGTCCGCGACGAGCGTCCCCGGCAGCAGTTCGCCCAGCGCCTGGATGTTGTTGTACGAGGCCGAGCGCAGCTTCAGCCGGTACGGCGTCTTCTCGCCGCGCGAGACGAGGTAGTAGCCGTTGAGCCCGAGCGGGTTCTCCGTCCAGGCGTAGGTGGCGCCCTCGGGGGCCTTGAGGACCTTGGGCAGGCGCTGGTTGACGGGCCCGGGCGGCAGCTCGGCGAGCCGGTCGAGGCAGGCGTCCGCCAGCTCCAGGGAGTTGTGCACCTGCTCCAGCAGCACCTCGAACCGCGCCAGGCAGTCGCCCTGCTCGCGCGTGACCACCCGCAGCGTGCCCCGCAGCTGCCCGTAGGCGAGGTACGGCTCGTCGCGGCGCAGATCGAAGTCGACACCCGAGGCGCGGGCCAGGGGCCCGCTGACCCCGTAGGCGTGCACGAGTTCGGGCGCGAGCACCCCGACGCCACGGGTGCGGCCGCGGAAGATCTCGTTGCCGAGCACGAGTTCGTCGAAGGTGCCCATCCGGCCGCGCACCGCGGCGACGGCCCGCCGGGCCCGCTCGCGCCAGCCGGCCGGCAGATCCTCCTTCAGGCCGCCGACCCGGTTGAACATGTAGTGCATCCGGCCGCCGGAGACCTCCTCCATGACGTTCTGGAGCTCCTCGCGCTCCCGGAACGAGTGGAAGACGGGGGTGATCCCGCCCAGTTCCAGCGGATAGGAGCCCAGGAACATCAGATGGTTGAGCACCCGGTTCAGCTCGGCCAGCAGCGTGCGCAGCCACACCGCCCGCTCGGGCACCTCCATGCCGAGCATCCGCTCGACGGCCATGACGACGCCGAGTTCGTTGGAGAAGGCCGACAGCCAGTCGTGCCGGTTCGCGAGGACGATGATCTGCCGGTAGTCGCGCGCCTCGAAGAGCTTCTCGGCCCCGCGGTGCATATAGCCCACCACCGGCTCGGCCCGCGCGATCCGCTCCCCGTCGAGGACGAGCCGCAGCCGCAACACCCCGTGGGTGGACGGGTGCTGCGGCCCGATGTTGAGCACCATGTCGGTGCTCTCCGCCGCGCCGCCGATGCCGACCGTCGTGACCGCCGTCTCCGTCTGCGTCATGACGCAAGTCTCGCAGCCTCCTCCTCCAGACGGACAAGCCCTCTCTGCCGGGACTTCTACGCTGTCCCCATGACGAGTCGGACACCGCGCGCGGGCATACCGGACGAGGCCGCGGACCCCGCCGCCGGGACCGGCTGGCGCGGCCTCCAGCCCGCCCTGCTGCCCCTGCGCCGGCTCCTGCTGCTGGCCACGCTGCTGCCGGCGGCCGTGGCCTGCGCCCTCGCGCTCGCCCTGACGGTGGGCGGTCTCTGGCCGGTGTGCGCGGTGCTGCCGCTGGCGGCGGCGGCCTGGGGCTGGGGAGCCCTGGGACGCAACTGGCGCTCGTGGCGGTACGCGGAGCGCGCCGACGACCTGCTCATCGCGCGCGGCGTGCTGTGGCAGGAGCTGACGGTGGTGCCGTACGGGCGGATGCAGCTCGTCGAGGTCACCTCCGGACCGCTGGAGCGCCGCTACGGCCTGGCCACGCTCCAGCTGCACACGGCCGCCGCCAGGACCGACGCGGAGATCCCCGGCCTCTCCCCCGCCGAGGCCGAACGGCTCCGCGACCGGCTCACCGAGCTGGGCGAGGCCCGCGCGGCCGGGCTGTGACCCCCCGGAGGCCCCGGATGCCCGCCGACGAACCCCTCACCCCGCCGCACGGGAAGCACGGGAAGCACGGGAAGCAAGGGAAGCACGGGAAGCACGACGAGCCCGCGCGAACCGAGGACGCTGCCACGCGAGCCCAACACGCTGCCACGCGAGCCCAGGACACCACCCCGAGCGCTCAGGACGCCCCCGCGCGGAAGAGCGACGAAGCCCCCGCGCGGCACGACGGCGGCGGTTCCGCCCGGGAGGACGGCAACACCCCGGCCCGGAAGGGCGGCCGGAGGCTGCTGCCTGCTCGCCCCGAGGGCCGGCGGCTGCACCCCGTCACCCCGTGGCGGCGCGCCTGGGCACCGCTCGCCGCCGTGCTCGCCGCCGTCGCCCACGACGTGGGACGGGCCCGTGAATGGGCCGGGCATCTGACCCCCGGCTGGGTCCTGCTCGCCCTGGGCGTCCTGCTGCCGGTGGCCGCCGGCTACGGCTTCCTGTCCTGGTGGTGCACCAGCTATCTGCTCACCGACACCGAACTGCGCATCCGCACGGGCCTGTTCTTCCGCCGCACCGCGCATCTGCGGCTCGACCGGGTGCAGGCCGTCGACGTCTCCCGGCCGCTGCTCGCCCGGCTGGCCGGCGTCGCGAAGCTCAAACTCGACGTCGTCGGCACCGAGTCCAAGGACGAACTGGCCTTCCTCGGGGAGCGGGAGGCCGTCGCCCTGCGCGCCGAACTCCTCGCCCGGGCCGCCGGGATGGCGCCGGAGGAGGCCTCCGCCGCGGGCGAGGCGCCCTCCCGCGCCCTGCTGCGGGTGGCACCGCGCACCCTGGTGACCGCCACCCTGCTGCTGTCCAGCGCCTGGATCGTGCCGCTCGTGGTCGCCGCCGCCGTGACGGCCTTCGCCGTGTTCGGCGCGCAGAGCCTGTGGGCCGTCGGCGCGGGCGGCGTCCCGCTGCTGGGCTTCGCCTGGTCGCACGGCCTCGGCCGGGTGGTGCGCGAGTGGGACTGGACGGTGGCCGAGTCGCCCGACGGGCTCCGCCTCGACTCCGGGCTCCTGGACCGGCGGCACGAGACGGTGCCGCCCGGCCGGGTGCAGGCGGTCCGCCTCGTCGAGCCGCTGCTGTGGCGCCGCCACCGCTGGGTACGCGTCGAGCTGCGGGTGGCCGGCACGGACGACGACGAGAGCGGCGTGCTGATCCCCGTGGCCCGCCGCGAGGAGGCCGCCGCCGTGCTCGCCCGCGTCCTGCCGGGCGTGGACGTCGCTGCCGCGCCGGCCGCCGCCCGCCCCGCACCGCGCCGCGCGGGGCGCTGCGTCCCGGTCTTCCGGCGCGGCTACCGGCACGGGCTGACCGACACGCTCTTCGTCACCCGCACCGGGCTGCTCGGCCGCCGCACCACGCTCGTCCCGCACGCCAAGGTGCAGAGCGTGCGCTTCGCCCAGGGCCCGTGGGAGCGCCGCAACCGGCTCGCGAACGTCACCGTCGACGACGGAGCAGGCGGCCACGCGACGGCCCGGCTGCGCGACGAGGACGAGGCCAGGGCCCTGGTGACGGGCAGACGGAGGTGACGGGGCGCCCGGGAGGCGCAGGACACCCACCCGGCGCGGAGGGCGCACCCGGCGCACCCGGCACGGACGCCCCGGACCGGGCCCACGGCACGAGCGGCGCGGACAGCACGGGCGGCGCGGGCGGCGGGGCGTCGTGTGCCGGGTGGGGGGGCGACAGGGTGGCCGGGTGGGAGCGACAGGGTGGACGGGTGGGGGCGACAGGGCGGAAAGGCCGGGCGGCGGGCAGGCACCTACCCTGGGCGCATGAGTGCGACGACGGACGCCCGCTGTGGCCGCCCGGAGGGCCCCCGGGGCCTCCCCGTATGGGGCCGCTGCGCCGTGATGGGCGTGGTCAACGTGACCCCGGACTCCTTCTCCGACGGAGGACGGTGGTTCGAGGCGGAGACCGCGGTCAAGCACGGCCTGGACCTGGTGGCGCAGGGCGCCGATCTGATCGACGTCGGCGGCGAGTCCACCCGCCCGGGCGCGGCACGCGTGGACGAGGACGAGGAGCTGCGCCGGGTGCTGCCCGTCGTCCGGGACCTGGCGGACGAGGGCGTCGTCGTCAGCGTCGACACCATGCGTGCCTCCGTCGCCGCGCGGGCGCTGGCGGCGGGCGCGGCCCTGGTCAACGACGTGAGCGGCGGCCTGGCCGACCCCCGGATGGTGCCGGCCGTCGCCGAGACCGGCGCACCGTTCGTGGTGATGCACTGGCGCGGCCGGAGCATCGACATGAACAACCGGGCCGTGTACACCGATGTCGTCGGCGAGGTACTGGCCGAGCTGCGCGAGTCCATACACCGGGCGGTCTCCGGCGGCATCGACCCCGAACGCATCGTCGTCGACCCGGGCCTGGGCTTCGCCAAGCGGGCCGAGCACGATCTCGCCCTGGTCGCCGCGCTGTCCCGGCTGCGCACCGAACTGGGCCTGCCGCTGCTCGTGGCCGCCTCCAGGAAGCGGTTCCTGGGCCGGGTGCTGGCCGCCGAGAAGGGCGCGGCGCCGCCGCCCGCCCGCGAGCGGGACGCGGCCACCGCCGCCGTCTCCTCCCTGGCCGCCCGCGAGGGCGCCTGGGCCGTCCGTGTGCACGAGGTCCGGGCCAGCGCCGACGCCGTCCGGGTCGCACACGCCGTGGAGCAGGCCGCCGAGGCCCTCCCGCACACCGTCGCCCCCGTACCCGAAGCGAAGGACACCGAGGCCACCGCGTGAGCAGTCCCGAGACGGACACCGAGGCCGTGGAAGCCGCCAACACCGCGCTCTACGAGGCGGTCGAGCAGGGCGACATCGAGGCCCTCTCCCGGCTGTGGCTGGAGGACGAGGAGGTGGGCGGCTCGGGGGTCAGCGTCGTCCACCCGGGCTGGCCGGTCCTCACCGGGCGCGGGGAGGTGCTCCGCTCCTATGCGCTGATCATGGCGAACACCGACTACATCCAGTTCTTCCTCACCGATGTGGAGGTCTCCGTACAGGGCGACACGGCCCTGCTGACCTGTACGGAAAACATCCTCAGCGGCGGCCCGGCCGAGGCGGACGGCACGGCGGGCCCGCTGGTCGGCGGCCTGGTGGTCGCCACGAACGTCTTCCGGCGGAGTGCGGACGGCGCCTGGAAGGTGTGGTCGCACCACGGCTCCCCCGTCCTCGTCGAACGGGAGGACGACGAAGAGGGGGAGGACGACGGGGACGGCGGCGAGGACGAGCGCGACCTCGGCCAGGGGGACATCGAGCTCTGAGCGTGCGCCGAGGCCCGCCGAGCGCTCCCCCGGGCTCCGCGCACCGCCCCGGCCGTTCCCGGCCGCTCCCCGCTGCCGTCGGCCGCTGTCGAACGCTTCCCGACGGCCCGCGCGCCGCGCGGAACGGCGCCTTTCCACCCCACCGGGCCCGGCGTCACCCGTGGGTGTCGCGAGAACTCCCGACACCACCCCACTCGTTCGAGTCACGTGCGTGGGAATGCACGCGTGTGCGGCGACGCTGTGGGTAGGCGGCGCCGACGGACGGCCGCGCCGCCGTCCCGGCGGCCCGGGCCCCGGCCCGGTCGGCGGTGGTTCGTCCCCCTACGACCGGATTCCCGGTGCCGGGCGCCCCGGCCCCTCGCCCGGAGGGCCGGACGCTCGCAGGTAGATTCGATTCGTTGGCGCGCTTCATGGCGCCGTGTCCGTACGACCGACGGGAGTGATGCGCGTGGACAGCGTCGCACTGCGCGGCCTCAAGGCGCGTGGGCATCACGGGGTGTTCGCGAGGGAACGCGAGGAAGGCCAGACCTTCGTCGTCGACCTCGTGCTGGGCCTCGACACCCGCCCGGCCGCCGACAGCGACGATCTCACCAGAACCGTCCACTACGGCATCGTGGCGGAGGAGGTCGTCGCGGTCGTCGAAGGAGAGCCGGTCGACCTGATCGAGACCCTGGCACAGCGGATCGCCGACACCTGTCTGCGGCACGATGCCGTGCAGGAGGTCGAGGTGGTCGTCCACAAGCCCGAAGCCCCGATCACCGTGCCGTTCGAAGACGTGACCCTCACTATCAAGCGGAGCCGCGCATGACGCCGAACAGTGACCCGACCGTACAGCCGGTGCCCGCCTCGGTGGTGCAGCAGGTGGATGCGGCGGACACGACCCTGCACGACCCCAAGCTCGCCGTCCTCTCGCTCGGCAGCAACCTCGGCAACCGCCTGGAATCGCTGCAAAGCGCCGTGGACGCCCTGGCGGACACCCCGGGCCTGAAGGTCAAGGCCGTCTCGCCGGTCTACGAGACCGAACCGTGGGGCGTCGCCCCCGACAGCCAGCCCTCCTACTTCAACGCCGTGGTGCTGGTGAAGACGACGCTTCCGCCCAGCTCGCTGCTGGAGCGCGGGCACGCCATCGAGGAGGCGCTGGAGCGGGTGCGCGACGAGCGCTGGGGCCCGCGGCCGATCGATGTGGACATCGTCGCCTACCAGGGCGTCGTCTCCGACGATCCGAAGCTCACCCTGCCCCACCCGCGGGCGCACGAGCGGGCGTTCGTCCTCGTGCCGTGGCACGACATCGACCCGGCCGCCGAAGTGCCCGGGCACGGCAGCGTCCACGATCTGCTGGCCGCACTCGGCACCGAGGGCGTCACGGCGCGCGCGGACCTGGAACTCAGCCTCCCGGCCTGAGCGTTGGCGCCGGTACCCGTGCCATCAGCAGCCCCGGGCCGCACCCCGGAACGCCGCCCCCGCGAGGTGAAAGCTCAGTGAAGGAACTACGCATCCGCACCCTGGCGGGGCTCTTCGTCGTCGCCGGGGTGCTCTCGTGGGGCGGCGCCCGGCTCTGGGACGCGCTCGGCACGCTGCCGGGCGTCCCGGTCGCGGCGCCGATCGTGCTCGGCGCGATCGCGGCCGTCCTGCTGGCCACCGCGCTGTCGCTGCGCGCCCGGCTCAAGGCCCAGCGCGAGCGGCAGCCGGAGGCCAAGGGCGTGGACCCGATGATGGCCGCACGCGCCGTGCTGTTCGGTCAGGCCAGCGCCCTCGTCGCGGCGCTCGTCTCCGGCATGTACGGCGGCGCCGGCGTCTTCCTGCTCGCCGAGCGCTCCGACATCCCCGCCCGCGGCGACCAGGCCATCTATGCCGGCGCAGCCGTGGTCGCGGGAATCACCGTGATAGCGGCGGCCGTCTTCCTGGAGCGCGTCTGCCGGCTCCCGGAGGACGATGACGACGACCACCCGCCGGCCACCGCGGCCTGACGGGCGGCTCCCCGGCGGCGGCCGGCCCGGCGCCTCAGCCGGCCGACGGCCGCCCCACGGGGCTCACCCGGCACACACGGCTCACTTGGCCAGTATCAGGCTCATCGCCTCGGCACGGGTCGTCGAGTCGCGCAGCTGACCGCGCACCGCCGAGGTCGTCGTCTTCGCACCCGGCTTGCGCACCCCGCGCACCGACATGCACATGTGCTCGCACTCGATGACGACGATGACGCCCCGCGGCTCCAGGATCCGCATCAGCGAGTCGGCGATCTGCGTCGTCAGCCGCTCCTGCACCTGCGGGCGCCGGGCGAAGACCTCCACCAGCCGGGCCAGCTTGGACAGTCCGGTGATCTTCCCGGAGGCCGAGGGGATGTAGCCGACGTGCGCCACCCCGTGGAACGGCAGCAGATGGTGCTCGCACTGGCTCACCACCTCGATGTCCTTGACCAGCACCATCTCGTCGTGCCCGAGGTCGAAGGTGGTCGTCAGCACGTCCTCCGGCCGCTGCCGGAGCCCGGCGAACATCTCCCGGTAGGCCCGCGCCACCCGGGCCGGCGTCTCCAGCAGGCCCTCCCGATCGGGGTCCTCACCGACGGCGATGAGCAGTTCACGCACCGCGTTCTCGGCTCGCTTCTCGTCGAACTCGCCTATCGGCGTCTCGCCGTCCAGGGTCACCGGGTCGGTCATCTGTCCCTCGTTCCTCGTGCGTGCACAGCAAAGAGCCGCGCCCCTCCGTGGATGAGAACACGAGGGGCGCGGCTGACATTCCGGGGGCCTTGTGGGGCCTATCCGTTGTCCGGGTCCACGGGCTCGACGATCGCGTCCGAGTCGCGCGGGCCGATCTCCTTGCCCTTGTCCAGCGACGTGGAGCCGTTGGTCAGCGCCGCGGGCGGAGCCGAGACCGGAGGCCGCGTCGAGGGCGTACGCCGGGAGGAGCCCGTCCACGCCGGACGGGTGGGGCGCTTGACCACCGGCGAGAAGATCTCGGCGATCTCCTCCTTGTTCAGCGTCTCCTTCTCCAGCAGCGCGAGGACGAGGTTGTCGAGGACGTCGCGGTTCTCCACCAGGATTTCCCAGGCTTCGTTGTGCGCCGTCTCGATCAGCTTCTTGACCTCCTCGTCCACCAGCCCGGCGACCTCCTCGGAGTAGTCGCGCTGGTGGGACATCTCCTTGCCCAGGAAGGGCTCGGACTGGTCGGAGCCGAACTTGATCGCGCCCAGCCGCTCGGTCATGCCGTACTGCGTGACCATCGCACGGGCCGTGGCCGTGGCCTTCTCGATGTCGTTGGCCGCGCCGGTGGTCGGGTCGTGGAAGACCAGTTCCTCGGCGGCCCGCCCGCCCATCATGTAGGCGAGCTGGTCGAGCATCTCGTTGCGCGTCGTGGAGTACTTGTCCTCGTCGGGCAGCACCATCGTGTAGCCCAGCGCACGGCCTCTGGAGAGGATCGTGATCTTGTGGACGGGATCGGAGTTCGGTGAGGCCGCCGCGACCAGGGCGTGCCCGCCCTCGTGGTACGCGGTGATCTTCTTCTCCTTGTCGCTCATGATCCGGGTGCGCTTCTGCGGCCCGGCCACGACGCGGTCGATCGCCTCGTCCAGGTACTTGTTGTCGATCAGCTTCTGATCGCTGCGCGCGGTGAGCAGCGCGGCCTCGTTGAGGACGTTGCTCAGGTCGGCACCGGTGAAGCCGGGGGTGCGCCGGGCGACGGCGCCGAGGTCCACATCGGTGGCCATCGGCTTGCCCTTCTGGTGCACCTGGAGGATCTCCAGCCGGCCCTGCATGTCCGGGCGGTCCACGGCGACCTGGCGGTCGAAGCGGCCCGGGCGCAGCAGCGCCGGGTCCAGGATGTCCGGCCGGTTCGTCGCGGCGATCAGGATGACGCCGCCCTTGACGTCGAAGCCGTCCATCTCGACCAGCAGCTGGTTGAGCGTCTGCTCGCGCTCGTCGTGACCGCCGCCCATGCCGGCGCCGCGGTGGCGGCCGACGGCGTCGATCTCGTCGACGAAGACGATCGCGGGGGCGTTCGCCTTGGCCTGCTCGAAGAGGTCGCGGACGCGGGAGGCGCCCACACCGACGAACATCTCGACGAAGTCGGAGCCGGAGATCGAGTAGAACGGGACACCGGCCTCGCCGGCGACCGCGCGGGCCAGCAGCGTCTTACCGGTACCGGGCGGGCCGTAGAGCAGCACACCCTTGGGGATCTTCGCCCCGACGGCCTGGAACTTCGCGGGCTCCTGGAGGAACTCCTTGATCTCCTGGAGCTCCTCGACGGCCTCGTCCGAACCGGCGACGTCGGAGAACGTCGTCTTCGGGGTGTCCTTGGTGATGAGCTTGGCCTTCGACTTGCCGAAGTTCATCACCCGGGAGCCGCCGCCCTGCATCTGATTCATCAGGAACAGGAAGACGACGATGATCAGGACGAACGGAAGCAGCGAGAGCAGCATCCCGACGAACGGGTTCTGCTTCTGCGGCGCGACCGTGTATCCCTTCGGGATCTCCTTCTGGTCGTACTTCTGCTGAAGTGTCTTGGCGACGTCGACGCCCTGGTCGTCGATGTAGCTCGCCTTGATCTTGTCGCTGCCCTCGACCTTGGCGCCGTCCTTGAGCTCCAGCTTGACGATCTGCTCGTCGCCGGTGGTGAGCTCGGCGGACTTCACCTTGTCATCGTTGATCGCCTGTACGACCTGGCCGGTGTCCACCGTCTTGAAGCCGCCGGACGAGCCGACGACCTGCATCAACACGACCACGGCAAGGACGGCCAGCACGATCCACATGACCGGCCCGCGGAAGTATCGCTTCACGTCCATCCATACGGAGCGTGTGCGCCCCGTCCCTCCTGCCACAGTGAGTTGAAAAGCCTGACCTTCGGACGGTACCCCAGCATTGTCACCCGGCGCCGCCGAGGACGGTCAACCGGACCGCCCTCCGAAGCCTCAACGTGGGGACCCGCCCCTGTGTTCCCGCTCCGGACGCCCGGCCCGGGGCGGCTCAGCCGCCGTAGACGTGGGGCGCGAGCGTACCGACGAACGGGAGGTTGCGGTACTTCTCGGCGTAGTCGAGCCCGTAGCCGACGACGAACTCGTTGGGGATGTCGAAGCCCACCCACTTCACGTCGATGTCGACCTTCGCGGCGTCCGGCTTGCGCAGCAGCGTGCACACGTTGAGCGAGGCCGGCCCCCGGGAGCCGAGGTTCGACAGCAGCCAGGACAGCGTCAGGCCGGAGTCGATGATGTCCTCGACGATCAGCACGTGCTTGTCCTGGATGTCGGTGTCCAGGTCCTTGAGGATGCGGACCACACCGGAGGACTGGGTGCCGGCGCCGTACGAGGACACCGCCATCCAGTCCATGGTCACGGGGTTCGACAGGGCCCTCGCGAGGTCCGCCATCACCATGACGGCCCCCTTGAGGACCCCCACCAGCAGCAGGTCCTTGCCCGCGTACTCCGCGTCCACGGCAGCCGCCATCTCGGCCAGCTTCGCGTCGATCTGTTCCTTGCTGACCAGCACCGATTCGAGCTCGGTGCCCATGTCTTTCTCGTCCACCCGTGTCGCTCTCGCTCGTCGCGGCCCGGCGGCCCGCCGCGGACCGCCGCCGGATCCGGTGTCACCGGCGTCCGTGGCGCCCGCCGCTCTCCGCCGGGATTGCGGCCCCGCCGAGCAGCCGGGCCGGTCAGCGGTGGACGGGCCGGTCAGTTCGGTGAGCCATGCCGGATGACCAGTCTGCCACCCTGCCGTGCGGCTTCCACACGCCCGGGGAGGTTGATGGGCCGCTGACCGCGCCAGGCGGTCAGCAGCCGGTCCACCTCCTCGATGTGCCGTGCGCTCAGCGAACCGGCCGGCGCCCCGGCCTCGATCGCCGCCCGGCGCAGCACCCGGCGCCGCACCGCCGGCGGAAGCTGCGTCAGCCGTGCCGCGTCGAGCACCCGGCAGCGGCCGGAAGCACAGGCGCCCGCGGCACCGGCGACTCCGGGACGTCCGGCGCCTGCGGCACCACGGACGCCCTCGGCGGGCTCGGCGCCCCGGAGGCCCTCGGCCCCTTCCAGGACGGTGCGTTCCACGTCGTCCGTCCACGCGTCGAGCGCGTCGGCGTCGTCGCGGGAGAGCTGTGCGGTGCGGGCGAGCGCCTCGACGACGCCCTTGCCGAGCGCCTTCTCCAGCGCGGGCAGCGCCTCGTGGCGGACGCGGGAGCGGGTGTAGGCGGGGTCGGCGTTGTGCGGGTCGTCCCAGACGGGCAGCGACTGGACCATGCACGCCTTGCGGGTGCTCTGCCGGTCGACGGCCAGGAACGGGCGCCGGTAGCGGCCGCCCGGCCCGGAGACGGCGGCCATGCCGGACAGGGAGCGCGTCCCCGAGCCGCGGGCGAGGCCGAGCAGCACCGTCTCGGCCTGGTCGTCACGGGTGTGGCCGAGGAGGACGGCGGCCGCGCCGTGCCGCTCAGCCACCTCGTCCAGCGCGCGGTACCGGGCGTCCCTGGCGGCGGCCTCGGGGCCGGTGCGGGTGCGGGGCACCTGCACGGAGACGGACTCGACGGGGGCGAGTCCGAGTGCGGTGAGCCGCTCGACGACGTCGCGGGCGCGCTCGGCCGAGCCGGGCTGGAGACCGTGGTCGACGGTCACACCGCCGGCGCGGAGGCCGAGCCGGGGCGCCTCGAAGGCGAGGGCCGAGGCGAGTGCCATGGAGTCGGCGCCGCCGGAACAGGCGACGAGAACGAGCGGCGCTGCGGCCGGGAGCGGGGCCTGCTGCGCGGGGCCCGTCGGGGCGGACGCGGGGAGCGGAGACGGGGGGATCGCGGGGGCTGCGGGGGGACGGGGGCTGCGGGTGCCGGGGGCGGCGGGGGCCGTCGGGTGCGCGTCGCGCACCTCGTGGAGCGTGCGGCGGACCGCCAGGCGTATCGCGGCGACCGCGGGGTGGGGACCCATGTCCGATTCACTTCCTCGTCAGGGATCTGCGCCAATCCCGGGGGGATTCGCGGGGGATGCGGGGGGAATCGCGCACTGTGCGGGAATGTGCGCGATCAGCGGCGTTCTACTGGGAGTTGGGGAGCCCGTCGTCGATCACGCTGCGTGTGTCGATGGTGACAGAGACGGACTGTGTTTCCCGAGCATCGCACGCGTACCCCGGCCTCACGGTCCCTCGGAAGGGTGATTGCCGCGGCTCTCCCACGACGTTCTGCCGCCTGCTCGCGCCTCAGTCCGCCTTCCGGTGCACCCTCGCGATCCACTCGGCGGGTTTGGTGATCTCCGCCCTGGTCGGCAACGTGTTCGGGGACGTCCACACACGGTTGAATCCGTCCATCCCGACCTCGTCGACGACCGCGCGCACGAAGCGTTCGCCGTCCCGGTACTGGCGCAGCTTGGCGTCCAGGCCGAGCAGCTTGCGCAGCGCCTGGTCGAGCCGGCCGGCGCCGGTCGCGCGGCGCTTCTGGAACTTCTCGCGGATCTCCGAGACGGACGGCACCACCTGCGGGCCGACCCCGTCCATGACGTAGTCCGCGTGCCCCTCCAGCAGCGACATCACCGCGGTGAGCCGGCCGAGGATCTCCCGCTGCGCCGGGGTCTGGACCAGCTCCACGATGCCGCCGTGCTCACCGGCCGCGCCGCCGCCGTCCTCCCCGGCGTGCTCGGCCGGCTCGCCCTGGCGGTTGCCGCCCAGCGTCTGCACCGCCTGGCGCAGCCGCTCCAGCAGGGTGGAGGGGTCGATGTCCGTCTCCTCCAGGAAGGACTGGATCTCCATCCGGAGGTGGTCGCGGAGCCAGGGGACGGCGGTGAACTGGGTGCGGTGCGTCTCCTCGTGCAGGCACACCCAGAGCCTGAAGTCGTGCGGTTCGACGCCGAGTTCACGCTCGACGTGCACGATGTTCGGCGCGACCAGCAGCAGCCGGCCGCCGTCCGGGGAGCCGGGCAGATCGCGGGTCGCCGGCGCGAACGTCTCGTACTGGCCGAGGACGCGCGAGGCGAGGAAGGACAGCAGCATGCCGACCTCCACGCCGGTGACCTTGCCGCCGACCGCGCCGAGCACGGCCCCGCCCGGCATGCCCGCGCGGCGCGCCTCCATCTTGCCCAGCAGCGGCTGGAGCAGCTCGCGGAAGCCGGCCACGTTGGCACGCACCCAGCCCGGCCTGTCCACCACGAGGACGGGGGTGTCCGCCGCGCCCGCGCCGTCCTGCGCCAGGCGTGTGAACGCCCGCACATGCTCCTCGGACGCCTTCGCGTGCCGGCGCAGCTCGGCGACGATCTCGCGTGCCTCGTCCCTGCTGACATCGGGCCCCGGCCGTACGAGCCGGGTCGCGGTCTGGACCGCGAGCTTCCAGTCGACCATCTCCACACCACCGAGGCTCGTCATTCCTTCACGGTACGTGCCATGGGCCGCGCACGGGAGCCGACCGGGGGACCACTCGTCCCGTAGGGGACGCGGGCTCAGCCGGTGGACGGGGAGTCGCGGCAGCCGCAGTTGGCGAGGGTGGAGGCGAGCCTGTCCAGCCCGGCCTCGGCGGCGCCCGGGTCCTTCGCGCCGGAGGTCATGAAGGCGAAGGCGAGCATCCGGCCGTCGGCGTCGACGACCGTGCCGGCGAGGGTGTTGACGCCGGTGAGCGTGCCGGTCTTCGCCCGGACGAGGCCCGCGCCGGGCTCGCCCCGCTCGCCGCCGTACCGGCTGCCCAGGGTGCCGGTGAAGCCGGCCACCGGGAGCCCGGTGAGGATGCCGCGCAGCTCGGGCCGGTCCGGGTCGGCCGCCCGGACCAGCAGCCGGGTGAGCAGCGCGGGTGTGACCTTGTCGGTGCGGTCCAGGCCGCTGCCGTCCGCGAAGACCGCGCCCTTCAGCGGGACGTCCAGCCGCCGGAGCGTGCGCTCCACGGCCCGGCCCGCGCCCTCGAAGCTGGCCTCCTCGCCGGTGGCCAGCGCGGTCTGCCGGGCGAGGGCCTCGGCGATGTCGTTGTCGCTGTGCGTCAGCATCCGTTCGACGAGGGCGCCCAGCGGGGCCGAACGGTGCGCCGCCAACCGCTTCGCTCCCCCGGCCGCCGTGTGCGCCTTGGCCGGGCCCGCCAGCTCGACGCCCTCGGCCTCCAGGCGCTTGCCGAACTCCTCCGCCGCCTGGCCGGCCGGGTCGTCGGTGCGCGGTGCGGGCCCGTGGTCGCTGGAGTCCAGCCGGCCCTCGTCCACCATCAGGGCCGTGACCGGGGCGAGGTTCTCGTTCGGACCTATCGGGTGCTGGTCGGTACCGCGGTAGCGGCTGGTGTCGTAGCCGAGCCGGACGGTACGGGTGCCGGCCTTCCGCAGGGCGCCCGCGGTCTTCTTCGCCAGGTCGCCGAGCGCCTCGGGCGTCAGCGTCGGATCGCCGCCGCCGACCAGGGTCACCCGGGAGCCCTCGCCGACCACGCGGGTCGTGATGCGGTGGTCGGCTCCCCGTGCGGTGAGCGCGGCGACGGCCGTGGCCAGTTTGACGGTGGACGCCGGGGTCGCCGGTGCGCCGGACCGCTCGGTGTACAGCTGTCTGCCGGACGCCGCGTCCACGACGGAGGCGCTGCGCACCGCGCCGAGCGAGGGCTCGCCCAGCAGCGGCTCCAGGGTGTCGGCCAGCGCGGAGGCGGTGGGCGGCGGCACCTGTCCGGCCGGGCCGCCGCCGGTGCCGGCGGCGGCGTCGTCACCGTCACCGTCACCGTCACCGTCCTGTCGGCTTCCCCCGCCGCTCCCGCCGCCGGCGCCGTCCGCCTTCCGGTTCCCGGGCAGGGGGCCCGTCGCGGCCAGGACCGGGGCGGCCGTCGGCCCGCCCGGCTCCCCGGTGTGGTCCGTGCCACTCCGGCCGTCCGCACCGGCGGCCCGCGCCCGTTCGGCCGTACGCTGACCCGAGTCCCACGGGCCCGCTGCGCCCACGGTCACCGCCGAGATCACCAGTCCGAGCGCGGCGGCGACCGCCGTCAGCCGGACCGTCTGCCGCTCGTGCGGTGTCGTGGCCCGCCAGCGTTGCCGGGCCCGGTGGTTCACCGTCCGTAGCGCACGCACTGCCGCGCGATATGCCCGGTTCGCGGTGTCACGCACCTTTGATGCGGTGTCCACCACCACGACCAGCCCCTTTCGCGAGCACACATGTGCGTGGGGGACACTTAATCACCAGACTGGCGTTCTTCTGGGGGACGGCCCCCAGGCATACGAGTGCTGATCTATTGATGATCTATACGGAGGAGCCTCCCTTGGAGTTCGACGTCACCATCGAGATCCCGAAGGGCTCTCGTAACAAGTACGAGGTGGACCACAAGACCGGCCGTATCCGGCTCGACCGCCACCTGTTCACGTCGACCGTGTACCCGGCGGACTACGGCTTCGTCGACGGCACCCTGGGCGAGGACGGCGACCCGCTGGACGCGCTCGTGCTGCTGGAGGAGCCCACCTTCCCCGGGTGCATCATCAAGTGCCGCGCGATCGGCATGTTCCGGATGACGGACGAGGCCGGCGGGGACGACAAGCTGCTGTGCGTGCCCTCCTCGGACCCGCGCATGGAGCACCTGCGCGACATCCACCACGTCAGCGAGTTCGACCGGCTGGAGATCCAGCACTTCTTCGAGGTCTACAAGGACCTGGAGCCCGGCAAGTCCGTCGAAGGAGCCGACTGGGTCGGCCGCGCCGAGGCCGAGGCCGAGGTCGAGGCCTCCATCAAGCGGCTGGAGGCCGAGGGCGGTCACTGACCCTCGCGCCGTCTCCCCGGGGCCGTGCCCCGGCACCGCCCGCGCCTCGTGCCCCGGTCCGCTCCCGCGGCCGGGGCACGGCCGTATCCGGCGCCGCGGGGCCGACCCGGCCCGGCCCCGTCAGAAGTCGCCGCCTGTCAGAAGGTCCGTCAGAAGCCGCGGGTCCGCTTGACGCCGCGGCGGCCCGGGAGCGGGGTCTCGCGGCCCGGGGACTTGATGAACAGCCGGGCCAGTTCGCCGCCGAGGTTGACGCCGATGGCGATGGCCAGGGCGAGCGCGACCGCCGTGGCGAGCCGCTCGAAGCCGTCGTTGACCTGGCCCTGGGCGATGTTGAGCAGCCCGAAGTAGGTCGCGCTACCGGGGAGCAGCGGGCCGATGGCCGCGGTGATGTAGGGCAGCGACGAGGAGAACTGGTAGCGCGACATCAGCTGCCCGAACAGCCCGACGAGTCCGGCGGCCACGACCGTCGCGGGCACCTGGTGCATGTTCGCCGTGGTCATGGCGCCGTAGATGAGCCAGGCGACACCGCCGTTGAGGGTGGCCTGGATGACCGTGCTGCGCTCCTGCTGGAGCAGCACGCAGAAGGACAGCGCCAGCAGCATGGCGGCGAACAGCTGGATGACGGGCCGGCCGTTGCCGTGGTGGATCACGTCCGGGGTGAGCTTGGCGCCGAGCCGGTCGCCGACGTAGAGCACGAGCAGCACGCCGCAGACGATGCCGACGATGAGGTAGACGACCTCCAGCAGGCGTGCGGCGGCCGTGATGTAGAAGCCGGTGAGGCCGTCCTGCACCGCGGCGACGAGGGGACGCCCGGGGATCAGGGCGAAGAGTCCGCCGGTGATGACCGCGGCGGCGTTCACCCGGGCCTCGGGCGAGGTGTCGATGAGGACGAAGGCGACCCCTATCGCGGCGGGCGGCATGGCGGCGGCGGCGAACTGGTAGAACTCCGGCAGTCCGCGCCCGGCGCACAGCCAGGCGAGCCGGTCGCCGAGCATCGCGCCGAGGGCCGCCAGGAGGAAGACGAGCGCGTCGCCGCCGACGAGCAGGGACGCCGCGCCGGAGAGCGAGCCGGCGGCGATGGTCAGGGCGCCCTTGGAGAAGGGGTGCCTGTTGCGCCGCATCTCGGCGAGCCGCCGGTACGCCTCCTCCAGGGTGACGTCGCCCTGAGTGATGTCGTCGACGAGCCGGAACACCGAGGAGAGCCGGGTGTAGTCGGTGCCCCGACGGCGGACGGTGCGGCTGAGCGTCACCGGGTCGTCGACCAGCGAGGGCTGGTGCGTGATGGAGAGCAGGGTGAACGTCACCGTCGGCTCGGTGCGGTCGAGTCCGTAGGCGTGGGCGACGCCGAACATCGCGGCCTCCACGTCCTCGGCGCCCTCCCCGCCGGCGAGCAGCAGTTCGCCGATACGGAGAGTGAGGTCGAGGACGCGCGGCACGGGCGGCCCCGCCTCGGCCTCCTCGCGGGCCACCCGCTCGGGGACGGGCCGTTCGGCCAGCGGCATCCGCACCAGGCTGCGCATCCGGTCCTGCCAGGGGGAGCCGGGCTTGGCGAGCGGGCCGACGACGGGGATGCCCTCGGGCGGGGTGAACGCGCTGCCCTGTTCCGAGGGCGTCGGGTTCACCAGTCCTTCGGGTACGGCGAACTCGGAGGTGGGGTGCTCGTCCTCCGGTGCGGGAGGGAGGGGGACGCCGAGCGGCGGGGTGAAAGCGCTGCGTGCCTCGTCGGAGGGCGGCTTGACGTCCTCCGGTTCACCCTGTTCTGCGGCGTCGCCGTTCCCTTTGGGCTGCCCCACCACTTTCTGTCCGCTCCTCACCTTGTGCGCCGTACGCGTGGAAAGCCTTGTGCCTCCAGCAGTGCCACACCCTCCACGTGGCGTTCCTCGGGGGCGGTTCCATCTTCCGGAAGCGTCTTACCTCACAGTGGATTGCAAGGCTCTCCCCAAAACCCTCTGTACCAACGGAGGTTAAAGGGCGTCACTCCCGTCGGCACGAGCGGAGGGGGAGATTCCGGTGCTGCGGACCGTAGGTACGTCTCAGCCGGCCTGCCCCGGCGTCCCGGGTTCCCTGCCCCGGCGTTCCGGGTTCTCGGAGCAGGGCTTCCCAGTCGTACGACGGCCCCCGGAGCGCCGAGGGGCACCTCGCCCGCCCCGTCCGGCAGATGCACCCGTACGCCATACGCCGTCCGGCCGCCTCCCGGAGCACACGGAAGCGGCGGAACGCGTCCTCGGGGACGGTGCGTTCCGCCGCTTCGGCCGCCCGGCCGCGGGGCGGGATCGCGCGCTGCGGGGGCGGTACGGACGCGGGCGCCTCAGCTCTGCGGGGCGGGGCCGGAGCCGGGGAGGGAGTCGGAGTCCGAGCCGGAGGCGGGGTTGGAGTCGTAGTCCGAGCCGGAGTCCGGGCCGGAGTCGGGTGCGGAACCGGTTGCGCGTCCGGCGCGCTCCGCTGGTGCCGCCTCTTCGGCCCGTTCGGCGTTGGCGGCGAGCACGTCGTGCACATAGCGGGCCAGGCCCGGGCGGATGTTCTCGTAGGTGGCGGTGAAGCGGGCGTCCGTCACATACAGCTCGCCGAGGCGGCGGTGCATCGCGTGGTCGCAGTCGTAGCTGGTCCGGGTGATGAAGGCGCGGTGCTCCTCGGCCAGCCGGAGGGCCTCGGGCGCGTCGGCGGGGGCGCCGGCGTCGAGCAGGGCGGCGAAGCGCCGGTGGAGCGCGTCCATCTCGGCCGTGAACCGCTTCCAGTCGTCCTTGGTGCGGGCGGCGGAGCGGCGCGCGGACGAGGCGAAGGCGCCGTTGTCGCAGTCGCCCCAGCGGCGCTCGGCCTCGGCCGTGGCCTCGTCGACGTCGAAGTCGCCGAAGACCTCGAACTTCTCCTCGGGCGTGAGGTTGATGCCCATCTTCTGTGCCTCCAGGGCTCGTTGCACGGCGGCGGCCATCTCCGTGAGCCGGGCGATCCGGTCCGTCAGCAGCGCGTGCTGTCGGCGCAGGTGCCGGGTCGGGTCCTGCTCCGGTGCGGCGAGCAGCTCGGCGATCTCCTCCAGCGGGAAGCCCAGTTCCCGGTAGAAGAGCACGCGCTGGAGCCGGTCCAGGTCGGCGTCGGTGTAGCGCCGGTGTCCTGCCGGGGTGCGCTCGCCGGGTACCAGCAGCCCGATCGCGTCGTAGTGGTGCAGGGTGCGCACGGTGACCCGGGCGAAACCGGCGACTTCCCCGACGGACCAGCTCATGTCCGCCTCCTTTCGCTGACGGATGCCACGCTGCCGCCTCACGTGACGTGAGGTGCAAGTCCGCGGGCCCGGCGCCCGGCGGATGCGGCGGACCCGGGCCGGGCGGTCAGCCGCGCGGAGCCGCACCGCCCTCGCCCTCGCCGGCCATGGTGTAGGCGCCGGACTCCAGACGGGCGATCAGTTCGCGGGTCCACCGGGCGTCGGCGTCGGTGCTGTACGCCCGCAGCCGGGCGATCTCGTCGAGGTGGCCCCACGGCCCGGTCGGTGCCTCCGGTGTCCGGGGGGCGGCCGGCTCGCGGTGCCGGTCGCGCAGCGCGTCCAGCCGCTCGTGCAGCAGCCGGATCGCCTCGGCGCGGGTGAGGTCGGCCAGGAAGCCGATACCTGCCGTGAGCACGTCCGGCTTCTCGTCGACGGCGGTCAGCGCGTGCCGCAGCAGGCGGAGGAACTCCCGCTCGCCCTCGGCGGTCGTCTCGTACTCGGTGCGCGGCGGGCCGCCGGCCGTGCTGGGGGCGCGCTCGTGGGCGCGCAACAGGCCCTGTTCCGCGAGCTGTCGGAGCGCGTGGTAGAGGGAGCCCGGGTTGCTGCCGGCCGGCTGCCGGAGCCCCTGCCGGGTGCGGAACTCCAGATCGCCGCGGATCTGGTAGCCGTGTGCCCGGCCCCGGTCGCGTACGGCGCCCAGCACCAGCAGCCGGATGGCCGACATGCCTGCGTCCCCTTCGCGTCCCGTGTCTGCCCCCGCGCACCGCGCGCCGCGCGGCCGCCCCAGCCTAGTCGCAGGGTGCGCGGCGGGGGCGGCGCGGCGGTGTCCGGCAGCGGGCGCCCGGCGGCCGGGAGGGGCGGGCGCCCGGAAGGTCAGGCGCCCCGGGACCGGTCGGGCTCGGGCATGGCGCCGGTCTCGAAGACGAGGTCGAAGGCGACCTTGCCGTCGATCGTCTCGCGGACGATGTCGGCGTGGCCCGCGTGCCGGGCGTACTCCTCGATCAGGTGCAGCAGGCCCCAGCGCCAGGAGTACCGGCCGCCCTCGAACCAGGGCGCCGGGGGAATCACGAAGGTGTCGTCCAGCGAGGGCTGGGCGAGCGCCGCCTTCTCCAGCTCGGCCGCGGCCCGCTCGGAGCGCTCCAGCAGGTGCTCGACGGTCTCGTCCGGGCCGGGCGTGAAACTGGCCTCCCGCAGCCGCTTCTTCTCCTCGTCGGGCAGCGGGTCGTCCACGAAGACCCGCAGCCACAGCTCCTCGACGAACGTGAGGTGCTTGAGCACTCCGGACAGGGATATCGCGCTGGCCGAGGGGGCGCTGCGGGCCTGCTCCTCGGTCAGCCCGTGCAGGGCCCGGCGCACCGCGCCGCGCTGTGCCCGGAGGTAGGCCAGGAGTGCGCCGCGCTCGTCGCCGTGCTCCTCGGGCTCGACAATCACCGGCATGCCGGTCGCCACCTCTCGCTGGGGAACGCCTCGGTCGGCGTCCGCTCGGTGAGTTCCACAGTAGGCGCAGTCGCGGACACTCTCTGTCCTCGACCTGCGTCCTCAACAGGCCGCCGTACGGCCGCAGTCGGGGACGTGCGGGGGCCGGGCCCGGGCCCGGGTTCAGAACGGGAAGGTGGCCCGGCCGCGCTGGATGGAGAGCCACTTGGTGGTGGTGAACGCCTCGACGACCTCGGGGCCGTTGAGCCGGCCGAGCCCGGAGTGCTTCTCGCCGCCGAACGGCACACCCGGCTCGTCGGCGACCGTCGAGTCGTTGACGTGCACCATGCCCGCCTCGATCCGGCGGGCCACCGCGAAGCCGCGCTCGACGTCCGCGCTGTGCACGGCGCCGGCCAGGCCGTAGGGGGTGTCGTTGGCGACGTGCACCGCCTCCTCGTCGCCGTCCACCGGGATGATCAGGGCCACCGGGCCGAAGATCTCCTCGCGCAGCAGCGAGGAGTCGGCGGGCAGTCCGGTCAGCACGCTGGGCGCCACCAGATTGCCCTCGGCACGGCCGTGCAGCAGTGGCACGGCACCCTCGGCCAGGGCCTGGTCGACGATCGCGGTGACGCGTTCGGCCTGGCGCGAGTTGATGAGCGGGCCGATGTGGGTGGCCGGATCCCGCGGGTCGCCGACGACGAGTTCGCGGACGCGAGAGACGAACTTCTCGGTGAACTCGGCCTCCACCCGCCGGTCGACGATGATCCGGTTGGCCGCCATGCACAGCTGGCCCTGGTTGACGAAGCGGCTGAAGACGGCGGCGTCCACGGCGTAGTCGACATCGGCGTCGTCCAGCACCAACAGGGCGCTGTTGGAGCCCAGTTGGAGAATGGTGCGCTTGAAGTTGCGGGCGGCGACGGTGGCCACGTGCCGGCCGACCCGGTCGGAGCCGGTGAAGGAGATCGCCTTGGGGACGGGGTGCTCGACGAGGGTGTCGCCGATCTCCGCGCTGTCGGTGATCACGACGTTGACGAGACCGGGCGGCAGCCCGGCGTCCTGGAGCACCTTGGCCACCAGCGTGCCGCCGGTGACGGGGGTGGACTGGTGCGGCTTGAGAAGGACGGCGTTGCCCAGCGCCAGGGCCGGGGCCACGGACTTGACCGATATCAGGAACGGGTAGTTGAACGGCGATATCACGCCGACGACGCCGACGGGATCGCGGTAGACCCGGTTCTCCTTGCCCTCCGCGATGGACGGCAGGATCTCTCCGCGCGCGTAGAGCGTGAGCTGCATGGCCTCGCGGAGGAACTCCTTGACCATGTGGATCTCGAAGGCCGCCTTGCTGAGGGTGCCGCCCAGCTCGGCCACGATGGCGTCGGTGATCTGCTGCTCGTTCTCCTCGATGACGCGTATCGCGCCCTCGAAGACCCTTCTGCGCGCATACGGGTTGGTCTCCGCCCAGGCGGGCTGGGCCCGTTCGGCCGCGCGGTAGGCGAGATCCAGCTCATCGGGGGTGGCGACCGTGATCGAGGCGAGCTTCTCGCCGTCGTAGGGGTTGAAGTCGATGATGTCCCAGGACCCCGTCCCGGGGCGCCACTCGCCGTCTATGCACTGCAACGCGAGATCCGTGAAGTAGGACATGCACTTCCTTCGGGGGGTGACAGGAGATGCTCTCTCAGCACGTCATCGTACCGGCGGGCTACCGGAGTTGACCGATCTTGCGCAGGTGGTCACGGGTCTGTTCCGGAGTGAGAGCGATCGCTTCCAGCCGTTCCAGGACCTTGTCGTACTGCCCCACGTCGTCCCGCTTGTCCAGATACAGGGCGCTGGTGAGCTGCTCCAGGTAGACGACGTCGCTCAGATCGGACTCCGGGAAGCGCAGCAGTGTGAAGGCCCCGCTCTCGGCGGCGTGCCCACCGGACTCGAACGGGACGACCTGGAGCGTCACATTGGGCCGCTCCGACAGCTCGACGAGGTGCGCCAGCTGCCCGGCCATGACCTCGGCGCTGCCGAACGGCCGCCGCAACGCCGCCTCGTCCAGGATGCACAGCAGCTGCGGGGCGCTCTCGCCGAGCAGCAGCTTCTGCCGCTCCAGCCGCAGGGCGACCCGGCGTTCGATCTCCTCGTCCGGAATGGGGGCGCGCATACCCGCCGTCACGACGGCATGGGCGTAGTCGCCGGTCTGCAACAGGCCGTGGACGAACTGGACCTCGTAGGTGCAGATGTGGGAGGCGGCGCCCTCCAACCCGACGTAGGTCTGGAACCAGCCGGGCAGCACATCGCTGTAGTTGTGCCACCACCCGGCGATGCTGGAATCGCGGGCGAGCGCCAGCAGGGGCTCGCGCTCGGAGTCGTCCGTCACGCCGTAGAGCGTCAGCAGATCCTCGACGTCCCGGGCCTTGAAGCTGACCCGGCCCAGCTCCATGCGACTGATCTTGGACTCGGAGGCACGGATCGAATATCCGGCGGCTTCACGGGTGACACCGCGCGCTTCGCGGAGCCTCCGCAGCTGGGACCCGAGCAGGATCCGCCGCACCATCGACCCGCTGGAACTGCCCACCCCCTTCGCTCCTCCGCTGACGTTCTGCGCCGGTTCTGCAGCCATTTCGATCAACCCTCCACCCCTGCTTGAAGGGAAGTGTGCCATCCCGCGTTCCGTTGCGTGCCCGTGCGGTTACAGACGATCGAAAGTCTTCCGTGCACGTGCATCTGCCCTTGCATCTGCTGTGAGCATTGGGAACCATGGGGATCGCACAAGTGCACCCGGAGTCGAGCCAGTTGAGGAATTTCCGGCCTGACCTGGGCGTACGGTGTCGCCCGCACCAGGCGGGGAGCACAGCCGACAGGATCCGCACAGGATCACCACTGCCGCTAACCCCAGGAGTGGCCCGTCATGGGGACCGATGGATCAACGGTGCTGGAGCCCTTATGGCAGGGGCTCCCCACACTGGATGCCGCCTCGGTCTCCGGTTCCGCCTCGTGCGCGCTGCCACCGCGCTACGAAGCGGTCAAGAGCGCGCGCGACTTCACCCGGCGGACGCTCGACCGCTGGGGGCTCGACCGGGAGTTCGACGACGTGGCGCTGGTGGTCTCCGAGCTGGTGACCAACGCCATGCGCCACGGCCTCGCCCCCGGCGCCGATCACGGGGCGGCGTCGGGGGACGAGGGCGACCCCCCGGTACGCCTGCACCTGATGCGCTGGTCGTCCCGGCTGGTGTGCGCGGTGCGTGATCCGAGCACCACACCTCCCGACGTGAGCGCCGTGGCGCACACGCCGGGAACGGGGGAAGGATTCGCCGGCCGCACGGGGGCGGCCGACGGATCGCCGTGCCCGCCGTCGTCGCAGCACCACGGGGGATGCGAGGACGACGGCGGGCACGGCACACCCCCCTGGCACGGGGGAAACGGGGGACACGGGGGAAACGGGGGAGGCGGGCCCGACGGGGGACACGGCGGGCCCGCGGGAACCGGCGTACCGGTCGGCGGCTTCGGGGGCGCGCACAGCGACGCCCCGGGAGAGCCCGGCCGGTCCGCCGGGTTCCCCGACGCCGGGCTCGACGGTGCGGCGGATCTGTATCTCTTCACCGCCGAGTCCGGCAGAGGACTGCGCCTGGTGGACACCTTCAGCGACACCTGGGGCTGGCATCCGCTCTCCGGTCCGCTCATGGGCAAGGTCGTATGGGCACTCTTCCGGCTGCGCTCCCTCTGACGGCCGCACACACGCGCCGGCACTCCTTACGCCACACCTCCTGACGCCGGTGCGCTGCGCGCTGGTGCACCGCACGTCGGCGCTCTGCACAGCTGCGCCGGGAACCGCGGGTGCGCCGGGAACCCCGTACTCCGCGCGCCCGTCACCCGCGTACGCCCGTCACCCGCGTACGCCCGTCACCGGGGCCGGAGACACGGGCGCCCCCGGCGGAACCCGTCGTGCGGTGGGTCCGTTCCCGGGGGCGGTGTCGGATACGGGTGGCACTGGATGGTGCTGAGTTGTACCGGATGGTGCTGTGTGGTGCCCAGGTGGTGCTGTGTGGTGCGGTGTGCGCATCAGTCCCGGCTGAGAGACAACGGTTCCGGCTGAGGGATCAGTCCCGGATCAGATCGTCGAACTCGCCGTCCTTGATGCCGAGCAGCATGGCTTCCATCTCTGCCGGGGTGTAGACGAGCGCCGGTCCGTCCGGGAAGCGCGAGTTGCGCACGGCGACATCGCCTCCCGGCAGTTTGGCGAACTCGACACAGGTTCCCTGTGAGTTGCTGTGACGGCTCTTTCTCCACACGACCCCCTGCAGGTCCCGGGCGGCCATGCCGTTGTACGCGTGAGGCACTTGGTTCTCCCGAACTCGTCAGGTGTGGGGGGCGCAGATCGACCGCCAGGAAAAGCGGCCAACTGCCCGGGATCATAACCGCGTTCACGTGCTCTTGCATGTGCCGATGCACGTGCACGACCCCCTGTCGTGAGGCCATCACAGCCGGTCAAAGCGGGTTGCTCACTGCTTCGAGCCCGTCACGCCTGGTCTCGGTCGGCGGTCGCGCCGGGCGTGCCCCGGCACCTCTGCGGACGCTCCCGGCGGCTCCGTCGCCTGAGCGCCTCTCCGGGGCGCCTTCCCCGGCACGCCGCGTCCACTCCACGCAGCACGGCGACGCACCGGCCGTCAGCGGCGGATGAGCCCCAGGTCGGTGGCGGTGGCGACGGCTGCGGTACGCGAGTCGACACCGAGCTTGGCGTACACCCGGGCCAGATGGGACTTCACGGTGCCCTCGGTGAGGTGGAGGCGACCGGCGATGCCCTGGTTGGACAGCCCCTCGGCGACCAGCGCCAGCACCTCCGTCTCCCGGCGGGTGAGCGCGGTGGCCGGATCGCGCAGCCGGCTCATGATCCGGTCGGCGACGGCGGGCGCGAGGGTGGTGCGTCCGGCGGCGGCCGTGCGGACGGCGGCGGCCAGCTCCTCCGGCGGGGCGTCCTTGAGGAGATAGCCGGTGGCACCCGCCTCGATGGCCGGCAGGGTGTCGGCGTCGGTGTCGTAGGTGGTGACGACGAGGACGCGCGGGGCGCCGGGCCGCGCGGTGATCGCGGCCGTCGCCTCGGCGCCGCTCATCCCGGTCCCGAACCGCAGATCCATCAGCACGACGTCGACGCCGCCGGCCGCCGCACGCTCCACCGCCTCGGCGGCCGTCGCCGCCTCCCCCACGACCGTCAGGCCGGGCTCGGTCTCCAGCACCGCACGCAGTCCGGCGCGGACCACGGGATGGTCGTCGGCGAGCAGCAGCCGAATGGACCGGACAGGCGCCTCCGCTTCCGGCACCGTGCCTTCCGCCGGGCCGGTACCGGTTCCGGACGGGCCGGTACCGGGTCCGGGCGAGTCGGTACCGGGTCCGGGCGAGCCGGACGGGCCGGTTCCGGACGGGCCGGTGCCCTCGGACGGATCGGGGCCGGTCGCGGACGGGTTCATGGGCGGGCCTCGGCAGGGTCGTCGTGGGTGGTGCCGGCCGGGGTGGCGAGCGGCAGCCGGGCCGTCAGCACGGTGCCGCGGCCGGGCGCGGCGTCGACGGTGAGGGTGCCGCCGAGGGCCCGCATCCGGGCGTGCATGGCGGCGATCCCGAAGCCGCCGGTGGCCGGGTCGGGCGCAGGCAGCCGGCCCGGGTCGAAGCCCACGCCGTCGTCGCGGACCTCCACGACGACCGCGCCCTCGCCGTGCGCGAGCGTGACCTCGGCGCCGCTCGCACCCGCGTGCCGGGCGGTGTTGGAGAGCGCGGACTGGGCGATGCGCAACAGCGCGACCTCGTGCGCGGTCGGCAGCGGGGCGGCGGGGCCGGTGAGGTGGAAGCGGACGGCGAGCGGATGCCGGGCGCTGACGTCGGCGCACAGCCGTTCCAGCGCGCCGGCCAGGGTGCCGCCCGCCAGGGACGGCGGGGACAGGGCGGCGACGAACCGCCGGGCCTCGGCCAGATTGTCGACGGCGGCGCCACGGGCCCTGGCGATGTGCCCGGCGGCGGCCTCGGTGCGCTCCGGAAGGGCCCGTTCCGCGGCCCGTAGCAGGAGCTGGATGCTGGTCAGGCCCTGCGCGAGGGTGTCGTGGATCTCCCGTGCCAGCCGCTCGCGTTCGGCCAGCGCGCCCGCGGTGTGCTGGGCGGCGGCCAGATCGGCGCGGGTCGCGGTCAGCTCCTCGATCAGCCGGCGCCGCTCCTCGCTCTCCCGGTAGAGCGCCTGGTAGCCGCGGACGACGGCCACGGCGACGGCGGCGCCCAGCGCGGGCCCGATCGCGACGGCCGGGGTGAGTCCGCCCTGGTGCGCCGAGAAGGCGGTGATCGCGGCCAGCGCGGTGGCGGCGACGGCCGCCTCACCGACCCGGCGCGGCAGCAGGTGCAGCTGGAGGAAGTAGAGCGGGAACGCCAGCCAGACGCCGTCCGCCGAGAACACGAGCAGCACCAGCCACACCGCGCCGACGGTGCCCAGCCACACCGCGGCGGCCCGCCGCGAGCCGCGCACCCGCGGCAGCGCGGGACCGGTCGCGTACGCCGCACCCAGCGCGGCACACAGCACCAGCACGGCCGCGGTGGACGACGTGCCGTCCAGCACGGCCCGGCCGGCGGTCAGCGCCAGCAGCCCGGCGAACAGCAGGTGCAGACACCAGGCCAGCGGCCGGGTGGTGGGCGTCAGCATGCTCCCGGCGCCCGCGGCCCCCGCCCCGCGCCCGGCGCCTGCCGTGCGTCCGGTGTGCCCGGCGGGTCCCGTACATCCGGTGTGCCCCGCAGGTTCCGCCCGTCCGGTGGACCCGGTGCCTTCCGCGGGGCCGGTGTGCCCGGTGCCTTCCGCGGGGCCGGTGCGTCCCGTGCGCCCGGCGCCTGCCGTGCGGCCGGCGTCCTCAGCACCCGTCGAGGCCCGCTCCGGGTGCTCGGTGGCCTCGGCGTTCGCTGTGCTCTCCGCGCCCGCGGTGCGCTCGGCGTGCGCAGCAGCCTTCGCGGGGCGCTCGGCGTTCTCAGGGTTCACGGTGTGTTCCAGCGTACGGAAGGGGCGGAACGGCGGCATCGGTCGAAAGATGCAAACCGGTGGCCATCCTTCGGCCCGTGAAGTCCTCACCTGGGCGCGATGCCCTCGGCGGGCCCGGCGGACGACCGTGGGGCGTGTGCTGCCCGGGCCGCCGGGCCGGGCAGCCGGACCGGGCGGGCAGACCGCAACGGAGCGCCGTACAGGAAGGGCCGGGCATGTTCGTCGCCTGGAGGGATCTGAGGTTCGCCAAGGGGCGGTTCGCCCTGATGGGGACCGTGATCGTACTCATCACGCTGCTGGTCGGACTGTTGTCCGGGCTGACCGCCGGGCTGGGCCGGCAGAACATCTCCGCCGTCACGGGGCTGCCCGCCGACCGGATCACCTTCGCGGCGCCCGGCGACGGCCAGGACCTCTCGTACTCCGACTCCTCCCTCACCCGCGCCCAGGTGGCGCGCTGGGCCGAGGCCCCCGGGGTGCGCTCCGCCGAGCCGCTGGGCATCGCGACCACCAAGGCCGCCGCGGGCGAACGCAGTGCCGGGGTGTCCGCCTTCGGTGTGCGGCCCGGTTCGGCGCTGGCGCCGGAGAGCGGCCGGCTCGACGGGCGCTCGGCGGTGCTGTCCACGGCCGCCGCCGACGATCTCGGGGTGCGGGCCGGTGACGCGCTGACGCTGGCCGGGCGGAAGCTGACGGTGGCCGCCGTGCGCGGTGACGCCTCCTTCAGCCACACCCCCGTCGTGTGGACGGACCTGTCGACCTGGCAGCGGACGGCACCCGGCGACGGAGGACGGCCGCCCGCCGCGACCGTCCTCGCCCTGCGGACGGGGTCCGGCTTCGACGCGGCGGACGGGGACGCGAAGGCGGGCACCCGGACCGTCACCAAGGACGAGTCGCTGAGCGCCATCGGCTCCTACAGCTCCGAGAACGGCTCGCTCCAGCTGATGCGCGGCTTCCTGTTCGCCATCTCGGCCCTCGTCATCGGGGCCTTCTTCACCGTGTGGACGATCCAGCGCAGCGGGGACATCGCCGTCCTCAAGGCGCTCGGCGCCTCCACGGCCTCGCTGCTGCGCGACGCCCTCGGCCAGGCCGTGGTGCTGCTGGCCGGCGGCACCCTCGCCGGTACCGGGCTCGCCGTCGCGCTCGGCGCCGCGATCACGTCCTCGGGCGCGGGCGTGCCGTTCGCGCTCTCGGCCGGCACCGTGCTGGCCCCGGCCGGCGTGATGATCGTGCTCGGCGCCGCCGGGGCCGCGCTGGCCGTCCGCCGTATCACCTCCGTCGACCCGCTGACCGCCCTGGGGAGCGTCCGATGAGCCTGCGACTGCACGAGATCACCCTCACCTACCCGGACGGCGACGGCCGGCTGACCGCGCTGGACTCCGTCGGCCTGGAGGTGGAGCGCGGCGGGCTCACCGCCGTCGTCGGGCCGTCGGGCTCCGGCAAGTCCAGCCTGCTCGCCGTCGCCGCGACCCTCATCACGCCCGACTCGGGGACGGTGACGGTCGACGGGACGGAGACGACGGGGCTGAGCCGCGGCGAGCTGGCCGAGCTGCGCCGGCACCGGATCGGCATCGTCTTCCAGCAGCCGAATCTGCTGCCTTCGCTGACCGCCGTCGAGCAGTTGCAGGTGATGGCGCGGATCGACGGGCGCTCGCCGGCGCGGGCGCGCTCGCGGGCCATGGAGCTGCTGGACGCGGTCGGCCTGGCCGGGCAGGCGGGCCGCCGGCCGCACCAGCTGTCCGGCGGCCAGCGGCAGCGCGTCAACATCGCCCGGGCACTGATGAACGAGCCGACGGTGCTGCTCGTCGACGAGCCGACCAGCGCCCTCGACCACGAACGGGGCGCCGCCGTCCTGGAGTTGATCACCCGGCTCACCCACCGGTGGGCGACCGCGACGGTGCTGGTCACCCACGACCGCAGCCAGCTCACCGCCGTGGACCGGGTGGTGGAGGTGCGGGACGGCCGGCTGGGCGAGCCGGTGGCGGGCTGAGCGCCCCGGGCCCGGCCGGGCCCGGACAGTTGACTTGAAGTTAGCTTCAAGTTCTAGCTTCTGGGCATGAGCATGGAGATGACCGCGTGGAACGCGCTCTACAACGCGAAACACGCCCACCAGGACCAGCACCCGTTCTCCGCGGCCGCCGTGCGCCGCATCGTGCGGTTCGCCCACCGCCACCACCGCAAGCTGCTCGCCTTCCTGCTGCTCAGCAGCGTGCTGGCGGCGCTGACCGTGGCCACGCCGCTGCTCGCCGGCCGCGTCGTCGACGCGATCGTGCACCGCGCGCCGCTGGGCACCGTGCTCGGCATCGCCGCCGTGATCGCCGTCATCGCGCTGGCCGAGGCCGGCGTCGGGCTGCTGACACGCTGGCTGTCGGCCCGTATCGGCGAGGGACTCATCCTCGATCTGCGCACGGCCGTCTACGACCACGTCCAGCGCATGCCCGTCGCGTTCTTCACCCGCACCCGCACCGGAGCCCTCGTCAGCCGGCTCAACAACGATGTGATCGGCGCCCAGCGGGCGTTCAGCAGCACCCTCTCGGAAGCCTTCAGCAACCTGGTCACGCTGCTGCTCACGCTCGTGGTGATGCTCAACCTCTCCTGGCGGATCACCCTCGTCACGCTCGTCCTGCTGCCGCTGTTCGTCCTGCCGGCCCGGCGGATGGGCACCCGGCTGGCGCGGCTGGAGCGCGAACGGGCCAACCACAACGCCGTGATGAGCACCCAGATGACCGAGCGGTTCTCCGCGCCCGGCGCCACCCTCGTCAAGCTCTTCGGGCGGCCCGAGGAGGAGTCCGGCGCGTTCGCCGCGCGCGCGGGGCGGGTGCGGGACATCGGCGTACGCACCGCCATGGTGCAGGAGGTGTTCTTCACCGCGCTGACCCTGGTGGCGGCCCTCGCCCTGGCCCTCGTCTACGGGCTCGGCGGCTATCTCGCCCTGCGCGGCAGCCTCGAACCGGGCGCCGTCGTCTCCCTCGCCATGCTCCTCACCCGGCTCTACGCCCCGCTCACCGCGCTGGCCAACGCCCGGGTGGAGGTGATGAGCGCGCTGGTCAGCTTCCAGCGGGTGTTCGAGGTGCTCGATCTCAAGCCGCTGATCGAGGAGAAGCCGGACCCCGAACCGGCGCCGCAGGGGCCCGTCTCCCTCGAATTCGACGAGGTGCGCTTCAGCTACCCCTCGCCCGAGAAGGTCTCGCTCGCCTCGCTGGAAGAGGTCGCCACGCTCGACAGCCGCGGCGGCGAGGAGGTGCTGCACGGCATCTCCTTCCGCGCCGAGCCCGGCGACATGGTCGCCGTCGTCGGCTCCTCCGGCGCCGGCAAGTCGACGCTCGCCGCGCTCGCACCCCGGCTGTACGACGTGGACAGCGGCGCCGTACGCCTCGGCGGCGTCGACGTGCGCGATCTGAGCGCCGAGGCCGTCCGGCAGACCCTCGGCATGGTCACCCAGGACGGGCACCTCTTCCACGACACCATCCGCGCCAACCTGCTCCTGGCCCGGCCCGAGGCGAGCGACGAGGAACTGTGGGACGCGCTGCGCCGCTCCCGGCTCGACGGGCTCGTCGCCGCGCTGCCCGACGGGCTCGACACCCTCGTCGGCGAACGCGGCTACCGCCTCTCCGGTGGCGAACGCCAACGGCTCACCATCGCCCGGCTGCTGCTGGTCCGGCCCCGCGTCGTGCTGCTCGACGAGGCCACCGCGCACCTGGACTCCACGTCCGAGGCCGCCGTGCAGGAGGCGCTGGCCGAGGCGCTCGAAGGGCGCACCTCGCTGGTCATCGCCCACCGGCTGTCGACCGTCCGGGCCGCCGATCTCATCCTCGTCCTGGAGGACGGCCACATCGTCGAGCGCGGCACCCACCCCGAACTGCTCGCCGCCGGCGGCCGGTACGCACAGCTGTACCGCACCCAGTTCGCCCAGTCCGCACAGTCCTCACCGTCCGCACAGTCCTCACCGTCCTCACCGTCCTCGGAGTCCGACCAGCTCGACCGGTCCGAACGGTCCGAACCGTCCGAGCAGTCGGGTCGGCCGGGCCGCTCCGACCGGCCCGCGGCGGACGCCGCCGCCCCAGGCGACGCGGGCGCGCCGGCCGGGGACGCGGCGCCCGCGGCGAACTGACGGCGGGTCAGCCGGGCGGGTCACCCGCCCGGTCCCGCCCGGCGCGCGGGCGGATGCGGCGCGGCACACGCTGAGCAGTGGACCGTCCGGCGGCCGGACGGTCCCAGGCCGTCGCAGCACCCCGGAAGGACACCCGCCATGAGCTCCAGCCTGAAGGACCTGACCCGCTGCTCCGTCGCCGTCGACCTGGGCGCGGCCAGGACCCGCGTCCATGTGAAGGGCACGGGGCTCATCGTCGACCAGCCGTCCGTCGTCGCCGTCAACACCCGCTCGGGGGCGCTCATCGCCGCGGGTGGCGCCGCCGCACGCATGGACGGGCGCACCCCCCGGCACATCCGGGTCGTGCGGCCCGTCTGCGGCGGCACCGTCGTCGACATCGACATGGCACAGCGCATGCTGCGGGCGCTCGTCGGCGACCAGCTGCGGGGCGTCTTCCGGCGCCGGGCCTTTCTGCGGGCCGTCGCCACCATCCCGCACGACGCCGATCCGCTCGCGCACAGCGCCGCCGTCGAGACGCTCACCGGCGTCGGCGCCAAGAGCGTCGAACTCGTGGACGCGCCGACCGCCGCCGGCATCGGCTGCGGACTGCCCGTCCAGCGGCCCGAAGCGACCATGATCCTGGTGTGCGGCGCGGCCACCACACAGGTCGCGGTGCTCTCCCTCGGCTCGATCGTCGCCGCCGGGACCGTGCACCTGGGCGGGGACACCATCCACAACGCCGTCGTGCAGTACGTCCGCAACCGGCACGAACTGCTGCTGCCCAGCCAGGCCGTGCGGCCCCTGCACCTGGCGCTCACCCAGGGTGTCCAGGGGCCCACCGAGGTCCTCGGCCGCGATGTCGTCACCGGGCTCGCGCGCACCGTCACCATCGACCCGGACGACGTCCGCAGCGCCGTGCAGACCCCGATGACCGGGCTCACCGACACCATCCGCGCCGTCCTGCACCGCTGCCCGCCCGACCTCGTCGCCGACCTCGCCGAACGCGGCATGGTGCTGGCCGGCGGCAGCGCCGTGCTGCCCGGGCTGGACGAGCGGCTGCGGGAGTGCACCGGCATGCGGGTGCGGGTCGCCGACCGGCCCGAACTCAGCGCCGTCGACGGCCTCGCCGCGCTGATGGACGGCCGTGTCCCGGCGATCACCGCACCGCCCGCGCGGGGCGGGCGCTCCGGCACCGTCCGGCTGCGGCGCCGCCGCCCCGCGGCACAGGGCGCGGCCGGATCCGGCCCCGAGACGTCCGGCGACGCACCGGACGCCTCCGAGGCACGGAACGACCGGCCCACCGGCGGGGGCACCACCCCGGAACCGGTCGGCGACAGTTCGTCCGACGGCGAGCGGGCCATGCCGGAGGCGCGCACTCCGGCGCCCGGCACGGCCGGCCCCGCGGCCCCCTCCCCGACCTGATCCCGCCCGCCCCCGCCGGGCCACCGGCTCCGCCCGGGAGCGGCCGGATCAGCCGGAAGCGGCCGGACCAGCCCGGCAGCAGCCGGACCGGCCCGGGAGCAGCCCGAGAGCGGCCGGTTCAGAGTGCGCCGAGGACGTGATCCCGGGGGGCGTACGGCCCGAAGAGGTCGATGAGACGCATCCGGGTGCGTTGCAGCCGCTCCCCGATCACGGCCGCGACGGCATGCGTGAACACCAGCCCCAGCTCCTTGTCCTCCTCGCACAGCGTCCGCACGGACAGCGCATCGAACTCCAGCGCCCGCACGGGACTCTCCGCCTGAGCGCCGAGCGTCCACACGTACGGCCGGAACATCCAGTGCCAGCCGAGCAGTTCGCCGTGGCGCACATGGTCGATGACGACGTCCCGGTGGCCCGGCACATGCATGTCCAGTGAGGCCGATCCGGTGTGCAGGATCCAGAAGCGGTCGGCCCTGCCGCCCTCTTCGAAGATCCGCTCCCCCGCCTGGAAGTGCACTTCGCTTCCCAGGGCCCGCAGTCGCTCCCGCTGCTCGGGTTCCAGCTCCCCGAGCAGACCCGACATGGTGTGCATCGCCCCGCCTCCCTTCGCCCGGCCGTGCAGCGCACGACCGCGGAGTGGGTGCGTATCCGGCATGTTTTCCAAAGCTCGCAAATACGCACGTCACGGCCATTTCACGGTACCTCGCCTCACTCGAACAGGCGAGCTCGTGAGACGGGAGTCTTTCCCCGGCGCGACGGGTGCCGGAAGGGACTTCGGTCCCGGACGGCCCGGCCGGACGGGACGGTCCGTCGGACCCCGGACGTACCCTCGGCCCCATGTGCAGGAGCATCAAGACACTGCGTCCGCCGTACGCGGAGGCCGTCACCGAGGCGGACGTCCACGCCGCGGCGTTGCAGTACGTCCGGAAGGTGTCCGGCTTCCGGCAGCCGGCCGCACACAACCAGCAGATCTTCGACGAGGCCGTCGAGCGGATCGCCGCCGCCACCCGGGAGCTGCTCGACGGGCTCGTCGTGCGCGCCCCGGGCCGGTCCACCACCGCAGAACCCGGTTCCGGCTCCGTCCCCCACCACTGACCACGGCTGCACGCCCCGACGGCACCGCCGCCGGACGGCGGGCCCGCACGCGCCGGCCCGCGGCCTCCGGCGGCCGGGGAGGTGGGCCGCCCGCCGCGGGTCCTCTAGGGTGAGCCGGACGGTACGCGGGCCCCGGGCGGCGTACCGGCGCGGCCGGCCCGGCACGGGACGGCCGCCGGGAGTCGCGTCGCCGGCGCTCCGCCCCGGGCGGAGGGCAGGTCCGGCCGGGAAGCACGGGAAGGAAGGGGCTGCCGCCATGCGCCACCGCGTGCCGCAGCGCTCTCCCGGCTCCCCGCACCGCCGCCCGCTCGCCACGTTCCTCACCCTGCTGTGGGGCGTCCTGCTGCTGGTGGCGGGCGTCGGCACGGTCACGGCCGCAGCCGACGACCCGACGGGCCCGGGAACCGGCGCCCCCGCTTCCGCCGCCACCCCGCACGGCGCACCGGCGCGCCCCGCACCGGTCCGCCCCGCGCGCGGCCACCCGGCCGCTGCCGAAGCACCCGGCGCGGGCGCGGTCCACGGCCACGGCCACGGCCACACCGTGCAGGCGGCGCACACCGCACTCGTCCCCGCCTCGCACGAGGCACGGCTCGCCGGTCATCCGCCGCTCCCCACGGCCCTCCCCGTGCGGGCCGTACCGGACGACGAGCCGCCGCTGCCGAGCGCCCTCGTCGCCGGCCCCCGCCAGGAGCGGGCACCGCCGCAGAACGACGACTCACCGCGCTCGGCACGCGGTCCCCCGGCGCTCCGGAGCAGTTGACGCCTGTCAGCGCCCACTGCCCCGCTCCGCTCCCCCGCTCGCACCCCGCGCCCGCCCGGCGCCCGGCACACCCCGCGGTGTGCCGGCACCCCGCCGGGCGACGCCGCGCGCCCGCGCACGGAACCGCCCCACGCGAGGGCTTCCCTCCGCACGCGGCCCCCGCACGAGGGCTCTGCGCACCAGGCCCCCACGAGGACCTTCCACGCGAGGGCCTTCCGCACGAGAGCCTTACGCACGGGAGCTTCCGCGTGCGGACCGTCCTACGAGGGCCTTCCGCACAGGGCTTTCCGTGCAGGGCTTTCCGTGCAGGGCCTGTCGTGCAGGACCGCGTGCAGGGCCTGCCGTGCGCGGGCCCCGCGCCGGAGGCCCCGTGCGCGGGCCGCGCACCGTCCGGCGGCGGACCGTCCCGAGACGGTGACGGTCCGTGCCGCCGTGGGCGACGCGGGACGGGAGCGGACGAGGCCGTGGGCTGATCCCCGCGTGCCGTGCCGTGCCCCGCCGTGCGGTCCGTGCCCCGCCGTCGGCGCCGGGCACGACCGCCGACGCCGCGGCCGGTGCGCCCTCCCCGCTGGAGTGATCGTGTCCCGTACACCGACCCCGCGCGAGCCCGGTGCCGCGCGCTCGTCCCGCGCCTCGCGCGGCGGTTCCCGTCCCCCGCGTCCCCGCAGCGGGGGCGCCGCCGCGCCTCCCGGGGGCCGGCGGCGCTCCCGGGCCCCGCTGTGGCGGGCGCTGCTGGCGTTCGCCGTCGTGGGGCTCTCGTTGTTCTTCGCGCTGACGTCACCGGCCCGGCTGGGCCTGGACCTCCAGGGCGGCACCCGGATCGTCCTGGAGACCCGGGACGGGCCCGGCGTGCGGGCGGACGCGAAGGCGACGGACCGTGCGCTGGAGGTGCTGCGGCAGCGGGTGGACGCGCTGGGCGTCTCGGAACCGTCGCTGTCGCGCTCGGGCGAGAACCGGATCGTCGTCGAGCTGCCGGGGGTGCAGGATCCCCGCGAGGCGGCCGAAGTGATCGGGCGTACGGCCCAGTTGACCTTCCATCCGGTGGAGGCCGCCGTCCCGGCCGGGGAGGCGAAGAAGGAGAAGCCCGACAAGAAGGGCAGCAAGGGCGCCCGTGTGCTGCCGGACCCGGATGCCGAGGGGGCGGCGCTGCGGCTCGGTCCCGCGGCGCTGACCGGTGAGGGCGTGAAGGAGGCGGAGCCGCGGTTCGACACGGAGACGGGCAACGGCTGGAGCATCACCGTCGACTTCCGCGGTGGCGCCTCCGACTCCTGGGCGAAGCTGACCGGGGACGCCGCCTGCGAACAGCCGGGCGATCCGGCCCGGCGGGTGGCGATCGTGCTGGACGACCGCATCATCTCGGCGCCGAACATCCAGGAGAGCGTCGCCTGCAAGACCGGCATCACCGGGGGCAGCACCCAGATCACCGGCTCCTTCGACGACGAGGAGGCGCACGATCTGGCGGCCCTCATCAAGGGCGGTGCCCTGCCCGTCCCGGTGGAGGTGGCCGAGCAGCAGACGGTGGGGCCGACGCTGGGCGCCGACGCGATCGAGGCGAGCGCCCGGGCCGCGGTGATCGGGCTGGTGTGCACGGCGGTGTTCATCACCGTCGTCTACCGCCTGCTGGGGGCGCTGGCCACGGTGGCCCTGGCGCTGTACGGGCTGATCTCGTACGCGTCCCTGGTCGCCCTCGGCGCCACCCTGACCCTGCCGGGTCTGGCCGGTTTCGTGCTGGCCATCGGTATGGCCGTGGACGCCAACGTGCTGGTCTTCGAGCGGGCCCGGGAGGAGTACACCCGGCCGCGGCTGCGCAGCAGGCGCGCCGGGGCGGGTACCGGCGAGGACGGTGACGAGGAGGACGGCACGGCACTGGACGCGCTGCGCGACCGCGAGTTGAAGCGGGCGCTGCGGGTCGGCTTCCGGCAGGCGTACAGCGCGGTGATCGACTCCAATGTCACCACGCTGCTCGCCGCCGGGCTGCTGTTCTTCTTCGCGACCGGCCCGGTGAAGGGCTTCGGTGTGACGCTCTCGCTGGGCGTGCTGGCCTCGATGATCTCGGCGATGGTCATCACCCGGGTGCTGGCCGACTGGGCCGTGCGGCGCCGCCCGGTACGGCGCCGGCCCGGTGTCACGGGGCTGACCGGCGCGGCCCGGCTGCGTACCCGGCTGTCGGCCGGGAAGCCGCGCCTGGCGCACCGGCCGGGGCTGTGGCTCGGTGTGACGACCGGTCTGGTGCTGGCGGCGGTGGCCGGGCTGGTGGTGCGCGGCCCCGAGTGGGGCGTCGAGTTCACCGGCGGCCGCATGGTGGAGTACACGACGAGCCGGACCGTGGACGCGGACACGGCACGGGCCGCCGTCGCGGACGCCGGCTTCCCGCGTGCCGTCGTGCAGGAGTCCGGCGACGACGGCGTCTCGGTCCGCACGGAACAGCTCACCGACGACCAGCAGGAGCGGATCCGCGCGAGCCTGGAGCCGGCGGGCGGGAAGGTGTCCGTCGAGCGGGACGAGATGGTCGGGCCGAGCCTGGGCAGCGAGCTGCGGGACAAGGCGCTGATCGCGCTGGCCATCGCCGTGGGAGCCCAACTGCTGTATCTGAGCATCCGGTTCCGCTGGACGCTGGCGACGGCGGCCGTGGTGGCGATGGTGCAGGACGTGCTGCTGGTGGTGGGCCTGTTCGCCTGGCTGGGCAAGCCGGTGGACAGCGTCTTCCTCGCCGCGGTGCTCACGGTGATCGGCTACTCGGTCAACGACACCGTCGTCGTCTTCGACCGGCTGCGCGGCATGCGGCGGGTGGACCGCGACACCCCGCTGCCGGACCTCGCCGACGCCGCCGTCATGCGCACCCTCCCGCGCACGGTGAACACCGGCATGGGCGCGATGTTCATCCTCATCGCGCTGGCGGTGCTGGGCGGGGACTCGCTGACGGACTTCTCCGTCGCCCTGCTGGCGGGCGTCACGGCGGGCATGGCCTCCACGGTGCTGACGGCCACCCCGCTCGCCGTCCTCCTGGAGCGCCGCCACCCGGAGCAGCGCACCGGGGGCTCCCGGCGGACGGGCCGCGAGGCCAGGGAGCGGAAGGGCTCGGGCGCGGTGGTGTGACCGAGCGGTGCCGTCCGGGACGCCCGGCCGCGGGCGTCCCGGACGGCGCTCAGCCCCCGTCCGCCTCCGCACCGCCGCCGCGCCCGCCGCCCCCGCGGTCGCGGTTCCCGCCGTCGCTGCCATCGCTGCCGTCGCCGCCGTCGCCGTGCTCGCCGTCCTCCCGGTCCGCGTCCTCGAAGCGCCGCAGATGTGCCACGACGTCGTCGGCGAAGCGGCCGAGCAGCCGGCCGAGGTCGCGGCGGTCCTCCTCGGACCAGTGCGCGAGGGCGTCGACGAACCAGCCGAGCACGGTGCCCAGATAGCGCTCGGCCGCCTGCCTCCCCTCGTCCGTCAGCTCGACGAGCCGGGCACGCTGATCGCCCGGGTCGGTGACCCGGTGCACGAGGCCGCGCTGCCGGAGCCCGTTGACCTGCCGCGTCACATGCGGCCCGACCACCTGCAAGCGCTCGGCGATCTCCCCCACCCGCAGCGGCCGTTCGGCGCTGTGCAGGGTGATGAGGACCGACATGGCGGGGCGGTCGAGGCGGACCCCGGCGGCGTCCATCGCGCGCTCGACCAGCCGGCCCCGGGTCACCACGTGGCTCAGCCGGGTCAGCCGGGGCAGGAATTCCAGGAGTCCGGGCACCGGCGGCGGCTGCTCGCCGGAGCCGCCGCCGGGTCGTGTGGTGCCGCCCGGGGGACGGCCGGGGGGTTCGCTGGGGGGCATCGTCGCTTCCTTAGTTACCTAACTTAGGTATATGTTTTCTTGGGGCGTCCGCCACCGGCCGCCGCCCGAAAGAAGCTATCCCCATCTCGTACCGGGCCCCTCGCACGGGGCGGACCGGGAGAGGACGACCCATGCCCAGCACCCAGCCCACCGGCCGCACCGCCCGCACGGTCCTCGTCTCCGGCTCCGGAATCGCCGGACCGGCCCTCGCCCACCGGCTCCACCGGTACGGCTTCGAGGTGACCGTCGTGGAGAAGGCGGACGCCGTCCGCGACAGCGGCTACCCGGTCGACATCCGCGGCACGGCGCTGGAGGCCGTGCGCCGCATGGGGCTGCTGCCCCGTATGCGGGAAGCGCACATCGACACCCGGCGCCTGACCTTCGTCGACGCCGAGGGCGCGACCGTGGCCGTCCAGCGCCCCGAGTCCCTCACCGGCGGGGTCGCGGGCCGGGACATCGAGATACGCCGCGGCGACCTCGTCACGATCCTGTACGAGGCGGTGCGCGACGACGTCGCGTACCGCCTGGGCGACTCCATCGCCGCCCTGCACGAGCACGCGGACGGGGTGGACGTCACCTTCGACAGCGGCGCCCGGCACACCTACGACCTCGTCGTCGGCGCCGACGGCATGCACTCCCGCACCCGTCGCCTCGCCTTCGGCACCGCGGCACACGTCCAGCGCCATCTCGGCTACTGCTTCGCCGGGTTCACCGTGCCCAACCACCTCGGGCTCTCCCACGAGGGCGTCGTCTGCAACACCCCGGGCCGGGCCGCGATCCTGTACGGGCCCGGCGACACGAGCCGGCTGCACGCCTTCCTCGCCTTCGCGCACGACGAGCCCTCCCGGGAGCTGCTGCGCGACCCGGCGGCCCAACGGGAGCTGACCGCCTCGGTGTTCGCCGGCGGCGGGTGGGAGGTGCCCCGCATGCTGGACGGGCTGCGCACCGCCGACGACCTGTTCTTCGACGCCGTCGGGCAGATCCGGATGTCCGACTGGTCGCGCGGCCGGGTCGCGCTCGTCGGGGACGCGGCGCACGCGCCGTCGTTCCTGTCCGGCCAGGGGTCGAGCCTCGCGCTGGCCGGCGCCTATGTGCTCGCCGGCGAGCTGGCCACGACCGGTGGACACCGGGCGGCCTTCGCGGGATACGAGCGGACGATGCGGAAGTTCGTGGAGCTGAACCAGGACCTCGCACCGGGTGGCGCCGCCGCGCTGCTCCCCCGCACCGCGGAGGAACTCGCCCGGCGCGACCGGGCCCTGCGCGCGCCGGCACAGCCGCGGGACAACGGCGGCGATCCCGCGCACACCGCGCTCACGCTGCCGGACTACCGGCGCTGAGGGACGAGCCGGCCGCGCGGTGCGCCGCCGGGGCCCAGGTCCGCCACGGCCGTGGTTCTCCCGGCCGTCCGGTTCTCCCGGGCCCCGGCCGTGTGCCGCGCGGTGCGCCTGCCGCGCACCGTCGACGGCACAGCAGGGGCCACCGCGACGGGTGGCCCCTGGCGTGCGCTAGTCCTGCTGGCTGCCGGACGGGAGCTTGCGGAGCTTCAGGTCCTTCGCGTCGTCCGAACCGAAGCCGTGATCCAGCATCTTGGCCGCGTCCTGGAAACGGTCCTTGCTGTTGAGCACCGTTCCGACGAAGCTCTTGTCGCCGCGGGTGGCGGCGAACACCAGGCACTCACCGGCCTTGCTGGTGGTGCCCGTCTTGATGCCGATCGCGCCGTCGTAGGCACCGAGCAGCTTGTTGGTGTTGTTCCAGGTGTAGTACCGGGTACGGCCGTTGGCCGCCGGTGCCTCGGTCTTGTACTCCTTCGTGGCCACCACCTTGCGGAAGAGAGGCTTCTCCATCGCGTGGCGGGCCAGCCGGGTCAGCTCCTCGGGGGTGCCGACATCGTCGCCGGTGCCGTCGAAGGTCTCGAAGTGGGTCTTGGGCAGGCCCAGTTCGTTGGTCTTCGCGTTCATCTTGTCGGTGAACGAGGCGACCCGCGCCTTGGGCGTGTCCCCCTCGCCGAGGGTGTCGGCGAGGGCGTAGGCGGCGTCCGCGCCCGAGGGCAGCAGGGCCGCGTAGAGCAGCTGCCGGACGGTCAGCTTGTCCCCGGTCTGGAGGTCGGCCGTGCTGGCGTGGTGCTCGGTGACGTAGTCGCGGTAGCGCTGCTTCACCTCGACCTGGCGGTCCAGGTCGACGTTCTTGTCGTCCAGCACCGTGGAGGCGACCATGATCTTGGTCGTGCTGGCCAGCGGACGGGCCGTGTCCCCGTCCTTGTCGTAGACGGATTCACCGCTGTTGACGTCCAGCATCTTCGCGCCCTTGGCGGACACGGTGGGCGGCGGGTCCTCGGAGGAGACCGCCGAGGCGACCAGCGGGGTGGCCGCCAGCAGCGCGGCACCGGCGGTGGCGCCGATGATGACGCGCCGCGTCTTCAGCTTTCTGGAAACCATGGAGATGACTCCGGTTCTTCGGTACGTGGGGTACCGCATAGGGCTGTACAGATGAGCCAGGGGCGGCCGGCCGCGCATGGGGCCGACCTGACCCCCACGGAGTCAGACGGTGTTAAGGGAACATAAGTTCACAGAAACTCTGTGAATTTTCTGCGCAGGCTCACACGCCCTGCCGGCCGGGCCTGCCGCACCGGGCCGGTCAGCGTCCGGTTCGTCCGCCGACGCGGCCTTCGAGCAGGAGGAGCAGATCGCCGAGCACGTCGGCGAGTTCGGCACGCTGCCCCTCGTCGAGACCGGACAACAGGGACTTCTCGTAGGCGAGCTGGTCCGGCATCAGCCGGTCGATGAGCACGGAGCCCTCCGGCGTCAGGGACAGATGCGCGACCCGGCGGTCCCGGGCGTCGGGGCGGCGCGCGATCAGGCCCTTCTCCTCCAGCAGCCGCACCCGCTTGGTGACGGCGGCACCCGACGCGAAGGTCTCCCGCGCGATCTGGCCCGGCGTCAGCTCCCGGTCCTCACGGCGCAGGGTGCCCAGGATGTCGAACTCGGCGCGGGAGAAGCCCTCCCGGGCGAGCGGCGCGTCCGCTGCCTGCTGGAGCAGCGCCGCACACCGGTTGATCCGGCCGATCACCCCCATCGGCGCGGTGTCCAGCTCGGGCATCACCCGCTGCCACTGGGTCAGCACCCGCGCGACGATGTCCTGGCGGGTGCCGCCGTGGACCGCGGGGTCCCCGGGCGCTCCGGTCTCCTGCGGCACGTGCTGCCCCTCTCGACTGAGCCGTCGGCGTTGTGGTCGCTGCCGTCTCCCGTTCACCGGACAATTCTGCCGCCCGGCCGCGGCGTCACACCGCGACGGGGTGCCGCAGGGCGGCCGCGAGCCGGTGGAGCGCCAGATGACCGGCGCGTTCCGCCTCGGCCACCCGCTCCTCCGGCAGCGCCCGCTGCCACCACTCGCCGGACGCCGTGTCCACGGCCTCCCGCAGCTCCGCCAGCGCCGCCACGAGCCGGTCCCGCGCCCGCACCTGGCGGACGCCGGGCCGCACGGGCGCCGACGGGCCGGTCCGGGCCGCGGAGACCGCCGCCAGCGCCGCCGCGCCGGCCTCCTCGACCCGGCCCAGCGCGGCCTCGATCCGGTCGCCCGCACGCCGGTTGGTGACCAGCACACACACCAGGACGCCGACGACGGCGCCGAGCACCGTGTCGATCAGCCGGTCCCCGATCAGCCGCCCGGCGGGACTGTGCGAGCCGAACTCGCTCAGCAGCAGCGCCATCGGCGTCACACACACGCTGCCCAGCCAGTAGTTGCGCGGCATCAGCGCCTCGGCGGCGACCTGGAGGACGAACACCAGCAGCACCATCGCGAGCGCGCCCAGCCCGGAGACCGGCAGCAGCAGCGCGAAGACGAGCAGCCCCAGCAGATTGCCGAGCGTGCGCTGCACCGCGCGCTGCCAGGAGAGCGCCGTGTTGGCCTGGAAGACCGAGGCCGCGGTGACCACCGCCCAGTACGGGTGCCCCACCCCGGCGGCCAGCGAGAGCCAGCCCGCCAGCGCGCAGCCGGTGGCCGTGCGCAGACCGAGCGGCCACAGCGCGGTGTGCGGGCGGCGCAGCCGGTGCAGCAGCCCCTCGGCCGAGCGGTGCCGCCCGGGGCGCGGGCCGCCCCTGCGGTGTGCGCCCCGGCCCACGGCCGCCGGGCCCTCGGCCGCTGCCGTGTTCAGCCGCTCCTCCAGGGCGCCGGTCAGCTCCTCGTCCTGCCGCGGGGTCAGCGTCACGGCCGGGAGCGGGCCGCCGCCGCGCACCTCACGGGCCCAGCCGAGCAGCCGTACGGCCTCGGCCTCGGCCTCGGTCTCGGCGGCGTCCGCCGGACCCCGTCCGTGCCCGGGGCCGTCCCGCCCGCCGTCGGGGTCCCGTGTGCCCTCGGGGCCGTGCCCGTCACCGGCCAGTACGGCCGACGCACGGACCAGGAGGCGCTCCAGACCGGCGCGGGAGAGCGCGGCCGCGGTGGAGCGCCCGGACACCGCGAAGAGGGTGTGCCAGGCCGCGTTGACGGCCGCCGCCGTCGCCGCCCGGGCCGCGCCGTCCCCGGGAGCGCGCAGCAGCCGGGCCGCGGCCTCCAGCGCACGCGCGGTGGCGATCCGCTCCGGGCCGCGCGGCCGCACCAGCGCGGGGGCCATGCACACCAGCCAGGCGACGGCGCCGCCGAGCAGGGCCAGACCGGTGTGCGCGGGGACCTCGGCCAGGCGCTGCGGTGCGAAGAAGCAGCTGGCCGCGATGAAGGTGAAGATCAGGTTGCCGGGCGGGCCGATCCGGGTGGCGTCGCAGAGCACCTTGTGCACGGCGGCGAGCACGGAGGCGCACAGCACCAGGACGACGGCCGAGTCCACCAGCGCGGAGGTCGTCAGGGCCACGCCCACCCCGGCGACCATGCCGAGCACCACCCACAGCAGGGCCCGGGCCCGCGCGGCGTACGGCAGGCCGTGTGTGTACAGGGCACACATCGCGCCCGAGGTCAGATAGATGACGAGGTCGGTGCGCCCGAGGGCGAGCAGCACCAGGTCGGGCACGGCCACGGCGAAACCCGCGCTCAGGGCGGGTTTGTGCCAGATGTCCCCGCGCGGCCGCAGGGACACGAGGCCACGGACCGGCAGGGGGCGCGTACTTTTGTTCACTCGTAAAAGGCTAACAAGTGTTTCACCCGTAAAAAAGCTGGCCGTGCAAGCCCACCGTGAAAGCTCGCCGTACCGCTCCCCCGTGCTCAGGGTGCGGGGCCGTCAGGTGGGTCCGGCCGTGCCCCGGTCCCACACCCGGCCGAAGACGAAGCGGGCCGCCTCGACCTCGTGCCGCTGATCGGCGTGCAGAACGCCCAGCGCATAGGCGGTCGCGGGCGCGATACGGGGCGTCCCGGCCGCCGCCGCGACGGCCGCCGCCGCCTCGGCCGCGTCCCGGTGCCGCTCCAGCGCCGCGCCCGCCGGCAGCAGCCGGGCGTCCGGCTCGGCGTACGGTCCGAGCACCTCCTGCGCGTAACGGTGCAGCCGCAGCAGCACCCGCACGTGGTGCCAGGCCGCGTCCTGGCGGGCCTCCCCGGCCAGCGAACGCGCCAGCGCCTCCGCGTTGTACGGCGCGCCCGCGCGGGAGAGCGGCAGCGCGGCGACGGCCTCCGACAGCCTGCGGCGCGCCTGCCCGGCGAGCGGCGCCAGCCCGGCCACGGCGGGACGGTCGGCCACGCCGTCCGGCAGGCGCGGCTCGGAGGCCAGCAGCGCGACGGCGTCCGCGACCGCGTGGAACCTGGCCGACCCCAGCGCCTGGAGCGCCGCCGTGTGCGCCCGCGTCCGGGACAGCGTCAGCTGACGGTCCAGCAGCGCGCCCGCCCGGGCCGCCCCGACGGGCAGCGCACCGTCCTCGCCCGCGCCGGCGTGCCCGGCCCGGCCGCCCGCCGCCCGCTCACCCGCCGGCCGCTCCCGGTGCCGGCCGGCCGGGGCGGACGGCGGCGGAGGCGTCCGCCCCGTGCCGCCGCCTCCGGACAGCCGGTGCAGGGAGCCGAGGAGCCGGTCGAGCCGGTCGGCGTAGGCGTACTCGCGGGCGAGACTGCCGGACAGCCAGCTGAGTTCGGCACGCAGATGGTCGGCCCACTCGGCGTCCAGCAGCGGCCGGTAGGTGTGCAGCGTGCCGCTCAGCCGGCGGGCCGCCGCCCGCAGCGCTTCGACGGCCTCTGCGGTGCGTGCCGCGCTCTCCACGGTGCCGGCGCTGAGCGTGTGCGCCCGCAGCGCGCGCAGGAACTCCCCGGCCCGGGCCCGCAGATAGCCCCCCAGCACCTCGCCCGCCGTGGCGCCCCCGCCCGGTTCCGGCGCACCGGAACCGGCGGTGTGCTCCCCCGGGCCGGTGCCGGACGCCGCCTGTCCCGGCTCGGCGACCGTCTCCCCGCTCCGCCCCACCATCCGCTGTCCCTTCCGTTGCCCGGCCGGACGCTGTGGCCCGGCCGCCTTCGGTCCCGGCCGCGGCCCCGGTAACCCCCGTGCCGCGGCCCCCGGCGCCCGTCCGCCGCCCGTCCCCGTCCGCGTGTCGCTGCGTGTGCCCGTCCCCGTGCCCGTCCCCGTCACCCGGCCGTCCCCGGCTCCCACAGCGCCGGACCGGCACGCCTGCGCCGCCGCTCCTCGATCAGCATTTCCTGGACGTTGGGCAGGCGCCTGCCGTCCTCGTCGCAGGCGTGCCTGCGCCAGTCGCCGTCCGGGCCGAGATGCCAGGACGCCGTGGTGTCCGCCATGCCCGTCTCCAACAGCCCGACGAGGGACGCCCGGTGCGCGGGATCGGTCACCCGCACGAGGGCCTCGATCCTGCGGTCGAGGTTGCGGTGCATCATGTCGGCGCTGCCCAGCCACACCTCCGGGTCGCCGCCGTTGCCGAAGCAGAAGACCCGGGAGTGCTCCAGGAACCGCCCCAGCGCGCTGCGCACCGTGATGTTCTCGCTCAGCCCGGGCACACCGGGCCGCAGCGCACAGATGCCGCGCACCCACACCCGCACCGGGACCCCCGCCAGCGCGGCCCGGTAGAGCGCGTCGCACACGGCCTCGTCGACGATCGAGTTGACCTTCATCCGCACCGACGCCGCACGGCCCGCCCGGTGGTGGTCGATCTCCCGGTGGATACGGGAGACCAGCCCGTCCCGCAGCGAGCGCGGGGCGACCAGCAGCCGCCGGTAGCTCTCCCTGCGCGAGTAGCCGGAGAGCCGGTTGAACAGGTCGGAGAGGTCGGCGCCCACCTCGGCGTCGGCGGTCAGCAGCCCCAGGTCCTCGTACAGCCGCGCCGTCTTGGGGTGGTAGTTGCCGGTGCCGACGTGCGCGTAGCGGCGCAGCGTCTCGCCCTCCTGCCGTACGACGAGGGAGAGCTTGCAGTGCGTCTTGAGCCCGACGATCCCGTAGACGACGTGGCAGCCGGACTCCTCCAGCTTGCGCGCCCACTTGATGTTGGCCTGCTCGTCGAACCTGGCCTTGATCTCGACGAGGACGAGCACCTGCTTGCCGGACTCGGCGGCGTCTATCAGCGCGTCCACGATCGGCGAGTCGCCCGAGGTGCGGTAGAGCGTCTGCTTGATCGCGAGCACGTCCGGATCGGCGGCGGCCTGCTCCAGGAACGCCTGCACGGACGTGGAGAACGAGTCGTAGGGGTGGTGCAGCAGCACGTCGCGTTCGCGCAGCGCGGCGAAGATGTCCGGCGCGGACGCCGATTCGACCTCGGCGAGATCCCGGTGGGTGCCCGCCACGAACTTCGGGTACCGCAGCTCGGGCCGGTCCATCGCGGAGACGATCCCGGACAGGCCCGTCAGATCCAGCGGGCCCGGCAGCGGATAGACCTCCGCCTCGTTGATCTTCAACTCCCGTACCAGCAGGTCGAGTACGTACGGGTCGATCGACTCCTCGACCTCCAGCCGCACCGGCGGCCCGAACCGGCGCCGCATCAGCTCCTTCTCCAGGGCCTGGAGGAGGTTCTCCGCGTCGTCCTCCTCCACCTCCAGGTCCTCGTTGCGCGTGACCCGGAACATGTGGTGCCCGAGCACCTCCATGCCGGGGAACAGCTCCTCCAGGTGCGCGGCGATGACGTCCTCCAGCGGGACGTACCGCCAGGGCGACGCCTCCAGGAACCGGGGCAGCACCGGCGGCACCTTCACCCGCGCGAAGTGGTGGTGCCCGCTGACCGGATTGCGGACGACGACGGCCAGGTTCAGCGAGAGCCCCGAGATGTACGGGAACGGATGCGCCGGGTCGACGGCGAGCGGGGTGAGCACCGGGTAGATCTGCTGCCGGAACAGCGTGAACAGCCGGGCCTGTTCCTTCTCCGTCAGCTCGTCCCAGCGGATCAGATGGAGCCCCTCACCGGCCAGCGCCGGCGCCACGTCCTCCTGGTAGCACGCGGCGTGCCGGGCCATCAGCTCCCGCGAACGCGTCCAGATCAGCTCCAGCACCTCGCGCGGCTTGAGCCCCGAGGCGCTGCGGGTGGCCACGCCGGTCGCTATCCGCCGCTTGAGCCCGGCGACGCGCACCATGAAGAACTCGTCCAGGTTGCTCGCGAAGATCGCCAGGAAGTTGGCCCGCTCCAGCAGCGGGGTCTCCGGGTCCTCGGCCAGCTCCAGCACCCGCTCGTTGAAGGCGAGCCAGCTGCGCTCCCGGTCGAGGAACCGCCCGGCGGGCAGATCACCCGCGCCGGAGTCCTCGGGCCCCAGCCCCTCCTCGTACAGATCGCCGTCGGAGTCCAGATCCGGCTCCAGGGCGAGCCCGGTGTCCACCCCGGGCACGCTGTTGCGCTGCGCCGCTATCGACCCGACGGAGGGCCGGGAAGCCGGCGTGTGCGGGACGTCATGACTCATGAACCCATTGTTCCGCGCCACAGCGACACGGTCTGCGCTCCTGATGACCGGGGGACGTGCCATTCCAGGAGCGTCGCAAGCGAGTTTGAATCACCGGTTACACGAACATGACCCCCCAGCGATCCCCGAGTAGCGCACAGCCCTCCCAAGTAGCGCCCTGCGGGCCCGATATGCGCACGGGGCGCCACGGAGCGGAGGTCTCCTTGCGGCAGCCCTACGTACCCCCGACCAGCGGCCACAACACGCACGGCAGTTCCTACTCGATCGCGGTGTTTGAATGGACCGTCGTTCCTGGCTGAGCAAGGAGAAGCGCTGTGCCCCTGGTGTCCGTCGTGATGCCCGTGTTCAACTCGGCAACGACTCTCGGTGCAGCAGTCCGGTCGGTCCTCACGCAGACCCACAGCGACCTGGAGCTGCTGATCACCGACGACCAGTCGACCGATGGCTCCATGGACCTGCTCAGGGAGTTCGCCCGGGAGGACGAGCGTGTGCTGCCGGAATCGGCGCCTGAGCGGGGTGGTGCCGGCCGGGCACGCAACCGCGCCATCGAGCGGGCCCGGGGGGACTACATCGCCTTCCTCGACAGTGACGACATGTGGCTGCCGGAGAAGACCGAGCGGCAACTCGCGTTCGCCGCGGAAGGCAACGCGCCGCTGACCTTCACCTCGTACTTCAAGATGTCTGCCGACCACGCGGGCGAGAGCACCGACTTCGCACCGAACGGGCGGGTGATCCGCGCCAAGGAACACGTGACATATCGCCAAATGCTCGTCCGGGACCACATCGGTGCCCTGACCGCCATGTATGACCGCACCGTGCTGGGCACGAGGTTGATGCCCGAGATGCGCAAGCGGCAGGACTACGCACTGTGGCTGTCGATCATGCGGGACGGCTTCGACGCCCGGGGCCTGGTCGAGCCGCTGGCGGTGTACCGAGCCCACCAGGCAGGCTCGCTGTCCTCCAACAAGCTCAGCCTGGTCCAGTACAACTGGGAGCTGTACCGCAAGCACGAGCACCTGTCGGTCCCGCAGTCGACTCGGGCCCTGGCCGGCGCCGTGTGGCAGTCACTGCGCAACTCGCGCATCTGAAACCGCCGCACCCTGCGGAGCGGCCGGAGGGGAGCAGGAAGCCCCGGACGTGGTCGACGTCGAAGCCAACAGCGATCAGTACCCAGATGATCCACAACGCTACGAGTTGGTGTTCGACAACCTGAGAGCTGCTGCCACCAGCGTCCCCGAGACGCCGGCACTGATCCGGAACATGGTGAATGACCTATGACGAACAACAAGGGTACGGACGTGAACACAGCCCGTGCCGCCTGGCGCAAGTCCAGCTACAGCCAGGCCAACGGGAATTGCCTGGAGGTCGCCGATGGCATGGGTACCACCCTCCCGGTGCGCGACTCCAAGGACACCTCCCGCTCCCCGCTCGCCTTCTCCTCGGCCTCCTGGACAGCCTTCATCGAGGCCGTCAAGGAGAACGACTCGCAGCTCTGACCGCGAGCTGCCCATCCAGCCCCGCCCGGCCACCGACACGTGAGCCGGCGGGGCTTTTCCGTGTGCTCACTCAGATGAGTTCCGTACGCCCACGGACAGAACAGAAGGCGCGCTCAACACGGCCTCAGCTCTCCGTGCGGTACATCAGATCCACCTCGTGGGTCCGGAACCCCATCCCCTCGTACACCCGCACCGCCGCGGCATTGTCGGCGTCGACATACAGCATCGCGGTGGGCAGCCCCCGCTCCGCGAGGTACCGCAGTCCGACGGCGGTGAGCGCCTTGCCGAGCCCGCCGCCCTGCACCCCGGGCGCCACCCCGAGCACGTACACCTCGCCGAGCCCCCCGTTCTCCCCGGCGTGCACCTTCGTCCAGTGGAAGCCGACGAGTTCGCCGTCCCGCTCGGCGAGGAAGAAACCGGCCGGGTCGAACCAGGATTCGGCCTTGCGGTCGTCCAGGTCGCGCTGGGTGAGCCCGCCCTGTTCGGGGTGGTGGGCGAAGGCGGCGGCGTTGAGCCGGAGCCAGGCGGTGTCGTCCTCGCCGGGCCGGAAGGTGCGGATGGTCAGGCCCTCGGGGAGGGCGGGCTCGGGCAGGTCGAGCCCGGCCAGCGGGCGCCGCAGCTGGCGCAGTTCACGGAAGAGCGTCAGGCCCAGGCTCTGGGCGAGGTGCCGGGCGGCGGGGTGGCCGCCGTGCGCCCACAGCCGCAGCCGCTTGCCGGACAGCTGGAGCAGCGTCCGGCCGAGCCGCCTGCCGTAGCCGTTGCCGCGCTGCGTGGGGGCGACGACCAGCTCGCCGGCGGGCGCCTCCACGGGGTCGGTGTCCTCCAGCTGTGCGTACCCGGCCAGCGCCCCGGTGCCGGCGCGCAGCAGCACATGGCGCACGCCCTCGCGCCGGCCGCCGCGCAGCTGGAGCCGGCCCTGTTCGGAGACCGCGGGCTGCCCGTCCTCGCGGGCCGCCGCGTCGATCAGTGCCAGGACCTCGCCCAGGGCGTCCCCGGTCACCTCGTCCCTTACGTCCACGTCGCTCATGACAACGACCTTACGACTGCCCGCAGTCGACGGGGCAGTCGGCACGTGCCGCCGGGGCACGGGCCCCCGACCGGGCGCGGCGGCTATCCGGGGCGCTGCCCGGGCCCGGGCCCCGGTCCGTGCCCGGACCCGTCCGTCGGGCCCGGTGACTCCCCTGCTCCCGGGGGCACATCCGGAGGCGTCCCCGGCGGCGTTTCCGGCGGTGTGTCCGGACCTCCGCCCGGCGGTGTGTCCGGACCTGTACCCGGCGGGGTGTCCGGCGGCGGAACCGGTGCACCGGGCAGCCGGACGACCGCCTCCGTGCCCGCGCCGCCGTCCGCCGGCCGCCGCAGCCACACGTCGCCGCCGGCCTGCCGCACCGTCCGCGCGACGATGGACAGGCCGAGGCCCGAGCCCGGCAGGCTGCGCGCGGACGGCGAGCGCCAGAACCGGTCGAAGACGTGCGGGAGTTCGCTCTCGGGCACGCCCGGGCCGCGGTCGCGCACCCGCAGTTCCCCGCCGTGCACCGCGACGTCGACGGTGCCGCCCTCGGGGCTGAACTTGACCGCGTTGTCCAGCAGGTTGACCACCGAACGCTCCAGCGCCGCCGGTTCGGCCCGTACGTACCAGGGCTCCAGTTCGGCGGTCACCGTCACGCCGGGCCCGCGCGGGCGCACCCGTGCGACCGCGCGCCCGGTGACCTCGTGCAGGCCCACGACCGCCGCCGCTGCCTGCGCCTCGGCGCCCTCCGCGGGGCCCGGCGGCCGGGACAGCTCCTGGAGGTCGCCGATGAGCGCGGCCAGTTCGGTCATCTGGGAGCGGACGGAGGACAGCAGCTCCCTGCGGTCCTCCTCGGGCAGCGGCCGGCCGGACTCCTCGCTGCGCACCAGCAGATCGATGTTGGTGCGCAGCGAGGTCAGCGGGGTGCGCAGCTCGTGTCCCGCGTCCGCGATGAGCTGCTGCTGCAACTCCCGGCTGGAGGCCAGCGCGCCCGTCATCGCGTTGAACGAGCGGGACAGCCGGGCGATCTCGTCGTCGCCCTCGACGGGGATGCGCACCGCGAGGTCCTCGGTGCGTGCGATGTGCTCGACGGCGTGGGTGAGCCGGTCCACGGGGCGCAGCCCCGCGCGGGCGAGCGCCACGCCCGCGCCGGCCGCGCCCAGCACCCCGGCGCCGCCGACGAGGGTCAGGATCAGCGCCAGGTTGCGCAGCGACTGGTCGACCTCGGTGGTCGGCCGGGCGACGGAGACGGCCAGCCCGGTGCCGGGCACCGGCGTGGTGCGCACCCGGTAGCCGGCGCCGTCGCCCTGCGAGCGGTGGATGACCTCGGCCCGGTCCCGCTTGGCGACGGCGATGTCAGCCTGCTTGACCTCCAGCTTCCGGCCGACGATCACACAGCTGGTGCCGGAGACGTCGACGACCTGCACGGTGGCACCGAACGGGTTGGGCGCGGGCCGGTCGGGCGGCGAGCACTGGCCCGACTGGAGCCGGTCGACGACGTCCCTGGGCTGCACGGAGGTGTCGCGCAGCGCATCGTCCAGCGAGTTGAACAGCTGGGCGCGCACCAGGAACCAGCAGGCCAGCGCGCACGCGGCCACCGCCACCGCCACGGTCAGCGCGGCCAGCAGCGCCAGCCGGCCGCGCAGCGGCATCGTCACCGCGCGCGCTCCCTCGCGGCGGAAGCGGCACCAGGCCGTCCGCAGAGCGTGCGGGCTCACCCGCGGCCCTCCGGCTCGTCGCGCCGGCCGCCCTTCGCGTCGTCGCGCAGGACGTAGCCGACGCCGCGCACCGTGTGCACCAGCCGCGGCTCCCCGCCGGCCTCCGTCTTGCGGCGCAGGTACATCACATAGACGTCCAGGGAGTTGGAGGACGGCTCGAAGTCGAAGCCCCAGACGGCCTTGAGGATCTGCTCCCGGGTGAGCACCTGGCGCGGGTGGGCGAGGAACATCTCCAGCAGCGTGTACTCGGTCCTGGTCAGCTCCACGTCCCGGCCGCCCCGGGTCACCTCGCGGGTGCGCAGATCCATCCGCAGATCGGCGAAGGCCAGTACCTCCGGCTCCTCCTCGGCCTCGGCCAGCGCCTGCTCCCGCGCGTACGAGCTGCGCCGCAGCAGGGCCCGCACCCGGGCCAGCAGCTCGTCCAGCTCGAAGGGTTTGACGAGGTAGTCGTCGGCGCCCGCGTCCAGGCCGGTGACCCGGTCGCCGACGGTGTCCCGCGCCGTCAGCATCAGCACCGGCACCCGCTGCCCGGCGGCCCGCAGCCTGCGCGCCGCCGTCAGCCCGTCCATGCGCGGCATGAGGACGTCGAGCACGATCAGATCGGGCCGGTAGGCGTCCGCCTTCTCCAGCGCCTCGACGCCGTCCGCGGCCGTCTGCGCCGCGTACCCCTCGAAGCTGAGGCTGCGGCGCAGCGCGTCACGGACGGCCGGCTCGTCGTCGACGATCAGGATCCTGGGGGGCTCGGGCGCCGGGTCGGCGGGGGTGCCGGGCGTGCCCGGTGCGGCTGGAGTGGCTGGCATGGCCTCAAGCTTGGCACCCTCCGTGCCCGCACCCCCGCCGAAGTCTCCCGGATCAGTCATCGCCGCCGTTGCGGAGCGCGTCCAGGTCCTTCTTCAGATCGTTGGAGGGGATCGCGAAGCCCAGGCCGACGCTGCCCGGGTCCGACTGCGAGACCTGGCTGCCGCCGCTCTGGCCCCCGCCGGCCGGCAGCATCGCCGAGTTGATGCCGACGACCTGCCCGGACATGTTGATCAGCGCACCGCCGGAGTTGCCCACGTTGAGCGAGGCATCGGTCTGGATGGCCTTGTAGGACGTGGTGTCGTTGCCGACATCGCCGTTGTACTCGTCACCGCCGAACTCGAACGGCCAGCCGTCCCCGGGGTCGCCCCGCCCGGAGCCGCCCTCGCTGCCGCCCTCCTTCGGCACCGTCACCTTGCGGTCCTTGGCGGAGACGATGCCGCTGGTCACGGTGCCCGTCAGCCCCTCCGGGGAGCCGATGGCGACGACCTGGTCGCCGACGCCCACGCTGTCGGAGTCGCCGAGCACCGCCGGCTTGAGCCCGTCCACACCGTTCACCTTCACCAGCGCCAGGTCCTTGGCGGCGTCGGTGCCGACCACATCGGCCGCGGCGGACTTCCCGTTGCTGAAGGTCACCTTGACGGTGTCGGCGCCCGCCAGCACATGGTTGTTGGTGACGATCTCGCCGCCCTTGGTGATCACCACGCCGGAGCCCAGGGACTTCCCCGAAGAGGTCGTCGCGCTGATCTCCACCACGCTGGGGCTCACATCCTGCGCCACCCGCGCCACCGTGCCCTTGGCCGCCGTGGGGCTGCCGTTCGCGCCCGCCGACGCGACCGTGCCCGGACCGCCGTCGTCCCCGAACAGCTGGTCCATCCCGAACGCGGCGCCTCCGCCGACCAGCGCCGCCGCCACCGCGACCGCCGCGAGCAGCGCCGCCGGCTTCCGCCGCCACCGGCCGCGGCCCCCGGCGCCCGTCCCCGACGGGCCCTGCGGCCCCTCCGGCCCGCCCGCACCGCTCCCGTACGGAGGCAGCGTCGCGTACCCCGGCGCCCCGGCGGCCGTGGCCCCCTCGGCGGCGCCGTGGGACGGGCCGTACGCGCCGGACGGGCCGTCCTGGGCGCCGAAGGCGGGCGGGGCCGGCGGCGGCGGAGGCGTCCCGGGAGGAGGGGCCGCGCCGACGGCGGGCATGCTCCGCGTCGTCCCCGGCCCCGTCGGCCCCGGCCCCGGCTCCGCGCCGGACGGAACCTGTCCGAACTGCTGCGGAATCGGCGCGGTTCGCGCCTCCTGAGCCGCAGGAGCCGTCCGGGCCGCAGGAGCCGTCCGGGCCGCCGAAGCGGTGCGATCGGTCCCGTCCGGCTGCGGGATCTGTGCCGTCGTCGTCTGCTCGTCCGGCCGGGGCGCCGCGTCCCGGCCGACCCGTCCGCTGTTCGCGTTGCCGCCGAAGTTCTCCATACCGACGAGCTTCGCCCCGCAAGATGAGAACCGGCTGAGGAGCCGCTGAGAAACCCCGAAAAGCTGAACTCCCCGCCCGGCGGGCCCTGCTCGGCCACGGCTCCCGCGCGACGGGACCGGCCACGGCTCCCGCCCGGCTCCGGCCGAGGCTGCGGCTGCGGCTACGGCTACGGCTACGGCTACGGAACCGCCGGGCACCCGCAGGAGCGCCGTACGACCAGCCCGGAGGGGAACTGCCGCACCCGGCCCTTGCCGCCGGGCACCATCGCGGTGCGGGCGCCGGACACCCGCAGGGAGTCGTCCAGCACCAGGTCGACGGCGGCCTTGGCCATCGCCTCCCGGTCGGAGCCGACGGTGGTCAGCGGCGGATCGGTGAGCGCCGCCTCCTTCACGTCGTCGAAGCCGACGACGGCCAGCTCCTCGGGCACCCGCACCTCCAGCTCCCGGGCCGCGCGCAGGATGCCGATGGCCTGGTCGTCGGTGGCGCAGAACAGCGCCGTCGGCCGGTCCTCCTTCGCGAGCAGGTCCAGGCCGAGCCGGTAGGTGTCGTAGCGGTTGTACGGGGACTCGATGAGCAGGCCCTCGACGGACTTGCCGGCCTCCCGCATCGCCCGCGTCCAGCCCTCGATGTGGTCGGTGACCGGGTCGCCCTTCTCCGGCGTGGACTCCGTACCGCCCAGGCAGGCCACCGTCTCGTGCCCGTGCTCCAGCAGATGCCGGGTGGCGAGCTGGGCGCCGCCGACGTCGTCGAGCACGACGGCGACATCGTCGATGGCCTCGGGCCGCCGGTGCATCAGCACCACCCGTGCGTCCCAGGCGTCGATCTCGTTGGCCGCCGTCTCGCTCGGGCCCGCGCTGATGAGGATCAGGCCGGAGACCCGCATACCGAGGAAGGCCCGCAGATAGTGCACCTCGCGCTCGTCGAGATAGTCGGAGTTGCCGACCAGCACCATCTTTCCGCGCTCCGCAGCCGCCTGTTCCACGGCGTGCGCCATCTCCGCGAAGAACGGCTGCCGGGCGTCCGGGACGATGAGACCTATCAGGTCGGTACGGCGCGAGGCCATCGCCTGCGCCACCCGGTCCGGCCGGTACCCCAGCTCCTGGATGGCGGCGAGCACCCGTTCCCTGGTGGCCGGGGCGACCGGCCGGGGACCGTTGTTGATCACATAGCTGACAACCGCCGTCGAGGTGCCTGCCAGCCTCGCCACGTCGTCCCGCGTCACCTTGGCCACCCGGGCAGTCTACGCGTGTACCCGGACGGTGTACGGGGTAGTTCCGGCCGCTTCCACGGGCCTTGTCCGGGACCGTCACGGGCCTCACCGGGTCCGTCGGCGGCCTCCCGAGGGGCGGATGCCCGGCGGGGGACCGTCGACGGACCCGCGGCCCGGAACCGGAACGGAGACCGTCCCGGAGGCGAGAACCGCCCGGAGGCGGATCCGGCCCGGAGCGGGAGCCCGGCCCGGAGTCGGAAGCGGATCAAAACCGGATCAGAAGCGGATCAGAAGCGGATCAGAAGCGGATCAGAACGGGCCCGGGGCGGGAGTTCCGCCCGGAGGCGGAAGCCGAACCGGCTCCCGAGCCTGCCGAGCGCCGCTCAGCTCGACCGGGAGCGGGCCGCCTCTCTGGCCACCCGCGTCGCGGCATCCGCGACCGCCCGCTCGTCGGCCGCCGCCTGCTTCTCCTCGGCCGTCTTCTCCGCCTTCTCGGGCGAGACGAACCGGTAGCCGACGTTGCGCACGGTGCCGATCAGCGCCTCGTGCTCGGGGCCGAGCTTGGCGCGCAGCCGCCGCACATGGACGTCGACGGTGCGGGTGCCGCCGAAGTAGTCGTAGCCCCAGACCTCCTGGAGCAGCTGGGCCCGCGTGAACACCCGTCCCGGGTGCTGCGCGAGGAACTTCAGCAGCTCGAACTCCTTGAAGGTCAGGTCCAGGACGCGGCCCTTCAGCTTGGCGCTGTAGGTGGCCTCGTCCACCGACAGATCACCGTTGCGGATCTCCGTCGGCCCGTCGTCCAGCGCGGTCTGCTGCCGGCCGCAGGCGAGCCGCAGCCGCGCCTCGACCTCGGCGGGCCCCGCCGTGTCCAGCAGGACGTCGTCCACGCCCCAGTCGGCGGTGACGGCGGCCAGCCCGCCCTCCGTCACGACGAGCAGCAGCGGACAGCCGGGCCCCGTCGAGCGGAGCAGCTGGCACAGCGAACGGACCTGCGGAAGGTCGCGCCGGCCGTCGATCAGGAGGGCGTCCGCCTGCGGCGCGTCCACCAGCGACGGCCCCTCGGCGGGCGCGACGCGCACATTGTGCAGAAGCAGGCCGAGCGCGGGCAGCACCTCGGTCGAGGGCTGGAGCGCGTTGGTGAGCAGCAGGAGCGAGCTCATGCGCGCACGGCCTCCCCTCGCCCGGCGGCCGGGTCCCGGGAAGGGAGCGGTGTGCGGGGGACGGGCGAGGTACGCGCCGAGCGGGAGACGCGCGCGGTACGGCGGGTGCGGGGTGCGGCGGGCGACGGGTCGGGGACGGGTCGGTGTGCGGTCGTACGTTCTCGTTTCTGCACGGTTCGCTTGACCATGACGTCGAGTTCCCTCCTGGCGCCCCGCGCCGGGGGCGCCACCCGGGCAGCTGCCCGGGGGAAGTGTGGCGGTACTGCTTCGTACGGCACTGCCCGAGGACCGGGCCACGCCCGGGGGATACGGACGCGGGCCCCCAGAAAGCACGAAAGGACCCGGGGGCGACGCTGCCCGGATCCTCCTTGCCGAGCAGAATACCCACATGACCTACCGAGCGGCATGTGACCTCGCTCGCGCTCGCCGCATGCTCGTCACCTTCCGTAGCGGCCAACTCACCGGAAAACGCGGCGTATCGAGCGTCCGGCGGCGTACGGGAACAACCGGAGAAAGCGGGCAGGCCCGGAGGAACGGAGCACAACGGTCAGGCGGCGGCACCGCGCGGGAGCGGGAGCGGAACGGCGTGCTGCGCACGGAGTTGATCACCGCCGACGGCGTCCGCATCGAGGCCCGCTACGACCCCCCGTCACCCCGCCCCGCACCACCCGCTGCCTCGACACCGGGCCCTGCTCCCTTGCCGGGCCCTGCTTCCGTGCCGGGCACTGCGCTCGCATCCCACGGTGGGACCGCGTCCCACGGCGGGGCCGCGCCCGGTGCCGCTTCCGCGCCGAACGCCGTGTCCGCGCCCGGTGCCGCCGCTTCCGCATCCGGTACCGCTACCTCCGCTGCTGCCGCCTCTGCCGCGTACGGAGCCGCCGGTACCGCCACCGCTTCTGTCACCGGCGTCCCCGGCGTCACCGGCGCCGCCGGGCCGGGAGCGCGGGCGGACACCCCGAGCATCCCGGACGCCGCCCCGGACCCCGCGAAGGCCCCGGCACTCGTCCTCGCACACGGCTTCACCGGCTCGCTCGACCGTCCGGCGGTCCGCCGCGCCGCGGCGGCGTTCACCGCGCACGGGGCCGTGATCACCTTCTCGTTCCGCGGTCACGGCGGATCGGGCGGACGCTCCACCGTCGGCGACCGCGAGGTGCTCGACCTGGCGGCGGCCGTCGCCTGGGCACGGCGGCTCGGCCACGACCGCGTGGCCACCGTCGGCTTCTCGATGGGCGGCTCCGTCGTCCTGCGCCACGGCGCCCTGCACCGCCGCCCGGAACCGACCGCCACGGCGGAGACACCGGTCGCGGCTGACGCGGACACGGCCGAAGCGGCCACCACAGCCGACGCGGATGCCGATGCCACGGCCGGCACCGATGACACGGCGGACGGGGACGTCGCGACCGAGGTGACCGACGCGGCAACCGAAGTGACCGACGCGACCGAGGCGACCGACGGACCGGCGCCGTCCACCGCGGCGGACGCCGTCGTCGCCGTGAGCGCGCCCGCCCGGTGGTTCTACCGGGGCACGGCACCCATGCGCCGCCTCCACTGGGCCGTGCAGCACCCGCTCGGCCGCGTCGTCTCCCGCCTCGGCCTGCGCACCCGGATCCATCCGCACGACTGGGACCCGGTGCCCCTCTCCCCCGTCGCCGCCGCACCGCTGCTCGCCCCGGTACCGCTGCTCGTCGTGCACGGCGACAGCGACCCGTACTTCCCGCTCGACCACCCGTGCTCGCTCGCCGAGGCGGCCGGGCCGGACGGCTGCGAGCTGTGGATCGAGCGGGGTTTCGGCCATGCCGAGAACGCCGCCGGGCCCGAGCTGCTGCACCGTATCGGCGACTGGCTGGTCACACGCCTCGGCGCCGGTACGGCCCGGCCCTCCCCCGGCACCGGCGACGGACCGGACGGCGGCGAGAAGACCGCCCGTGCACACGCGCCCGGGGCGAGGCGCCATCATGGGAGCCGCGCCGCGGACGGGCCGGCTCGGCCGCGCGACGCCGGTACCACCGCAGGCACCCAGGGCACGGACGGCTGAGAGGGACCCCACCATGGCGAGCGGCACGATCCGCTACTGGGCGGCGGCAAAGGCCGCCGCCGGCACGGCGGAGGAGCCATACGAAGCGGACACCCTCGCCGACGCGCTGGTGCGCGCCCGCGAGACGCACACCGGGCGGCCCGAGTTCGCCCGGGTCCTGCTGCGGTGCTCGTTCCTGGTGGACGGCACCCCGGTCGGCACCCGGGAGCACGACTCCGTACGGCTCAGCGACGGCGGCACCGTCGAGGTCCTCCCCCCGTTCGCGGGCGGCGCCCGATGACCGGCCGGCAACCGCCCCCCGGCGACCACGGCTCCTACGGTCCCCGAAGTCCGGGCCCCTACCGCGCCGACGGGACGGGCCACCAACCGGAGCCGGAGTCCGGGGAGTTGCCCGGCGCCCCGGGCGACGGCGAGGGCCCGGGCGCCTACGGCCCCGTGGATCCGGACGGCCTCGGGCCACTGCCGTACGGAGACGGCCGGTACGACGGACATGGGCCGCAGCACCCTGGGCAACTGCCCTACGGCGACCGGCCGGAGACCGGCCCCTACGGCACACCACCGCCGTCGGGTCCGTACGGCACGGCGCCGCCCGCGCATCCCTACGGCACCGGCCCTTACAGCGGGAGTTCCTACGGCAACACCCCCGGCACCCCGTACGCCCCGCAGCCGCACGCACACGGGACCTACGCACAGGGACCTTCTTCGCAAAGCCCTTACTCGCACAGCCCTTACTCGCAAAGCCCTTACTCGCAAAGCCCTTACTCGCAGAGTCCTTACTCGCAGAGTCCTTACGCCGAACAGCCTTACGCCCCGCAGCCGTCGGGGCAGCAGCCGTACGCCGTGCAGCCCTACGGGCAGGCGTCCTACGGCAGCGCGCCCCCGGCCCCGCGGGGCGGTGGGGACGGTGGGGACGGCGCAGGTCCTGGCGACGGCGGCACCGTGTCTCTGCGCCCCGTTCCGGGCGAGAGCCCGCAACCGCTTCCCCAGGAGCGGCCGGACCACCGGCCGCAGGGAGCGCAGCCGCTACCCGAACAGCAGCCCGGGCCGTACGGCGCCGAGGGCGGGAACGCGCTGCCGCCCGAGCAGCCGGCGGCGTCGTACGGCTCCCCGCCGCCCGGCCCCTACGGCACGCCGTACGACCCCACCGCCCCGTCTCCGCACGCTCCGCACGGTCCGCCCTACGGCACCGCGTACGGCCCGCCCTACGGCGGGGAGGTGTCCTACGAACCGACGTACGAGGTGACCCGCGAACCGTCCCCGGGCCGCGGCCTCCCGCCGACCGGAGACCACAGCCCCGGACACCCCGTCCCCCTGGCCCCCACGTCGCCGACGGGCCCGTCCTTGTCGGCGTCCCCGCTTCCCGCCCCGGCCCCCGACCCGGACAACGGCGGGCACAGCGGGCACAGCGCACACGGTGCGTACGCCGCGCACGGCGGTACCGGCGGGGCCGACGGCACCTCGACAGCTCTGCCCCTGCCCGAGCCGGCTCCCGGACCGGGCACCGATCCGTCCACCGACCCCGCCCGCCGGTCCGCGGACGGTGCCACCGCGCCCACGGCGCGCCCCCGGCACCCGCACCCGGGACCGCTTCCACCGGAACACGAGCCCATGCACGGACAGCAGCCGTTCTCCTCCCCGTCCCCGACGCCCTCGCCGACACCGTCGCCGTCGTCCCCGGCGTCCCCGGCGTCCCTGGCGTCACCGTCGTCGCCGACCGCCGCACCGGCCCCCGGCGCCCCGTACCCGGCCGCGGCAGGCGCCCACGGCCCGGCGCCGACGGGTGCGCCTCCCGGCCACCCGGCCCCGGACCCCCGGCAGGCGTCCGGCCCGCACGGCACCGCCGAGGCGGGTGCCCAGGAGGGCGGGACACGGCGGACGGGATCGCCGATCATCGCGCCGGGGCTCGCGCCCGCCGGGGTCACGACGGTGCTCGCCGCACTGCTGGCGGGGCTCGCGCCGCTCGGCCACACCGCGCTGGCCTGCGGCGTCGTACTGCTCCAGGCGTTCACGGCGGCGGGCTGGTACCGGCTGAACGGCATGTGGCCGGCCCGGCAGGGCATCGCGCTGGCGTTCCTCGCCGGCGTCTCGGCCGACGTGGGTCTCCTGCTGACCGACGGCGACCAGGCGACGACGGTGCTGATCGGCGCCACCGGCGTGTGGTGCGTGCTGTCGGTGATCCTCCAACTGCGCAACCACTCCAGCCCGGACGAGCGGCTCTACGCGCTCACCGCCGGGCTCGCGGCGACGGGGCTCACGGTGCTGGCGGCGGGGACGATCCCGGCGGACGCGGACGGGGTGACGATCGGCGCCGTCGCGGTCGCGGTCGCCGCGCTCGCCCGCGCCGTGCCGCTGCCCGCGTACGTCTCCCCGCTGGTGGCGCTGGCCGCGGCGGCCGGCGCGGGCGTCGCGATGGGCCAGGTGACGGGCACGGGCCCGCAGGCCGCGCTGCTCGGCCTCGGTGCCGGGGTGTGCGCACTGGCCGGGCTGCGGGTCGCCAGCTACGACTGGCCCTCGCGCTTCGTCCATATGACGGCCGGTGTCGCGCTGCCGCTCACCCTCGCCGTCCCGGCCTGGTACCTGCTCGGCCGCGTCCTGGGCTGACCGGCCCCGGGCGCTCGCCCACCACCTCCTCCGCCCCTCCTCCGCACCTCCTCCGCCTCTCCTCCGGCCCGGCCGTCGTCCGCCACGACGGCCGGGCCGGAGGTCTGTGTCCGCCCGTCACCGGGGTTCCCCGCCGCCGGGCAGCCATCGGGCCGCCGAGTTGAGCCCCGGCTTGTCAACTTTCCTGTCCGTGAGCTATATAGGTGCACATAGGGCATCGCGAGGCCGGACCGACCCGTTCCGGCCGCACCGACCGTGGAAGGAGATGACAGTGATGCTCCTGCGCACCGACCCGTTCCGCGACCTCGACCGCCTCGCCGGCCAGCTCATGGGCACGGCGACCCGCCCCGCGGGCATGCCCATGGACGCCTACCGCGACGGGGACCACGTCACCGCACACCTCGACCTGCCCGGCGTGGACCCGGAGACCATCGATCTGGACGTCGAACGCAACGTCCTCACCATCCGCGCGGAACGGCGCTCGCCCCTCCCGCAGAACGCCGAACAGATCGCGGCCGAGCGTCCGACGGGCCGCTTCAGCCGCCAGATCTTCCTCGGGGACACGCTCGACACCGAGCGGATCAGCGCCTCGTACGACGCGGGAGTCCTCACGGTGCGGGTACCGGTGGCCGAACAGGCCAAGCCGCGGAAGATCCAGGTCACCGGGGGCGACGGCGCCCGCCAGATCGCCGGCTGACGCACCGTCCGCCCCTGTCAGCACCCGACAGGACCGTCAGCACCCGCCGTCCTCGCCGCCGCGGCCCCGAAACGGCCGCCCCGCCCCGGGAGCCGCGGCGGCGGGAAGCCGCCCGAGCAGGGCGGAAAGCCCCTCGGCAGCAGCCACCTCGGCGGACACCTCGCCAGAGCAAACGTGAGCAAACGCCTCGGCAGGGCAGACAGCTCAGCAGAGCAGACACCTCGGCAGAGAGGAAAAACTGAACAATGCAGTGGAACGACCTCGTCCAGCAGGTGCGCGAGCTGGGCCGCTACCGCACACGGGAGCAGGCCGAGCGGGTGCTCCGCGCGGTGCTGCCGCTGCTCGCCCGGCAGCTCGGCCCGGCGGAGCGCGCCGCACTCGCCGCCCGGCTGCCGCGCACGGCGGCGCCCCTGCTCGCCGTCCCCGCGCGCGCCTCGGCCGCTGCGGCGCAGCCGGCGGGCGGCGCGTCGACGGGCGCCGAGTTCGTCGACGCGCTCGCGGCGCGGCTCGGGTCCGCCGACCACGCGGCGGCGCGCTGGGACGCCGGGTCCGTGCTGTGCGCGGTGGCCGTTGCGGCCGGTGAGGAACTGACCGGCCGTCTGATCGCGTCCTTGCCCCCGGGATACGCGCTGTTGTTCGGCCGCGCGGAGCTGATCCCGGCGGCCTGAAGCCGGTGCCGCACGGACGGCCGGCCGGGCGGCGGTACGTCCCGCCCGGCCGGTTCGGGTGGGCCCCCGTCCGACCTGGCCCGGGCGGTTGCCCGGGAGCGGGTTACGCTCACCGCAGGGCGCCCGCCACCACCGGACGACGGCCCGCCCGAACCGACCACAGGGGGAACCGAACGCGATGCGCGCACTCCGCACGGTGCTGGTGATTCTGCTGGTGCTCGCCGGTCTCTTCGTGGCGGCCGACAGAATCGCCGTCAACCTCGCCGAGGACAAGGTGGCCGACAAGCTCCGCAGCGGGCTGGACGTCCCTTCCTCCGGCGACGCCTCGGTCTCCATCACGGGCTTCCCCTTCCTGACCCAGGTCGCGGGCGGACGGCTGGAGAAGGTGGAGGCGGAGCTGAGCGGGATGACGGCCACGGCCGGGGACCGCCAGGTGCGGCTGAGCAAGGTCTCCATGACGGCGCACGACGTCGATCTGGCCGACGACTACACCTCCGGCACCGCGGAACGCGCCTCCGGCACCGTCCACATCTCCTACGACGACCTGTCGAAGGCGGCGGACGACGGGGTGCGCGTGAGCTGGGGCGGCAAGGACGCCTCGGGCCGCAGCCAGGTCAAGGTCACGGCGGGGGTGACGCTGCCGCTGGTGGGCCGCACCGTGGAGCGGAGCGTCCACAGCACGGTCAGCGTGACGGGCGGCGACACCGTGCGGCTGCACGCCGACGACGTGCCCGGCTCGAAGCTGCCGGGCGTGGAGGAGACCATCCGCAAGAAGATCGACTTCCAGCGGAAGATCGACAAGCTGCCCGAGGGCCTGAAGCTGGAGAAGGTCGTGGCCGACCGGGACGGCGTGGACCTCTCCATGAGCGGCACCGACGTCGAACTCACCGGCTGATCCCCCGCACGGCGCTCCCTTCGGCCGCCTCGGCCTCCCCACGGCGCCCCGACGCGCGCGGGCGAGGCTCCGGGCGGCGCAGGCAGGCACGGAGGCCGGTGGCCGCGTGGCCGGATCCCACGGACCGAGACCGCCCGGTCCGCACAGCAGGACCGCCCGGCCCCTCCCGCGGCGGGCGACGACCGCGCACCCCGCCCGCTTCCCACATTCCGGACTCGTACGTCTCATAGTCCGGATCCCCGGTGACACGGCCCCCGGCTCGTCCTTACGATCGGCGCATGAAGCGACAGGCGGACCTCACCAAGCGACGGACAGTGGACCTGTGCCGCATCGCCGCCATGCTCTGTCGCACCGCCCGCTGACGGCCCCGTACCGCCCGGCCCCGGCCGGTCCGGCCCACGCCGGATCGCCGGCTCACCCGCCGCGCCCGGCCGCCGCCCCGCCCCTCGCCGCCCACCCGTTCCGGCCTCCCCGCCGTCCGTGGCCGCGCCGAGGGGTACGCGAGCGCACCGCGCGCACCCGGCTCCGGCCCGCCTCCCCGCCGGCCACCACCGCCGGACGGCGGACGAGAGCCACCGGAGGCCCGGCACGACGAGCGACCGGCAGCCGCAGCGAGCGACCGGCGGCGGTACGGCCGCCACAACCGGACGGCCCGCGGCCCGGCCGCAGCCGGACAGGCACCAGGGCCGGCACCGGACAGCACCTGGCACCCCGAGCGACTCGGGCAACGAGCACCCGAGCAGCACCGCAAGCCCAGCCCCCGCCCCACCACCGTGAGGAGCACAGCATGAGCCGCAGCGACGTCCTCGTCGACGCCGACTGGGTCGAGGCCCGCATCGACGACCCCAAGGTCGTCATCGTCGAGGTGGACGAGGACACCTCCGCCTACGACAAGAACCACATCAGGAACGCGATCCGCATCGACTGGAAGCAGGACCTCCAGGACCCGGTGCGGCGCGACTTCGTCGACCAGGCCGGCTTCGAGAAGCTGCTCTCGGAGAAGGGCATCGCGAACGACGACACCGTCGTCCTCTACGGCGGCAACAACAACTGGTTCGCCGCCTACGCCTACTGGTACTTCAAGCTCTACGGCCACCGGGACGTCAAGCTGCTCGACGGCGGCCGCAAGAAGTGGGAGCTGGACTCCCGCGACCTGGTCGCCGAGGTCCCGCAGCGCCCGGCCACCGAGTACCGGGCCCAGCCGCAGGACACCTCCATCCGCGCCTTCCGCGACGAGGTCGTGGACGCGATCAACAGCAAGAACCTCGTCGACGTCCGCTCCCCCGACGAGTTCAGCGGCAAGCTGCTGGCCCCGGCCCATCTGCCGCAGGAGCAGTCGCAGCGCCCCGGCCATGTGCCCAGCGCCCGCAACATCCCCTGGTCGAAGTCGGCCAACGACGACGGCACCTTCAAGTCCGACGAGGAGCTGAAGGCGCTCTACGAGGGCGAGGGCGTGGACCTCGGCAAGGACACCATCGCCTACTGCCGCATCGGTGAGCGCTCGGCCCACACCTGGTTCGTGCTGCACGAGCTGCTGGGCCAGCCGAACGTGAAGAACTACGACGGCTCCTGGACCGAGTACGGCTCGCTCGTCGGCGTCCCCGTCGAGCTGGGCTCGAACTGACCACCCTCCCGACGGAGCGAGCGGAACCCAAGGAGAACACCATGTGCGGAGCACAGGCCGGCGGCCCCGACGCCTCGGGCGTCAAGCCCGGCGAGACGACGATCCAGGGCAGCGTGACGCGGGACGGCGAGCCCGTGACCGGCTACGTCCGGCTGCTGGACGCGACCGGCGAGTTCACCGCCGAGGTACCGACGTCCGCCACCGGGCAGTTCCGGTTCTACGCGGCCGAGGGGACGTGGACCGTGCGGGCGCTGGTGCCCGGCGGCTCCGCCGACCGCAAGGTCGTCGCCCAGCAGGGCGGCCTGGCCGAGGTCACCATCGCGGTCTGACCTGCCCTTCTCCGGCCCGGTGCGCCTTTTGGCCGCCGGGCCTTCGGGCACCGGGCGCGGGACGGACCGGTCCACGGTCCGCCCCGCGCCTCCTATGCTGCGGTGCATGGCCCACCGCAAGAAGCTCGTCATCAAGCTCACCGCCGGCGCGGACGCCCCGGAGCGGTGCTCCCAGGCGTTCACGGTCGCCTCCGTCGCGGCCGCGAGCGGGGTGGAGGTCAGCCTGTGGCTCACGGGCGAGTCCGCCTGGTTCGCGCTTCCCGGCCGCGCGGCCGCGTTCGAGCTGCCGCACTCCGCTCCGCTCCCCGATCTCATCGCCGCCGTCCAGGCCACCGGCACGCTCACCCTGTGCACCCAGTGCGCGGCCCGGCGGGACATCACGGAGGAGGACGTCATCGAGGGCGTCCGGATCGCGGGAGCGCAGGTCTTCGTCAGCGAGATCATGCCGGAGGGCGTCCAGGCCCTCGTCTACTGACCCCTTGCCCGCGCATCTGCCGAGGGCCGCCGCCCCGCCGTCCGCCGACGGCCGTTGCCCGCTGTGCCGGGACGCCGCCGGGGCGCGCCGCCGGGCCTGCCCCTCCACCGGCCTCCCTCGCAGCGCGCCCCGTGGAGCCGACAGCTAGAGTGGGCCGCGTCCGCCCGTACGCCCCTTCGGTACATGCGCAAGGAGAATCACCGTGCTTGAGGCATTCTTCACCGCCCTGATGGTCCTGGTCTGCATCGGCACCGTGGCCTTCGCCGGGCTGACGTTCAAGAAGCTGTACCAGGGCCAGCGCTGACCACCCGCTCCGCATCGACCGTCTGAGTTCCCCATGATCGAGATCCCGTCCGACCTGCACCCGGACCTCGTCCCCCTGGCCTTCCTGCTCGGCAACTGGACCGGCGCCGGCGTCGCCGAGCCCGGAGCCGGCGAGGAGAAGTGCAACTTCGGCCAGGAGGTCACCTTCACCCACGACGGCCGCGACTTCCTGGAGTACGTCTCCCACTCGTGGCGGCTGGACTCCGAGGGCAAGAAGGTCGCCCCGCTGGAGACCGAGACGGGGTACTGGCGCATCGACAAGGACCGCCAGGTCTCGGTCGTGATGATCCGCGACCAGGGCATCGCCGAGGTCTGGTACGGCGAACTGGCCGACCAGAAGCCGCAGATCGACCTCGCCACCGACGCCGTCGCCCGCACCGCCCCCGCCGCCCCCTACAGCGGCGGCAAGCGCCTGTACGGGTACGTGAACGGCGATCTGATGTGGGTCGGCGAGAAGGCCACACCGGACGAGCCGCTGCGCCCCTACATGTCGGCGCAGCTGAAGAAGGTCGTCGACCCCAGCGAGTGGGCCAAGGACGTCGTCGACCTCCCCGACGACGGCATCGCCTTCTTCAAGTAATCCCCCGCCGTCCTCCACGGTCCGACGCCCTCCGCCGGTATCGCCCGCACCCTCGGTGCCCCGTCCGCGGGGCCCGCCCCCGGGTGACCCGGCGGCCGGCCCCGGCCGGTACAGGCGGTCCGGACCGCCCGCCGCCTCTCCTACACTGGACGGCGTGGCTACCACCGACTGGCAGAGCGATCTGAGGGCACGCGGGTACCGGCTCACCCCGCAGCGCCAGCTCGTGCTGGAGGCCGTGGACAAGCTGGAGCACTCCACCCCGGACGACATCCTGGCCGAGGTGCGGCGCACGGCCGGCGGCGTGAACATCTCGACGGTCTACCGCACCCTCGATCTCCTCGAAGAGCTGGGCCTGGTCTCGCACGCGCACCTGGGCCACGGCGCCCCCACCTACCACCTGGCCGACCGGCACCACCACATGCACCTGGTGTGCCGGGACTGCGAGGGCGTCATCGAGGCCGATCTCTCGGTGGCCGAGCCCTTCACCCGGACCCTGCGCGAACGCTTCGGCTTCGACACCGACATGAAGCACTTCGCCATCTTCGGCCGGTGCGGCAACTGCGCCTCGAAGGCGGCCGAGAGCCCGTCGTAGGCTGGTCGTATGTCCTCCAGCAGCTCCAGCGACGGCCCCGTCCACAGCCCCCTGCTGACCCTGCCGGGAGCCGTCCCGGCCCAGGCGCCGGACGAGGGCGTCGCCGCCCACTACGGCGATCTGTTCAAGGAGCAACGCGCACTCGCCGACGGCACCGGCTTCGTGGATCTGTCGCACCGCGGCGTCGTCACCGTCTCGGGTGACGACCGGCTCTCCTGGCTGCATCTGCTGCTCACCCAGCACATGACGGAACTGCCCGCCGGGCAGGCCACCGACGCGCTGATCCTCTCCGCCAACGGCCACATCGAGCAGGCCCTGCAACTCGTGGACGACGGGGAGACGGTGTGGATGCACACCGAACCCGGCAAACAGGGCGAACTGGTCGGCTATCTGGAGAGCATGCGGTTCTTCTACCGCGTCGAGATCGCCGACCGCACCGACGAGTACGCCGTCGTCCATCTGCCGGCCGGCTCCATCGCCGCCACCCCCGCCTCGGCCGCCGCCGTCCGCGAGACCCCGCACGGCCGGGACGTCTTCCTGCCGCGCGCCGAGCTGCCCGGCTTCGCCGAGGAGTACGCGCCCGCCATCGGCGTCCTCGCCCACGAGGCGCTGCGCGTCGAGGCGCACCGCCCCCGGCTCGGCCTGGAGACCGACCACCGGACCATTCCGCACGAGGTCGGCTGGATCGGCACCGCCGTCCACCTCGACAAGGGCTGCTACCGCGGCCAGGAGACCGTCGCCCGGGTGCAGAACCTGGGCAAGCCCCCGCGCCGGCTGGTCTTCCTGCACCTCGACGGCAGCGAGGTGCACATCCCCGTGCACGGCGACAAGGTGCGCATCGCGGAGGGCGACGCCGCACGCCCCGAGGCCGGGGCCGCGCCCGAGGGGCGCCCGGTGGGCTTCGTCACCACCTGCGTCCGCCACCACGAGCTGGGGCCCATCGCCCTGGCCCTGGTCAAGCGGAACGTGCCGGTGGACGCCCCGCTGATCGTCGGCGACGACGCCACCGCTGCGGCCCAGGAAGTCGTCGTCGCCCCCTGAACCGCGCCCGCCGAACCGGCCCCGGCCGTGGGCATCCGCCCGCGGCCGGGGCACCGGTGCCGCTCACACCTCCAGCAGCACCGTGAACGGGCCGTCGTTCGTCAGCGACACCTTCATCTCGGCCCCGAAGACACCGGTGGCGACCTCCGCGCCCAACGCCCGCAGCTGCGCGACGACTTCGTCGACCAGCGGCTCGGCCACCGGGCCCGGCGCCGCGGCGTTCCAGGTGGGCCTGCGGCCCTTCCGCGCGTCACCGTAGAGAGTGAACTGGCTGATCACGAGCAGTGGTGCGCCGGTGTCCGAACACGACTTCTCTCCGTGCAGGATCCGCACCGACCACAGCTTGCGCGCCAGCTGCGCCGCCTTCGCCGGGGTGTCCTCGTGCGTGACGCCGACCAGCACGCACAGGCCCTCGCCGTCGATCCGGCCCTCAACCCGGCCGTCCACCTCGACGCTCGCGCCGTCCACTCTCTGTACCACTGCTCGCATCCGGCCATCATGCCGTGCGCCGATTCGGCCGTGTGCACCCCGGCCGTACGGACGCTCGGCCCGCTGCACACACCCGTCACGGAGTGGCACGATGCGCACACGCGGCGCGTTTCCGGTGCCGTGTGCGCGCCGTTGCCACGCAGGGACAAGGCAGTCCTTGCCGCTCAGAGGGACGAGAAACACCGAGGGGATGCCGACCGGTCACCGGGGAACACAGAGCACATCAGGGCACATCGGGATACGTCGGAACGCACCGGCGCGAATCGGGTATCGGCGAACAGCGGTGCGCACCGGCGAGCGCCGACGGACGCACACCCCACCCGCCCCTCGGGCCCGCCCCGGCAGGGGCATGCCGCCGGGTGGCCCCGGGGGTCGCGAAGGGGGCGCGGAGGGTCACGGAGGGGGCGGAGCAGAAATCCGGAAGGGCACAGCAGGGCAGAAAAGCCGCAGCAGGGCACAACAGGGAGCAACAAGCAACAACAGGGCACGGCCTCAGGAGGGCCTCAGGAGGGGGGCGCGGGGGGCGACGAGCGCCGAGGAACGTTGAGGGGACGACGAGGGAACGTTGAGGGGACGATGAGGGGACACCGCCCATGAACAGCACCGGAGCCGACGGCACACCGACCGGGGTGGCCGCACAGTGGTCAGCGCTCCACAGGACCGCACCGACCGGGCCCCCACAGCCCGCACGGGCCGCACCGACCGCACCGACACCGCAGACCGCACCGCCCGCGCAGCCCCGGGGGCTCGCGGCGACCGTCCGGACCCGCTCGCCCCAGCAGCGGGCCGGCCGTGAGGCGCTGCGCGACCGGATCCGGCCCGATCTGCACACGCTGCGCCTGCCCGAACTGCGCACCCTGCGCAGGTCCGCCCAGCAGGACGAGGCGGACCTCAGCTATGTCCGCCGGCTTCTCCAGGGCCGGATCGACATCCTGCGCGCCGAACTCGCCCGCCGCAGCTGCGCCGGCTCACCCCTGCTGGACCTGCTGCCCGAGATCCTCGCCGACACCCCCTCCCGCCAGCGCTCCTCCGCCCGGCACGTGACCCTGGGCGCGCCGCGCGGCGAGGAGTACCGGGAGCTGGCCGAGGAGATGCTCGCCGAAGTGGAGCTCAGCGATCTGACCGCCCGCACCGACGACGAACTCCACGACGCGATGGGCCGGCTCGTCCGCTACGAACAGCAGGTCTCCCGGCGCCGCCAGGATCTACAGCGCACGGCCGACGATTGCAGCACCGAGATTGCCCGCCGCTATCGCGAGGGCGAGGCCCAGGTGGACGACCTCCTGGCCTGACCACCCCACCGGTCCGCCGTCCCGGCCGCACCCACCACTGCGGTCACACCCACCGCCGGGACCGTGTGCACCATCACGATCGTGTTCACCGCCCGGCCGGAGCGGCCCGGCCCGGTCCGGCCGAAGGCGGAGTGCCGCCGGTCCGGGCGAAGGCGGGGGCGGCCGGTCCGACCGAAGGTGGGGTGGACGCTCCGGGCGAAGGCGGGGTGGCCGGTCCGGGCGAAGGTGGGTGCGGCCGGAGGCCGGGTACGGGCCAGGGCGTGGCAAACCGCACAGGCAGGGGACGAACCTCGGGCTCCGGCCGTGGTGACAGGCGTGACGGCAGGTACGGAGCCCCGGTCGTTCCCCACCTGTGACAAGAGGGGCCCAAGCCTCCGGTTACGGTGAGAGGCGCACATGTCCGCCCGCGCTCCGCCCGCGCCCCGTCCCACCGGGACCCACCGGAAAGGTCGCCCGATGCCCGCTGCCATACCTCCCGTGCTCGCCGAGGTCGTCAGGTCCGGCTTCACCGAAGGGCAGCACAGGGGCTCGCTGGTCGTCCTCGCCGAGGACGGCAGCGTGACGTTCGCACTGGGCGACCCCGAAGCACCGGTCTTCCCCCGCTCCTCGAACAAGCCGTTCCAGGCGGCCGGCGTCCTGCGCGCCGGTGTCGAGCTCTCCGGCGAACGGCTGGCCCTCGTCGCGGCGAGCCACTCGGGCGAGCGCTTCCACCTCGACCTCGTCCACAAGATGCTGACGGAGTACGGGCTCGACGAGTCGGCGCTGGGCTGCCCGCCCGACCTCCCGCTGGACCGCGAGGAGGCCGACGCCTACCTCGCCGCCGGGCACGCACGCAGCCGCGCCGCCATGAACTGCTCCGGCAAGCACACCGCCATGCTCGCGGCCTGCCTGCGCAACGGCTGGCCCCTGGACAGCTACCTCGACCCGGAGCACCCGCTCCAGCTGCTCATCCGGGACACCCTGGAGGAGGCCACCGGTGACCCCGTCGCACACACCGGGACGGACGGCTGCGGCGCACCCCTGATGGCCGTCTCCCTCACCGGTCTGGCGCGCGGGTTCCGCCACTTCGCGCTGGCCCCGTCCGACTCCGCCGAGGGCCGGGTCGCCGCCGCCATGCGCGCACACCCCGAATATGTGGCCGGTACCCGCCGGCACGACACCTGGCTGATGCGGGAACTCCCCGGCTCCCTCAGCAAGATGGGCGCCGAGGCCGTCCAGGGCTTCGCGCTGCCGGACGGCCGCGCCGTCGCGCTCAAGGTGGACGACGGCGGCACACGCGCCCTCGGCCCCGTGCTGGCCCGGGTCCTGGGCGCGCACATGGGCGTCACCTCGCCCGTACTGGCCCGGCTCGCCGACGCCCCGCTGCTCGGCGGCGGCGAACGGGTCGGCGAAATCCGCGCCACCTTCTGACCCCCGTCCGCCACCTTTCAAGACCGCCGCCCCCCGAAGGGTTTCGCCTTCCGAGGCCGCTGGCTGCTGCTGAAAGTTCGGCCGGGCTCGCGGGCCCGTACGGGACGCGCGGGCCCGTGCGGTGCGTGCCGCGCAGCCCGCGCCGAGGCGTACCACCCGGCAGCGCCCCGCCCGGGACGCGCACCCCCGTTGTCCCCTGCCGAAATCCGGGTGCACCCCGCCAAGCGTCTACCTAGCGTGACGCCATGCCCTACAGCGCCGACAGCCTCGACGTCCGCCCCCTGCACAGCCCCGAGGAGCTGCCCGAGTGGCTCCGGGCGATGGCCACCGGGTTTCTCCGCAGCGCACCGATCGGCCCCGAGCAGATCGCCCAGCGCGCGCCGGGGATCGACCTGGCACGCACCCAGGGCGCCTGGGACGACGGGCGCTGCGTGGCCACCTTCCGCACCACCCCGCAACAGCTCACCGTCCCCGGCGGAACGGCCCTGCCCGCGTGCGCCGTCACCAACGTCACCGTGACCGCCACCCACCGACGGCGGGGACTGCTCAGCCGGATGATGGCCGACGCCCTCGACGCCGCCAAGGAACGCGGCGACCCCATGGCCAGCCTCACCGCCGCCGAATACCCGATCTACGGGCGGTACGGCTTCGGCCCGGCCGCCTGGATCTCCTCCTGGGAGGTCTCGCTGGGCCGCACCGGGCTCGACCGGCGTCATGCCGGCCCCGCCGACCTCGGCGACCCCGGACGCATCGACCTCGTCACCCCCGAAGAGCTGCTGCACACCCTGCCCGCCGTGCACGACCGCTTCCGCTCCGGCGCCCACCGGCAGGGCACCATCGACCGCACCGCCCGCTGGTGGGAGAACTTCACCGGCCGGCACCGCTACCCCGGCGACGGGTTCACCCCCGCCTTCCACGCCGTCTACCGCGACGGCGACGGCATACCCCAGGGCGCGGCCACCTACAGCGTCGACGACCGTTGGGACGGGCACCGCCCCGACAACACGCTCCAGGTGCACGACCTGTTCGCCACCAGCACCGCCGCCGAGACCGCGCTGTGGCGGTACCTCCTGGCCACCGACTGGGTGCAGACCCTGCGCACCGGGCCGCGCGCCCCCGACGACGTGCTGCCCCACCTGCTGCCCGATCCGCGTGCCGCCCGTGTCACCTCCTTCTGCGATCTGCTGTGGCTGCGCCCGCTGGACGTCCCGCGGATGCTGGAGAGCCGGAGCTACTCCACCCCCGGCACGCTCGTCCTGGACATCCACGACGCGGACGGCTACACCGGCGGCCGCTTCCGCCTCGAAGCCGGACCCGACGGTGCCCGGTGCACCACCACCCGGGGCGAGCCGGACCTCTCCCTCGACGTCGGCGAACTGGCCTGCCTCTACCTCGGCGACGAGACCGCCGTACGCCTCGCCCAGCTCGGCCGTCTCACCGAACACCGGGCCGGAGCCGCCGAGTCCGCGACGCTTCTGCTGCGCACCGCCCGCCGCCCCTGGTGCCCGGACACCTTCTGACCGGCCCGGCCCGTACGGAGGGCGCCCGCACCGGTTCCGGAGGGCGCCCGCACCGGACGGGCAGCACACGGCGCGCTCACCGGGCGCACCGTACGTAAGCTGACGGCATGACGGACGCACCCACACCCGAGAGCGACGAGCCCGCACACGACCCGGAGGTCCTGGAGCTGGCGCAGAAGATCTTCGATCTCGCGCGGCACGGGGACGTCGACACCGTCGCCGCCTATGTGGACGCCGGCGTCCCGGCGAACCTCACCAACGACAAGGGCGACTCCCTGCTGATGCTGGCCGCCTACCACGGCCACCCGGCGACGGTCCGCGCCCTCGTCGCACGCGGCGCCGACCCCGACCGCGCCAACGACCGGGGGCAGACCCCCTTGGCGGGAGCGGTCTTCAAGGGCGAGGAGGAGGTCGTCCGTGTGCTCTTCGACGCGGGCGCCGACCCCAACGCCGGCACCCCCTCCGCCATCGACACCGCCCGGATGTTCGAGAAGCAGGACCTGCTGAAGCTCTTCGGCGGCTGACTCCCCCCCTTCCACTCCCGACCGCTCTCCTGCACCCGACTGCCCTGCTGTACCGGGCCGTTCCGCCGTGCCTGGTTGTCCTACTGGTGACGACTCCTTGCGTCTGACCGCTCCCTGCGTCTGACCGCTCTGCCGCGGCTGCCCCGGTACGGGCCCGGCCGACTCATCGGTTGCCCGGGCCGGGGGCCGCCGGCTTGCGTGCCTCGATGAGGTGCCGGGCGGAGTGCGCCACGAACGCCCCCTCGGCGCGGATCCGTTCGTGCAGCTCCAGCAGGCGGTCGCGGTAGCGGTCGACGGTGAAGTCCGGGACCATCCAGACGACCTTCCGCAGGAACCAGATCACGGCGCCGACGTCGAAGAACTCCATCCGCAGGCGCTCCGCCCGCAGATCGACGATCTCCAGACCGGCCGCCCGCGCCTCCCCCACCTCGTCCTCGGGACGCCGCTGGGCGCGCCCCTCCGGCTGGGGCCCGAGGAAGAACTCGACCAGCTCGAACACCGAGGCCGGGCCCACGTGCTGGGCCAGATAGGTGCCGCCCGGCTCCAGCACCCGCTCGATCTCCTGCCACCACGGCCGCACCGGGTGGCGGCTCGTCACCAGGTCGAACGCCCCGTCCCCGAACGGCAGCGGCGGCTCGTCCGGTACGGCGACCACCACCACGCCGCGCGGCCGGAGCAGTGTGGTGGCCTTCGCGACGTTCGGCGGCCAGCCCTCGGTCGCCGCCATCACCGGGGGCAGCTTCTCCGCCTCCGCCAGGACCTCGCCGCCGCCCGTCTGAAGATCGAGTGCCGCGCCCGCGGCGGCGAGGCGTGCGCTCATCAGCCGCTGGTAGCCCCACGAAGGGCGGTCCTCCGTGGCCCGGCCTCTGAGCCAGGAGAAGCCCCAGCCCTCGACCGGGGCCGCCTCCGCCTCGGCGACGAGAGCGTCGAACGTGTCGGGGTGTGCCATGTCTCCATCCTTGTCGAAAGCGTCCGGCCGCCTGGCCGGGGCGGGCCCCGATCCTGCTCGGCGGCCCCGCCGGGTACTGTCACCGGCTGTGCGCGCCGGGGTGCGGAGATGTCATGCGCTGCCCGTGCCGATCGTCGCCACCTCCCCCGATTCCAGCGCCACATGGACGGTCCAGCCCGGTGGGGCGGACGACGGGCCGATCGCCACCCCGTGCGGCTGCGCCCCCTCGGGCAGTGCGTACTCGGTCAGCGTGCCGTCCGGCGCCAGGCAGCCGACGCGGTGCGCTCCCCACTCGGTGAACCAGCGGGTGCCGTCCGGGGCGACGGTGACGGCGTGCGGCCGGGACGCGCTGTCCGGCAGGGGGAACTCCTGGATGTCTCCCTCCGGCGTCGCCCTGCCGAGCCGGCCCGCCCCGATCTCGACGAACCACACCGCCTCGTCTCCCCCGCCGCGCCCGTCGGCCAGCCCGACCGGGGCGGCCCCCGCAGTCGGCAGCGGCAGCACCGTGACCTTGCCGTCCAGGCCGACCCGGGCCAGGGCGTCCGCCTGGTTGAGCGTGCACCACAGCGCCCCGCCCGGGCCGGCCGCGATGCCGGAGGGAAAGGCTCCGCTCAGTGGCAGCGGAAACTCCGTGATCTCTCCCTCCACGGCGATCCGGCCGATGCGGTCCGCCGTCGTCTCCGTGAACCACAGCGCCCCGTCCGGGCCGACGGTGAGATCCCAGGGCGCGCAGCCGGGGGTGGGCGGGGTGAAGGCCGTGGCCCGGCCGTCGACCGTGATCCGCCCGATGCGGTGGTCCTTGGTCCGGGTGAACCACAGGGCGCCGTCCGGGCCCACCACGATCCGGCACGGCGCACAGCCGGGAGCGCCCAGGGAGAAGCGGTCGAACCGGCCGTCGGGGGCCAGGCGGCCGATCTCGCCGGAGTGGACGAGCGTGAGCCACAGGGCGCCGTCCGGCCCGGTGACCAGGTCGTAGGGGCCCGCTCCGTCCTCGGCGACGGCGATGCGTTCCACGGCGCTCCCCGGCCCGGCGATCGCGGCCCCCGCGATCGCCGGGAGGTACCGGGCGCCCCCGGTGCGCGGGGCGTCCGCAGTCGTGGGGGCGTTCGAAGTGCCCGGGGCGTGCGGCGTCTTCCGAGTGTTCCGAGTGTTCTGCACGTCCGGCGCGCTCCGGGTGTCCGGAGTGTTGTGAGCCTTCGGTGTCTTCGGGGCGTTCTGAGCCTTCGAGGTATCCGGGGTGTTCGGGGTGGCCGTCACCGTGTGCTCCTCTCGTGCGGTGCCGCCGTGCCGAGGGGGAGCGAGGCCTCCCCGAGAGGGGGAGGAGCGGACTCCAGGGAGAGCCGCTCGCCCCGCCATCGCTGCCGCAGCCGCCGGTCGTGGCTGACGACGACGAGCGCGCCGGTGTACTGCTCCAGCGCCGCCTCCAACTCCTCCACCAGCGCGGGCGAGAGGTGGTTGGTCGGCTCGTCCAGCAGCAGCACATCGGCGGGTTCGGTGACCAGCCGGGCCAGCGCGAGCCGCTGGCGCTGCCCCGTGGACAGCCGGGACACGGGCACGGCGAGCCGGTCGGCGGTGAACAGGCCGAGGGAGAGCAGCCGCCGGGTGTGGTCCTCCGGGGCTCCCGGGCGCCCCTGGGCGAAGGCGTCGAGCAGCGTCATCTCCCCGGCGCCGGGCGGGAGTTCGGGTTCCTGGGCGAGCAGCCCGACCGCTCCGCCACATTCCACCCGGCCCGACGTGGGCGTCAGCCTGCCCGCCAGGACGTGCAACAGGGTGCTTTTTCCGGCGCCGTTGGGCCCGGTGATCAGCAGCCGGGCGCCGGGTTTCAGCGAGAGATCGGTGCGGGCCAGCCGCCCGTCGACGGCCACCGCCTCGGCCACCAGCACGCTGCGCCGGCCCGCGCCGGGCGACAGCGGGCCGCCGGTGCGCGGGGCGGTGGCGAAACGCAGCGGCTCGGGCGGTGGGGGGACCGGATCGGCGAGCAGGCGGCGCAGGCGTTCCTCCGCGTTGCGCACCCGGGCGGCGAGCGACTGCTGGACCCGGCCTCCGGCGCGGTCGTACGCCATCTTGTTGCCGTCCTTCATCGCTCTGCCGGGGGCCACCCTGCGGGCGGTGGTGGCCGCGGCCTCGCGCAGCCTCGCGGCCTCCTCGCACCACCGTTCGTAGGACTCGGCCCAGCGCCGGCGGGCTGCGGCCTTCTCCCGCAGATAGCCCGCGTAGCCGTTGCCGTACCGCTCGACGGCGCGGGTGTCCGCGTCGACCTCGATCAGGGTGGTGGCGACGCGCTCCAGGAAGGCGCGGTCGTGGGAGACGGCGACGGTCGTGCCCCGTCGGCCGCGCAGATGCTCTTCGAGCCAGGTGAGGGCGGCGTCGTCGAGATGGTTGGTGGGCTCGTCGAGCAGGAGGATCTCGGGGCCGGCCGCGAGCAGAGCGGCCAGCCGCAGCCGGACGCGTTCGCCGCCGGACAGCCCGCCGACGGTGCGTCCGCGGGGCAGGAGGCCCAGGCCGAGGCCGTGCAGGGCGCGTTCGACGCGCGCCTCCGCTTCGTATCCGCCGCGGAGTTCGAAGGCGGTGAGCAGTTCGCCGTACTCCGCGAGGACGGAGTCGTCCCCTCGTGCCATGGCCGATTCCAGCGTCCGCAGGCGTTCCTCCATGGAACGCAGGACGGCCAGGGAGCGGTCGATGACCTGCTGGACGGTCAACTCCGCCGGGAGGTGCTCCTCTTGGGCGAGATACCCGACGCCGCCCTCGGCCTGGACGACGACCTCGCCGCTGTCGGGCTGCTCGCGGCCGGCGAGCAGGCGCAGCAGTGTGGACTTGCCGGAACCGTTCTCGCCGACGATTCCGGCGCGTTCACCGGGCCTGAGCGTGCAGTCGGCTCCGTCGAGAACGGTGCGGCCCTCGTACGACTTGGTGACGGACCGGGCGGTGATCTGTGTCGGCATGCGCGCACTCCGAAGCGTTCCGGAACGGAGCGGCCTGCGAGGGCCGCGGGGACTGGTGAGCGCTTCGGACGAGCATCGGCTTCTCCTCTGATTCCGGATTCCGGCGGGGCGCACGGCTCTACATGGCTCAGCACGGCCCTGTACGGCCCCGTACGGCTCTGCACGGCCCGACCGGACACCCGGCGGGCTTTTATCGCGACGGTTGTCGCGTTAGGATGATGGCACGTCGCACCGACCCGCGCAACAGACTTCCGAAGCCCACCGCACGACCCGACCGAGGAGCGGACATGGACGACGCCGAGGCCGACGAGGCCGCCGAGGACGCCAGAACCCCCGGAGCCCCCGGGAACCCCGGCGATTCCCGGGACGGCCGGAGCGGGCGGGACGGGCGCGCGGGAGGGGCGGGCACGCGGCCCGGCGGCCGGACGGCCCGGGTCCGCTCGCAGGTCCTGGAGTCGGTCGGCCCGCTGCTCATGGAGTACGGCTACGACGGGCTCACCATCGAGGCCGTGGCGATCCGTTCCGGTGTGCACCGGGCCACGGTCTACCGGCGCTGGCGCGACGTGGGAGGGCTCCTCGCGGACACACTGGACGCCGCCGGCGACGACACCTGGCGGCCCGCCGACACCGGCACGCTGGAGGGGGATCTGCTCGCGCTGAACGAGGAACTGCTGGCCGCGCTCCAGGAGGAGCCCTCGCTGGCCACCGCCCTGATAGCGGCCTCGTTCCGCTCCGAGGAGGCCGCCACGGCGCTGCGCCGCTTCTGGGAGGAGCGCTACGAGCGGTGCGAGGTGATCGTCGCCCGCGCGGTGGCGCGCGGGGAGATCGCCGCCTCGACCGACGCGCGGCAACTGCTGGTCCACGCCACGGCGCCGCTGTACCACGAGGCCGTGCTCCTGCACACGGCGGCGGATCCCGATCTCCCGGCGCGGTCCGCCCGGGCCGCCGTCCTCGCCGCCCGCGGGGGCGCGTTCAGCCGCGCGTCCGCCGACTGCCCGGCGGGATAGGCCGTTCCGCGCCCGCTTCGGGGGCGCGCACCGCAACACGGCCCCGGCGGCGGTCGGTTCAGGGGCGTACCGCGTAGTCGCCCAGCGAGGGGGCCAGGAGGTCGAAGGCCCGGGCCGCCTCCCGGGCCAGGGTCCGGGCGATCTCCCGGTTGTCCTGTCCGGCCAGGGTGAGTTCCTGGATGCGCTGGAAGAGCACGCGGTGGACGCCGCCGAGCAGGGACGCCGCGGTGCGCACGGTGACGCTCTCGGCCGGTTCGCCGACGGCCTCGGACAGCACCGCCAGCAGGGCCTGTTCACGCCGGTCGTGGAGTCCGCGCAGACAGGCGGAGAGCGTCGGGCTGTCGGCGACCATGCGGGAGAACTCGTGCCCCGCGAAGCCCGCGACGGGGTCCTCGTCCGCGACGGCCGCGAGGAACGCGCGGCGCAGCGCCGCCAGGGCCGACTCGCCGGACGCGCGTTCCCGGACGGTGCGTGCGGGGCCGGCGACGAACTCCTCCTGGTGGTCGAGGGCCAACTCCTCCTTGCGCGGGAAGTAGTTGGTGACGGTCTTCTTGGCGACCCGCGCCGCGGTGGCGATGTCCGTGATCGTCGTGTCCTCGAAGCCCTGCTCGACGAAGAGCCGGGTGGCGTGGTCGGAGATCAGCTGCCGGGTCTCCCGCTTCTTGACCTCCCGCAGCCCCAGCGCCGCGACCTCCGGGTCCGGGACCGGACGGCGGGGGCGCACCGGCGCACCGGCCGGACTCGTGTCGGTTCCCATACCGGAACCTTACCCCCGTAGCAAAGATGCGCCTCCGGTTCGGCGGCCCCCGCACCCCTCCCGGCCGGGGGCCGCCAGGCCGTACCCGGAACACCCGGCCCCGCTCCTGCGAGGACGCCGGTGAACAGGAACTCCGACGAGGCGGCCAGGACGAGCGTGCCGAGCCGCACCGGGAACCACAGCGGGAAGCCGGAGGCCGCGCTGACGCTCCGTACGACAGACCGATGCAGCAGATCGCCAGGCACATCAGCGCGATGTCGCGCAGCTGTCGCCGCTCCGGCGTTCTCCATAGCGCATGCACGAGCGCTGGAAGTCGACGCTCTCCCAGCTGGAGGCGGGCTCCGGGATTCCAGCCCGGGAACCCTCCGGGCGCTCTGCGTCACGCTGGACGTGCCGTTCGCGCGGCTCTTCGACCCGCCCCGTCCCCGCACCCGGGTCGTCCGCGCCGACGAAGGGCTCACCGCGGCCGCCGCCGAGGCCGACGACCGCGCGACGCTGCCGGCCGCGGGCCCGCCCGGGGTACGCCGCGACCTCTACCGCATCGACGGCCGCACGGGGCACCGCGCGGGACTCCGAGCCGCACATGCCGGGGGTCGTCGGGCACGTGCTGCTGACCTCGGGGCGCGCCCTCGTCGGCCTCACCTCCGGGCCCGTCGAACTCCGGTCCGGGACTACGTGGCCTACCCCGGGGACCTCCCGCACCTTCGGGGCGCCGGCGCCGCACGCCCGGGCCGTGCTGGTGACCGAGCACAGCTGAGCGAGGCGCCCACAGCTGTCGAAGGAAACGGTGCCGCAGCTTTCGGAGGGAAACGGCGCCACAGCTGTCGAAGAATTCGCGCGGGGCGGAGCGCCGTGGGACCGCGGGAGCGTCCCGGCGCTGTCACAGGCTGTGGAGCGCGTGGGCCAGTGCTGCCGCGACGCGGTCCGCGTCCGCTTCTGTGGTGCGCCAGTTGCTGAAGGCCGCGCGCAGGGCGGGGGTGCCGGCGTGAACCGTGGGGGTCAGGAACACCTCGTCGGCGAGTGCTTCCGCGAGGCGGGCGAGGCGTTCGCCGGTCGCGTCCCGGGCGAGGGTGAAGCAGACGACGTTCAGGCGTACCGGCGCGAGCAGCCGCAGGCCGGGCAGGGCCTCGACAGCTGCGCCCAGCCGGTGGGCGCAGGCGACGCACCGCTCCACGATCTCCCGGTGGCCTTCCCGCCCGTAGGCGCGCAGCGTGAACCAGGCGGCCAGAGCCCGCAGTCGGCGGGAGTTCTCCGGGGTGAGGTGCACGCCGTCCGGGTTCTCGCCGAGCGGGCCGAGGTAGGCGGCGGCGTTCCGGAAGACGGCTGCCTGGAGGTCCGGGCGCCGGGTGAAGAGGACCGCGCTGTCGTAGGGGACGTTCAGCCACTTGTGCAGGTCGACGCAGACGGAGTCGGCCGCGTCGAGGCCGCCGCCGCCCGTGACGAGATGTGCGTGGCGCGGCGAGAGCGCCGCGAAGGCGCCGAAGGCCGCGTCGGCGTGCAGCCAGAAGCGGTACCGCTCGCGCAGTGCGAGGAGCGCGCGCAGCTCGTCGAAGTCGGCGGTGTCGACGGTCCCCAGGTTGGCCACGACGACGCAGCCGGCGCCGGCCTCCTCCGCCTCGCGCAGCGCGCTCTCCAGCGCTGCCGGGTCGACGGCCTCCCGCCCCGGCAGCGTTTCCACCCGGACGAGTGCACCGCGTCCCAGGCCGAGGAGCGACAGCGCCTTGGCGACGCTGGAGTGCGCGGCACCGGACAGCACCCGCACCGGGCCCAGCGCCGCCGCCCCGTCCTCGGCCACGCAGACACCGGCGCGTTCGCCGAGCCACTCCCTGGCGACGGCGAGGCCGGTCGTGTTGGACATCGTCGCGCCGCTCACGAACACGCCGTGGTGGGCGTCGGTGAGGCCGAAGAGGGCGCGCAGCCAGGAGAGCGTCTCGCGCTCCAGCAGTGGCCCGCCCGGGTCCAGCGAGTTCATCGGGTTCTGGTCCCAGGCGGCGGCCAGCCAGTCGCCGGCCAGCGCGGCCGGGGTCGTACCCCCGGTCACGAAGCCGAGGTACCGGGGTCCGGTGCTGCTGGAGAAGGCCGGTTCCCAGCGGGCGGTGAACTCCTCCAGCGCGCCGTGCAGGCCGCTGCCCCGCTCGGGAGGGGGCGCGGGCTCCCCCACCGGCACAGCCGACCCAACCGACCCAGCCGATCCAGCCGATCCAGCCGATCCAGCCGATCCGGTCAGCGCAGTCGGCGCAGTCGGGACAGCCGGGAGGACCGCTCTTTCGGGTACGTCCCGGGCCAGCGCGGCCGTGCGCCGGCGTACTGCTTCCAACAGCTGCGGCAGATCGTCCAGGTCCGCTGCGAGGCGCGGGTCCACGGGCAGGCTCCCTTCGTCCACCCCCCGCTGCCGGGCGGCGGTGCTCGGTCGTGGTTCTTCCGGCGTCGGGCAGCCAACCAGCCCTCGTGGACGCGGTCGTGGGCCAATCACCGGCGAGTGGCCCGGTCCCGCCCGCGCAGGAGCCCGGCTGTCGGTGCCGGGGGCGAGGATGCCGGGATGACCCCCGTACTCCTCACCGACATCGAACGCGCCGTCCGCAGCAGTTGGGGCGCCGACACGTGCACACCCGACCACCGGCCGCACTGGAACGCCGGGAACCCCGCACGGGACCAGTGCGGGGTCACCGCGCTGGTGCTGCACGATCTGCTGGGGGGCGAACTGCTGCGCGGCGAGGTCCTCGTGGCGGGCGAGCGCGTCGATTTCCACTGGTGGAACCGGCTGGCCGACGGGCTCGAAGTCGACCTCACACGTGAGCAGTTCGCGCCGCACGAGCACGTCACCGAGGGCGTGGCCGTGCCACGGCCCGCGCGCATCGTGCGGCTGGGCGAGGAGTACGAGCTGCTGCGCGACCGGGTGCGGGAGCAGTTGGAGGGGCAGCGGCAGGGGCCGGGCTCAGCCCGCTGAGGAGCCGGTCTCCCGCCCGGCCCCCTGCCCCCGGGGCGGCCCGGAGCACCGTCCCGGGCCTGCCCCGGGTTCCGGCCTCGCCTCCGGCTCGGGTCCGTGCCCCGGCGCCGCCACCGCTCGCGGCTCGGGCGGCAACTGCGCCCCCGCCCCCGGTTCCGGCTCCAGTTCAGGTTCCGGTTCCGGCTCCGGCTCCAGTTCGGGTTCCGGCTCAGGTTCCGGTTCCGACCCCGGCTCCCGCCAGGTGAACAGCGGCAGGAAGAACTGGGTGACGGGGCCGACGGCGACCGCGTAGAGGACGGTTCCGATGCCGACGGTCCCGCCGAGCAGCCAGCCGGCGGCGAGCACGGTCAGCTCCAGCAGGGTGCGGACGAGCCGCAGGGAGCGCCCGGTGCGGGCCGACGCGCCGGTCATCAGGCCGTCCCGGGGCCCCGGTCCGAAGCGGGCACCGACGTACACGGCGACGGCCAGCCCGTTGAGCGGCACCCCCACGGCCAGCAGGGCGCACCGCACGGGCAGGCCCGGCTGTCCGGGCAGCAGCCGCAGTCCGAGGTCGGCCCCGCACGCGAGGACGAGGATGTTGGCGACGGTGCCGAACGTGGGCCGCTGCCGCAGCGGGATCCACAGCAGCAGTACCAGCGCCCCGACGAGGGCGCTGACCTCGCCGAAGCTCAGCGGCGTGCGCTGCTCCAGCCCCTCGTACAGCACGCTCCACGGGTTGACCCCCAGCGCGGCCCTGACCAGCAGCGACAGGCTGAACCCGTACAGGGCGAGGCCGAGGAACAGCTGGGGGAGGCGGCGCAGCGGACGCACTCCGAGCGGGACGTAGCCGAGCGGCGGCACGGGCCGCGGGCTCCTCCCGCCGCCGGGGCGCGCGCTTCGCCCGAAGGCGGGCCGCGAGCTTCCCCCGCCGTCGGGCCGCGGGGTGCGCCGCCCTCGTGCGCGCTGGTCGTGGCCGGTGCCGTCCTGACGCATGCGCCGCCTCCGGGATGCTCGTGTTCCGGGCCCGCCCGGGTGCGCAGGGACCGCGTCCGGACCGCTCCGCGCCTCGCGGGACCGCTGGCGGGCCCCTCCGGTTTCCGGGCCATTCACGGGGAGTCTGTACAGTGATCGGCCTTGTCGGCACGGCCAATTCCGGGAGAGTGGTATGGCGCCGGAGCGCTCCGAGCGGACGCTGGGCAGCAGGCAGCTCGCCGGGATGCTGCCGGACCCGGCCGAGCGGCGGCCCGCCTACCGCCATCTGGCCCGGGCGATCAGCGAACTGGTCCTGGACGGGCGGGTGGCGCTGCACGTGCGGCTGCCCGCCGAGCGGGAGCTGGCGGCAGCACTGGGGACCAGCCGGGCCACCGTCACCGCCGTCTACGACCTGCTGCGCGAGAGCGGCTACGCGCACAGCCGACAGGGCTCCGGCACCTGGACGGCCCTGCCGCCGGGGTCGGCGCCCAGCGGTGTCGCGCGGGCGCTCGTCCCGCCGGACACGGCGATCGACCTGGCCAGGGCGGCCCCCGGACTCCCGGAAGAGATGCTGCGGGACGCGCTGGACCGGGTCGCGCCCCGGCTGGCCGCGCACGCCCACAGCCCCGGCTACCACCCCTACGGGCTGCCGGAGTTGCGGGCAGCCGTCGCCGAGCGGTTCACCCGGCGCGGGCTGGCCACGGTGCCGGAGCAGGTGCTGATCACCTCGGGGGCGCAGCACGCGCTCACGCTGGTGCTGGGGCTGCTGGCCGCGCCGGGTGACCGGGTGCTGGTGGAGAGCCCCTCGTATCCGAACGCGCTGGAGGCGGTGCGCCGGGCCCGGCTGCGCCCGGTCTCGGTGCCGGTCGCGGACAACGGCTGGGACACCGAGGTTGTCGAGTCGACGCTGCGGCAGGTGGTGCCCCGACTCGCCTATCTCGTACCGGACTTCCACAACCCCACCGGCTGCCTGATGCCCGAGGAGGCGCGCGCCCGGATACTGCACGCCGCCGTACGCTCCGGTACCTGGGTCGTCGCCGACGAGACCCTGACCGAGCTCGCGCTCGACGTGCCCGCGCCGGCGCCCTTCGCCGCGCACGCCCCGCACGGCGGCGCGTCAGGGGTCGTCACGATCGGCTCGATGAGCAAGAGCCACTGGGGCGGGTTGCGCATCGGCTGGCTGCGCGCCCCCTCGCACCTGGTGACGGAGCTGGCCGCCCAGCGCATCGCCACCGACCTCGGCGGCTCCGTCCTGGACCAGCTGCTGGCGCTGGATCTCCTCCCCCGGGACGCCGAACTGCTGCCCGACCGCCTCGACCGGCTGCGCACCCGACGTGCCGCGCTCGCCGACGCGTTGACGACGCATCTGCCGGGGTGGACGTGGCGGCTGCCGCCCGGCGGGCTGTCCCTCTGGGCCGATCTGGGCGAGCCCGTCTCCTCCGCGCTGGCCGAGCGGGCTGTGGAGTACGGCGTACGGATCGAGGGAGGCGCCTGCTTCGCCGCGGATCCGGGCGTCCTCGAACAGCGACTCCGGGTGCCCTACACCCTGCCGCCCGAGACACTGCGCGAGGCCGTTCACCGCATGGCGACGGCCCTCACCGACGGACTGCCTCTCGCGTCCGCCACCCGCCGCCCGCACTGGGTGGCCTGAGAGCCTGCCGGGCCCCCGGCGACCGCAGCTGAGCACGGCCGGTCATGCCCGGTACGCTCCTGCGCTGCCGAGCACGGTCGAGCACGGTCGAGCAGAGCCGAACACGGCCAAGGCGGTCACCCACGGCAGGTGCCCGGGCAGGGCCGGTCGCGCCCCTGCACGCCCTCTCACGCCGGGCGCACGGCCCGACAACCACCGGCTCACCGCGCGAACTCGGCGCCCTCGCCTGCCCGTCGCCCCCTGCCCTCCGCACGCGCAACCCGCAACCCCCAACCCGCAACCGGCGGCAGGCAACCGGCACCGGCAACCGGCCGCGCCTCCCCCTCCGCCGTCTCAGTCGGCCGGGCGGCCCGGCGGATGGGCCGCGGCGAAGGCCAGGAGCAGCTCGGCGGTCCGTTGCGGGTCCTCCAGCGGGGGCGAGTGTCCGACGCCGGGCAGCAGCTCGATCGTCGCGCCGGGGACCGCGCGGTAGTCGGCGGCCGAGGAGGACCGCCAACGCCGGTCGCTGTCCCCGAAGATCACCAGGAGCGGAATGCCCAGCCCCGCCAGCCGGTCGGGAAGCGGACGCTCTTGGAGGTAGTCGGCGGCTCCCCGCTGCGCCGCCGCGAACACGTGGTGCGGCATGCGGCTCACATCGTCGACGACCGCCTGCGGGATCTCCACGTCGCGGGTGACGGCGGTGGCCGCCGCCTTCCGGATCAGGGAATCGGTACGCAGCCCCCACAGCAGCCGGCCGACGACGGGCAGCAGCGGCAGCCCTGCCGCGGGGCCCTGCGGCAGGAAGGCGTCCAGCCGGGGGCCGGAGTTGACGAGGACGAGGCCGGTCACCGTGCCGGGCCGCTGCTCGGCGAGCGCGGTGGCGACCGAGCCGCCGGTGGAGTGCCCGGCCACGACGGCCTGCCGGACGCCCAGCCGGTCGAGCACCTCGCCGACCCGGCGGCCCTGCGCGGCGATCCCGTAGTCCGCACCGGCCGGTCCGGCCGACCTGCCGTGGCCGAGGAGATCGATCCGGATCACACGGTGGCTCCCGGCCAGCAGCGGGACCGGCGCGTCCCAGCTCCTGCCGGACGCGGCGGACCCGTGGACGAGGACGAGCGCCGGGGCGTCGGCCGGGCCGTCCTCGACGACGTGGAGCAGTTCGCTGTCGGCGGCCCGGGCCCGGCCGTCCGGGCCGGCGGCGTGCGGGGTACGGCGGCGGACACGAGCCCGCTGGTTGTTGTCCATGCCCCCACCGTCACCGCCCGCCCGAGCCGGGTCTTGGACGAATGTCGCCCTCCGCCCCGCCCTCCGCCCCGCCGTCCGTGCCGACGTCCGTGCCGACGTCCGTGCCGACGTCCGTGCCGACGGGCCGCCCGCCGATCACGACCAACGACCTTCCCACGGGCCGGAGTTGGGGAGTCCGGGCGCCCGCGTGCGCGCCCGCTCGTAGCATGAGGGCATGCGGCCTGTCGGGTACGACCGAGCGGTGTTCGATGTGGTGCCGCCCCCGCGGCGCAGCCGGTTGCCGGGCGTCAGCATGGCCGGGTTCCGGCACCGCGGCCCCGAGCCGATCCGGATGCGGGCGGTCCCGCACCCGGCCGTGACGCTGTCCCTCGACTTCAGTCCGGGCCTGCTCGTCGTCGACGACGCGGCCGGGCGGCGCCCTGGAAGCCTCGTCGCGGGGCTGGCGTTCCGCGATCTCCGTGTGCACGGCCACGGTACCGAGGCCGTACAGGTCCGGCTGTCGCCGCTCGTCGCCGCCACCGTGCTGGGCGTCTCCCCGGCCGATCTGGAGGGCACCGTCGTCGGTCTGGACGAGCTGTGGGGCCGGGAGGCCGCCCGCGTCCGGGAGCAGCTGAGCCACGCGCCCTCGTGGCGGGACCGCTTCGCGCTGACGGAGGAGCTGCTCGCCCGCCGGCACGCGGCGGCACGGCCGGAGCGCGGCCCGCGCCCCGAGGTGGTGCGGGCCTGGCAGCGGATCGCCCGCAGCCGGGGCGGAGTGCGGGTGGAGGCCCTGGCCGCCGAGGCCGGCTGGAGCCGCCAACGGCTGTGGGCACGCTTCCGCTCGGACATCGGCCTCACTCCGCGCCGCGCCGCACAGCTGGTGCGCTTCCACCACGCCGCCCATCTGCTGGCGGGGGGCCGGAGTCCGGCACTCACCGCGGCCGACTGCGGCTACACCGACCAGTCCCATCTCCACCGCCACGTCCGGGCGTTCACCGGCACCACACCCGCCACCCTGGCCGGGGAGCCGTTCCTGGCGGTGGACGACCTCGCCTGGCCGGGCGAGGCCCCACCCGTCACACGCCCGGACACCCGGTAGGGCCCCGACAGGGCCCCCGGCAGGACCCGTCCGCCGTCCCGCCGTCCCGCGCCGGGCCGCTCCTCAGCCGTCGAAGCGGAGGCGGGCGTGCTCGATGGCGCCGAGGTAGCGGTGGGTCCAGTCGCACATGGCGTCGACCGTCCCCCGCAGCGCCCGGCCCGGCTCGGTGAGGGTGTAGTCGACCCGCGGCGGGACGGTGGGGTGCACACACCGCTCGACCAGTCCGTTGCGCTCCAGCATGCGCAGATTCTGAGTGAGCATCTTGTGGCTGACGCCCTCGACGGCACGGCGCAACTCGGTGAAGCGCAGCGTCCGTTCGCCCAGGGCCTCGATGATCAGGAACGCCCACTTGTTGGCGACGTCCGAGAAGATCTCCCGCGCCAGCGAGTCCGCGCGCCGCAGATCGGCCTCGTCCTTGTCCGCGCCCGCCACCTGCTGACTCACCATGGGGTTCCCCCGTTACCAAAAAGTGCGTTCTTCCAGGTCAGGAGCAACTCTCTTACGGTTCCCGAGTAACCACAAGAGATCGGGAGCAGCTCTCCCGGCGAGGAGGCACCGCCATGTCCATCACCCTGACCGACGCCGAAGGACTGCCCGGGAACGACATCTACCGCCATCTGTCGATCGCGTCCGGCGCTCGGCTGGTCTTCATCGCGGGCCAGGTCGCCTGGGACGCCCGGGGGAAGACGGTCGGCGAGGGCGACCTCGCCACCCAGGTCGAACAGTGCTACCGCAACGTCGCCACCGCGCTGGCCCGGGCCGGCGGCTCCTTCGACGACGTGGCGAAGCTGAACGTCCATGTCGTCGACTGGACTCCGGAGAAGATGCGTCCGCTGCTGGACGGGATCGCCCGCGCCAAGGCCGCACTGGGGACGACGGCGGCCCCGCCGGCCACCCTGCTGGGCGTGGCAGCGCTGGACATCCCCGAACACCTTGTCGAGGTGGAGGCCACCGCGGTCCTCGACTGAGCGCCCCGGCCCGCGAGTCGGCCGGGCGGCGCCCGTCCCCGTGACCGCCGGGCGGCGCCCGTCCCCGTGACCGCCGGGCGGCGCCGGTCCTCGTGGCCGTCGGGCGGCGCCCGGCCGCGTGGCCATCGGGCGGACGAAACCGCGACAGCTGCAAGCAACTTGCTTGCAATAGTTAGCAACGGGGTGCACCCTGGAGGGCATGGCCTCGCTCAATGTCGGGAATGTCGGCGAGTTCCTGCGGGAACAACGGCGCAACGCCAAGCTGTCGCTGCGTCAACTCGCGGACGCCGCAGGGGTGTCCAACCCCTATCTGAGCCAGATCGAGCGCGGCCTGCGCAAACCGAGCGCCGAGATCCTGCAACAGCTGGCCAAGGCACTGCGGATCTCGGCGGAGACCCTCTACGTCCAGGCCGGGATCCTCGACGAGCGGGAGCGGGACGATCTGCTCCAGGTGCCGGCCGCGATCCTCGCGGACCCGACGCTGACGGAGCCGCAGAAGCAGGCCCTGCTCCAGGTCTACGAGTCGTTCCGCAAGGAGAACAGACAGCCCGGCGCCGATGACGGCACCGTCGACGGCAGCGGCGCCACGGGCGAGCGCGACGGGCCCGGGAACCCGTCGCACCGGCACAGATGAACGGCCCGTCCCGGCCCGGCACGGCCGTCCCGGCGCGGCCCGCCCCGCAACGGGCCGCCGCACCACGCACGTTCACACCGCACACCCTCACCACGCGTTCAGCACGGAGGCGCACCATGCCCATCGCCAACGACCTGCGCAAGACGCTCACCGACCCGACGCCGCTCTACTTCGCGGCCGGGGTCCTCGACAAGCTGCGCGAGGAGGTGCCGCAGCAGCTGGCCGCCGTCCGGGAGACGGACCCCAAGGAGGTGCAGGCCCGGCTCGCACGGCAGGCCAAGGAGACGCAGGCGAAGGTGAGCGAGACCCTCGGCGGGATCGACACCGACATCAAGAAGCTGCGGGAGCAGGCACAGCACCTGGCGCTCCAGGGTGTCGGGGTCGCCGCCGAGTACGCGGTCAAGGCCCGCGAGACCTACGACGAGCTGGCGGTGCGCGGCCGGGTCGCCGTCCGCAACTGGCGCGGTGAGGACGGCGGCGCCCCGGAGGTGACCGTCGAGCGGGAGCCCGTGAAGGTCGCCGAGCCCCCGGCCGAGGAGGCGGACGAGCCCGTGGCCCCGGCCGCCCGGAGCGCCTCCGCGGGCGGGGACGGGAGCGCGGAGCAGAGCACCGTCGCGGGCAGCGGCGCGACGGAGAGCGGCCCGGCCGAGAGCACGGCCAGGAGCAGCTCGGCGAAGGGCACGGCGAAGAGCGGCACCGCCAAGAGCGGCGGCAGCGCCAGCGCCCGCGCGAACGGGACCGGCGCGAAGAGCGGGACGCGCGCCCGGAAGACGAGCCCGCGCAAGACCGCGACCGAGGGCGGGACGGCCTCCGGCGGCGAGACGCCCGAGGTCTGAGCAGGACACCGCGCACAGCGCCGCGGGGCCGGGCCGGAACGGACCGGGCACCCTTCTCGGGCCCGGTTCGTTCCCCTCGCACTGGGGTACGGTGGGCCTCCACGGCCCCGACCCGGCGGCCCGCGCCCCGCCAGGCCCCGCGCCCCGGCCGGAGCGGCGGCCCGGAAGCGGCCGCCGGGCGGAGCGGACGGGCGGGGCACAGCAGGACGCAGCAGGGACGCAGCACCGATCAGGAGAGTGAGCACCATGCTGATAGAAGGCTTCAACGGCCTGCTGCTGCTGATCACCCTCGTGGTCGCGGCGCTCGCCGTCTTCGCTTTCGTCGACAGCACGCTCCGCCGTGAGGACGCCTACCGCGCGGCGGACAAGCAGACCAAACCGTTCTGGCTGATCCTCCTGGGGATCACCGCCCTGATCAATGTGCTGCCGTTCCTCGGCCTGATGGGGCCGATCATGCTGCTCCAGATCATCGGTCTGATCGCGACGATCGTCTATCTCGTCGATGTCCGCCCGGCGCTCAAGCAGGTCACCGGCGGTGGCCGCCGCCGGGGCGGCAGCAGCAGCGACGGGCCGTACGGCCCGTTCAACGGCCGCTGACGTCCCGCTCCAGCAGCAGGACGGCCACGTCGTCGGTGAGTTCACCGCCGTTGAGCCGGTGCACATCGGTCATCGCCGACTCCAGCAGCCGCTCACCCCGGGCGCCCTCCCGCATCCGCAGGGACACGATGTCGAGCAGCCCCTGCTGCCCGAGCCGCTCCCGGCTGCGGTCGTCCACATGGCCCTCGATCAGGCCGTCGGTGTACATCATCAGGCTCCAGGACCGGCCCAGCGTCACATGCCGGCGCGGCCAGCGGGCCTGGGGCAGCAGACCGAGCGCCGGGCCGCTCTCGTCGTAGGGCAGCAGCCGGGGCGCGGCGCCGCCTCCTCCGGCGAACAGCGGCGAGGGGTGGCCGGCCAGGCAGACCCCGGCGCTGCGGCCGTCGGGCGCGATGTCGACGGTGCACAGCGTCGCGAAGATCTCCTCGTTGGCCCGCTCGTGCTCCAGCACCCGTTGCAGCGTGCCGAGCAGTTCGTCCCCGCACAGCCCGGCGAAGGTCAGCGCGCGCCAGGCGATGCGCAGCTCGACGCCGAGGGCCGCCTCGTCGGGCCCGTGGCCGCTCACATCGCCGATCATCGCGTGCACGGTGCCGTCCTGGGTGCGGACGGTGTCGTAGAAGTCGCCGCCGAGCAGGGCGCGGGAGCGGCCGGGGCGGTAGCGGGCGGCGAACCGCAGATCGCTGCCGTCCAGCAGCGGCCGGGGCAGCAGCCCGCGCTCCAGACGGGCGTTCTCCTGGGCACGCAGCCGTGACTCGGTGAGCTGGCGCTGTGCCAGATCGGCCCGCTTGCGTTCGACGGCGTAGCGGATGGCGCGGGTCAGCAGCCCGGCGTCCAGCTCGTCGCGGAAGAGGTAGTCCTGGGCGCCGACGCGCACGGCCTCGGCGGCCCGCTCGGCGTCCGCCCCGTCGGTGAGCGCGAGCACGGCGTGCCGGGGTGCCAGCCGCAGGACGCGGCGCAGGGTCTCCAGCTCGTCCGGCCCGCCGGCGGCGGAGGCCGCCGGCTCGGGTGCGCCGTCGGCGCCGCCGTCCGCCGCCGCGGGTGCGGGCGCCGGTTCCGCGGCCCGGGGCCCGTCGGCCCGGCCGCCGGCCTCGCCGGCGTCCTCGACGATCCCGTCACAGGGCAGGGCGAGGTCGAGCAGTATGCAGTGGACGTCGTCGGTGAGCAGCCGCGCCGCCTCGGTGAGGTTGCGGGCGGTGCGGATCTTCACGGGCCTGCCGGACTCGTCCAGCATGCGGGGCACGCCGGGCGCACCGCCGGGGTCGTCCTCGATGACGAGCAGCGTGAGCGCGCTGCCCGCGCCCTTCGCCCGCGTCTCCGCCGCCTCGGCCGGCGCACCGCTCTCGGGCGCCGGAGCGGACACCGAGGCCGCCGAGCCCGCCGAGACCTCCGGGCCCGCCGGACCCGGCGAGGGGGCGGACGACGCCGAAGCCGCCGGAGAGACAGCCGAGGTCGCTGCCGGAGGCGCCGCCGGGCCGGTGGCGTCCTGCGGAGGCGGCACCGCGGCCTCCTCCGGCGTCGGGCGCGCTGCCGGGCCGGCCGGGCCCGGGGGCACGGCTCCCGGGCGCCGTTCCGCTCGCGGTGCCGACGAGCAGCCGGCGGCCGAGGCCGAAGGCGCACGTGCGGACATGTCGTTACCTCTCCCCTCCCCCCGAGGGCGTGGTGCCGTGCCGTGCGGCGCGTCACCATGACACAGCCCGGAACGCGTGCGGTGGTCGTGCGCGCGCCATCCCGGGCTTTCCGGAAGGGACCTTAGCGCTCCCCCGCACCGGTACGGAATGGCTCCGGGTAACCCGCCCCTGTCATATGCCCCGGGTTGACCGAGAGTTGGAGGGTCCGGTCCGGGCCCCGCGCGGGGTCCCGCATGACCAACGTCACCCCTCCGGCACCCCCGCGGCACGCCACCGCGCACGGGCCGGGACGGGATCGATGAGACAGCTCACAGCCGGGCCCGCGGCGGCCCCGGTGAGCGGCCTCACACGCCGTTCCCCCCGGTGACGGCGCCGACGCGGCGCGCGACCGCGCCCGCGCGCGGGACGGCGCACGGGCGCCGGCGGCCGTGCGTCACTTGTCCGGCCGGACGACACCCAGGATCGGCATGGTGCCCGCGCCCTCGACCGTGATCTGCCGCCCGGTGCGCGGCGCGTGCAGCAGCTTGCCGTCGCCGACGTAGAGGCCGACGTGGCTGGCGTCCCTCTTGTAGATGATCAGGTCCCCCGGGCGCATCCGCGCGACGGGCACATGCGGCAGCTGCCGCCACTGCTCCTGCGAGGTGCGCGGGATCGCCTCGCCCGCCGCCTGCCAGGCACGCATGGTCAGTCCGGAGCAGTCGAAGGTGTCGGGGCCCTCGGCGCCCCAGACGTAGTCCTTGCCGAGCTGCTCGGTCGCGTAGGCGATCGCCCGCTTACCGGCCTTCGACGCCTTCCCGTCGACGTCCTTCCAGGCGCCCGAATCCAGCCATTTCGCCTGCCGCTGCTGTGCCGCGTCCCGCTCCAGCTTCCGCAGGCGCTCGCGCTCCTTCTTCTTCAGCCGCGACTCGATCTCCTTGGCCTCCTTCAGCCGGCCCTCGATCTTCTTCTTGGCCGCGGCCTTCTTCTTGCGGTTCTCCTCCAGCTCCTTCCAGACGGAGTTGGCCTTCTTCCCGTCCCGCTTCAGCTCGGCTCTGGTGCGGGCGAGGCCGCTGATCACGCCGCGGGTCGCCTGCTGGCCCTTGCGCGCGAGCGACGCCTTGTGCAGGAAGTTCTCCGGATCGCTGTCGAGCACCAGCCGGGCCGCGTCGGGCAGGCCGCCGCTGCGGTACTGGGCACGGGCCAGGGCGCCGGCGGTGTCGGTGAACCTGTCCAGCTCGCCCTGGGTGGTCTCGATCCGCCGGTTGATGCGGTCGACGGACTTCTGCTGCTTCTTCGCCTTCTCCGCCGCCGCGTTGTAGGCGTCCGTCGCCGATCCGGCCCGGTCGTGCAGCCGCTCGATCTTCTTGCGGATCTCCTCCAGGTCGGTCTTGGCCGAGGTACCGGGCCCGGGCTGCGCGTGCGCCGGCTGCGCCGGTGCGAGCGCCGGCCCGGCGACGAGCGCGAGCGCGCAGACGACGACGGGGACGGCGGGTGCGCCCCGGTGGCGGCGCCGCGGGGACGTCCGAGGAGAGCCCAGAGAACGCAGAGGACGCACAGGTCGCAGCGGACCGGACGCATGGGCGGGAGCCCGGGGGTCAGAAGGATCGAGGAGAGGTGCAGAAAGAGGTACAGAAGAGGAAGGGTGCTCCGTCGGGAAGGTCGAGCTGAACTCCGGCCGCCGCACCGGCCCACCCCCTGTTTGTATGGTCAACTCAGGCCAAACTCAGGCCAACCCAGCGGATGGTGCCACGTTGTACTCAAAAGCAACAGAGCCTTGTACTCGCCGGTATGGAGCCGCCCTTCCCCCGGCGGAGAGCGGCCGGGCTCCGGGGGAGAACACCGGGCTGACCGCCGAGGTTCACTCCGCGTTCACCCAGGTCCGTTGGCCGCTTCACCTGATCTACCTAATTTCGGCCTTACCGACAGCGCAGCGGTGTCACCCCTCAAGAATCACTGGAACCACCCGCGACTCCCCGGCCTCCCGGGCACCGGGGAGTTCCGCCACCATCCACCCGGGCCGGGGCACACCCCCGGCTCCGGCGAGCCGGGCGGCCGTCCGTCCCGGGCCCCAGGAAGGAACTGAACGACAGTGAAGCTTCAGCGCACGAACCGGCTCCGCGCCGTGTCCCTCGGCGCGCTCGCGGCCTGTGGCGCCCTGGTGTTGAGCGCCTGCGGCTCGGACGACAACTCCGGCGGCTCGGGCGGCGAGACGAGCAAGGCCGCGAGCAACATCAAGTGTGCGGGCGAAGGCAAGCTGCTGGCCTCCGGCTCCAGCGCGCAGAAGAACGCGATGGACGTGTGGACGCAGACCTACCAGTCGGCCTGCGACACCACGCAGATCAACTACAAGCCCACCGGGTCCGGCGCCGGCATCCAGGAGTTCCTCCAGGGCAAGACCGCGTTCGCGGGCTCCGACTCGGCGCTCAAGCCCGAGGAGGTCGCCCAGTCCAAGAAGGTCTGCAAGGGCGGCCAGGGCATCGATCTGCCGATGGTCGGCGGCCCGATCGCGGTCTCCTACAACCTGGAGGGCGTCGACGACCTGGTGCTGGACGCCGAGACGCTCGCCAAGATCTTCAACTCGGAGATCACCGAGTGGGACGACCCGGCCATCAAGAAGCTCAACCCGAAGGCCGATCTGCCGGGCACCAAGATCCAGGCGTTCCACCGCTCCGACGAGTCGGGCACCACCGACAACTTCACCAAGTACCTGAGCGCGGCGGCCCCCGGCGCCTGGAAGGGCGAGCCCGGCAAGAAGTGGACGGGCAAGGGCGGCCAGGGAGCGGACGGTTCCTCGGGTGTCGCGACCAACGTCAAGCAGAACAACGGCTCCATCGGCTACGTCGAGCTGTCCTACGCCGACGGCAACGACCTGAACACGGTCAAGCTCGACACGGGCGCCAAGGACCCGGTCGAGGCGACGACGGACAACGCGTCCAAGGCGATCGCCGACGCGAAGGTCGTCGGCCAGGGCAAGGACCTGGCCCTGGAGCTGAACTACCGCACGAAGGCCCCCGGCGCCTACCCGATCACGCTGGTGACGTACGAGATCGCCTGCGACAAGGGCAACAAGAAGGAGTCGCTGGAGGCGACCAAGTCCTTCCTGAAGTACACCGCGGGCGAGGACGGCCAGAAGGCCCTCGCGGACAAGGGGTACGCGCCCATCCCCGAGGAGATCGCCGCCAAGGTCCGCTCGACCGTCGACGGACTGAGCTGAGGCACACCGGGCCGGCGCTCCCCGGGCCGGGTGGACGACCGCCCGCCCGGCCGGGGCACGGCGCACCGTCCGACTGACCGGACCGCGCAGGCGGTGGCGGCACCGAAGACCGCCGCCGCTCCCCTCCCGCACGCCACCCCTCGCCCTTTATGCCCCGCTCTGCGGCACATGTTCCGCCTCCCCGCGCGGGGCGGGGCCCAGGGCTCGGGACCACCCGGTGCACCACCGAGGGCCCCGTGGCGCCACCCGGAATCGGCCCGCACAACAGAGCCGGAGAAACCATGGCAACCGACACACCGCCCGCCCCGGCCACCCCGGAGCAGGGCTCCGCACGGGGCGTGACCCACCGGGGCGACCGGATGTTCCGCGGGCTCTCGCGGGGGTCCGGCATCGCACTCCTGGTGCTCATGGCCGCCATCGCGGTCTTCCTCAGCTGGCGTGCCGCCCTCGCCATCGGCGCCGACGAGGCCAACTTCCTCACGTCCTTCGAGTGGGACGCCAACGCCGACCCGCCCCGCTTCGGCATCGCCGTCCTCGCCTTCGGGACCGTCGTCAGCTCGCTCATCGCGATGGTCCTCGCGGTGCCCGTCGCCGTCGGCATCGCGCTGTTCATCTCGCACTACGCGCCGCGCCGGCTGGCCACCCCGCTCGGGTACGTCATCGACCTGCTGGCCGCCGTGCCCTCCATCGTCTACGGCCTGTGGGGCGCCCTCTTCCTCGTCCCGCATCTGACCGGCCTGTACACCTGGCTCGACGAGTACCTGGGCTGGACGGGCCTGTTCGCCTACGACGGCGGCCCGGCGCGCTCGCTGTTCACCGCGGCCGTCCTGCTGGCGATCATGATCCTGCCGATCGTCACCAACGTCTCCCGCGAGGTGTTCCGGCAGTCCCCGAAGATGCAGGAGGAGGCGGCGCTGGCGCTGGGCGCCACCCGCTGGGAGGTCATCCGCATGTCGGTGCTGCCCTTCGGGCGCTCCGGCGTCATCAGCGCGTCCATGCTCGGCCTGGGCCGCGCCCTGGGCGAGACGATGGCCGTCGCCACGGTGCTGTCCCCCAGCTTCCTGATCAAGGCGAGCCTGCTGAACCCCGGCGGCGGCACCTTCGCGCAGAACATCGCCGCCGGCTTCAAGGAGGCCGGTTCGACGGGCCGGGACGCGCTCATCGCCTCCGGCCTCGTCCTGTTCGTCATCACCCTGCTGGTCAACGGCGCGGCCCGGCTGATCATCGCCCGCCGCAAGGAGTACTCGGGAGCCAACGCATGAGGCCCGCACGCACCACGACCCGGCGGCGGGCGGGCGGCCCGTCCGTCCCCGCGTCCGTCCCCGCGACCGGCCGCGCGGCACACCGGCGCGGCCCGGCCCGGAAGGGAGAGGCGGCATGAGCCAGACCGTCCTCGCCGAAGCGCCGGTGGAACCCGCGCAGCCGGCGCCGTCCCTGCGCCGCCCCCGGCTGCCGCGCTGGGCACCGCTCGGCCTCGCCGCGCTCGCCGCCGCGCTCGGCACCGGCGTCGGGCTGCTGGCCGGGCTGGAGAGCCGGTTGCAGTGGGGGCTCATGGCGGCGCTGCTGTACGTCGTGCTCACCGTCACCGTCGCCGGGGCCGTCGAAGGCGCCCGGCAGGCGCGCGACAGGCTGGCCACCAGCGTCATCTGGGTCTGCTTCCTGGTGGCCGTCGTCCCGCTGGCGTCCCTGCTGTGGGAGACGGTGGCACGCGGTGTGCAGGTGCTCGACGGCTACTTCCTGACGCACTCCATGAACGGAGTGATCACGATGGAGCCGGGCGGCGGCATCTACCACGCGCTGATCGGCACCCTCGAACAGGTCGGGCTGGCCACGCTGATCGCCGCGCCCATCGGGCTGCTGACCGCCGTCTACCTGGTCGAGTACGGCACCGGGCGGCTCGCCAAGGCCGTCACCTTCTTCGTCGACGTCATGACGGGCGTCCCGTCCATCGTCGCCGGGCTGTTCGTCCTCTCCTTCTGGATCATCATCCTGGACTTCGGCTACTCGGGCTTCGCGGGCGCCATGGCGCTGGCCATCCTGATGATGCCGATCGTCGTCCGCTCGACGGAGGAGATGCTCCGGCTCGTCCCGAACGAGCTGCGCGAGGCGTCACTGGCGCTCGGTGTGCCGAAGTGGAAGACGATCCTCAAGGTGGTGCTGCCGACCGCCGTCGGCGGGATCACCACCGGGGTCATGCTCGCCGTCGCCCGCGTCGCCGGCGAGTCCGCGCCCGTCCTGCTGCTGGTCTTCGGCTCGGCACAGATCAACGCCAACCCGTTCGAAGGCGCCCAGTCCTCGCTGCCGTACTACATCTACGAGCAGTGGGCCAACGGCAACGCACCCTCCTACGACCGCGCCTGGGCCGCGGCCCTCGTGCTGATCGCCTTCGTCATGATCCTCAACCTGGTCGCCCGCGGCATCGCCCGCTGGAAGGCCCCCAAGCACTAAGAGAGTGGTTCCCATGGCCAAGCGCATCGACGTCAGCGGCCTCTCCGCCTTCTACGGCGGCTTCCGCGCCATCGACGACATCTCCATGACCGTCGAACCGCGCTCCGTGACCGCCTTCATCGGCCCCTCGGGCTGCGGCAAGTCGACCTTCCTGCGCACGCTCAACCGCATGCACGAGGTCACGGCCGGCGGCCGCGTCGAGGGCAAGGTGATGCTCGACAACGAGGACCTCTACGGCTCGGGCGTCGACCCGGTCTCCGTCCGCCGCACCATCGGCATGGTCTTCCAGCGGCCCAACCCGTTCCCGACGATGTCCATATACGACAACGTCGCGGCCGGACTGAAGCTCAACGGCGACCACAAGAAGAAGGACCTCGACGAGGTCGTCGAGCGCTCCCTCAAGGGCGCCAACCTGTGGAACGAGGTCAAGGACCGGCTGAACAAGCCCGGTTCCGGGCTCTCCGGCGGACAGCAGCAGCGGCTGTGCATCGCCCGGGCCATCGCGGTCGAGCCGCAGGTGCTGCTGATGGACGAGCCCTGCTCGGCGCTCGACCCGATCTCCACCCTCGCCATCGAGGACCTCATCGCCGACCTCAAGGCGCAGTACACGATCGTGATCGTGACGCACAACATGCAGCAGGCCGCGCGGGTTTCGGACCGCACCGCGTTCTTCAACCTCGCCGAGGTCGGAGCGCCCGGCAAGCTGGTCGAGATCGACGAGACCGAGCGGATCTTCTCCAACCCCTCGGTCCAGGCCACCGAGGACTACATCTCCGGCCGCTTCGGCTGATCCCCCGCCGGGCGGTGCTCGCCCTCGACGGCCGGACCCGGCCGGCCCGGGCCCGTCCGGCACTTGAGGACGAGCGCCCCGGCCGACACGGATACGGACGAGCGGGAAGACGGCACGGGCCGGCGGCAACGGCGCTAGCCGAAGGCCAGCTTGACCGCCCAGTAGACGACGGCCGCGGCGACCGCCGCAGCGGGCATGGTGATGAACCACCCGACGATGATGTTCTTGGCGACCCCCCAGCGGACGGCGCTGACCCGCTTGGTCGCCCCGACGCCCATGATCGCCGAAGTGATCACATGCGTCGTCGAGATGGGCGCGTGGAACATGAACGACGCGCTGTACATGACGGACGCGGCCGTGGTCTCCGCCGCGAACCCCTGCGGCGGGTCCAGCTCGATGATCCGCCGCCCCAGCGTCCGCATGATCCGCCAGCCGCCGGCGTAGGTGCCCAGCGACAGCATCGCCGCACAGACGATCTTTACCCAGACGGGGATCTCGTTGTGCTCCTGGACGTCGGCGATGGTGAGCGCCATGACGACCACGCCCATGGTCTTCTGCGCGTCCTGGAGGCCGTGACCGAGCGCCATACCGGCGGCGGAGACGGTCTGCGCGATCCGGAAGCCGCGCTTCGCCCGGTGCGGATTCGTCTTGCGGAAGAGCCACAGGATGACGCACATGACGAAGTAGCCGACGACCAGGCCGATGATCGGCGAGAGGAACATCGGCAGCACGATCTTCTCGAACACGCCGGACCAGTAGACGCCGATGCCGCCGGCGAGCGCCGCGCCCACCATGCCGCCGAAGAGCGCGTGGCTGGAGGACGAGGGCAGCCCGAAGTACCAGGTGATCAGGTTCCAGACGACGGCTCCGACGAGCGCGGCGAACAGGATACCCATCCCGATGTCGCCGTGCGGGGTCTGGATGAGCCCCTCGCTGACGGTCTTGGCGACGCCGCTGCCGAGGAAGGCACCGGCCAGGTTCATCACGGCGGCCATCGCCAGCGCGGCACGCGGGGTGAGGGCGCGGGTGGAGACCGACGTCGCGATGGCGTTCGCCGAGTCGTGGAAGCCGTTCGTATAGGTGAAGAGGAGCGCGACACCGACGGTCACGATCAGCGCGAAGGTGTCCACGGAAGGTCAGGACTCCTTGACCGCGATGGTCTCGACGGTGTTGGCCACGTGCTCGAAGGCGTCGGCCCCCTCTTCCAGGACGTCGACGACCTGCTTGAGCTTCATGACCTCGATCGCGTCGTACTTCCCGTTGAACAGGTGGGCGAGAAGCTTGCGGTGGATCTGGTCGGCCTGGTTCTCCAGCCGGTTGACCTCGATCCAGTACTCGGTGAGGTTGTCCATGGTACGCAGGTTCGGCATGGCCTCGGCCGTCAGTTCGGCAGCCCGCGACAGGACCTCGATCTGCTGCTCGACCCCCTTGGGCAGCTCCTCGATCTGGTAGAGGACGACGAGGTCGACGGCCTCCTCCATGAAGTCCATGATGTCGTCGAGGGAGGACGCCAGGTTGTAGATGTCCTCGCGGTCGAACGGCGTGATGAACGAGGAGTTGAGCTGGTGGAAGATCGCGTGCGTCGCGTCGTCCCCCGCGTGCTCCGCCGCCCGCATCCGTTCGGCGATCTCCGCACGTGCGGAGGAATCCGCCCCGAGCAGTTCCATGAGGAGCTTCGAGCCGGTCACGATGTTGTCCGCGGAGGCCGCGAACATGTCGTAGAAGCTCGTCTCCCTGGGGGTCAGACGAAAGCGCACTGGGGATCCTCGGGGTGCCTCGATGTCGGTCTCGTTGATGCTAGGCGCATCATCCGGCCACAGCGAACCGGCGTCCCCAGTGTCACCCATGGGGACTCGGGGCCTGAAGCGGGCTCCGGAAAGTCCGGTACCATATACCCAGGAGGGGTATCGGCGCCCGCGGCGACCGGCCCCGCTTCCCCCAGGGAGGATGCATGACGTCAGCCGAAACCGGCGCCGTGGAGGCGGCGGACGCACCGGAGACGGCACCCGCGACCGTGGCCGAAGCCACATCGCAGTGCTGCTCGGCACACGCCGCCACCGGCGAGCACGGTTACACCAAGCACAAGGACGCACACCTCAAGCGACTGCGCCGCATCGAGGGCCAGATCCGCGGCCTCCAGCGGATGGTCGACGAGGACGTCTACTGCATCGACATACTCACGCAGGTGTCGGCGTCCACGAAGGCACTGCAATCCTTCGCGCTCCAGCTGCTGGAGGAGCATCTGCGGCACTGCGTGGCACACGCCGCGCAGGACGGCGGGGCCGAGATGGACTCGAAGGTCGAGGAGGCCACCGCCGCGATCGCGCGCCTGCTGCGCACCTGATCACCCCCGCTCGCCGGTCACTCGGCCCGGCGTGCGGGACGCGGCCCCTCCTCCCGGCCGCCGCCCGGCGCGCCGCCGAGCACCTCGTCGATCCGGGCCGCCGAGAGCGGACCCTCGGCGGCGGACGCGGCGATCATCAACTCGCCGCACAGCTCGATCTCGGCGAGCGCCACCTGGTCCTGCATGGCAGAGCGGTGCCTGTCGCAGGTCTCCTCGCCCTCGTCGGGCAGCGGAACAGGCACACGTCTCACCTCCTGCGCATGCGGACCGGCCCCACCCCTCCCCAGCGTAGGAGCGCCGCACAGCGCGCGCATGGCACTTGGGAACCATTTACCCCCGCACGGCCACACCGCGGCGCGGGCCGGCGGTCCCGTCCGCTACGGCAGCGCGATCTTCCCGGCGTAGATGTCCCCGGGCTCGGGGAAGGAGATGTCCGCGCGGGCACCGAAGCCGTGCAGCCGCGTCGTCGAGAGCACCTCGACGCCGCCCCGTGCCTCGTTCCCGGAGCCCGCCGGCGCGGCGGCGACCGTGAACCGGTGCTGCACCTTGCGCAGCCGGCCCCGCTCGTCGAAGTAGGCGTCGAACGGGACGCCCGCACCGGAGAACCCTTTCTCCGCCGCCCGCAACTGCCGCCGCACCTGTGTCGACCCGGCGGCGACGGCCGCGGCCTCCATGTCGACGACGCCGGTGAACCGCCACACCCGTACACCGTCGAGCGCGGTGGTGCCCTCGTACCGGATCCGCCGTGCGCCGCCCAGCAGTTCGGCCGCGCTGAGCGGGTCGGTGGCGCCCCCGGTGACCAGATTGCCGTCCGGCAGCGTCGTGGTGTCCACCCGCACCCACTTGTCCGCGGGAACGCCCGCGCCCCGGTTCTTCATGTACAGCGCACCGGGCGCCAGCAGTTCGGGCACCGGGCGGCGCTCACCGGGCCGGGCACCGCCCGCGCCGGGAGGGAGGGTGACCCGCAGCCGGCCGGTGCCGCGGGCCAGATCGAAGACGCCGGTGCCCTCGATGGTCAGCCGGGTGCCGCCGCTCTCCACCTCCATGGAGGTCAGCGCCCGGGAGCTGCCGGCCCGGCGCAGCGTCTCGGCCGCACGCTCGACGTCCGCCGCACGGGGCCGCTCCCCGGGACGCCGGCCGTCCCCCGCCGCCGGGCTCTGGGACGTGCAGCCGGTCACGGCGAGAAGGGCCGCACCGATCGCCCCCACCGCGCAGACCCGCACCGCGACGGCCTCCCGGGACGCTCCGGCCCCCCGCCCGCGCCGCCTCGACGCTGCATGCCCTTCGTGCGTCATCTGCCCCACGTCCGCGCTCCCCGCTTCGGATGCCAGACTCAACGAGGCCCGCGTCCGGGCCGTCACGCCCGCAGTACGGTGGTCACGTGCTGGAGCGAACGCTGGACGACGAGCCCACGACCGGCCCCGAGGCCGCGGCGGGAACCGGACCGGTACCCCACCGGGCGGACACCCGGGAGCGGGGTTCCTTCTGTTACGCGCAGTGCAGCTGCGGCTGGCGCGGCCCGGCCCGGCGGGCACGGGACCGCGCCCGGCTCGACGCCGGGACACACACGGAACAGGCGGGCCCCGGCGGCCCGGGGGACGACAGCAGCGTGCCCCCGCCGGGAGGCCCGGCAGGGGCACATTGAACAGCGAACAGGGAGCGGGGAGCGGCGAGCACCGTGCGGGGCCGGCGGCGGAGCAGGGCCGCTGACGCCCGAGGGGGACCGGTGTCAGGCCGCCAGGTCGCGGTCGCCGGCGCGGCGGCTTCCGGCGGCGCGGCCGGAGTCCGCACCGGCGGCGGACGGCCCGCCCGCGTCGGCGTGGTCGGTGTGCGGCCCGGCCCACAGCAGTCCGCGGAGGAACGCGTTGCCGGTCAGCAGGCGCACCAGCGGGGTGAGGGCCCACTGGGCGACGGGCGCGAGGAGCAGGGCGACGGCGGTGCCGAGGGCGAGGCCGCCGATGACGTCCGTGGGGTAGTGCACGGCCATGTAGACCCGGCAGAAGCCCTCCAGGACGGCGAGCACGATGGCGATCAGACCGAGCTTGCGCTGCACCATGAAGATGCCGACCGCGATGGCCATCGTGAGCGTCGCGTGGTCGCTCACGAAGGAGAAGTCGCTCTTCCCGTCGATCAGGACGTCGAGCCCCTTGTGTTCGAGGAAGGGACGGGGCCGTCCGACGAAGTCCCGGATGGGGATGTTGATGATCAGTGCGATCACCGCACCGAGCGGCGCCCACACCAGCCCGGCGAAGCCGCTCACGGCCTCGTCGAGGGTGTCCCGCTTGCGGGTCACCCCCCACCACGTCCACAGGCCCAGAACGACGAGGCCGATCGCGATGCCGTACTCACCCACGTACTCCATGAGCCGGTCGGCCCATCCGGGGGCGTCCTTGGCCAGTCCATTGATGTCGTAGAGCAGCTCGACATCAGGGTTGTCCCAAACAGCCATGGCGGTGCGGCCCCTCTTCTCTGCTCCGTGGGTGTGCTCGGTTCACGTCGGCGGCGCTGCGGACGCCGGTGACGCTGCTGACGCCGGTGGCGTCGATGTCACAGACAACGCTGACGACCCCCCGTGGTCGCTGTGTGGAAGTCCGGTTCCGCGAAGAAGAACGCCCTGTGCCGGGTCTGCCGTTCCGCTCTTACCGAACGATCACCAGGACGTTACCCAAGAGTGACCCGTTCGCGCAGCTCAGGGCCTATGCCTCACGAATTGTTGACCGAATCCGACACTCCCGGTCACAGCGGTGCCGGCTCCGCTCCCGGCCCCCGCGCGAGCGGGCCCGCCGCCGTCGGACGAGCCGTCCGCTCAGTCCGCGCTCGGGCGCGTGGCCCCGAAGTAGTTCGGGGTGTCGATCGGGTCGAACCTGATCTTCGCACCCGTGTAGGGAGCGTCGATCATGTACCCCCCGCCGACATAGATGCCGACGTGGTCGATGGACCGGGAGTTGTTCAGGTCCGAGCCGAAGAAGACGAGATCGCCGGGCAGCAGCTCGTTCCGTTTCGGATGCGGCCCGGTGTTCCACTGGTCGTTGGCCACGCGGGGCAGCTCGATGTCCACCGAGGCGTAGGCGGCCTTGGTCAGCCCCGAGCAGTCGAACCGGCCGCCCTCCTGCGGGGTGCCGTCGCCACCCCACAGATACGGGGTGCCGAGCTTCTTCTGCGCATAGGTGATCGCCCCCGCCGCCTGCTGCGACGGATCGAGGCGGCCCTTCTTGTGCGACGCGAAGCTCTGCTCCATCTTGCGGATGGTCGAGACGTAGTTCTTCGTCTCGCTGTACGGCGGCACACCGCCGTACTTGATCACGGCGTAGGCGCCCGCGTTGTAGGCCGCCAGCATGTTGTCGCCGGCGTCGCCGGGGGCGTCCTCGACGTACTTCGCCAGCTTGCAGTCGTAACTCGCCGCTGACGGAATCGCGTCCTCCGGATCCCATACGTCCCGCTTCCCGTCGCCGTTGGCGTCGATGCCGTGGGTGGCCCAGGTGCCGGGGATGAACTGGGCTATGCCCTGCGCCTGCGCCCCGCTCTGCGCATCGGGCTTCCAGCCGCTCTCCTGGTACAACTGCGCCGCCAGCAGCGCCGGGTTGAGCGCCTTGCACAGGTTGCCCCATTTCTGCACCAGCCCCTGGTACGCGGCCGGCACCGCACCCTTCGCCAGGCCGACGGACCGCCCGCCGGCACCCGCCATCCCCGCGGCAGCCATATAGGTGCCCACCACGAGCAGCACGACGAACAGGGACAGCACTCCCAGCCCGCCGCCCAACCCCAGCAGCCACAGCTTCTTGCGGTTCTGGCGCATTCCTCAACCCTCCCCCGCCGACCACCTGTTCAGTACCGAGAGGGCGACAAACGTTCCCCGGTGCCGCCGCGCGCCCCCTCAACGCCCCCATCATTCCAGCCGCGTTCGATCCGTCACCCCCCTCCCGGCAGCCCCACCCGCCCCCGGCCGCCCGGACCCGCCGAAACCCCGCGACAGATGGTGTCCGAGCGACAAGACCACAGCGCACCGCGGCACTTCGGACCGTGCGACGGGCGCGGGTGTCGCCCCGGCGTGGCACAATCCGTCTGAGACAACCTTCGAACTAGGGCGGTGAGTTCACCATGCTCCTGGCGGCCGACAAGGGCGACATCACCACCATCATCGGCGGCATCGCCCCGGACTGGGGCCCGTTCGGCACACTCGGGAACGAGGCGCGGACGATGATCCAGGTCGTCATGGCCGTCGCGATCCTCCTCTGCCTCGGTATCGCGATCTGGGGCGCGGCCAAGCAGCGCATCGGCGCCACGGCACTGCGCGACACCTTCAGCGCCGAGCAAGGCAAGGGACTGATCGTCGCCGGGCTGACCGGAGTGTTCATCATCGGCTCGCTCACCACGCTGTTCACCATCGTGTACGGGATGGCGGTCTAGGCCGGCGGCTAGCCTCGGCCCATGGCCAACACACTCACGCACGAGCGCTACTGCGCGGAACTCGACCACCAGGTCCGCCTGTTCGCCGAGGCACTGACCGCCGCCGGGGAAGACGCGCTGGGCCACCGGGTGCCGACCTGCCCCGACTGGACACTGCGTCACCTGACCGAGCACCTCGGCGGCGCCCTGCGCTGGATGGGCGAGACGGTCCGCAGCAGGGCGAGCGAGATGGTGCCCCACGACGCCGTACCGGGCGGCAGCGGGCCGGGCGAGCAGGCGGGCGCCCCGGAGCTGGCCGAGTGGTTCGGCGAGGGCGCCCGGCAGCTCGTCGACGCCCTGCGCTCCGCCGGCCCCGACGCCCCGGTGTGGACCTGGTCCGAGGACCAGAGCGCCGCCTTCTGGGCCCGCCGGGCCACCCACGAGACGGTGATCCACCGCGCGGACGCCTTCCGCACACTCGACCGGCTCGACCGGGATTTCACGGTGGCCCCGGACCTCGCGGCCGACGGCCTCGACGAGTGGCTCCAGATCGTGTGCAGCCCGCAGGCCCGCGCCCATATGACCTCGCTCCGGAAGCTCAACACCCGCGCCGGCGCCTCCCTGCACGCGCACCCGACGGACATGCCGGCGCCCGCCGAGGGCGAACAGCCCGCCGAGTGGCTGATCGAGGTGGCCGACGGCTCCATGGCCTACACCCGGGCACACGCCAAGGCCGACGTCGCCGTCCGCGGCCCCATGACGGACCTGCTCCTGACGTTCTACCGGCGCCGGTCCCCCGACCACGAGCGCCTGGAAGTGCTGGGCGACCGCGGCCTGCTGGATCTGTGGCTGGAGTCCGCCAACTTCGGCTGAGCGCGGGGCCGGTGAGGTCCGTGAGGTCCGGCAAGCGGTGGCGCCGGGGTCGCACGACAGGCGCACGGAGGGCCGAAGGGCGCGCGCCACCCGGGCCCGAGCCGGGGCCGGACCGGAACCGGCCCGGCCTGTCCTGAATCCGACCGGACGGGCCCACCGGCCCCGGCACGGCCGGAAGGACGGAGCAGCCCGCCCTCGCCGCGGCCCCGGCACGGCCGGAAGAACGGAGAGCCCGCCCTCGCCGCGACCCGGCCCCGGCCCCGGCACCCGGCACCCGGCACCCGGCACCCGGCACCCGGCACCCGGCACCCGGCACCCGGCA
>NZ_BJMM01000020.1 GCF_006539165.1 Streptomyces cacaoi | reverse complement strand
TGTCAGCCCCGACGGCGGCTCCCAGCAGGCCCAGCCCAAGCAGCAGCAGCCCCAGCAGCAGAGCCGGCCGCAGCAGCAGCCGCAGCAGCGTCAGGCCCCGCAGCCGCAGCAGGCGCCGCAGACCGGCCACGGCAACTACACCGTCAAGTCCGGTGACACGCTCTCGAAGATCGCCGAGGCGCACGGCACCGACTGGCACAAGCTGTACGAGGACAACCGTTCCACCATCGGCGGCGACGCCGACCTCATCTTCCCGGGCCAGAAGCTCCAGGTCGGCTGAGCCACCGCTCTCCACCGGAAACCCGGACACGGGGCCGCCGCGCCCCGCACGGACCGCCATGGCCCGCGCCTCTTCCCCCGAGGGCGCGGGCCATGGCTCTTTCCCCGGACGCACGGCCCACCCGCAGCCCCCGGCCCCACCGGCCCGCTCCGGCACGGCTGTTCACGCCGCCTCCGGTGGTGCGGGAGAGGAGCGCCACCGCGCGGATGCCTGACCGGCCGGGCGTTCCGTGTGCGGCTACCGCTTCCCGTCCGGCTTGACGGCGCGCAGACAGCGGGTCCACGGCGGGCGGTCGGCCGTGTACAGGTCGGTGAGGCCCAGCGTGCGCAGGGTGGGCACGTGGGCGCGTACGTCGGTGTCGGCGAACGGGTCCACAGGGTGCCCGGAGTACCCCGAGCCGTCGGAGCCCCCGGAGAGCCGGGAGTGCCCGGAGTGCTCGGAGTGCCCGGAATGTTCCCGGGGTTGGCGGGCGCTGTGGTGGCGGCCGCTGCGGTGGCGGGAGACGCGGCTCATCAGACGGGCGACGCGGGGACCCAACGCGCCCGTCGGATACGCGTCGACGAGCAGCAGCCGCCCGCCCGGGCGCAGCACCCGGCACATCTCCCCGAGCGCGGCGGCCCGGGCGCCGGGCGGGACGTGGTGCAGCACGAACGTGGACGTGACGACGTCGAAGGAGGCGTCGGGCAGTCCCAGATCCTGGGCCGGGGCCCGGTGGAAGGACGCGGTGGGCAGCCGGGCGGCGTGCCGGCGGGCGTGGTCGAGCATCGGCCCGGACGGATCGGCGCCCACGACGGCACCGGACGGACCGGCCGCCCGCGCCAGCCGGCGCACCAGACGGCCCGGCCCGCAGCCCACGTCCAGCACCCGGTCGCCGGGCCGCACTCCGGCCGCGCGGACCAGCCAGGCGTCCAGCGCGGACCGCCGGCCGCCGAACAGCACGGCGACCATCGCGTTGTACCGGCGTGCATGGGTGAGAAGCAGCCCCGGCGGTTCCCCGTCCGTGTCCGGGGCGGTCGCGGACTGCGGTGGTGTTCCGGCGGACACGGTGGACTCCTCTCCGGCGCCGGGCTCTCCGGCCACCGGTACGAGGCTCCCCCGCCGCCGAGCCCTTCGGCGTCCCCCGGAGGGTGACCCCGCCGGATACCGCGCGGGGCGCAGCGGCCGGACGACTGCCACGAGGGGCGCAGCCGGCCCTGCGGCTACCGGGGCCCCAGGTCAGTGGAGCGAGGAGGGTCGAGCGGTGGGTCGGTGGGTGCGGGGGTCAGTGGGGCGAGGTCAGTGGATCGGTCGGTTCGGGTCAGTGGGTCGGGGTCGTCGGGCTGTGGGGGGTGTGGCCGGGGGACAGTTCGGTGAGGAGGGCCGCGGTGCGTGGCGGGAGTCCGCGGTCGGCGCCGTGCAGCCGGGCGCTGCGCTCGGTGACCCAGCGGACCGCCTCGTCCAGCGCCTCGCCGATGCCCGTCGCATGCGCGGTGCGCAGCAGTTCGTCCCAGAGCCGCTCGTCGTCCGGCGCGGTGCCGAGCCCGGCGCGGACGGCGTGCACGGCCTGGTCGGGCTCGCCTGCGCGGAGGTGTTCGGCGGAGAGCGCCAGCGCCAGCTCGACGACCAGCAGGGGGTGCCGGGCCTCGGCGTCCTCGTGCGCGAGCCAGCCGTAGCGGCCGGCCGGGCGACCGGCGAGCAGCGGGCCGCGGGCCAGCTCCATGGCGTCCGCGAGCTGACGCCGGCGCAGCGCGGGCGAGAGCCGGGAGCCGCGTTCTCCGGTGCAGCCGTGGTGGAGGGTGCGCAGCACGTCCCAGTCGGAGACGACCGAGGGCCGCAGCGTCAGCCGTCCACCGGTCCCCGTCGACAGGCGGGGTGTGCCGTCCGGGTCGATGCCCAGCCAGGCGCGCAGCCGTTCGACCAGCGCGTCGCGGACCTCGTCGGTGACGCCCCTGGGCCACAGCGCGGAGCCGAGCACCCGCGGGTGGACGCCGTCCCGGTGCAGGAGCAGCAGCGCGAGCGCCTCGTGCAGCTGTGCGCTGCGTTCCTCCTGGGGCTCGGGCAGGCCGTGCACCTCGTAGGAGCCGAGCAGCCGGACGTAGACGGCGGGACGTCCGCCGTCGCTGAGGTCGGCGCGGAACCCGGGCCCGCTGCCGGCCTCGGTCGCCTCGGCCGCCGTGAACAGCTCCAGCACGGCGGCCCGCTGCACGGTGGGCAGCAGCTGGGCGCGCAGTTCCAGGCCCATGCGCGGCTCGCGCAGCACACTGCCCGCGCCGTCGTCCGCCCCGGCGGCCTCGGCCTCCGCTCCTGTCGTGGCCGGGTGGACGGTGAACCGCCATGCGGCGTCGGGGAGTTGCGCCACGGCCGGCAGCGCCACGGTGAACGTGTGGCGCAGCGCGGGACCCTCGGTGGCGAGTGCGGTGAGCCGCTCCGTCTCGTCGCCGTCCGGCGCCGTCCCGACGAGCACCAGGTGCGGTGCGCGCCGCCGTGCCGTCGGGGCGTGCCGCTGCCCGGTCTCCGCCGCGGCGTCCGCCTCCATCGTGTCCAGCAGCCCGGCCAGCTCCGGGACGTGGTGGAGCCGGTCCGGGGCGAGCGCCGTCAGCTCCGCGCCGAAGCCGACGAGGGTGACGCGCAGCCCCTCCGCCCAGCTGCTGGTGGCCAGTTCGGCGGCGAGGGAGGCCAGCACGGCCGTGCGCGTCTCCTCGTCACCGGCGACGGTCACCGGGCCGGGCAGCGACTCCAGATTGAGCAGCAGCCGCGCCCCGTCCCGCAGCCCGAGGGAGACCAGCCCCGGATAGGGCGCGGCCACTCCGGCGCCGACGTCGACGCGGGTGTGCGCCCGCCGGATGGTCCAGAAGCTGCGGTCCTGCCCGAACCGCCACGGCGCGGGCGGCTCCCCGCCGTCCGCGGCCAGTTGGAGGTGCAGCTCCTCGTCGGTGAGCCAGGCGGCGTAGACGGCGGGCGGCTCCCGGTGCCGGGCCGCGAGGTCCTCGGCGAGTCCGCGCAGCGCACGGTCGACGAACCGTACGGCGTCCGGGGCGGCCGCGGCCAGCAGCGCGTCCTCCGCGCGGGCCGCCGACTCGGACGGCGGCGGGAAGTCGTCCCCCGGGCCCCGGCGCCGTGACGCGCCGGTCGCCGCCTGCCACAGCGCCGCGCGCCGTCGTCTGCCGAGGGCGGCCAGGACGCCGGCGGCCAGCAAGGGCGAGCCGAGCAGCACCTCGGGCAGCCCGAGCGAGCGGCTCCCGGCCGCCGCCGGGGACGCCTCCTCGGCCTCGTCGGCCTCCTCGGCGCCTCCCCGGGCCTCAGCCCCGGAGCCCGAGCCGGACCCCGAGCCGGAGCCGGAGTCGGAGTCGGACCCGGCGCCGGACCCGGAGCCCGGCTGACTCCCGTCGCCGGTCCCGGGGCCCGTGTCCTCGCTCACACCCCCGCCCTTGCCCGCGCCTTCCGCCCGGTCGGTGCCTTCTGCCCGGTCGGGGTCGCCGGCACGGTCGGGGGCGTCCACGTGGCCGGTGCCGTCGGCGCGGCCCGGGTGCCCTGCCTCGTCCGGGTTCGCCGTGCCGTCCGGGTCGCGCGCGGCGTTCGGATCTTCCGTGCCGTTCGGGTCGTCCGCGCCGTGGGGGCCGTCGTCGCCGGTGGAGCCGGAGCCCGGGGTGGAGCCGGAGTCGGAACCGGTACCGGCGTCCGCCTCGGCGCCGGAACCCGGGTCGGAGGTGGCACCGGGGCCCGAACTCCCGCCCTGTGCAGGGGCGTTCGTACCGGTGCGCGGGGCCCGGGCCGAGGTGTCGTCTCCCGGCGCGGTGCCGCCGGAGCCCGGTGAACCGCCGGAGTCACCAGAGCTGTCGGACTTGTCGGAGTCACCGGAGTTGTCGGAGCTGCTGGAGCTTCCGGAGCCGGAGGCGTCCGGGTGGGTCCCGGCCCGGGTGTCCTCGGCGCCGTCCTCCTCCGGCGGGAGCCCGGCGTGCGCCAGGTCGGAAGAGCTGTCGGAAGAGCCGGAGGAATCCCCGGTGGAGCTGCCGGAGGAGCCGGAGGGGTCCCCTGAGGGGGCGGAGTCATGGGTGTCGGCGGAGCCTCCGGAAGCGCCGGGGTCCGTGGGGTGCCTGTCGCCGTCGGGGTCCGGGAGCCCGGCGTCGGACAGGTCGCCGTCGCCCTCGGCGGACGGCGTGCCGGGGGCCGACGGGTCCGGGACGCCGGGGCGGACGTCGTCGGGCTCGTCGATGCCGGGGCCGGGGCTCGGGGCGGCGCCGTGGCCGCTCCCGTCGGCCGGGTCCGGACGGGCGTCGTCGGGAACGGTGGGCGAGCGGCCGGGGCCCTGCGGGACGGACTGCTCCTGGCGGTCCGGGGTGCGCTCGGCGTCGGGTACCCGGATGTTCTCGGAGGGCCCGTCGCCGCCCTCGTCGGGCTGCGCCGGTTCGTCCGTCTCGCGGGGGCTGCCGGCCCCTTCCTGCGGGCCGGAGCCGTCACCGCCCGGTCCGCCCGCGCGGTCCCGGTCGGCCGAGCCGTCACCGCGGCCGGGCCCCTCGTCGGAGGCGCCGGGCGAACCGTCGTCGGACGTGCCGGGCGAACGGTCCTCGGAGGCGCCCGGGCCGGGTGCGGCGGGAGCGCGGTCGCCCTGGTACTCCTCGTACTGTCGTCGTTCGCGCGGCGTCAACTCCTCCGCGTCGTCCGGCATCTCGACCAGTTCGCCGCCGTGTGCGTCGGCCGGCATCTCCATGATCCAGCCGGGCCGGATGAGGCTGGCCTCGGACAGCCGTGAACCGTCCGGCTGCACCCGGTCCTTGTTGAGGCGGTAGATCTCCTTGTAGCGGCGGCCGTCGTCGAGGTGGCGTGCGGCGATCTCCCACAGGGAGTCGTGGTGGCGGCCCTCGGGCGGCTGGATCCGGTAGAACTTCGTGGCCGAGTCGGCGCGGGCGCCCCGGGTGGGCTGCGCGGCGGCCGCGGCACCGTCGCCGTGCCCGCCCTGCGTCCGCGTCTGCGCCTGCGCCTGCGCTCCGTCCGGTCCGCCGGCCGCCGCGGTGTGCCCGCCGTGACCGGCGGAGCTCGTGTGTCCGCCCATGACGGAGGGTGCGCCGCCGACGTGCGCGGGCAGCGTCTGGTGTGCGCCGCCCTGGCCTGGGGTGAGCTGTGCGGTGGCCGCGACGGGCTGCCCCGGTGTGCCGGGCCGCCCGGAGTGGTCCAGCTGGGCCAGGCCGGGGGCGAAGCTGCCCGCCGTGGACCCCAGCAGCAGGATGGCGGCGATCAGTTGACGGGCGAGCCACTGGCTGGGCCCGGAGGCGGGCACCCGGGCGGGCAGGCCCACGCCGGAGAACGCGGCCCGGGCCTCGACGAGCACACAGGCGGTGAACTGGGCCCAGGCCAGCCAGACCACCACGGTGAGCACCTTGATGAAGACGCCCGCGCTGATCTCGTCCGTCAGCATGTCGAGCGAGGGCACCCGGCGGGGCAGCGGCCAGCCGATGAAGTACGCGAGCGCGCCGGGCACCCCGACCAGCAGCACGGCCAGCGCCAGGAACGCCGAGACCGCCTTGAGCACGTCCCCGGCGGAGCGCCGGGTGCGCACGGGTACGGGCGTACGCGAGCGGGCCCGGGGGCCGCCCGGGGACGGAGCCGGTGCCTTGCTGCGGCGCGCCATGTCGTGTGCTCCCGGAAGTGACTGGAGGGGCTGGTGGGCTGGTGGGTCGGTGGGCTGGTGGGTCGGTGGGCCAGGAAGGAGGGGGGCGGGCCGGGCGGGGCCCGGGGCGTCATCCCGTCACGGATTCCGCCTTCGCCGTGCCGTGGACGGTGACCGGCGCGCTGTAGAACAGCCCGGTGAGCACCGGCCGGTAGGTGAGCCGGATACGGACCTCCACCTGCTGCGGGCTCGCCGCCGTACAGCCGGAGGCGGCCACGTCGGCGGCGGAGAGGCCCGACTGGCGGGCGAAGACGGCCACCCGCTGGGCACAGTTCTCGTAGTTGATGGGCGCGTTGCGGCCCTGGCTGACGCGGAGCTGTTCCTCGTCGATGTCCTGCGCGGCGTAGCGGGCGGCCTGTTCGGCGATGTCCGCGGCGCGCTCCCGCTGGGAGATCGACAGGCCGCCGTCGACGACGAACGCGGCCAGCACCAGGAACAGCAGCGCGAAGACGAGCACCGCGCCGGCGCCCGAGCCCCGCTCCCGTTCCCGTCCGGCGACGGCGGCCGGCAGCCGCTGCCGCAGCGCGCGCCGTACGGCGGTCCGCACTCCCCGGTTCATCCCGTCCTCCGGTACGGGTCGATCGGTGAACTCGACCGTCCCGTCAGCTCCTTGGTGATGTTCAGCCCGACGAGGCCGAGGCCGCGCACCTCGCAGCTGACCTCCACGGTGAACAGCCCGCCGGAGCGGTAGTCGCTGCCGGCGTCGCGGACCGTGACGCCGCCCGCGCAGGTGCCCTTGAGAGTGGCGGTCGCGGCCTGCTGGGCGGCGTTCATGGCCGCGCCGTGGCTGCCGTGCTGGAGCGATCCGGCGCGTGCCGCGTCCCGGGCCGCGCTGTCGATCGCGCCGCGCCCGTCCACGAGCTGCCCGAAGGCCACCAGGACGAGGATGAACAGCATCATCACCGGCGCGATGATGACGACTTCGAGCGTGGAGATCCCGGCGTCCGCACCGGGGCACGCCCGGGTGCCGCCCGGCCCGTGGACGACGTCCCGCCGCCGTGCGGCCGCCCGCGCCCGTCGGCTCCGGCGTTCCCGGCGCGTTCCCGTGTCCCGGCGTTCCCGGGCACCGCTCCCGCCCTGCACCGTCAACTCTCCCGGCTCTCCCGGCTCTCCCGGCTCTCCCGGTCTTCTCCGCCGTCGCAGCCCTCTCAGCCTTCTCATCCCTCTCCGTCGGGGACGAACCGCTCCACCGGGCCCTGCGAGAGGGCGTGCACGTCCAGGTCGAGGCCGGGGAAGACCGCGGGCACCCGTGCCGTGATCTCCACCCCGACCGTGTGCTGCCGCGGCTGGAGCGTGCGCACCTCGGGCCCCAGGACGAGCTTCGGGCCGAGCTGTTCGATGTAGGAGGCGGAGGTCTCCCGCGCCTTGCCGCGCCAGCCGCCCGGGTCGGCGTCGGCCTCCTGGCGGGCCTTGCGTGCGCCTGCCTGGGCCGCGGCCTGTGCCACGTGGTCGGCGAAGAAGTACAGCGCGAACTGCACCGTCGCGAAGATCAGGAAGAACAGCACCGGGGTGAGGATCACGAACTCGATCCCGCTCATGCCGGAGTCGCCGCGGCGCGCGATCGCCTCCGCGCGGCGGCGTGCGCCTGCCGTGCACAGGGCGCCTGCGCGGCGTGCGCGGACGACGAGCCGGGTCCCTCTCACCGGTGTGCGCCTCAGCAGGTTCCGTCGGCGTCCGCACCGTCGATGCAGTCGCTCACCTTGTCGGCGCCGTTGCGCAGCGCCATGTTGATGATGGCGGCGACGACACCGACGATCGCGACCACGACCGCCGAGATGATCACCCACTCGACGGCGGAGGCGCCCCGGTCCAGCTCCCCGGAGCGGGCCCGCTGGATCCGGCCGCGCACGAAGGTGACGAGGAAGTCCACGGCCGGGTGACCGGGCAGGCCACGGAAGCCGGGAGAGCCGGGGCCGCCGGCGGAGTGCGCGGATTCTGTGGAACGGATCGGTTTCCCTGCCATCGTTCTCGGTCCTTTCACACGGTTCGTTCGATCGGTCCGTACGGGCCGGCGGGCGGCCGCTCACGCGGCACGCGGCACGCGCCCTGTCTCAGATCTGGAAGACACGCATGGCCGCCGGATAGATGAGGAAGACGAGGAAGCCGGCGCACAGCATCAGTTGGGCCACCAGCATCGACTGGGACTTCTCGCCCGCGCTGCCCTCGATCTCGGCCAGCTCCCGGTGCCGCATCGTCTCGGCCCGGGAGGCCAGCGAGGCCCGCACCTTGGCGCCGTCGTCGGCGACGAGGGCGAGCGAGGCCGACAGATCCTTCAGCTCGTCCACGCCCAGCCGGGTGCCGAGCGCGCCGAGCGCCTGCCACTGGCTCTGTCCGGTGATCCGGGCGTCGGCGAGCGCGTCCCGGATACGGCGCAGCGCCCAGCCGTCGCTGACCTCGCTGGCGGCCTTGAGCGCCTCGGGCAGACCGCGCCCGCCGGCGAGGTTCATCGCGACGAGGTCGAGATAGGCGCCGACCACGCGCCGCAGATCGCGCCGTTTCTTCGCGGCGTCCCTGCGCACCTCCACGTCCGGCAGCAGGAAGAACAGCACGGCGAAGAACAGCGCGAGCCACACCGGGATCAGCGGGCTGCTGCCGAACCCGATCAGCCAGACGATGGAGAACAGGAACGGCCCGAAGAACAGCCCGACCGCGCCGAGCACCACCTTCGTCGCCAGGAAGCCCTCCCAGCCGCGCTCCAGGACGTCCAGGTCGGAGCGGAGGCTGCGCAGTTCCCAGCCCTGGCGCAGATAGAAGGCGGCGACCCGCGCGCCCAGCCGGGCCCGGGCCGCGCCGAACCGGCCGGCCTCGGCGGGGACGGCGGAGCCGGCGGGCTGGTGCGCCGCGGTGCGGGCGCGCAGCGCGTCGATCTCGGCGACGGAGGCCACCGCGCCCTTGCGGCCCGGCGCCAGCGCCCGCACCAGCAGGAACAGGCCGAGTCCGGCGACGGCGCCGGCCAGCGCGGTCAGCGTCAGCGGACTCACCGTCCGAACACCCCCTGCTGTCGCGGTCTTTCGGCACCCGGGGTCCCGGCGGCGCCGGAGGTCCCCGGGGCGCCCGGCGTGCCCGTGGCACCCGGGGCGCCCGTCCCGCCCGGCGTACCGGCGTGCTCCTCGCCCGTGCGGGCGCGCGGCTGCACGGCCGGGTCGGCGCGCACCAGGAAGCGCTCCGGCGTCTCGATGCGGGACAGCTTGCGCAGCCACCAGAAGCCGCACGCGAACATCCCGCACACACAGGCGAGGACGACCTGGCCCAGCGGGCTCCCGTACGGCTCGACGAAGCCCCGGTTGAAGATGGCGAGCCCCAGCACGAACGCCACGCTGACCCCGACGACGATCTGCACGCTGCGCCGCGTCGAGGCCCGCTGCGCCATCACCCGCTGCCGCATGTCGACCTCCTCGCGCGCCGACTTCGCCAGCGCGCCGAGCACCTCGCGCAGACCGGGGCCGCGCAGCCGGGAGTTGAGGACGAGCGCGGCGACGACGATGTCCGCCGAGGGGTCGTCCAGCTCGTCCGCCAGATGCTGGAGGGCCACCGGCAGCGGGGTGCGGGCCCGCAGCCGGTCGATCAGCGCGTCCAGGTGCGGGCGCAGCGACGGCGCGGCGGCCCGGGCGGAGGCCGGGATGGCCTGCTCCAGGCCGACGGCCCCGGCGATCGTGTCGCGCAGCGACTCCGTCCAGGCGGCCAGCGCCTCGACCCGCCGCATCGCGGCCCGCTCCTCCGCCGCCCCGCCGAACAGCCGGTCCCACGCGAAGACCAGCACGCCGGTGGCGACGGCCGCCACGGGCCAGCGGGTCAGCAGCAGCACCAGCAGCCCGGCCAGCGCCGCCAGCGAGCCGCGTCTGCTCATGAACCGGGCCAGCTCCCCGGCCCGCTCCCCCGAACGCCGCCTGTCTGCGGACGACTTGGCGGGCAGCCCGCGCAGCGCGACGATCAGCAGCGCGAGGCCGCCGCCGACGGCCACGCCGCAGCCGAGCGCGTACAGCGTCGTGACGGAGAAGAGACCGCCGCCCGTGCCGTCGAAGGGCACACCCGTCACCCCCAGTTCCCGGTCGGCTTGTATCCGTGGACGGCCAGCTCCTGGACGCAGGAGAGGGGGGCGTGCGGCAGCAGCCGCCCGTCGGGCGCCTCGGCGAACACCTCGCTGGAGAGCACCCGGCCGTCCACGCCGTTGATCTCGCGCACGGAGGTGACCGAGCGCGTCAGCCGCCCGCCGCCCGCGAAGTTGTTGCGCCGCTCGACGAACACGACGAAGTTGATGGCGCCCGCCACCAGCATCTGGCTGGCCTCGATCGGCAGCCGCTCGTCCGCCTGGAGCGCGTACGTCGAGATGCGGTTGAAGACCTCGCTGGAGCTGTTGGCGTGGATCGTGGACAGCGAACCGTCGTTGCCCTGCGACATCGCGTTGAGCATGGTGACGATCTCGTCGCCGAGCACCTCACCGACGATCACCCGCGACGGGTTCATCCGCAGCGACCGGCGCACCAGCTCGGCCATGCTGATCGCGCCCTGCCCCTCGGAGTTGGGCAGCCGCTCCTCGAACGCGACGACGTTGGGATGGAGTTCGGGGAACTGGTCGAGCCCCAGCTCCAGGGCGCGCTCGACGGTGATGAGCCGCTCGTGCGCGGGGATCTCGTTGGCCAGCGCCCGCAGCAGCGTCGTCTTCCCCGCGTTCGTCGCCCCGGCGATCATGATGTTCTTGCGGGCCCGCACCGCCGCCGTCAGAAAGCCGCCCAGCTCGGGGGTGAGGGTGCCGTTGCCCACCAGGTCGGCGACGAAGACCTTGCCCAGCCGGGCCCGCCGGATCGACAGCGCGGGACGCCGGGTGACGTCCATGACGGCGGAGAGCCGTGAGCCGTCCGGCAGCCGCAGATCGAGCTGCGGATTGGCCGAGTCGAACGGGCGGGACGACAGCCCGGAGTAGGCGCCCAGGATCTGGATCAGCTCGACCAGTTCCTCGTCCGACTCCGCGACCGGCTCCCCGCGCGTCTCCCGGCCGTCCGCGTAGCCGATGAAGACCTGGTCGAAGCCGTTGACGTCGATGTTCTCGACCTCGGGGTCGTCCAGCAGCGGCTGGAGCCGGCCCACACCGAACAGCGCGGCGTGCACGGCCGCCGCGTACGCCTCCTCCGTCGGCGCGTCCAGCGGGGCACGGCCCGAGGTGATCTCGGAGCGGGCGTACTCCTCCAGGATCTGCGCGATGACGGCGCGCGCGAACTGCCGCTCGTCCTCCGTGGACATCGCGGCGAGGCCGGACGCCTGGTCGATACGGCGCTGTTCGGCGATCCGGTCCCCGGCCTCCTGCCGGAACCGCTTGACGAGCTGATGGTCGACCACGGGCTCGCTCACCGCGCCACCCCCTCGTCACCCGGTGCCGGGACCGTGCCGGGCGCCGCAGCCGTGCCGGGCGCCGGAGCCGTGCCGGGTGCCGGAGCCGGTGCTGTTCCCGGGTCCTGGCCCACGCCCCGGGCCGGGGCCGCGTCCGGTGCCGGGGCCGGGGCGGCGTTCGGTCCGGACCTCGGGCGCAACCTGCCGTCCACCCGCTCGAACTGCTGGTTCCACTCCGGCTGCGGCTGCCACCGCGACTGCTCCGACGAGGGCCGCCACTCCGCCTGCTCCGACGAGGGCTGCCACTGCGGCTGCCGACGCTGCTCCGGGGCGACGGGACGCTGCTCCGGGGCGGCAGGGCGCTGTTCCGGCGCGGCGGGCGGAGACGGCTGAACCGGCGCGGCGGGCGGAGACGGCTGAACCGGCGGGGAGGGCTGAGTCGACGGAGACGGCTGACCTGACGGGTACGGCTGAGCCGAGGGATACGGCTGCCCCGGCGGGTACGGCTGCCCGCCCGGAGTCGGCCGGCCGTCCGGAGTCGACTGCCCGCCCGGACTCGGCTGACCCGGCGGGTACGGCCGGGCCTCCGGGTACGGCCGGGCCTCCGGGGGCGGCGTGCCCGGGAGTTGGGCCGACGGCACGGCGTCCGGTCCGCCCGGCACGGCGTCCCGTATCCCGGCGTACTGCTGCTGGAGGTCCGCCGCGACCTTCCGCACCGAGCGGACGAGCAGCGACTTCTCGACCCGGCCCCGCCGCCGGCCCGCCAACTGCTCGGCCCCGGCCGCGTCGTGCGCGACCACCCCGAGCACCTGCGCGCCCGCACGCGAGGCGACGAGCATGTCGTTGACCTGTCCCGCGATCTTCGCCGCGCCGGACGCCTCCGCGATCAGCACCACCCCGAGCAGCGGCTGCGCCAGCTGCGCCATCCCGCGCTGCCCGCCGTGCAGCCGCTGCGAGAGCGCCGCCGCACGGTCCCGTACCCGCGCGATCTGCTCGGGCTCACCGCGCGCCACCAGCAGGACGAGCGCGGCGTGCGGGAAGAGCGCGACGGACGGCGCATCGGGGCCGATGCGCCCGCAGTCGGCGATGACATCGGCCGCGGCCTCCTGCCGCGGGGAGACGGCGAGCGAGGCGAACGCCCGGCCGAGGGTGTCCCACTGGCCGGCCAGCCCGGCGGACTGCTCGGCGTTGCCGAGCCCGACGAGCACGTCGAGCCCGCCGGACAGCCGCTGCGCGTGCTCCCACAACTGCTCGGCCGCCAGGCCCCTGCGCGCGGCGGCGGCGAGCGAGAGCATGCCGGTGTTCGGGTCCAGCGGCCCGCCGTGGTCGGCCGCACCGCGGTACACCAGATCCCCGCCGGCCGTGTCCACCTCGGCCAGCAGCGCACGGCGCGGCCACACCGCGGACAGGGCGACGGCGGCCGTGGTGACCCCCGGCGATCCCTTGTCGGCGGCGAGTGCGATCAGCGCCATCCAGCTACGCCCCTCTTCGGCTCGTATCCACGCCCTGTGCTCCGCCGCCGCACCGGCCGCGCCCGCGGAACGTCCGTCTCACCGGCCGCCGGAGGAGTCGAGCACGAGGGACACCTCGCCGTTGGACGCCGCGGCGGTCAGCGCGGCGGCGTCGCTCCTGTCCACGACGACCGAGACCGGCAGATCGCTGCTCAGCGAGTCGCCCGAATCCCGCTTGATCGACTGGACCTTGGCGTTGTCGGTGATCAGCGCGTCGGCGGAGGACCCGCCCCCACGGCCGCTCCCGCCGCCACCGCCGCTCCCGCTGCCGGTGTCGTCGCTGTCGGAAGCGGTGTCGCGGCGGCCCACCAGGTAGGCCGAGACGGTGTCGCCCTCCTCCAGCCGGGGCGGGAACTGGCCGCTCTTGAGGGAGAGTCCGACGACGGACTTGCCGGGCGCCACGCCCTTCTCCTTGGTGAGCATGCTGCCCACCAGCACGGTGCCGTCGACGAGGTCCGTGGCGGAGCGGTACTTCTTCAGCAGCCCGCGCTGCTCCCAGCGCACGTACTGCACATCGCTGTCCTCGGCGACCATGACGGACCTGATCGCGGACTCCGGCACGGGCTGCCCCTGCGGCACCCGCTTGGTGATCGCCACGGCCTCCACCCGGTCGCCGGCCCGCATCACCAGCACCGTCGCACCGAGTGCGCCCAGCAGGACGAGCAGCACGGCGAGCGCGGCCAGCGCCGGTTTGCGCTCCCGGGGCGCCGACGGCAGCCGGTCACCGCCCACGGCGGCGCTCACGGCAGCGCGCTGCGCACCGCCCCGCTCCTGGGGCTTCACCCCGCCACCCCCGTCACCCCGTCACCACGGCCATGAAAGCCCCCCGAACCCGTTGATCCCCACGCGATGATCCGCTGTCGCCACCTCGGTTCCCCACCGCAGGCGACTACGCGTTGTAAACCCAAGGCACACTATCAGCGGCCCCAGACCCCCTCAAGGCGCATCCGGCCCCATGAGCCCCCGGGCGAAAGGGAGTTGTGGAACCCCTCGGGAACGGACAGAAACCCCCGGGATCACCACCCGCACACACGAGGCACCATTTCTGCGCAGACGCCCGGCAATTCGGAGATCGGACGGCGTTCCGACGCCCGACGGCCCGCTCCAGCCACCGCGGCACACCGCCCGGCACGGCAACACACGGCCTCCGGCGAGCACGGCCACGGGAGCCCGCAACGGATCACGGATACCCGGATCACCCCTCCCCCGCGGGGAATTGCGGAAAACCGGGAGAACGTCGAGAACCGCACCTCGGAAAACCCCACCCGAGAACTCCGGAACTCCTGAACTCCGGAGAGGACCGAAACCCCGGAAAAGTCGGCCTCGTTGGCGGCGAGCCGAGCAGGGGACCGGCACGGCACTCCACCCACTGAGGGACCGGGAGCCCACCCACTGAGGGACCGAGCGCACATCCGCCGAGGCCCCGAGGACCTGCCACCGAGAGACCCGGGGACCTGTCCGCCGAGGAGCCCGAGGTCGCCTACCCACCGAACGGCTGCCCGCCGAGGGCCCCGCTCCCGATTCCGGCAACCACGGCAGAAAGCGAAGGAGGCCGTTCCGGCCCGCGCCGCCGCTCCGGACCGCGCCCCTCCCGCACCCGAGGGGCGGAAACGACAGAGGGGCCGGCGCCTTCACCCCCGTCGAAGGCGTCGTCCCCTCTGCCCGTCGATCCGCCGCCACCCCCGTCGGCAGCGGACCCGTCCCCGTGCCGGTGGTCGCGGCGGGCGACATCACCCCCGCCGCTCCCCTCCTCACCGGCCGCCGTCACCCCCCGGCGCGGCGGGCCCCATCGTGACAAGCAGCGCACCGCGAGGGCATTGCCGCGAACCGGCAATCTTTATGCCGTCTTGATGTCCCACCCGCCCGGGAACCGCCCCCGGTTCCGCCCCGGCAGCCATAGCCGTGCCACACCCGTGCGACAGCCCTGTGGCACAGCGACACCCCTGTGACAGTCGACTCCCGACGCCAGGCGGTCACGCGAGGTGGCTGATCACCGGGAGGGATTGTCGTCGCCGCACCCGGGAGCGGCGTCGGCGGCGCACTCCTCCGTGTCGTCGGCGGTGGCGACTTCCTTCAGCCCCTCGCTGATTCGGGGCGGTGCCTTGTCGGCCTTGCCTGCCTTACCGGTCATTTCGATCACGATGACGGCGGCCATGCCGCTGCCTCCTTCGTTCCGTGTCGACGGTGGTTGCCCAGTGGTGCTGTCGTCGGGGACGGGGATGCCTCACCGCGCTCCCCGCCCGTGCGGGTGGCCTGCGATGACGGCGTTGCAGCTGCGGACGGTCAGCCGGTACCCCTTGGCGCGCGCCGCCTCGCGGTCTTCGGCCAGGGCCTGACACACGTCGCACTCAGGGACGGGCACGGGCTCCAACTCCGGGCCCTGCGCGACCGGGGCCGCGCGAGCTTCCTCCGGGGTGGTCATGGCAGCAGGCGCCTCAACCCGGCCTGCACTCCGCGCAGCAGGGCCCGACCCATCGGCGGGTACGGGCCGGTGCCGCCGGGAGCGTACGTGGCGCGCACCGCCCAGGCATCGGGGTCGAACCGACACAGCTCCCATGCAAGAGCATATTCATCCGGGTTTGTCAACTTTGGGCCGACAAACCCCCTTTGGGCACAAGTGCCCATGAGACCATCTCCTCCACCAGTCCGGTTGGGCTTCGTTCCCCCCGGGAGCGCTCCGAGCAGCCGTGACCGCACACTCACGCTGTGCAGCGGGCCGATGGCAAGCCTGAAGCATGGATGGCTGCCCTTGGGGGGAGTTCGGCGTCCAACCTGGAACTTGGTACTGGCGGCATATGCACAGGCCGCTGACCGTTGAGAACAGCACTGTCACAACGCGTGACCAGACGCGTGGTCAGGGGGAGATATGGGCGCGGAGACGGGGGACACCGGCGTCCCCGAAGACGCGGAGGACCCGCGCCGCCGGTTCGCGGAAGAATGCAGGAGCGCCCGCGAGCTGTACCCGGGAAAGCCGCTCACACAGACCGAATTGGCCCGTATGACCCGGACCTCCAAGAGCACGATTTCCCGCGTGGAGCGTTGCGACGGCCCGATTCCTCCGGCGCTGCCCGCCCGGCTGGACCAGGTGTTGGGCACGGACGGCAAGTTCAAGCGGCTGTACGAGGAATCCGTGGCTTCCTCGTTCCCGACGCTGTACCGGCGGCGTATGGCGCTGGAGCGCGCGGCGGTGGCCATCCGTGAGTGGTCGCCCACCATCGTTCCCGGGCTCTTCCAGACAGCGCGGTACGCCCGCTGCCTGGTCAAGGGTGGCTCTCCCCTCGCGGGTGACGACGAGGTGGCGGCGTTCGTCGCCAACCGGCTCCTCCGCCAAGCGATCTACGAGAGCGAGACCCCACCCGATGTACGCCTGGTCCTGTGCGAGTCGGTGCTACGCCGCCGCTTCTGTCCACCGGACGTGATGCGCGAGCAGCTTCAGGCTCTGGTGACGGCTGGGGAACGCCCCACAGTCCGGGTACAGATCCTGCCGCTCGACGCACCGGCGCACCTGTTCAGCGACGGACCGGTATCGCTCCTGACCTCACCGGCCCATGCCGTGGCGGTCTGTGTGGAGAGCTACCGAACAGCGGGGATCATCGAGGATCTGGATCACGTTCACACGGCGCTGCGGACCTACGATGAAATCACCAGCGACGCACTCTCGCCCAGGGAGAGCGCACACCTGATCGCAGAGCACATGGAGGCACTGTCGTGAAGTTTGGGCCTACCCGGTGGGTCAAGTCGAGCTACAGCAGCGCAGAGGGTGGCAACTGCCTTGAGTGGTCTCCCGCCTCCGCCGCTGCGAACGGCCCGGTCCCCGTACGGGACAGCAAAAACCCGGAGGGACCCGTCCTCTCCTTCCCCCCGAACGCATTCGCAGGCTTCATCGCACACGTCAAGGCACACAACCGCAACGCCTGAATACAGCGCACTCTCGCCCAGGGAGAGCGCACGCCTGATCGCAGAGCACATGGAGGCACTGTCGTGAAGATCGGACCGACCCGGTGGGTCAAGTCGAGCTACAGCAGCCCCGAGGGTGGCAACTGCCTTGAGTGGTCTCCCGCCTCCGCCGCTGCGAACGGCCCGGTCCCCGTACGGGACAGCAAAAACCCGGAGGGACCCGTCCTCTCCTTCCCCCCGAACGCATTCGCAGGCTTCATCGCACACGTCAAGGCGCGCGGCTTCGACGCCTGAAGACAGCGCGCCGACAGCGAAAGCGCCCCCTTCGTCGCGACGGCGAAGGGGGCCGCTCATGTCCGGGCTCGTGGTGGCCGTGCTCACCGCCCCTCTTGCGCCGGCGCGCTCCCCGACCAGTACGGTGGAGGGGAACGTCAAGATCACATCAAGACGTCACAGGTGTGCCGGGAAGACTGGTCGGCGGTGCGGATCTCCGCATCTACTGGCCCTACGCGTCCCCGGAGACTCCATGGCAGCGCCGCACGGCGACGACCGCAGCCCCGAGCAGCCCGCCCCGTCGCACGAGGGCGCCGAGGCCCCCGGGGCGACGGCTCCCGACGGTGCAGACGCGGCCGGTGCGGGTAGCGCCGACGGCACCGACAGCCCCGACGGCACCGGCACGGCTCTCTTCGCCCGGCCCTCCGCGCGGGAGCGCAGGCTGCTGACCGACGCGCTGCGGACCGAGACCGTCGGCGGCACCGTGCTGCTGGTGGCCACCGTGGTGGCGCTGCTGTGCGCGAACACCCCGCTCAGCCACCTCTACGAGACGGTCCGCTCGTTCCACTTCGGCATCCCGGCGCTCGGCCTGGACCTGTCCGTCGAGCACTGGGCCTCCGACGGCATCCTCACCGTCTTCTTCTTCGTCGCGGGCATCGAGCTGAAGCGCGAGCTGACGGTGGGCGAGCTGCGCAGACCGGCCGCCGCCGCACTGCCCGTCGTGGCGGCCGTGTGCGGCATGGCGGTGCCCGCGCTGTGCTACGTCGCGGTGAACCTCGCCGGCGGGGGGCAGATGCACGGCTGGGCCGTCCCCATGGCCACCGACATCGCCTTCGCGCTCGGGGTGCTCGCCGTCATCGGCACCAACCTGCCCTCGGGGCTGCGTGCCTTCCTGCTCACCCTGGCCATCGTGGACGACCTCGGCGCGATCCTCGTCATCGCCGTCTTCTACACCTCGACCCTCAACTGGGCGGCCTTCGCCGGTGCCGTCGTCGGGCTGATCGTCTTCCGGGTCCTGCACGTCAATCTGCGGGTGCGCGGCTGGTATCTGTATGTGCCGCTCGGCGTGGTCATCTGGGCGCTGGCCTACAACAGCGGGGTGCACGCGACCATCGCCGGTGTCGCCATGGGCCTGATGCTGCGCGTCCGGCCGGACCGCCCAGGCTCCGGCGCGGGCGACACGGGCAGTTCGCCGGCCGAGCGCGTCGAACATCTGGTGCGCCCGCTGTCCGCCGGGTTCGCCGTGCCCGTCTTCGCCCTGTTCGCCGCCGGGGTCGGCGTCTCCGGCTCGGCGCTGGCGGAGACGTTCCGGCAGCCCGAGGCGCTCGGCGTGATGCTCGGGCTGTTCGCCGGGAAGTTCCTCGGCGTGTTCGGCGGCACCTATCTGACGGCCCGGTTCACCCGGGCCAGACTCGGTTCCGATCTGGCCTGGGCCGATATCGCCGGGGTCGCCATGCTCGCCGGTATCGGCTTCACCGTCTCGCTGCTCGTCACGGAGCTGGCGTTCACCGACGCCGGTGTCACCGAGCACACCAAGGCGGCCGTGCTGCTGGGCTCCCTGTTCGCCGCCGCGGTCGCCTGCGTCCTGCTGAAGCTGCGTGACGCCAAGTACCGCCGGCTGTGGGAGGAGGAGACCAGGGACGAGGACGCCGACGGCGTCGCCGACATCGACCAGCCCGTGGACCACGCCCTGCGCCCCACGGAGGCGGCCCGCCGCGCGGCGGAAGCCATGCGCCGCCCCGTCCGCCCCGGCACCCCGCACGGCCCCGTTCCCGACTCCGACTCCGGCCCCGGCTCCAGCTCCGAGCCCGGTCCCGGATCCGGCTCCAGCTCCGAGCCCGGCTCCGGCTCCAAGCCCGGCCCCGGCTCCGGCACCGGCACCGGCACCGGCACCGGCCCCAGCTCCGGTGACCCCACCCGCGGCTCCGCCGACGGCCCCTCCCGCGGTCCCTCCGACGGCTCCCCGGACGGGCCTCCGGAAGGTCCCGGCCGCACCTGACCAGGCCGGCCCCGGCGCCCGGCCCGCCGGCGTCGCCCCAGGGACGCCGACCCCGGGGTGACGACGTTCCCGCCCCGCCCGCCGGCCGCCCTGCGCGGGCGCCGGGACGACGGCGCAGCCCGGGACGGCGAACCCCGGGACGGAAAGCACCGGAAGGGGCGGTATCCGAACGGGCAGCCCCGGGACAGGAGGAGCGGATGAGTGCGCGCGGTGGCCGGCCCGTCGTCCACCTGCTGTGCGGGCTCAACGGCGCCGGGAAGACGACGTACGCGCGGCAGCTCGCCGAGCGGCTGCCCGCCGTGCGGTTCGGGCTCGACGCCTGGATGCTGCGCCTGTACCCCGATGTCCGCTACGACGACGCGGCCTACCCGGGCCTGGCGGCGGCCTGCCAGGAGGTGATCCGGGAGACCGCGCTCCAGGTGCTGCGCGCCGGCACCGACGTGGTGTTCGACTGGAACCAGTGGAGCCGGGACCGCCGCGCGTACTGGCGTGAGTGGGCCGTATCCGCCGGGTACGCCGCACGGCTCCACCACGTCCGGGTACCGCTGGAGACCGCCGTGGCCCGGGCCGAGGCACGCACCGCGGCCCGCCGGCCCGGTGCACACCCCCTGGACGCCGCGGGCGTACGCCATCTCGCCCGGCTCTTCGAACCGCCGGGCCCGGACGAGGGGTTGCCCGTCACCCTTGTCGAGGGCTGAGCCCGCGCACCGGCCGGCCCCCGGCCCGACGGGTCCCGCCCGGGTCCGAGAGGCCGAGCACCCCCGGCTGCCGACGCCCGCCCGGCGAGCCGCCGGGCCCCGCCACCGGGACGGGCCTCCGGTGGACGGGACGCGGTGGCCGGACGGGCCTCAGCCGGACGCGCCGGGCCCCCGCGCCGGACCGGTCTCCAGCCGCAGGAACCGGGGCCGGTAGAGCGAGACGTCCTGGTGGATCGCCGAGGGCGAGCGCATGACGTTCACGTCGTAGCTCAGCAGCAGTTCACCGCCGTCCGCGCCGAACTCCGCATGCCCCTGCGGGTTGTACGGGACCGCGCCGTACCGCGCCCCGCCCGGCGGCAGCGGCGGCTGGGCGACGGCGGAGGGGCCGTGCCAGGGGCCCGTCGGCGCGCACGCCCAGTACGAGACCACGTCGGTGATGCCGCCGCCGTCCGGGCCGCCCGCGTCCATGGTCAGCAGCAGCCAGCTGTCGCCCCGGCGTACCACGGTGTAGGTGCCGGTCGCTCCGCGCTGCTCGGTCCGGCCCACCAGTATCGGCGTGGACTTCGCCGGGTCCCGCTGCCAGCCCGCCGCCCGTCCCGGGGCGCCCGCCGACGGCCGGGCCGTGCCGTCCCCGCCCCAGAACTCCCAGGCGCCGGGCTCGTCCAGCCGCCCCTGCGGCACCCGGGCCACATGCGCACGGGACGCCTTCCCGCCGACGCTGCCCTCGTCGGCGCCGAACACATACGTCCAGCCGTCCCGGGTGATCGCCGACGTGCCGTAGAGGACGCGCCGTTCGACATCGGTGTGCTGCGGCGCGTAGACGGTGTCGATGGACTCCAGCCGCAGATCCGGCAGCGAGAACGTGGCCACCTCGCTGGCCCGCGGCACCCCGAAGATCCACGGCGGCTCGCCCTTCTCCCGCTGCCACAGCAGCACCCGGACGACCTGCTCCGCCGAGCCCGGCCGCCGCGGCTCGACGACGCTCTGCACCGGCCACCGCCACACCTCGCGCCCGTCCCCGGCCGCCGTCCCCGGGAACAGCGCCGCAGGACGCTGCGCCGTGCCGCCCAGCAGGGTGCGTTCGAATCTGCCCTGCGCCGACATCACCAGCCCCGAGTTGCGCACCCACACCGCGCCCGGGTCGCGGGACTTCCCGCCGTGCACCTCGTCCAGGAACGTGTCGGCCGACATCCACAGGGTCCGGCCGTCCGGCAGCCGCACCGAGCGGGTGCCGTCCCCGCCCGTCCAGTCGTCCAGCCGCGCGTTGTCGTTGCCGTACCGGGTCAGCTCCGCCGTCATCGCGTCGTCGGGCCGCCAGCCGGTGACCCGCGCGCCGCCGCAGCCGCGCGCCTGCCCGTCCCCCGGCACCGAGAGCAGCACGCCGACCAGCACCAGCGCCGCCACCAGCCCGAACCCGAGATTCCACCGCGCCCTGCGCGCGTTCCCGGCCGCCCCATGACGCTCCATCACCCCTCAGCGTAGGCGGCACAGTGCACCCGCACCCCTCACCCGCGGCACAAAAACCGGCCGTTGCGGACGCTGCGATACCGCTTGACGCCGGGGCGGTCACGCCTTTGTGTGCCTCCCGACAGCACCGCCGGGACCGTCCCCGGGCGTATTCCGGGCCCGGTGTCCCGCGTTCGAACACGGTGCAGCAGACTGTGCGCGGGAGTTGACCAAGGGTGAGGGACCTCGACCGTGCGCAGACGATCCAAACTGCCCGTGCCTCCGCCGAATCCGTACGGCGCACATCCGGGCGCGGGCTGGGCACCGCCCAAGCCGCAGCGGATGAAGAAGGTGAAGGAACCGCCGACCTGTTCCCGGATGATCGCCTGGGCGCTGCTCGCCTATCTGCTGCTGTTCCTGGTGATCCCGGAACTGATCGACCTGCTGACCTGAGCCGACGCCGGGCCCGGGCCGGCACCGCACCGCACACACACCTCCACAGCGAAGGGACGAGGAAAGGGATGCAGCCGTGACGGCCCCCGAGGCGCCCGGGGAGAACGACAGCGCGCCTTCCGGCAGCCAGGACACCGGCCCGGGCACGCCCCTCGCGGCGCCGGAGGGGCAGCCGCCCAGCGAGGTCGAGGAGCGGCTGATGGACGCCAAGTCCCGGATGGACTGGGGCGCCTACCTCGACGTGCTGGCGGACACCGACCTCTTCTTCGCCCTGCCGCGCGCGCTCGCGGACGAGGGACGGACGGTGTTCACCCGCGAGTGGCGCCCCGAGATCCAGGCGCAGTGCCTGGTCGTGTACACCACCGCGATGCTGCCGCCGCCCGTCGAGGACCCGGTCTTCCGCTACGGGAGCCTCGGCCGGCTCGCGGAGGTGTGGGACAGGAACGACCCGCCGTGGCTCGCGGTCAACCCCGGCAGCCCCTGCGAGGCGTACTTCCCCGCGAGCCGCGCCTACTGCGCCCTGTGGGCCGAGCACGCCGCGCGCGCCCCGGCCGCCGACACCCCGCGCGTGCTCACCCTGCGCACCGGCGGCCCGCACTCCGGCCCGGTCGCCCGGGGGCTGGCGTGCGGCGCGCTGCTGTGCGCCACCAACCACTCGTACTGGAACGCCGTCCACTGGCACGGCACGGGCTACCCGGCCGAGCGCCGCCGCCTGGAGGAATGGTGGGGCGTCACCACCCGGGAGAAGTGGCGCGAGTACGTCGAGGAGCTGCTCCGGATGGAGATGAGCAGCCCCGTGTGGGACTTCGTGCTGGGCGCACGCCGGTCGATGGCGCGCGACTTCGGCGGCCACGTCGACACCGAGCAGTGGAAGCAGACCGTCGAACGCGTCATGTGGCGCCGGGCGACGGAGGTGGAGATCACCCCCGAGGGCGTCACCGTCCCCGAGGGCCCGGACGAGGACGAACTGCGCTCCCACGTCGAGGGCGTGAAGCGGCTCATCGGCCGCATCGTCCGCTACGAGAAGCGTTTCCGCGCCGACGGGCTGCTGCCCGAGGGCCGGTTCGTCCGCTCGGTCGCCGCCTGGGATCTGGGACGCGCGTCCAAGATGGCCCGCTGGGGGCTCGGCGCGCGCTTCTGCTCCCCGCAGGAGATGGAGGACGCCGTGGTCCGCGCGGGCCGGGTGAGCATGCTCGAACACACCTCCTGGGAGGACTTCTCGGCCGGCTACATACTCGGCCGCTGCCTCCACTTCGACGAGGAGGAGTTCGGCAGCTGGTACGCCGACATGCTGGCCGCGCACGAGGTCCTGATGTCCGACCCGGAGAGCCCCTGGCGCACGATCCCGTTCCGCTGACCGGGCCCCCTCCGCCCAACTCCGCGGCGCCCGGGGCCCGTTCCGGCCGTCCCCCGCCCACCCTGTCCGCCCTGTCCGCCCCGTCCCGCCCCGCGCGTCCTGCCCGCCCGAGGCCGCCACCGGCCCGGCCGGTCCGGCACATAGAGTGCGGGTGCGGGTGGCGACCGCCCGCACGCAGGACGCACGGGGCCGGGCGCGGAACGCGCGGGCCCCCGCGGCAGGACACCACGGGGGAACGGGGGAAGTACGGCCATGACCAGCGCTGTTCGCGACCCGGGAAGCGGCGGCACACACGGAGGGGCGCACGGCGGGGCGCACGGCGGGACGCACGGCGGGACGCGCGGCGGGACGCCCGAGGGGGCATCCGGCAGGGCGCCCGACAGGACGCCCGAGGGGACACCAGCGGGGCCGGACGACGGCACCCGGGACGAGGCGCCCGGCAGAGCACCCGCCGGGCCGGACGACGGCACCCACGACGAGGCGTCCCGCGGGGCGCCCGGCGCGGCACGCTCCGGCGTCCGTGGCGGCCGGGGCGCGGCACCCGGGGCCCACGACGCGCGCGAAGGAACGCCCGACGCAGCCGACGCAGCCGACACAGCCGACACAGCCGACGACGGCATGCGCACCGCGGCACCCGGCGGAACCCCCGGCACGGTGGGCGCCCACGGCACGGCACGCGGCGGGACGCCCGTCGGAGCGCGGGCCGCGCCCCTCTGCGGAGCCGACGGGGCCACCACGCCACCACCCGGGGCGGCGCACTCCGGCGCCCGTGGCACCCCGGGCACGGCACGCGGCGGGACGGGCTCCGCGGCAGGGAGCCCGGCGTCCGGCGGGACGGGTGCCGGGGTCGGGGCCGGTGCCGTCGCGGTGCACCGGGCGGCGCGCGGCGAGGCGGTGGAACTGCTGCGGGAGCAGCTGGCGGGACGGCAGTTGGCGCGCTGCGCGGCGCTGGTCGCCGCCGTCTGCGTCGGTTTCGCACTGCTCGCCTCGGCGACCTACGAGCGCGTCCACGTCGGACGGCTGTACGGCGCGACGGCGGACACCTCGCTCGTCGTGGGCGCGGTGCTCGTCCCGGCGGCCGGGGTGCTGCTCGTCCTCACGGGCAGGCACAGCCGGGCACGCCGCCGCCGGCTCGCCCGGCTCGCGGCGCTGACGGCGGACGGCGCACCGCTCCGGCCGCCCCGGCGGGCACGCCGCAGATGGCTCGTCACGTCGTGGTCCGCGTGCGCCGCCGCCGGTGTCTTCCTCGCCGCGGGTCTCCACCAGGCCGCCTCCTCCGACCCGTACGACGCCCCCGACCCCACCCTGTACGGCACCTTCCTGGTGTGGACCGCGATCCTGGCGGCGGCCGGATGCGCCGGGATCCGCCGGACCCGGCCGCCGCGCCCCGCCGCGCTCCCCGCCGACGGCCGGACACCGCGCACCGCGCTGTACGCCGGCTTCCGCACCGAACCCGCCGCCCTCACCCGGCTCTCCGCCCGCCTGGACGCACGGACGCAGCGGCTCTCCCGTACCGCCGCCGTGCTCCTCGCGACCGTGGCGACGCTGCTGTGCTGCGCGCTCACCGCGGCGGCCGCGCTCCTGCCGGGCGTGCTCGGCGGCGGCACCGGGCTCTTCTGGTGCCTGGTGCTGGCGGCGGGCGCGCTGCTGGCGGTGCTGCTGCCGGAACTCGTGCGCTACGGCACACGCCGCCGGTACGGGGTGCTGGGCGCGCTGCTGGGTGTCGCGCTCGTGGTCGTCACCTGGTACGGCTTCTCGACGGCGACGCTGCTGGCACGCGGCAGCTGGATCCGCGCCGAGGTGACAGCGGTGCACCACCCCACGCGCGGCGCACCGTACTGCGATCTGCGTCCCCTGCCCGGGCAGCGGACCGCCGACGGGACGGCCGGCGGCCTGCGGCTCGCCCCCTGCCGGGACTTCGGGACCGGCGACACCCCGCGCGTCTTCCACGACCCGCGCGGCCAGGCACAGGCCCGCACCCGGGAACCGCTCGGGATGACCGGGCCCGTCACCGCATGGGCCTGCGCGAGCGCCGCCCTCGTGCTGTGCGGCGTCTCCGCCGCCGTCCACGGGCACCGCCGCCGGGCGCAGCTCGGCCTCACCGCGCAGACAAGGACCCGCCGATGAGCGACGAGAAGAACCCGCCCGCACAGCCGACACCCCGGCCCGGCGCACCGCGGCAGCGGGACGAGCCCCGGCGTGACGCCCCTCGGCCCGAGGGTGCACAGCCGCACGAGCCTCGCCGTGACGGGCCACAACGGGACGAGCCTCGACCTGACGCGCCACGACGGCACGGTCCGCACCACGACGGCCCGGAGCCGGGGCAGTCGGCGTCGGCGCGGGACACGGGAGTTCCAGGCCGGGCGGCGGAGCCCGGCGGCGCCGTCTACCCCGATCTGGCCGGCAAGGTCGCCGTCGTCACCGGCGCTTCCCGCGGCATCGGCGCCGAGACGGCCCGGGCCCTGGCCGCGCAGGGCGTGGCGGTGTGCCTGGTGGGGCGCGACCGTGCCGCGCTGTTCTCCGTCGTGGACGAGATCGGCCGCGGGGGCGGCACGGCGACCGGCGCCGTGACGGACGTGACCGACGCGCGGGCGCTGGCCGCGCTCGCCCACCGCGTCACGGACGAACTGGGCCCCGTGGACGTCCTGGCCGCCTTCGCCGGTGGCCGCAGCGCACCGCTGCCCGCCCTGGAGATGACCGAGGAACGCTGGCGCCGCACCCTCGACACCGAGCTGACCTCGGCGTTCCTGACCGTGCGGACGTTCCTGCCCGGCATGGTCGAGCGCGGCAGCGGCGTGGTGCTCACCCTCTCGTCCTCGGCGGGACGCCGGCCCGGCACCCCGGACATCGCCTACGGCGCGGCCCACGCCGGACTCTCCATGCTGACCGGCCAGTTGGCCGCCGAGGTCGGCCCGTACGGGGTGCGGGTCAACTGCCTGGCGCCGTCCAGCATCCGCACGGAGAAGGTGCGGCGCGACATGCCGCCCGAGGAACAGCACCGGACGGCGCTGCGGCACCCGCTGCGCCGCATGGGCGAGCCGGGCGACGTGGCGTCGACCGCGCTGTTCCTGGCCTCGGACGCGGCCTCGTGGCTGACGGGTCTCACCGTCGACGTGGCGGGCGGCCGGATCACCGGCTGAACCCGGCCGGCGCGCCCAACGCGGTTCCGCCCGGCGCCGGTTGACGGTTGCGCGGCGCCGGACACCCGGTTAGAAACCAGGCATCCCGGTGAGCCGGCACGCGCCGCCGCTCACCGCCCGCACCACAGAACGGACGCCACATGCCGCTGGACTGGAAGCTCGTCGTCGACAGCGAGGACCCCCACCGCCTCGCCCACTTCTGGGCCCAGGCTCTGGGCTACACCACCGAGGACCACAGCGCCCACATCGAGCGCCTCCACGCGCTGGGCGCGATCAACCAGGCGCAGATCATCCAGGACGAACGGCACGACGGCCGCGCGGCATGGCGGCACGCCGCGGCGATACGCCACCCCCACGACCCGGTGGACGAGAACACCGGCAGCGGCCTGGGCCGCCGACTGCTGTTCCTGGCCGTCCCCGAACCCAAGCGGGCCAAGAACCGGCTCCACCTCGACCTCCACGTGGGCCCCGACGCGAGAGAAGCCGAGGTCACCCGCCTGGAACGCCTGGGCGCCCGCACCCTGCACACGGTCGTCGAACCCGGCAGCCACCACGTGACGATGACCGACCCGGAGGGCAACGAATTCGACGTCCAGTAGGCCCCGTTCCCCAAAGGGGCGCGGGGAACTGCGCGACCAACCACAACGACGCGGAAGACAACCCACGGCAGCAAGCCCCAAAAGGGGCGCGGGGAACTGCGCGAGCAACCACAACGACGCGAAGGACGGCCGACAGCAGAAGACCCCCACAAGGGACACCGGACACGGAGGGCCGCAAGGCCCATCGAGAAGTACGGCGCGACCAACGACAGCCGCCACCACGGAGGTTCAGCGCGCCCAGTCGTCCTGCCCACCCTCCCACGGCTCGTCCCCGTCCCGCTCCCCCCGAGCACCCTGCTCACCCCGAGCACCCTGCTCCTCACGAGCCCCCCGCTCCTCCCCATCCGACACCCCCACCGCATCGGCCCGAGCCCGCTCCGGGCCCCCCTCCCCCTCGCGGAGCGACACCGCACCGGCGGCCCCACCCCCCTGCGCCGCACGAGCCTCCTCCCCCCGCGCGGGAGGCGCCACCGCACCGGCCAGATCGTCCAGCGCATCCATGATCAGCTCGGCGGTACGCAGCCCGACCGGCGGCGGCCCCTGCTGCTGGTCGTCCTCCCACTGCCGGACGGCCTCCCGCACCTGCGACCAGTCCACCGGCCGGCTCTTGCGGATCGCCGTGACCGCCTCCGACAGCGCCGGGGCCAGCGCCGCCGTCAACCGGCCCGCGCCCTCGGACGGCTGCGCGTCCCGGTCCGGGATGTGGGCCTCCAGCAGCATGGCCGCCCGCCCCAGTGTCACGAGCGCGGACTGTGCGTCGTTCGCCGAGCGGCGGGAGATCCGGCCGTGCCGGCGGACGGGCTCGGCCTCCGCGCGGCTGGCCGTCTGCTCCCACTCCTGACGGGCCGCCCGGCTGTCCAGCAGCGCCTCACGGACCTGCCGTGGCCGACGCTCGGCAGGCTGGGCGAAGGCGTCGAACACGGCCATGACGTACCGGCCGGTCGCCGCCAGCCAGTCGGCGAGCCGGTCGCGCAGCAACGGCGTCTCCCAGGCGGGGAAGAGCGCGTAACTGAGCATGGCCAGCACTCCGCCGAGCGCGGTGAGGCCGACCCGCTCGTAGGCCGTCTGGTACCACTCGGCGCCCAGGATGCCGAGCAGGAAGACGACATAGGCGCCCGTGCACACCGAGGAGATGACGTACCCGGTGCGCATCAGCAGGTACTGGGTGGCGACGGCCAGCACCGCCAGCCCCGCCGCCGCATACGGCCCCGGGTCGACGAGCGCCATGACGGTGCCGCCGAGCCCCACCCCGAACAGGGTGCCGACGAACCGGCCGACCCCCCGCTCGTAGGTGCGGGAGAAGTCCGGCCGCAGCACCATCACCGCCGTCAGCGGCACCCAGTACCCGTGCGCCGGCGGCAGCGCCTTGCCGAGCAGGTAGCCGGCCGAGGCGACACCGCTGACCCGCAGCGCGTGCCGCAGGATCGGCGAGGACCAGTGGAGTTCGCGCCGCACCGCGCGCAGCGCGATCGGCACCATCGCGGCCAGCGTCGGCATGTGCAGATGCCGGGGGCGGGCGAGCGCGTGCCCGGCGGCCGGTGTGTGCTTGCCGCCCTGCGCCTTGCGGCTTCCGGCGGCGAGCGCCTCGGCCTCCGCCCGCTCCCGCGCCTCGTCCTGCGGGTCGGGCCCGTACGGGCCGTCGAGGCTGCCGCCGATGTCCGAGCTGTGGTCGGGGAAGCCGGGGCGGCGCCCGGCACGGTCCGCGGTGTGCCAGGTCACCCGCGACAGCAGGCCGCCCCGGGTGATCTCCACGGGTTCCTGCGCGGCCTCGACGGCGTCGTCCGTGAGCGCGATCAGCCGCAGCGCCGCCCGGCGCGCCGGACCGCTCAACACCGGGCCACTCTTGGGCACCTGGAGCACGTCGAGGGCCTGGTCGGGCAGCCGGACCCGCTCCCCGCGGCGGACCGCGCGCGCCGTCGCGTCGAGGACGGTCGCGGCGGCCAGCAGCAGCTCACGCACCCGGTCGCGTTCCGGGCCGACGAGCGGGGCGCCGCCCACCACCGGATCGGCGAGCGAGGCGAGGACCGGCCGGAAACGCTCGGCCATCGCACGGTAGCCGTGCAACTGGCGCGGCCTACGACGGGCCTGACGCGGTGTGACGGCGGCGGCGCTGCGGGCCTGGATCAGCGGCTCCGGGTCGAACGGCGCCATCGGGTCGTGCCGCAGCCGGCGCGCGTAGTCGGCGACGCCGGCGAGCGCGTCGGCGAGGGTGTCGCGCCGCTCGCCCCACGGCCGCACCGGGAACAGCACGATCAGCCCGGCCTGTACGACGCCGCCGGCGGCGATGAGCACGGCGTGGCTCACCGCGCCCAGGATGCTCGTCGGCAGGGTGACGGTGATCAGCATCACGGCGATGTTGAAGGCCGCGACCACACCCGACGTCGGGCCCATGCCCCAGGCCATCCCGGCCAGGAACGCCCACAGCGCGAGCAGCAGCACGAACGCCGGGGGCCAGGCCACCAGGAGATAGCCGAGGAAGGTGGAGACCGCCAGGCCGCCCGCGGCGGACAGCGCCAGGACGGGGCGGGGCCGCCAGCTGCGCTGGAAGGTGGCGACGCCGGAGGCGAACGCGCCGAAGGCGCTGGAGACCGCCAGTTGCGGTGAGCCGACCGCGAGCGCCAGGAAGACGACGATGCCGACGCCGCAGGCGCCGCGGACGGCGATCAGCGGGGTGAGGGACGTGCGTTCCACGCTCAGGCCGGAGCGTGAGGTCTCCGCCAGGGCGTGGGCCCAGGAGCGGGTGGAGGCCGTCACGGTGCGGAGCGGGGAGCTGAGCATGGTTCGAGCTTACGGGGCCCGGAGGGTGGGGTTCCGGGCCCCGTTCTCGCGGCGTACGGCTGCCGCCGTCGCGGTTGCCCGGGGCCTTGTGCCGAGCCCCCCCGGCCCCTGGCCGCTTCCGGTGCGCTTCCCCGTCGTGTCCTCGGGCTGACGTCTCGCCATCCCGGTTCGGCCGTGCGGTGTTCCGGCCGTACGAGGTGGTTACCCGCCGTCAGCCGGCCCTCCCGCCGCCGTGGTTGCTCGCGCAGTTCCCCGCGCCCCCTGACGGGGCCGCCCCTCCCCGCCGTCAGCCGGCCCTCCCGCCATCGTGGTCGCTCGCGCAGTTCCCCGCGCCCCTCACCGGGGCTGGGGGGCTACAGGTGGTGGCGTTGGTGGGAGCGGTTGTGGTTGTAGTGGGTGCGGGCCTCGCGGGCTGCGGGGCGGGTGGCGGTTTCGGCGACGACGACGTCCCACCAGGCTTCGGGGCCGGGCGCGGGCACGGCGGGGTCCGGGTCGGTCTCCACGTACACGCAGCCGGGCCGGCCGCTCGCGCGGGCGGCGGCGAACGCGGCGCGGAGTTCGTCGACGGTGCCGGCGCGCCACACCTCCAGGCCGAGTGAGGCGGCGTTGGCGGCGAGGTCGACGGGCAGCGGGGCGCCGGTGTAGCCGCCGTCGGCGTCCCGGAACCGGTAGGCGGTGCCGAAGCGTTCGGCGCCGGTCTGTTCGGAGAGCGCGCCGATGGAGGCGTAGCCGTGGTTCTGCACGAGGACGACGGTGAGCCGGGAGCCCTCCTGGACGGCGGTGACGATCTCGCCGGGCATCATCAGGTACGTCCCGTCGCCGACCAGCGCCCACACATGGCGGTCCGGGTCCGCCAGCCCCACGCCGATGGCGGCCGGGATCTCGTACCCCATGCAGGAGTAGCCGTACTCCAGGTGGTACTGGCGCGGGCTGCGGGCCCGCCACAGCTTGTGCAGATCGCCGGGGAGCGAGCCGGCGGCGTTGACGACGACGTCCTCGTCGTCGACGACCGCGTCGAGCGCGCCGAGCACCTGCGTCTGGGAGGGCCGGGCCCCGGCGTCGAACGGGTCCGGCGCGAACGCCTCGGCGACAGTGCGCTCCCAGCGCTTCTTGCCCTCGGTGTACGCGGCCTCGTGCCCGGCGGGGACGCGGTGCCCGCGCAGTGCCCGGGTGAGGGCTTCGAGGCCGGCGCGGGCGTCGGCGACGAGGCAGGTGGCGCCCATCTTGTGGCCGTCGAAGGCCGCGATGTTGAGGTTGGCGAACCGTACGCCGTCCGCGGCGAAGAGGGTGCCGGAGGCGGTGGTGAAGTCGGTCCAGCGGGTGCCGACGCCCAGCACGAGATCGGCCTCGCGGGCGAGCGCGTCGGCGACGGCGGTACCGGTGTGGCCGATCCCGCCGACGTCGGCGGGGTGGTCGTGCCGCAGCGAGCCCTTGCCCGCCTGGGTGGAGGCGACGGGGATGCCGGTGGCGTCGGCGAGGGTGCGCAGCGCGTCCTCGGCCTCGCTGTGGTGGACGCCGCCGCCGGCCACCAGCAGGGGGCGCCGGGCGGCCCGGACGGCCGCCGCGACCTCGTCGAGCACGTCCGGGTCGGGTGCGGGCCGGGGCACGCGCCAGACGCGCTCGGCGAAGAACTCCCGCGGCCATGCGTACGCCTCGGCCTGCACGTCCTGCGGGAGGGCGAGGGTGACGGCGCCGGTGCCGGCGGGGTCGGCGAGCACCCGCATCGCCTGGAGCGCGGCGGGGATCAGCGCCTCGGGCCGGGTGACGCGGTCGAAGTACCGGGAGACGGGCCGCAGCGCGTCGTTGACGGACAGGTCACCGGCGTACGGGACCTCCAGCTGCTGGAGGACGGGGTCGGGGATGCGGGAGGCGAAGGTGTCGCCGGGCAGCAGCAGCACGGGCAGCCGGTTGACGGTGGCGAGGGCGGCGCCGGTGACCAGGTTGGTGGCGCCGGGACCGATGGAGGTGGTGACGGCCTGCGCCGACAGCCTGTTGTGCTGCCGGGCGAAGCCGACGGCGGCGTGCACCATGGCCTGCTCGTTGCGGCCCTGGTGGAACGGCAGCGGCGCGCCGGGGCCCTGCCCGCTCTCCACCAGCGCCTGGCCGACCCCGGCGACGTTGCCGTGGCCGAAGATGCCCCAGCAGGAGGCGATCAACCGGCGCCGTACGCCGTCGCGTTCGGTGTACTGGGCGGCGAGGAAGCGCACGAGCGCCTGCGCGGTGGTGAGTTCGACGGTGCTCACTGCCGGCCCTCCCCCGCTGCCGATGCGTGCGCTCGCGGGCCGCCCGTCCCGGCGTCCCCGGCCGGAGCGGTCCGCCGCGGCACCCCGGCGTCGTAGAACGGGAGCCGGGGGTCGACCGCCGTGCCGTCCCAGGTGCCGCGGATCCACGCGTGGTCCGGGTGGTCGCGGATGAGCCATGCCCGGTCGGCGCCCGGGCCGGCCATCACGTTCAGGTAGTACATGTCGTGCCCCGGCGCCGCCATCGAGGGCCCGTGCCAGCCGTCGGGGATGAGGACGGCGTCGCCGCCGCGCACCTCGGCGAGCACGTCGGTGCCGCGGCCGTTCCCGCTCGGCGTCACCCGCTGGTAGCCGAGCCCCGGCGTCTCGGCCCCGTCGGGGCCGCGGTGCGGGGCGATCTCGTAGTAGTAGATCTCCTCCAGCTCGCTCTCCTGCCCTTCCCTCGACTCGTCGTGCTTGTGCGGCGGGTACGAGGACCAGTTGCCGCCCGGGGTGAGCACCTCGACGGCGATGAGCCGGTCGGCCTCGAAGACGTGCGCGGCGGCGAAGTTGTTGACCTGCCGTGAGCACTGCCCGGCCCCGCGCAGTTCGACGGGCACGTCCCCGGCGGGCCCGTACCGCGCGGGCAGCCGCCGTGCGCACCGCGCCCCGGCGAGCGCGAACCGACCGCCGGATGCGCTGCGCACCTCGACGGCGGCGTCCCGCGGCGCGTACACGAAGTCGCTCACCGAGGCGAACACGCTCTCCCTGCCGTGCAACGCGAAGTGGGTGCCGTCCACGGTGACCGTGCAGGCCCCGGCGAGCGGCAGCACGATCCACTCGCTGTCGCCCGCGTCGAACCGGTGCGCGCCGCCCGGCTCCAGCGGCAGCACCCGCAGCGAGGAGTGGCCCCAGCCCGCCGACTCGGGACGGATGTCGAGCGTGTACGGGCCGGAGGGTGGTGCCGCGCTCCGGCCGGAAAGGTGGAAGCGGTGGTCACTGCCGGTCGTCATGGCGTCAGGCCCCTCTCCTCGTTTTCCCTGTTCTTCCTCGTTGCCCCTCGTTGTTCCTCGTTGTCCCTCGTTGTTCCTCGTCGGCCCTCGTTGTTCCTCGTCGGCCCTCGTTGTTCCTCGTCGGCCCTCGTTCACCTCGTGTCACGTCGCGTGCCCCGAGTCCTCTCGCGTCCTCCGCACCACGGCCGTCCGCCCCGGTGCCGCCCGTGCTGCGTCCCGCCGCCGCGCTGCGTCCCGTGAGCCCGCGCACGCGGAACGCGCGTCCGCACGGCGGCGTCACGGGTTCTTGAGCAGGGTGACGGCCGTGTCCACCGCCGCCGCCACGTCCCCGTCCGGCGGATACAGCAGCGACCGCCCGACGACGAGCCCCCGCACGGTGGGGAGCCGCAGTGCCGTACGCCATCTCCCGTACGTACCCTCCTGATCGCCGTCCACGTCTCCGCCCAGCAGGACGACCGGCAGCGTGGAGGTCTCGTACGCCCAGGCCGTGTCGTCCGGGTCGGCGGTGACCGGCAGCTTCAGCCAGGTGTAGGCCGAGGTGCCGCCGAGGCCGGAGGCGATGGCCACCGAGCGGGCGACGGCCGGGCCGCTCAGATCGTTGCGTACGGTGCCGCCGGCCCGCCGGGCGAGGAACGGCTCGACGAAGACCGGCAGCCGGCGCGCCGCCATGTCGTCGATCGTGCGGGCCGCGGCGTGCAGGGTGCGGACCGAGCCGGGGTCGTCGTAGTCGATGCGCAGCAGGAGCTTCCCGGCGTCGAAGCGGAGCCGGTCGAGGTCCTCGGCGCGGTGGCCGGTGAACCGGTCGTCCAGCTCGAAACAGGCCCCGGCGAGCCCGCCCCGGTTCATGGAGCCCAGCACGATCTTCTCCTCCAGCGCGCCGAGCAGCAGCAGATCCTCCAGCACATCGGCGCCGGCCAGCACTCCGTCGACGCCGGGCCGGGACAGGGCGAGCAGCAGGCGTTCGAGGAGCCGTGCCCGGTGGGCCATGGCCAGCGCGTCCCCGCCGGCGGAGAGCGCGCCGCGCGCCGGATGGTCGGCCGCGACGATCATCAGCCGGCCGCTGTCGTCCAGCAGCCGGCGCCGGGTGCGCCGCGCCGCCGCCTCGGCGACGGCCTCGGGGTGCCGGGCCCGCACCTGGGCGAGCTGGGAGATGCGGGTGACGGTGCTGTGGCTCAACGGGGGCTCTCCTTCGGGGGGTTCGCGCCGTCGGGCGCGGGTTCAGCCGGCCAGCAGGGCCTCGACCTCCCGAGCCCGGGGCATGGCGGACGAGCAGGCCAGCCGGGAGGCGACCAGTGCCCCGGCGGCGTTGGCGTAGCGCATCAGGTACTCCAGGTCCCAGCCGGCCAGCAGCCCGTGGCAGAGCGCCCCGCCGAACGCGTCGCCCGCCCCGAGCCCGTTGACGACCTCCACCGGGTGCGGTGGAACCTCGGCGGCCGTGCCGTCCCGGCGCACCGCGAGCACTCCGTCGGGCCCCTGTTTGACGACGGCCAGTTCGGGCCCGGCGGCGAGCAACGCCTCGGCGCACGCCCGGGGTTCGCGCTCACCGGTGGCGACCTCGCACTCGGCGAGGTTGCCGACGGCGACCGTGGCGTGGGCGAGCGCCTCGCGGTAGACGGGCCGGGCGGCGGCCATGGCCTCGGCCGCGGTACGGCCCCCGGCGGCGTCGGCGCCCCAGAACATGGGCCGCCAGTCGAGATCGAAGACGGTGGCGACCGCCCGGCCGGGGACCGCCGCCCCCGTATCGCCGTCGCTGTCACCGCCGTCACCGCCGTCGTCCCGACCGCCGTCGCCGTCACCGCCGTGTGCCGCGTCGCGGTGGGCGAGCGCCGCGAGTGTGGCGGCGCGGCTCGGCTCGGCGCACAGCCCGGTGCCGGTCACCCAGAAGATGCGCGCGGCGGCGATCCCCGCGGTGTCCAGCTCGCCGGGGTGGATCTCCAGATCGGGCGCCTTGGGCTGCCGGTAGAAGTACAGCGGGAAGTCGTCGGGCGGGAAGATCTCGCAGAAGGTGACGGGCGTCGGATACCGCGCGACGGGACGCACCCAGCGGTCGTCCACCGCGAATCCGCGCAGCGCCTCGTGGCAGTAGATGCCGAACGGGTCGTCACCGGTGCGGCTGATGACGGCCGTCGACCGGCCGAGCCGCGCACCCGCGACCGCCACATTGGTGGCGGAGCCGCCGAGGAACTTCCCGAAGCTCTCCACGTGCTGGAGCGGAACGCCGGTCTGGAGCGGATAGATGTCGACGCCGATGCGGCCCATGGTGACCACGTCGTGGCCGGCGCCCGGCCCTCCTCCGCCGTCGACGGCCGCGCCGCCGGACGTCCGTCGCGCCCCGGCAGGCCGTTCGCCGTTCCGTGCCGCGCGCCCGGGTGTCGCCTCCCGGTGCTGCTCGGTCATGCCGCGCCCCTTCCGGCTCGTCCCACACCGGACGGGCCCCCGCACCACCCCGGTCCGTACCGGCCCGCCCCGGCCGGCCCTCATCGTCGGACCGGCCGCACACCCCTGTCAATGATTTGTCCTTACATATTGACCTCCGACGCGGGAGCGGTGCACCGGCGGAGCGGACCCGACACCGGCGGAGCGGACCCCGACGGCGCACGGGCGCACACCCGGGGTGCCGCCAACACCCGTGCCCCGCACCGGACTTCGGTGCCGCCGGAACGGACAACAGGGCGACAGGTTGTCCTGACAAACCCTTGACCGCGGTACCGCCCACGGGTTTGGCTCACCCCATGACTCGCGGCAGCCCCTCATCCGCCCCCGCCCTCGACCGCATCCGCGTCGGCTCCGCGCCCGACTCCTGGGGCGTCTGGTTCCCCGACGACCCGGCCCAGGTGCCCTGGCAACGCTTCCTCGACGAGGTGTCCCGGGCCGGCTACTCGTGGATCGAGCTGGGCCCCTACGGCTACCTCCCGACCGACCCGGCCCGCCTCACCGACGAGGTCACGGCCCGCGGCCTGCGGGTCTCGGCCGGCACCGTCTTCACCTCGCTGCACCGCGGCCCCGCCGTCTGGGACGAGACCTGGGAACACGTCTCCCGCGTCGCCGAACTGACCCGCGCGGTGGGCGGGGAGCACCTGGTGGTCATCCCCTCCTTCTGGCGCGACGACCGGACGGCCGCCCTCATCGAACCGCCCGAACTCACCGCCGAGCAGTGGCGCCATCTCGCCTCGGGGACGGAACGGCTGGGCCGCGAGGTACGCGAACGCCACGGGCTGCGCATCGCCGTCCACCCGCACGCCGACACCCATATCGACACCGAGGAACACGTCACCCGCTTCCTGGACGCGACCGACCCCGACGTCGTCGACCTGTGCCTGGACACCGGCCACTACGCCTACTGCGGGGGCGACAGCGTCCGGCTCATCGAGACCTACGGCGAACGCCTCGGCTATCTGCACCTCAAACAGGTCGACCCGGAGATCCTCGACGGCGTCGTCCGCGACGGCACACCGTTCGGGCCCGCCGTACGCCAGGGCGTGATGTGCGAACCCCCGCACGGCGTACCGGAGTTGGGTCCGGTGCTCACCGCGGCGCAGGGCCTGGGCATCGACCTCTTCGCCATCGTCGAACAGGACATGTACCCCTGCCCGCCCGACCAGCCGTTCCCCATCGCCGAGCGCACCCGCCGCTTCCTGCGCTCCTGCGGCGCCTGACGCCCGGCCCGCCCCGGACGGCGAACTCCCCTCCGGGGCGGGAAAGTTCGCCAAAACGTCACAGTTGTCACCGTTGTGCCGATCTGTCGTCACAGCAGCCCGACAGGCCCTCCCACTTTCCCCCTCCGTGCCGTTCACACCACAGGCTGACCCGTTCCCCAGCCGAACCCTCGGAGGTACGAGAGATGGCCGACCGGCAACTCTGGTCGTACAAGGAGATCGCCGCGCACATCCGCGTCCAGCCGGACACGGTGCGCTCCTACCGCAAGCACGGTCTGCTCCCCGCACCCGACCTCGTCGAGGGACGCAGACCCTTCTGGTACGCGGACACCATCCGCGACTGGGTGACCCGCCGCCCCGGCTACCGCCCCACCCCCGACTGACCATCCGACCCCCTCCACCCCCTCCGCCCCGCCCACCGCCCCCACCGGCAGGCGGGGCGTTCCGCTCCCTTCACCCCACCCACGCCACCTCACGCACGTCATTCACCCCACCCACTCGGACCCCCAACCTGACCGCACCCCTGCCCTGCACCCGGCCGCAACCCTGCCCTGCATCCGGCCGCACCCTCCGACCTGCACTCCGGCCGCCCCTCCGGCCTGGCTGCGTTGCCCGACCACAGCCGCCCGCCTTGCCCAGGCCGCCTTTCCGGCCGTGCCCCACACCTGCACCCCGGGCCACCTTCCCGACCTGGCCACCGTGCCCGACCGCAGCCGCTCACCTGCACCCCGGGCCACCTCCCCCGGCCGAGCCACCTCCGCCGGACCGGCCACCAGCTCCGCCGGAGCCGCCCACCTCACCCGGGCCACCACCATCCCCGCCCAGGCCAGCACCCAGGCCACCGTCTCCGCCTGGGCCGCCCGGGCCACCAGCCCCACCCGAGCCCTCCGCCCCGCCGGGCCCGTCCCCCGGACCACCGCGCGCAGCGCCACGTACCACCCGCCCGGCGACGGAGGCGAGGACGGCCAGCACCACCGAGGCACCGACGCCCAGCAGCAGCCCCGGCCAGGTGCCGGCCAGCACGGTGCCGCCGCCGTAGCCGATACCGACGCCGTAACCGGCCCACAGCAGTTCGGCGATCCCCGCACCCAGCAGAAACCGGCGCACCGGATAGCCGACGGCTCCGGCCGCCGCTCCACCGGTGATCCGCCCGGCGGGGAGAAACCGGACAGCCACCACGAAAGGCACCCCGTGCCGCCGGATCCGCTCGGCCGTCCACCCCAGCGCCGCCCGTCTGCGCGCACCGGTCGCGGCCCAGGCCCGCAGTGGACGTCCGGCCCACCGCCCCAGCAGGTGGATGACGGCGTCCCCGGCGACGGCGCTGCCCGCGACGACCAGCAGCACCAGCGGCAGCGAGAGCCGCCCCGAGGCGGCGAGCGCCCCGGCAGCGGCGATGAGGGCCGAGTTGGGCACAGCGGGCGGCAGCGTGGTGACCGCGAGCAGCGTGTAGAGCCACACCGCACCCTCGGCACCACCGAACCCGCCGAAGCCGTCCATCCCGGCCTCCGTCCATCCCTGCCGACCTCCGCACGCACGGCGGACTCCGCACGCACGGCGGACCTCCCTGCACCCGGGGGGACCTCCGCAAGACCGCGAACGGACCGCGGACCAGCCCCCTCCGAGCAGGGTGACGCCATACCTCTGGGGGGTATACGCTGAACCCGCACGGGGCCGTCACCGGCACCTGGTCATCACCCGTGCGGCAACGACCGAGAGCGAGGAGTCGCCATGAGCACCGTCACGACGCAGTACAAGGTCTCCGGCATGAGCTGCGGACACTGCGAGAACGCGATCTCGGAGGAGATCTCGAAGATCGAGGGCGTCTCCGCCGTGAAGGCCGTGGCCGCCACCGGAGAGGTCACCATCACCTCCTCCGGCCCGCTGGACGACGCCGCCGTACGCGAGGCCGTGGACGAGGCCGGCTACGACGTGGTCGACGCCGCCTGACACCCGCCGCCCCGCACCCCTTCAGTATCGCGCCGGGCCCGCTCTACCGCATTCCGGGCATCCGCGCACAGCGAACGGTCCGCCCGGGCGACGCCCGCCGCACCAGGCGCGCGAAGCCCGGGGCCCGGCGCTCGGGAAGCCCCGAGGCTCAAGGTTCCCCGCCCGCGTCCGGCGGGTTCCGCCCCCCTCGTCCAACGGGCAGGAAAAAGCGCCCCGTCGGCCAGGTCCCCCCACGGGCCCGTCGACGGGGCGCTTTCCGTTTCCCGGTCATGGATTCCCCCCACGGGATCCTGGCCGGGCGCTTTCTGGCTGCACGTACAGCGGGAGGGCCGCTCAAAGCTCCCCGGGCACGTTCACCCCTTCTTCACCGTTCGCGTCCCCCAAGACGCCTCCGGTGACGGGCGTCGGAATCCGCCGGGAGGCCGACGCCACCCGGTTAGACACCCGACCCCCGCAGATGGTTACCCCCCAATTTCTGTGACCTACGTCTCCCTGGCAACTGCTCGCGCGTAAACATTTGGCACACATGCGGAAGGCTCCGATCCGCCTGGGATCGGAGCCTTCACCGTGCTCGCGCTCGGGCGCCCCGGCGCCCGCGTCGGCCCGTCTGCCGGGACCGGTGTCAGCGGGCCTCGACCGGGACGTAGTCCCGCTCGACGATGCCCGTGTAGACCTGCCGCGGACGGCCGATCCGGGAGTTGGGCTCCTTGATCATCTCGTGCCACTGGGCGATCCAGCCGGGCAGCCGGCCCAGCGCGAACAGCACGGTGAACATGCTGGTCGGGAAGCCCATGGCCCGGTAGATCAGGCCGGTGTAGAAGTCCACGTTCGGGTAGAGCTTGCGCTCGACGAAGTAGTCGTCGGAGAGCGCGTGCTCCTCCAGCCGCAGGGCGATGTCCAGCAGCTCGTCGCTCTTGCCCAGCGCGGAGAGGACATCGTGCGCCGCCGCCTTGATGATCTTCGCCCGGGGGTCGAAGTTCTTGTAGACGCGGTGTCCGAAGCCCATGAGCTTGACGCCGTCTTCCTTGTTCTTCACCTTGCGGATGAAGGTGTCGACGTCGCCACCGTCGGCCTGGATGGACTGGAGCATCTCCAACACGCTCTGGTTGGCCCCGCCGTGCAGCGGGCCCCACAGGGCGTTGATGCCGGCGGAGATCGAGGCGAACATGTTCGCCTGCGAGGAGCCGACCAGGCGCACCGTCGACGTCGAGCAGTTCTGCTCGTGGTCGGCGTGCAGGATCAGCAGCTTGTCCAGGGCGTTGACCACGGTCGGGTCGAGGTCGTACTCCTGCGCCGGCACCGAGAAGGTCATCCGCAGGAAGTTCTCGACGTAGCCGAGATCGTTGCTCGGGTAGACCACCGGGTGCCCGACGGCCTTCTTGTAGGCGTACGCGGCGATCGTCGGCAGCTTGGCCAGCAGCCTTATGGTCGACAGGTGCCGCTGCTCCTCGTCGAACGGGTTGTGGCTGTCCTGGTAGAAGGTGGACAGCGCGCTGACGACCGACGACAGCATGGCCATCGGGTGCGCGTCGCGCGGGAAGCCGTCGTAGAAGCGTTTGACGTCCTCGTGCAGCAGCGTGTGCTGCGTGATCTCGTTCTTGAACGAGGTCAGCTCGTCGACGGTGGGCAGCTCGCCGTTGATCAGCAGGTAGGCGGTCTCCAGGAAGGTCCCGCGCTCGGCCAGCTGCTCGATCGGGTAGCCGCGGTAGCGCAGGATGCCCTGCTCACCGTCGAGGTACGTGATGGCGGACTTGTACGCGGCGGTGTTGCCGTATCCCGAGTCCAGGGTCACCAGACCGGTCTGGGCACGCAGCTTGCTGATGTCGACACCACGGTCGCCCACCGTGCTGTCGACGACCGGGTAGCTGTATTCGCCGTCCCCGTACCGCAGTACTACGGAGTTCTCGCTGTCGCGGTGTTCGCTCACGTCATCCCTCACCGACGTAGTGCCTCTTCTTCGAGGTGCCCTGACTCTTTCCACTCTCCCCCATCAGGTGCTGTGCGGTGCACTGGGGGTCAGCCGAAGGGCTCCATGGTGGCACGGAGTGCCGCCCTGCTAGATATCCTGCACCCTCCAAGCCGTTATGGTCACCCCCCGGGAGCGTGCCCGCCTGTCGGGAGAGCCGCCGTCCGGGCCTGCGGGATCACCCGGCGGCCACAGCGGCCTCCGCGGGGACGGCGGTGCCGGAGCCGCTGCGCAGCGCCCCGCTCAGCCGGTGGTCCAGCGCCGTCCACCGGCGGCCGGCCGAGACGGTGCGCACCGCCTGGCCCAGCGCCCGCCGCGAACCCACCAGCACGACCAGCTTCTTGGCCCGGGTGACCGCGGTGTAGAGCAGATTGCGCTGGAGCATCATCCAGGCCCCGGTCGTCACCGGGATCACCACCGCCGGGTACTCGCTGCCCTGTGAGCGGTGGATGGTCACCGCATAGGCGTGCGCCAGCTCGTCCAGTTCGGTGAAGTCGTAGCCGATCTCCTCGTCCTCCTCGGTACGGACCGTGAGCCGCTGTTCGTCCTGATCGAGCGCCGTGACGATGCCGCCCGTGCCGTTGAAGACGCCGTTCTCCCCCTTTTCGTAGTTGTTCCTGATCTGCGTGACCTTGTCCCCGACGCGGAAGACCCGTCCGCCGAAGCGGCGCTCGGGCAGATCCGGCCGGGCCGGGGTGATCACCTGTTGGAGAAGGCCGTTGAGGGTGCCCGCGCCCGCCGGGCCGCGGTGCATCGGCGCCAGCACCTGGACGTCCCGCCGGGGATCCAGACCGAACTTGGCCGGGACCCGGCGCGCGGCGACGTCGACCGTCAGCCGCCCGGCCTCCTCCGTGTCCTCCTCGACGAAGAGGAAGAAGTCCCGCAGGCCCTGGGTCAGCGGGTACTCGCCGGCGTTGATGCGGTGCGCGTTGGTGACCACACCGGACTGCTGGGCCTGGCGGAAGACCCGGCGCAGCCGTACCGCCGGGACGGGGCCGCCCTCCGCCAGCAGATCGCGCAGCACCTCGCCCGCGCCCACCGAGGGCAGCTGGTCGACATCGCCCACCAGCAGCAGGTGCGCTCCCGGCGGCACGGCCTTGACCAGCTTGTTCGCGAGCAGCAGATCGAGCATGGACGCCTCGTCCACCACGATCAGATCGGCCTGGAGCGGGCGCTCCCGGTCGTAGGCCGCGTCCCCGCCGGGCTTCAGCTCCAGCAGCCGGTGCACCGTGGACGCCTCGGCGCCGGTCAGCTCCGAGAGCCGCTTGGCCGCCCGCCCGGTGGGTGCGGCCAGCAGCACCCGGGCGCGCTTGGCGCGGGCCAGCTCCACCACCGAGCGCACCGTGAAGGACTTGCCGCAGCCGGGGCCGCCCGTGAGCACCGCGACCTTGCGGGTGAGCGCGAGGCGCACCGCCTCCCGCTGTTCCGGGGCGAGTTCGGCGCCCGTGCGCGCGGCCAGCCAGCCCAGTGCGCGCTCCCAGTCGACGTCCTGGAAGGCGGCGAGGCGGTCCTCGCCGGTGCGCAGCAGCCGCAGCACCTGGGCCGAGAGGGACACCTCGGCGCGCTGGAACGGCACCAGATAGACGGCGTTGACAGTGCGTTCCGCGTCCTCCGGATCGGGCACCGGCTCCCGCTCGACGCCCTCCTCCTCGTCCGCCAGCTCTCCCAGGCAGTCGATGACCAGGCCGGTGTCCACCCCCAGCAGCTTGACCGCCTCGGAGATGAGGCGTTCCTCGGGCAGATAGCAGTTCCCCTGGTCGGCCGACTGCGAAAGCGTGTACTGGAGGCCGGACTTGACGCGCTCCGGGCTGTCGTGCGGGATGCCGACGGAGCGGGCGATGCGGTCGGCCGTGAGGAAGCCGATGCCCCAGACGTCGGCCGCGAGGCGGTAGGGGTTGTTGCGCACCATCGAGATGGAGGCGTCCCCGTACTGCTTGTAGATGCGGACCGCGATCGAGGTGGAGACGCCGACGCCCTGGAGGAAGACCATGACCTCCTTGATCGCCTTCTGTTCCTCCCAGGCGGCGGCGATCAGTTTGGTGCGCTTCGGGCCCAGCCCGGGCACCTCGGCCAGCCGCTGCGCATCGGCCTCGATGATCTCCAGGGTCTCGACGCCGAAGTGGGTCACGATGCGGTCCGCGATGCGCGGGCCGATGCCCTTGACCAGCCCGGAGCCCAGATAGCGGCGGATGCCCTGGATCGTGGCGGGCAGCACCGTGACGTAGTTGTCCACATGGAACTGGCGGCCGTACTGCGGGTGGGAGCCCCAGCGGCCCTCCATCCGCAGCGACTCGCCGGCCTGCGCACCGAGCAGGGCGCCGACGACGGTGAGCAGTTCGCCGCCCCTGCCGGTGTCGACCCGGGCCACGGTGTAGCCGTTCTCCTCGTTGGCGTAGGTGATGCGCTCCAGGACACCTTCGAGCACGGCGGGCTTGGACGTCATGGCACCGACGGTAGCCCCGTCCGGAAAATCTCGCCGAGCCTGTGGATAACTACCCTCCGTGTAAGTGGAGTTGTTTATTCCCCCCTGGGTCACGATCTGGCATCGGACCCTTGCGCCACCGCGGTCCCATCACATTCCATGTGCGATGTAATCGATTCCACGGGCACCCGGCAGACGTCTCGAACGGCCCTGCGCCCCGCGGCGGTTCACCCTCCGGCACCTCGGTTCCCTCCCGTACCGACGGCTCGCCGGCCGGCACGACCCACCCGATCACTCCGCTTTTCCGCACTTCTCTCCGCTCTTTCCCTCGTTTTGGACCCTCCGCCCTCTTTCGACCGCTCCACACCTCCCGCCCCTTCCCTCCCTCCCACCCCAGGACCCGGCACGGCAATGGCAGGCATCAAGGACGTCGCGGCGCACGCGGGCGTCTCCGTGGCCACGGTTTCCCGCGTGCTCAACGGGCACAGCGGGGTGCGGGAGGACACCAGGGCGCGGGTGCTGGCCGCGGTCTCGGCGCTGCGCTACCGGCCCAACGCACTGGCCCGGTCGCTGCGCACCGACCAGACACGCACCCTCGGGCTGGTGATCAGCGATGTGCTCAACCCGTTCTTCACCGAGCTGGCCCGCGCGGTGGAGGACGCCGCACGCAGCCGCGGCTACAGCGTGATCATCGGCAACGCGGACGAGCAGGTCGCCCTCCAGGACCACCATGTGCGCACACTGCTGGACCGGCGCATCGACGGGCTGCTCGTCTCGCCCGCCGAGGGGGACTCGGTGGCGCTGCGGGAGGCGGCCGTCTCCGGGATACCGATGGTCTTCGTCGACCGCTGGATCGAGGGGCTCGACGTGCCCCTGATCCGCGCCGACGGGCGAGGGGCCGTACGGGAACTCGTCGCTCATCTGTATGCGCTGGGGCACCGCCGGATCGCCATCATCACCGGTCCCGTCGCCAGCACCACCAGCAACGAACGGGTACGCGCCTTCCGTTCGGCCCTGTGCGAGTTCGGGCTGCCCCTGCCCGAGCACTACATCGGCCAGGGCGACTTCCAGACGGCCAGCGGACGGCAGGCGGCCGAGGCGTTCTTCACCCTGCCCGAGCCGCCCGAGGCGGTGTTCGCCACCGACAACCTCATGGCGCTCGGTGTGATGGACCAGCTGCGGACGCTCGGGCTGCGGGTGCCCGAGGACGTGGCCCTGGCGGCCTTCGACGACATCCCCTGGTTCCTGCACACCGACCCGCCGATCACCGCGATCGCCCAGCCCACCCAGGAGCTGGGGCACCGCGCGGTCGCCGCACTGACCGACCTGGTGGAGTGGGGCTCCCCCCGGACGCCCTCCGGTGAGGGGTGCGCCGGCTCCGTCACTCTCTCCGCCCACCTCATAGCGCGCCGCTCCTGCGGCGAAGACGAAAGGACGCGTCGTTGACCACACCGGACCCGCCCCCGGCACGGGAGCTGCTGCGCACGGAGGGCATACGCAAGACCTTCCCGGGCGTGGTCGCCCTGGACGGTGTCGACTTCGATCTGCGCGCGGGCGAAGTGCACGTACTGCTGGGCGAGAACGGCGCCGGCAAGAGCACGCTCATCAAGGTGCTCTCCGGCACCCACCGTCCCGACGCGGGACGGGTGCTGTGCGACGGCAAGGCCGTGCGGATCGGCGACGCGGAGGCCGCGGAGAAGCTCGGCATCGCCACGATCCACCAGGAATTCAATCTGGTGCCGCATTTGTCCATCGCCGAGAACCTCTTTCTGGGGCGCCAGCCGCGCCGCTTCGGCATCGTCGACCGCAAGCGCATGGAGGCCGACGCGCAGGCGCTGCTCAAGCGCGTCGGCGTCACCGCGCCCCCGCGCACACCCGTGCGTGAACTCGGCATCGCCGGACGTCAGATGGTGGAGATCGCCAAGGCGCTCAGCCTCCGCGCCCGGGTGCTCATCATGGACGAGCCGACAGCTGTGCTCACTTCCGAAGAGGTCAACCGGCTCTTCGGGATCGTGCGCGGGCTGCGCTCGGAAGGCGTCGGCATCGTGCTGATCACCCACCATCTGGAGGAGATTCCGGCCATCGGCGACCGGGTCACCGTGCTGCGCGACGGCCGCAGCGTGGGCCAGGTGCCGGCCAACACCCCCCAGGACGACCTCGTCACGCTGATGGTGGGCCGCAGCATCGAGCAGCAGTACCCGCGCAAGGCCGGCAGCGGCACCCCCGCGGCGGCGGACCAGCCGCTGCTGCGGGTGACGGGGCTGCGCCGGCAGGGCGTCTTCCAGGACATCAGCTTCGAGGTGCACGCCGGCGAAGTCGTCGGCGTCGCGGGCCTGGTGGGCGCCGGCCGTACCGAGGTCGTCCGTGCCGTCTTCGGCGCCGACCCGTACGACGCGGGCCGCGTCGAGGTCGCCGGCAAGAAGCTGCCGCGCGGCGACGTGTGGGCCTCGCACGCCGCCGGGCTCGGCCTCGTCCCGGAGGACCGCAAGGGGCAGGGCCTGCTCCCGGACGCCTCCGTCACCGACAACCTGGGCCTCGTCACCCTGCGCGAGTCCAGCACGGGCGGGCTGGTGGACCGCTCGGGACTGCGCAAGGAGGCGTCCCGGATCGCCGAACGGCTGGGGGTGCGCATGGCGGGCATGGAGCAGCACGTGCGCACGCTCTCCGGCGGCAACCAGCAGAAAGTCGTGATCGGCAAGTGGCTGCTCGCCAAGAGCCGCGTGCTGATCCTCGACGAACCCACCCGCGGCATCGACGTGGGCGCCAAGGTCGAGATCTACCAGCTCATCAACGAGCTGACGGCCTCGGGCCACGCGGTGCTGATGATCTCCAGCGACCTCCCCGAGGTGCTGGGCATGAGCGACCGGGTCCTGGTGATGTCCCAGGGCCGGATCGCGGGCGAACTGACCGCGCGGGACGCGACGCAGGACGCCGTCATGGCGCTGGCCGTCGGTACCTCCGCGCCAGGAACGAGCGAGATGGAGGACTCTCCCCGTGGCCATTGACACGCAGCCGGGTCACCGCCTGGACAAGCGCCCCGGCGGCAACCGGCCGCCACAGATGGCGAGCCGCTTCCTCAAGGAGAACGGCGCGCTGGGCGCGCTGATCGCCATGGTGGTGCTGCTCGCGTTCATGTCCGGTGACTTCCTCACCACGCAGAACCTGCTGAACGTCGGTGTCCAGGCCGCCGTCACCGCGATCCTCGCCTTCGGTGTCACGTTCGCCATCGTCTCCGGCGGTATCGACCTGTCCGTCGGTTCCGTCGCCGCGTTCTCCGGCATCATGCTGGGCTGGCTGGGCACCCAGGGCGTGCCCATCTGGCTCGCGTTCGTCCTGGCCATCGCCACCGGTACCGCCTGCGGTCTGGTCAACGGCCTGCTGATCTCCTACGGCAAACTCCCGCCGTTCATCGCGACGCTGGCGATGCTCTCGGCCGCCCGCGGCCTCGCGCTCGTCCTCTCCGACGGCACCCCGATCACCCTGCCCGAGTCCGTCTCCTGGATCGGCGAGACGATCGGCGACTGGCTGCCCGTGCCGGTGATCGTGATGATAGTGATGTGCGTGATCACCGCCCTGGTGCTGATCAAGACCTACAGCGGCCGTGCCATGTACGCGATCGGCGGCAACGAAGAGGCCGCACATCTGTCGGGCATCCGGGTGCGCCGACAGAAGCTGGTCATCTACGCGCTGGTGGGCGCGTTCGCCGCCGTCGCCGGCATCGTGCTGGCCTCCCGGCTCGCCTCGGCCCAGCCGCAGGCGGCCGATGGTTACGAACTGGATGCGATCGCGGCCGTCGTGATCGGCGGCGCCAGCCTCGCCGGAGGCGTCGGAAAGGCTTCCGGAACGCTCGTCGGCGCCCTCATCCTCGCTGTTCTGCGCAATGGCCTCAACCTTCTTGATGTTTCCGCTTTCTGGCAGCAGGTGGTCATTGGGGCAGTCATTGCGCTTGCGGTGCTTCTCGATACACTGCGTCGCCGCGCATGATCTTTGCGCGACGGGGGAGCACGCGTAGTTCATTCATCTGCCGACTGCAAGGAATGCAGCAATGAGCAAGAGAAAGAGCACGTCCGCGGTGGTTCTGGCCACAGCTGTGGTACTGACCGCGTCCGCCTGCGGGACCGGGTCGGGTTCCGGCGACGGGAAGAAGAAGATCAAGCTCGGCTTCGCGATATCCGCGCTGAACCAGCCCTTCATGGTTCAGATGAAGGACGGAGCCGAGGCCGAGGCCAAGCGGCAGGGCGCCGACCTGACGGTGCAGGACGCCCAGGAGGACGCCTCCACGCAGGCCAACCAGGTCCAGAACTTCACGTCGAAGAACGTGAAGGCGCTCATCATCAACCCGGTCGACTCGGATGCGGCGGGCCCGTCCGTCAAGGCCGCCAACAACGCCAACATCCCGGTGATCGCCGCCGACCGCGGCGTGAACAAGGCCGACATCGAGACCACGGTCGCCTCCGACAACGTCGAGGGCGGCAAGCTGGCCGCCAAGAGCCTCGCCGACCAGCTCGGCGGCAAGGGCGAGATCCTCGTCCTGCGCGGTCAGGTCGGCACGTCCTCGTCCCGTGAGCGCGCCAAGGGCTTCAACGAGGGCATCAAGAAGTACCCGGGCATCAAGATCGTCGCCAAGCAGCCGGCGGACTTCCTGCGCGCCAAGGGCCTGGACGTCACGACCAACGTCATGCAGTCCCACCCGAACATCGACGGGATCTTCGCCGAGAACGACGAGATGGCGCTGGGTGCCGCCAAGGCCCTGGGCTCCAAGGCCGGCGGCGACGTCAAGATCGTCGGCTTCGACGGCACCCCGGAGACGCTGAAGGCCGTCAAGAAGGGCTCCATCAGCTCCACCGTGGCCCAGCAGCCCGACGAGCTGGGCAAGATGGCCGTCCGCAACGCCATCCGCATCGTCGAGGACTCGACCGTGGACCCGAAGATCAAGGTTCCGGTCAAGGTCGTCACCAAGAAGAACGTCGACCGCTATTCCTGATCGCTCCCGGAGCCGAACACTTCGCACGGCCCGGGGCAGTTGAGGGCAAGGACACTCGACCGGCGTCGCCCTCGTCCCGGCCGGCCGCTGTGGAACCGGCGGCCCGGCTCGCACTTCCCTGGAGAACACGGCATGAAGAAATCCGGAATACTCAACCGCCATCTCTCCGGAGCGCTGGCCCGGTTGGGGCACACCGACCTCGTCATGGTGTGCGATGCCGGACTTCCCATCCCGGAAGGCCCGCTCGTCGTCGATCTCGCCTTCCGGGCAGGTGTGCCGTCCTTCGCCGAGGTCCTCGAAGGGATCCTCGACGAACTGGAAGTGGAAGGCGCTGTCGCGGCCACCGAGGTACGTGAGGCGAACCCCGCGGCGAGCGCGCTGCTCGACCGCCTCTTCCCGGCCTCCGCGCCACCGGCACCCGGCGGGCCCGGCCTTGAGCTCGTACCGCACGAGGAGCTGAAGACCAGGACCCGGCAGGCCCGGCTGGTGGTACGCACGGGAGAGGCCCGTCCGTTCGCCAATGTGCTGCTGCGCTGCGGCGTGCCGTTCTGACGGCGACACCCCCTCGTTCGCCGTCGGAACGGCCACAGCCCGCGCGCAGCACCGGCGGGCGGCCGCCTGCCGACTGCCGACAGCCGGCAGGCGGCCGACGAACAGCTGACGGACAACTGACGGGCAGCCGGCGAGACAACCGGCGGACAACCGCGAAGGGCCCGGTCGGCCGACCGGGCCCTTCGTCTCTCCCCCTCGGTCTCCCGCTTTCCCCCTCCCCTCGGGAGATCCCGTACCGGCCCTCGACGTACACCCGGGGCTGGGCTGCCCCGAAGGCACGGACCGGTACCGGTACGACCCGCAGCGCCCGAAAAGGGTTGCACCCGGCTGATTACCGGAAAGAGTGAATCCCGCCCGGTGGTCCCTTTCGCCCGTGCCGCCGCGCCGCCGCCGACCCGTCCACGGCCCGCAACCGACCGGCGCTGTCGGCGCGTTCGGCACGTCCGGCACACGTCAGCGCCCGGCCGCCTCCCGCAGGACGGCCACGAAGCGGTCGGCGGTCTCCGCCAGCACCTGCCTGCCGTCCCGCTCCCACAGCACCGGATTGAAGATCTCCACCTCCACGGGGCCCGAATGGCCCGCCCCCGCCGTCCAGGCGCAGAAGGCGGCCAGATCGACGGAGCCGTCACCGAGCTGCCCCCGCCCCAGCAGTACACCCACCGGCAGCGGTGTGACCCAGTCCGCCAGCTGGAACGCCGCGATGCGGCCCTGCGCGCCCGCGTGCGCGATCTGCTCCGGCACCCGCTCGTCCCACCACAGATGGTAGGTGTCGACGACCACCCCGACCCGGTCCGCCGGGAACCGCTCGGCCAGCTCCAGCGCCTGGCCCAGCGTGGAGACCACGCACCGGTCCGAGGCGAACATCGGATGCAGGGGCTCGATCGCCAGCCGCACCCCGCGCTCCCGTGCGTACGGGGCGAGTTCGGCGAGCGCGTCCGCCACCCGCTCCCGCGCCCCGGCCAGGTCACGCGAACCGGCCGGCAGCCCGCCCGACACCAGCACGAGCGTGTCCGTGCCCAGCGCCGCGGCCTCGTCCAGCGCCGCCCGGTTGTCGTCCAGCGCCCGCCGCCGCTCGGCCGGTTCGGCCGCGGTGAAGAAACCGCCCCGGCACAGCGAGGTGACCGCCAGCCCGTGCTCCCGCGCGAGCGCCCCCGCCGCCTCCGGCCCGAACTCCCGCACCGGCTCCCGCCACAGGCCCACACCGCCCACGCCGAGATGCGCACAGCCCTCGAAGAGTTCCGGCAACGACAGCTGGCGGACGGTTTCCTGGTTGACGGACAGCCGCGCCAGCGCCCGCGCCCGGTCGCCGGAACCGCCGTCGTGACCGGATACGGCCGCCGCCGCACCGCTGCCGCGTCCGCTCGCCGCGTCGCTCATGGGCTCGCTCACCGGGTCACTCCCTGTACGGCCAGGAGCTGCCGCATCCGTGCGGCGGCTCGTTCGGGGTCGGGGAACAGACCGATGCCGTCGGCCAGTTCGTAGGCGCGGGCGAGGTGCGGCAGCGAACGGGCCGACTGGAGGCCGCCCACCATCGTGAAGTGGTCCTGGTGCCCCGCCAGCCAGGCGAGCAGCACGACGCCCGTCTTGTAGTAGCGCGTCGGCGGCGCGAACAGATGCCGGGCCAGCGGGACGGTGGGATCGAGCGTCGCCCGGAACGCGGCCCTCCCCCGGGCGCCTCCCTCGTCCAGCTGCCGGACCGCCCGTGCCGCCACGGGCGCCAGCGGGTCGAAGACGCCCAACAGCGCGTCGCTGTGGCCCTGTTCGTCCCCCGCGACCAGCTCCGGGTAATGGAAGTCGTCGCCGGTGTAGCAGCGCACGCCCGGAGGCAGCCGGCGGCGCAGCGCGACCTCGCGGTCCGCGTCCAGCAGCGAGACCTTCACCCCGTCGACCTTCTCCGGCTGCGCCGCGATGATCGCGAGGAAGGTGTCCGTCGCCTCGTCGAGATCGGTGCTGCCCCAGTAGCCCTCCAGCGCCGGGTCGAACATCGGGCCGAGCCAGTGCAGGATGACGGGGCGTGCCGCCTGCCGCAGCAGTGCCCCGTAGATCTCCGCGTACTCCTCCGGGCCCCGGGCGGCAGCGGCCAGCGCGCGGGAGGCCATCAGGATCGCCTGCGCGCCGGTCTCCTCGGTGAGCGCGAGCTGCTCCTCGTACGCCGCCCGGATGCGGTCCCTCAGCTGTGCCGGGCTCCGCCCGTCGGCCACGCTCAGCTGATCCGTGCCCACACCGCACGCGATCCGGCCGCCCACCGCGCGGGCCTCGGCGGCGGAACGCCGGATCAGCTCCGCCGCGCGCTCCCACTCCAGGCCCATGCCGCGCTGCGCGGTGTCCATCGCCTCGGCGACGCCCAGCCCGTGCGCCCACAGATGACGGCGGAAAGCCAGCGTGGCGTCCCAGTCGACAGCTGAGGGCCCGTCCGGCGAGGTGTCGGCGAGCGGATCCGCGACGACGTGCGCGGCGGCGAAGACGGTACGCGAGACGAGCGGAGCCCCGACGCCCTCCCGCGTCGGCTCCTCCCCTCCCCCGGCGGCCGCGCCCGCCGACCCCGGCACATAGGTGTACAGCTGTCCGTCCGCCCCCGGGAGCCGGATCACAGCGACAGCTCCGGCACATCCATGCGGCGGCCCTCCGCACTGGAAACCAGCCCCAGCTGCGCGAGTTGCACACCGCGCGCCCCCGCGAGCAGGTCCCAGCTGTACGGCTCGTCCCGTACGACATGCCGCAGGAACAGCTCCCACTGCGCCTTGAACCCGTTCACCCGCTCGTCGCCGTCGTTGTCCGGCACCTCCTGCCACTGCTCCCGGAACCGCTCGGTCGCCGGCAGGTCCGGATTCCACACCGGGCGGGGCGTGCCCGCGCGATGCTGGTAGCGGCAGCCGCGCAGCCCCGCAACCGCCGACCCCTCCGTGCCGTCCACCTGGAACTCCACCAGCTCGTCCCGGTGCACCCGCACCGCCCACGAGGAGTTGATCTGCGCGACGACGCCGCCCTCCAGCGTGAAGATGCCGTACGCCGCGTCGTCAGCTGTGGCCGTGTAGGCGCGCCCCTGCTCGTCGCACCGCTGCGGAAGGTGCGTGGCCGCATACGCCTGCACGGAGGTGACCCGGCCGAACAGCTCGTGCAGCACGTACTCCCAGTGCGGGAACATGTCGCTGACGATGCCGCCGCCGTCCTCCGCACGGTAGTTCCACGAGGGACGCTGCGCGCTCTGCCAGTCGCCCTCGAACACCCAGTAGCCGAACTCCCCGCGCACGGACAGGATGCGGCCGAAGAAGCCCCCCTCGACCAGCCGCCGCAGCTTGCGCAGGCCCGGCAGGAACAGCTTGTCCTGCACGACACCGTGCTTGACGCCCGCCCGCTCCGCCGCCCTCGCCAGCTCCAGCGCCCCGTCCACGGAGGTGGCGGCCGGCTTCTCGGTGTAGACGTGCTTGCCGGCCGCGATCGCCTTCCGCAGCGCCTCCTCGCGGGCCGAGGTGACCTGCGCGTCGAAGTAGATGTCCACGGACGGGTCGGCGAGCACCGCGTCCAGGTCCGTGCTGACCGCCCGCCGGTCCAGGCCGTGTGCCTCGGCCAGTTCCTTGAGCGCCTGCTCCCTGCGGCCCACGAGCACGGGCTCGGGCCACAGGCGTTCCCCGTCGCCGAGGTCCAGCCCGCCCTCCTCGCGCAGCGCGAGGATCGAGCGCACCAGGTGCTGCCGGTGCCCCATCCGCCCCGTCACGCCGTTCATCGCGATACGGACCGTTCTGCGGGTCGCATCTGCTTCGTGTGTCACGTCTGCGTCGTCTCCCTGGTCGCTCGGCCTGTGCCCTGCCGCTCCACGCATCGGCGGACCACCCGTAGAAAGCGCTTTCTTCCGGGCACGCTAGCCCTCAAGCCGGGGCCCCAACAAGAGACTTGGCGAGCTCGCTCCGTACACAGCTGTGGCGTGCACAGCGCCGACGGTTTTTCCCCACAGCTGTGCGAGGGGGCCGTGCGCTCGGCTCCGGACGCGGTCGCATGCGCAGCTGTATGGCCTCTGCGGGCGCTGTCCAGGGCTCCGCTCGGAACGCGTGTCCGTCGCCATCCGGCCTCGGGGCGTTGCCCGCGACCGGCGCTGTGGCCACAGCTGTGGCTGTGCCCGTGGCCGGAGAAATCCCCGGGCGCGGTGCGCGGCGCGGACGCGGCGGCATACGGTGCTGGGGCAACGGCGTGCGGGGGCGCGGGGCGGCGTACGGCTCGCGGGACCGACGGGCTCCGGGTACACGGGCACACGGCTTCCCGGCCGGGCGACACCCGTGGACCGTGAGGCCCGGGGGCCCGGAAGCCCGGCAGACGGTCCCGTCCGCCCGTGCGGATCCGCACGGACGGGTACAGCACCCGGGCAGATCAGGCCCGGCACACGGGCAGGCCGTGGGACGGCACAGCAGAGCACGGAGGAAGCGATGGCAGTGACCCTGGCCGATGTGGCCGCCCGCGCGGGGGTCTCGGCGGCGACCGTCTCCCGCGTGCTGAGCGGCAACTACCCCGTCGCCGGCGCGACCCGCAGCCGGGTCCTGCGCGCCGTGGACGAACTGGAGTACGTCGTCAACGGCCCCGCCAGCGCCCTGGCCGCCGCCAGCTCCGATCTGGTAGGGATCCTCGTCAACGACATCGCCGACCCGTTCTTCGGCATCATCGCCGGGGCCGTGCAGAGCGAGATGGGCGGCGCCGAGGGCCCGGCGGGCGCGCGGAAACTCGCCGTCGTCTGCAACACCGGCGGCTCACCCGAACAGGAACTGACCTACCTCACGCTCCTCCAGCGCCAGCGCGCCGCGGCCCTCGTACTGACCGGTGGCGCCGTCGAGAACAGCGAGCACAGCGCCGCACTGGCGGCCCGGCTGCGCCGTCTCGCCGCCTCCGGCACCCGCGTCGTCCTGTGCGGCCGTCCCCCGCTGCCACCCGCTCCGGAGGACGAGGAGGCGTCCCTGATGCTCCCGGCAGGCCGGGACCCGGACGAGTCCCCCGCAGCCCCCGGCCCGTCGGCAACGGCCCGTCCCGGCACACGGATACGCCCCGCGCCCGGGACGCGGGAGACCCCCGTGCGGGGCCCGCGGCCCACCACAGCTGCCGAAGCGAGCGCCGCGGCCGGACAGACGGCAGATGACGCCCACGGAACAGCACTCCCCCGACAAGAGGCGGAAAACTGCGGACAGATGGCAGCCACGTCAGCCCCCGGCCACGCCGCGGAAACCTCCGCGCGGACAGCAGTGCACGCACCTGCGACAGCAGAGGGGCGACAACAGCCGCCGGCCGACGATCAGGCACCAGGCGACGATCAGGCATCAGCTGACGGCCCGGCCCACGTTGGCGGTCCGGCCTCTGCTGGCGATCCGGGCTCAGCTGAAAACTCGGTCACAGCCGATGCCGGGCGCGCGTCAGCGCCGGGGCCAGGCTCGCCAGGAGCCGCAACAGCGACCGCACGAGCAGCAGAGGCAGAACCTCCCACAGATGCGCCGGAAAACGCGGCGGAGCACGCATGGGCAGCCGAGGCCGCCGGAGACGTGGCAGCTGAGCCCGGGCGGACCACAGCAGGTCCCGACCGCGCGGCACCACGCGGACCGGCCACCTCCGCGCCCGGACGAGCCACAGCAGCACGACGGCCATCGGCAACGGCCGGACAGGCGGCGGGAGCTGACGGCGCACGGCGGCGGGGCCTCTGGCTGCCGCCGGACGGAGCCGACGCGGGCCCCGGTGTGCTCACCGTCGCCTTCGACAACCGCGGCGGCGCCCACCGGCTCACCGCGCATCTGCTGGACCTCGGCCACCGCGCCATCGGCTACGTCGCCGGCCCCGCGGACCGCACCACCACCCGGCACCGCCTGGAGGGCCACCGCACGGCCCTCGCCGCGTACGACCCGGCCCTGGCCGCGGACGCCGAACGGCTCACCGTGCACGGCGGCGCCTACGACCGCTCCTCCGGCTACGACGGCGCACTCGAACTCCTGCGCAGGGCCCCGGAGGTGACCGCCATGGTGGCCGCCAACGACACCGTGGCCCTCGGCATCTGCGCCGCCCTGCGCGACCGCGGCCTGCGCATCCCGCAGGACATCTCCGTCGCGGGCTTCGACGACCTTCCCTTCAGCGCAGACGCCGCTCCCCCGCTCACCACCGTCCGCCTCCCCCTGCACGAGGCGGGGGCCCGCGCCGGCCGCCTCGCCCTGGGCCGTGAGGTCCCGCCGCCGGGCGGAGTCGCCACCGTCCGCGCCGACCTCATGGTCCGGCCCTCCATCGCCCCACCGCGCACCGGCCGTTGAAAGCCCAGGCGTCGAGCCGACAGCCCCGCCGAGGCCGCCCGAGGCCACCGGCAGGTCGTCCCTGACAGTGCCCTGCGGTCCCGAGCGACGCCCCTGGGCGCCCTGCCGCCCCGGTCGTGCTCCGCACGCACGTCCGTACCCGAGGGCATGGGCAGGGAACGGGAGCGGCGGACGCACCGGCCGGTCCTTGTCGCCGGTGCCGACTTCTGGTCGGCTGAGCGCATGCGACTCGCCTTCTCCACGCTCGGCGTCCCCGCCATGCCGCTGCCCGAAGTGCTCAGCCTCGCCGCCGAAAGCGGCTTCCACGGCGTGGAACTGCGGGCCCACCCCGAGGAGCCGGTGCACCCGGAGCTGGACGGACCGGGCCGGGCACGCGTGGTCCGGCAGTTCCACGACGCCGGGCTGGACGTCCTCGCCGTGGCCGGATACCCGAAGGTGGCCGCACCGGGGGACGACGAGCCCGTCCGCACCGCCCTGCGGGACCTCGTCCACCTGGCGCACGACCTCCGGGCCCCCTACGTCCGGGTGTTCCCCGGAGGCCCGGACACGGCGGACGCCGGGCAGGCGGCCCGGGCCGAGAGCGACGCCACCGCCGTGCGCCGACTGGCCGAAGTCGCGCCCCTGGCAGCCGATTCGGGCGTCCGCATCCTGCTGGAGACACACGACTCGCACCGCACCGGCGCCGCCGTCGCCCGCATCCTGCGCGAGGTCGGCCACCCCGCGTGCGGCGCGCTCTGGGACGTGCTGCACACCTGGCGCGGCGGGGAAGAGCCCGAGGAGACACACCGGCAACTGGCCCCGCACCTCGGCTATGTCCAGGTCAAGGACGTGGCCTCGCGTGAGGACCTCACACCGCTGCCGCCCGGCGCGGGCGTCCTGCCGCTGGCCGAGGTCGTCGAGCTGCTCACCCGCGCCGAGGACGCCCCGCCGGAGCAGAGCGACCCGCCCGGGCCCGTGCCCGGCGAGGCCCCCGTGGGCGACCGCGTACCCGACTGGCTGTGCTGGGAGTACGAGAAGCGCTGGTATCCGGACATCCCGGAACTGCCCACCCTCCTGCCCCGGGTGAGCCACCATCTGCTGGACCTGCTCTCCCGGTCCGCATGACGCACGACCGGGCACGCAGCCGGGGGCACGGCCGGATGCACAGCCGGACGCGCAGCAGGGTGCACAGCCGGGACATGCCTCGGCCCGACCCGGTCTGGACTGACCGGATCGGGCCGGGGCGCTCGCACTCAGGCCCAACGGGCTCGGTCCTGACCGGAACGGGTCACGGACGGAGCGTCTGCGACCGGCTCTGCGGACGGTCGAGCTTCTTGTCGTAGGCCGGCACACGCGTGGCCTTCGCGCCCTTGTCGTCGCCCACACCGGCCCACTTCAGCAGCGCCTCGGTGGCCTGCGCACGCTCGTCGTCGCGCAGCTTGGAGATGTTGGCGCCGTGGTTCTGCTCCGGCGCGGTGTAGACCGCGGTCTCCTCGGTGCGCTTGCCCGGACGGAAGCGTTCCGCGCCCCACGGGTCGTTCTCGCCGTAGACGAAGAGCATCTGCGACGCGTGGTGCCGCACCCAGCGGTCGATGTCGCGCATGGCCTTGTCGTTCTTGTTGAACTTCATCGGGATGTCCCGCGGCACGTAGGTACGCGGCACATTGAGGCCCGGGTACTTGCGCACGTCGTCGAGCAGGGGCTCCTCGTAGTCCGGCGAACCCACCTGCGTCCCGGCCTGGTAGTAGTACGGGGTGTAGGAGGACATGCCCTGATCGGTGCCGGCGTCCCAACCGCCGATCTTGTCGGCCCACTTGTAGAGGGCGTCCGTGCCGGCGTCGGGGGAGGGCACCTGGCCGCACTCGTCCTCCAGGTGGTACTGCCAGAAGCCCCAGACGAGGTCCTGCGCCACCAGTTCGAACGCCTTGTCCGCATTGCCGGCCAGCTTGAACGTGTAGTCGTTCTCCTTGGCCCACTTCTTCAGCCGCGGGACCATCTCGCCACGCCGCTCGAAGATCTCGTGCTGCGCGGCGTTGAGCCTGTCGCGGCACTGCTTCGAACCGACGTTCTTGAAGAAGTCGTAGTACGCCGAATCCTCGTCGTTGCGCACATCGTTCGGCGCGACGTACGCGACGGTGCCGTCCATGTCGTTCGGGTAGAAACGGCGGAAGTAGGTGGCCGTCATACCACCCTTGCTGGCGCCGGTGGCGATCCAGTTCTTGCCGTAGATCTTCTTCAGCGCCTGGAAGATGCGGTGCTGGTCACTGGCGGCCTGCCAGATGGTGAGCTTCGACCAGTCGGCCGGATCGGGCCGCGACGGAGTGAAGTAGCGGTACTCCATGGAGACCTGGTTGCCGTCCGTCAGCCGTGTCGGCTCGCTGCGGCTCGGCTCCGTGGAGAGTCCGTACCCGGAGGTGTAGAAGACGGTGGGCCGGTTCTCCCCCTTGTGCAGAAGGGAGATGCGCTGCTTGAAGGTGCCCTTCTTCGGGTGCCGGTGGTCCACCGGCTGCTCGTAGTTGAGTACGAAGAAGCGGTATCCGTCGACCGGCTTCTCCTCGACCAGGCTCATCCCCGGTATCGCGAGGATGCGGTCCTTGATGTCGGTCGCGGGCGCTGTGGCCGCCCCTGCCGACGCGCTGCCGAAGCCGACGGCGCCTATGAGCACCACCAGCGACAGCAACCATCTGAGCGTTCTACGCATTCACCCTCCCCTGAAGGCCGAAAGTCGACGTGAACCTATCGGCGTACCCCCCGTTCCGCCAGACCTCGGTGTACGGATACGGGAACCTCCACACCGCTCAGCGGTACGGGCCCGCCCCCGTCAGCGCGGCATGCGACCCCACGCCCGCCGGCGCAGAAGACCCCACGTCGGGTGGCCCCTCCCTGCCACAGCCCGGGGAGACGACCGCCCTGCCGAAACCCACGGGCTCACCCCCTGCCCACCGGCCTACGCTGCGGACATGAGCGACGCCGCGACTCCCCCGCCTTCCGCGCCCCTGGCCACCGGCCCCCGGGGCATACAGCTGCTGTCCTTCCACCGGCTGCCCGAGGACACCCGGTTCGAGGACGCCCCCGTCGCCTTCGTCCTGCTGGCCGTCCGCCACGAGGGACGCGTGCTGATGGTGCACGTCCGCAGCCGCGCCTGCTGGGAGCTGCCCGGCGGCGGTATCGAGGAGGGCGAGACACCCCGCGAGGCCGCCGTCCGCGAGCTGCGCGAAGAGGCCGGCCAGGAGATGCCGCCCTCCTCCCTCCGCTTCATCGGCTTCGCCAAAACCGCCCTGGGCGGCCTCCCGCACGGCACCGGCCTCCCGGACGGCGGCACGACAGCCGGTGGGACGCTCCCGGACGAGCCCGCCCCCGTACGCGGCCGGAGCGTGCTCTACGGCGCCCTGTTCGCCGGCGGCCTGAGCGCACCCCTGCCCTTCACCCCCGGTGACGAGATCGCCGCCATCCACTGGCGACGCGGCGACGAACCGCTGCCTTTCGGACAGGTGCAGACCGTGGACGAATATCTCGTCCGCCTCTGCTCCGACTGAGCGAACCGCCACCGGGCCGGGAGCCCCGCGCCCGGCCCGGACCGAAGCCCACGCGCCACGGCGGGCCGGCGGCGCCACCGCCACCGGACGAGGCGCCCCGGCCCGCTCAGCCGCTCACGCCGAAGGCGACGGAACAACCGCGGGCTCGGACTCCCCGGGCTCCGGCCCCGAGGAACCGCCCTCCCCGGGACCGGACGCCCCGACGTCGGCGAACTCCCCGTTCCCGAGGGCCCCTTCGGGGTCGGCCCCGCCCGTGAAGGTGCGCCACAGCTCGGCATACCGGCCGTCCCGAGCCAGCAACTCCTCATGTGTACCGTCCTCGGCTATGCGCCCGTGGTCGAGGACGACGACACGGTCGGCCCGGGCCGCCGTCGTCAGCCGGTGGGCGACGACGAGCGTCGTACGGGAGCCGGAGAGCTGCTCGGTGGCCTGGTTCACCAGGGATTCGGTCGCCAGGTCCAGCGCGGCCGTGGCCTCGTCGAGCAACAGGATGTCCGGGTCCACCAGTTCGGCCCGGGCCAGCGCTATCAACTGCCGCTGCCCCGCCGAGAGGTTGCGGCCCCGCTCGTCGACCGGGTGGAGATAGCCCCCGGACAGCGAGGCGATCATGTCGTGCGCCCCCACGGCCCGCGCCGCGGCCTCGACCTGTGCGTCGGTGGCGTCCATACGGCCGTACGCGATGGCGTCCCGCACCGTGCCGGGGAAGAGGTACGGCTCCTGCGGGACCACGCCGAGCCGGTGCCGGTAGGCGGGGAGATCGACCTCCCGCAGATCCTGCCCGTCCACCAGGACGGCGCCCTCGCTCGGGTCGTAGAACCGGGCCACGAGCTTGACCAGCGTGGACTTCCCGGCGCCCGTCTCCCCGACGAACGCGACGGTCTGGCCCGCCGGAATCGTCAACCGGACGTCCTCCAGCGCCGCTTCCTTGTTTCCTCCCTCGGCGGCCGGGTCGGCCGTCGCATAACGGAACCGGACGCCCTCGAACGTGATCTCGCCCCGCAGCTTCCCGACCTCGCGCGGCGAGGCCGCCTCCGGTGTGCTGGTCTCCTCGCGCAGCAACTCCTGTATGCGGCGCAGGGAGACGGCCGCCTGCTGGTAGCCGTCGAACACCTGCGACAGCTGCTGGACCGGAGCGAAGAACAGCTCGATGTAGAGCAGATAGGCCACCAGGGCACCCGCCGTGAGCGTCCCCGCCTCGATACGCCCGGCGCCCACCACGAGCACGGCCGCGGTGGCCAGCGAGGCCAACAGCTGCACGAAGGGGAAGTAGACCGATATCAGCCACTGGCCCCGGACCCGTGCCCTGCGGTAGCCGTCGCTGCGCTGCACGAACTGGTCGACGCCGCGCTCCTCACCGCGGAACGCCTGGACCATGCGCAGCCCCGCCACCGACTCCTGAAGGCTCGCGTTCACACCGCTCACCCGCTCCCGCGCCAGCTCGTACGCCCTGACGCTGTGCCTGCGGAAGAAGACGGTGCCGATCACCAGCAGCGGCAGCGACGCGGTGACGACCAACGCCAGTTGCACATCGAGGAAGAACAGCGCCCCGAGTATGCCGAGGAAGGTGAAGACCGAGACGACGGCCGTGACCAGCCCCGTCTGGAGGAAGCTGGAGAGCGCGTCCACATCGGTGGTCATCCGCGTCATGACGGCGCCGGCGAGGTGGCGTTCGTAGTAGTCCAGGCCGAGCCGCTGGAGCTGGGCGAAGATCTTCACCCGCAGCGCATACAGCACCCGCTCCCCGGTACGCCCGGTCAGTCGCAACGAGCCCACCTGGGAGGCCCATTGGGCGACGACGACGGCCAGGGCGAGCGCCGAGGCCGCCCACACCGCGCCCAGCGCGCCCTTCTCCACCCCGTCGTCGATGCCGTGCCGGATCAGGATGGGCAGCAGCAGCCCGAACCCGGCGTCCAGCGCGGCGAAGACCAGCGCCACCAGCAGCGCGGCGCCGAAGCCGTGCAGCAGCCGACGCAGCCCGTAGGACCGTTCACGTGCCTGTGCCCGCTCCTCGTCGACGTCGGGGACGTCCGTCGCGGGCGGCAACGCGGCGACCCGGGCGAGCAGTTCCGGGCTGCCGGGCATGCCTGCCAGCTCCGAGGCGAAGCTGCCGGGCCGGCCGCTCTGCGCCGCCGTGGGGGACCCGCCGTCCGCCCTGGCCGCCGCCTCCTCTTCGTCCGTCTCGCGCTGCCACAGTTCGGGCGTGACCCCGTCGGCACCGGCGTCCGCCGTGTGGACCGCCATGCCCGCCGGGTCGCGGTCGACCTCCCCCAGTTCGTCGGGATCGGTCAGCAGCTTGCGGTAGAGGGCGCAGCGCTCCGTCAGCTCCTCGTGGGTGCCGATGTCCGCCAGCCGGCCGCCGTCGAGCACCGCGATCCGGTCGGCCAGCGCGAGGGTGGACTGCCGGTGCGCGATCAGCAGTGTCGTCCGCCCGGCCATGACGCCGCGGAGTGCCGCGTGGATCTCGTGCTCGACCCGGGCGTCCACCGCGGAGGTCGCGTCGTCCAGGAGGAGCAGCCGCGGGTCGGTGAGGATGGCGCGGGCCAGCGCGATGCGCTGCCGCTGGCCCCCGGAGAGGGTCAGCCCCTGCTCACCCACCGCTGTCTCGTACCCGTCGGGCAGTTCGGTGATGAAGCCGTCGGCCTGCGCCGCGCGCGCGGCGGTGCGCACCTGCTCGTCGGAGGCGTCCGGGGCCCCGTAGGCGATGTTCTCCCGTATCGAGGCGGAGAACAGGAAGCTGTTCTCCGGGACGAGGCCGATGACGGAGCGCAGCGAGTCCAGCGTCAGATCGCGGACGTCCTGGCCGCCGACGCGGACGGCGCCGCCGGTGACGTCGTAGTAGCGCGGCAGCAGCATGGAGACGGTCGACTTGCCGCTGCCGCTCGTACCGACGAGGGCGACCGTCTCGCCCGGCTCGATCCGCATGCTGAAGCCGTCGAGAACGCGGCTGTCCGCGGAGTAGCCGAAGGTGACGTCGTCGAACTCGACCGAGGCGTCGGCGTCCTCGGGCAGCGCCCGGGCGTCGGGCCGCTCGGCCATCTGCGGTTCGGTGTCGATGAGGTCGTAGACCCGCTCCACGCCGGCGCGCGCCTGCTGGCCGACGGTGAGCATCATGGCGAGCATCCGCACCGGGCCGACGAGCTGCGCCAGATAGGTGGAGAACGCCACGAAGGTGCCGAGGGTGATCTGCCCGCGCGTGGCCATCCAGCCGCCGAGCGCCAGCATGGCCACCTGGCCGAGCGACGGAACGGTCTGGAGGGCGGGTGTGTAGCGGGCGTTGAGCCGCACCGTACGCATGCGTCCCGCGAAGAGCTTGCGGCCGATGGCCCGCAGCTTGCCGGTCTCCTGTGCTTCCTGGCCGAAGCCCTTGACGACGCGGACGCCGGTGACCGCCCCGTCCACCACCGAGGCGACGGCGCCGGCCTGCTGCTGCGCGTACCACGTGGCGGGGAAGAGGCGCTTGCGGCTGCGGTCGGCCACCCACCACAGCAGCGGGAAGACGGCGAGCGAGACCAGCGTGAGCAGCGGCGAGAGCACGAGCATCACGACGAGCGCGACGAGGAAGAGCAGCACGTTGCCGATCATCATCGGCAGCATGAACAGCAGGCTCTGCACGAGCTGGAGATCGCTCGTTCCCCGGCCGACGACCTGCCCGGTGGACAGCTCGTCCTGACTGCGGCCGTCCAGCCGGATGATCGAGCGGTACATCTCCGTCCGCAGGTCGTGCTGGACGTCGAGCGCGAGCCTGCCCCCGTAGTAGCGCCGCGCGTAGGTGAGGACGTAGATGACGGCGGCGGCCGCGAGCAGCAGCCCGATCCACATCCACAGGCCGCCCTGCTGCCCGACCACCACGTCGTCGATGATCGTCTTCGTCAGCAGCGGCACCAGCGCCATGACGCCCATGCCGCCGAGGGACGCGATGAGCGCGAGCACGACCGCCCGTTTGTACCGCCAGCAGTAGCCGGCCAGCCGACGGGCCCATCCCGGCCCGCCGGCCTCTTCCCGCCTCGTCCTGAGCCCCACTCCGCGCCCCTTCGCCATCGTGTCGGAGAGTCGTCCGTCTGTCGCAATCCGAAGAGGTCAACATCGCCGCATCGGCTTTTCATCCCGGCCGGACAGGCGCGCGGGAGCCCGGCCAAGAGGCGTGCGAGCGCCCGTGCGCCCCCACGCCCCGACGGCCCTCCGACCCCGGCGGACACGACCGGATATTCACGGCATACGGGATACCTACGGCGCACGCATCCCGGCCCGGAGATCCGCAGCCCGACGGCCGAGCCCGGAACCGGAAGATCCGAAAAGGCGCTGGGCGGGGAGAGAGCTGGCGGCCCGGAAAGCGCGCAGCGCGCGGAAGGGCACAGAAGCGGAGGGCACAGGGGACGCAGAGAGCGGCGAGGCGGGGAGACCGGAGGCCGGGGCGGGGTCCGGGTGGGGAACCGAAGGCGGCTCCGGCGAATCGGTCGCTTCGCCGGGGCCGCCCCGGCCCTGGCGGCGAGTCCCTGGGCCGGACGGGCAGGCACCCCCCACGAGGCCCGCTCCATTCCGACCACCACGCCGCCGTCCCGCGCGGGATTGCGTGAGGCAGTCTCTCGGGAACTTCCACGAGATGCACATCGACCGATCAAATTCAGTAACGTCCCGTATTAAACCAGTGGCACATTGTGACCGGGGCAGACAATTCCCGCTGATCCGTCAAGCCCCCGTCGACCAGCGTCCTTCGGCGCGCAGCAGGCGCTCCCGGCACCGGCCGCCGAGCGGAGAACGTACTGGCAGGCAACGCAATACGGCCGGAAACCGCACTCCGGGCACCTTCGGGACGGAACGGCGGACCCGGTGAGCACGCCGAACGCACCCGGCCGGCGAGCGTGCGGGCGCGCCGGCCCCTTCCGAGCGCACCGCGGGCTCCGCGAGCGCCCCGGACGCCCGCGTGCACCGGCTTTCTCCTCCGGGTTCCGGACACATCGTCCGTCGATCGCCAGTACGAGACACAATGGCCTCATGTCGCAGACTCTCCTGCCCGTGTCCCTCCCGCTGCCGCTACCGGCCGCGCCCGCCCGCGACGAGCTGGCGGCGCATCTGGTGCGCACCCGCATCGCGGGGGACGTCGCCACACCGCGCGAGAACAATCTCGACCACTACCGGAAGCTGGCCAACGGCGACCGCCACTACTGGCTCGGCCTGGAACTGGGCGAGCGCTGGGCGGACGAGCAGGACGTGCTCGCGGTGATGGCCGAGCGCTGCGGCGTCAACGACGACCCGGACTACCGCGCGGGGCAGGACACCATCGATCCGGAGCTGACCCTCGGAGCCCTGGACCGGGCCGCCGCACAGCTGCGCAAGGCGGCCGAGGGGCAGCTCCGCGTGCTGTTCGCGACGGGACACCCCGGCGCCCTGCTGGACATGCACGGCACTGTGGCGACGGCCCTGCGCGCCGTCGGCTGCGACATCGTCCGCGTCCCCGAGGGCGTCTACGCGGACGAGGGCGTGGTCGTCCAGTTCTCCGGTGTCGCGGCCCACGAGCGCGGGGCCTCGCTCTGGCACACCCACTCGCCCGAACCGATGGCGGGCATCCTGGGCGCGCTGGAGCACACCGGGGAGCGCCTGCCCGATCTCGTGGTGGCCGACCACGGCTGGGCGGGGCGCGCGGCACAGCACGGCCTGGCCACGGTGGGCTTCGCCGACTGCAACGACCCGGCGCTCTTCCTGGGCGAGGCCGAGGGCACGCTGGAGGTCACCGTCCCGCTGGACGACCACGTGGCCGACCCGCGCCACTACGAGCCGATGACGGCGTATCTGCTGGCCACGGCCGGGCTGACGGCCTGACCGCCCCGCACACGGCCCCTGCGGGCGCCCGCACGCGAGGGCGCCCGGCGGCGCGCGGGCGCGTGCCCACGCCCCGCGTGTGCTCCGGTTACGCCTCCGTACGCGGAGCGCGGACGACGCCCTCCTGGATGACCGAGACGACCAGCCGGCCGTCCCGCGTGAAGATCCGGCCCTTGCCCAACCCCCTGCCGCCCTGCGCCGTGGGGGACTCCTGGTCGTACAGCAGCCACTCGTCGGCACGGAAGGGCCGGTGGAACCACATGGCGTGGTCCAGGCTGGCGCCGACCACGTCGCCGACCGCCCATCCGCCCCTGCCGTGTGCGAGCAGAACGGAGTCCAGCAGCGTCATGTCCGACACATAAGTGGCCAGACAGATGTGGAGCATGGGGTCGTCGGACTCCCCGTCGAGCTTCCCGTTGGTGCGGAACCACACCTGGGAGCGCGGCTCACCGGGCCGGCCGACCCGGCCGAACGGCGGCTCCTCCACGTACCGCAGATCGACGGCGGCGCGTGCCTTGAGCAGCCGCTCGGGCACCCGCTCGTCGGTGAACAGCCCCCGGTAGCGCGGAAGGATCTCCTCCGCCGTCGGCAGCGTCTCCGGGTCGGGCGCCGCGGGCATCGCCTCCTGGTGCTCCATGCCCTCCTCGTGCACCTGGAAGGAGGCGGACAGATGGAAGATCGGCTGCCCGTGCTGGACGGCGACGACGCGGCGCGTGGTGAAGGACCGGCCGTCCCGTATCCGGTCGACGGTGTAGACGATGTGCGCGCCCGGGTCCCCGGGACGCAGGAAGTACGCGTGCAGCGAGTGCGGCAGCCGCCCCTCGGGGACGGTGCGGCAGGCCGCGACCAGTGCCTGCGCCGCGACCTGGCCGCCGAAGACACGCGGTACCAGCGCGGCCCGGCTGCTGCCGCGGAAGATGTCCTGTTCGACCCGCTCCAGGTCCAGCAGTTCGAGCAGGGACGTCAGTTCTTGGCTCATGCGGCTGATTCTGTCCGTGACATGCGAAGAAGCGTTACGGCGCGGATCACAGCCGCGCGGGATGCGTGGATCACAGCCCCATGGACTTCGCCACGATCGTCCGCATGACCTCGCTGGTACCGCCGTAGATGCGCGAGACACGGGTGTCCGCGTACAGATTCGCGATGGGGTATTCGAGCATGTAGCCGTAACCGCCGTGCAGCTGGAGGCACTTGTCGATCACGCGCGCCGCCAGCTCGGTGGTGAACAGCTTGGCGGAGGCGGCGTCCGCGGGGGTCAGCTCACCGGCGTCCAGTGCCTCCAGGGCGCGGTCGACCACCGCCTGCATGGCGTCCACATCGGCCTTGCAGTCCGCGAGCACGAACTTGGTGTTCTGGAAGGAGGCGACCTCCTTGCCGAAGACCGTCCGCTCCTTGACGTACTCGTGCGCGAACCGCACCGCGGCGGCGGACTGCGCGTACGCGCCGATGGCGATGCCGAGCCGCTCCTGGGGGAGGTTGTGCGTGAGGTACTCGAACGCCTTCCCCTCCTCGCCGAGCAGATCCTCGACGGGCACCTTGACGTCCGTGAAGGACAGTTCGGCCGTGTCCGAGGCGCGCAGCCCGAGCTTGTCCAGCTTGCGGCCGACCGCGTAGCCCTCGCTCTTCGCGTCCACGACGAGGATCGATATGCCGCCGCGGCGGTCCTCGCGGGAGCCCGCCTGTGCGGAACGCTGTCCGTCCGCGGCGGCCGGCCGGGCGGGAGCGGACGTCCGGGCGCACACCAGGACGCGGTCGGCCTGGACGCCGCCGGTGATGAACGTCTTGGCGCCGTTGAGGACGTAGTGCGTGCCGTCCTCGGACAGCTTCGCCGTCGTCTTCATGCCGGCCAGGTCGGAGCCGGTGCCGGGCTCGGTCATGGCGATGGCGGTCATCATCTCGCCCGAGACGAAGGACGGCAGCCAGCGCTTCTTCTGCTCCTCGTTGCCGTACTTGAGGATGTAGGGCAGGCAGAGCGCGGTGTGCACGCTGGAGCCGCCGAAGCTCACGCCGGCCCGGGCGCACTCCTCGGTGATCACGGCGTTGAACTTGAAGCTCGTCTCGCCCGCGCCGCCGTACTCCTCGGGCACCTCGATACCGAAGACGCCCAGCTCGCCGAGCTTGCGGTACAACTCACGCGGCACATAACCCTGCTCGGCCCACTCCGGGTAGTGGGGCACGACCTCGGCGGCGATGAAGTCGCGGATCGTCTGCCGGAACGCTTCGTGGTCCTCGTTGAACACCGTGCGGCGCACAGCATGCCTCCTCGTCGACCCGGGCCGTTGGCTAAGCGCTTGCTCAGCCGCTTTCAAGCTACCGAGGGGTCACCTGGCCTGTCCAGACCTCTTGACCCCGGTGACCACCCGCGGCTCGGCGGCGGACAGGGCCCCGCGGGCCAGCCGGTGCAGCAGCGCCGCCGTGGTCTCACGGTCGGGCAGCGCGGACGGACTCCGCAGGTGCGGCGTGGAGTTGAGCAGCCCGAAGACCGTGTGCACGGCGACGCGCGCCTCCAGTTCGGTCACGTCGCGGTACAGCTCGCGGACCGCCGTGACCCACAGCTCGACGTACTGCCGCTGGAGCTTGCGCACCCGCTTGCGGTCGGCCTCCCGCAGCCTGTCCAGCTCGCGGTCGTGGAGCGTGATCAACTCCCGGTCGTCCAGCGCGAAGTCGATGTGGCCCTCGATGAGCGCGTCCAGCACCGCGTCCGGGCCGCTGTCCGCCACGCGCGCCTCCTCCATCCGGCGCACCCCGCCCTCGTACAGGCGCTCACTGATCCCCACGAGGAGCTCGGCGAGCATCGCGTCCTTGCCCGCGAAGTGCCGGTACAGGCCCGGGCCGCTGATGCCCACGGCGGCCCCTATCTCGTCGACCCCCACGCCGTGGAAACCGCGCTCGGCGAAGAGGCGGGCCGCCTCCCGGAGGATCTGCTCACGCCGGCTGACGGGTGGGCCCGTCTCGGCAGCCGCGCCAGCGGCCGTCCTGGTGCTCATGCAGTCCATTCTAGACAGCCGCGTTAATGGGCGTTAACCTGGCGGCAGTGAGTTAACGCTGACTAACGCGACAGGCGTGATGTCCGGCGTGCCGACAGGCGCGCGGCGACCGGTACGGCGACCGGCGCCCGGCCGGCTCACTGCCCGGTCGTGGTTGCGTGCGAGCGAGGGGGCTCAGCGGAATGGACGAGCAGACGACAGGAGCTTCACCGAGGAGCGGCCCCGCCGCGCCCCGGATCGGGACACCGGCCGGCGCCGCACTGGCCGCCGACGGCAACCGCGCGGCCCACCGTGAACTCGCCGCCCGGTTGCGCGAGAAGCTCGCCCAGGCGCGGCTGGGCGGGGGCGAGCGCGCGCGGGCCCGGCACACCGCGCGCGGCAAGCTCCTGCCCCGGGACAGGGTGGACGCCCTCCTCGATCCCGGCTCCCCCTTCCTGGAGCTGTCTCCCCTGGCCGCGGACGGGATGTACGAGGACGCCGCACCGGCGGCGGGGCTCATCACGGGCATCGGCCGGGTCTCCGGGCGCGAGGTGGTCGTCGTCGCCAACGACGCCACGGTCAAGGGCGGCACCTACTACCCGATGACGGTCAAGAAGCATCTGCGCGCCCAGGAGGTCGCCAGCGAGAACAGACTGCCGTGCGTCTACCTCGTCGACTCGGGGGGCGCGTTCCTGCCGATGCAGGACGACGTCTTCCCCGACCGCGAGCACTTCGGCCGCATCTTCTACAACCAGGCCCGGATGTCGGCAGCGGGCATTCCGCAGATCGCCGCGGTGCTCGGCTCCTGCACGGCCGGCGGCGCCTACGTACCGGCGATGAGCGACGAGGCGGTGATCGTCCGCGAGCAGGGCACGATCTTCCTGGGCGGCCCCCCGCTGGTGAAGGCCGCGACGGGCGAGGTCGTCAGCGCCGAGGAACTCGGCGGCGGGGAGACGCACTCCAGGATCTCCGGCGTCACCGACCACCTCGCGGAGGACGACGCCCACGCGCTGCGGATCGTCCGGCACATCGTCGCCACGCTTCCTCCCGCGCCCGACGCCTCCGCCCTGCCCTGGGCGGTGACGCCGCCCGAGGAGCCCGCGGCGGATCCGGCGGAGCTGTACGACGTCGTACCGGTCGACTCCCGCACGTCGTACGACGTCCGCGAGGTGATCGCCCGCGTGGTGGACGGCTCCCGCTTCCAGGAGTTCAAGCCCGAGTACGGCACGACGCTGGTCACCGGCTTCGCCCGGATCCACGGCCACCCGGTGGGGGTCGTCGCCAACAACGGGATCCTGTTCTCCGAATCGGCCCAGAAGGGCGCCCACTTCATCGAGCTGTGCGACCAGCGCGGTATCCCGCTGCTCTTCCTCCAGAACATCTCGGGCTTCATGGTCGGCAAGGACTACGAGGCGGGAGGCATCGCCAAGCACGGCGCCAAGATGGTCACCGCTGTGGCCTGCGCCCGGGTGCCCAAGCTGACCGTGGTCATCGGCGGCTCCTACGGCGCGGGCAACTACTCGATGTGCGGCCGTGCCTACAGCCCCCGGTTCCTGTGGATGTGGCCCAACGCCAAGATCTCCGTGATGGGCGGCGAGCAGGCCGCCTCCGTACTGGCGACGGTCAAGCGCGATCAGCTGGAGGCACGCGGCGAGGAGTGGACCGCCGAGGAGGAAGAAGAGTTCCGCGCCCCGGTCCGCGCCCAGTACGAGCGACAGGGGAACGCGTACTACGCCACGGCGCGGCTGTGGGACGACGGCGTCATCGACCCCCTGGAGACCCGGCAGGTACTGGGTCTCGCACTCACCGCCTGCGCCAACTCCCCGCTGCCGGTGCGCGATCCGGAAGCGCCGAGGTTCGGGGTCTTCCGGATGTGAACGGCCCGGCCGGCGAGGGCCGGACAGAAGGCGGAACGGACCGGTGAGGGTGAGGGCGAGGAGAAGACCGATGTTCGAGACGGTGCTGGTGGCCAATCGCGGGGAGATCGCGGTCCGCGTGATCCGCACGCTACGGGCCATGGGGGTGCGCTCCGTCGCGGTGTACAGCGACGCGGACGCCGACGCGCTGCATGTCCGGGAGGCCGACACCTCCGTGCGGATCGGGCCGGCCGCCGCGGCCGAGAGCTACCTCGACGCGGAACGGCTGGTGCAGGCCGCGCTGCGCACGGGCGCGCAGGCCGTCCATCCCGGCTACGGGTTCCTCGCGGAGAACGGCGGCTTCGCCCGGCGGTGCGCGGAGGCGGGGCTGACGTTCATCGGCCCCCCGGCCGAGGCGATCGAGCTCATGGGCGACAAGATCCACGCGAAGGAGACGGTCCGCTCCGCCGGCGTCCCGGTCGTGCCCGGCTCGTCGGGCAGCGGGCTGTCGGACGAGGAACTGGCCGACGCCGCACGGGAGACGGGGCTGCCGGTACTGCTGAAGCCCTCGGCCGGCGGTGGCGGCAAGGGCATGCGGCTGGTGCGCGAGGAGTCGGCGCTGGCCGAGGAGATCGCCGCGGCCCGCCGTGAGGCACGCGGGGCCTTCGGGGACGACGGGCTGCTGGTCGAGCGCTGGATCGACCGGCCGCGGCACATCGAGATCCAGGTACTGGCCGACGGGCACGGCCGCGTGCTGCACCTGGGCGAGCGCGAGTGCTCCCTCCAGCGCCGCCACCAGAAGATCGTCGAGGAGGCGCCCAGCCCCCTGCTGGACGAGGCGACCCGCGAGGCCATGGGGCAGGCCGCCGCCGACGCCGCACGCAGCTGCGGCTACCGGGGCGCCGGAACGGTGGAGTTCATCGTGCCGGGCGACGGCTCCGGCAACTACTGGTTCATGGAAATGAACACGCGGCTCCAGGTGGAGCACCCGGTGACGGAACTGATCACCGGACTGGATCTGGTGGAGTGGCAGCTGCGGATCGCCGCCGGGGAGCCGCTGCCCTTCGCCCAGGACGACATCACGCTGAACGGCCACGCCGTCGAGGCCCGGGTCTGCGCCGAGACCGCGCGCCGGGCGCCGGGCCCGGAGCCGCGGGTCGACTTCCTCCCCTCGGCCGGCCGGGTCCTGCTCCTGGAGGAGCCCCGGGGCGCCGGTGCCCGCACGGACTCCGGACTGGTCGAAGGCGTTTCCGTGGGGACGATGTACGACCCGATGCTCTCCAAGGTCGTCGCCTGGGGCCCGGACCGGGCGGCGGCGCTGCGCGGACTGCGGTCGGCGCTGGCGGGCACACACATCCTCGGGGTCGACACCAACATCGCTTTCCTCCGCGAGCTGCTGGCCCGTCCCGAGGTGGTCTCGGGTGAGCTGGACACCGGACTGGTCGACCGTGCGGCGCCGGAACTCCTGCCGGAGACGGTCCCGGACGAGGTGTACGGCGCCGCGGCCCTGGTGCGCCAGGCGGCCCTCGCCCCGGCGCCGCCGGCGCCCGGCCGGGGAACGGCCGAACGGCCCGGCTGGGTCAGCCCGTTCGCCGTCCCGTCGGGCTGGCGGCTGGGCGGCCCGGCCGCGTGGACGGTCCACCATCTGCGGGTTCCGGGCCAGGAGCCGGTGGAGGTCCGCGTCCGGCCCTGCCCGGATCCCTCGGACGACCCGGGCGCCGAGGGCCGCCGGGGCCTGATGGAGGTCTCCGTCGACGGCGCGCCTCCCGTGCCGGCCCGGCTCGGCTCGGACGGACAGGGGGCGCCCGGCGCACCGGACGCGGACGGCACCCGGGTGAGGCTGGAGTGGGACGGTGTGGGCCACACCTTCCGGCGCGCGCTGTCGGCCGAGGAGGGCTCCCCCGGCATCTGGCTGGGCCGGGACGGCGCGGCCTGGCTGGTCCGCGGGCACGACCCGGTGGACGCGGCGCTGCGCAGTGCCGCCGGCGCGCACGGCGCGGACGCGCTGACGGCCCCCATGCCGGGGACGGTCACCGTCGTCAAGGCGGCGGTGGGGGACGAGGTCGCCGAGGGCCAGAGTCTGCTGGTCGTCGAGGCCATGAAGATGGAGCACGTCATCACGGCACCGCACGCCGGAACGGTCCGCGAACTGGAGGTGACGGCCGGCAGCACGGTCTCGATGGACCAGGTGCTGGCCGTCGTGGAGCCGCACGGCTCGCCCGAGGGCGGGCCCGCGGCAGACGGCAGGCAGGAGGCCGAGGCATGAGCGAGCCCCAGCACACGCCCGCGGCAGCGGGCCCCGAGTCCCTTCCGATGACGGTGCCCGCCCCGGCGCTGCCGAAGCGGGTCCGGATCCACGAGGTGGGCCCCCGGGACGGCTTGCAGAACGAGAAGACCGTCGTCCCGGTCGAGGTGAAGACGGAGTTCATCCAGCGGCTGGCCGCAGCCGGTCTGGACACCGTGGAGGCCACCAGCTTCGTCCACCCGAAGTGGGTACCGCAGCTCGCGGACGCCGAGGAGTTGTTCCCCCGCCTTGGCGGCCTGGGCGTCCGGCTGCCCGTGCTGGTGCCCAACCTGCGCGGCCTGGAGCGGGCGTTGGCGCTCGGGGCCCGTCAGGTCGCCGTCTTCGCCAGTGCGACGGAGGCGTTCGCCGAGGCCAACCTCAACCGCTCGGTGGACGCGGCGCTGGAGATGTTCGCCCCGGTGGTACGCCGGGCGAAGGGCGAAGGGGTCGAGGTGCGCGGCTATCTGTCGATGTGCTTCGGCGACCCGTGGGAGGGCCCGGTCGCACCGGAGCACGTGGTGCGGGTGAGCCGCGCCCTGGTGGACATGGGCTGCGACGAGCTGAGCCTGGGCGACACGATCGGCGTGGCCACTCCCGGGCAGGTGACGGCCCTGCTGGAGGCGCTGACCGCGGCAGGGATCCCCGTCGGCCGGCTGGGCGTCCACTTCCACGACACCTACGGCCAGGCCCTGGCCAACACGCTGGCTGCGCTCCAGCAGGGCGTGTCGACGGTCGACGCCTCGGCGGGCGGGCTCGGCGGCTGCCCGTACGCCAAGAGCGCCACGGGCAATCTGGCCACCGAGGACCTCGTCTGGATGTTGCGCGGGCTCGGCATCGAGACAGGCGTCGACCTGCGGAAACTCTGCTCCACCAGTGTCTGGATGGCCGAACGGCTCGGCCGCCCCAGCCCCTCCCGGACGGTCCACGCCCTCACCGGCCCACCCGACTCCACCGCTTCCTGACCTGCCCTCTTCCTGACGACCTGCCCTCTTCCTCACCCGCCCCTCCCCTCTTACCCCGTCCCCTTCACGACCAGCTCCCCCCTCCGACCCGCCCCCGGCCGCGCACCGCCGCTCGGCTGCCGCTCGCCCACGGCTCGGCCGGACCGGTCGCCGGACACCACGACGGCTCCCCCCGGAGCACGGACCTCACAAGGAGCACACACCATGGCTCTCGACCACCGCCTCTCCCCCGAGCACGAGGAACTGCGCCGTACCGTCGAGGAGTTCGCGCAGGACGTGATCGCTCCCAAGATCGGGGAGTACTACGAGCGGCACGAGTTCCCGTACGAGATCGTCCGCCAGATGGGCAGCATGGGCCTGTTCGGCCTGCCGTTCCCCGAGGAGTACGGCGGCATGGGCGGGGACTATCTGGCGCTGTGCATCGCCCTGGAGGAGCTGGCCCGGGTCGATTCCTCGGTGGCGATCACGCTGGAGGCAGGCGTCTCGCTGGGCGCCATGCCCGTCCATCTGTTCGGCACGGAGGAGCAGAAGCGCACCTGGCTGCCCCGGCTGTGCACGGGCGAAATCCTCGGCGCCTTCGGGCTGACCGAGCCGGAGTGCGGCTCGGACGCCGGCGGTACCCGGACGACGGCCGTGCGGGACGAGAAGACGGGCGAGTGGGTCATCAACGGCACGAAGTCGTTCATCACCAACTCGGGGACGGACATCACGGGGCTGGTGACGGTCACCGCGGTCACGGACCGCAAGGAGGACGGCTCGCCGCGTATCTCGACGATCATCGTCCCGTCCGGAACGCCCGGGTTCACCGTCGCGCCGGCGTACTCGAAGGTGGGCTGGAATGCCTCGGACACGCATGAGCTGTCCTTCTCCGATGTCCGGGTGCCCGGCGAGAACCTGCTGGGCGAGGAGGGCCGCGGCTTCGCACAGTTCCTGCGGATCCTGGACGAGGGCCGGGTCGCCATCGCCGCGCTGGCGACCGGGCTGGCGCAGGGCTGTGTGGACGAGTCGGTGCGCTATGCCAACGAGCGGACGGCGTTCGGCAAGCCGATCGGTGCCAACCAGGCCATCCAGTTCAAGCTCGCCGACATGGAGATGCGCGCCCACACCTCCCGGCTGGCCTGGCGCGATGCGGCCTCCCGGCTGGTGGCGGGTGAACCGTTCAAGAAAGCCGCGGCGTTGGCCAAGCTGTACTCGTCGGAGAGCGCCGTCACCAACGCGCGGGAGGCCACCCAGATCCACGGCGGCTACGGCTTCATGAACGAGTACCCGGTGGCCCGGATGTGGCGGGACGCGAAGATCCTGGAGATCGGCGAGGGGACGAGCGAGGTGCAGCGCATGCTGATTGCACGGGAGTTGGGGCTGAGCGCATGAGGTAGCGCGCCCTGCCCGGAGCAGCGTCCGTGTCTCCGGCCGGGCGGTAGGGCGCGGGCGCCGCCGGGCGCCATGGAGGACAACGCCGGCAGGGGGTGACCCCCGCGCCCGCGCTCGAAATAATCCGGGCATGGCGGAAATCCTCCAGCGTGGCGGCGCATGGACGTTCGACGGTGAAACGGTCCGGATCGTGCCGGGCAACGACCGGCATGTGCCCGCGCTGCGCAAGTCCCTGGGAGAGGTCGCCGTGCCCCTGCACGCGTTGGCGGGCATCGCCTACGAGCCGGGCGGCCGCAAGGGCGGCAGACTGCGGCTACGTCTGCGGGAGGGCGCCGACCCGTTGTGGCACGTGGCCAACGGCAGGCTGCCGGACGCCTCGGATCCGTACCAACTGGCCGTGGAGCGGGACCGTACGGGCGTGGCCGAGTACTTCGCGGAGGAGGTGCGCAACGCGCTGCTGCTGGAGGGAGTACCGGATACGCCGTGCGACCGCTATCTGCTGCCGGGGCCGTCGGTTCCCCAGACGGCGCTCGGGACGGACGGAACGGCGACCTTCGACGGGGAGCGCATCCAGATCGACTGGAACTGGATGGCGGAGAAGGGCAAGTCGTCGGGCGGACCGCGCCACATACCTCTGCACGAGGTGGCGGGCGTGGACTGGACGCCCGCGGTGGTCTGGGACAACGGCAATCTGCGCTTCCGGCTCAAGGGAACCCACCCCACGCTCAAGCCGGAGCACGATCCCAACTGCCTGATGCTGTGGGGAGTGCGGCCGTCGAAGGAGACGGGCGGCTCGGTGCTCCTCGCGGCGGCGGTCGTGGCCCGGCTGCCGCATCCCCTCGCGGCCTCGGCGGGAGCGGGAGCTGCCGGGCGGACGGAGGCAGAAGGCGAGGCCGGGCCGGCCGCCCCGCCCGCATCGACCGCGCTTCCGGCACCGTCCGCGGCCGGATCCGCCCGCCCGGCGGCGGGGATGCGGCCGTCGGCGGCAGGTGGGGCGGATGCGGCGGACCACGATGTTCTGCTGCGTCGGCTACGGGAGTTGGGCGAGTTGCGGGAGAGCGGTGTCCTCACCGAGGACGAGTTCAGCGTGGCGAAGAAGGCGATCCTGGACCGCTTCTGAGCAACGTCGCCCGACAGCGTTCCCCGGGCATCCAGCCTTGCTCCGCCCAGAACCGGACCACACGGCTACCGCACGGGTACCGCACTCACTCCCGTGCCCGGCCTCACCCCACTCCCCCACCGCGCCAGCCCAGACGCCCCGCTCCCAGCTCCCCGCCCCCCCCAGCGCGCACCCGACCCCGACCCCGACCCCGGCCCCCGCCCGCCACGGCGCAACCACGTACGCCCCAACTCGCCTCCACCCCGGGCGAACCCGCACTGAGCCCGACCCGTGCTGCCGGGCCAGAAAAACCACGCCCAGCAAAACGACACCAAGCGGACCGCACCAGGCGGACCAGGCCAGGCAGACCACATCGAGCCGAACCGGCGCCGGGCTGAGGAACGTCGGCGCGAAGCGCGGTCGGCCGGAGGACGTTGAAGCCAAGGGCAGTCGGCCGGGGAACGTTGGCGCGGAGCTCCGTCCGGCCGGGGAAGGTTGGAGGAAAGAGTCGTCGAGTGGGGAAGTGGCGGGCCGGGTCCCTTTGGCGGGGCCCGGCCCGGTGGTGCTTACCCCTGGGGCCAGGGGATCTGGGGTGCCTTGTAGTAGTCGATGCCCAAGTGGTCCCAGCGGGGCGCCTGTTGGGCGAGGCGATTGCGGTAGCTGTCCCAGTCGCGGGTGGACTGCGCCGACCAGCCGGCCTCGGCCAGTCCCGGCAGCCGGGGGAAGGCCATGTATTCGACCTGTGGTGAGGTGGACAGCGTCTCGGACCACATCGGCGCCTCCACCCCGAGCACGGCGTCCTCGGACACCCCGTCGAGATAGGTGGCCGGGTCCCAGTCGTAGGAGCGTTCGACGCTGACGTAGCCGGCCCAGGAGAGGCCCAGCGGGGTGTCCTCGTCGTACTTCATGTCGAGGTAGGCACGGTCGGCGGGAGAGAGCACGAGTTTGGTGCCCTTGCGGGTCGCCGCGGCGACCTGGGCCCGCTCGTCCGCACCGGTCTCGTCGTAGCCCCAGTACTGGGCGATGTTGCCCTCGACGGGCTCGGCCGCGGTGATCTGGTGCCAGCCGATGGCCGTCTTCCCGTACTTGGCGACGACGGGCTGGACGCGGTTCATGAAGGCGACGTAGTCCTCGTGGCTGGTGGAGTGCGCCTCGTCGCCGCCGATGTGCAGGTAGGGGCCGGGCGTCATGGCGGCCAGTTCCCGGATGACGTCGTCGACGAAGTCGTAGGTGCGGTCCAGCGGTACGCACAGGGAGCTGAAGCCCACCTCGGTCCCGGTGTAGAGGGGCGGGGCCTTGCCGTCGCAGTTCAGTTCGGCGTAGGAGGCGAGGGCGGCGTTGGTGTGGCCCGGCATGTCGATCTCGGGGACGACGGTGAGGTGCCGGTCGGCGGCGTAGCGGATGATCTCGCGGTAGTCGTCCTTGGTGTAGTAGCCGCCGGGTCCGCCTCCGGCCTGGGTGCTGCCGCCGTAGGTGGCCAGCCGGGGCCAGGAGTCGATGGCGATGCGCCAGCCCTGGTCGTCGGACAGGTGCAGATGCAGCTTGTTGATCTTGTACAGGGCGAGTTGGTCGATGTAGCGCTTGACCTTGTCGACGGAGAAGAAGTGCCGGGAGACATCGAGCATGGCGCCGCGGTAGCCGTAGCGCGGCGTGTCGGTGATGGTCCCGCCGGCGAGGCGCCAGGGGCCGGGCTGCTCGCTGCGGGCCTCGACGGCGTCGGGCAGCAGTTGGCGCAGGGTCTGGACGCCGTGGAAGAGTCCGGCGCTCTTCCGTGCGGTGAGGACGGCTCCGTGCCGGGTGATCTGGAGCCGGTAGCCCTCGGCACCGAGTTCCCGGCCGCCGCCGAGCCGCAGCAGGATGCCGTCCCGGCCCGGGCGACCGGTGATCGGCAGCCGGTACCCGGTGGAGGGGCGCAGCAGCGTGGCGAGCTGTTCGGCGGTGCGGCGTACCTCCCGTGCGGCGGAGCGCCCGTGACCTGCGTCGACGCGGATGGCGGTGCGCGGCGTGATCGTGTAGCCGGCTCCGCCGGGCTGTACGGAGGTGGGTGCGGGGACGATCTGGTCGAGGGGACGGGGCGGCGGGTCGGCGCTCCCGGTGCCGCCGGCGGCACCGGCCTGTGCGGTGGGCAGCGCGGTGACGGCGAGAAGCGCCGCGCAGAGGGTCAGCAGCGGTCTGAGGCGTCGTCTCATCAGCGGTCCTTTCTTCGAGCCGGTGGCTCGGGGCCGTGCGAGGGCCTGGACGGTGGTCCGCCCGCACCGGTCCGGGGCGTCCGGGGCGCCCGGGACGCCTGGGAAATCCAGTACGACCGATGCGCCCCGTACGCCCGGTACATCCGGTACGTCCGGTGGATCCGGTACGGCCGGTACGCACGGTCATCGGAGCGGTGCCGTTGCGGGCCGTGCGAGGTGATCCGTGCGTGTGCGACGAAAGCCGTGGTGACAGCTCCCTGCATGGTGCCCGCCGTACCGCCGTACCGAAAGGGGTCGGAGGGGTCCGGGCCCGAGTCCGGGTCGGGTGCAACTTGCGGCGAGGCGGGCCGGAGGGCCGGAGCAGCCTCCCGGCTCGATCGCCGCAGGGCCATACCGGGTCGATCCTGCCCGCTTTCGGGCAGATTTCTTGCACTTGTGGACGGGAAGCAGCACCATCAACGGGTGCTCGAAGCCCGAACGCCGGTCCATGAGGACCTGATCGACCACCTGGTCCGCACGACTCCGCTCCAGCGCGGCGAGGCGGCCCGCGTGGTGCTCGACGTGCTGGCGTACTTCGACGAGACGGCCCAGGAGTTCGTCCGTCGCCGCCACCGCGAGTTGCAGAGCAGAGGGCTGACGAACCCGGAGATCTTCGACCGCATCGAGGCGGAACTGCCGCACCGCGCCGTGGCCCCACCACCGTTGTCGGTCAGACAGCTACGAAGAATCGTCTACGGCTGACGGCGGCTCCGGGAGCGGGGAGCCGGGAGCCCGCCGGTGCGGCCCGCGCCCTCCGGGGCCGGCACGCGCGACGGCCCCGGTCCCGCACCGGCCCCCACCCCGCGGCCCAGAATCGTCCCCGATGTCGTGCGGAGCACGGGAAGAGCCGGAGCATCCGAGGGCCGCGAGGACGGCACAGCTCCGCACGGCGCACGACAGGCACATCACCGGCAGGGCCCGACAGCTCGCCGACAACACCGGAACCACCGGAATCACTGGAATCACCGGAAGCCCTGGTGACACCGGAAACACCGGAAACCCCGGAACAACTCACCACACCGACAACCCCGTATCAGTACGACGGAGAGGCAGGCATCGGCATGTGCGGAATCGTGGGATATATCGGCAGGCGTGACACCGCCCCGCTGCTGCTGGAGGGCCTCCAGCGCCTGGAGTACCGCGGGTACGACTCGGCCGGTATCGCCATCCAGTCCCCGGGCACCGGCAAGGCCGCGGGCGGCCTCAAGACCGCCAAGACCAAGGGCCGGGTGCGGGATCTGGAGGACCGGCTGCCCAAGCGGTTCGCCGGCACCGCCGGTATCGCCCACACCCGCTGGGCGACCCACGGCGCACCGAACGACACCAACGCGCATCCGCACCTCGACAGCGCCGAGCGGGTCGCCGTCGTCCACAACGGGATCATCGACAACGCGGCCGATCTGCGCGCCAAGCTGGCCGCCGACGGCGTCACGCTGGTCTCCGAGACCGACACCGAGGTGCTGGCGCATCTCATCGCCGCCGCCCAGGCGGAGAGCCTGGAGGCCCGCGTCCAGGAGGCGCTGCGGCACGTCGAGGGCACCTACGGCATCGCCGTTCTACACGCGGACTTCCCCGACCGCATCGTGGTGGCGCGCAACGGCTCCCCGGTCGTGCTCGGCATCGGGGAGAACGAGATGTTCGTGGCCTCGGACGTCGCCGCGCTCGTCTCGCACACGCGCCAGGTCGTCACCCTGGACGACGGCGAGATGGCCACCATCAAGGCGGGTGACTACCGCACTTACACGACGGAGGGCTCGCGCACCTCCTCCTCGCCGGAGACGGTGGAGTACGCCGCCGAGTCCTACGACCTCGGTGGCCACGACACCTATATGCACAAGGAGATCACCGAACAGGCCGACGCCGTCGACCGGGTGCTGCGCGGCCGGATCGACGACCGCTTCGCCACCGTGCACCTCGGCGGCCTCAACCTCGACCCGCGCGAGGCCCGCGCGGTGCGCCGGGTGAAGATCCTCGGCTGCGGCACCTCGTACCACGCCGGCCTGATCGGCGCCCAGATGATCGAGGAGTTGGCCCGTATCCCGGCGGACGCCGAACCCGCCAGCGAGTTCCGCTACCGCGACCCGGTGGTGGACCCGGACACCCTCTACATCGCCGTCTCCCAGTCCGGCGAGACCTACGACGCGCTCGCCGCCGTGCAGGAGCTCAAGCGCAAGGGCGCACGGGTGCTGGGCGTCATCAACGTCGTCGGCTCCGCCATCGCGCGGGAGGCGGACGGCGGCGTGTATGTGCACGCCGGGCCCGAGGTGTGCGTGGTGTCCACCAAGTGCTTCACCAACACCGTGGTGTCGTTCGGCCTGCTCGCGCTCCATCTCGGCCGTACCCGCGATCTGTCGGTGAAGGACGGCAAGCGCATCATCGAGGGCCTGCGCCGGCTGCCCGGCCAGATCGCGGAGATCCTGGAGCAGGAGCCGCAGATCGAGAAGCTGGCCAAGGAGTTCGCCGACGCCCGCTCGATGCTGTTCATCGGCCGGGTGCGCGGCTACCCGGTGGCGCTGGAGGCTTCGCTCAAGCTCAAGGAGGTCTCCTACATCCACGCCGAGGCGTACCCGGCCTCGGAGTTGAAGCACGGTCCGCTGGCGCTGATCGAGCCGGCGATGCCGACCGTGGCGATCGTCCCGGACGACGATCTGCTGGAGAAGAACCGTGCGGCGCTGGAGGAGATCAAGGCCCGCAGCGGCCGGATCCTCGCCGTGGCGCACCAGGAGCAGGAGAAGGCGGACCGCACCATCGTCGTGCCCAAGAACGAGGACGAGCTGGACCCGATCCTGATGGGCATCCCGCTCCAGCTGCTCGCCTACCACACGGCGCTCGCCCTCGGCCGCGACATCGACAAGCCGCGCAACCTCGCCAAGTCCGTCACCGTGGAGTGAGACTCCTCGTCGTCCCGGACCGGGCGGAGATCCGGGAGCGGACGGCGAACCGACGGAACCGGAGCATCGGGGACTCCGGAATCACGGGGCTCCGGGACGCCAGGCACCCGGGGAATGGGCGGAATCCCGCGCGGGCCACCAACCGCGCGGGATTCCGCCTCCCCTGTTGCCGGCGTCGCCCATTACGCCGGCAGTGGGCCACCGGAGGGGACCGTCACCTCCCGTCCGGCAGCGCGCCGTGGGGAACCGGGCCCGCGTGTCTTCTGTATGCCCCTCACAAGCGCACAATGCACCCCTACGCCCGGGTAGATTCCACGGGTTCCGCCGCCGGGCCCGCCGCGGGCCGCCCGCACCGGCGCACCGGAGCGCCGTCCGGGCCCGCACACTCGGCGCCCGGACGGCAGGAGACGGCCGCTACGGGACGACCACGACGGGGCGCTGCGCCCGGCGTGCCAACCGCCCCGCGACGGAGCCGAAGAGACGGCCCACGAGGCCGTGCGTGGAGCCGACGACGATCGCGTCGGCGGCGTACTCCCGGCCGACCTCCTCCAGTTCGTGGCAGATGTCGCCGCCACGCTCCACGAGGATCCACGGGACCTCCGACAGGTGGTCCGCGCAGGCGAGTTCGAGGCCCAGCACCTCGGTGCGGTGGTCGGGCACGTCGACGAAGACGGGGGGCTCGCAGCCCGCCCACACCGTGGTGGGCAGCCTGTTGGCCACATGGACGATGATCAGTCCTGAGCCCGACCTGTAGGCCATGCCGATCGCGTAGGCGAGCGCACGCTCGCTCGACAGGGAGCCGTCGAACCCCACGACGACGCCGTGCTGGAAAGCCGGGTCGCACGCGTGGCGCGCCTCGTCCGCCGCTTCGGGAGTCGCCGTCGGGTCGGCGATCTGCTTGCGGTCCGCTGGGTCGGGGATCTCGTGTCCAGCCATGAGTTGTCTCGGCGAAGGAAGTCCTCTGTGCGGAGGAACGACGGACGGCTTGCGCTCTCTCGTGTGATAACTGCACGCATGACGACCGGGAATCGTCTTCCCAAGTCCCTTACCCCAAGGGTACGGCGGCACTCCCCCCACTTACCGGCGGAGGAGCAGCGGTCACGGGGACGCGCGTTGTGACCCGGGAGCATGCCTGAGCATGCGGCGCAACGCAATAACGCCCGTCCGCCCCCGCGGCCACGGCGCCGGGACCGCGCCACCGCGGCCCGGGTGACGCCGCGCCCGCACTGCTCAACCGGCTTGCTGCGGCGGCCTGTTGAGCACCAGTGTGGCAGCGGCGGCGCCGTCCGGCGACACCCGGGGCAGTGACCGGCACCCGGCCACGGCGTTGAGCACACCGTGCCTGTCACCCCGCGCGCCTCCCGTGCCCCGTCCGTCGCCTCGCGCACCACCCGCAGGACGGACCCCGACTCCTCGACGGGCCTCACCCGCCCGCGCGACGCCGTGACCGATGTGGTGCGCTGGGGCGCGTTCAGCAGCGCACTGGTGCCCGTCGTCCTGCTGGTGTGCGGTTCGTCCCCGGCGGGTGCGCTGGGGACGGCGGCCGGGCTGGCCACCGTGACGGTCGTGTGCCGCGCTCTGCTGCGCCGGGCGGAACGCACCCGGCCGGCCCGGAACGGCGGCGGGGCCGGTAAGGCGCGGGCGGCCGGAGAGGGCGGAAGCACCGGGGCGAGCCGCACCGCGAGGAGGAAGGCAGGGGGCCCGCGGAGCGCGGGGAGCGCCGGGTCGGCCGACGGCGCCGGGGACGTCACCGGCGGCGCTGGCGCCCAGGGTTCCCCGGGGGCGGTGCCGCACCGGGGGCGGCATGCCCGTACGGGTTCGGGGGCGCACCGCGGGGATCACGACAGCAGGGCGGCACGGCGCGGCAGGGGCGGGTCCGACCGGCAGCGCGGGCGGCGTCGGCGGTGTCCGCGCCCGGGTGCGCCGGGGGCACCGGAGGCGGGCCGGGGGCCGGGCCCGGGCGCGGGCGACGGCCGGGACGGCGGTACGAGGCGGAACTCGGCGGAACGGGGCGGGGAGTGGCGAAAGACGACCCCTCGGAACGCCCATGACTACCCATGGCTTCACTGACGGTCACTCACGTACCGGCAGTCCTGCACACCTCTGAACGGCCGGGCGCAGCATGCGCACCTCACACCCCTCCACAGCACCGGCGTGCGCCTGGCGAGTGACCGGATCGCACGTCTGCTCCCCCACGTTTTTCGGCCAAGTTGCACCCGGCCCGCACCCCCTGCCCCACCCGCTCCCCCACCCCGCGCCACCAGCACGGAAAGGAGCGCCGCGCGGGTGTGCACCCTACGGCGACGGGGCAGAGAGGGCATGCGTACTTCCCAGCAGCGCCTTTGAGTGAAACGCTTCGTGATCGAATGCTTCACGCCAAGTTGCCTTGTCGACAAGGCGTCGGGTGCCGAACTTGCATCGCCCACCACACCCGACGCAGTAGATTCGATCTTGGCTTCGTTGCGGGGGAGAGCGGGGGAGATGTGCATGGACCGAGAGGAACCAGACGATTGAGGGGGGCTTAGTTCCAATGAGCCAGGACTCCACGAACGGCCCAGTTGAGACGCGTAAGCTGGCCGCGCGCCGCCGGCGCGAGATCGTGGCGGTGTTGCTCTTCAGCGGTGGTCCCATCTTCGAGAGTTCCATCCCGCTCTCCGTCTTCGGAATCGACCGCCAGGACGCGGGAGTTCCGCGCTACCGGCTCCTGGTCTGCGCGGGCGAGGACGGACCGCTGCGCACCACCGGCGGGCTCCAGTTGAGCGCGCCGTTCGGACTGGACGCGGTGTCGCGCGCCGGCACCGTCGTCGTCCCCGCCTGGCGCTCCATCACCCAGCCGCCACCCGCCGCCGCGCTGGACGCGCTGCGCTGTGCACACGAGGAGGGGGCCCGGGTCATCGGGCTGTGCACGGGCGCCTTCGTCCTCGCCGCCGCCGGCCTGCTCGACGGCCGTCCCGCGACGACACACTGGATGTACGCGCCGACACTCGCCAAGCGGTACCCGGCAGTTCACGTCGACCCCCGCGAACTCTTCGTGGACGACGGCGACATCCTCACCTCCGCCGGCACGGCGGCGGGCATAGACCTGTGCCTGCACGTCGTCCGGACCGACCACGGGGCTGAGGCCGCGAGCGCGCTCGCCCGGCGGCTCGTCGTCCCGCCCCGCCGAGGCACCAACCAGGAGTCCGGGGGCCACCCGCGCCACCTGGACCGCTCCTTACCGGAGGAGATCGGCGCCGACCCGCTCGCGGAGGTCGTCGCCTGGGCCCTGGAACATCTCCACGAACAGTTCGACGTGGAGACGCTGGCCGCGCGCGCCTACATGAGCCGCCGCACCTTCGACCGGCGCTTCCGTTCTCTTACTGGGAGCGCTCCATTGCAGTGGCTCATCACCCAGCGGGTGCTCCAGGCGCAGCGTCTGCTGGAGACCTCCGACTACTCCGTGGACGAGGTCGCCGGCCGCTGCGGCTTCCGCTCCCCGGTGGCGCTGCGCGGCCACTTCCGCCGCCAGCTCGGCGCCTCCCCGGCGGCCTACCGCGCCGCGTACCGCGCCCGCCGCCCGGAGGGCGAGGAGAGCGCGGACGGTACGGCCCGCTCGGCGCACCACCCGGGCCCCGGTCACTCCGGCCACTCCGGTCAGGTGCCCGGGCAGTCGGCGCCTGCCGCGGCCGAGGCGGGAGCGGGCGGTGCGGTGGCGGCCGGCGGGCGGGACGGTGCTCCGGCCCGGGTCTCCGAGCAGCGCCGCTCCCCCGACCAGCGGGAGCTGCGGGAGGTCAGGGACGTCCCCGAGTACCGCGACCGCAGGGAGGCCCGGGAACAGCGCGAGCGGCTGGCCCGCCGGGACAGCCGGGAGCCCTGGGACCCGAGGAACAGCCGGCGCGAAGCGGGGAAACCGGATTCGGACGTGTTTTCCCCGCGGCTGCCGGGGCAGCGAGGCCGGGGCCAGGGCTGAGCGGCATGCGTCACGTAGTGTGAAGCGCATGAACGATCGCATGGTGTGGATCGACTGCGAGATGACCGGCCTCTCGCTGTCCGATGACGCGCTCATCGAGGTGGCCGCCCTGGTGACCGACTCCGAGCTGAACGTACTCGGCGACGGCGTGGACATCGTGATCCGCCCGCCCGCCCCGGCCCTCGACGCCATGCCGGAGGTGGTGCGCGAGATGCACACCGCCTCCGGCCTGCTCGCGGAGCTGGACGGCGGGACGACGCTCGCCGACGCCGAGGCCCGGGTGCTGGAGTACCTCCGCGCCTGGGTGCCCGAGCCGGGCCGCGCACCGCTGTGCGGCAACTCCGTCGGCACCGACCGCGGCTTCCTCGCCCGGGACATGCCCGCGCTCGAAGGGCATCTGCACTACCGCATCGTGGACGTCTCCTCCGTCAAGGAGCTGGCCCGGCGCTGGTATCCGCGCGCCTACTACAACAGCCCCGAGAAGAACGGGAACCACCGCGCGCTCGCCGACATCCGCGAGTCCATCGCCGAGCTGCGCTACTACCGCGAGGCCGTGTTCGTGCCGCAGCCGGGCCCGGACTCCGACACCGCCAAGCGGATCGCCGCCCGGCACGTGCTGCCGCCCGAGCCCCGTACCTGAAACGTGTGCGCGAGCACCCTCGCGGACCCTGTACACTCGTAACGGCCGGTGCGGGAAACCGCCTGTCAGAGACGGTGACAGCCCGGTCGTGGTGGTCGTAGCTCAGTTGGTAGAGCACCTGGTTGTGGTCCAGGATGTCGCGGGTTCAAGTCCCGTCGATCACCCTCAGAGCGTGAGGCCCCTCCCCGGGGAACGGGGAGGGGCCTCACGCGTGTGTGCCCGCTCACACGGCCCGGCCGGTCACAGCAGCCGGACCCCGTGGGAGGCCATGTAGCGCACGGGGTCGATGTCGGTGCCGTAGCCGCGCTTGGCCCGCACCTCGAAGTGGAGGTGGGGGCCCGTGGAGCGGCCCGAGTTGCCGGATCTGCCGATCCAGGTGCCGGCGTGCACCCGCTGGCCCTTGCGCACGGAGATGGCGGACAGATGCGCGAAGAGGGTGTACTTCCCGTCCGTCATCCGGATCGTGACGGCCTTGCCGTAGGCGCCGGAGCGGCCGGCGAAGACGACGGTGCCGGTTCCGACGGAGCGCACCGGGGTGCCGACGGGGACGGCGAAGTCGATACCGGTGTGGTGCCCGGCCGCCCAGTTGCCCTTGATCCCGTACTTCTGCGAGACCCGGACCTTCCGCGCCGTCAGCGGGCGGACCCAGGGCGCGCGGGCGGCGGAGCCGGCGGCGGGCGGGCGGTGTGCCGTGCCGTCCCGGGAGGAGACGGCGGCGGGGGATGCCGGGGCCGTCGGGGCTGTCGGAGCCGCCGAGGCGGCCGGGGCTGTCGGGGAGGCGCCGGAGGCCGAGGGGCCGGTGGCGCCAAGCCCGGCTATGAGAGCGGCGGTTGCGAGTGCTGAGCCTGCTATACGGCGGTGCCGCACGGGGCCGGTTTCGGGTGCGGTCGCTGTTCGAGCCATACCACCGAACGTAAAAGCAGAGAGTGACCGAGCGCACGCGGATGGTGTCCGAGAGGGTGACCCGTCGTCCGTGGGACGGGTCGTACGGAAGCACGGGGGCCGGACGGGGAGCGGGACCGGCCGGCCGTGTTCCGTCCCGGCCCGTGCCGTTCCACCGGGCCGCCCGCCGGGCCGCCGGTGCACGCCGGAGGGACGGGCCCGGGGACACGGTGCGACGGCGTGCGGCGGCGTACGCAGGCGCGGGGCGGCGGGCGGGGCCGTGGGACGGGTCAGGAGGAGCCGCGGTGGATCAGTTCGGTGGGCAGTACCCGGTGGTGGGCGCCGTCGGCCGGGGGCGTTCCGGGGGCGCTCCTGCCCAGCAGTTCGAGGAGCAGGCGGGCCATCTCCCGGCCCATCTCGGCCGTGGGCTGCCGCACAGTGGTCAGCGGCGGATCCATGTGCCGGGCGACGGCGGAGTCGTCGAAGCCGACGAGCGCGACCTCGTCCGGGACCGTGCGTCCGGACTCGCGCAGGGCGAGCCGGGCGCCGGCGGCCATGACGTCCGAGGCGCAGAAGACGGCGTCCAGCTCCGGGGCGCGCTCCAGCAGGGCACGCATGGCCGCGTGGCCGCCGTCCTCGGTGAAGTCGCCCTCCTCGACGAGATGTTCGCCGGCGGCCAGACCGGCCTCCCGGAGCGCCTGCCGGTAGCCCTCGGTGCGGCAGCGCGCCGCGTACATGTCGGAGGGGCCGGTGATGGTGGCGACGGCGCGGCGGCCGCGGGCGACGAGGTGGGCGACGGCGGCGCGTGCTCCGCCGGTGTTGTCGCAGTCCACGTACGGCAGCGGCTCGTCGGCGTACCGGCGGCCGTTGAGGACGGCGGGGATGCCGGCGGCGGCCAGGACGTCCGGGAGGCTGTCGCCGGCGTGCACGGAGACCAGCAGTACGCCGTCGATCCGCTGCGAGGCCGCGTACTGCGCGAACCGGTCCTGTTCCTTGCGGCCGTGCAGCAGCGTGAGCAGCATCTGCATGTCGGCGCGGGAGAGTTCGGCGCCGGCGCCCTGGACGACGGCGGAGAAGTACGGCTCGGCGAAGAACCGGGACTCCGGCTCGGGGACGACCAGCGCCACGGCGTCGGCGCTGCCCGCCGCGAGGGCGCGGGCCGCCCGGTTGGGCACGTACCCCAGTTCGGCTATGGCCGCCTCCACGGCCGCCCGGGTGCGGTCGCTGACCCGCGGTGAGCCGTTGACGACGCGGGAGACGGTCCCGCGGCCGACCCCCGCCCTGCGGGCGACCTGCTCCAGGGTCGGCCCGCGGCCGTGCCGGGATGCGGCGCCGTCCGGCGCGGGCGGCGGGGCCGCCGGCCGTCCGCTGTCGGGCTGCCCGCCGCGCACTGCTGTCATCGAAGACCTCCCCGTTGTCGCGGGCCGTCGCCGCGCGGTCCGTGCGCCGCTGCGGCAGGCCCCGCGAAGTTGCCGCGAGCCCGGGCGCGGTCGGCGCCCGGAGTGACCGGGGTCATTCAACTACACGGCGCCCGCCCGGTACCGGGCCGTGCGTGCGGGGCCGGTACCGGGCGGGACGGTGGAGGCGAGGGCGGGGCGCCGCGGGTGTGGGGGGATGGAAGGCCGCGGCGCCCCGCCTGCCGGGCCGGGGGATCGGGGGTGACCCCCGGCCGGGGATGCGGCCCGGTGTGCGGCCGGGCCGTCGGGGCCGAGGCGTCCGGCGGGGTGCCGGACGCGGTGGCGCTGGTCAGCCGGCGAACGCCGTGGCGAAGGCGTCGGCGTCCTGCTCGATGCTGGAACAGGTGGGGTCCGCCTCGTTCTTGGGGCCGTCCGGGCAGGGCCTGTCCCGGGTGGCCGACCACATGGAGAGCCCGCCGAGGCCCTTCTTGTCGGCGAACTTCCTGACCTGCTCGGCGTCGGAGGGCTCGAACACCTCCACGGCGACGTCGTTGACGCCGATCATGGGGGTGATCGCCAGGGCGCGCCACGCCTTCGCGTCGTCGAGCCCGAGCGCGCTGCCGACCTGCTTGTGGGCAGCGGTGGCCGCCTGGATCGCGTAGTCGCCCATGTCGCCGTCGTAGGAGGTGCCGTAGTCCATGGCCATGAGGTTCACGGTGGACACCTGTACGCCGTTCTTCTTGGCGTTCTCCAGCAGTGCGGTGCCCGGCGCGGTGAGCCCCTCGGGCATGACCGGCAGGGTGTAGGAGACGTCGAGGCCCTTGTGGCTCTTCTGGAGGGCGGCGACAGCCTTGGCGCGGCGGTCGTTGGCCTGTGTGTCGGGGAGCGCGGCGCCCTCGATGTCCAGGTCGATCTTCTTCAGGTCGAAGGCGTCGACGACCTTGCCGTAGGCCGCGGCGAGATCGTCGGCGGAGTTGCAGGCCAGGCCCAGTTCGGAGCCGTTGGCGCCGCCGAAGGAGACCCGGACGTCGCCGCCCTTCTCGCGCAGCTTCGGGATCTGCGCGGCGACCGGGTTGCCGGTCAGCTCCTGGCTGCCGCCCCACTTGGGGACGCAGGCGCCGTCCGCGCTGGTGACGAAGGCGAGGGTGTACTCCTTGACGCCGGTCCTGCCGGCGGCCTCCACCAGGTCGTAGGAGGGCTGGAGCGAGGTGTCGACGTACGGCGCGAACTCCGTGCCCGCTCCCGCGGTGCCCGCGCCGCCGCCCGCCGCCGCCTCCTCGCCCGCGCTCGCGTTGCCCGCGAGGAGGAATCCGCCGCCCGCCACGAGCGCCGCCGCTGCCGCGCCCGTGATCAGCTTGGTTCCGTGGCCGGCGCGGCGGCGGTGGCCCGGGCGGGCGCCGCCTGCTGGGGAGTTCGTCATCGTGCTCATGGCCTCGATCCGGTGGGGGGAGGGACGCGCAGCACGGTACTGGTCCTGATTCCGGCAAAAGCCGCACAACGGGCGGCGAGCGCGCTCCTTATGGTGCGCTTAAGGAAGCCAAAAGGGCCCGCTCAGCCGGGAGTTCACCGCCGCCTCCCGGGCGCCCCTCCCGCACCTCTCGCCCCTCCCGCGTCACTCCGACCTCCCGCCACTCCCGCCCCTCACACCTCTGTCGCCCCGTGCCGGGTTCTCCCGCCGCCCCGCACACTCCGGCGCGTGCCGCGGACCTGCCGTGCGCCTGCCGCTCATGCCTCGCGCTTGCCGCGCGCACCCGGGCGCGGGCGGACGAGGCGCGCCCCGCGGCGGCGCAGCCGGTGGCTCACCCGGCCACCGCGCCCGCCCGGCCGCTCCCCCAGCGCCAGCCACACCCGCACCTCGGTCCCGCCGAGCACGGAGCGGCCCAGCCGCACATCGCCCCCGGTGGACTCGGCGACCCGGCGCACGATGTCCAGCCCGAGCCCCGTCGAGCCGGGACCGCCGTCGCCGTGGCCGCGGCGCAGCGCGGCGCCCGGGTCCGGGATGCCGGGCCCGGCGTCCGACACCAGGACGATCACCGCCTCGCTGGCCGGGCCCGCGCTGTACAGGTCGACGGAGAACGCCGTGCCCTCCGGGGTGTGCCGGAAGACGTTGCCGAGCAACGCGTCCACGGCGGCGGCCAGTTCGGCCCGCGCCACCGGCACCCGCAGCGGCCGGTCGGCCCCGGCCACCCGCGCCTCACGGCCCTCGTCCTCCGCGAGCGCCGACCAGAACGCCATACGCTCGCGCACCACCTCGGCCGCGTCGCAGGCCGTGCCGGGCGCGGCGCCCTGCTGCTGGCTCTTCTGGTCCCGCGCCGTACGGATGATCGCGTCGACCTCGCCCTCCAGCTGGGCCACGGCCTGCCGGGTCTGCTCCGCCGCGTCGCCCTCGCCGAGCGACGCGGCGTTCAGCCGCAGCACGGTCAGCGGGGTGCGCAGCCGGTGCGAGAGGTCGGCGGCCAGCTCCCGCTCGTTGGCCAGGAGTTGGACGACCTGGTCGGCCATGGAATTGAACGCCGTCGCCGCCGACCGCAGTTCGGTGGGGCCCTCCTCCGGCACCCGCACCCCGAGCCGCCCCTCGCCCAGATCGTGCGCGGCGTCCGCGAGCCGCCGCGCCGGGCGCACCATCCGGGTGCCGAGCCGGTCCGCCACCGCGACGGAGCCCACGATCAGCGCGACGCCCACCCCGGCCAGCACGAACCAGGAGGTCGCGACCCCGTTGGTGACCTCCGCGTCCGGGACGAACACCTCCACGACGGCGACCTTCCCGCCCGCCACCGCCGTCGGCCCGAGCAGCGCGAAACCGCCCGGCACCGTGACCGTCCGCCCCCGCTGCCGGGCCCGCGCCACCTCCTCGCGCGGGGCCCGCGCGTGCCCCACCCGCAGCGGGCCGCGCCGCCGCGCCCCGGTGCCGCCGGCCCGGTCGCCGGAGGCCGGCACATGGACGGCGATCCGGCCCTGCGCCCCGGCCTGCGTGGTGGCGACGGCCCGTTGCAGCTCCCTGCGGTCGGTGGTGATGGCCAACGCCGGGCCGATGGCGGAGACCTGGCGCTCGGCGTTGGCGAACGCCCGGTCGCGCGCGGTCTCCTTGACGACGAGCGCCAGCGGAATGGCGAAAGCCACCACCACCATCACCGTCACGGCGAGGCAGACCTTCACCAGCGCCCATCTCATCGGGGCGGCTCCAGCTTCACCCCGACCCCGCGCAGCGTGTGCAGATAGCGCGGGCTGGCCGCCGTCTCGCCCAACTTCCGGCGCAGCCAGGACAGATGGACGTCGATCGTCTGGTCGTCGCCGTAGGACTGCTGCCACACCTCGGCCAGCAGCTCCCGGCGCGCGACGACGACCCCGGGCCGCTGCGCGAGGAAGGCCAGCAGGTCGAACTCCCGCCGGGTGAGGTCGAGGACGACCCCGTCCAGCTCGGCCTGGCGCCGCAGCGGGTCGATGGCCAGTCCGCCGACCCGCAGGACCCCCTCCCCGCCGTCCGCCGGTCCGCCGCTGCGCGCCCTGCGCAGCACCGCCGCCATCCGCGCCGAGAGGTGCTCGACGGAGAACGGCTTGACGAGGTAGTCGTCGGCGCCGGCGTGCAACAGCCGTACGATCTCCGCCTCGTCGTCCCGCGCCGTGGCGATGATCACCGGGACGTCGGTGATCCCGCGCAGCATCTTCAGCGCCTCCGCCCCGTCGAGGTCCGGCAGTCCGAGGTCGAGCACGACGACGTCGAATCCGACCTGGGCGACCTCGCGCAGCGCCTCCAGGGCCGTGCCCACGCTGCGCACGGTGTGCGCGGCCTCCGTGAGATGCCGGATGAGGGCGGTGCGTACGAACTGGTCGTCCTCGACAACGAGCACACGTGGCATGGGCGGAACCGTACGGCATCGCGACGCGGCGTGAACCTCTAGGCTGCGGGGATGCAACGGCTCCTGCGACCGGGATGGGTGCACGCGGGCGCGTGGACGCTCGCCACGGGTGCCGCCGTCACGCTCTCCTGGTTCGGCGTGCACACCGTCCTCGCCGGCACCGCCTACGATCCGCCCCGCGCGCTGCCCGTCCACGACGTGCCCTCGCCGCGCGCCGACCCGCAGTCCTCCTCCACCCACCGCCCGAAACCGCCCTCGCCCACGCCCACACCGACCCGCGAACAGCCGCGGAAACCGGCCGGGGACGAGAAGAAGAACCGCACGCACGAGGCCGCACCGCCGCCGTCCCGCTCGCCCTCGCCGAGCCGGACGCCACCCTCCTCGGGCTCGGTCCGGGGCGCGACGGTGCCCGGCGGGCGGGCCGTGTTCGACCTCGGCAGCAGCTCGGCGAGCCTGGTGTCCGCCACCCCGGACGAGGGCTGGAACATGCGGATCTGGAACACCCCGGACTGGATCCGGGTCACCTTCACCAACGGGGACACCCAGTCCTCCGTCTTCTGCCGCTGGGACGCGTCGCAGCCGCGCATCGAGACGTTCACCGGCTGACCCGGCCGGCCGCCGCTCAGCCGAACGTGCCGGGCGGCGGCTGCGGTGAGGGCCGCGCCGTCGCGTCGGTCACCGGGCGGGCGCCGCCGGTCCAGTCGTCCAGGTCCCGGCCGTGCACGACCCGGCCGGCGTGCGGATCCCCTGCCGTGCGCCGGGTCAGCTCGTCGACGGGCAGCGGGACGGCGGCGCCCAGCAGCACGCTGTTGCCGAACCGGCGGCCGCGCAGCACGGCCGGGTCGGACAGCACACAGCGTTCCGCGAACACCGCGGCCGCCGTGGCGATCTGGGCACGCAGATGGTGCAGCGGAGGGCCGTCGGCGATGTTGGCCGCGTACCAGCCCTCCGGGCGCAGCACCCTGCGCACCTGGGCGAGGAACTCCGTGCTCGTCAGGTGCGCCGGGGTGCGCGCTCCGGCGAAGACGTCCGCGATGACGAGGTCGGCCCACCCGTCCGGGATCCTCGCCAGCCCCTCCCGGGCGTCGGCGCCGCGCACCCGCAGCCGCGCGTTCCGGTCCCAGGGCAGATGGGCGCGCACGAACCGCGTCAGTTCCGTGTCGGCCTCGACCGCCTGCTGGGTGGAGCGGGGCCGGGTGGCGGCGGTGTACCGGGCGAGGGTGAGCGCCCCGCCGCCGAGGTGCACGGCGTGCACCGGACGGCCCGGCGGTGCGACGAGATCGACGACGTGGCCGAGCCGGCGCTGGTAGGGGAAGGCGAGACGGGCGGGGTCGTCGAGGTCGACGTGCGACTGGGGTGCCTCGTCGAGCAACAGGGCCCAGGCGTGCGGCCGGTCCGGGTCGGGCTCCAGGCGCGCGGTGCCGCCCGCGACCGGCGCGGTCACGGACTCGCGCACCATGCGCCGCCCCGCGCGCCGCTTTCCGTCCCGTGCCATACGCCCAGTATCCGGCACGGGAGCGGACGACGGCGCGGCGAGGGGGGGCCGCCGACGGCCGCGAACGGTGGGGAGACAGCGGAAAACGAGGGGCGCCGCTACAGGCGGCGGCCGGCGGCCTCGATGGTGCGGGCCGCCTCGCCGAGGGCCGCGCGGAGTTCGGCGGGCTCGGTGGCCCGCGCGTAGGCGACCTCGGGCGGTACGAGCCAGCCGGTCCCGGCGACGGGCGGCTCGGCGCCGGCGGAGCGGCGCGGGTGGGTCTGGGTGCAGGCGCTGCCGGGCAGATCCCAGCAGGCGGCGGTGCCGGGCGGTACGAGGAAGCCGAGGGTGACGCCCTCGTGGTCGTGCAGGACGGGGCCGATGCCGTCGCGGAGGCGGAGGATGTCCAGGGCCTCCAGACCGTGCCGGGCCGGGACGGTGACCAGATCGCAGGGGGGTTCGTCGGGGTCCTGCGCGGCGCCGTGGCCCTCGGCCGGTGCGCCGTCCTGCGGGAGGCGGGAAGCGGCGGCGTGGGAAGCGGTTCCCGGCTGCGCCGTGTGCGCTGCCGGGTGTGTGCTGCCTGCCGGGGTGCCGGTTCCTGCTCCGGTGTCCAACAACTCAGACCCCTCCTCCGCGGTGGCTGTGCCGGGTCCAACGGACGGGCCGGTCACCGGCTACGGCGGCGGACCACCGCGCGGGATGGCGGTTCATGGCAGAAGGGGGGTGAGATATCCCGTTTGTAAGCAAACCCAGGGTGTTGGCGCCGTCACGGACGGTACGTTTCCGCCATGGCGTCATCTTCACGGTCACGCTCAACACCTCCCGGAACACAACTCCCCCCGCACGCACCGAACACGGCGTTCCGCGCCCTCAGAGGGCTCCTGTCGCCGGGCGAGTTCGCGGCAGCCGTACGCCGCTCGGCGCGGGAGATCGGCGAGCAGGTCTCCTGCGACGCGCGCTACATCGGCCGCGTCGAGTCCGGGGAGATCCGGTGCCCCAACTACGCCTATGAGCGCGTGTTCCTGCACATGTTCCCCGGCTATTCGCTGACGGACATGGGGTTCGCACCGCGGGAAACCGTGCGGGGTCGCGCGGCGCGCTCCCGCGGGGCGCACGCCAAGAGCGAGGCGCCGCACCAGACTTCGATGCGCTGCGGGGACCCGGTGCTCCCCCGCGGACTCCAGGAGCCCGAGGAACCGGCGCCGGCCGCACGGGCCGTGCGCCCCCTCGTCCCCGGCGGCGCCGGACACCTGGAGCGCTACCGCCCCCCGACGACCGTGCGGCCCCGGCCCCTCGGCCCCGCGGCACCACCCGCTCCGTACACGCCGGACCCGCCCGACTCCCCGAACTCCCCCGACTCCCCGACCGTCCCGTCCGCCGCCCCGGCCGACACGGCGTCCGACCCGGGCGGGCTCGCGGACCTCACCGAACTCGCGGGGCTCGCCGCCGCGGCGGGCCTCGTCCAGCTCACCGAACTCACCGAGCCCCCAGACCGACCGGACAGCCGCGGACCCGCCGGGACGCTCCGCTGTCCCGAGCACCACGAGGAGAGCGACGTGCTCCGTCGTGCTTTCATGACCGCAGGGCCCGCAACGGCGGCGACCGCCTCCTTCGGCGGCGCCTTCGCCGCGGCCGCGCCCCGCGCATCCGCCCGCTCCCGCGGCCGGTCGGCCGGCGACGCCGAGGCCCGCGCCGTGGAACACGCCGTACGCCACATCCGGCTGCTCGACGACCGGCAGGGCGGCGGCGGCCTCTACCGCCGTGCCACCGCGGCGTTGCAGGCCGCCTACGCACTGCTGGACGGCGGCGCCAGGCGCCGGTCCGTCGCCGAGCGGCTGCACACCGGCGCCGGTGAACTGGCCATCTCCGTGGGCTGGTTGGCACACGACTCAGGCCGGTTCCAGGACGCGCGCTCGCACTACGCCGAGGCCCTGGCGACCGCCCGCGTCGCGGGCGACACCGCGCTGGAGGCACACGCCTTCTGCAACACCTCGTTCCTCGCCCGCGACGCCGGGCGGCCCCGCGAGGCCGTCCGCGCCGCACAGGCCGGCCAGCAGGCCGCCCGGCACCTGGGCTCGGACCATCTGCTGGCGCTGCTCGCGCTGCGCGAGGCCGGCGGCTGGGCCGGCCTCGGCGACCACACCGGCTGCCGCCAGGCACTGGCCCGCGCACACCGGCTGTTCGGGCGCGGCCCCCGCGACACGGACCCGGAGTGGATGAGCTTCTTCGGCGAGGCCGAACTGGAGGGCCTGGAGGCGCAGTGCTGGTCGGCGCTGGAGGACTGGGACCGCGCCGCCGGGCACGCCGGGCGCGCCGTCCGGCTCCAGGACCCCCATTTCACCCGCAACCGGGCCCTGTTCACGGCGGAGCTGGCCGGCGATCTGGCCGCGCGCGGCCGTGCCGACGAGGCCGCCGCCGCCGGCTCGCGCGCGCTGGACTTCCTCGGGCCCGTGCAGTCGCCGCGCATCCGCTCGATGCTGGACACCACGGCGGCGCGGCTGCACCGGCACCGCCGCGAACCGGTCGTCGCGGGCTTCCTCGCCCGGCACGCGGCCAACTCCTGACCCCCGCCCACCGGTTGCCCACCGGCCTCCTGCCCGGCCCGCCCCGGTGCCGCCCGGTTCCGGTTCCTCCGGGCGGCCGGCCTCCGCTGCCGGCCGCCCGGACCACCGGCCTCCCGCGGCCCCGCCGCACGCACGGCGGACACCGGCAGACCGCCCGGGGGACGGGAGCGGGAACGGGGGCGGGAACGCGCCGGTACGGCCGCCCGGTTCAGTCCAGGTGCCCGGTGTCGTTCCAGCGTTCGACGGCAGGGGCGCCGTAGGCCCAGCCGAGGACGGAGAGAGAGGCCGGGTCCAGCTTCAGCCGGGCGGCGAAGTCCGGCTCGTAGCCCAGCCAGCGGGCGCCCAGGACGCGCAGGATGTGCCCGTGCGCGAACACCAGCACATCGCGGTCGGCGGAGCGCGCCCAGCTGACGACCTCGTCGGCGCGGGCCGCGACCTCGTCGAGCCGCTCACCGCCGCGCACACCGTCCCGCCAGATGAACCAGTCGTCGCCGGCGATCTCCCGGATCCGGTCGGGCGCCAGGCCCTCGTAGTCCCCGTAGTCCCACTCCAGCAGCGCGTCCCACGTCTCGGCCCCGGCGAAGCCCGCCAGCTCGCAGGTCTCCTTCGCACGGGACAGCGGGCTGGTGCGGACCTCCACGCCGGGCAGCCCGGACCACGGCGCCCGGTGCAGCCGCTCCCCCAGCAGCTTCGCCATCCGACGGCCGTCGTCCAGCAACGGGATGTCCGTCCGGCCGGTGTGCTGTCCGGTGACCGACCACTCGGTCTGACCGTGCCGGACCAACAGGATGCGCGCTGCCATGGGGTACCTCTCGACCGTGATCTCCGGGTGCTCCCGCCGCGCGGAAGGCCCGGTGTGTGCTGTTGTCCGCGCCGGCCCGCGCCCGCACCGCGCCGCCGCTCTCCGGGGCCCCGGGCTCGTCGGCTCACCGCGGGCCTCGGGTCCCGCGGGCCCGGCGGAGTGCTGCCGCGCTCCGGTCGCCCGCGGTCCGGGCTCCTTCGTCCGGTGTCCGCCCCTCCATCTTCGCCCCACTTCCCGAACGCCTGCTCGCCGGGGCGGGGCGGCGAGCAGTCGGGGACGGGGCTCGGCCGGTGTCGGACGGGGGTGCCAGACTGCGGCGGGTACCGCACCCTCCCTTGAGGCCACAGCCCATGACACCCTCCCCGCCCCCCGGGGCCCCCTCGACGGCGGCCCCGCCCCGCAGCCGGCGGCTCGACGCGCTGCGCGGCGGACCCGAAGTGCCGCAGCGCCCCCTCGACGCCCGTGCGCTGTCCGCGCTCGCCGCGAACCCCGGCTGCCGCCGCCGCGCGCTGCTCGACGGCGCCGGTGTGGACAAGGCAGCCGTCGCCCAGGCGCTCGGCGCCCCCGCGCCCTTCGGCCAGTCGCAGTTCGCCTTCGTCCGCGGCAACGCCTTCGAGGCCCGGGTGAAGGCGGACGGCGGCGAGGCCCTGCTCGCGCTGCTGTGCGAGAGCACCGGCGAGGAGCGCCCGGAGCCCTCCGCCGTGCTCGTCCCCGATCTGACGGCCGACGGCCCCGCCGGCCGCGCGGCCCGCACCGGCCTCGCGCTGGCCGAGGTCCCCGCCGGGCAGTGGGCCCTGCTGGACCATCCGCTGCTCACCCTGGAGGTCGCCGGGGCGACGGCGTATCTGGAGCCGGACGCGCTGGCGGTGCATCCGGACGGCGGCGTCACGGTGATCGAGATCAAGTCCTTCCCCGTCCTGGACGGCACCGTCGACCCGACGAAGGCCGGGGGCGCCGCCCGGCAGGCCGCCGTCTACGCCCTCGCGCTGACCGGCAGCGTCCCCGTCCGCGAACAGGCCCTGCTGGTGTGCCCGAAGGACTTCGGCAACCAGCCCGCCGGCGGCCTGCTCGACCTGCGCAAACCGCTCGCCGCCTGCCGCCGCCAGCTCGCCCGGCTCACCGACCTCGACGCGATCGCCGACCTGCTGCCCGAGGGCGCCCACTTCGGCACCGAGCAGGACCGCGCCGCGCTCACCGCCGCCGTCGAGTCCGTGCCCGCCGCCTACGCGCCGGAGTGCCTGGCCACCTGCGAGCTGGCGTTCCACTGCCGCGAGCGGGCCCGCGAGGCCGGCGCCGTCGAGGCGCTCGGCCGCTCGGTGCGCGGCGAGCTGGGCGGACTGCGGACGGTGCACGAGGTGCTGGCCGCCGCCCGTGCCGACGCCGACGACCCCGCCGCCCGGGACCCGGCCGCCGAAGCGCTGCGGCGCGCGGCGGCACTGCGCGCCGAGGCGCTCGCCACCGCTGCGCCGGCCCCCGCACAGGCCGGGACCCCCGCGCCGCCCGCGGGCGGCGGCACCGAGGGAGGCCTCGCATGTCGCTGATCGACGCCCTGGCCCGGATGGAGGCCGCGGCCACCGGCGCGGCACGCCCGCTGGCGACGGTCCGCCACCGGCATCTGGCCGCGCGCCCCCTCGTCCTCGTCCCGCTCACGACGGCGGGCGAGACCGGCGCGCCGCTCGGCGCGATGCTGGGCACCGACCGGGCGGCGCCCGAGCTGTTCACCGTGCCGCAGCCGCGCGACCGCGACCTGCGGTTCACCTTCCTGGAACGGCTCGCCGAGGCGCTGCTGCCGCACCTGGAGTCCTGCCAGGACGAGGTGGAGTTCGTCGAGCGCAAGGAGACCGACCCGGACACCGGCAAGCGCGTCACGGTGCAGGCCGAACTGTGCACGGACGCGCCGCAGGTGCTCGTGCCGACCGGCCCCGGCATCGACGTCGTACGGCTGCTCGGCCGCTCGATGCGGTTCCGCCGCACGGCCGAGGAGGACCCCGAAGCACCGCACCCCGCCCCGCCCCGGGTGCCGCTGCTGGGCCGCTGGCTGACGCACTACGCCGAGCGCGCACGGGTGCCCGGCTCGTCCCTGCTGCTGTCGATGACGGACCTGCTCACCCGGCACTGGGCGACCGGCCAGAGCCGGCTGGAGGACCAGCACCTGGGCGCACTGCTGGCCTGGATCGCCCCGCCGGACGGCATCCCCGGGGCCGAGGCGGCCCGCCGCGCCGAGCTGGCACGGGACGAGCACGGGCAGCTGCTGGTGCCGCCGGCCGGGCCCGCCACCGATCCCGCGTTCGACAACCGGCTGCTCGCGCCGGCCCTCGCCCGCCACGACAAGGGCGTCCCCGGCGCGGCCGAGGAGGTCCACGAGCTGATCGCCTCGCAGCTGCGGCCCACCTGGGAGGCCATGTGGCAGGGCGTCGACCTGCTGCGCTCCCTGCCCGAGGGCGCCCATACCGCGGACCGCTGGCGGCGCGACCGCCAGTCCTACACCCACCACAGGGACCGGCTGCGCTCGGCGGAACCCCCGCAGCCGCGCCGGGACGACGCGGTGACGGCGGCACGCAAGCTCGCCATGCGCGAGCAGCGCCAGGCGGAGCTGGACGCCCAGGAGGCGCTGGACGATCCGCTGGTGATGGCCGTACGGCGGCTGGCGGGCGAGGCGTTCGCGGCACGTGCGGCACACGTCGAACCGGCCGTGTCGGAGGGCAAGCGGCCCACCCCGCGCCCGCTGGTGACGGTCCGCGCCGAGGAGCACGACCGGCCGCTGCTCGCCGAGGGCGACGCGGTGTACCGGGCGCTGCCCGAGGGCGGCGGGCAGCGCGCCGAGGTGGTCGGCGCCCCCGAGCCGGGAGTGTACGTGCTGCGCCTGGTCAACGGCATGGGGCGGGGCAAGGAGCCGGCGCCGGGGACGGTGCCGGAGCCCGGCGACCGCGACTGCTGGACGCTGTTCGAACACGCGCCGCGCGGCGGGCCCGCGCTGCCGGAGCCGGAGGAGACGCCGTGGACCCACGGCGGCCCCCCGCCGGAGGCCACCGCCGAGCCCCCGGACCCGACCACCCCGGAGGACCTCCTGTGACACCCGCCCACCTGCCGGCCGGAGGACCGGCACCACCGGCTCCGTCCCCGCCGGGAACCGGGGCCGGGCCCGCACCGGAGGCCGACCCGCCCGCACCGGAAACCGAGGACGAGCCCGCGGCGGGAGCCGTGTGCGTCCCGGAAGGAGCCGCAGCGTGACCGCGTCCGTACATCTCCCGCGCCAGGCGGAGGCCGCCGTCGGCGATCCCGGTGCCGCGGCCGCGCTGGCCACCGAACGGATCCTGGCCGACACACTGGACGAGAGCGTCCCGGGCGTCGTCGTGGACTCGCCGCCGGGCGCCGGCAAGTCCACGCTGGTGGTCCGCGCTGCCCGCGAACTGGCCGCCGCGGGCCGGCCGCTGATGGTGATCGCACAGACGAACGCGCAGGTCGACGATCTGGTGGACCGGCTCGCCAGCGCCGACCCCGACCTGCCCGTCGGCCGGCTGCACAGCAGCGACGCACACGCCTACGACCCGGCGCTCGACCGGCACCCGGCGGTCCGCACCTCGGCGAAGTCGGCCGATCTGGCGGGCATGGACATCGTCGTCTCGACGGCGGCGAAGTGGGCGTGGGTCAAGCCGGGCGAGCAGTGGCGCTGCGCGATCGTCGACGAGGCGTACCAGATGCGCTCGGACGCGCTGCTCGCCGTCGCCGGGCTGTTCGAGCGCGCCCTGTTCGTGGGCGACCCCGGGCAGCTGGACCCGTTCAGCCAGGCGGACGCCACCCAGTGGGCGGGCCAGGCACACGATCCGGCGGCCAGCGCGGTCAGCACGCTCCTGGCGCACAACCCGGGCCTGCCGCAGCACCGGCTGCCCGTCTCCTGGCGGCTTCCCGCCTCCGCTGCACCGCTGGTCTCCGAGGCGTTCTACCCGTACACCCCGTTCCGCAGCGGCACCGGGCCGGGCGACAGGAGTCTGGAGTTCACCGGGCCCGCGGACGGCTCCGCCGTGGACGAGGTGCTGGATGTCGCCGCCGCCTCGGGCTGGGGCCTGCTGGAGCTGCCGGCGGCCCGTACGCCCCGCACCGACCCGGAGGCCGTGGCCGCCGTGGCCGCGCTGGTGCGCCGGCTGCTGGAGCGCGAGGGCGTCACCCGCAGCGAGCGCGGCGACGGACCGGCGCCGCTGACCGCGGACCGCGTCGCGGTGGGCACCGCGCACCGCGATCAGGCCGCCGCCGTCCGCGCCGCACTCGGTCCCCTCGCCGAGGGCGGCCCGGGGGCCGGGCGGTCCGGCGACCACGAGGGCGACCGGGAGAGCGGTGAAAGCGGGGAGGGCGGCGGGCCCGGGGTCACGGTGGACACCGCGAACCGGCTCCAGGGCCGGGAGTTCGACGTCACGGTGATGCTGCACCCGCTCTCCGGCCGCCCGGACGCCACCGAGTTCCATCTGGAGACGGGCCGGCTGTGCGTGCTCACCTCCCGGCACCGGCACGCCTGTCTGGTGGTGTGCCGGGCGGGTGTGCCCGAACTGCTGGACGACCACCCGGCGACCGAGCCGGCCCGGCTGGGCACCTGGTCCCCGGCGCCGGACGGCTGGGAGGCCCACCAGGCGGTACTCGCCCGGCTGGCCGGCCATACCGTGCGCCTGCGCTGAACCCCGGCGCCCGCGCCGGACCCCGCGCCCCCGCTCTCCCGGTGTCACCGCGGTCCACGGCCCGCGCACCCCCGGGTACCCGGGCGTCCGCGCCCCCGCGCCCGGCTCCGGGCGCCGGTGCGGCCGCACGGGCCGTGCGGCACCGGGGCGCCCGGGCGCACAATGGGGGCGGCCGACGACTTTGGAGGTACCTGCATGTCCGAGCCGCACGCGGCTTCCGGCCCGTCCGGCGGACACGGCGACGGAGCACCGCGCCCCAAGCGGCCGGCACCGCTGCTGTTCGAGCCCACCGAGGCCCAGCCCGACGACGAGCACTTCTTCGGTCTGGAGTCCCTCACCGACCCCCGTGAACTGCTGGACCGCTCCACGGAGCTGGTCCTGGCCTTCCGCGCCGCCGCCGACCGGGCCATGGAGTTCCAGGCGATGGCCGCGGCACAGCTGGCCGACCCGGGCCGCTTCGACAAGCTGGACGACGCCGCCATCGCCGACCGCGGGCGGTGGAGCGAGGACTACACCCGCAAGATGGTCGAGTTCGGCCGGAGCCTGCTGAAGGACCGGCGGACGGACGGTGAGCCCCCGCACACCCCCTGACAGCGCCCCTTCCCCGGAGGGGCGTGGCGGCCGACGGCGCAGGTCCGGGCGGGTTCCCCGCTCGTACGGTCGATTTCCGGTGGGGCCGACCGGGGTGCTAAGGTCTACGACGTCAGCAGGCGCCGCTAGCTCAGTTGGTTAGAGCAGCTGACTCTTAATCAGCGGGTCCGGGGTTCGAGTCCCTGGCGGCGCACAGACAACCGGAGGCCCCTCGCGCGAGCGGGGGGCCTCCGGCGTTTCCGTGCTCTTGTGCGCTCCTTCGGGCCCGGCGCTCCCTCACCCCGGCTCCGTCGTCCCCCGGGTGATCTCGATGTTCCAGTCCCCCTCCGCGGTGCGCCCCAGCACCTCGACGCGCAGTGCGTTGCGCGGGTCCGCGTAGCTCTCGCCGACGCCCAGCGGCGCGTCCGCCAGTTCGGCGTGCACGGAGCGGTCGAGGCAGCCGGAGGTGCCGGGGTGGGCGTCGACCACCTCCACGGGCCCCTCGGTGGAGGCGGTGTCGCTGCGCACCCGGTACAGCAGCACGCCCTGCCGGCAGAGCGTCTCGTCGTTGCCCTCCCGGTCCCGGGCCTCGATCGCGAGCGCCTCGTTCTCCCCGGTGCGCAGCACCAGCAGTCGCTTGTCCCCGGCGGTGCCAGCGGTGCCACCGGAGGCCCCGGCGCCCCCGGCCCCCGCGCCGCCGCGTGGTGGCGCGGCGAGGGGGCGCAGGGTGTGGACGGACTGCGCGGGCGTGCTGTCGGTGTTGCTCAGGCAGGTCACCTGGGCGCGATCCAGCCATCCCAGCTTCCACTTGTGCCAGGCGAACGGTTCGGGCGCCAGTCCGAACTGGCTGCCCATGAGGTCCCAGTCGCCGACCCTGGTGTCCCAGTCGGCCCCGCCGTCCGTCGGACGTTGGTACAGGTCGGGGAGGTCGAAGAGGTGTCCGGTCTCGTGCGCGAGGACGTTCCGGTCCGGTGGGCTCTGCTCGAACACCGTGACCAGCCGCTTGATGTCCGTCCCGTCGGCCTTGATCGGGTCTTCGAGGTTGACCACCTTTGTCGCGTCCGAGTTCACCCCGGGAGCGTCCGGATCGGCGACGACATAGACGACGTCGTAGGCGCCGAAGTCCACATACGGATCGGCCGCCGCGACGGCGTCCCGCAGGTAGGACGTGCGATGCCCGGAGTCCCAGTCCCGCTGGATCCGGTAGCTGCCGGCCGGTGACGGCATCTCGATCCAGCGGTCCACCGTGTGCGGCCGAAGCCGGAACTTTCCGTACGAGGCGCGCTCGAAGAAGTCGGATGTGGCCGGGAAATGGTCCTTTGTGAGCTCCCGCGGAGTGGCCATGGGCTCCGCATCGGGGAAAGAGAGAAAGAGAAGGGCGGCATCCAGCGTCCCTTCGGGGCGCGGATAGGAGGCGTTCCAGGTGTCCAGACCCAGCGAGTGGTGGGCGTCGGTGCGCGGCAGCGCACAGGGCGTTCCCGTCGCCGCGGCCCGCAGCGGGCCCGCGACCAGCCCCACACTCATGAAGGCGGCGAGCGCCGCCAGCACGGCGCCCACCCGGTGCCGCGTCCGAAGCCCGAGCGGGCTCACGCCACGCCCGGTGCGCCGGTCGTCCACCCCGTCGGGTACAGACGGCTGCGCCACCATGCGACCTCACCGGAAAAGGAGTGCGGACCGTCTCCACCCTGTGGCGATCAGTGCGCATTTGTCCTGTTCTGCTGAGCCGGCCGAGGCAAGCGCAATATGACTACTCTTTGTAATGCTTGGTCGTAAGCGGTCAGCGCGTTCTCAGCCCCGGTGCAGAAACGGTCACCCTCGCACCCGCACCCGCACCCCGGGCGGCACAGTGACCGGCAACGGCAGCGGAGACACTGGCTCCGCTCTTGCGCCAACCTCTATGATCGGCACATTTCCAGCGCGGATCCCCCCTTGGGCGGCCCACAGGCAGCCCGCCGCCCGATCCGCACGAGACGAGCCCCCGCGGAGCGATCGGTGAACGGACCCCTCGAAGGACCGGGCAAAGACTCCGGCGAAGCCCTCGTAACGCAACCGCAGATCTTCACGGAAAGTAACCACAAGCGCTGGCGACGCCGCGCACACCACGGGCACAGCGAGAGCGACTTCCGCGCCGCCTTCCACGCGGCCCAACTGCCGATGGCCATCGTCGACCGCAACGGCCGGATCCTCACGGCCAACCGCGCGCTGGGCGCCCTGCTCGGGATCGACCCGCGCCGGCTCACCGCCCGTCCCCTCGCCGAACTCGCCGGGCTCGGGCTGGACGGACGCGTACGCAGCGCCTACCACGAGGCCCTCCAGGGCCGCGCCGACCGGATGTCCTGCACCCGGCGCCTCAAGCACGCCGACGGGCACACCCTCTGGGCCGAGATCACCGTGACGCCGACCGCGCGCGGCGGCGAGGCGCTGCTGTCCGTCTCCGACATCAGCGAACGGCGCGACCTCCAGGAACGGCTGCGGCACCTCCAGATGCACGACCCGGTCACCCGGCTCCCCAACCGCACCCTGTTCTTCGAGCGGCTGGCCGGGGCGCTCGCCGACTCCGCGACGGGCCGGACCGGGCTGTGCTACATCGACCTCGACGGCTTCAAGGCCGTCAACGACACCCTCGGCCACCGCGTCGGCGACAGCCTGCTGGACGCCGTCGCCCAACGGCTCACCCAGTGCGCCGAGACGGGCTCACCGGAGTGCGGCGGACATCTGGTGGCCCGGCTCGGCGGGGACGAGTTCGCGGTGCTCGTGGAGTCCTCCACCGGCACCGACCAGCTCACCGAACTCGCCCAGTCCGTGCTCTCCGCGCTCCAGCGGCCGTTCGACCTGGCCGGGCAGCGGCTGACGGTCTCCGCCAGCATCGGCGTCGTCGAACGCGAGACCGCCGGCACCGGCCCGACCGAGCTGATGCAGGACGCCGACACCACGCTCTACTGGGCCAAGGCCGACGGCAAGGCCCGCTGGACGCTCTTCGACCCCGAGCGCAACGCGCACCGCATGACCCGCCAGGCCCTCTCCAGCACCCTGCGCCGCGCGGTCGAACGCGGCGAGTTCGTGCTGGAGTACCAGCCCATCGTGGGCTTCGCCGACGACGCGCTGCGCGGCGTCGAGGCCCTGGTGCGCTGGCGGCACCCGCAGTTCGGGACGCTGGGGCCCGACCGGTTCATCGGGCTGGCCGAGGAGAACGGCGCCATCGTCCCGCTCGGCCGCTGGGTCCTCCAGGAGTCCTGCCGGCAGGCCCGGCGCTGGATGGACCAGCACACCGGGCCCCCGCTGTATGTGAGCGTCAACGTCGCGGTGCGCCAGGTGTGGGACTCCGACCTCGTGCGCGACGTCGCCGAGATCCTGGAGGAGACCGGGCTGCCGTCCGGACTGCTTCAGCTGGAGCTGACCGAATCCGCCGTGATGGGCTCCGCCGGACGCCCCCTCCAGGCGCTCCAGGCGCTCTCGGAGATGGGCGTGCGCATCGCCATCGACGACTTCGGCACCGGCTACTCCAACCTCGCCTACCTCAGCCGGCTCCCCGTGCGGGCGCTCAAGCTCGACGGCACGTTCGTCCGCGGCTTCCGCACGGCACGGCACCAGAACCCGGCCGACGAGACGATCGTGGCCGCGCTGGTGCAGCTGGCGCACAAGCTCGGCCTCACCGTGACCGCCGAGTGCGTCGAGGGCCCGGCGCAGGCCGAACGGCTCCGCAGGATCGGCTGCGACACCGGCCAGGGCTGGCACTACGCCAAGCCCATGCCGGCCGAACGCATCACCGAACTGCTCTCCTGGCCCCCGGCGGGTCAGTCCGTCCCGTCGCCCGCGTCCGCGCCCTCCCGCGGGAGCGCGTAGGCGTCGGCGATCAGCTCGTAGGAGCGGACCCGGACCTCGGGCGTGTGCGCGTTCGCGGTGAGCATCAGCTCGTCGGCCCCGGTCCGCTTCACCAGGGCGTCCAGCCCCTCACGCACGGCGTCCGGCGTCCCGTAGGTGACATTGCCGAGCCAACTGTCCACGAAGTCCCGCTCCACCGGGCTGAAGGAGTACGCCTCGGCCTCCTCCGGTGTCGGTATCAGACCCGGGCGGCCCGTGCGCAGCCGCAGCATCGACAGGGCGCCCGTCAGCACCTGACGGTGCGCCTCCTTCTCGTCCTCGGCGGCCAGCGCCGCCGCACCGATCAGCGCATACGGCTCGTCCAGCACGGCCGACGGGCGGAACGTCTCGCGGTACAGCTCCAGCGCCGGCAGCGTGTTCGCGGCCGAGAAGTGGTGCGCGAAGGCGAAGGGCAGGCCCAGCTGACCGGCCAGCTGCGCGCTGAAGCCGGAGGAGCCCAGCAGCCACACCGACGGGCGGTGCACGGCCGCGCGGTCCGCCTCGGCGTCCTGGCTGCGGGCCTGCACCGGGCCGGGCACGGCGTGGATCCGGGAGTACCGGTGCCCCTCGGGGAAGTCGTCGTCCAGGAACCGGATCAACTCGGCGAGCTGCTGCGGGAAGTCCTCGGCGCCCTCCCGCAGACGGTCCGTCCGGCGCAGGGCCGCGGCCGTCGCGCCGTCGGTGCCGGGGGCGCGGCCCAGGCCCAGATCGATACGGCCCGGCGCGAGGGCCTCCAGCGTGCCGAACTGCTCCGCGATCACCAGCGGGGCGTGGTTGGGCAGCATCACACCGCCCGAGCCCAGCCGGAGGCGGGTGGTGTGGTGCGCCAGATGGGCGAGGATCACCGCCGGGGAGCTGCTGGCCACGCCCGGCATCGAGTGGTGCTCGGCCACCCAGTACCGGGTGAAGCCGCGGGCGTCGGCCAGTGCCGCGGTGCGGGCGGCGGCCGTCAGGGCGTCCGTCGCCGTGTAGCCCTGGCCGACGTTGACCAGATCCAGCACCGACAGGGGAACCGGGGCCGTGCCCCTGGCCTCGCCCCTGATCCGCGTACCGGTTGCCTTCTCGTCCTCGCTCACGGGTGCCGCCCTTGCTGCCGGTTTCTCGCTTCCGGCTCGGTCCAACACCGTGCGCCCCGGCTTTCTTCCTTCCCGGCCCCGGCCCTTCCCTCCGGGCCGGGGAACGAGCGCCCCGGCCCGGAGGGAAGGTGGAACGCGGAAGGGGGAGCGGGGGTCAGCGGGTGAAGAGCGCTCCCAGTGCCGGGCAGTGGGCAGGCAGTCCGAGTAGGCGCAGCCCCTCCCGCACCGTCACCTGGTTCGCGGTGAGGACCGGCTTGCCCAGCTCCGCCTCCAGCGCGGGAAGGTACGCGGCGGTGTGCAGCGCGGTGTCGGGCAGCAGCACGGCCTGGGCCTCGGGGTGGTCGCCGCCGCGCGCGAGCGCCAGCACCTCGGCCTCGCCCCAGGTGCCGACCTCGGCGGCGGTGATGATGCCGCTGCCGCGCATACCGACGACCTCGGCGCCCGCCGCCTTGAGGAACCCGGTGAACAGTTCGGCGACGTCCTCGGGGTAGGTGGCGGCGATGCTGACCCGCTCGACGCCGAGTTCCCGCACGGCGGCGGCGAACGCGAACGACGTGCTGGAGGCGGGCAGCCCGGCGGTGGCGGACAGCTCGCGGACCTGCCGCTGTGCGCCGTCCCAGCCGTAGACGAAGCTGGCGCTGGTGCAGGCCCAGACGACGGCCTGGACGCCGTGCTGCTTCACCTCGTCGACCTTGGCGGCGAGCCGTGCGGCCGAGCCCATCTCCAGGAGGGCGTCGACGCGGTGGGCGTCCTCGCCGATGTCGGTGTGGACGAGCGGCAGCCGGACGTCGACTCCCGCGTCGGCCAGGATCCGCTCCAGCCGCGGGTAGTCGTCCTCGGCCGAGTGGCCGGGGTAGAGGAATCCGGCCGCGGGTGCCGCCTGTGCCATCTGGGTCTCCTGTCGTGCGTGGGGGTGCTGGGCCGTCCGGTACCGGTGCACGCCGGTACCGCTGCGTTCCGCCGTGCGCCCGCGCGGGCGTGCGGGCGTGCGGGCGTGCGGGCGCACGGCGGAACACGGGGATCGCGGGGATCGCGGGAATCGCGGAACGTCGTCTCAGGTGGGGTGTGCGGTGGCTCAGAGCGGGGGCTGGCCGCCCCATTCGTCGGCGGCGGGCGGCCCCGCGCCGAGTTCGCCGGCGCTCTCCAGCGGCTCGGCCGCCTCGGTGCCCGCGCCGGCCAGCGCGGCCTCGGGCTCGGGGCCGGGTTCGGAGCCGCCCGGCTCGTGCAGGCCGCCGGTCTCGTCGGCCGTCGGCGGCGGCGGGGAGGGCGTCATCGCGGCGGGGCCGCGTCTGGCGACGGGGTCGAGCAGCGCCTGGTACGGCCCGACGGCCTCCTTGCCGACGGCACGCAGCGCGGCCCACATGGTGACCTGGTTCGCCGAGAGCACGGGCATCCGCAGCTCGGCCTCCAGCTGGGGGATGACGTCGTAGGTGGGCAGGTTGGTGCAGGAGATGAACAGGGCGTCGGGTGCGTCGCCGGCCGCTTCCCTGGCCATGTCGACGACGTCCCGGTAGGGGACGCGCCAGATCTCCCGGGTGAGGCCGAGATAGCTGCGTCCGGTGATGGTGATGCCGGACTCGTCGAGGTAGTCCTCCAGCGAGTCGGTGACCGACTTGGTGTACGGGGTGACGATGGCGACGCGGCGGGCCTCGATCTCGTGCAGGGCGTCGAGGAGCGCGCCCGAGGTCGTCAGCGAGGGCACCTCGCCGGCCTGGGCCATGGCGGCGACCATGGCCCGTTCACCGGCGCCCCCGCCCACGAAGCTTCCGGAGGTGCAGGCGTAGGCCACCACTTCGGGCGCCACGGCCGACAGCGCCCGTACCGCCTCGCGCAGCGTCTCGTGCTCACTGACCAGGCGTGCGAGGTCGAGGCTGACCTCGACGGGCACGAAGGGGGTGCGCGTCACGTGCAGCGACACGTCGTCCGGCACCCAGCGCCACAGCTCTCGGTCCAGCGCGAAGTCGAAGGGCGCGACGATTCCCACGCCGTGTTGCGGCAGCGGTCCGCCGAGGAAGGAGACGTCCATTTCGGGCCCCAAAGAACGGAGGGGAAGGCTCATGGCCAGAAGGCCCCTGAGTCGAGGGAAGGCAGAGGAACTCAAGAACTGCAAAGCCGGTCAGAAGCCGGGACGCCGGGGCAGATGTCTTTGTTGACGAAGGTAGTTTCTGCTCCCTACCGTGGTCAATCCTTCCATCTGAGGCATGCGCGCCCGGTCCGCCGACCGCTCCCAGCCAACCGTCCCCACGTTGCGAAACGGTTTCCTGCCTATGTCCGAGACCTGCGTCCTCGTCCTCGATGCGGAGCCGCTGCCCCGGCTCGACCGGCTGGCGGGCCGGGCCCGGGTGCGCCATGCCGACGCGCGCACGCTCAAAGATCAACTCCCCTACGCCGACGTCCTGTTGGCGTGGGACTTCCTCTCGGACGCGGTCCGCCTGGCGTGGCCCGGCGAGGGCCCGCGCCCGCGCTGGGTGCACACGCCGAGCGCGGGTGTCGACCGGCTGCTCCCGGAGCTGGACGACGGGCGCGGAACGGTCGTCACGAATGCCCGCGGAATCTTCGACCGGCCCATCGCGGAATACGTCGTGGGACTCGTACTGGCCATGGCCAAGGATTTTCACGGAACCTGGGAATTGCAACGACAGCGCCGTTGGCGGCACCGGGAGACATTCCGTTTGAGTGGAAGTCGAGCGACCGTTGTGGGGTCCGGTCCAATCGGCCGGGAAATCAGCCGGGCACTCCTGGCACTCGGTGTCAGGATCGATCTCGTGGGGCGTACCGCACGGGATAGCGACGCGGAATTCGGAAGGGTGCATTCCATCGACGCGTTGCCCGTCCTGGTGCCGGACGCCGACTGGGTCGTGTGCGTCGCCCCGCTCACCGCCGAATCCGCCGGCATGTTCGATGCGGAGATGTTCGCGCGGATGAAGCGCACGGCGCACTTCGTGAACGTCGGCCGGGGGCAGCACGTCGTCGAGGACGATCTGGTCGACGCGCTGCTGGCACACCGGATCAAGGGCGCCGCGCTGGACGTCCTGGAGGAGGAGCCGCTGCCCACCACCAGCCGCCTGTGGGACGTCCCCGGCCTGCTGATCTCCCCGCACATGAGCGGGGACACGGTCGGCTGGCGGGACGATCTGGCGGAGCAGTTCCTGGACAACTTCGACCGCTGGGAGGCAGGCGAACCGCTGGTCAACGTCGTCGACAAACGGCTCGGTTACGTGCCGACCGCCCCGCGCGAGCCCGCGCCCGGCGCCTGACGGGCAGGCCGGACGCCCGCCGCACCGGCCCCGCCGACGGCTCCCCGGCGCACCTCCCGCAACCACCGCACCCGCGCCCGCCGCGTCCACCGCGGTCCCGGCGGCCGTGGCGTTCCGCCGCTGCCGCACCCGCTCACCGTCCCGGCCCCGCCGCCGGGCCGTTCACCACCCCGGCCGCGGGTACCGCGGCGGGGGCCTCCGGTTCCGCTCCGCAGGTCCGCAACGGACCGTCCTCGGGAGGTTTCGCCATGGCCGATCTCACCGCCCTCACCGCAGCCCAGCTCGTCGCCGGCTACGGGGCGGGCGATTTCACCCCGCTGGAAGTCACCCGCGCGGCACTGGAGCGTGCGGCGGCTGCGCAGGAGCGCACCGGCGCCTTCGTCCGGATCGACGAGGAGGACGCGCTGCGCCGGGCGGACGCCTCCGCCGGGCGGTGGCGGCGCGGCGAGCCGGCGGGGCCCGTGGACGGCGTGCCCGTCACGGTGAAGGACATCCTGCTCCAGCGCGGCGGCCCCTCGTTCAAGGGCTCCTGGACGGTGGACGAGGCCGGGCCCTGGGACGAGGACTCGCCCTCGGTGGCCCGGCTGCGGGAGAGCGGCGCGGTCTTCCTCGGCAAGACGACCACCCCGGAGTTCGGCTGGAAGGGCGTCACCGACAGCCCCCGGCACGGGACGACCGGCAATCCGCACGCGCCCGGCCGGACGGCGGGCGGCTCCAGCGGCGGCAGCGCGGCGGCGGTCGCGCTCGGCGCCGGGCCGCTGTCGCTGGGCACCGACGGCGGCGGCTCGGTGCGGATCCCGGCCGCGTTCAGCGGGATCTACGCGCTGAAGCCGACGTACGGGCGGGTGCCGCTGTACCCGGCGAGCGCGTTCGGCACGCTCGCCCACGTCGGCCCGATGACGCGGGACGCGCGGGACGCGGCGCTGCTGCTGGATGTGATCAGCGGGCCGGACGCGCGGGACTGGTCGCAACTGGCGCCGGTGGCCGACAGCTTCCGCGCCGCGCTGGCCGCGGGCACGGAGGGGGTGCGGGGGCTGCGGATCGGCTTCTCGCCGGACCTCGGCGGCCGCGTCGCGGTGGACGGGCAGGTGGCGGCGGCCGTGCGCGCCGCGGTCGCGCTGCTGGAGGAGCTGGGCGCGCACGTCGAGGAGGTGGACCCGGGCTTCGACGATCCCGTGGAGTCCTTCCACGTCCTGTGGTTCAGCGGCGCGGCCCGGGTCACCCAGTCCCTGCGGCCGGAGCAGCGCGAGCGGCTGGACCCCGGGCTGCGCGAGGTGTGCGAACAGGGCGCCGCCTACAGCGCGTTGGACTATCTGGCGGCCGTCGACGACCGGATGGCGCTCGGCCGGCGGATGGGCGCGCTGCACGAGCGCTACGACCTGCTGGCCACGCCGACGATGCCGATCACCGCGTTCGAGGCGGGCGCCGAGGTGCCGGCGGGTTCGGCACACACCCGCTGGACGGGCTGGACGCCGTTCACCTATCCGTTCAATCTGACGCAGCAGCCGGCGGCCTCGGTGCCCTGCGGGGTGGACGGCGACGGGCTGCCGGTGGGGCTGCAACTCGTCGGCCCCCGGCACGCGGACGCCCGCGTCCTGGCCGCCTCGCACGCTCTGTTCGAGGCGGGCGTCGCCAACCGCGTTCCCTCGCCGGTGAGTTGACCGTGCGCACGCGCCCCGCCCGCGCGGCCGGTGCCCCGCCCGCGCGGGTGGGGCGGGGCACCGGACGGTTCACGCCCTGCGGAAGCTGAGGCTCTCGCCGAGCGCTCCCGCGCGCCACAGGTCCTGGCACGCCTCGGCCATGGCGTCGAGCCCCTCCACGACCTGGCCCCACACGATGCCGGGCACCCAGCCGGCGTCCCCGTTGATGAGCAGGTTGTTGCGCTCGTAGAACAGCGCGAGGTCGACGACGGTGGAGCGTTCGGCGTGCGCGGCCGCTGTGCCCTGCTGTTCGGCCGCCGCCTCGTACCCGTAGGACGCGGTGCTCAACTGCGTGTCGGAGAAGGTGAAATAGCAGAGGTCTCCGGGAATGGGCGTGATGGTGGGATTCTCCAGCGGCGGCTCCTGGGGAGCGAACGGCGGAACAAGCGCATAGATCTCGTTGCGCGCGTACTTCGCGTGATACACGTCGCCGCCGAGCGGAAGCGCGTCCCACACGGCGGCACAGGTGATCGGGGCCCGGTCGTCGAGCAGCTTGGCGGTGCAGCGCACTCCGCGCTTGTCCAACGAGACGTGAATGAAGCGATCAGCCATCGTGCCTCCGCACACCGATTGGTCATTTGCCTGTCAATGGTGGCGCAGAGGACAGTACGGACGCGACCCCGTAAGGGCCGGAATCGATCCGCATAACTTGACTGGACCTGGGTAGCGGCGCGCCCATGGCTCCACCACAAAGGAACAACACCGGAACTACCGGAAGACGTTTCAGCCGCCGCTCGATGCTCGCCGGTGCGGCATCTTTCGGCGCGCTCGGTGCGCTCGGGGCGACCACCGCGTGCAGCCGGGTGTCCAGCGCCGGAACCTCCGACGGCGGTGATCTGCTGGAGCGGTTGAGGGCCCAGGGCACCGTCCGGCTCGGCCTCGCCGGGGAGCAGCCGTACAGCTACATCGACAAGAACGGTGAGCTCACGGGGAGTTCACCGGCGATCGCCCGCGTCATCTTCAAGCGGCTCGGTGTACCGAATGTGCAGCCCTTCCCGACCGAGTTCAACTCGCTCATCGCGGGCTTGAATTCGATGCAGTTCGACGTCGTCGCGGCCGGCATGTACATCAACGCGGACCGGTGCCGCCAGGTGCTCTTCGCCGACCCCGAGTACGAGATGCGGGACGCCTTCATCGTACGCAAGGGAAATCCCAAGAACCTGCACACCTACGAGGACATCAAGAAGAGCGGCGCGAAGCTGGCGACCGGTACGGGGTACGCCGAGATCGGCTATGCGGAGGAAGTCGGGATCTCGGAGAAGGAGATGCTGCTCCTGCCCGACCAGCTCGCCGGACTGCTGGCGGTCGAGCAGGGACGTGCCGACGTGTTCACGGGCACGGCGGTCACCGTCCGCAATGTCGTTCGGCAGACGAAGAGCAAGAAGGTGGAGTACACCAAGTCCCTCATACCCGAGGTGGACGGAAAGCCCGAACTGGGCACCGGCGCCTTCGCCTTCCGCAAGAGCGAGGAAAGGCTGCGGGACGCCTTCAACCGTGAACTGCACAAGATGAAGAAGAGCGGTGAACTGTTGCGCGTCATGCGGCCGTTCGGATTCCTGGAGCAGGAGATGACCACGATCACCGCGAAGGAGCGCTGCAAATGACAGAGCTCACCGGGGGTCTGTGGGAACTCCTCTTCAAAGGCGTCTGGGTGACGGTGCAGTTGACCGTCTTCGGCGCGGCACTCGGCGCTTTCGTCGCCTTCGTCGTCGGCGTCGCCCGGACCAACCGGTTGTGGGTGGTCCGGTTCCTCTCCGGGCTCTACATGGAGATATTCCGGGGAACCTCGGCGCTGGTGCTGATGTTCTGGGTGTTCTTCGTGCTGCCCGTCGCCTTCGGCTGGCAGTTGGTGCCGATGTGGGCGGCGGTCCTCGCACTCGGACTGACCTACGGCGCCTACGGCTCGGAGATCGTGCGCGGTGCCATCGCGGCGGTACCCGCCGCGCAGCACGAGGCGGGTATCGCGCTGAGCTTCTCCCCCTGGCAGCGACTGGTGAAGATCACCCTGCCGCAGGCGTGGCCCGGGATGATCCCGCCGGCCAACAACCTGCTGATCGAGCTGCTGAAGGGCACCGCGCTGGTGTCCGTGCTCGGCGTCGGCGACATCGCCTTCGGTGCCTCGCTGGTGCGCAACGCGCTCGGTGACAGCGCCCCCGTCTACACGATCATCCTCGTCATGTACTTCGTCCTGGCGTTCCTGATCACCCGCGGGATGCGGGCCCTGGAGCGGCAGGCCAAGGCGGGCCTGGGGCAGAAGCCCGAGAAGGGTGCCGGCGTGCTGCGCAAGCTCTCCGGCCGTCAGCAGTCCGAGGTCTCGCGTGACCTCTCCAGCGCCGGGGGTGCCTGATGCAGTGGGACTGGTCCGCAGTCGGTGACTTCATGCCCCGCTTCTGGGACGGGGTGCTCACCACGCTCCAGGCGCTGGTGTTCGGTTCGCTGATCGCCTTCGCGCTCGGCCTGGTGTGGGCCCTGGCGCAGCGCTCCTCGCTGAAGGTGGTGCGCTGGCCGGTCACGGCCGTCACCGAGTTCATCCGCAACACCCCGCTGCTGGTGCAGCTGTTCTTCCTCTACTTCGTGCTGCCGGAGTGGAACGTCACCTTCTCCGCGCTGACGACCGGCATCATCGGGCTCGGCCTGCACTACTCGACGTACACGGCCGAGGTGTACCGCGCCGGTATCGACGGTGTGCCCGCGGGGCAGTGGGAGGCGTGCACGGCGCTCAGCCTGCCGCGTGCGCGTACCTGGCTCGCCGTGATCCTGCCGCAGGCGATCCGCCGTGTGGTGCCGGCGCTGGGCAACTACGTGATCGCGATGCTGAAGGACTCTCCGATGATCGCGACGATCGGCGCCCTCGACATGCTGGGCCAGGCCCGGCAGTTCAGCGCCATCACCTTCCTGCCCACCGAGCCGATCACCGTGGTCGGCATCGCCTTCATCCTCATCGCCTACCCCGCGTCCCTGCTGATGCGAGCACTGGAGCGTCGTCTTGTCCGCTGAGAGCACACCGAACGGAAACGAGCACGTGAACCCGGCCGTGGACGGCAGCGAGCTGATCAGGTTCGACAAGGTCACCAAGCGCTACGGCAGCAACGTGGTGCTGGACAACCTGTGTTTCGACGTGGCGTCCGGCAAGCACGTGACCCTCATAGGCCCGTCCGGCTCCGGCAAGACGACGATCCTGCGGCTGCTGATGACGCTGGTGAAGCCGGACGAGGGCACCATCAAGGTGGCGGGCGACTACCTCTCGCACGAGGAGCGCGGCGGCAAGCTCGTCCCGGCGGGCGAGAAGCACTCGCGCGAGGTCCGCAAGAACATCGGCATGGTCTTCCAGCAGTTCAACCTGTTCCCCAACATGAAGGTGCTGCGGAACATCACCGAGGCCCCGGTGCACGTGCTCGGCCTGTCCAAGGACGAGGCGGAGCAGCGGGCCAGGGAGCTGCTGGAGCTGGTGGGCCTGACCGACCACCTCGACAAGTACCCCAGCCAGCTCTCCGGCGGCCAGCAGCAGCGGGTGGCCATAGCCCGCGCGCTGGCCATGCGCCCCCAGGTGCTGCTGCTGGACGAGGTCACCTCGGCGCTCGACCCGGAGCTGGTGGCCGGGGTGCTGGACGTGCTGCGGGACATCGCGCACAGCACGGACATCACCATGCTGTGCGTCACGCACGAGATGAACTTCGCCCGGGACATCTCGGACGACGTCCTGATGTTCGACGCCGGCCGGGTCATCGAGTCGGGTGCGCCGGAGAAGATCTTCAGCGACCCCGAGCACGAGCGCACCAGGGAGTTCCTCAGCGCGGTGCTGTGAACGGCGGCGCGGTGTGCGCCCGTGGAGGCCGGTGCCGTGCACGGTCGGGTGCGGTCGCATGCCCGGCGCACCCGGCGAGCCCGCGCCACCCGGCGCGGGCTCGCGCGCGCCCAGGGGCGCACGCCACACACCCGGCATATGCCGATCACAGCGATCGCCCGGTTCCGGCAGCGCCCCGACGGCTATCGTGATAGGCACTGCCGTGGTCACCCCGGGGTATCCACGGCGCAGATGGTCACGACCTTCAGGGGGACACCGTGGCGTTGTTCCAACCACCCGGAGACCCCTCTCCGGAGTCCGGTCGAGAACCGACCGCGCCGTTCCACTCCGTGCAGTACGCGCTGCGCGTGCTGGAGTCGGTCGCCCGGCACCGGGACGGCGCGCAGGAGGACGCGATCTCGCGGGACACCGGGCTCCCGCCCGGGCAGCTGAACCATCTGCTGCGCATGCTGTGCCGCGAGCAGTACCTCCAGCGCCTCACCGACGGCGCCTATGTCGTCGGCGAGGCCCTGATGCTGCTCAGCTCGGGCACCAACCGTGACCACGCGCTCCAGGACAAGCTCCAGCGCACCCTCGGCGAGCTGCGCGACACCGTCGGCGCGGCCGTCTACTTCAGCCGGTACCACAACGGCGAGCTGGAGACGACGCAGGTCGCCGACGGTCCGCGCACCCCGGCCGTCAACCAGTGGGTGGACTTCCGGTCCGCCGTGCACGCCACGGCCATCGGAAAGTGCCTGCTCAGCCAGCTGGACCACGACGGCCGGATGGATCACCTCACCCGGCACAAGACGGCCCGGCTCACCTCCCGGACGATCACCGACGAGCGGCTGCTGCTCAACGCGCTGGACCGCCAGCCGCCGACGGTGCCCACGCTCGATCTCCAGGAGTACGCGGTCGGCACGGTGTGCGCCGCGGTGCCCGTCACGGCGGGCTCGGCGGTCAGCTGCCTGGGGCTGTCGCTGCCGGTCGACCAGGCCCACCGGCTGCGCCGGGCCGCCGAGACGCTGAGCAAGAAGGCCGCTCCCGTGATGCTCTCGCTGGCGCTCTGAGGCCGTCAGCCCCGCGCCGACCTGGGCTTTTCCCTCCTGGAGCGGGCCGGGGCCGAGCAGCGTCCCCGGGTGGTCACGAGCACCCCCGGAAAGGGGGTAGTATTTCTGTCGTCAGCCGGAAACGGCAGACGGGCGCCGCTAGCTCAGTTGGTTAGAGCAGCTGACTCTTAATCAGCGGGTCCGGGGTTCGAGTCCCTGGCGGCGTACAGCACAGGCCGAGGCCCTCGGAGAAATCCGAGGGCCTCGGTCTTTTCGTGTGCCCACACCGCGTCCGCCCCACCGCGCCCGTGCCGTGCGCCCCCGGGCCCGTGCCCGTGCGCCCCCGGGCGCACGCACAGCGGGAGGCGGGCGCTCACAGCGGCAGCGGCATGACCGGCTCGCGGCGGCGGACCGACCCGGCCAGCAGCAGGAGGGTCCCGGCGGCGGCCCAGACGGCGAGGACGACGAGCGGGGTCGCCAGGGCGTTGCCGGAGAAGTAGACGATGTTGCGGACGGCGGTGGTGCCGGCTCCGGTCGGGATCCAGTCCCCGATGGCGCGCCAGAACGGTGGCACGAGGTGCTTCTGGAAGGCGCCGCCCGCGCTCGGGTTGCCGAGGACGACGAACAGGACGACGGCCAGCCCGATGCCGACGATGCCGAAGAACGCCTCCAGCGCCATCGTGACGGCCGCCGTGCCGAAGACGAGGAGCGCCCCGAGCCACCACAGCTGGACGAAGTGCCCCGGCAGCGCGCCGAGCACGGTGTCCACGATGATCGCTCCGCCCAGCCCGGAGAGCACCGAGTACAGCGCGATACCCGCCAGCCGCAGCCCGGCCCTGCCGGTGGAGGCGGGGCGGGTGCCGGCCGTCACGCCCAGCAGGGAGGCCACGAGGTAGCCGCCGACGAGCCAGCCGACGATGAGGTAGAAGGCGGTGAGGCTCTCGTAGTCCTGATCGCCCGACGGGGCGACGTCCCGCACCCGCACCGTGCGGTCCTCCTCGGCGGCGACCCGTTCGCCGGCCCTGCGCAGCGCCTGGGCCTGCGGGCCGCCGGCGCCGGAGGCGACGAGGAGGGTGTCCGTGGAGCCGCGGGGGTCCATGACGTAGGCGCCCTCGGCGTCCCGCTCCATGATGCGTTTCCGGGCGGCGGCCTCGTCCTTGACGACCGTGGTCCGTACGGGCTCGCCGGGCAGCGCGTCGAGCTTCTGGGCGGCCTGCTGCGGTCCGGCGACGGCGAGCGGGATGCGCTGCGGCTCGGGGTGGTGGAAGGAGCCGATGTAGCTGAGCAGGAAGCCGAGTTGGACGAGCAGCACGCCGACGACGAGGACCAGCATGCCGGTACGGCCCGGGGTGCGCGGGCCGCGGTCCGGAGTGCCGAGGCTGGAGTGATACATGGCTCCCGTCCCTTTTGTGCGGGTTTCCTCATCCATACCGCATGCCGGACCCCCTCGCGATCGGACTGCCGCCCGAGAGGCAGAAGTTCTCCTTGCATTGGTCTGGACATGACCGGGAGGCAGCACTAGATTCCCCGCATGGTCTAGACCGCACGGCACCTCCTTCCCCCCACTTCCAGGAGCACCATGCGCAAGAAGATCGCCGCTGCCGCCGTCGGACTCGGACTCGGCGGGGCGGCCATACTGTTCACCGGCGGTACCGCCCAGGGCCACGGCTACAGCCAGGACCCGATGAGCCGGCAGGCGTACTGCGCCGAGGGCACCGTCAAGGACTGCGGCGCCATCCAGCACGAGCCGCAGAGCGTCGAGGGCCCCAAGGGCTTCCCCGAGGCCGGGCCGAAGGACGGCGCCATCTGCTCCGGCGGCAACGAGGGCTTCAAGCAGCTCGACGACCCGCGCGACGGCAAGTGGCCCACGACCAAGCTCCAGGCCGGGCAGAACTTCACCTTCAAGTGGAACCTGACGGCCCGGCACGCGACGACGGACTTCTCGTACTACATCACCAAGGACGGCTGGGACCCGAGCAAGCCGCTCACCCGCGCCGACCTGGAGTCCGAGCCGTTCCTCACGGTGCCGATGAACGGCGAGCAGCCGCCCGCCGAGTGGACGGCCGACGGCAAGCTGCCCGAGGGCAAGAGCGGGCGCCACCTGATCGTCGGCGTCTGGACGATCGACGACACCGCCAACGCCTTCTACTCCTGCGCCGACGTGGAGTTCTGACCCCGGACGCGCCACCCCCCACACACCGAGGGCCGGGCCGTGCCACCTGCGGCCCGGCCCTCGCGCGCCCGAGCAGGGCACGCCCCGCACCTCGACCGGGCCCGTACGTCCCGTGGCGCGGGGCCGCCCCATCGGCCAGACTCCTGGCCATGGCTCCCGCACCGCTGACCTCCCGTGCCCTGGGGCGCGCCCTGCTCGCCCGGCAGCTGCTCGTCCGGCGCGCCCGGATGCCCGTACGGGACGCCCTCGAACACCTCGTCGGGCTCCAGGCGCAGGCGCCGCTTCCGCCGTACGTGGCGCTGTGGACCCGGCTGGACGGCTTCGCCCCGCACGCCCTCTCCGCGCTGGTGGAGGGGTACGGAGCGGTCCGGATCGGGCTGATGCGCGGGACCCTCCATCTGGTCACCGACCGGGACGCCGTCCAGCTGCGCCCGCTGACGCAGCCGGTGTTCGAGCGGACGCTCCGCGCGAACTACGGGGCACGGCTGGCGGATACGGACGTCGCGGCGGTCGTCCGCGCGGCCCGCGAGGTGCTCGCCGACGGGCCGCGCACCCCGGGCGAGCTGGGCGCGGCGCTCCACGAGCGGTGGCCGGGGACGGATCCGCACGCGCTGTCCATGGCGGCGCGGTATCTGCTGCCGCTGGTGCAGCTGCCGCCGCGGGGGCTGTGGGGGCGCTCGGGCCGGCCCGTCCTCGACGACGTCGAACGCCGGATCGGCCGGAGCCTGACGTCCGAACCGTGTGTCGAGACGCTCCTTCTGCGCTATCTCGGCGCCTTCGGGCCGGCCTCCGTCCAGGACGCGCAGACCTGGTCGGGGCTGACCCGGCTGGCCGAGGTGGTGGAGCGGCTCCGTCCGCAGCTGCGGGTCTTCACGGACGAGGCGGGCCGGGAGCTGTTCGACCTGCCGGACGCGCCCCGGCCGGACGCGGATCTGCCGCTCCCCGCCCGGTTCCTCGCCGAGTACGACAGCCTCGTCCTCGCACACGCCGACCGCACCCGGCTCATGGACGAGGCCACCCGCCGCGCGCTGGTCTCCCGCAACGGGCAGGTGCCGGGGACCTTTCTGCTGGACGGCCGGGTCAGCGGGACCTGGCGGACGCTCCCGCCGGTCAAGGGGCGGAAGAAGGGGAAGGCGCCCGCCGGGCTGGAGCTGTCCCCGCTGCGGACGCTGACCGACGAGGAGCAGCGGGAGCTGTCCGTCGAGGGCGAGCGGCTGCTGGCGTTCCTGTCGGACGGCGCACCGGGGCCGCACACGGTGACCTTCGCACCGCCGGCGGCACCGTCCGCGACGGCGGCGGCCGGGCCCCGCGCGTCGTACGCTGACTGACCGCGCGCCGCCGCCGGTTCCGGTACGGACCAGGGGCCGGGGCGGGAGCCGAGGCCGGGAGGAGGCACAGGGGTGCGCAGCCAGGACGGACTGGGGATCCAGGGCAGGCAGCGGGAGCTCCAGGAGCGGATCAAGCGGCTGATCATCGATCAACGGCTGCCTCCGGGCGCGGCGTTGCCGACGGAGTCGGAGCTGATGGAGCGGCTGGGGGTGAGCCGCAACTCCGTCCGGGAGGCGCTCAAGGCCCTGCAAGCCATGGGCATCGTGGAGATCCGGCACGGCTTCGGCACCTATGTGGGGGCGATGTCGCTGGCGCCGATGACCGAGGGGCTGTCCTTCCGTACGGTCGCGGGCCACTACCGGGGCGAGGACAGCCTGTTGCAGCTCCTCCAGCTGCGCGAGGCGATCGAGACGGGGCTGATGGCGCGGGTCGTCGCCGGTTCGCGGGAGCGCTCGGCCGAACTGTCCGCGCTGGTCGCACAGATGAGGGAGGAGGCGGCGGAGGGCGAGGTACGTGCCGAGACCGACCGGGCGTTCCACGCCGCGCTCTACGCCGGCCTCGGCAACGGGCTGCTGAGCGAGGTGCTGGACGCGTTCTGGGACGCCTTCCACCGGGTGCGCACGGATCTGGCCGAACCGCTCCAGGACCCGATGACGACCTGGCGCCAGCACGCGGAGATCCTCGCGGCCCTGGAGGCGGGCGATGCGCACCGCGCTGAGCAGGCCGTTCGCCGGCACTTCGACAACGTCAGGGAGCGGCTGCGCTCGACCGCCCCCGAAGTGTCCACACAAACCCCGCACTTCGATGACGCATCTGTCACATCCGTATCGCCCATACCGCCACAACGGAGCTGAACCCGTCCCAATCGGTCTTGCGATCACGCCGGGAGTCCGGGAACCTGTCGTGGTTGCGGCTCCGCGACGGTGAGGCGAACACCACCTGCACACGGTGTGCACGGGTGCACGGGCACCGCCTCGTGGCGGCCGTGCCCCACGCGACGGGGGGCTCCAGGGCGTGGGGAACCAGTGACCGTCATCATGGAACCGGATGTCGGCCGGTGCCTGTCTAGGACTCCGGCGGAGGAGTATGCCGCGCCCGCGTCGGGGGCAGGTCGCGGGTCAGCACGAGGTCACGCAGTGCGCTGCGTGCGGGGGGATGGACACATGACGTCGACGCCACCGACGGGCGCACGACAGCCGTACGAACAGCCCGGCCAGGACCCGACGCAGACGACGCAGCTGCGCATCCCCCGGCAGGGCCGCAGGCGCGAGACGGGAGCCCGGGGCGAGAGGGGCAACCGCTGGACGCGCAAGAACCTGCCCCGGTACGACTACGAGCACTACAGCAGGCTGGCCGGCCCGCTCACCCAGCCGGAGCCCGGCAAGCCCTACCGCGTGCGCTACCGCAGCCTCCTGGCGGACGAACCGCACCGAATACGGGCGGGGTTCCTGCTCTGCCTGGCGCCGGTGCTCTCCGCCGGACTGCTCATCTGGCTGATGCAGCCGCAGCACTGGACCCAGCGGGACGACGGCGAGGTCTCCGACCTGGTCCTCAAGCTGGACATCGTGATGCTCGTCGCCATCGGGCTCATCGAGCTGTTCCGCACCCTGAACGTCATCTCGAACGCCCATGCCACGCTCGTCGCCCGGGACCCGGTTCCCGTGGTGCCCGAAGCCGGCACCCGCGTCGCCTTCCTCACCTCGTTCGTGCCCGGCAAGGAGCCGATCGGGATGGTCACCAAGACCCTGGAAGCGGCCGTGAAGATCCGGCACCGCGGCACCATGCACGTGTGGCTGCTGGACGAGGGCGACGACCCCGAGGTCAAGGAGGTGTGCCGCCGGCTGGGGGTGCACCACTTCTCCCGTAAGGGCGTCGCCCGGTGGAACACCAAGAAGGGCGCGTTCCGGGCCAAGACCAAGCACGGCAACTACAACGCCTGGCTGGACGCGCACGGCGACGACTACGACTTCTTCGCCGGGGTCGACACCGACCATGTACCGCTGCCCAACTACCTGGAGCGGATGCTCGGTTACTTCCGCGACCCGGATGTCGGGTTCGTCATCGGCCCGCAGGTCTACGGCAACTACGACAACTTCGTCACGAAGGCGGCCGAGAGCCAGCAGTTCCTCTTCCACGCGCTGATCCAGCGCGCCGGCAACCGCTACGACGCACCGATGTTCGTCGGCACCAGCAACGCCGTCCGGATCAAGGCGATCAAGGCCATCGGCGGCCTGTACGACTCCATCACGGAGGACATGGCCACCGGCTTCGAGATGCACCGCGCCAGGAACCCGGAGACCGGCCGCAAGTGGCGCTCGGTCTACACCCCGGACGTGCTCGCGGTGGGCGAGGGCCCGAACGCCTGGACGGACTTCTTCACCCAGCAGCTGCGCTGGTCGCGCGGCACCTACGAGACGATCCTCAAGCAGTACTGGCGGGGCCTGTTCACGCTGCCCGTCGGGAAGCTCTTCAACTACACGATGTTGATGATCTTCTACCCGATCTCGGCGCTGAACTGGATCCTGGCCGCGCTCTCCTGCGCGCTCTTCCTCGGTATGGGCGCCTCCGGTGTCCAGATCGACCCCACCATCTGGATGGCGCTGTACGGCAACGCCTCGGCCCTCCAGATCGGCCTGTACATCTGGAACCGCCGGCACAACGTCTCCCCCCACGAGCCCGAGGGCTCCGGCGGACTGGCCGGCATGCTGATGTCCGCGCTCTCCGCACCGATCTACGCCCGTTCCCTGTTCGACACCGTGCTGCGCCGCAAGAGCAAGTTCGTGGTCACCCCGAAGGGCAACTCGGCGAGCCCGGACACCCTCTTCGGCACCTTCCGGGTGCACCTCTTCTTCATCCTCGTCTTCGGCGGATCCTTCGTCGGCTCGCTCTTCCTCGGGCACGACCACCCGGCCATGCTCACCTGGGCCGCGCTGGCTCTGCTGATCACGGCGGCGCCCATCATCGGATGGCGCTTCACCGTCCGCGCGGAGAAGAAGAAGCGCAAGCAGCAAAGGAAACACCGTGGTTCCGTACAGGAGCCGCCGGCCGCGGGGCCCGGCACGGGCGATGCGGCAGGCGCCGCCACCGCCGTGCTCCCCGTGACTCCGGCCCCGGGTCAGGGCCGTGGGCACCGGTCCGGCTCGCCTGACGAGACCATGCAGATCGCCCTTGGGGGACGGAAACAATGAGCTACCGACCGAGCCGTCGTGCCCGGCGCATAGCCATCGGTACGGCGGTCGTGCTCGTGATCGCGGGCTTCAACGGGCCCGCGCTGTACGGCTACGCCTCGGAGACGTACCACGACTACAAGATCAATCAGCCGGAGTACAAGGCCGAGAAGGGCCACTGGCAGATCGTCGACATCCCGAAGGAATACCGGATCAACACGATCCACGCGGCGCTGCTGAACACCGGCAAGGTGCTGCTGGTCGCCGGTTCGGGCAACGACGCGAAGAACTTCGAGGCGAAGAGCTTCCGCACCGTGCTGTGGGACCCGGTCGAGAACACCTTCAAGAACATCCCGACCCCCAACGACCTGTTCTGCTCGGGGCACAACCAGCTCCCGGACGGCAAGCTCCTGGTCGCGGGCGGCACCCAGCGCTACGAGACGCTCAAGGGTGACGTCAAGAAGGCCGGCGGGCTGATGTTCGTCTACAACGAGAACCCCGACAAGGCCATGACGATCAAGAAGGGGACGCGGTTCACCGGCCGGAAGACCGGCAAGACCTTCGTCGCCCAGAACACCACCCTCGTCAAGCGGGCCAAGAAGAAGAAGGATCCGGCGACCGGCGAGGTGACCACCGAGCCGAGCCTGGCACGGGTGTACTCCGAGGCCGACCGGAAGGGCCGCAAGTACGCGACCGGCACCCAGGACCAGTACACGGTGTCCGGGCTGACCGGCCAGGACAAGGAGAACGTCTACGGCATCGCCCAGAAGATGTCCTTCGACAAGAAGGACTTCCAGGGCATCAAGGACGCCTACGAGTTCGACCCGGTCGCCGAGCGCTACATCACCGTCGACCCGATGCACGAGGCCCGCTGGTACCCGACGCAGGTGACGCTCCAGGACGGCCGGGTGCTCACCGTCTCCGGGCTGGACGACATCGGCCAGGTCGTGCCGGGCAAGAACGAGATCTTCGACCCGCGGACCAAGAAGTGGCACTACCTGCCCAGGACGCGCTTCTTCCCGACGTATCCGGGGCTGCACCTGATCGGCGAGAACAAGATCTTCTTCAGCGGCACCACGGCCGGCTACGGACCGGCCGACAAGGGCCGGGTGCCGGGCGTGTGGAACATCGAGACCAACGAGTTCACCAAGATCCCCGGCATGAGCGACCCGGACACCCTGGAGACCTCGATGTCGGTGCCGCTGCCGCCGACCCAGTCGCGCAAGTACATGGTCCAGGGCGGCGGCGGTGTCGGTGAGTCGGAGAAGTCCACCGAGAAGACCCGCATCGTCGACCTCAAGCAGGACCAGCCGCGCTTCTACGACGGCCCCGACCTGTACGACAAGGTCCGCTACCCCAGCAGCGTCATCCTGCCCGACGACACCGTGCTGACCACCAACGGCTCCGCGCGCTACCGCGGCAAGGACGACAGCAACATCCTCAAGGCGGCCCTCTACGACCCGAAGAAGAACGCGTACAAGGACGCCGCCGAACCGCTGGTCGGCCGCAACTACCACTCCGGCGGGCTGCTGCTGCCCGACGGACGCGTGATGACCTTCGGCTCGGACTCGCTCTTCGCGGACAAGGCCAACACCAAGCCGGGCGAGTTCGAACAGCGCATCGAGATCTACACCCCGCCCTATCTGAACAAGGACAAGAAACAGCCCGATCTGAAGGACGTCGGCCAGAGCCGTAAGACGCTCTCGCTGGGCGACCGGGTGTCCTTCCGGAGCCAGGACGCCGACAGGATCGAGAAGCTGCGGCTGGTGCGGCCCGGCTCCTTCACCCACGTCACCAACGTCGAACAGTCCTCGGTGGCGCTGAAGATGAAGAAGTCCGCCGACGGCACGCTCAGCACCGCCATCCCGGACGACGCCTCGCTGGTCACCCCCGGCTGGTGGATGGTCTTCGCCGTCGACAAGGACGGCATCCCCTCCAAGGCCAAGTGGGTCAAGGTGAACGTCGACCCCGGCGCCCAGCACACCACCGTCACCACGCAGGACCCGAAGGTCGGACCCGACTGAGCCGTCCCCGGCTCCCGGCAGACGGCGCGGACCCCCGGCACGCCCGCTCGGCGGCGGCCGGGGGTCCGCGCCGTCACACCGCTCTGCCGGCTAGGGGCCGGAGGGCCGCAGCAGCACCCGCTTCCCGTGCAGCCGGCCCTCCTCCAGCCACCGGTGCGCCTCGGCGGCCTCGCTCAGCGGCAGCTCCTCCACCTGTCGGGGCCGCAGCCGCCCGGCGGCCAACTGGCGGTTCAACGCCTGTGCGGCCTCGGCCAGTTCGGACGAGGTGGCCCGCGAGATGACGAAGCCCCGCAGCGAGCCGTTCTTCATGTAGAGCGGCCCGACCGGCAGCTCAGGACGCGCCGCCACCCCGGCGAGCAGCACGATCCGGCCGCGCGGCGCGAGCAGCTCGACATCCGCCGCGAGGTCGTTGCGGCCCGAGGTGTCGACACACACGTCCACGCCCCCGGGCGCCACCCGGCGTATCCGCTCCGTCAGTTCCGGCGCGTGGTGGTCGAGCACCTCGGCGGCGCCCAGCTCCCGCACCCGGCCCGTGTCCCGCGCGGAGGCGGTGGCCACCACCGTCGCACCGGCCTGCGCGGCGAACACCGTCACGGCGCTGCCGACGTTGCCGGCCGCGCCCCGCACCAGCACCGTCTCGCCGGGCCGCAGCCCGCCGTGGGTGAACAGCGCCAGATAGGCGGTCGCGCCCGGGTGGACGACGGCGACCGCGTCCTCGGGCCGGACGCCGTCGGGCAGCCGGTAGAGCCGGTCCGCCGGCACGACGGCCGACTCGGCCGCCGCGCCCTGCCGCCCCGCGTGCCCCAGGCTGTTGCACCACACCCGGTCCCCCGGCCGGAACTCCGCCGCACCGGGCCCCGCTTCCACGACCGTGCCCACGAGATCCCTGCCGAGCACGAAGGGAAAGGGCAACGGCGTGCGGTACACGCCCGAACGCACAAAGGTGTCCACGGGGTTGACGGCCGTCACCACGGTGCGCACCAGCACATCCGAGGGCCCCGGCCGCGGCTCGGGGAGGCACCCGTACCGGATACCCTCCACCGGCCCACGCTCTTCGATGTAGGCGGCATACATACCACCATTCTCACGCCGGACCCCGAGAGCCGTGCGACCGCCCGGAATTCCCCCGGGCGGGATGGGCCCCGTCCCACCGAGCGATCCGCACCGGCGCGCACGGCTCAGTGCTGCTGCTGTTGCCTGCCGTGAGGCAGCAGGCACGGCGTCATCACGGTGAGGACCATCTCGTCCCGCTTCCTGAAACCGTCGACGGCCACGGTGAACCTCTTCGTGGGGCCCTTCGCGGTGAGCGTGACGGTCGCATCGGGGCCCTTGGCCACCTGGTGGGTGCCGATGTCGTAACCGCGTCTTTCCAGGGCCGCTCTGATCCGCCGGACGGCACGCTCGTGCTGGGCCCCGTCGAGCGGAGCCCGCGCGTCGTACTGGAGGACGAAGCGGCCGTCATCGGACACCTCGTCGTTCTTTCCCACGCATTTGGTGTAGTTCGGCTTCACGGTCTTCTCGTCGATCTCCACCTGCGCGCTCCGCGCCATGGAGTGCGTGACATCCCGGGCTCGGCTCTCTGCTTCCTCTTTACTCATCTTCGGCAGCGGCTTGTTGATCTCCGCCTTCTCCGACATGCAACCTCCTGCACCAAGTGCCGTCGCACAGGCAGCAATCGCCATGAGACGGCCGGTCGTCGTGAGCTGGAAACGCACCCGCAGCACTGCCTTCCGGTTCGGTCCTCGACGGTCGAGTCGCCAGCATGCAGGCAGCCTCGGTGCCGGCGCCTCCCCCCGGACGGCCCGGAACAGCGGAACTGCCGGACCACCGGCGCGCGGCACAACAGAAAGCCCCCGCCCCGGCGGCTGTTGCCACGGCAGGGGCGGGGGACGGTACGGGCGCGGAACGGGTCAGTGTTTGGTGTTGTGGGCCAGTTCCAGGGCGTACTTGGGCCACCACTGGCCGGCCTTCGGGCCGCCCTTGCACTCGCCGTCGGACTCGCCGGGCCGTTTGATCCACAGGTAGGCGTCCACCTGCTCGTCCCCCGTCTTCGTCGTCGGGGGCTCGCCGAGTGCCCGGCCGGAGGGGTTGCACCACGCCTCCTCGTCGGCGTGTGCGCCCTCCACCGGGCCGTTGCCGTTCCGGCTGGTGTCGATCACGAACGGCTTGTTGCCCACCATCGGCGAGACCTTCTTGCCGTAGGCGATGTTCGACTTCGTCGTCTGGTAGTTGGAGACGTTCAGCGCGAAGCCGTCGGCCTTCGCGATGCCCGCCCGGTTCAGCGGCTCCACGAGGCCGCCCGGGTCGCGCACCCAGTCGGGGTTGCCGGCGTCCAGGTACACCTTCGTCTCCGGGAGTTCCTTGAGCTTGGTGACGGCCTCGTTCAGCAGCGCGTACCGCTCGTCGTGGAACTCCTTCGGGGTGCAGCCCTCGGCCAGCAGGTGCGGGATGGCGTCCGGTTCGACGACGACGGTCGCCGCGCGGTCACCGATGCCCTTGACGACCTTGTCCAGCCAGGCCCGGTAGGCGTTCGCGTCCGCCGCGCCGCCCTTGCTGTACTGGCCGCAGTCGCGGTGCGGCAGGTTGTAGAGCACGAGCAGGGCGCTGCGGTCCGCCTTGTCGGCGGCCCGGGTGAGCTTCTCCGTCTGGCCCTGCGGGTCCTCGGTGCCGATCCACTCGGCGACCGGCTGGCCGGCGATCTTCTTGATCTGCTCGGCCTGGGCGGACTTGTCGTCCTTGCGGTACTCGGCCATCTGCCGGGCCGCGTTGCCCTCCGGGTTCACCCAGTACGGGGTCTGCGACTTGGGGCGCTGCCGGATGGCCGCGCCGGCGTCCCCGCCGTCCTTGCCATCGTCCGACGACGAGAAACAACCGGCGAGCAACAGCATCGCGCCCACGGTCGCGCCGCCCGCTGCGAGGCGGGCAGCGGTCCGGCCGCGGCCGTCGTGACTGCCGTACATCCACTCCCCCTTGGCTGTACTCCGGGCCGGGCCCGGACCCCCCGATGGGACAAATCCGCTGACCATCGTGTCACACGGCCGCCCTCGCCCCGCCGAGCTGTCGATGTACTGTTACGCCCCGGCACCGGGCCTCCGCGCCCCCGCCGGGGCCCGGGAAAGGGCGGGTCAGACGCGTTCGACGAGGTCCGCGATCGAGTCGACGACGGTCGTGGGGCGGTACGGATACCGGTCGATCTCGTCCGGTGTCGTCAGCCCGGTGAGGACCAGGAACGTCTCCAGGCCGGCCTCCATGCCAGCCCGCACATCGGTGTCCATCCGGTCCCCGATCATGGCGCTCGTCTCCGAGTGCGCCCCGATCGCGTTCAGTCCGGCCCGCATCATCAGCGGGTTCGGCTTTCCGACGAAGTACGGCTTGCGCCCGGTGGCCTTGGTGATGAGCGCGGCGACGGACCCGGTGGCGGGCAGCGCCCCCTCGGTGGAGGGCCCCGTCTCGTCGGGGTTGGTGGCGATGAACCGGGCCCCGTCGTTGATGAGCCGGATGGCCCGGGTCAGCGCCTCGAAGCTGTAGGTGCGGGTCTCGCCGAGGACGACGTAGTCCGGGTCGGAGTCGGACAGGACGTAGCCGATGTCGTGCAGCGCCGTGGTGAGCCCGGCCTCGCCGATGACGTAGGCGGTGCCGCCGGGCCGCTGGTCGTCGAGGAACTGGGCGGTGGCCAGCGCGGAGGTCCAGATGTTCTCCGTGGGCACCTCCAGCCCGATGCGTGCGAGCCGGGCGTGCAGGTCGCGGGGCGTGTACATCGAGTTGTTGGTGAGCACCAGGAAGGGGCGGCCGGACTCCTTGAGCCGCTTGATGAAGGCGTCCGCTCCGGGGACCGGGATCCCCTCGTGCATCAGCACACCGTCCATGTCGGTGAGCCAGGACTCGATGGGCTTGCGCTCTGCCACGTGACAGCTCCTGCCAGGGGTCGTGTATCCGGCCGGCGGGGCCGTGGCCATGCAGCGGTGCACGGCACCGGCCGCCGCCGTCAGCCTAACCGGAGGTGGGCGGCTGGTCAGCCGGAGCGTACGGCGTCGAGGGCCCGGCTGACCGCCCCGGAGGGCGCCGCCCGTTGCCGGCCGGGGCAGCCGGAGCGGCCGTACAGGCGTACGCCCGGGTCAGCTCCCGGTGGCCTTCTTCCAGTCGTCGATGTAGGAGTCGAGGTTCCGGGCGACCTCGCTCCAGTCGGGCCGGAAGACCTTCACACCCTTCATCAGCTTGCGGAGGTCCTGGGCGTTCGCGTCGTCCGCCGTGATGTCCTCGCGCACGGTGAAGCCGCCGCCCACGGACGAGACCTGTTCCTGGGCCCGCCTGCTGAGCAGGAAGTCCAGCAGCTTCTTGCCGTTCTCGCCGTGCGGGGCGCCCTTGACCAGCCCGGCGGTGTACGGCAGCGCGAAGGTGGAGGGCGCGGCGCCCTTCTTCGCCGCCGGGAACCAGAGCCCGAGGTGCGGCATGGTCCGGGACTGGGCGTAGTTCATCTGGACATCGCCGTTGGCCGCGAGCAGCTCGCCCTTGTCGACCTTGGGTGCGAGCTTGCTGGTCGAGGACGAGGGCCCGACGTTGTTCTTCTGGAGCTTGCCGAGGTACTCCATGGCGGCCTCGCGCCCGCCGAAGTCGTGGATCGCCTGGATCACCAGCGCGGTGCCGTCCCCGGCGACGCCGGGCGTCGAGTACTGCACCTTGTCGCGGTAGCGGGGCTTCAGCAGGTCCTGCCAGGCGGTGGGCGCGGGCGGCTGCGCGGTGTTGTGCACGAACCCGAAGTAGTTGTTGACGACCGGCGTCCAGTGGGCGTTCCCGGGGCGCTCCCCGGCGGGGATGTGCTCGGCGTGTTCGGGCCGGTAGGCGGTCAGCAGTCCCTTGCTGTCGGCCTGCTGGATGAAGGGCGGCAGCGTGACGAGGACGTCGGCCTGGGTGTTGGCCTTCTCGCGTTCGGTGCGCTGCACCATCTCGCCGGAGCCGCCCTCGACGTACTCGACCTTGATTCCGGTCTTGCGTTCGAAGGCGGCGAACTGTTCGTCGTACCAGCCGTCGCCGTTCTCGCCCTTGAGGCCGTCGGCGCTGTAGACGGTGACGACCTCGTCGCCGGAGGACGCGGTTCCGGTACCGCCGCAGCCGGTGAGGACGAGCGCCAGAACGAGCGCACCGGCGGCGGCGACGGCGGAGCGCCCGCGGTGGGAGGAGGACATGACGGGGACCTTTCGCAGTGCAGGAAGAGAGGGGAAGAAGGGGGAGGGGCGGGGCTCAGCGGTAGGCGGCTCTCGTCCGGACGCGCGCGACGGCGAGCAGCACGCACAGGGTGGCCGCCATCAGGACGACCGCGAGCGCGGAGCCGACGAACAGCGAGCCCCGGTCGGTCGCGGCGAAGATCTTCACCGGGAGCGGCATCCAGTCCGGCGGGTAGAGCATCATCGTCGCGCTCAGCTCCCCCATGGACAGGGCGAAGCAGAGCCCGGCCGCGGCCGTGAGCGAGGGCAGCAGCAGCGGCAGCTTGACCCGCCACAGGACGTACCAGGGGCGGGCGCCGAGTGAGGCGGCCATCTGTGCGTAGGCGGGGTCGAGCCGGGTGAGCGCGGCCGAGACCGACTGGTAGGCGAACGCGGTGACCAGCACCGTGTGCGCCACGAAGACGATCCACCGGGTGCCGTTGAGCAGCAGCGGCGGCCGGCTGAAGGCGACCAGTACCGCGAGCCCGACCACGACGGACGGCACGGCGACGGGCAGCACGAACAGCGCGTCCAGCACCCGTTTCAGCCGTGGCCCGAGCGAGGCGGCGGCCAGCGCGGCCCAGGTACCCAGGGCCAGCGCGAGCAGCCCCGCGCCGACGGCGGTCTGGAGGCTGACGCTCAGCGCGGCGAGGGATTCGCCGCGGGTGGCGGCGGCGTAGTGCTCCACCGTCGGCCCGGAGGGGAACGCTCCGCTCCAGTGGGTGGACAGCGAGGCGACGGCGATCACCAGCAGCGGCAGCGCGAACAGCGGCACGAACAGCACCGCGAAGACGGCCCACGCCGCCCAGCGCCCCTTACACGTGTGCACCAGCACGGGCACTCTCCTTTCCGCCGGTCCCCGCGCGCCCGGGCGCGCGCCCGCGGTGCCGCCGCGCCGGTGCGGCCCGGGCGGTCAGCACCCGGTAGAGCCCGTACAGGCCGACCGAGAGGACGATGTTGACGGTCGCGACGACGCACGCCGTGCCGTAGTCCGATTCGAGGATCGCCGTGCTGTAGATGAGCATCGGCAGGGTCACGACGTCCTTCGCGCCGGTGAACAGGACGATCGCGAACTCGTTCAGGCACAGCACCAGGACGAGGCTGCCGCCGGCCATCAGCGCCGGGTACGCCTCCGGCAGCACCACCTGCCGCACGATCCGCGCCGGACGGGCGCCCAACGACGAGGCCACCTCCAGCTGTGCGGTCTCCAGCTGTCCGAAAGCGGCCAGCAGGGGCCGCATCACGAAGGGCGTGAAGTAGGTGATCTCCGCGAGGAGCACCCCCCACGGCGTGGTGAGGAAGTCGAACGGCCCGTGCGCGGCGCCCGTCACATCCGTCCACAGCCCGTTGGCCATGCCGACCGTGCCGTAGACGAACAGCAGGGCCAGCGTGATCAGGAAGGACGGGAAGGAGAGGAAGACGTCGATGAAGCGGGCGACGCCCCTGCTGCCGGGGAACGGCACGAAGGCCACGATCAGCGCCAGCACGAACCCCAGCACCACACAGCCGACGGTCGCGCCGACCGCGAGCAGCACGGTGGTGGTCAGCGCCTCCCGGAACGCCGCCGAGCCGAACACCTCGGCGTACGCGCCCACTCCGGCCTCGCCGGTGAGGCTCTGGGCCACCACGAGGCCCAGCGGATAGAGGAAGACGACGCCGAGCACGGCCACCGGCGGCAGCGCCCACAGCCACGCGGCACCCCGGCGTCCGCGCCCGGCCGCGCGGGCCTTCCCGGTCTCCCCGGTCTCCTCGGTCTTCCCGGCCTCCCCGGTCTCCTCGGTCTTTCCGGTTTCCCCGGTCTCCCCGGCGGACGCGGCCGCACCGGGCGGGCCGGAACCGGACGAGGCCGCCCCCGGCCGGACGGCCCCCGGCCGGACGCCACCGGGCTCGCCCCCACCGGATCCGGCGGCACCGGATCCGGCGGCACCGGGCTCGCGCGCACCGGGCGCGGCGGAACGAGCCTCCGGCGCACCCGGCGCGGAAGAACGGGCCTCGGTCGCACCGGCCGCACCGGTCGCGGGCGGGTGCGGCGGCGTCCGGGTGTCGGGCTCAGTCATGGTCCTGCGCTCCGTTCGCTCCGGTCCGGGCGGGCAGCAGCGCGGCGTCACCGGGGGCGAAGCTCAGTGCGAGCCGCTCGCCGGGCGCGGGGACCGTGTCCAGTTCGGGCACGTCCGCGCGCACCTCGTGCCCCTCCGCCTCGATCGCGACGCGGTGGGTGGCGCCCCGCCACTGCACGGCGGTGACGGTGCCCCGCAGCACGTTCGGCCCGTCCTCGCCGAGGACGATCCGGTGCGGCCGGACGCACAGCGTGCGCTCCTCCCCCGCGCGGGAAGCCCCGGCCGCACCGAGCCCGACGGTCAGCGCCGTCCCGCCGAACCGGACGGTGCCCTCGGCCGCGCAGGTCACCGGGAGCAGATTGGCGCTGCCCACGAACGAGGCGGTGAAGGTGTCGGCCGGGCTGCGGTACAGCTCCCGCGGGGTGCCCAGCGCACGCAGCCGCGCCCGGTCCATGACGGCCACCCGGTCGGCCAGGGTGAGCGCCTCCACCTGGTCGTGGGTGACGTACACCATCGGCACCTCGGGCAACTCCCGGTGCAGCCGGGCGAGTTCGGCCAGCATGCCGGAGCGCAGCCGGGCGTCCAGCGCGGACAGCGGCTCGTCCAGCAGCAGCACGCCGGGCCGCACGGCCAGCGCCCGCGCGATGGCGACCCGCTGCTGCTGGCCGCCGGACAGCTCGCGCGGGTAGCGGCGCGCGTAGCCGCTCATCCCGGTCGTCTCCAGCGCCTCGCCGACCCGCGCCGCGATCTCGGCCCGCGGCATCTTCGGCGCCTTCCGCGCCTTCAGGCCGAACGCGACGTTGTCCTCGACGCGCATGTGCGGGAAGAGCGCATAGCTCTGCACGACCATGCCCACGTCCCGCGCGTGCGGCGGCAGATCCGTCACGTCCCGCCCGCCGATCCACACCCGGCCGCCGGTGGGCCGGACGAAGCCGGCGACGGTACGCAGCGCGGTCGTCTTGCCGGACCCGGAGGGGCCCAGCAGCGCCAGCACCTCGCCCGGCCGGACGGTGAGATCCAGGGTGTCGAGGGCGACGGTGCCGCCGTAGGCGACGGTCACCTCGTCGAACCGTATGCCCGTGCCGGGGCCGCGTCCGCCCGTCACGACGGCGTCACCGGACCGCCCGGCCCCGACCCGCCCGGCTCCGGACGCCCCGCCCCGGCCCCGCCGGACTGCCGCTCGTCCGAACCCGGTTCGCCCGGCTGCGGCCCGTCCGTCTCCAGACCGTTCAGCAGGGCGGGCAGCCCGGCCACCGAGTCCAGTACCGCGCTCGCGCCCGCGCCGCGCAGCTCCCGCGCGCCGTGCGCCCCGGTCAGCACCCCCACGACCGCGCCGGCGCCGGCACGCACCCCGGTCCGCATGTCGTACGCGGTGTCCCCGGCCACCGCGACCCGGCGTACGTCGTCCACGGCGCCGGTCCGCAGCAGCGCCGCCAGCACCAGGTCCGGGTAGGGGCGGCCCCGCCCGGCCGGGCCGGTGTCCACCGGGCACAGCGTGAGCGCGACGAGCGCACGCCAGCCCAGCGCGTCCAGGATCGCGTCCTGGGTGGCCCGGGCGAAGCCGGTGGTGAGCACCACCGTGCGGCCGGCCGCGCACAGTTCCTCGACGGCCTCGCGGGCGCCCGGCACCGGCGCGCAGTGCCCCTGCGCCACCAGCTCCCCGTACTCGCGCTCGAACGCGGCGTTCGCGTGCCGGGCCAACTCCTCGTCGCCGTCGGCCAGATGCCGGAACACGGAGATCTTGGACTCGCCCATCGTGGCGCGCACATGCTCCAGCATCCGGTGGTGCGCCGGGGTGCCGGGCCCGGCGCCCAGCACCCGGGCCGCGCCCGCGAACGCCCGCTCGACGAGCCCGTCGTCCGCGACGGTCGTGCCCGCCATGTCCAGCACCACCAGCCCGAAGTGCGGCTCGCCGGCGGGCGGTTCGCCCCCGCCGTGCCTTCCGACGCGCCCCACGTCACGCCTTCCGTGCGTCCCGTCGTGCGTCCCGACGCGGTGCGCACCGTCGCGCTCCGCTGTGTGCATCCCGTCGTGCCGTGTCACTCCGCTCACCAGCCCAGCTCGTCCGCCGTCGCCTCGGCGATCGCGGGAGAACACGTCATCCCGCGCCCGCCCGGGCCCGTCACCAGCCACACGCCGTCGCGCCCGGCCGCCTCCTGCCGCAGCACGACCCGGCCCGGCTCGGTGCACTGCGCGTACACCCCCGCCCAGCGACGGCGCACCGGCGGCAGCTCCCGGCCCAGCAACCCGCTCGCCACCCGCTCCAGATGGCCGTACGGCTCCTCGTCCACGTCGAAGGCGAAGGGGGTCTCGTACGCGTGGGTGTCGCCGATCGTCAGCGAACCGTCGAGACGCTGCGCCATCAGCAGCTGCATACCGTGCGCCCGCGCCACCGGCGGCTGCGGCTGCTCCGCGGCCAGCGCGTCCAGGGCCGCGCCCCGGTACGCCGGGTAGTAGCGGAAGCTGTCGGCGTCGGCGACCGACGTGGTCAACCGCTCGCCCAGCGGCTCGGTCTGCATCATCTGCAACCGCACCCGCCGCACCGGCATCTCCGGCACCAGCTCGCGCGCCAGCCCGCCCAGCCAGGCGCCCGTGCACAGCACGACCACGTCGCCCTCGTGCACCTCGCCCGTCTCGTCCCGGACGGCCGGGCGCCCCGTGGGCACCTCGCGCACCTCGCGCCCGCCCAGGAACGTGTACCGGCCGCCGGCGCGGGCCCGCAGCGCCGACTGCAACTCCCGCTGCGCCGTGCGCGGTTCGACGAGCGCGTCCCGCTCACACCACAGGCCGCCCAGCAGCGCCTCGCCGCGCAGCGCCGGATTGAGGTCCCGCACCTCGTCCCGGTCCAGCAGCCGGTAGCCGCGGATCGCGGCGTCCGGGCGGGCCGCCGCCTCGCGGGCCACCGCCAGCTCCGCCTCCGTCGTGACCGCGGTGAGCGAACCGCCCGCCCGGAAGCCGAGGCCCGGCACCCGGTCGCCGATCTCCTCCCACAACTCCCGTGCGCGCAGGGCCGCCCGCAGCTCCGGGCCGTCCGCCCGGCCGCCCACCCAGACCAGGCCGAAATTGCGTACCGAGGCGCCGCGCGCCTGCTCCTCGCGCTCGATGTGGAGGACCTCGTGGCCCCGCTCCACCGCGTGCCAGGCGTGCATCGTGCCCAGCACGCCTGCTCCGACAACTATGACTCGCATGCCCCGCACCTTCGCGGTGGGCGATGTCCCCTCGGCAACGCCCAGGTGAACCCGGGCTCAACTCTGGCCCAGACCCGTTACACTTCCGTGATCCTTTTTTCTTTTCCGCCGTCGCGGGGTATCGCTCGCGCTCGTCCTCAAGTGCCGGACGGGCTGGGGTTCGGCCCGTCCGGCGCTTGAGGCGAGCGCTCCGGTGCCGGCCTGAACAGGAAGGCAGGGGAGTCCGAGGCAGGGGAGGCAGAGCAGGTCAGGGGGCGTCAGCCGTCCAGGTGGACGGTGAAGCTGAAGCGGTCGCCGCGGTACAGCACCCGCACCCGCTCCAGCGGCACCCCGTCCCCGTCCCGCGACGCCCGGTGGATCAACAGCATCGGCAGCCCCGGCGGCGTCCCCACGAGCAACGCCTCCCGTGGCGTGGCCAGCACGGTCTCCAGCCGCTCGGTGGCCTCCCCGAACCGCACCCCCAACCGCTCCCGCAGATACGCGTAGAACGACGAGTCCGGCTCGAACTCCCGGTCGAGGGCGGGCGCCCGCTCCACCGCGAGGTACGTGCTCTCCAGACCGACCCGCTCGTCGTCGGCGAACAGCACCCGCTCCAGATGCCACATCGGCTCCCCGGCGGCGACACCGAGGTCCGCCGCGAGCCCGGCGGGCGCGGGATGCCGGGTCAGCCCGATGAGCGTGCGCCCCGGCACCCGCCCCTGCCGCCGCACGCCCTCGGTGTAACTGGCCAGCGCGAGCGGCTGTTCCAGCTTCGGCCCGGCGACGACCGTGCCCCGCCCGGACCTGCGCAGCCGCCCTTCGAGCAGCAGTTCCCGCAGGGCCTGCCGCACGGTCTCGCGGGACACCGAGTACCGCTCGGCGAGTTCACGTTCGGTCGGCAGCGCCCCGCCCTCGCCCAGCCCCTCCAGGAGCGGGACGAGTCGCGCCTTGAGCCAGTAGTAGCGGGGCACCCGGCCGTGCTCGGGGATGCCGGCGCGCACGGGCGCCGCCCCGTCGTCGGGGATCTCGTAGGGCACGCTGCTTTCGCGGGAGGTAGCCACCTCGGCATCCTGCCAGGGCTTCGGGCCGCGGCGGACCGGCACCGGTACGCGACCCGTTCGGACCGGCTGTGTGACCCGGCAACACCGTTTTGCGAGGCTGTCCCCCATGACCACCCCCATGAACCGTATGGACTCCCCCGCGGACCCGGTACGCGTCGGCCTGCTCGGCTACGGCCTGGCCGGATCCGTCTTCCACGCCCCGTTGATCGCCACCACGCCGGGGCTCACGCTCGACACCGTCGTCACCTCCGACCCCGGGCGCCAGGAGCAGGCACGCGCCGCCGCGGGACCGGGCGGCGGCGAGGTCCGTACGGTCGCCACGGCGGACGAGCTGTTCGCCGAGCCCGAACGGATCGACCTCGTCGTCGTCGCCACCCCGAACCGCACCCATGTGCCGCTCGCCCGGCGGGCCTTGGAGGCCGGGCTGCCCGTGGTCGTCGACAAGCCGCTGGCCGGCACCGCCGCCGAGGCCCGCGAACTGGCCCGGCTCGCCGACGAGCGCGGCCTGCTGCTCGTGCCGTTCCAGAACCGCCGCTGGGACAACGACTTCCTCACCCTCCGCTCGCTGCTCGCCGAGGACCGCCTCGGCACGGTCCACCGCTTCGAGTCCCGCTTCGAGCGGTGGCGTCCCACGCCCAAGGGCGGCTGGCGCGAGTCCGGCGACCCGGAGCAGATCGGCGGCCTCCTCTACGACCTGGGCAGCCACCTGGTCGACCAGGCGCTCACCCTCTTCGGACCCGCCGCCTCCGTCTACGCCGAGCACGATGTGCGGCGCGCCGGTGCCGAGGCCGACGACGACACCTTCATCGCCATCACCCACGAGAGCGGCGTCCGCTCACATCTGTGGATGAGCGCCACCGCCGCCCAACTCGGCCCGCGCTTCCGGGTGCTGGGCAGCGAGGCCGCCTACGTCAAATACGGGCTCGACCCCCAGGAGGCCGCGCTGCGGCAGGGGTCCCGGCCGGCGGAGGGCGTGCGCTGGGGCGTGGAGCCGGAGTCCGCCTGGGGCAGACTCGGCGCCCTGGAGGACACCCGGCCCGTGCCCACCCTGGACGGCGACTACCCCGCCTTCTACGACGCCGTCGCCCTCGCCCTCCGCGAGGGCACCCCGCCCCCGGTCACCGCCCACGAGGCCGCCGCCACCCTCCAGGTCCTGGAAACCGCCCGCTCCCTCTGACCCGGGCCCAGGAGCAACCCACTCCCCTGGCACCCCGAGCTGGGGCGGTCCGCCCCCAGCGGCACACCGCCGAAGGGCCGGGCACAAGGAGAAACCTCCCGGTGCCCGGCCCATCGAAACCGCGCTGCTCAGGCGGACTTCAGCACCTGCCGCTGCCGCCCCAACCCGGCGACCTCCAGCTCGACCACGTCCCCGTCCCGCAGATACGGCTTCGGCTCCGCCATCCCCATGGCGACCCCGGCCGGCGTCCCGGTGCAGACGACGTCACCGGGCCGCAGCGTCACGAACCGGCTGAGGTACCGCACGACGTGGGCGACGGAGAAGATCTGGTCGGCCGTGCTCCCGTCCTGCCGCACCTGGCCGTTGACCCACAGCCGCAGCGGCAGCGCCTGCGGGTCGGGCACCTCGTCGGCGGTGACGAGCCAGGGGCCGAGCGGGCTGAACGTCTCGCAGTTCTTGCCCTTGTCCCACTGGCCGCCGCGCTCGATCTGGAACTCCCGCTCGGAGACGTCGTTGGCGACGGTGTAGCCGGCGACGGCGGCGAGCGCCTCCTCCTCGGTCTCCAGATACCGCGCGGTCCGCCCGATGACGACGGCGAGTTCGACCTCCCAGTCGGTCTTGGTGCTGCCGCGCGGGATGAGCACCGTGTCGTGCGGGCCGACGACGGTGTCCGGCGCCTTGAGGAAGACGATGGGCTCCTCGGGGACGGCGGCGCCGGTCTCCCGCGCGTGGTCGTGGTAGTTCAGCCCGATGCACACGATCTTGCCGATCCGGGCGACGGGCGGGCCGATGCGCAGGCTCTCCGGCTCGGCGCCGGCGCCGGTGGTTCCGGCGTCCGCCGCCGCGCGGGGCAGCGCGGGCAGCGCGCCGTCCGCGGCGGCCCGGCGGACGCGGTCGAGCAGGGCGGCGTTCCCGAGCAGGTCACCGTCGATGTCGGGGACGATCTCCGACAGGTCGCGCAGTGTCCCGGACTCGTCGAGCAGTGCGGGTCGTTCAGCTCCTACCGATCCGACGCGCAGCAGTTTCACGTCGCTCTCCCTCCAGCCGAATTCAGATGATCCTCCAAGAGCGTGTTCAGAATCACAAGACCTGGTTCACCTGGTGGACCGCGCCCCGCGCCGGGGCGGCTGTCCGGCCTCGGGGCGCGGCGGCAGCCCGGCACCGAGTGCGGCCCGCTCGACGGCCGTCCAGGTCGTGGAGGTCACCACGTACAGCGCGGCGGCCAGCGGCACCACGGCCACGGTGACCAGCGTTCCGAAGGACAGCAGCGGCAGGAACCGCATCATCGGCGGCTGCCCGGAGGCGGCGGGGGTGCGGGCGGCGTTGCGGCGGTTCCGCAGACAGGTCCAGGTGGCGACGGCGCCGGTCAGCGCGAACAGCGCCAGGTACACCAGCCCGTGGCCGCCGAGCAGCCCGCCGTGTGCGAGGGCGTCCGTCCACCGCCCGCCGAGCGGGGCACCGAGCAGGGTGTGCCCCAGCAGCCCGTCGTCGGTGGTGAACAGGTGGTACACCATGAAGAAGACGGGGAGTTGGAGCAGCATCGGCGCACAGCCGGCGGCCGGCGAGGCCCCCTCCTTCGTGTAGAGCTGCTGCATCTCGCGCCGCAGCCGCTCGGGGTCGCCCCGGTACTTGCGCTGCAACTCGCCCATCCGCGGCGCCAGTTCGGCGCGGGTCCGCTCGCCCCGTACGGCGGCCCGCGCCAGGGGGTGCAGGGCGAGGCGGACGCACAGGGTGAGCAGGACGATGGCGGCGGCGGTGGCCGAGTGCTGGAAGACGGGTTCGAGGACGTCGGAGACGGACGCCACGACTGTCGCGGGTACGGACATGGTTGCTGAGCCCTCCACGGGTCTCGTCGAGCCGGGTGGCCCCCTGGCGAGGAGGGGGCGCGGTGAACGGTCGGCGTGACGAGGCACACGGGCACGGCGGGCGCATACGGCAGCGGTGCGCAGACAGCGGCAGATCCCTGCGGCGGCAGCTCACCTGCGGCGGCTCACCCGGGGCAGCAACTCGCCCTCGACGGAAGCGCGTCGGCACACGGCGCGTCCGTCACGACGGCGGGAAGGCGGCCGGCGAGGGCCCGGGGGCTGCCGACGGCGTGGCGCGGCAGCACCGCGGTCACGGCACGGCACAGCGCGTCGCAGCAGGAGCGTCGCGGCAGGAGAGCCACGCCCGGGTTCGCGGGCCGCTCGGCCGTCGGGTCAGCTCACGGCGGCGGGTATGCGTATGCGGGGCACCCGTGTGGTCGTCCGTGGCGGGTGGCCGGGCGCTCGGGGGCGCGGGCGGCCCGCGGCGTCGGGATCCCGTTGCGGCAGGAAGGCGGTGCGCCGCTCACGATCACGTATCGCCGTGCGGACGCGCCCGGGAGCGAGCCCGGGGGCGGCGTCGGAGCAGGCGAGCAGCAGGGAGAGCGCGGCGACGGCGGCGGTCGCGGCGACCACGACGAAGCCGGAGTTCGCCCCCGTGTACGCCAACAGCGCCCCGGCGGCGAGCAGGAGAAGCGAGACGAGGTACATCCGCCAGGTGCTGACGGTGCGGTACAGCATGCCGGTGCTTCCCCCCTCTTCCCCTCCGTGTTCGTCCTCCGTGTGCGCTCCGCGGGAGCCGGAGCGCGCCCGGTGGCTGCGCGGTGGCAGTCCGGCGGCAGTGCACTCGCTGGTGCTGGTGCAGTGACAGCGCACTGGCAGCGCACTGGCAGTGTCCGTCCTGCGCACCGTCCGGCCGCCCGACGGTGCACACCACCGTAACGTGCGCCACCGACACGGGAGTTCCCGGGCGCGGCGGCGGGATCGGTCGTCGCGGGGTCAGGAGATGTCGGTGCGCCCCAGCCAGGACGGCTTCACGGGGATGCCGTCCTCGTCCAGCTCCGGGGCGGCGCCCGCGCCCGTGCCACCGCCGGCTCCGTCCGCCTCGCCGGGCCCGTCCCCGGCGAGCGGCTCGGACGCCAACCACCGCTCGGTGGGGTCGTCTTCCGGCTGCGGCACCGGCTCGGGGGCGGGCGCGTCGGAGTCCTCCAGGAGTTCGGCGAGCGTGAACCGGGAGCTGTAGGACTCCCAACTGCCGTCCAGGACGAGCAGGAAGCCGTCGCCGTGCCGGAAGAGCCGGCGGCGCCGCCGGGTACGCGGATGCTCGGGCTGCGCGACCTTGGCCCGGCGTTCGAGTTCCGCCATCGCCTCCTCGCGGTCGCCCGTCATATGGGCCAGCACATACGTTTCGGTGCGCTTGCGCTGTCCGATGCCCACCGTGGTCTCGACGATCAGCCCCCACGTCGGCATGCCGTCACCCGCCCCCCTTCGCCCGGTGGGTGCCGAGCCTAGGACCGGCGCGGGACACCGGGAAACCCGGCCCCCGGTGGCGGGGCGGTGCCGGCCCGTCAGGCGCCCGAGAGCCGGGCCACCGTGTGGATGGCGAGGCCGGCGAGCGCGCCGACGACGGTGCCGTTGATGCGGATGAACTGGAGATCCCTGCCGATGTGCGCCTCGATCTTGCGGGAGGTGTGCTCGGCGTCCCAGGAGGCGACGGTCTCGGTGATCAGCGAGGTGATCTCGTCCCGGTAGGTCGTCACCAGATAGCCGGCCGCGCCCTCGGCCCAGCCGTCGACCTTGCCCTGGAGCCGGTCGTCCTCGGACATCCGGCGGCCCAGGGACAGCAGCGCTTCACGGGCGCGCCGCCGCAGCTGGCTGTGTTCGTCCTCCGCCGCCGCGACCAGCATCGCGCGCACCGCGCCCCAGGCGGAGGCGATCAGGTCCTGGACCTCGGGCCGGTCGAGGAGGTCGTTCTTCAGCCGCTCGACGCGGCCCCGGGTGGCCGGGTCGGAGCGCAGTTCGGCGGCGAAGTCCGTGAGGAAACGGTCGACGGCACCGCGCGCCGGGTGATCCGGCATGTCGCGCATCTCGGTGACGAAGCGCAGCAGTTCGCGGTAGACGCGCTCGCCCACCTTGCGGTCGACGAACCGGGGCGTCCACCCGGGCGCGCCCCCGGCGACCGCGTCCATGACCGCGTCCCGGTGCTCGTCGAGCCAGTCGGCGGCGCGCACGCACACCAGGTCCACGACCCTCCGGTGGCCGCCGTCGGCGACGACCTTCTCCAGCATCGTCCCGAGCCCCGGCGCGACCTCCTGCGCGTGCGCGCGACGGGTGATGGCCTCGCCGACGACGGCCTGCACATCGGAGTCGCGCAGCACGGTGAGCGTGCCGCGCAGCGCGGTGGCGAGTTCGGCGGTGACCCGGTCGGCGTGTGCGGGCTCCGCGAGCCAGGCGCCCAGCCGCTGTCCGATGCCGACGGCCTTGAGCCGGGAGCGCACCACGTCGGCGGCGAGGAAGTTCTCCCCCACGAAGTCGCCCAGGCTGCGGCCGAGTTGGTTCTTCTTCGTCGGGATGATGGCCGTGTGCGGGATCGGCAGGCCCAGCGGATGCCGGAACAGCGCCGTGACGGCGAACCAGTCGGCCAGCGCGCCCACCATCCCGGCCTCGGCCGCTGCCGCGACATAGGACGTCCAGGCCCCGGCCCCGGCGTGCTCGCCCCAGGTGGCCAGTGCGAAGACGACGGCCATGAACAGCAGGGCGCCGGTCGCGATGGCCTTCATCCGGCGCACCCCGCGCCGCCGCTCCTCGTCGGCCGCCGTGAACACGCCCGGCCCCCCGGGCCCGGCCGGGCCCGCGCCGGATGTGATCGCTCTCACGCGCCGGGCCCCGCGACGGGGGTTTTCACCCTCGTTTGTCCGTTCCATCCGCTCCCACCGCTCCCTGGACGCCGCCCCCGCCCCGGCCGCGCAGCACCGGGAAACACCTCGCACGACGCTCCGCGAACCCGGGTGAAGCACCAGGTCAACCGCGTGACCGCGGGCCGGCTCACACCGCTTTCGACCCCGTGCGCCCGCTCGTGAGGAGCATCAGTGGCCATTGTCCCTCGCGGCACCCCGAGTGGAACGGATCATGCCGTGGGGACGTCTGTGTGTGAGGGCGGCACAGATGTTCCTCGCGGCACGGTCGGACCGGGCCGCACCATCGTCCGCCCCGCTTCCCGCGAAGCCCCCGAGGACGGCCCGCACCTCGATCGTGGGATCATGAGATCGCCGACCACTCGGAGCCCCGGGCTCCGTCAGCCCGAGGAGAAACAACCCGCATGACCAGGAACATGGGTTATGCCCTGCTCGCCGGTCTAGCGGCGATCGTGGTCCTCGTCTCCACCGCCATATTCATCGGCGTGGGCAGCGGCGACAGCGGCTTCGACGACGGAGCCCCGCAGGCACGCAACTCGGCCGCGCCCGCCTCCTCGGGCAACTGGGTCGGCACCTGGTCGGCGTCCCCGGCGGCGGCGGAACCGCACACCTCCGACGGCTTCTCCAACATGTCGATACGGAACGTGGTGCACACCTCGGTCGGCGGCACCGGCGCCCGTATCCAGCTGTCCAACCTGTTCGGCAACCGCCCGCTGACGATCTCGCACGCGACGATCGCGCTCGCCGCCGCGCCCAGCAACCCCACGGCGGCGGCCGGCACCATGCGCAGGCTGACCTTCGGCAACAAGCCGACCGTCACCATCCCGGCCGGCGGCGAGGTCACCAGCGACTCCGTCCGGCTGAACGTCCCGCACGCCGCCGACCTGCTGATCACCACCTACTCCCCCACCCCGTCCGGGCCCGTCACGTACCACCCGTACGCACGCCAGACCAGCTACGTCGCCGAGGGCGACCGCGCCGAGGACACCTCGGGCACCGCCTTCAACAAGCAGAGCCCGTACTGGCGTTACCTCAGCGGTGTCGACGTGTGGAGCGCCGAGACCGAGGGCGCCGTCGCCGTGCTCGGCGACTCGATCACGGACGGCATCACCTCCAGCCCCGGCGCCAACCGCCGCTGGACGGACTTCCTCGCCGAACGGCTGCGCACCGAGCGGGACGCGCCGCGGCTGAGCGTGCTCAACGGCGGCATCAGCGGCAACCGCGTCCTCGTCGACGGCAGCAAGTTCTCGCCCAACAACGGCCCCAGCGCGCTCGGCCGGATGAACCGCGACGTGCTCTCCAGGACGGGTGTGAAGAGCGTCATCATCGAGATGGGGCTCAACGACATCATCAAGCCGCCGCGGCAGCGCGACCCGCAGAAGATCGTGAAGGGCCTGCGGGACCTGGTGCGGCAGGCGCACGCGCGCGGGCTGAAGGTCGTCGGCTCCACGCTCACCCCGTTCGGCGGGCACCGCGGCTACACACCGCGGATGGACGCCGTACGGCAGGGCGTGAACGAACAGATCCGCTCCGGCAAGGTCTTCGACGCCTACGTCGACTTCGACGCGGCCCTCCGCGACCCGGCGCACCCCGAACGGCTGCTCGCCGCCTACGACTCCGGCGACCATCTGCACCCCAGCGACAACGGCTACCGCGCGATGGCCCAGGCCCTCGACCTCAAGATGCTGAAGGGCTCGGGGCCCGCCAAGCTGTGACCTGCCCGGTCGGGGGTCCCTCGCGTTCCGGCTCGCGCCGGGCGCTCGTCCTCACGATGCTCACGGCCTCGCGCCCCGCCTGTGACCTGCCCGGTCCGGGGCCCCTCACGTTCC
>NZ_BJMM01000019.1 GCF_006539165.1 Streptomyces cacaoi | reverse complement strand
ACGCCCCACCAACACACCCGCCAACCGGTCCGACAACACATCCAGTTCGCGATAACTCAGCGTCCGACCACCACACGACACCGCCGGTGCATCCGGACCCGAACGCACCCGCGCACGGAACAACTCCGGGAGGGTCGCGTGGGGCTCCTCGGGGGGTTCGCCGGTGGGGCGGCCGAGGGCGGCCTCCCGCTCGGCGGCGTCCAGCAGGGAGACGGTGTCCACGCGGCGGTCGGGGTCCTCGATCGCGGCTTCCAGGACGCGCAGCAGCCGCCCGTGGTGCCCGGTGAGGTCCGTCTCGGCGCAGTACGCGGGGTCCGCCTCCGCTCCCAGCGCCGGGTCGGAGCCGTCCCGCCGGTCCCAGACCATGAAGGAGACGCCGATGCCCATGGAGTTGTGGCACGGGTGGAAGGTGCACGGGCTGTCGCCGAACCGCAGGGCGCGGTGGAAGGACAAGATATTGATGTTCGGGCTGAACAACGGCCCCTGCTCACCGGCGAGTCCGAGGTCGCGGAGGATCTCCTCGCCGTGGTAGCCCTGGTGCTGCCGAAGCTCCCTCAGTTCGGTGTCGGCCTGCGCGGCGAGCTGGGCGAAGGTCGCCCCGGGCGGCACGGACAGCCGCAGGGGCAGGACGTTGGAGACGGAGCCCGGCAGGTGCCGTGTCTCCTCGCTGTCGCGGCCGGTGACGGGCAGGCCGAGCACGATGTCGGACTCTCCGGTCAGCCGGTGCAGATAGCCGGCCGTCGCGGCGACGACCAGCCGGGACCAGCGCACCCCCGCGCGTTCCGCCGCAGCCCGCAGCCGCGCCGCGTCGGCCAGGGGCGCCTCCGGTGTGCGCAGCACCGTTCCGTCGCCGGTGCGGCCGGTCGGGGCGGTCAGCGGACGCGGGGGCCGCCAGCCGGCGAGGCGGTCCGTCCAGAACTCCCGGTCGACGGCGCGCTGTCCGGACTCCTCGTACGCACGCTCCCGCCGGATCACGTCGGACAGGGAGCCGAACGGGCTGCGGGCGCAGGGGCGTTGCTCGGTGAGCGCGGCGTAGTGCTCGGCGACGCGGGTGGCGACGAGCGCGAAGCCGGTCGCGTCCATCACCAGGTGGTGGTAGCTGTAGGCCCAGATGTGCCGGTCGGGGGACAGCGTGAGCAGCGCATGGTCGAAGAGCCGGTCGCACGCCGGGTCCAGGGGCTGTGCCATGCGTGCGGTGACCCAGTCGCGCGCGGCGGACCAGGGGTCCCGCCGGCTGCTCAGATCGACCCGTGTCAGCTCCCAGGCGCGTTCGGTGTCCGGCCGGAAGATCTGCACGGGCCCGTCGTCGCCGGCCGCGAAGCGCACATGCAGACCGTCGATCTCCTCGACGGTCCGGTGGAGAGCGGTGTCGAACGCGGTCTCGTCCACCGGTCCGGTGATCTCCACGAATTCACCGACGCGGAAGGCGACATTCGCCGAGGCCGAGTTCTGGGTCGCGAACCAGATTCCCCGCTGGGCGGCGGTGAGCGGCAGGCTTTCAGGGCGACGAGACAAGAAGGCTCCTGGAGGAGAGGAGAAGACAAAGGCGGCCGGGCGTATACGCGCCGGCTGCGGCGCATTCCGTGTCGTGCCGCGACCGGTGTCGCGACGGCGGGCGGAACGTCCGGGGCGGCCGACGGGGCCGACAGGGCCGACGCACGGTGCCGCCGGGCGGCGGGGACCGACGGCCGGGCGTGCGGCGCCGGGCCTGCCGGTCGCGTCCGGCACGCTGTGCACCGGGCGGGAGGTGGGGGGCTGTTCAGGCGGGGCGGGAGCCCGTGGGAGGTTCCGCGGGGGCTCTGCCGTCCCGGGGCGGTGTGCCGGTCCGGGGCGGTGTTCCGGTCCGGCAGGGTGGGTGACCGTACCGCGCCGGCCCGGGCCGTGTGCCGCCGGGCAGCGCGCTGTCACAGCATGCGTCCGGAATTCCGGGGACGTCGGATGGCACGCGTACGTCCCTTCTCGATCCGTGGGAGGAGCGGTGTGCCGAGGGGGGTCGCGGAGGGTGCGGAATTCCCTCGGAACCGGGCCTCGTGTACCAGCGATGCGTTTCCATATCCGTTCCGGAAGAAGTGCTTCGTGTGCTGCCGGAACAGGCCGTGGGCAGCTTCCCGCAGACCCTCATAGTAACGGAGTGCTGTCACTCGATTGCACGCTGTGAGGGTTACACGAAAGGGCGGCCCCCGCCTCAACTGCGCACCCCATAAGGGACATTCAGCGGCATAAGACCTCCGGGATCGCCGTCGGGCCGGGCAGCGGGCCGCTCCCGCCCGGGCTCAGCGGGCCCCGGGGTCCTCGCATGATCACCCCGGCGGGTGAGGACGCCCGCTCCCGCCCTCCCCGGCCCGGACCGGCCTCCCCGGGGCCCGCGTCCGGCCACTCCCGGCCCCGGAGCCCGGCGGCCGGGCGCCCGTCGGGATCCGGCCAACGCGGCGGCCGGGCGTGTTCACCCGGCCCACCAGCGTCAACCCCCGTACACCGGGCGGCGGTCGGCACCCCGGCGGGGCTCCGGCCTGAGCGTTCGCCCGGCCGCCGCGGAACGCGGAACGGCCGGTTTCGGCCGCCCGGAAGGGAATCCGGCGGGCAGCCGGGCGGGTTACCGGTGCGGCTCACGAGTGAACGCGGACGTGGCACGAGTGAGGAGGCGCGATGGACTCGCCTGCGGTGCGGGCGGAGCGCACCCGGGGCCCGGACCCGGCGCACCGTCCCGTACGGGAGGAGGACGCCGCGACGCATGTGCGCGGCGTGTGCTTCAAGACCGGGCCTCCGCTGCGTACGGGCGTGGAGCTGGAGTGGCTGGTGCGGGACCGCCGGAAGCGGGAGGCGGTGGTGCCGCCCGGCCGGCTGGCGGAGGCGCTGGCTCCACTGCGTGGCCCGGGCGGCCTGCCGCACGGCGGCGTGCTGACCTCGGAGCCCGGCGGACAGCTCGAACTCAGCTGCCCGCCCGCCTCCTCCCCCGCCGGCTGCGTCGCCGCGGCGGCCGGTGACCTCACGGCGCTGCGCCGGGTCCTGGCACCCGCCGGGCTCGTGCTGGACGGCGCCGGACTCGACCCGTGGCGCGAACCGCCGCGGGTGCTCGACCACCCCCGGTACCGGGCGATGGAGACGTACTTCGACCGGTACGGCCCGTGGGGCCGGGTGATGATGCGGGCCACCGCCGCCGTGCAGGTGTGTGTGGACGCCGGCGACGAGAGCGACGGCGTGACGGGCTTCCGCTTCCGCTGGCGGCTGGCGCACCGGCTCGGCCCCGTCCTCGTCGCCGCCTTCGCCAACTCCCCGGTGCACCGCGGACGTCCGACCGGCTGGGCCTCCACCCGGCAGGCCGTCTGGGCCCGCCTCGACCCGCAGCGCACCCGGCAGCCGCCCGGCGGCTGGCGCTCGCCCCGGCGGGACTGGGCCCGCTACGCCCTCGACGCACAGGTCATGTGCGTACGCCCCCGCGCCTCCGGCCCCTGGCGGGTACCGCCCGGGCTGGCGCTGCGCGCCTGGCTCGGCGGCGGGCCGGCGGCGGGACGGGCCCCGACGCTCACGGACGTGGACTACCACCTGACGACCCTGTTCCCCCCGGTGCGCCCGCGCGGCCACCTGGAGCTGCGGATGGTGGACGCGCAGCCGGGCGACGGCTGGATCGTCCCCGTGCTGGTCGTCTCCGCGCTGCTCGACGACCCCGTCGCCGCCGCCCTCGCGCACGAGGCCACCCGGCCGCTGACCGACGACCGGGGCGTGCCGCCGTGGGAGGTGTGGCTGCGCGCGGCGCGCACCGGTCCGCGCGGGCCGGGCCTGGGCACGGCGGTCCGCGCCTGTCTGCGGGCCGCGCTGGACGCGCTGGCCCGGCAGCGGGTCCCGGCACCGCTGGTCGACGCGGTGGCCGGCTTCCTCGACCGCTATCCCCTGCGTGGCCGCTGCCCCGCCGACGACCAGCTGGACGCGCTGCGCGACGGCGGTCCGCACCGGCCGGTGCTCCCACTCCACCTACCGGAAGGAAACCCCCTGTGACGGGTACGCACTCCACCGCCTCCGGCAGCACCGGGTACGAGGCGCCGGACGCCGGGTGTGCGGCGGCGGCGCTGGAGGAGGCGCGGCGGCGGACGACGGCGCTGACCGACCGGCTCGACACCGGCGAACTCACCGCACAGCACTCGCCGTTGATGTCCCCGCTGGTGTGGGACATGGCCCACATCGCCGGCCAGGAGGACATCTGGCTGCTGCGCGAGGCGGGCGGGCTGCCCGCGCTGCGCGGTGACCTCGACACGCTGTACGACGCGTTCCGGCATCCGCGCGCCGACCGGCCGGCCCTGCCGCTCCTCGGCCCGGACGAGGCCCGCCGCTACCTCGCCGAGGTGCGCGCCTCGGCCCTGCGGGTGCTGGAGGCGCCGCCCGCCGCGCGGGGGCGGCGCGCCCGGCTGCTGGACGGCCACTTCGTGTTCGGCATGATCGCCCAGCACGAGCAGCAGCACGACGAGACGATGCTCGCCACCCACCAGCTGCGCCGCGGCCCGGCGGTCCTCGACGACAAGACGCCGCCGGACACCGGCGCGTGCCGCGCCCGGCTGCCGGCCGACGTCCTCGTCCCGGCGGGGCCGTTCACCCAGGGCACCTCGTCCGACCCCTGGGCGCTGGACAACGAACGGCCCGCACACACCGTCGAGTTGCCGGCCTTCCGGCTGGACACGACCCCCGTCAGCAACGCCGCTTACCAGGAGTTCATCGAGGACGGCGGGTACGAGCGCCCCGAGTGGTGGCACCCGGAGGGCTGGCGGCACCGGGTCCGGCAGGGCCTCACCGCACCGCTGTTCTGGTTCCGGGAGGGCCGCACCTGGCTGCGGCGCCGGTTCGGCCGCACCGAGGAGGTGCCGGGGGACGAACCCGTGCTGCACGTGTGCTGGTACGAGGCGGACGCGTACGCCCGCTGGGCCGGGCGGCGGCTGCCGACCGAGGCCGAGTGGGAGAAGGCCGCCCGCCACGACCCCGCCACCGGCCGGTCGCTGCGCCACCCGTGGGGCGACCGGGACGCGGGGACCGTCCACGCCAACCTCGGCCAGCGGCAGCTGCGTCCCGCACCCGTCGGCTCCTACCCGGAGGGTGCCGCGCCGTGCGGGGCACGCCAGCTGCTGGGCGACGTGTGGGAGTGGACGTCCTCGCCGTTCACCGGCTACCCGGGCTTCGAGGCGTTCCCGTACCGCGAGTACAGCGAGGTGTTCTTCGGCGACCGGTACCGGGTGCTGCGCGGCGGCTCGTTCGGCACCGCGCAGGTGGCCTGCCGCGGGACGTTCCGCAACTGGGATCTGCCCGTGCGGCGGCAGATCTTCGCCGGATTCCGCACCGCGCGGGACGCCGACCCCGCCGGACCTGCCGCGCCGGAGGCCGTCTGATGTGCCGTCATATGGCCTATCTGGGGCCGCCGGTGGCGGTGTCGCGGCTGCTGCTCGATCCGCCGTACGGCCTTCACCGGCAGTCCTGGGCGCCGCGCGCACAGCGGCACGGCACCGTCAACGCCGACGGCTTCGGACTCGGCTGGTACCCGCCGGCCACCGGCGCCCCCGGGGCCACCGGGGCCCCCGGGGCCATCGAGGCCCGGGACACCCGCCCGGCCCGCTACCGCAGGGCGGTCCCCCTGTGGGCGGACCCGAACCTGCCGGACCTCGCCCGGTGCCTGTACACCGGCGCGCTGCTCGCCGCCGTCCGCGACGCCACCCCCGGTACCGGGCAGGACGAGGCCGCCTGCGCCCCGCTGCGCGCCGGGCATCTGCTGTTCAGCCACAACGGGGCCGTGGCCGACTGGCCCGGCCTCCCGGACGACCTCCGCACGCCGCTCGGCGCACGGGAGCTGCTGGAGATGGAGGCGCGCTCCGACTCCGCGCTCCTGTGGGCGCTGCTCGTGCGACGGCTGTCCGCCGGGGAGTCCGCCGGCGCCGCCCTCGCGTCGGTCGTCCGCGCGACCGCCGCCGTACGGCCCGGCGCACGGCTGAACCTGCTGCTCACCGACGGCCGCACGATCGCCGCCGTGCGCTGGGGCGACTCCCTCGGCTACCGGCTCGTCCCCGGCCCGGACGGTGACGGCGGTGCGGGCACGCGCGGTGGTCGGGTGCTCGTCGCGTCCGAGCCGCCGGACGACGACGGCGACTGGCAGGACGTGCCTGACGGATCGCTGCTGCTGGCCACCCACACGGACGTCACGATCACCCCGCTGACGCCCGGCACCACCGAACCCGCCATCCGTCCCACGGAGAGGACGCCCACCCCATGACGGGCCGCTTCACCCTCACCCACCGGCTGCCCGACGGCCACTTCGCCACCACCCTGCGTGCCGATGTGCTGGCCGGGCTCACCGCGACGCCGAAGACCCTGCCGCCCAAGTGGTTCTACGACGCGCGGGGCGATGGGCTGTTCGAGGCCATCACCGCCCTGCCGGAGTACTACCTCACCCGCGCCGAGCACGGCATCCTCGCCCGGCACGCCGCCGACATCGTCCGGCTCACCGGCGCCCGCACCCTCGTCGAGCTGGGCTCCGGCGCCTCACGCAAGACCCGGCTGCTGCTCGACGCGTTCCGGGCGGCGGACCGCGGTGCGCCCGAGCGGTACGTCCCCGTCGATGTCTCCGCCTCCGCGCTGCGGGACGCCGGTGAGCGGCTGTGCCGCGCCTACCCGGGGCTGCGCGTCTCGGGAACCGTCACCGACTTCGAGACCGACCCGGCGCTGCCCGCCGATGCGCCGGGCCCCCGCCTGGTGGCGTTCCTCGGCTCGACCCTCGGCAATCTGGGCCCGCCGCAGCGTGCCGCCTTCCACGCCGCGCTGCGTGCCGAACTCGCCCCGGGCGACGCCCTGTTGCTGGGCGCCGACCTCGTCAAACCCGTCGGTGAGCTGCTGCCGGCCTACGACGACGGCGAGGGCGTCACCGCCGAGTTCAACCGCAATGTGCTGCACGTCCTCAACCGCGAGCTGGACGCCGACTTCGACCCGGGCTCCTTCGACCACCGCGCGGTGTGGGACGCCGAGCACGAACGCGTCGAGATGCGGCTGCGCTCCCGCACCGCGCAGACCGTCAAGTTCCCCCCGCTCGATCTCACCGTGGACTTCGCGGCCGGCGAGGAGCTGCGCACCGAGACCTCGGCGAAGTTCCGCCGCGCCGGGCTCACCGCCGAGCTGCGCCGGGCCGGGTTCGCCGTGCGGCAGTGGTGGACCGACCGGGAGCAGCGGTTCGCCGTCGCGCTGGCCGTGCCGGACTGATCCTGCGGCCCCCTCCGGGCGGCGGGACGGGCCCGGCCACCGCCCGCCGTCCCCAGGCCGGGCCCGGCGGGCCCGGAGGCGGTGTACGGCGGGCGCGGGCCCGCGGCGCGCCGCCGTCGCACGCGGGGGCGTCCGCGCGGGGCGCGCCCGGCCGGCGGCGCGTGCGGCGCAACACCAGGAGCGGAGCAACGTTTTCCGGTGCGTGGAGGACCGCGTGGAGGACACAGTGGTGCGGCCGCCGGCCGCGCGGGACACGCAGGGCGGCCGGGACGCGGCGTTCGCGCGGTACGTGCTGCCGGAGGTGGACGTGCTGCTGCGGGTGGCCATGACCCTGACCGCGCAGCCCGCCGACGCCCAGGACCTGGCCCAGGACACACTGCTGCGCGCGTACAAGGCGATCGACCGGTTCGACGGCCGGCATCCACGCGCCTGGCTGCTGACGATCATGCGCAGGGCGGAGCGCAACCGGCACCGGCGCCGCCGTCCGCACCTGCTGGACGACCCCGACGCCGATCTCGACCGGCTCGCCTCGGCCGGGCGGATCGACTCGCCGGGCAGCGTCGCCTCCCCCGAGGACCTCGTGGTGGGCGGAAGCTTCGACCACGCCGTGGACGCCGCGCTGGACGAACTGCCCGAGAAACACCGGCAGGTGGTGCGCCTCGTCGACATCGGCGGGCTCAGCTACGCGGAGGCCGCCCGGCTCCTCGACGTGCCGGAGGGCACCGTCATGAGCCGGCTGCACCGTGCCCGGCGGCGTATCCGCACCCGGCTGGCCGCCGCCGGCCTGGAACCCGGCACGGGCGCGCTCTGACGCCGCCGCCCCTCCCCCGGTCCCCTGTTCCGGCGCCTGCCCGGCCGCCCGGCGATAGCTCATGGCTAAAGTTTCCGCGGATCCCGGAACGCGCGTCGTTCCGGTTCCGGGATCCGGCAGCCGGTGGAACGCGGCAGGACCGACCAAGGGGAGCAGATGGGGCAGCGCAGGTCGACGAGGGGGCCCGACGCGGTGGCGCGCATAGTCGAGGACTGGGCGCGCGAGCGGCCCGAGCTGGAGACCAGCCCGCTGGAGGTGCTGGCCCGGCTGCACCGCGCCTACCTCCACTACCAGTCGCGGCTCACCGCACAGATCGAGCGGCACGGGCTGTCCCTCGCGGGCTTCGACGTGCTGACCGCGCTGCGCCGGGCCGGGGAGCCCTACCGGCTCACCGCCGGGCAGCTCGCGGCCAGCGGGCTGGTCTCCTCGGCCGGGATCACGCTGCGGCTCGACCGGCTGGAGAAGGAGGGCCTGCTGGTGCGGGAGCGGGACTCGGAGGACCGCAGGGTCGTCTACTCCCGGCTGACCGAGCGGGGACTGGCCACCGTGGACGAGGTGTTCGCGGAACACCTGGAGAACGAACGCCGGATGCTCACCGGCCTCAGCCCGGCACAGCAGCGCCAACTCGCCCGGCTGCTCTCACATTTGGAGCGCTCCATCGTCGAGTCGGACGAACTGCCGGAGGACGACGACGCACCGGAGTGAACCGGGCACCGGCCCGCCGCGCGGGCCCGCCCCGTGCAACGCCGCCGCACGGGCCCGGCTCCGCGCACGGCGCCACAGCGCCCGGCCCCGCACCCGGCACCTGCCGGACGCGGGGCCGCGGCCGAAGGCGGGTGCGCCGCTCCTCAGCCGGCGCTCCCGGCCGCCGACTGCTGCTCGGCCAGGCCCCGGTAGAGCCGCCTGAGCCGGACGACACCCAGGTCGTGCTGGTAGAGGTTCTCCCGCTGGTCGGCGTCGGCGGGCATGGCCTCCAGCATGACGCGGTCCTGCTCCAGCACCTCCCAGTGGCGCTCCTCGATGAGGGTGCGGTACAGGAAGTGCCAGGTGTCGCGCTGCCAGCCGGAGACCTTGCGGTAGCGCCAGAAGAAGACGCCCGTGCGCCCGGCGTCGACGGGGCAGACCATCCCGACGATGCCGAAGGGCCCGCCCGGCCCCGCGGAGGGCGGATAGGGAATGGACAGGTCCACCCAGTCGACGCCGGTGCGGCACAGCTCGACCCAGTCGAAGTTGACGCCGCGCTGGTCGGTCTTCTCGAAGAAGTAGCCCCGCTCGGTCTCCCTGATGCGGAACTTGGCGGTGGTGTCCCCGTCGTACATCGTGTGCGAGTCGCGGTGCAGGAAGGCGCCGTGCATCGGGTCGAGCAGATTCTCCATGGCGTAGCGCCAGGGCACGTTCCACTCGGCGTAGCACAGCAGCGCGGAGATCTCCGGGTCGGTGAGCGGCTCCGGCAGGGTCAGCTCGCCGGGCTCGGGGTGTTCCTCGTCGCCGAACCAGGCCAGCACGGCGCCGCCGGCCTCCCGCACGGGCAGCGAGGTGACGAGGGTCTTGCCCTCCAGATTGCAGCCGGGCAGGCCGGGCACGGAGGTGACCGTGCCACCGCCGTCGACCTCGACGCCGTGGTACCAGCAGGCGATCCGGTCGCCCAGGTGTTTGCCGAGGGACAGGGGCGCGCCCCGGTGCGGGCAGCGGTCGGCGAGCATCGAGAGCGTGCCGTCCGCCCGGCGGAACAGCAGCCACTGCTCGCCGAGCGCGGTGACCCGGCGCAGGGCACCGGGCTCGACGAACCGGGAGGGCACCACCGGATGCCACTGGTTGCGCAGGCCGTTGGCGTGGATGTGCTCGGCTGAGTCCTTGGTGGAGAGAGTCATGTGCGGCTTCCTCGGTCGGGGGTCTCGGGGTTCCGGTTCCCGGTTTTCTCGGCGTGCCCGGGCTGCGCGGCGTGCTCGGGCCGCCCGGGCCGCCCGGCGTGTTCAGGCACCGAGGCGGTGCATCTCGGCGCGGAAGGACTCCTCGGTCCAGGGCCGGCCGTCGGGGGTGCGGACCTGCCGGGCGTTGAGCCCGGCGACGACGTCGTCGAGGGTGTGGCCGTCCTCGGTGAAAATCTCCTCCAGGGTGCGGGCGAGCTTCAGCTCGTAGGGGGTGGGCGCGTGGCGGCGGGTCTGGTGCGGGTCCAGGTAGGGCGGGGTTCCGGTGGGCTGCATGGCGTTCTCCGTACGGTCGCGTCGCGGTGAAGTGCGCGTGTTCCAGGGCTTGTTGGGGAGGCGGCGGGGTGCGGCGGTCGCCGGTCCGGCGGTGGTCGCGTGCGCCGGTGTCACAGATCGAGGACGAGGCGGTCGGAGGCGCAGCGCGAGACGCAGATCATCATCGTGTCGCCGGCGGCCTGTTCGGCCTCGCTGAGCAGGCAGTCGCGGTGGTCGGGTGTGCCGGCCAGGACGCGGGTCTCGCAGGTGCCGCAGATCCCGTCCCGGCAGGAGGAGGGGACGGCCAGCCCGGCGCGTTCGGCGGCCTCCAGGACGGAGGTGCCGGCGTCCACCGTGAGGGTGATGCCGGAGGAGCGGCACTCCACCTCGAAGGAGGTGCCGGTGTCCGGCCGGCCGGCGGGCGGGGCGGCGAACCGCTCGGTGCGCAACTGCCCGGCGGGGCAGAGCTGTTCGACGGCGTCGAGGAGCGGCGCGGGCCCGCAGCAGTAGACGAGGGCGTCGGGCGGCAGGCCGTGCAGGGCGGCGCCGAGGTCGGGGTGGCCCTGTTCGTCCTGCGGGACGCGCGTCACCTCGCCGCCGGTGAGCGCGGCCAGCTCGGCGCCGAAGGCCATCGAGGCGCGGCTGCGTCCGCCGTGCACCAGCCGGTAGGGGATGCCGTCCCGCGCGGCCCGGTGGGCCATGGGCAGCAGGGGCGTGATGCCGATGCCGCCGGCGAGGAAGACATACGAGGCGGCGGGCTCCAGCTCGAACCGGTTGCGCGGCCCGGCCGCCCGGACGCGCCGGCCGGGCCGCAGCCGGGTGTGGATGTGCCGGGACCCGCCGCGCGAGGCGGGCTCGTCGAGGACGCCCAGCCGGTAGCTGCCGGTGTCGGCCGGGTCGCCGCACAGGCTGTACTGGCGGATGTGGCCGCCGGTGTGCAGGTCGATGTGGGCGCCGGGCGTCCAGGCGGGCAGCGGTTTGCCCTGCGGGTGGACGAGTTCGACGGCCAGCACGCCGTCCGCCTCCCAGGTCATCCGGTGCACCAGCAGGTCGAGTTCGTGCTCCGCGGTGTCGGTCATGGCGCGTTCCCCCTTTACGCGGCGGGGATCGTGACGGGCGGGGTGAAGGGGTTCTTCATGGGGCCGAGCGCGGCCAGGTCGATCTCCACGAGGCAGGGGCCGTCCAGGGCGAGCGCGTCGGCCAGCACGGCCTCGGCCTCGGCGGCGTCGGCGATACGGGAGTGCGGCAGCCCGCAGGCGGCGGCCAGCGCGGCGAAGTCGGGGCCGCCCAGGTCGACTCCGCTGCGGCGGGTGCGGTGTGCGTCCTGCATGTTGCGCAGCACGCCGTAGCCGCCGTCGTCGAAGACGAGCAGGGTCAGCCGGGGCCGCTCCTGGGCGAGGGTGAGCAGCTCGCCGAGGTGGACGGCGAGGCCGCCGTCGCCCGCGATGACGACGGTGGGGCGGCCGGGGCGGGCGAGCGCGGCGCCGATGCCCATGCCGAGGCCCTGGCCTATGCCGCCGCCGCGCGGGAAGACGTTGGCGCGCGGGTCGTGAACGGGCAGCAGCCGGTTGCCCCAGGACGAGGAGGGGATGGTGACGTCGCGGGCGACGACGGCGTCCCGGGGCAGGAGCGCGGCGAGCGCGTCGCAGATCGCCGCCTGCGGGCCGATGGACTCGTGCAGCGCGGCGCGCACCTCGGCACGGACGGCGGTGACGCGCTCGCCCCAGCCCGGTTCGGCCGGTGCGGCGGCGCCGGCCAGTTCGGGCAGTACGGCCGCGGCGTCGCCGTGCAGGGTGTGCCGGGCCGGGTAGGCGCGGCCGAGCGCCGCCTCGTCGACGTCCACCTGGATGTGCGCCGAGGGCAGGCCCAGGGTGTAGTCGGCGGTCTCGTTGGAGCGGAAGTGGGTGCCCACGCTGACCAGGACATCGGCGTCGGCGAGCAGAGCGCGGGCGGCCGGGGCGGTGGCGAAGTTGCCGACGACGCGCGGGTGGTCCTCGGGGACGGCGCCGCGGCCCGCGTTGGAGGTGAGCAGGCCGCCGCCGGTGGCGGTCAGCAGCGTGCCCAGCTCGGCACGGGCGCCGGCCGCGCCGCCCCCGGCCCAGATCAGCGGGCGGCGCGCACCGGCCAACAGGCGGCGCGCGGCGTCGAGTTGACCGGGGTCGGGCACGGGCAGCGGTGTACGGGACGGCTGTTCGCCCCGGTCGGTCTGGGCCGCGTACTGGAGATCGACGGGCCACTCCAGGCTGGCGGGGCCGCCGGGCGCGGTCAGCGCGGCGGCGGTGGCGGCGCGCAGCAGCCGTCCGGCGTCCCGTGCGGTGGGGACGGTCGCGGCGTACCGGGAGACGGCGGTGAGCATGCCGAGCTGGTCCGGCGTCTCGTGGATGAAGCCGCGCCCGCGCCCCAGATGGGCGGTCTCGATCTGGCCGGTGACGTGCAGGACGGCCGCGCCGGCCGCCAGCGCCTCGATGAGCGACCCGGCGGCGTTGCCGGCGCCCGTCCCGGTGGAGGTCAGGGCGCAGCCGATGCCGCCGCGGGCCCGCCCGTGCGCGTCGGCCGCGTTGACGGCGGTGGCCTCGTGCCGGACGGGCACGAACCGCAGATGCCGGTCGACGGCCTCGACGAGCGGCAGATTGTGGACGGACACGATGCCGAAGACGGTGTCGACGCCGATGTCCTTCAGATGCGCGACGAGGAGTTCGCCTCCGTCGGCGTACTGCATTTCGGGCTCCTCACAGGATGCCGCGGCCGACTCCGCCGCAGACGTCGATGCTGGTTCCGGTGATGTAGGAAGCGCGCGGCGAGAGCAGCGCGACGACGGCGTACGCCACTTCCTCGGCCCGGCCGAGGCGGCCCAGCGCGATACCGCGGTCGGCGGCGAGTTCGCGCTGCCACTCCTGGTAGCTCAGCGCCGTGCCGGCGGCGGCGTGCCGCCGGGTCCACTGGCCGGTGTCGATCAGGCCCAAGCACACGGAGTTGACGCGGATCCGCTCGGGCGCCAGCTCGGTGGCGAGGGCGGCGGAGAGGTTGAGGACACCGGCGCGGGCGGCGCCCGTCGCGATCAGCCGGGGCTCGGGCTGCTTGGCGAGGACGGCGTTGATGTTGACGACGGCGGGCGCCGGCGCCGCGCGCAGATGCTCCCGCGCGGCGGCGAGCGGGTTGAGGACACCGGCGAACTTCAGCTCCAGCTCGTCGCGCCAGTCGTCCGCCGTCGTCTCGTCCAGGCGCTGCATCCGGGAGCGTCCGGCGTTGTTGACCAGCCCGTCCAGCCGGCCGAAGTGTGCGGCGGCCCGCTCGGTGAACGCGCACATCTGGCCGGCGTCGCGGACGTCGCACACGCCGGTGAACAGCCGGCCGGGCGCGGCGTCGAGACGCTGGGCGGCGGCGTCGAGCCGCTCGGCGTCCCGGCCGCAGGTGGCGACGCCCGCGCCCTCGTCGAGCAGGGCACGGACGGTGGCCAGCCCGACACCGGAGCTGCCCCCGGTGACCAGGAACGCGTGGTCGGCGAGGCCGAGATCCATGGCGGTTGCCTCCAAGTACGGGCCCCGCGCGGGGCGTTGGACGAGTGGGGGTCGGGGTGTGGCCCGGCGGGCGGTGTGCACCTGCTCCCAGAGGCGGGTGTGTGCGTGCGGGCGTCGGTGTGCGGCGGCACCGGAGGTGACGGTGCCGAAGCGGCAGTGCCTGGGCGGCGGCGCCGGGGTGGCGGTGCCGAAGCGGTGATGCCGGAGTGGCCATGGCACCGGGTCGTGGTGCCGGGTGTCGTGGTGTCGCGCCGTGTGGTGCAGGGGTTGTTGGGGGCGAACGGCCGGGGGCGGCCCGTGCGGTGGTGCGGCGGTGCCCGGGGGCGGGGCGGCGTCCGGTCGGGGCGGTACGGGGGTGTCCCGGCCGGTCCGGGTCGGCCGGACCACCGCGCGGGCCGGCTCCCGCGAGGGTCAGTGCATGGTGAAGCCGCCGTTGACGGCGATCACCTGGCCGGTGAGGTAGCGGGACTCCTCGCCGAGCAGGAAGGCGACCAGGCCGGTGAGGTCGTCGGGCCGCTGCGGGCGGGCGATGGCGCGCCGCGCCGCGTACAGGGCGTGGCGTTCGGCGGGCACCGCCTCGGTGGCCTCGACCTCGGTGAGGCCGGGCGCCACCGCGTTGACGGTGATGCCCGACTCGCCCAGCTCCCGCGCCATCGCCCGGGTCAGCGCGAGCACGGCGCCCTTGGAGGCGATGTAGTGGGCCAGCCGGGGCGAGCCGTACAGCGCGGCGTCCGAGGCGATGTTGACGATCCGGCCGGGGCCGGACATCAGCGGCAGCAGGTGTTTCGCCACGAGCCAGGGCCCGCGCGCGTTCACCGCCATCAGCCGGTCCCAGACGGCCACGTCGATGTCCTGGAACTCCTTGCCGCCGACGCCGTCCGCCAGCGCCGCGTTGTTGACCAGCGCGTACAGCGGTGCCCGCGGGGCGAGTTCGGCCGCGAGGGAGGCCACCGAGCCGGGGTCGGCCACGTCCAGGGGCAGATGGACCGCCTGTCCGCCGTCGTCCCGGATGGCGGCGGCGCACCGCTCGCCGCGCCCGGTGTCCAGCTCGGCGACGACGACGTGGTAGCCGTCGGCCGCGGCCCGGCGGGCCATGGCCTCCCCCAGGCCACGGCCGGCGCCGGTCACCACGACGGTGCGCGCCCCGTGGTCAGTCACGGGTGACGCCGTACAGCGGCGAGTACTCGGGGTAGGTCGGCACCTGCGGCTTACGGGTGCCGATGATCACGCAGAAGAGCGCGTCGGTGTCGCCCTCGTTCTTCAGCGAGCGGGTCACCCCGGCCGGGACGACGATCATGTCCCGGTAGCCCAGGGTGCGGTACTCGGCCTCGTCGGGCCCCCGGTGGATGCCGACCCGGACCTCGCCCTCCAGGACGAAGAACGCCTCTTCGACGTCGTGGTGGGTGTGCGCGGGGCCCTCGGCACCGGGCGGCAGCAGCATGTTGGAGAAGGTGAAGCCGCCGGAGGGCAGGATCCGCCGGTCGCCCTCGTGGTCGCCGGTGGCGCCGGAGCCCACGTAGCGGATCTGTGCACGGCGGTACTGCGGCCCGGCCTTCTCCTGGAAGGACAGGGCGCCCCAGTCGGGTTCGCGGGACTCCCGGCCGGCGATCAGGGAGTCGGTGTAGGCGGCCAGGTCACCGCCGTTGTCGTAGGCGGTGGTGGTCAGCGGCATGGGATTCAGCCCTTCGGTTCGGTGGACGGGTCGGCTGCGATGTGCAGATGGGACAGGAGCCAGGCGTCAACGGGGCCGGGCCGCTCCTGGTGGACGAGGTGGCCGGCGTTCCTGACGATCACGTAGGCGGCCCCGGCCAGGCCGCCGGCCAGCACCTGGGAGGCTTCGGGGCCGGTGATCCGGTCCCGGTCGCCGCACAGGACGAGGGCGGGCGCGGTGACGCGGTGCAGTGCGCCGCGCAGATCGGTCGCGGCCATGGACTCGGCGGCGTACCGGTAGCCGGGCAGCCGTACCGCGTCGGCCATGGACCGGGTGACGTGCTCGGCCAGTTCCGGCGGTGCGTCCTCGGCGAGCAGCCGGGGGGCGCGGGCGGCGGCGAAGGCGTCCGGCCCCGAGGCGGCCAGCTCGTCGGCGCGGGCCCGCATCGCCGCCGCCTTGCCGGGTGCGGTGCCGGAGCCCGGGGTGGAGCCGAGGAGCATCAGCGAGGTGACGAGCCGCGGGTGGCGCACCGCGAGCCGCAGCGCGATCACCCCGCCCCAGGAGGCGCCGAGGACGTGGGCGGTGCCGCCCCGGGCGCGGATCACCGCGGCGGCGGCGTCCGCGTAGTCGTCCAGGGTCAGGGGGCCGGGCGGGTCGGCGGAGCTGCCGTAGCCGGGCGCGTCCCAGGCGACGGCCCGGAACTCCCCGCGGAGCGCGTCGAGTTGGTGCGCGAACGCCGCGGAGGACGAGCCGATGCCGTGCAGACACAGCACCAGCGGGCCCCGCTCCCCCGCCTCGCGCAGGTGCAGACCGGGCGGGTCGGCGGCGCGCGTGACGGGCGCGGCAGACACGGCGGGCGGGTCGGCGGCGGGGCCTGCTCCGGGGGTGCGGCCGGCTGCGGCCGGGTGCGCGGTCACAGGATCTGCCCCGTCCTGCCGGTGAGGGCGCCCAGCGAGCGCAGCACGGCGTACGGCACGACGCCGCTGGTGGCCGGGTTGCCCGGGTCGGGCACATGGCGCACCTCGAAGCGGTACGAGCCGTGCGGGCCGTGTGCCTCGACGACGTGCGAGGTCTGCCGGGCCGCCGGGTCGGCGACGACGGTGACCCGCACGGCGCCGGGGTCGCCCACGGCGAGCGCCACCGAGGCGGCGACGTTGGTCGAGCGGGGGAAGCGCTCGGGGACGTCCCGTGCGGTGCCGGTCATCACCTCGACGGGGCCCGTCGCGGTCCACAGCCGGGTGCGCAACTCCTCGCCCATCCAGGGCTGTTCGAGGGTGGCGGGGAGCTTGGTGGTGGTGAGTCGCACCTCGTCCAGCGGGCCCATGGCGCACACGGCCTGGAGGAGGTCGAGCCCGCCGAGGGCGCCGCCGGTGGCGTGGAGACGCCCGGGGCCGGCGTCCAGCAGCCGCTTGGCGAGGTCCTCGTCGGCGAGGGCGCCGGTGGAGGCGATCAGCAGATCGGTGCCGGACTCCAGGACGCGTTCGCCCCACTCGCGTACGAGGCCCTGCCCGGCGGCCTCGACGAGCAGATCGCAGCGCTCCAGGGCCTGTTCGACGGTGCAGCGGGGCGCGGGGACGTCCGCGCCGAGCGGCCGGTTGTCGACGACGCAGACGAGTGCGGCGCCGGGCACCGCCCCGTCGGCGAGGGCTCTGCCGACGACGCGGCCGATGGCGCCCCAGCCGATCAGGCCGGTGCGCAGCGCGGGGGCCGTCATACGGTTGCTCCTTCGCCGTGCGGGGTGCGGGCCTCCGCGGGCGCGTCCACGGGGGCGTCCACGGGCGCGTCCTCGGGCGCGTTCTCGGCGCGCGGGGGCCGCACGGGGCTGCCATCGGGGGTGCCGGCCATGTGTGCGCGGATGTGTGCGGAGGGCGGACCGGCGGTGCCCCACAGATCGGACAGCTCGGGGGTGCGCCGCCAGACGCGGCAGATCCAGGAGTCCTCGACGACCTGGGCCACCTCGGAGGTGTACTCGCACACCAGCCCGGTGGGGTCGGTGAAGTAGGAGAAGGTGTTGTTGCCGGGGCCGTGCCGGCCCGGTCCCCACTGCGGGGTGACGCCGTGGTGGCGGAGCCGGCCGAGGCCGCGCATGAAGTGGTCGACGGAGGTCATCTCGTAGGCGACGTGGTTGAGCGAGACCCAGTCGGCCTGGTTGAACCCGATGCAGTGGTGGTCGCTGTTGCACCGCAGGAAGGCCATCTGGTGCTCGGACCAGTCGGAGACGCGCAGCCCGAGCACATCCGTCCAGAAGGCCACGGCGGCGTCGATGTCGGGGGTGTTGAGCACGGCGTGGGTGACGCCGACGGGCACGGCCGCGTCCCGGCCGCGCGGCGGCACCGCCCAGGTGTCGGCGGAGAGTTCGACGAGCCGGCCCTCGTGGTCGTGGAAGCGCAGCCCGTAGCCGCCGCCGGCCTGGTCGAGGGGGCCGGGCTCGGTGAGCGGGGTGATGCCGCGGCGCTCCAGCCGGCGGGCGGCCTCGTCGATCTCGGCGGGGGTGCCGACGGCGAAGGAGAGCCGGCCCAGACCGGTGCGGTCGGCGCGGGTGAGCTGGAGGGCGTGGTGCTCGGTGCCGGTACCGCGCAGCCAGCTGGCGCTGTGTCCGGCCTCGACGACCTCCAGGCCCCATGCCTCCTCGTAGAAGTCGGCGGCCTCGGCGAAGTCGGGGGTGAGCAGCTCGACCGAGCGCAGTGCGCGCAGCCGGGCGATCGGGGGTGGTGTCACGGGTTCCCTCCGTGGTCGGTCGGCCGTCGGTCGGCCCAGGGCAGCGGCGCCGGATCGGTCCCCCAGTACAGGGACTTCTGCCGCTGGTAGGCGCGGATGAGGTCGCGGCCCTTCTCGGTGCCGAGGCCGCTGTCCTTCATCCCGCCGAACGGGGTGGAGACGGAGAACTGCTTGTAGGTGTTGATCCAGACCGTCCCGGCCTCGATACGGCGGGCGAGGCGCCAGGCGGCCCCCGCGTCGCGGGTCCAGATGCCGCAGGCGAGGCCGTGGTCGGTGCCGTTGGCCTGGCGCACCAGTTCGTCCTCGTCGTCGTACGGCAGGGCCACCAGGACGGGCCCGAAGATCTCCTCGCGGCACACCCGCGCGGTGTGCGGCAGTCCGTCGACGACGGTCGGCAGATAGTAGGCGCCGGCCGCGTACCGCTCGCCGTCCGGCGCCCGGCCCCCGCACAGCACACGCCCGCCCTCCGCGCGCGCCAGCCGGACCCAGCCGTCGACGGTCTCCCGGTGCCGGTGGTGGACGAGCGGCGCGACCTGGGTGGCCGGGTCGGTGCCGGGGCCGACGCGCAACGCGCGGGCGCGCTCGACGAGTTCGCCGACGAAGGCGTCGTACCGGGAGCGGTGCACGAACAGCCGGGAGCCGGCGACGCAGGACTGGCCGGTGGAGGAGAAGATGCCGAACAGCACACCGGCCAGGGCCTGTTCGGTGTCGGCGTCCTCGCGGACGATCGTCGGGGACTTGCCGCCGAGTTCGAGCCCGGCCGGTACGAGCTTGTCGGCGGCGACGCGGGCGATGGCCCGGCCGGTGCGGGTGCCGCCGGTGAATCCGATGCGCCGTACCAGCGGGTGGCGCACGAGCGCGTCCCCGACGACGGAGCCGGGCCCCGGCAGCACGGAGAACAGCGCGGTGGGCAACCCGGCCTCGTCGAGCGCGCGGTGGACGAGCCGGCCGAGCGCGAGGGAGACCAACGGGGTCCATTCGGCGGGCTTGAGCAGGACCGCGTTGCCGCCGGCGAGGGCGGGCGCCGCCTTCTGCGCGTCGGAGGCGATCGGCGAGTTCCACGGGTTGACGGCGCCGACGACACCGACGGGTTCGTGCACGCTCATCGTCAGATACGGCCCGCGTGCGGGGGTGACGGCGTCCTCGGCGGTCTCCAGCGCCGCCGCGGTGTAGCGGAAGGTGCCGGCGGCGCTGAGCGCGAGGGCGTGGGTCTCGGCGAGCGTCTTGCCGGTGTCGGCGGTCTGGAGCGCGGAGAGTGCGTCGGCGTTCTCCTCGATCAGTGCGGCGATCCGGTGCAGCAGCCGGGCCCGGCGGTGCGGCAGGAGGTCGCGCCAGGCCGGGTCGCGGGCGGCCCGGTCGGCGGCGTGTGCGGCCTCGTCGACCTGTTCGGGCGAGGCGGCGTGGAGGGTGGCGAGCACGGTGCCGTCGGCCGGGTCGACCGTTTCGACGGGCGCGCCGGCGCCGCGCCGGGCCCGGCCCGCGCCGAGGATCTCGTCGGGAGGAACGCGCAGCATGACAGGGCCTCCGGGAGGAAGGGGCACGGGAGTTCACCGGCGGCCGGGTCGGTGACCGGCCGTCGTCGGCAAGCACCAAGAAGCTAAGGGCTTAAATAATTCACCCGCAAGCCCCGGGCGGCGGTCAATTCGCGTGAGGTCACGGCAGGACCCTTGACGGGCCCCTGTGTGCGGCCGGTAGAACTTAGGCCCTGAGAGGTTCAGCCCTTGTACATGTGCGGCCCGGGCCGGCCGTGCACCGCCCGACGACACCCGCCTCGGCACCCGCACCAGCACCCCCCGCCTGCCGGCCCCGGGCTCAGCCCGCTCCCCCTCCCCTGCCCCGACGCCGCCCGAAACCCCGGCAGTTCAGCCGCGCCCGCGCGACCGTGCCGGGACCGGAGGAACCGCCATGACGCTCGACGCCTCCCCTGCCACCGAGGGCGGCGACCGCCGCCGGACGGACGCCGCCGCCATCGGCGCCCGCGTGGAACGCCTTCCGCTGTGCCGCTGGCACGTCACCGTCCGCCTCGTGATCGGCGTGGTGACCTTCTTCGAAGCCTTCGACCAGCTGCTCATCGCCTACGCACTGCCCCAACTGCGCACCGAGTGGCAGCTGGGCACCGGGCACGCCACCGCCCTGATGACCGTCGGCTCCGTCGGGATGCTGCTCGGCGCCGTCCTCTCCGGCCGCCTCGCAGACCGCTTCGGCCGGGTCCGGGTCATCGCCGTCTGCATCGCCGTCTCCAGTCTGTGCAACCTGCTGCTCACGGCGAGCGGTTCGCCCGGGCCGTTCATGGCGGTCCGGTTCGTGCAGGGCCTCGCGATCGGCGGCGAGGTACCGGTCGCCGCCACCTTCATCGCCGAGATCACCAGGACCCGGCACCGGGGCCGCTTCGTCCTGCTGTACGAACTCGTTTTCCCCGCGGGGCTCACCGCGGGCGCGCTGCTCGCCTCCTGGCTGGTGCCGCTGCTCGGCTGGCGGTGGATGTTCGGCCTCTCCGCGCTGCCCGGCGTGCTCTGCTTCGTCGTCGCCCGGTACGTCCCCGAGTCGCCGCGCTGGCTGGCCGACCAGGGGCGGCACCGGGAGGCCCTGGCCACCATGGACGCCATCGAGGAGCGGGTGCGGCGGATCACCGGCGCCCCGCTGCCCGAGCCGGAGCCCGTACCCGAGGAGACCGCCCCGCCGGCCGGAACCCGTGGCGGCGGCGGGCTGCGCGAACTGCTCTCCGGGCGCTACCGCAAGCGCACGCTGGTGATCGGAGTCCTCTGGTTCACCGGCTACTTCGTCAACTACGGCATCACGTCCTGGCTGCCGACGATCTACAGCACCCGGTTCGGACTGAGCCTCTCCGAGGCACTGCTCCACTCGACGCTGACCTCCTGCGCCGGGCTGCTGGGCTGCCTCGTCGTGGCGCTCACCGTCGACCGGGTGGGACGGCGGCGCACGGTCGTGCGGTGCCTCGGCGCCGCGGCCGGCTGTCTGCTGCTGCTCGGCGTCCTCGGCGCCGGCTCGGCCGGGGCGGTGCTGCTGTGGACCTCGCTGGCCGCCGTGTTCTTCTTCGGCTCCAACATCTGCCTGTACCTCTACACGCCCGAGCTGTTCCCCACCCGGATGCGGGCGCTCGGCTCCAGCGTGGGAGGTGCGCTCAACCGGCTCGGGGTGATCCTCGGCCCGATCGTCGTCGGCGCCGTGTACGCGGGCGGCACCCTCGGCGCGGTCTTCCTGACGCTCGCCGGCACGGCGCTCGCCGGATCGCTCACCGCCGCCGCGGGCGCCGAGGAGACCAGCGGCCGCAAACTGGAGTCCATCGCCCCCTGAGCACGGCCCCGGCACATGGGCCGGGGCCCGGCGCTCCCCCGGCCGCGGCGCCCGTTCCGGCCCCGGCGCCGGTCCCGGCCCCGGTGCTCAGTCGGCGCGCTCGCCGAAGGCGCCACCGGGGGTGAAGACCGCCGCGGCGAACCGCTCGCCCATGCGCCGGTGGGTGGCCGTGTCCGGGTGCAGCGCGTCCGGCAGCGGCAGTTCGGCGTTGTCCGCCTCGCCGTACAGCTCACGGCCGTCGAGGAGGTGGAGGTTCGGGTCGTCGGCCAGCCGCTGTTCCACCACCCGGGCCAGCTCCTCCCGGATGACGTTCAACGTCAGCTTGCCCGCGGCCCGTTCGGCCGGATCGCCGGCGGCGGCGAAGCTCAGCCGCCCCTCCTCGACACCGCTGAAGTCCGGCACGCTCGGCCCCGGGGTGTCCTCGTGGATGGGACACAGGATGGGCGAGACGACCAGCAGCGGGGCGGTGGGATGCCCCTCACGGATCGTGTCGAGGAACCCGTGGACGGCCGGGCCGAAGGCCCGCAGCCGCATCAGGTCGGCGTTCACCACATTGATGCCGATCTTGACGCTGATCAGGTCGGCCGGGGTGTCCCGCATCGTCCGGGCGAGGAACGGGTCGAGCAGTGCGCTGCCGCCCAGGCCCAGATTGACCAGGTCCACCCCGCCACGGGCCGCGGCGAGCGCGGGCCAGGTGACGGACGGGCTCTCCGCGTTGGAACCGTGACTGATCGAACTGCCGTGGTGCAGCCAGACCTTGCGGCCCCGGTCCGGCAGGGGTTCGACGGGCGCGTCGGTGCGCAGCGCGAGCAGCTCGGTGGCCTCGTCGTGCGGCAGCCAGATCTCCACGTCCCGCGGACTCCCGCCGCCGTCGCCCCCGCTCCCGCTCCCGCCCGCGTCGGGCAGTCCGGTGAAGCGGACGGTGCCGGGCGGGCCCGGCCGGTGCTCGAAGGTGCCGGCCGTCATGTCGATCACCAGCGTGTTGCCGCCGGACACACTGCCCTGGCCGGCCGGCCGCCCGTCGACGAACAGGTCGTAGCGGCCGTCCGGGCGCGGCGGTGCGCCCACGTACTCGCGCTTGGTGGGCCGGGTGTCCAGCTCGATCGCGGTGGCCCGGGTACGGAACGCGAGCCGTACGCCGGACGGCTGGCCCGCGGCCATGTTCATCTGCCCGTCGGCGAACCTGCGGGCCCGGGCGGGCAGCCGGTACGGCATCACACCGTCCTCCGTCGGCGCCAACTCCAGGGCGCCGTGGACCAGTTCGGGCGTGACGGGTGTGGTGATCCAGGGTTTCTCGGTGTGCATGGTCTCCACCTGTCGCTGCATGTTCTCGGGTGTGCGGGGAGTGTTCTCGGGTGTGCGGGGTCTCGGGTGTGCAGGGGTCTCGGGTGTGCGGGGCCGCCGCGCCCGGGCATGCGGGCGCGGTGCCGGGCGGGCGCCGCGGGGGCGGATGCGCACCGTGTCCGTCGCCCGTCCCCGTCGCCCGTCGCCCGTCGCCGCCACGTCCGCCGTGCAGGGGGACGGACGGGCCCGTGCCGGGCGTCCACCGCGGTGCCGGCAGACGTCGCGGGGGGGGCGGCGATGCCGTGCGCGCGGCGGACGTGGTGCCGTCAGTCGTCGTGGGCGCCGTGCGCGCCGCGGGTGGGGCCGGGCAACGGGGGTGCGGCGGGCGCTGGGCGCGGTGCGGTGAGGCGTTGCGGGCGTGGCGTGGTGCCGGTCAGGCCGTCGGCCAGTTGCGCAGCAGCGCGTCGAGGGCGTCCAGGGTCCGCTCCCAGGACTCCTGCGAGTCCGGGGCGCTGTGGCTGAACCCGCCCGCAGCCTCCAGGCTCACGTAACCGTGGAAAACACTGCCCAGCAGCCGGACCGCGTGGGTGCTCTCCGGCTCCTGGAGGTCGTAGCCGCGCAGGACGGCCCGCGTCATACGGGCGTGCCGGGGGCCGGCACTGGCCGCGGCCGTCTCCGGGTCGAGCGGGAACCGGGCCGCCGTGTAGCGGCCGGGGTGCTCCCGCGCGTAGTCGCGGTAGACGTCGGCCAGAGCGGTCAGCGCCCCCTTGCCCGCCCGGCCGGCCAGGGCCTCGGCGGACCGGTCGGCCATCTCCTCCAGGGCGAGCAGGGCGATACGTGTCTTCAGGTCGTGCGAGCTGCGTACGTGCGAGTACAGGCTCGCGGCCTTGACGTCGAACCGGCGGGCGAGCGCCGAGACGGTGACCTGCTCGAAGCCGACCTCGTCCGCCAGCTCGGCACCCGCCTGGGTCAGCCGTTCCGGGGTGAGTCCCGCACGCACCATGTCCGTCCTCCTGTTCGACATCGTCGAGTGTGCACTACCTAAGGCCTTTAGGCAAATGTGCGAGCAGATAAGGCTGCGGACGGGAGCGCATAGCTTGCGGGCTGGAGCGCGTACCGCCCCGGGTGAGGTCCACCGGCGTCCCCCGCGCGGGTTCCGCGACGCGGCACCCGGGGCGACCCGGCGTCCGGGCCCGGGGCCACCCGGCGTCCGAGCCCGGGGCTACTCGGCGTCCGGGCCCGTGCACAGGGCGGCGAGGGACACCGCGCCCCACGCCAGCGAGATGGCGACGGCGCCCGCCCGGGCCCGGCGCGGCAGGGTCGCACCCAGCAGCGCCGCGTCACCGAAGTCGGCGGCCATCCGCACCCAGGCGGCGGTGCGCAGCGCGGGGCCGCGCGGCGCCAGCACGAGCGCCAGCCCGGAGGCGGCGTCCCGCAGGCCCACCGGACGCAGCGACACGGCGGTGTGCCCCGGCACCCGCCCGCCCTCGTCCACCAGCCCGGAAGGCCGGGCCAGCAGCCCGGGCCGGGCGGCCACGGCCAGCCCGTAGACGGCGGTCGTCGCACCGACGGCCCTCAGCACTCCAGTACGCATATGGTCCTCCGCGATCGGTCGGGACGGCGGGGACGGCAGGGACGCGCCCCCGCCCGGAGGGCCAGTGGACCAGACCGGACGACGGGACCCGGCGGCGCGGGGCCGGGCGGCGGGGCGGGGCACCCGGCGTCCGGGCGCGACACACGGCGCGCGGCGTCGGGGAGGTGGCGCCGGGGCCCGGAGCGCCGGGCGAACGGGGCGGAACCCGGCGCCGGGGCCGCCGGGGGAGGCCGAACTCGGCGCGGAGTGGCGGGGCTTGGCGTGGGCCGGGAGGCGGGCGGACCTCGGTGCCACCGCGCGGGCCGGGGCAGGGCCAGGAGGCGGACCTCTCGGCGTCGCCGTGCGGGCCGGGGCAGGGCCGGGAGGCGGACCTCGCAGTCACCGCGCAGGCCGGGGCAGGGCCAGGAGGCGAACCTCTCGGCGTCGCCGTGCGGGCCGGGGCAGGGCGGGCGCGGGTGCGGCCCGCCCGGCGTCGGCACGCGGGCTCGGGTCGGGCGGGGTGGGCTCCGTGCCCGGAGGCGGAACGCGGCGCACGCGGGCGTGACCCGGCGTCGGGGAACGAGTCGGGGGACGAGGCGCTCGCACGGGGCGGCGCACGGGAACGGACCACCGCCGGCAGGGCGGTGGTCCGGTGGGTCACCCGGGCGGGGCGCGGTCGAGCGCACCCAGCCCGGGTGAGTCATCAGCCGACGGCTCAGATCCGGCGGCACTGCTCCCCGCGCACCCAGTTGGGCGTGTTGGCGTACCCGGAGGGACGGTTGTGCCGGGCCACACAGAGCCACCTGAGGTGATGCGAACCGCGCTTCTGGATCGTGAACGAGCCGCGGATGGTGCCGTGGCGGGGCGCATTGAAGGCACGGCACCTGCTGCTGCCCACCACGCCGCTGTGGTGCCGCTCGACGCGGTCGCAGACATAGCCACGGTGCCGCTCGGCCGAGGCCGAACCGCTCTGCGCGACCGCCGAGGCCGGCAGCACGCCCACCAGTGCGGTGGCCATCACGGCCAGCACCGTCAACGCCCGGGTGCGGGTGGTCGTTTCCTTCGTCCTCATGTTGCAGTCCTTTCGTCGGCCGCCGGCGGCGGACCCGTGGACGGGGCGGCACCGGAGGGCACCGTCGTCGCGAGCGGGGGTCCGGGCCGGGGCAGCGTTGGTGACTCGTCGGCGACGCGCCATCCCCGCTACCTGAGGCAGGGCGCCCGTCCGCCGGGTTCAGAGCAGCAGCCGCACACGCTCCGGGACAGAGCCGCAGCGGACATGTCACTCCTGGGGGACGCTCACACCACCCCGGGGACGGAATCGGGAGCGCACGGCACCGGCAGGCGGCCGGGGAGCGCAACAGCGCACGATCGGCCGGACGGCCGTGGCACGGCGCACGGACCGCCCCGCGCCCTCCGTCCCCCACCGGCACGACGCCCGCCGGACCCACCGCGCGCGCCGACTGCCGTGCACCGTCCGCCGTATGTCACCTGCCGTACGGCATCCGTCGTATGGCGTCCGCCCGTACGGCAGCTGCCGGGTGTTCGGGGGCGGTACGACCGCTGTCGCCGGGCCGTGCCGCCGGGACACACTGGCCACCGCGCAGGCCCGGAGCGGGCCGGGCGACGAGAGCCTGAGCGGCGGGAGACCCGCGGTGCGGGGAACCGTATGCCGGGAATCGCAGCGGCAGAGGGAAGAGGGAGCGGGTGCGGATGGCCGACGGGGACACCACGGTGGCGCACTCCGCCCGGATGTACGACTACGTCCTGGGCGGCACGGACAACTACCCGCCGGACCGGGAAGCCGCCGAGGAAGCGCTCCGGGTGTGGCCGGGGCTGTGGACGAGCATGCGGGTCAACCGGGCGGTGATGCGGCGCATGGCGCACTGGCTCGCGGCCGAGGCCGGAATGCGCCAGTTTCTCGACCTCGGCTCCGGCATCCCGACCTCGCCGAACCTGCACGAGGTGGTGCGGCGCACCGCACCCGGGGCACGCGTGGTCTACGTCGACAACGACCCGGTGGTGCTCGCCCACTCCCGCGCGCTGCTGCCCGACTCACCACCGGGCGGCACGGCCTGCGTCGAGGCGGACCTGCGGGACCCCGCTGCGCTGTTCGCGGCGCCCGGGCTGCGCGACACGCTCGACCTGAGCCGGCCGGTGGGCGTGACCGCGATCGCGGTGCTCCAGTTCGTCGAGGACGCGGCCGGGCTGCTCGCACAACTCGTGGAGCCTCTCGCCCCCGGCAGCTTCCTCGCGCTGACGACCGCCACGGCCGAACTCGCCCGGGGATCGGCGGCGTTGGCCGAGGTGTACGCCCGGCGCGGGGTGCCGATGCATCTGCGCTCCCGTACCGAGGTGGCGGCGCTGTTGCCCGCGCGGTGCGAACTGGTCGAGCCCGGCATCGTCCCCATGCAGCACTGGCGGCCCGAGGACGGGGCCGAGCCCGTCGGCACCGAGGAGAGCAACATGTTCGCGGGCGTCGCCCGGCTGCGGTGACGGCACCGGCCGTCAGCGGCCCCCTCGGCGCCCCCTTCGGCGCGCCTCCCTTCGGCGTCCGGCCGGCGTCCGGCCGATGCCCGGTCGGCGCCTCGTCGGTGCCTGGTCGGCGGCGCGGTCAGCCCCAGGTCAGCGGGTCGAGGTGGAGATAGAAGCGGAGCCGGTCCCGGTCGGGCGAGCAGTGCTCGGCGAGGACGCGGTCGGCGTGCGCGCCGTCGTCACCGGTCCAGGTCTCCTCCGCACTGGCGCGCAGCAGGGCCAGCGGTCGGCGACGCCGAGGCGGCCCAGGTCGATGACGCCCGTGCACAGCGAAGTGTCCGGATCCACCAGGAAGTTGGGCAGACAGGCGTCCCCGTGGCAGACCGCCAGGTCGGCCTCCTCCTGCGCGAGGCGGGCGGGCAGCTCGGCGCGGAGGTCCGCCAGCAGCGTCGCGGCCGGGACGCCCCGCTGCTCCTCGGCCAGGAAGGCCGGTTCGACGGCGCCCCGGCGCACGACGTCCTCGGCCACCCGGACCATGGTCTCCAGCCGCCGCTCGAACGGGCAGTCTCCCGGCGGGAGTTCGTGGATGCGGCGCAGCAGGCGCACCAGCGCGGGCCAGGCCGCGCGCAGGGCGCCGGAGGTGAGGGTGTCGGCCGGAACGCCGGGGACGGTCGAGGTCACCAGACAGGCACCCGCCTCGCGGGAGGCCCACTCCAGCACCTCGGGCCCCGGGATCCCCGTCCCCGCGAGCCAGGCGACCCGGTCCCGCTCCGCGCCCAGACCCGAACTCCTCTCCGGTGGGACGCACTTGGCGTAGGCCGCACCGTCCGAACGGCGGAAGACGGCGGCACCGGACTCCCCGGCCGCGACAGCGTCCCACTCCCGCCCGCTCCCGCCCGACCCCGGCAGCAACGACCGGAGCACGTGGTGCGGGGATGTCGGCGCAGACGGGGACGTCGGTGCGGACGGGGCCGGGGACGGGCTGTGCGCGGAAGGGTGTGGCTGCGTCATGCCGTCCAGGAAACCGCAGTTGCCCACGGCGGGGCTTCCGGACGCTTCCGGGCACGCACGGCGAGGGGCGACCGTCCGGCGGGGACGCTCGTCCGGCGGGGCCCGGTCAGAGGCAGGGCACGGGCGGGGGAATGGGCGGGCCGGTGCCGGGGCCTCGGGGCGGCGGGCCGGCACCGGCCCGGGTACATGAGGGTGCGCGGTCACCGCCCGGAGGTGTCCGCCGCTCCCCCTTCGCCCGAGGTGCCCTCGGACCCGGCGCCCTCCGTGCCCTCCTGGAAGTCCTCGGGCTGGACGCCGGCTTCTTCGAACGCCTCCCTCAGGGTCGCGCCGGAGTGGATGTGCGGCTGTTCTTCGGGGGATTCGGGGCGCATGACCACCTCGTCGGTGGACGCGGTCTTCTCACGGCTCTCTTCCGGAACAGTCATGATCGCTTTCCTTTAGGGGTCCGCCCGGCCGCGCCCCGCACCGCCGCAGCGGACACGGGGCCACGGCCGGACTCCGCTCACGCTCCCGGGTTCCCGGTACGCCCCAGCCGAACCGTCCGCACCACACCGGCCCCGTCGGCCCCGCCGCAGGTTAGGCCCCCGGGTGCACCGGCCACTCGTCCGGCAGGCCGGGAAGCGCCCGGCCGGACACGTTCCGCGAGGAGGTGCCTGCGGTGCGGCACGACGCAGCACGCCGGAAGGACGACCGGCAGGACGACCGGCACGACGACGGACAGGGCGGCGGGGACACGGCCGTTCCGCAGATCGACGCCGAGCCGGTCCCGCCCTTCGAGAAGCAGAAGCAGGACCCGCCGGGGCTGGAGTCCGAGATGTCCCCGCGCCCCCGGTACCTGGCCGAGCGCTACCGCCCGGCGGACAAGCTCGCCGGCAAGGTGGCGCTGATCACCGGCGGCGACTCGGGCATCGGGCGGGCCGTCGCGCTGCTGTACGCGCGCGAAGGCGCCGACGTGGCGCTGGTGTACCTGCCCTACGAGCAGTCCGACGCCGAGGAGGCGCGCGCGGCCGTCGAGGAGCAGGGGCGCAGGTGCCTGCTGCTGCCGGGCGATCTCCAGGACGAGGACTTCTGCCGCGACGCCGTCGAGCGGACGGTGCGGGAGCTGGGCGGGCTCAACATCCTGGTGAACAACGCCGCCTACCTCAACAGCAAGATGGCGCTGGACCAGCTCACCTCGGCCGACTGGGACCGCACCTTCAAGACCAACGTCTACTCGTGCTTCCACCTGGTGGTGGCCGCCCTCCCGCATCTGGACCCGGGTGACTCGATCATCGCGACCGCCTCCGAGGAGGGCCTCAAGGGCAGCACCACGATGATCGACTACGCCGCTTCGAAGGCCGCGTTGATCACCTTCATCAAGTCCATCGCCCCCGATCTGGCCGCGGACGGCATCCGCGCCAACGTCGTGGCGCCCGGCCCCACCTGGACCGTGCTGAACGTCGCCGACCAGCACATGCCGCTGGAGGGCCTCGCACAGGTCGGCAGCAACGCCTCGGAGGGCCGCCCCGCGCAGCCGGAGGAGATCGCCCCGGCCTATGTCCATCTGGCCTCGGACCCCGACTCCAGCTACACGACCGGCGAGGTGCTCGCCGTCACCGGCGGACTCACCAACACCCGCTGACCGCCCGTGCGTCGGGCGGCCGAGGAGCGCCCGGTTTGCCCGCGCCCCGTGCGGCCACCCGCACGAGGCACACGATCCGCACCGACAGCCCGCATCGAACCGACAGCCCGAACACCGACACCCCGAACCGACAGCCCGAAGCGACACCCCGGACCGACAGCCCGAACCGACAGCCCGTACCGAAAGACCGCACCGACAGTCCGCACCGACAGGAGGACAGTGCCGTGAGCAACGCAGTGACGGAACGCGCAGAGGCGGCGAAGCTCCCGCAGGGGGACGTCACCGCCGTCCTGCTGACCCAGCACGCCCGGATCCGCGACCTGTTCACCGAGGTGCGGCAGGCGCAGGGCGAGCACCGCAAGAAGAAGTTCAACGAGCTGCGGGCGCTGCTCGCCGTGCACGAGACGGCCGAGGAGATGATCGTGCGTCCGGCCGCCAAGAAGGCCGCGGGCGAGGAGGAGGTCCGGGCGCGCAACGCCGAGGAGGACGAGGCCAACCACATCCTGGCCGAGCTGGAGGACATGGACGTCGGCAGCCCGGTGTTCGTCACCAAGCTCATGGAGTTCGAACACGCCGTCTCCGACCACGCCGAGCACGAGGAGCGCGAGGAGTTCCCCGCGCTGCGTCGCTCCTGCTCGGACGAGCACCTCCAGAGCATGGGCAGGCGGCTGCTGCGGGTGGAGAAGGCCGCGCCGACCCATCCGCACCCCGGCGCCGCGGGCTCGACGGCGGCCCAGTGGACGGTCGGCCCGTTCGCGGCTCTCGTGGACCGGGTGAAGGACACCATCGACCGCGACGAACGGCCCTCCTGAGCACCCCCTGCCCGACACCTCTCGGCCCTGCCCGACACTGCCCGGCAGTTCCCGGCGCTGCCCCGGCGCTGCCCCGGCGCTGACCCGGCGCTGACCGGTGCTGCCCCGGCCCCTCGCGGCCGGTGTGCCGAGCGGCGCCCGGGTCCGGGCCGGCCGTTTGGTTCCGTCGGCGCATGGAACCCCGGGGGTGTGCGACTTCTACGGCTTCCCGGGGTCTACCGGCCCCGGGGCGACACCGAACTGCTGCGCCAGGCGCTGTGTGCCGTGTCCGTCCCGCCCGGTGCGCGGATGCTGGACGTGTGCACCGGCACCGGCCTGATCGCCCTGACGGGAGCACGGCTCGGCGCCGCCGAGGTGCACGCCGTCGACATCTCGGCACGGGCCGTGCTCACCGCGCGCTGGAACGGGTGGCTGCACCGGGCGCCCGTCCGGGCCCACCGCGCCGATCTGCTCCCCCGCGCCGCGGGCCGCTTCGACCTGGTCACGGCCAATCCGCCGTATGTGCCGTATGTGCCGTCGTGCGGCCGGGGCGGGACCCGGCGGACCCGGACCGTGGACGCCGGACCGGACGGCAGACGGTATCTGGACCGGTTGTGCGAGGCGGCACCGCGGCTGCTCGCCCCGGACGGTGTCCTGCTCGTCGTGCACTCGGCGCTGTGCGGCACGGAACGCACCGTCGAACTGCTGCACAAGGCCGGGCTGAAGGCGGCGGTGGTGGCCCGCAGGGTCCAGCCGTTCGGCTCGGTGCTGCACGAACGCGCGGCCTGGCTGGAGGAGCAGGGGCTCATCACGCCCGCCGAACGGCGCTCGGCACACGACGAACTGGTGGTGATCCGCGGTGACCTCCCCACCCGGTGACGGTACGGCGCCCGAGACCGGGGCCGGGGCCGGAGCGGACGCCCGGGCCGGGGCCGGAGCGGACGCCCGGACGGAATCCGACGGCCGGACGGAACCCGAGACCCGGACGGAGCCCGACGGCCGGACGGAGCCTCGGGCCGGGGCCGGGCCCGAGGCGGTGGCCGACGCGGACGCCGAGGCCGAAGAGGGCGCCGAAAGGGGCGCCGGAGGGGGCGCCGGAGGGGGCGCCGAGGGTGGCCGGGACCCGCGACGGGTGCTGGTCGACCCGGCGGGGCCCGTGCTGGTCGAGGGACCCGTCGAGGTGGAGCTGCCGGACGGGAGCACGGCCTGCTCCGACCGCTTCATGGTGGCGCTGTGCACCTGCCGCCGGAGCCGCACCCAGCCCTGGTGCGACAGCAGCCACCGGCGCCGCACCCCGCCCGGCCGGGGCTCCCCGGGGTCCGGCCCGCACAGCGGCTGACGGCGCGCACAGCGGCTGACGGCGCGCCCCGGAGCGGGCTTCACTCCGGGAGCGGGCGGCGCAGTGAGGTGGTGCCGGCGTCCCAGGCCGTCTCCAGGTGGCGGCTCAGCCGGTCCTCCAGCAGGCCGATGGCCTGGATGCCCAGCACGAGGTCCGCCGCGAGCGCGGGCTCCTGCTCCAGCAGCGCGGACACCACGTCGCGGCGCATCACCTGCTCGTGCACCGCGTCGGCCTCGATGTGCTCGGCGTAGAAGTGCACACACTCCTCGGGCGCGTCCAGCCGCCGCAGCGCGGCCGTCATCCGCCGGGCGCTGGAGGCGGTGGTCGTCTCGACGGCGGTGAAGTGGCCCACCAGCGCCCCGCGCCACCGGCGGTGCAGCCCGAACAGCGACGTCAGGTTGACGACGGCCAGCGCGGGCGCCGGCACGTCGTCGAGGTGGTGCAGATAGCCGCTGTCCAGCCCGGCCGCGGCCATGAGGTCGGCGAACAGCTGGGCGTGCACCCGCTCGGCGTGCCCGGCGCCGTACTCGTCGTACTCGACGGCGACGAGCCCCGCCTTGGGCCGGCCGTGCAGCCGGGGGACGGCCCACAGATACGGGTCCGCCTCCTTCATCTGGTAGACGGAGCGGTGCACGAAGTACTCCCTCATCTGCTGCCACGTCCCGCGCTCCGCGAGCCGCCGTGAGAGTCCCGCGCCCCCGGCCGGTTCGACGAGCAGCGCGCCCAGTTCCGCCGTCACGTCCGTGCCGCCCGCCACCTCGGAGCGGACCCGGTCGAGCAGCAGCCGCTCCAGCTCGCCGCGCAGCCGCAGCAGTTCCGGGTCCCACTCCCACTCGGGGTCGACGTCGCGCAGCCCGCGGTAGTGCAGCTCGTAGCAGAGCTGGAGGGCGAGCTGGACGTCCTCGCCGTACGGGTCGGCCCCGGCGAGGCCCGGCCAGGGGCTTCGGCCGGCCCGGGAGGTCCGTCCCGCGCCGGGCGGGGTGCGCAGGGCCGCCAGGAGCGCCTCCGTCAGCGCGCCGCGTGCTCCGGGCAGCGGTGCCTCCGCGCGGCCGGCGGTGCGGGTGAGGGTGCTGGTCACGGGTTCCTCCCGGGCGTCGTCGGTACGGCGGTCGGTCACGCGGTCACGCGGTCGGTCGGGCGGACGGGCAGTCGGCCGGTCGGTCGGGGAAGTCGGTCCGGGCGGCGGGCGGTTCTCGGGTGCCCGGCGCGGACGGGCGCTTCACGAGCGCCCGCGGGGAGGGGACGGGCACTGCACGGATGCCTGGTGGAGACAGGCGCCTCACGAGTGCCCGGCCGGGACAGGCGCAACACGGGTGCCCGGCGGGAGCCGGAGGGGCGGTTCGCGGGCGCCTGGTCAGGGGCAGGGCGCGGACAGGCACCCGGCGGAGACGGGCGGTTACGGCGGTCCGGCGGAGGCGGAGCCGGGGACGGGGCAGGAGACGGGGCGGGAGACGGGGTCGTGTGCGGCGGCCGCGCGCTGGCGGTGGGCGCCGGTGCCCGCGCGCAGCAGCCGGGCCAGCGCGGCCCGGGCCGGGGCGAGGTCCCCGGCCTGCTCCAGGGCGGGGGCGACCAGCGCGAACAGTTCACGGACCCGCTCGGTGGCGGGCATCCGACGCTGCTCGACGGGGTGGACGGCGGTGCCGGGCACCCCGTACCGGGCGGCCGACCAGAGCGCCGCCGCGGCGACCCGGTCGTCCACCGGCCGGGCCTCGTGTCCCTGCCGCACGGCAGTGAGCGCGGTACGGACGAGGGCCCGCGAGAGCGCCGCCTGGAGCACCGCGTCCTCGGTGCCGGGTACGGCGTCGGCGACGCGCAGCTCGACGGTCGGAAAGCGCTCGGAGGGGCGCACGAGCCAGAACGTCTGCCGGCGGTCGGCGAGCACCCCGCAGTCGACCAGCCGGTCGAGCGCCGCGTCGTACTCGGCGGCCGAGGCGCAGTACGGCGGCGTCCCGGAGACGGGGAAGCGCGACTTCAGCACCGCGCGCCAGCTGTCGTAGCCGGTGTCGCGGCCCTGGTGGAAGGGCGAGTTGGCGGACAGCGCCAGCAGCGTGGGCAGCCAGGGGCGCAGATGGTTGACCACGGCGACGGCCGTCTCCCGGTCGGGGACGCCGATGTGCACATGGCAGCCGCAGGAGACGTAGTCGCGTACCGCGCCCGCGTAGATCTCCGCCGTCCGCTGGTAGCGCTCGCCGGAGGTGAGCCGCAGACCGCTCACCGGGCCGGGCGGTGTGCCCGTGGACAGGAGCAGCAGACCGGAGCGCCGGGCCGCCGCCGCGAGGGCCCGCCGCGCCGCCCGCAGGTGGTCCCCCAGCTCGGACATGCCGGTGCACACGCCCGTGGCCGCCTCGACCTGGCAGGCCGGCAGCTCCCGCTGGAGCCGGACGCCCGGCGGCAGTCGCGGCCCGGCGGCAGCGGCCGCCAGCACCTCACCGGCCCGGGGTGCGAGCCGCCCGCCGGCCTCGGCCAGCAGGAACTCCTCCTCGACGCCGACGGTGCGCCCGTCGCCCGGGCCACCGCCGTCACAGGTCCCCGCACGCCCGTCCCAGGCCCCCGTACGCTGCGCGGGAGCCGCTGCCTCGGCCATGGCCGACACCTCCCGTCCACGGATCCGCCGGCACCGTCCGTGCTGTCCGTGCTGTCCCTGCTGTCCCTGCCGTCCTCCCCGGGTGGCCCGGCGGGCGGGGTACCAACCCTCGGGCCGCGGCGGAACACCGGCGGCCCCCGGCCGTCGGACCCGGAGGTCAGCCACCGCCCGGGCGGGACGCCGGTGTCCCGGCGGAGGTCAGCGCGGCCGGTCCCCGGCGGGGGAGGTGGCGCGCAGCCGGGCGTCGAGGGCGGTCAGGGACTTCTGGAGGCGGGGGCCGCTGTCGCGGCGGGGGCCATGGGTCTCCAGGCGGTGTGCGACGTCGGCGAGTTCGGCGGCGAGGCGGGCCGCCTGCTCGGGGGCGGGCGGCGCGGCCCCGTTGGCGATCCGCACGGAGCAGGCCGTCGCACTGTCGACGACGCTCTCGGCCGCGGCGAGCGCGGGCAGCAGCTCGTTCGCCCGGCCCCGCAGCGAGGGGAACTCGGCCGCCGCGGTGTCGGCCAGCACCCGGGCCTCGCCGAGCGCCCGGTAGGCCGCGCGGCGCAGGGCCCTGCGCTGTGCGTCCCCGGTGGACGGCGGGGTCCCGGCGGTGACGGGGGCGCCCGCGGCGGGCACGGGCGCGGGCGTGCGGGCGGCGAGGGCGCAGCGGACGTACTCCTCCGTGGTACGGACCGCGCCGGCGAAGCGGTGCCGTACCCGGGCGCCGGGCGCGAGCGCCAGCGTCAGATGCCCGGCGATCAGGACGATGCCGCAGGCCACGGCGGTGTGGGTGAGCCGCGCTCCGGCGGCCTGGGTGTCCCCGGCGGTGAAGACGAAGGAGAGCACCAGCACCGTGATGACGAAGGTCTGGAGCGCGAAGTGCCGGGTGGCGACGGGGATGAGGGCGCCCGTGGCGACGGCGACGGCGACGGGCCACCACGGGCCGGAGCACACCACCGTCAGCAGGCCGAAGCACAGCACGCCGAGCACGGTCCCGGCGAACCGGTTGACCGTGCGGGAGAAGAGCGGGCCCAGGTCCGGCTTGGCGAGGAAGGCCGCCGTCATCGGGATCCAGTACCAGTGCTCGGTGCTGAGCGGCTGTGCCACGGCGGCGCCGGTCGCGACGCAGACGGCGACCTGGAGCCCGTACTCGCGGCCCGCCGGACCGAACACGCCCCGCCGTCGGCCGCTGCGCCGCGGCTGCGGACCGCCGGGCGGCCCGGCCGCTTCGAGGGGTTCGGCGGGCACGGTGTGCGGCTTGCCGGGTTCCGCCGGTGCGGTGCGTGCGAAGGTGCGGGCGGCCTCCAGCAGAGCGCGGTCGAAGGAGCTGCTGGCCGGGGTGGTGGAGGCGGGCGCCGGCAGGGCACCGGGCGGCTCGCCGGTGCGTACGGCCTCGGCGAGCCGGCGCGGTCCGCGTGCGAGGCGGGCGGGCAGCTGCCGGCCCTCGCACAGCAGCGCGACGGCGGCCTCGCACAGCGCGGCGGCGGTGGCGAGGCGTTCGCCGAGCACGGCGCCGTGCCGGTCGGACCGGCGGCGGGGATGCAGGAAGCGGCGCATGGCGAGCGCCTCGTCGGCGCGGTCGAGGGCCGCCGTCAGCCGGCGGCGGGCACCGACGGCGCCGGGCCGGCCGACGGCTTCCAGCGCGTCCGCGAGCGCGTCGTAGACCTGGGCGACGGCGGCGCGTTCCCCGTCGAGGGGGCCGCCGCGCCGGCGCAGGGGGCGCAGCGCGAGCCGGAGCAGCAGCAGCCAGGCCGCTCCGCCGAGGAAGCAGCCGGCCTTGAACCAGGGGGTGCCGGGCAGCGGCATACCGGCGCTCACCGTCATCATCACCAGCAGCTGCATGGCGGCGGCGGACAGCACGGGCCCGGTGACGCTCACGGCGCCGGAGACCAGCCCGACCGCGAACAGCAGCGGCACTGCCCACCAGGCGGACGGCACCAGCAGGCTGAAGACGGAGCCGACGAGCACGCCGGTGGCGCCGGCGAAGGCGGGGACCCCGATGTGTGCGATGCCGGTGCGCCGGGTGCCGGGCCGGTCGTTGACGCCGGCCAGCATGGCGCCGACCCCGGCCATCACCCCGGCGCCGCCGTGCCCGGTGGCCACCGAGACGCCCAGCAGCGGGCCGGCGCCCAGCGCGCCGCGCAGCACCGCCGGCCACGGCACGGGCGTCCGCTGCCAGCGGAAGGGGTGGCGCACCCAGGGGGGCGCGATGGCCCACAGCGTGCCGAGCGCGGAGCCGAGGGCGGCGCACCGGGCACGGAGTGTGCGTCCGGCGTCGCGGGAGCTTCGGCCTGCGGGGGTGCGGGGGCGGTCGGTGCGGGGCACGGGCCTCCTCTACGGACGGTACGAGGGGGTCATGCGGACGCCAGTGGCCGACGATCTCGCTCCAGCGTACGGCCCCGCCCGAGGTCCCCGCCGCCGCACGGTCCCGCCCCGCACCCCGCCCTCGCACCCCCTGTCCGCTCGGTTCCGCGCACGGTCCCGCCGCCGCCGGACACACCGCCGCCCGCGGCGCCGGGCTCCCCTGGCGGGGGCCGGGCGACGCGGGCGGTGGGCCCGTGCGGTGCGGCGGGCGTTCCGGTGGGTGCTCCGGAGGCGTCCCGGCGCGGTGCCGGTCCGGTTCCGGAAGGGTTACCGGTGTGTTCGTGGGGCGGAGGTCAGGGAGCCGGCTTGCGGGGCGCGGCCGGACGCGGCGCCGCCCCGCCCTTGACCGATGCCACCGCCTCTTCCGACTCCTGCATGACGCGCTCGGCGACCGTCCGCACGTCGGTGGGTACGTCTCCGAGTTCCTCCAGCAGCTCCTCGTAGATCGGTGGGTGTTCGGACTGTGTGGGGGCTGTGTTCATCTGCCTATCCTTCGTACTCCTGACCGTGGACACGCCGTCGGCCGGGCGCACAGGCTACACATACGTGCAGAGGTGATCACCACCCCGGGCCCCCCGATCCACCGACGAGAAGGCTTCGACCTGCGGTTTCCCGCCGGCTGACGGTCACTCGGAGTTGTGGAGACGGCCACGGGAACGGCTCGGTGCACAGGCCGCGGACGGGTGCGCAACGGAAAGAGCGGGCAGCTACGGGCGATCGGTGCGTACCGGGGCACCCGGCGCCGGGAGCGCGCGCTGTCCGGGCCGGGCGCCGGTGCGTACGCTCGTCTCCCAACCGGCGGAGATCACCGCCGAGTTGCCGGGCCGCGCCTCCACATCGCGCGCCCCGCGCACGCCCCCGCACACGTACCGCCACACCCGCAACACCCGCACCGCACGCACCGCACGCACCGCACGCACCGAACAGACCGCACACACCGCACGCACCGCACCAGGAGACGCACGCACATGCTCAGCTACGACGAGACGGGCTTCCGCCGCGACGGCGCCCCGCACCGGGTCATATCCGGTGGCCTGCACTACTTCCGGGTCCACCCCGGCCTGTGGGAGGACCGGCTGCGCCGGCTGCGCGCGCTGGGCGTCAACACCGTGGACACCTACGTCCCGTGGAACTTCCACGAGACGGCCCCGGGGCGGGCCGACTTCACCGGCCCGCGCGATCTGGCCGGATTCTGCGGTCTGGCACGGGAGTGCGGGCTGGATGTGATCGTCCGGCCCGGTCCGTACATCTGCGCGGAGTGGGAGTTCGGCGGCCTGCCGGCACGGCTGCTGGCGGACGGGGAGATGCGGCTGCGGACGGCCGATCCGCGCTATCTGGCCGAGGTGGACGGCTGGTTCGACGCGCTGGTGCCCGAGCTGCTGCCGCTGCTGGCGAGCCGCGGCGGCCCCGTGGTCGCGGTGCAGATCGAGAACGAGTACGGCAGCTTCGGCAACGATTCCGCATACCGGGCGCACATCGAGGAGGCGCTGCTCACACGGGGCGTGGACGTGCTCATGTTCACGGCGGACGGCGCGGAGGACGCCATGCAGCAGGGCGGCGGGGTCGCCGGGCGGCTGGCGACGGCCACGTTCGGCTCCCGGCCGAAGGAGCGGCTGGCCACGCTGCGCCGGTACCAGACGTCGGGCCCGCTGACGGCGATGGAGTTCTGGATCGGCTGGTTCGACCACTGGGGCGAGCAGCACCATGTGCGCGACCCCGAGGAGGCGGCGGCCGAGCTGGACGAGCTGCTGGCCTCGGGCGCCTCGGTCAATCTGTACATGGCGCACGGCGGCACCAACTTCGGCTGGTGGGCGGGGGCCAACCACACCGGGCAGCGCCCCTTCGACGCGGGCTACCAGCCGACCGCCACGAGCTACGACTACGACGCACCGATCGGCGAGGCCGGTGAACTGACGCCGAAGTTCCACGCGTTCCGGGAGGTGATCGGCCGCTACACCGCGCTGCCGCGGGACCCGCTGCCGCCGCTGCCCCCGCGCCTGGCACCGGGCACGGCCGCCGGCGCCGGGTCGGTCGCACTGCTGGACGCGCTGGACGTGCTGGGCGCACCGGTGGCCGACAGCGCCCCGCTGTCGATGGAACGCCTCGGCCAGGCGCACGGCCTGGTGCACTACCGGACGCGGATCACCGGGCCGCGCCCCGCCATGCCGCTGCGGATCGACGGGCTGGGCGACCGCGCGCACGTCTTCGTGGACGGCGTCCCGCTGGGCACGCTGGACAGGAACGCACCGGGCGAGGGGCTGCCGCTGGCCGTCGGGCCGGACGGTGCGGTGCTCGACATCGTCGTACGGGCGTGGGGGCGGGTGAACTACGGGCCGCTGCTGGACGACCGCAAGGGCATCTGGCGTGCGGTGCACCACGGCCACCAGCAGCTCCTCGGCTGGGAGAGCCGCCCCCTGCCGCTGGACGACCTCGCACGGCTGCCCTGGCGGGCGGACGGGTCGCGCGCCCCGGGGCCGTCCTTCCACCGGTTCCGGCTCGACACCGGGTCAGCGGACGCGGGCGGCGCGGGCAACGCGGGCGCTCCGGCCGACGGTTTCCTGGCGCTGCCCGGCTGGACGAGTGGGCTGCTGTGGCTGAACGGCTTTCTGCTCGGGCACTACGACACGGCACGCGGGCCGCAGCAGACGCTGTACGCGCCGTCGCCGCTGTGGCGGGGCGGCGGGGCCGACGGGGACAGCGGGGCCGACGGGCGCGACGGCTCGGCGTGCAACGAGATCGTGGTGCTGGAGATGGCGGAGCCCGGCGAGCGCGTGGAGCTCCGTGACGAGCCCGACCTCGGTCCGCGTGCGGCGGCGCCGGAGGTCTGAGGCGGCCCCGGCCCCGGAAGCCCGGGCAACTCGCCGTGCGGGCGGGCCCGTCGGCGGTGCGGCACCCGTTGACGAAAGGTCTGGACCTTTCTATCTTGCTGGCTGCACGCGCGAACCGCTCAACCCACCGCCCGCCCCCGCAGGCCGGGGGCGGGCGCCCCCACGGCGAGAAGGAGCGCGCCATGTCCGAACCGGCCCGCCCGGCAAGCGGAGGTCCCCTCCGAAGACTGCTCACCCGCGTCCGTGTACCGGGCCTGCTCGGCACCGGGCTCGTACTGGCCTGCGCCGCACAGCTCCTGACCGCGGCGCCCGCGCCGGCCGACCCCGCCGGGTCCGCCGGACGCGCCGTGCACGGGCCGCGCGCCGGGACCTGCGCGCAGAAACCCAAGCCGGAGGGCAAGGTCCTCCAGGGCTACTGGGAGAACTGGGACGGCGCGTCCAACGGCGTGCACCCGCCGTTCGGCTGGACGCCCGTCACCGACAGCCGGATCCGGCAGCACGGCTACAACGTCCTCAACGCGGCCTTCCCGGTGATCCGTTCGGACGGCACCGTGCTGTGGGAGGACGGCATGGACTCCACGGTGAAGGTCCCCACCCCCGAGGAGATGTGCCAGGCCAAGGCGGACGGCGCCACCCTCCTGATGTCCATCGGGGGCGCCTCGGCCGGCATCGACCTGAGTTCCCGCGCGGTCGCCGACCGGTTCGTCGAGACGATCGTGCCGATCCTGAAGAAGTACAACTTCGACGGCATCGACATCGACATCGAGTCCGGGCTCTCCGGCAGCGGCGACATCGACACCCTCTCCGCCTCCCAGGAGAACCTCATCCACATCATCGACGGGGTGCTGGAGCGGATGCCGGCGGGCTTCGGGCTGACGATGGCGCCGGAGACCGCCTACGTCACCGGCGGCAGCGTCACCTACGGCTCCATCTGGGGCGCCTATCTGCCGATCGTGAAGAAGTACGCCGACAACGGCCGGCTGTGGTGGCTGAACATGCAGTACTACAACGGCAGCATGTACGGCTGCTCCGGCGACAGTTACTCCGCCGGCACGGTCGAGGGCTTCACCCGGCAGACCGACTGCCTCGACAAGGGCCTCGTCGTCCAGGGCACCACGATCCGGGTGCCCTACGACAAGCAGGTGCCCGGACTGCCCGCCCAACCCGGCGCGGGCGGCGGCCACATGGGCCCGGACCTGGTCGCGCAGGCGTGGAACCACTACGACGGCGCGCTCAAGGGCCTGATGACCTGGTCGCTCAACTGGGACGGCGCGAAGAACTGGACGTTCGGCGACAACGTCAAGGCGCTCCAGGGGCGTTGACGGCTCCGGCCTCGCCCGGGCTCCCGGGCAGCGCCAGCAGTCCGGCCGCGACCTCCGGCAGGTCGCGGCCGGTGACATCGGGCCGGACGAACAGCTCCGCGCCGTGCCGGCCCTCCAGCCGCGCACACCAGCCGGCCGTCCACCCGGCCCGCTTGGCCCCGTGGCAGTCCCAGGCGTGCACCGCGACCAGCGCCGTGCGCGCGGCCGGGGTGCCCATCCGCTCCGCCGCGACCCGGTACACCTCCGGCGCGGGCTTCCACGTCCCGGTGTCGGCGGCGGTGACCAGCTCCCGCACATAGGGCGCCAGCTCGGCCCGCTCCAGGAACGCCCGCACCGTGGCCTCCTCCCCCACCGACAGACAGCCGACCCGCACCCCGGCCTCGTCCAGGGTGCGCAGCGCCTCCTGTGCGTCCGGGTGTGCGGGCAGCCCCTCGAAGCCTTCGAGGACGTGGTCGAGGGCGTCCTCGCTGGCCCGCTGCTCGGTCTCGACGCGCAGCGCCTGCCGGGCCGCCGTGCGGAAGTCGGGGCTGTCGCCGCTGAGCGCCAGCGCCATGCAGTCCCGCTGGAGCCGCAGGAACCAGGGCCGCAGCAGCCCGGTGAAGCCCACCTGGGCGAAGCGCGCCGACATCGGCGCGAGGTCCATCAGCGTCTCCAGGACGTCGAAGACGACGGCCTGCGGACGGACGGGCTGCGGCGCTGCCGGTTGCATGCGGGCTCCTCCCCGGTCGGGCACAGACCCTTCCAGCGTGCGCTTCCCCGGCCCCGGACGCGACCGGGGAAGCGCACCGGGGAAGCGCACGGGCCGCTACAGCAGGGGGAGCAGCAGCGAGGCCGTCCAGGAGAAGTTGCGCGCGTTGAGGCCGTCGCCGGAGCGCGGATCGTAGTTCTCCCGCAGCGGGTTGCGGTCCTGCGTCCCGGCGGCGTCCAGGAGACGGGAGGTCAGCGCGTCGGCGTCCCGCCCGTAGCCGTAGCGGCGCAGCCCCTCGATGGCGACGTACGCCTGGTCGATCCACACCGGGCCGCGCCAGTACTGCGTCGGGGCGAAGTACGGCGAGCTGACCGCGACCGTCGGCAGCGGCATCCGGGTGCCGAACTCGTCCGGAGCGACGAGCTTGCGCCGCATCGCGCGGGCCTGCTCCCGGCTCGCCGTGCCCGTCCACAGCGGGACGGCGCCCTCGATGCCCCGGCCGCGCGCGGTCAGCCGGGTGCCGTCCAGCGAGGTGTCGTAGTACCAGCCGGTGCGCGGGTCGTACATGGACTCGCGGACGGCGCGGTCCACCCACGCGGCCCGCTGCCGCCACCGGACGGCCTCGGCCGGGCGGCCCAGCCGGGCGGCGATCCGCGACAGATGGCGCTGGTCGGCGGCCAGATAGGCGTTGAGGTCGACGGACTCCTGGTTGATCGACCAGCCGGTGCGGCGGCCGGCGGAGTCCCGGTTCACCAGGGCCTCGGTGCCGCGCTCGGCGTCGAAGCGCGGCGCGTTGTCCATGCCGCTCTCCCAGGCGGCCGCCAGCCGGGCCTCCTCGGGGCTGTCGTTGGCCGGGTCGACGGTGCCGCCGTACTCGGCGAGGCCGTCGTGGTCGTGGTCCCGGTTGCGGTACCACCAGTCCCGGTAGGCGGTGAGCTTCGGGTACATCTCGCGCAGGAAGTCCCGGTCGCCGGTGGCCCGGTAGACCTCCCACACGGCCCAGGCGGCCATCGGCGGCTTGGAGTTGCGCTCGTTCCAGTTGATGCCGCCGTCGGCCGTGTCGTTGTAGAAGACGGCGTCGGGCACCATGCCGGCGTCCTGCGGGCGGCGGGGGTCGTCCCGGGTGATCTGGTGGTCGAACAGGGAGCGGATCTGGTCCTCGGCGAGCCCCGGTGCGAACCGGGCCGTGCCGACGGCCTGCTTCCAGGTGTCCCAGGCCCAGAATCCCCCGGCGAACCACTTGTCGGACAGCGACGGCGTCACCCCGTCGTGCTTCAGCCGGCCGGCGGCGCTGCGCCAGTTGGTGACCAGCGTCTCCACGGCCTTGACGGCGGTCCGGCGGCGCCCGGCCGGCACCCCATGGGTGGCCTTGCGGACGTAGCCGTCCCAGCGCCGCTGCCCCGCCGCCGCCACCGCGTCCGGGCGGGCCAGCGCCCGGCGGACCCGCGGCGCCTCGGCGCGCCGTTCGGCCGCGGTGAAGGTGTAGGACTCCGTCCAGTCCAGCGAGGTGCTGCGGCCCGGCCGCAGCCGCAGCGGGTGCGCCAGGTCGGTGCGGTAGCCGTCGCCGGAGACGCGGGTGCGGACGGGTTCGGCGTGCCGGACGGCGAAGCGTTCGGTGCCGTCGGTGAGGTAGTCGGAGGGCTCACGGACCCGGTCGAAGCCGACCGCCACCCCGGTACGGGTCTTCTCCAGCGAGGGCGCCGAGCGCATCGGCTCCTTGCGTGGCCGCAGCAGGGAGCCCGTCCAGCCGGCCTTCAGGGTGCGGGAGGCGCGGCCCTCGTTGGCGAGCCGGGCGCGGACCAGCGCAGTGCGGCCGGAGGCGTAGCGCAGCTCCAGGGTCAGGCGCAGCCCGCCGTCCAGCCGGTAGCTCTGGCGCAGCACGCCGGGGAGCGAGGTGAAGCGCGGCTTCCCCTCGCCGTCGAGGTCGAGCGGCTTGCCGTGCTCGGTCAGCCGGAGCCGGCTGAAGGTGTCGCTGAGCCACCACGGGTACTCCTGCGCGAGGTACAGCGGCCCGCTGAACCCGCCCCAGGTGGCGGGCCGGTCCTCCTCGGGCAGGGAGTAGGCGTGCCAGGCTCCCCGGTCGGCGAAGGTGGTGACCGGGTTGGTGTCCTTCTCCTGCTCGCCGCCCGGGTGGGCCGTGCCGGGGGTGCCCTCCAGGTCGAGGACGTCCGCGTACCGGTCGCGGGCGGAGCCCTGGGGCTGCGGCCGGCCGTCCCCGGTGGCGGTGCCGTCCGCCACGGCGGGCGCCGCGGGGACGAGGAGGGCCAGTGCCAGGGTCGCGGCGGTCAGCGCCGCGGCTCGTAGGGGCCGTCTCATGGGGTGTGACCACGCCTTTCGTGCGGCTCACCGATCAATGTCCGGTGCATTCAATCAGTGACACCACGGCATGCGGCACCCCTGTGAACGGGTTCGTTTCTTGTCGCCGGGGCGGTGGCCTGCGAGGGCGCGCGGTGGGCCTGCGGCAACCGGCGGCGGCCCGCGGTGACGTGCCGTGGCCTGCGGTAACCCACGGCCGCCCGCGGTGACTTGGGGCGGCCGGGCGGTCAGGCCGCCATCGGGCCCGCGCGTTCGGCCTCGCCCCCGCTCCCGTCGTCCCGCTCCTCGACCTCCTCCCGCACCCGGCGGCAGGCGGCTGCCAGCAGCCGGGAGACGTGCATCTGCGAGACGCCGAGCCTGCGGGCGATCTGGGACTGCGTCATCTCGCCGAAGAACCGCAGATACAGGATCTTCTGGTCGCGCTCGGGCAGCTGGCACAGGCTGGAGCGGACGGCCTCCCGGTCGACGACGTGGTCGTAGCCGGACTCGTCGGCGCTGAGCGTGTCCACCAGGCGGATCGCCCCGTCGTGCCCGCCGTCGGCTCCGCCGCCGTCCTCCGAGGCGGCGACGGGGGCGTCCAGCGACAGGGAGTGGAAGCACTGGAGGGCTTCGAGACCGGCCAGCGTGTCCTCCTCGGACAGCCCGGCGTGCGCGGCCAGTTCGGCGACCGTCGGTGAGCGGCCGGAGCAGGTCAGCTCCAGCTCCCGCAGGCTCGCGCGGACCCGGTTGCGCAGATCCTGCACGCGGCGGGGCACGTGCACCTCCCACATGTTGTCCCGGAAGTGCCGCTTGAGTTCGCCGTAGATCGTCGGGATGGCGAAGGTCTCGAAGGCGTTGCCCCGCCGCGGGTCGTAGCGCTCGACGGACTTGACCAGGGCCAGCGCGGCGACCTGCTCCAGGTCCTCCAGGGACTCGCCCCGGTTGCGGAACTTGCGGGCCAGCCGGTGCGCCATGGGCAGCCAGGCCGTGACGACGCCCTCCTGGAGCTGCCGCTTGTCGGGGCCGTCCGGCATGGTGGCCAGGGCCGCGAAGTCGGCCGCCGTGTCGGGGGCGTCGTGGTGGCTGTGCCGCCCGCGCTGCGGCGTATCGGTGTGCGGCTGCGTGGTACCCATCGGGGAACCTCCCGTGCGCGCTTTCCGAACGAAAGCCGGCGGTGCGGAACGGGACCGCACCAAGGGGCGCGCCTTCACCGTGACACACTCCTACGCCCCCGGCATCCGCGCAGCTCAGAGGCGGTGTGCGCGGGTGCGGGGGCGCCATCGGCCGGGCACGGGCGGTAGCGGCGCGGCGGCCTCGTGCCGGGGGCGGGCACGGACCGCGTGGCTACCCCAGCAGCTCCAGCAGCCAGCCGAGGAAGAGGACGACGAAGCAGGCGACGACCAGCCCGATGAGGATCACCGGCGTCCGGCTCCAGCCCTTCGTCGGGTTGTGGGTCTCCAGCGGCCCGGCGTCCGGGGTGCTGCCCTCGGCGGGCGGGGTCTCGCCGGGCGGCACTCCGCCGCCGCGCTCCAGGCCGGGCGTGCGCTCGGGATCCGGGTCGGGGTTGGGTTCTCTCGTCGTGGCCCTCGGGCTCGTTTCTCTCATGACCCTCGGGTGAACCCCGGGCCGCGCGCTCACACCTGCGGCGCCGGGCGGGCCGCGCACGGCGAGGGCCCGCCGCGCGGGGCGGCGGGCCCTCGCCGGGGTCCGCGGGTGCGGAGCCCGTTCAGTGCTTGCCGGACTCGGTGCCGATGCCGAGGCCCTCGGACAGCTCCTGGATGTTGCTGTAGCGGGCGTCGGCCGGCAGCCGGGCGGCCAGGTCCAGCAGCCGGTCCGGGGCGTGCTCGGCGCGCAGCGCGTCCAGCACCTCCTCGCGCCCCGTCGGGTACAGATGCCGGCCCAGGTACTGGGCGATCTCGGAGCGCAGCTCGACGTCACGCGGGGTCATGCCGTCGGGCGCGGCCCCGGTGCGCAGGGCGAGCGGGTCGCGGGCCGCCTCCGGCTGGTCCTCGCCGGAGGGCTCCATCTCGCGGAACTCCGTGCGGTTGGAGCGCAGATCGCCCTGGAGCCGCTTCTTGGCCTCTTCGTCCTGGAGACGTCCGGCCTTGTCGTTCTCCTGCATGTCGTGCTCCTTGCTCGGATGTGCTTCTCCGCGCGGGCGCCGGGGCGGCGGACGGTCACACCGTGCCGAGGAGGCGGAAGGGGGCGCCCTTCGGGTCGAACAGCGTCGCCGTCCGGCCCAGCGGGCCCTCCCGCGGCCGTGTCACCTGCGCGGCCCGGCCTCCGCCGGGGCGCTCGGCCGCCGCCACCGCCGCGTCCAGGTCGGGTACCCGGAAATAGGGTTCCCATCGCGTGCGGATCGCCGGGTCGGGCGGCGCCTCCAGGGCTCCGCCGCGTATCCCGGCCACGGGCTGGCCGTCCGCGCGCACCACGATCTCCTCGTACCCCTCCTCGTAGGTGACCGCGTGCCGGGGGTCGTCGGTCCACTGGAAGACCTCGCCGTAGAACAGCGCGGCGGCGAAGGCGTCCCGGGTGTGCAGCTGGAGCCAGGCGGGGGCGCCGCGCTCGCCGACCGCCCAGGAGGCGGGGGTCTCGCCCTGCCACAGGCCGAACGGCGCGCCGAACGGGTCGGCGGCGATCACCACCCGGCCGTCGCCGGCGCGCAGCGGGCCCACGCCGACGGTGCCGCCGCGTTCGGCGATCCGCTCGGTGACCTGGTCGGCGTCCGTGACCAGGAAGAAGACGGTCCAGCGCTCGTGTGCGCCCTCGGAGGTGGCCAGGGCGCTGAGCCCGGCGACGGGGCTGCCGTCCGCGAGCGCGACCCGCTCGTCGGGCCCCTCTGCCGCCGGGGCGAAGGTCCATCCCATGACGGGTCCGAAGAAGTCCTCCGCGGTCTGGGGTTCGGGGGTCATCAGGCTGACCCAGCAGGGGACTCCGCCCAGTGAAGCCATGTCTGCGCCTTCCGCTTCGGGCTCGTCCGGCCGGATACCGGAATTGCAGGCGTCTCCATCCCCTCAACAGGTTACAGAAACCCGCAATTCCGGCATCCCGGGCGGGTGCGCCGGCCCTGCCCGGGGGCTCAGCGCTCCAGCCGGAACGTGGCGATCTCCCAGGGGCGCAGCGCGACCCGCAGCCGCGCCCCCTCCACCGCCGACTCCGCGCCCGGCCTGCCCAGCAGATCCGTGCGGCGTGCGGCCCGCAGCCCGGGCAGGGACAGGACGGCCGTCACCGGCTGCGGCGTCTGCGCGACGATCCGCACCTCCAGGCCGCCCTCCCGCTCCCGCACCGCGCTGAGGACGACGCCGTCGCCCGTCAGCCGCAGCCCCTCGGCCGCACCCGGCAGCCGCGCACCGGCCGGTGCCGTACCGGGCAGCGCGAGGAGCGGATGCCGGAACAGCTCGGCGGCCCGGTGCACGCCCGCGCCGTGCCACGGGCCGGCGTGCGGCAGCAGCCCGAAGGAGACGGTGCGCCGGCCGTGGCACTGGGCCTGCGGCGTGGCGAACTCGCCGCCCGCCGGCTCGTCCCGCCACACGTGCCGGTTGCGGGACATCCGGCCGGTTGCCCGCAGCAGGGTGAGCGCCAACTCGGCGCCGCCGTCGACGAGTTCGTACTCGGTGGGATGCTCCAGCAGGACGGCGGCGCCCCCGGCGGCGACGAAGGCCGACGCCGGGAAGGTGGGCACCGGCTCCTCCCCGAAGCCGCCCTCGGCCCGGACGCCGCGCTCCACGACGGCGAACTGGCCCTCCGCGCAGGAGACCCGGGCGCGCCGCGGCAGCGGCACGTGCAGCCGCACCCGGTGGTCGTCGGCGCGGTTGTCGAACGAGACGGTCAGCCGGACGAACGGCTCTCCGGCGCGCAGCTCGACCCGCGTGGTGACCGGGACCTCGACGGTCCGGGCCGAGCGCGCATCGCCGGTGAAGTCCCCGGCCACCGGCCAGACACAGCGGCGCTCGACCTCCCAGGCGCCGATCAGCGGGCCCTCGGCCGCCTGCCGGATGTGCACCTCGGCCGGCCGGTCGACCGGCTCCTCGTGCGCGGGCGGGGCGTAGTTGTAGGTGTCGCCGAGGTCGCCGCCGTCGACGATGCGGCCCGCGCCGGTCAGTGCGGCGCCGTCCGCGCCCTGCGCCGAGACGGTGCCGTCCTCGGCGACACGCACCGTCAGCAGCCCGTTGGCCAGGCAGGGCCCGCCCCGGCCGGTGGCCCGCACCGCGTGCTCGGGGCCCGCGGCGCGGCCGGGTTCGGCGCGTACGGCGGTGCGGCCCAGCGCCGGCACGGGCACCAGCGCCGCGACGGTCTGCCGCGGCTCCGCCTCGATCCGCACCCGCCACTCGCCCTCGGCGCCCGCCAGCGCACGCCGCACGTCGGCGACGTCGAACGGCCGCTCACCGCGGCGGTCCACCGTGAAGTGCAGCAGCCGCCGGGCGTGGTCGGCCCGCCAGCCGGTGATCTCCCGGCCGTACAGCTCGCTGCCGTGCACCCGGGCCAGCACCAGGGGCAGCCGCTCGGCCGGCACCGTGTCGTCCGCGAGCAGCGTCGGCCCGGCGGCCAGGCGCTGGGTGGGCAGGGTGCGCCCCTCGGCGTCCCGCAGCCGCACCGGCCCCTCTCCGGCGACGTCCAGCTCGACCAGGCCGGTGCGCGGCTCCGGCGTCGGGTTGAGCACCAGATGCGCGGTGTGCGGCACGGCGGCCGCGAGCCCCCGGGCCGTCATGTCCCGTACGGCGCGGCCCAGTTGTTCCGCCTCGGCCATCCGCGCCGCGACCTGCTGCGCCGTCTCGTCGCAGCCGCAGCCGGTGACCGAGTCGTGACACGAGACCTCGATCAGCCGCTGCCAGGCCATGTCCAGGAACCGCCGCGCGTCCCCGTCGAACCAGAGCGCCGCCAGCGGCTCCGCGTACCGCTCGACGGTGCGCTCCGCCCGCGCCATGGCCTGCTTGAGCCCGATCCGCGCCGAGAACACCCCCGGCAGGATGTTCGCCCGCGCGTGGCTGCGCAGCTCGCCGTGGACCGGGCGCAGCCCCTCGGTGGTGGTGGGCTGTGCCGCGAAGTACTCGGCGAGCGTGGCCAGTCGGAGCCGCACTCCGCCGCCGTTGCCGGTGCCGGCCTCGCTCTTGTCCACGGCGGCGTTGTGCCGCTCCAGCAGGTCGGCGAGGTCCGCCGCGGGTGCGGTGTGGTCCGAGCCGTACATGGCCAGCATCGGGGAGCCGTCCGGCCGCCAGGGGCGCAGCTTCGCGGCGACGTCGGCGGCGCGCTCGGCCACCCGGACCGGATCGTCGAACAGCCCCGCGGCGCTGCCGTATCCGCCGCCCGCCAGGTACTCGGTGCGCACGGCCGTGCCGTCCGGCGCGACCCAGGCGAAGGCGTGCGCGTCCACCCGCGCGGGCACCCCGCGCCACACACACGCGTGCGCGAGCCCCGCGCCGCGCAGGATCTGCGGCATCTGGGCGCAGTGGCCGAACATGTCCGGCAGATAGCCGACGCGCATCGTGCCCGCCTCGCCCAGCCCGGCAGCGCGGTGCAGGCCCCGCTCCAGGTTGCGCACGATGTTCTCGCCCGAGCACAGGAACTCGTCCAGCAGGATCTGCCAGGGGCCGACCGCCAGCCGGCCCGCGCGGACCAGCGCCGTCAGCCGCTTCCGCTGCTCGGGGCGCACCTCCAGATAGTCGTCGACGGCGACCGCCTGGCCGTCCAGGGTGAAGCGCTGCCGGGGGTCGCCCTCCATCCGGTCGAGCAACTCGTCCAGGAGGCCGACGAGTTGGAGCCGGAACTGCTGGAACGGGAGATACCACTCCCGGTCCCAGTGGGTGTGCGGGACGATCACCAGCTCGTCGGCTGCCATACGGCCTTCCCCTCCCTGTCGCCTCCCCACGCGGCCGGTCCGCGCCCACCGCTCCCCCTGCCCTGCCCGGCGCCTCCCCATCCGTTCCGGCCGCACGGAGACGGGGCGGAGGCGGGGCGGAACGCAGCGGGCACGGGGCGCGGGAGCGGCGGCAGCAGTCAGGGGTGCGGGAACGGAGGCGCGAACGGAGCCGGAAAGGTTGTTTCGTCGTACACGTAGATACACAATGGGGATATGCATAAGCGGGTTATGGATTCGGCCGGGCCGGCCCCGGACGATCTGATGCTCTCCGTCGAGCAACTGGTCCGGCACGTCCGGCACAGCGCCACGGCGGGCGGCCTGTCCACCGCCGCCTCCTCCGCGCTGGGCCGCCTCGGCCGCGAGGGCCCCCAGCGGCTGTCCGAACTGGCCCGCGCCGAGGGCGTCTCGCAGCCGAACATGACACAGCTGGTCACCCGCATGGAACGCGCCGGACTGGTCCGCCGGACCGCCGACAGCAGCGACGGCCGCGGCGTCCTGGTGGAGGCCACCGCCGCCGGCCTCGACGTGTTCCGGCAGCGGCGCGCCGAACGCACCGAGGCCCTGCGGGAGTTGATCGAGGAGCTGACCGAGGAAGAGCAGCACGCGGTACAGCTCGCCCTCCCGGCGCTGGCCCGCGCCATCGCGGACCGGCGGGAGCGCCCCTGACCCCGGGCTCCCCCGCCCCCGGCAGACCTCGGCGCACCCCACGCACACCAGGGCGCACCGCCGTGCGGCCCGCGCACCCGCTGTGCACCCCACACCCCAACCGCTCGGAAGAGAAGCCGACATGAGTGCATCGCACGGGAAGCCCGCAAGTCCGTTCAAGCAGCCGAAGGCCGTCTGGGCGGTCGCGTTCGCCTGCGTGATCTCGTTCATGGGCATCGGGCTGGTCGACCCGATCCTGCCCGCCCTCGCCGAGAGCCTCGACGCCTCGCCCAGCCAGGTCTCCCTCCTGTTCAGCAGCTATCTGATCGTCACGGCCGTCGCCATGCTGTTCGTCGGCTGGGTCTCCAGCCGGATCGGCGCCAAGCGCACCCTGGTCACCGGGCTCGCGGTGATCGTCGTCTTCGCCGCGCTGGCGGGCGCGACGGACTCCATCAACGGCATCGTCGGCTTCCGGGCCGGCTGGGGCCTGGGCAACGCCCTGTTCATCGCCACCTCCCTCGCCGTGATCGTCGCCTCGGCGAGCGGCGGGTTCGGCGGGGCGATCATCCTGTACGAGACCGCACTCGGGCTCGGCATCGCCGTGGGGCCGCTGCTCGGCGGGGAGTTGGGCGCCATCAGCTGGCGCGGCCCGTTCTTCGGCGTCGCCGTCCTGATGGCCATAGCCCTGACCGCCACGCTCGCGTTCGTCCCCCGCTCGCCCAAGCCGCCCCGCCCCACCTCCCCGGTGGCCCCGCTCAAGGCACTGCGCCACCGCGGACTGCTCACCATGGGCATCATGGCCCTGCTGTACAACTGGGGCTTCTTCACCATGCTGGGGTACGCGCCCTACCCGATGCAGCTGGGCGCCCACGAGCTGGGCCTCGTCTTCACCGGCTGGGGCCTGCTCGTGGCGGCCTTCAGCGTGTTCTTCGCACCCCGCCTCCAGGCCCGGTTCGGCACCGCACCGGTGCTGTACGCGAATCTGCTCGGCCTCGCCGTGGTGATGAGCGTCATCGCCGCGGGCGTGACCACCCCGAAGGTCGTCATCGTGGCCGTCATCGTCAGCGGCGCCTTCATCGGGATCAACAACACCCTCACCACCCAGGCCGTCATGCTCGTCTCGCCCGTCGAACGCCCGGTGGCCTCCTCCGCGTACGGCTTCCTGCGCTTCATCGGCGGCGGTCTGGCCCCCTACGTCGCGGGCAAGCTCGCCGACGCCACCGATCTGGGCGTGCCCTTCTACGTCGCGGCGGCCGCCTTCCTCGTGGCCATTCCCGTGCTGGCCAGCGGGCACCGGCTGGTCCGCGCCGCCGAACAGGACACCGGCGAGGGCGAGTCCGTCCAGCCCGCCGCTCCCGTGCTCACCCGGGTCGGCCCGGCCGCGGCGGCGGACGGACCGCCGCTCGTCGTCGCCGTCGGGTCGCACGGTGACGCCGCCGCCGTCGTCGACGCCGCCGCCGGGCTCGCCCGGGACGCCGGGAGCCCGCTGGAGATCGTGCACGTCCACCAGACCGCCGTCGTCGACGAACAGGCCGCCGACACCGAGAGCGAAGCGCGGGCACGCGCGGCCGTGACCGCGCACCTCGACCGGCTGAGCGCGCGCGGCATCCCCGCCGGCGGGCAGGTGCTGAGCAGCGTCGGCGACCATGCCGCCGCCGGACGGGTCCTGGCCCGCTACGCCGAGGAGGTGGGGGCCACCACCGTCGCGGTCGGCCGCTCCCCGCACGGCTCGCTCGTCCAGTTCGGCGAGGGCAGCCTGACGAGCGCCCTCACCCACACCGCCCCCTGCACGGTGATCCTCCTCGACCCCGACACCCCACCCCGCCCCCTGACCCCCTCGACCCTGACCACCCTCCGCACCGAGTAGCCCCCAAAAGAAGCCCGCCCGGCACACACACCAAGCCCGCCCGGCACACACACCAAGCCCGTCCGGCGTTTGAGGACGAGCGCGAGCGACAACCCCGCGACAGCGGAAAGCCGACCACCCACGACAGCCACCCCCAGCCCGTCCGGCGCTTGAGGACGAGCGCGAGCGATCGCACGAACCGACAGCAGAAAGCCGAACACCAACCACACCCACCCCCAGCCCGTCCGGCGCCTGAGGACGAGCGCGAGCGATCGCACCACACGACGACAGAAAGCCGAACGTCAAGCGCAACAAAGGCACGAGGAAAGGCGCAGAGCCCATCGTCACCCGCTGAGGGCGACCACCTCGCACTCCCAGCTCTCCAGGCGGTGCAGCCCCTCCCCCGCCGGGAGCCGCGCACGGTCGGACCGGACGACGGTCCGCTCTCCGTCGGCCCGCACCAGCACCGTCCCCGCGGCGCCGAGCGCCAGCAACTCGTCGCCGTACCGCAGGAGTACGGGCGCGTGCGGCCCGGCGGAGACGGCGGTGCGGCCGTGTGCGATGCCGTCGAGGATCGCCGCGGCGGAGTCGTCCTCGGCGAGCACCCAGGTGGTGGGTGTCCCGGGCGGCCTGCCCTGTGCGGGGTCGTGGAAGTCGCTGCCGCCGAGCGGGACGAGGCCGGGCCGCCAGGCAGCGGCCCAGGCGAGCGGTCCGGCGTCGCGCCGGTCGGTCCAGGTGTGGTGCCACAGTTCGGCGTGCCGGGGCCGTCGTCCGGCGAAGGGCAGTTCCCAGGCGCAGTCGCCGGCGAGGGGATGGTTGACGGAGAGGATGCCGCCGGCGGCTTCGGCGTCGTCGAGCCAACGGGCGGCGGGGGCGCGGAAGTCGATCCAGCCGGTGTCGCCGAGGACGTTGGCGTGGCCGAGGTCGGTGGTGACCTCCTGGCCGGGCAGCAGGGTGATGCCCTGGCGGCGTCCGGCGGCGGCGAGCGACGGGTGGTGGCTGACGGTGTTGTGGTCGGTGACGGCGAGGAAGTCGAGGCCCTCGGCGGCGCCGCGGCGGGCGAGTTCGTCGACGGTGAGGCTGCCGTCGCTGTGCAGGGTGTGGGCGTGCAGGTCGCCGGCGAGCCAGCGGGCGCCGTCCAGCGGGGGCACGGGGCGCCGGGTGCGGCGGCGGCCGGGGGGCAGCGGCGGGGGCGGTGTCTCCTCGGGCGCCGCGGGTGCCGGGCCCGCCGGGGTCTCGGTGTGGAGCGTGTACGGCAGTCCGCCGGGCGGTACGCGGTGGAGGCGCAGCAGGATCTGCCAGGTGCCGGGGGTGAGCGGGCCGGGCAGATAGCCGGGGGTGGCCCACTGTTCGGTGACGGTGAACCGGTCCCGGGCGCCGCCGGACCAGCCGCGGAACTCTCCGTCGGGGCCGAGGAGTCCGAGGTCGAGGACGCCCGCGTCGCGCGGGTGGTCGAGCGTCACGGTGAGCGCGGCGGTGCCGGGCGGTACCTCGACGGGCAGCGGCCGCACCGGCTGTGCGGCGCGTTCCTCCATGCTCCAGGTGCCGTGCCGCCGGGTGGCGCGCGCGGTGTGTGCGGCGCGGGTTCCGGGGCGGTGTCCGCTCATCGGCTCACCCTTCGCGCGGGGTGTGGCGGGCGGGCTCCGGCGTGCCGTTCCCCGTACCGGCGGCCGGGGCGGTCACCAGCGCGTCGTCGCGGTAGAGGAGGGCGCGGCCCGCGCGGGGCACGGCGCGCATCCGGTCGCCGGGGCGCGCCTCGTGGTCCTCGTCGACGACGAGTTGGACGCCGGTGCCGTCCGCGCAGGCCAGGGTGACGAGTTGGGCGCTGCCGAGGCTCTCGACGACCTCGACGGTGCCTTCGAGGGCGGGCCGTGCGTCGCCGTCGCCCGCCGGGTCGAGATATTCCGGGCGGATGCCGTAGACGAGTTTCTCGCCGTCGGTGACCGGGGGCGGCGGATCGCCCGGTACGGGCAGCACCGCCCCGCACACCCGCAGGGTGCCGTGCGCCGTGGCCCGCGCGTCGAGCAGGTTCATCGGGGTGGAGCCGATGAAGGAGGCGACGAAGGTGCCGGCGGGGCGGCGGAAGATCTCGGCGGGGGTGCCGACCTGGCGCAGCCGGCCGGTCTCCATGACGGCGATCCGGTCGGCGAGGGCCAGCGCCTCGGCCTGGTCGTGGGTGACGAAGACGGTGGTGACGCCGAGTTCGCGCTGGAGCTTCTTGAGGAAGGTGCGGGCCTCCAGCCGCATCCGTGCGTCGAGGTTGGACAGCGGCTCGTCGAAGAGGAAGACCCGGGGGCGGCAGGCCATGGCGCGGGCGAGGGCCGCGCGCTGCTGCTGGCCGCCGGAGAGTTGACCGGGGCGGCGGCCGGTGAGGTGTCCGAGGCCGAGTTCCGCGGCGGTCTCGCGGGCCCTGGCGGTGCGCTCGGCCCGGCCCGTTTTTCTGACCTTGAGCGGGTAGGCGATGTTCTCCTCGACCGTCATGTGCGGGAAGAGCGCGTAGTCCTGGAAGACCATGGCGATGTCGCGTGCGCCGGGCGGCAGCGCGGTCACGTCGCGGCCGCCGATGTGCAGGGTGCCCGAGGTCGCGGTCTCCAGCCCGGCGATGGTGCGCAGCAGCGTGGACTTGCCGCAGCCGGAGGGGCCGAGGAGTGCGAAGAACTCTCCGTCCCGCACGGTCAGTTCGAGCCCGTCGAGCGCGCGGACACCGCCGGGGTAGACCTTGGTCAGCCGGTCGAGGGCGAGGTCGGCCGGGCGCGCCGGGGATGCCGGGTGTGCTGTGTCTGCTGCGTGTGCGGCTCTCGTCATCAGCCCTTGATCCCTCCGTGGAAACGGAATCCGTAGCGGCGGCTGACGAACAGGAACATCAGCACGACCGGCAGCGAGTACAGCAGCGAGAAGGTGGAGATGAGGGCGAGGTCGGGCTGGCCTCCCTCCGTGTAGAAGGTGTACATCACCACCGCCGCCGGCGACTTGTCGGGCGAGCGCAGCAGCAGGAAGGGGATGAGGAAGTTGCCCCACACCTGGGCGACCGTCCACACCCCGACGGTGGCCAGCCCGGGGCGGACCACGGGCACGACGACGTCCTTGAGCACCCGCAGCGGCGAGGCGCCGAAGACCCGGGCCGACTCCTCGTAGGAGCGCGGCGTGGTGTCCATGAAGTCCTTCAGGATGAAGATGGCGGCCGGCAGCAGCCCACCGGTCAGCACCAGGATCACGCCGAGGTAGGAGTCCACCAGGTTCAGTCCGGCGGCCAGCAGGAAGACCGGCACCATGGCGGCCGTGCCCGTCACGATGGACGAGAGCAGCAGCAGCGCGTAGAGGATCCCGTCCCGCCCGCGGATCCGTACCCGGCTGAGCGCGTAGGCCGCGAGCGCGGAGCAGCCGACGACGAGGACGGCGCTGCCGACGGCGAGCACCAGCGAACTGGCCAGCGAGTGCACGGCGTCGGTGCTGTGCCACAGCCGCTCGAAGTTGCGCAGCGTGAACTCGGGCAGCGAGGCGGTGATGCCCGGGTTCCGGTCGAAGGGCGCGGCGGCCAGCCACAGCAGCGGCAGCGCGAAGAAGGCCAGGACGAGGGCGACGAGGACGTAGGCGCCGACGCCGCGCAGCAGCCGGAGGACGGCCCGGCGCCCCTCGGACGCGCCGCCGGGCGCCTCGTGCGGGGCCGCCGCGCGGTCCTGGTCCGCGCGCAGGGCGCTGCCGTGTGCGGGGGTGCTCATGCCGTGGCCTCCCCCGGGTCGTCCGGGCGGCCCGGTGCGTCCCCGGCGCCCGGCCCGCGCGGCGCGGGAACGTCCGCGGCCGGGCGCCGGCGGGCCCTGCGGCCCCGGCCGAGCAGCCGCAGATAGATCACCGCGACGACGAGATTGATCAGCAGCATCAGGAACGACAGGGCGGCGCCGTAGCCGAGTTCGCCGTTGCCCAGCGCCGTCTTGTAGATGTGGACGGGCAGGATCTCCGAGGCCCCGTCGGGCCCGCCCGCGGTGATGAGGAACGGCGTGAAGTCGTTGAAGGTCCACAGGCTGATCAGCAGCAGATTGGTCAGCACATGGCCGCGGACGCACGGGAGGACGACATCGCGCAGCAGCTGCCATCCGTTCGCGCCCGCCAGCCGTGCCGTCTCCAGGTGCGAGGCGGGCACGTTCCCGAGCGCGGCGCTGTAGAGCATCATCGAGAACGCGGTGCCGCGCCAGATGTTGTAGACGACGATCGACAGCATCGGGTGGTCCAGCAGCCAGGCGGCGCCGGGGGTGTGCAGCAGCGCGTTGAGGGTGCCGCCGTCCCGGTCGAGGAAGGCGATCCACAGGAACGCGACGACCGAGGACGGCAGGATCCAGGCGAGCATCACCAGCGCTTCGAGGGTGGTCTTCAGCCATCCGGTGCGCTCCCGCATCCACCAGGCCAGCGCGAACCCGAGCCCCGCCTGCCCGATGACGGCGGAGCCGAGCACGAACAGCAGGGTGAGCCACAGCGACCGCAGGAACCCGCTGTCGCCGAGCGCCCGGGTGAGGTTGTCCGTGCCGACGAAGGACGGGTCGACCGCGGGGATGCCGGTGAGCCGGTAGTCGGTCGAGCCCAGGTACAGCGTCCAGACGGCGGGCAGCACGAGGAAGAGCGCGACGAGCACGAGCGCCGGCACCACGAACAGCGCGGCCCCGCGCCGGCCGAGCCCGGCCGCGTCCTGCTCCGGCGGGCCGCCGGGCGGTGTGCCGTCCGGGGGCGCGGGCTCAGCCGATGATGCGGTCGTCGCCATCGAGCACCTCCTTCAGCGCGCTGCGGTAGGCCGCGGCGGCTGCCGCCGGGCTCCTGCCGGCGACCACGGCGGCGGTGGCCTCCTGGAGGGCGAGGGAGACGGCGGGGTAGGCGGCGAGCCCGGGCCGGAACGTGGTGACGGGCAGCGCCTTGTCGGCGGCGAAGCGCAGCATCGGATCCCGGTCCAGGACCGCGTCGTTCACATCGTCCCGCTCGGTGATCATCGCGCTGTCGCCGAGCCGGGCGCGCAGGGCGGCGGCCGAGTGCAGCGCGGCCAGCAGCGCGAACGCCTTCCGGGGGTGCCGGGTGTGCGGGTTGAGGACGTGGACGGCGCCGCCGGACAGGCTGACGTGGTCGCGTCCGCCGAGGCCGGCGCCGGGTGCGCGGGCGGGGAAGAGCGCGTAACCGACCTCGTCGTCGCGGCCCTTCATCGGCGCTGTGCCGGTCTTCGGTGCGATCACGTCGCGCCAGAAGTAGTCGCCCTCGGCGAGGATGCCCAGCCGCCCGGTGGCGAACCGCTCGAACGACTTGTCCCGCCCCTTGGCCTCCTGTTGGAGCCGCGGATCCCCCAGCCCGGCCCCGTACACGTCGCGGTAGAAGCCGAGGACGGCGCGCAGCTCGCGGGTGTCGCCGTACCAGCGTTCGCCGTCGCTGATCCGCCCGCCGGCCCCGGTCAGCAGCGGCAGCACGCCCTGCATGGTGGTGGCCTCGCCCATCGCCGTGCCGGCGTTGATCTGGAGCGGGGTGACGCCGTCCAGCCGTTTCAGCCGGCGGGCGGCGGCCAGCACCTCGGCCCAGGAACGCGGCTGCCAGTCGGCGGGCAGACCGGCCCTGCGGAAGAGCGGCCGGTGGAAGAACAGCAGCCGGGCGTCCGTGCCGGCGGGGATGCCGTACAGCTTGCCCTCGAAGCGGGCGAGGGAGCGCACCTTCGGATCGATCTGCGCCCAGCCCGCCCAGTCGACGGCGCGCTCTCCCGCCACCTCCCGCAGCGGGCGGATGTACCGGGCCTGGGCGAACTCCCCGACCCAGATACCGTCCAGCGCCATGACGTCCGGCCCGGCGTGCGCCTTGAGGTCCAGCGCGAGCTTCGTCTTGTACTGCTCGTCGTCGACGCCGCTGGGCGCGAACCGCACCCGCACCGGGGTGCCTTCGGCCCGCTTGCGCCGTTCGAAGCGGGGGACGACCCAGCGGGTGATCCAGTCCGCCTCGTCGGCGTTCTTGCCGCCGGAGACGGCGTTGGTGGCGACGGTGAGCGCCACCTCGCCGTCGGCGCCGGCCCCGCGCGGGTCGAGCGGGCTCCCGCAGGCCGCGAGCGCCGCCGAACCGGCACCGAGGACGGCGGCCCGCACCACGTCCCGCCGCGCGACGCCCCCCATCCGGTCCTCCCTGGCCTCGGTGCGCCCGCGGCGCACGCCGGATCGTGGCGGAAGGCTGACACGCGGCGGGGGCCGCGTAAAGGGCTTCTGCGCGCGGCAGTCGGCGCCGGGGCGGCGCCCGGCGCCGGCTCAGCGGGTCGGGCGTCTCGCGTGGCGCCGGAGGCGCCAGGCGCCGAAGCACAGCGCGAGCACCAGCACGACGATGCCGATGACCAGCAGGTACAGCAGACCCTTGACGATCGTGCCGAAGACACCCAGCACGACCGCGACCAGGACGAGGAAGAGGAACAGCGCCATACCGGCTCCCGCCGTCAGCGGCGCGCGAGGCGGCGTTCCCCGCTCGCGCCGGGCGTGTAGTGCAGGTCGTAGTGCGCGAAGACGGCCGCCTCCCGGTCGGCGGGCAGCTCACCGTCCGTGCTGATCCAGGGGGCGTCCTTGACGGCGCCCTTGTCGTACTTGACCTTCAGGTAATCCGGTCCGACGGTGGCTCCGGCCAGCGGGACGAAGACGAGGCGGTGCTTGGTCGGCATGCCCACCGTCACGGTGGCGAAGGAGGGCCGGTCGGAGGCCGTGTCGACGTACACGGACTCCATCGAGCCGATCTTGCTGCCGCTCTCGTCGACGACGTTGCGGCCACGCCACTCCCGGATGTCCTCCGGTTCGAACATCTCTGCCTCCACGGATGGACTCTTCCTCCATCCTCGCACCGATCGCGCGGGTCCTCTCGTCGGCGCTGTGACCAGCGATTCCACCCGAATCCGCTCGTTCGTGTGAGGACCGCGCCCCGGGCGCATCACCCGCCACACGCGGGGCAGGCAGTGACCGCTTGATCACGGACGGCCCGGCCATCCCGGCGGGCCGCCGCACTCCCCGAGGAGGAACACCATGCGTCTGCGTACCTGCGCGGCGACCGGTCTCGGCGCCGTCGCCCTGGCCCTCACGCTCGCCACCCCCGCCGGAGCCACCACCGGCGACTTCGCCTACACGTACGGCACCCCGGACGGCCCCCGGCAGCAGGTGCTGCACGACCTGCCGAGCCGCCAGTGCGTCACGCTCCCCCAGGCCGCGTCCCCCGGGACGCCGCCCGCGCACTCCCCCAGGAACCGCACCGGCTCCACGGCCGTGGCCTTCACCGGACCGGACTGCACGGGCGAGCACTTCAGCATGCGGCCGGGCACCGGGTACGGCTCGGAGCGGCTGAAGCTGCGCTCGGTGCTGTTCTCCTGACGGGCCGACCGGCCGCCGGGCCGGCCGCGCGGGGCGGCGCGTTCCACCGCCCGCCCCGCCCGCGGCCCCCAACCGCCCCGCCATGACCAGGACTTACCACCGCGCGGGGGTCTGGCCCGGCCCCGCGCCCGCTGCTACCGTCCAGGTCCGCTCCGTCCCGCACGCCCCTGCCGACCGAAAGGGCGCGTATGGCGCACCCGTGGACGACCGCGTACCGGCCGGGCCGCCGTGCCCTGTGCGGCGCCCTGCTCGCCGCGCCGCTGACCGGCTGCGCCGCGCTGACGCCCGGCAGCGGGCCCGACACCTCGCGCACCCGCACCGTGCCGCGCGCCACCGCCGTACCGGCCGGGGACGTCACCCTGCGGCTGACCTTCGCGGACGCGCCGGAGATGGTGGACGCGCTGATCGCCGCCTTCCACAAGCGGCACCCGAACGTGCGGATCGAGCCCGCCTACACGCAGTTCGCCGACTACGTGAAGAGCCTCAAGCTGACCATGGCCTCGGAAACCGCCCCCGATCTGGCCCAGTTCGCCGTCGGCATGAACGACGTCGCGGCCCGCGGCGACATCCTCGACCTCACGCCCTACCGGGACGCCTACGGCTGGCGCGAGCGCTTCCCCGCCACCGCGCTCGACCAGCTCGCCGGCTCCGGTCCGGGCGCCGGCCGGCATCTGTTCGGCGTGCCCGCCGGTCTGTCGATGACCGGCATCTACTACGACAAGCGGCGCGCCGCCCGCGCCGGGGTGCGGCGCCCGCCGCGCACCCTGGACGAGTTCGAGGCCCAACTGGCCGCCGCGCGCCGGGCGGGGATGACCCCGCTGGGCGTCGGCGCGCTGGACTCCGGCGGGCTGCACCTGTGGGCCGGGCTGATCAACAACGCGATGCCGCCCCGCGACTACCGGGCCTGGGTCAAGGGCGAGCCCGGCGCCACCATCCGCACACCCGCGACGCTGCGCGCCACCCGGCGGCTGGTGGACTGGAGCCGCCGCGGCTATCTCAGCGAGTCCGCCAACGGCACCACGCAGGTCGACTCGACGGGCGGGTTCATCCGCGGCGGCAGTGCCGGCAGCGTCTTCCTCGTCAACGGCAACTGGGCGGCGGGGCAGGTGGCCGAGGCCATGGGAGAGCGGGCCGGCTTCTTCCTGATGCCCGCCGAGCGTGCGCACGCCCGGGCGATGGCCTCCGGCTTCAGCGTCAGCTACGCGATCTCGGCACGCACCCGGCACCCGCAGGCGGCCGGCGCCTTTCTGGACTTCCTGGCCTCCCGCGCCTCCGCGAAGCTCGTCAGCGGCTTCGGATTCCTGCCGCCGGACGGGCCCGGCGACACGTCCGTCCCCGTGCCGGAGGGCGTGCTGGGCGAAGTGGCCCGCGCCCACCGCCGGGTGACCGCCGACGACGGCATGAACCACTTCCCCGACTTCACGGCGCCCGACATGCTCGACCCGCTGCGCGCCGGTGTGCAGAAACTCATCGCGGACCGCACCACCCCGGGCGAGTTCCTCGACTCCCTCCAGGACGTGTGGCGCGAGCACTACAGCCGGGGAGGCGGCCGATGACCGCCCGGGGGCGTACCCGCGGCGGCCGGCGGCTGCGCGGCTATCTGTTCGTGCTGCCGGCGCTGGCCGTCTATCTGGCCTTCGCCGTGCTGCCCGCGCTGCACACCGCCTATCTGTCGCTGTTCGACTGGGACGGGGTGACGCTGGGCAGCTGGGCGGGCCTGGACAACTACCGGCGGGTGTTCACCGATCCGGCGCTGCGCGGCTCGGTGGTCAACGCGCTGGTGCTGGTGGTCTTCTTCGCGCTGCTGCCGATCCTGGCGGGGCTGCTGCTGACGGCGCTGCTGGCCCGGCACCGGCGCCCGGGCATGGCCGGCTACCGGCTGCTGTTCATGCTGCCGCAGGTCGTCCCGCTGGTCGCGGTGGGCGTCACCTGGCGCTGGCTGTACGGCGAGGACGGGCTGGTCAACGAGGCGCTCGACGCGGTCGGCCTGGGCGGGTTCACCCGGGCCTGGCTGGGCGACTTCGACTGGGCGCTGATCGCCGTCGGTCTGGTGGGCACCTGGGTGCTGAGCGGGCTGTGCATGATGCTGTTCCTCAGCGGGGTGCACAAGGTCGATCCGCAGCTGTACGAGGCGGCGCGGCTGGACGGCGCGGGGCCGGTGCGGGAGTTCGTCTCCGTGACGCTGCCCCAGCTGCGCGGTGAGCTGGCGGTGGCGCTGACGGTGACGACGGTGGCCGCGCTGGCGAGCTTCGACATCGTCTATGTCACCACCGGCGGCGGTCCCGGCGAGGAGACGACCGTGCCGGGGCTGCTGATCTACCGGCTGGCGTTCTCCGCCGGGAAGGTGGGGCTGGCCTCGGCGCTCGGTGTGGTGCTGAGCCTGCTCATCCTCGTCATCGTCTACCTCGTCAACCGGCTGTCGAGGACGCCGTCATGAGGGCGGGGACACCGACGCGGAGGGCGGGCGCGGGGCGGACGGCGTCGCACACCGAACGCTGGGGCGGCTACGGCCTGTTGACGGTGCTGGCCGCGGCCGTCGTCGTCCCGTTCCTCAATGTGTTCCTGGCCTCGATGCAGCCCTCGGGCAAGCCGGTGACGGGCATGTCCTGGCCGCAGCGGTGGAGCCTGGACAACTACCGGGAGGCGTGGTCGGTCGCGGGCTTCTCGGAGCTGATGCGCTCCAGCCTGGTCATCGCCGTCGGCGTGGTCCCGGCGACGCTGGTGCTGGCCGCACTCGCCGGCTACGCGCTGGGCACGATGCGGCTGCCGGGCGGGGACGGCGTCGCCGCGCTGTTCGTCGCGGGGCTGACGATCCCCGTCGAACTCGTCGTCGTACCGCTCTACTTCGATCTGCGCGGCATCGGGCTGACGGACTCCTACCTCGGCGTGATCCTGGTGGAGATCGCACTGTTCCTGCCGTTCGGCGTCTTCTGGATGCGCACCCACTTCCGGGCGGCGCCCGCCTCGCTGGTGGAGGCGGCCCGGATCGACGGCGCCTCGTCGCTGACGATCCTCTTCCGGGTGCTGCTGCCGCTGGCCAGGCCGCCTCTGATGACGCTGGGCGTACTGGTGTTCATGTGGTCGTGGAACCAGTTCCTGCTGGTGCTGGTGCTCGTCCAGGACGCCACCAAGCGCACCGCTCCGGCCGGGCTGGGCTTCTTCGTGGGGCAGAACAACACGGATGTGCCGATGCTCGCGGCGGGCACCGTGCTGGTGATGCTGCCCATCACACTGCTGTATCTGATCTTCCAACGCAGCTTTGTCGCCGGGCTGTTGCAGGGCGCCTTCAAGGGGTGAGCCGGGGCGGCGGGGAAGGCCGCCGCCTTCTCGACGGAAGGTCGTCGTCCCCGCACGGGGGGTTACCACGCGTAAGTGAGCACGCTACGCGCGGAGTTCATCCATTGTTCACCGTACGCGCCGCGAACCGACACAAGCGGTGGGTCAGCATGGAGTCGACCAGCGACACCCGCCGACGCGGTGCCACCGGCGCCGGCCGTCCACGACCAGCGCACGGAGGGGGAGGATGCACCGCAGCGTGACCGCGCGGCCATGGGCACACGCCGTCGCGCTCGTGGTGGGCCTCCTGCTCGCCGTGTGCACCATGGCCGCCTCCGGCCCGGCCTCCACAACCGAGTCCGTGCGCTCCGCCGCCACGCAGCAGAGCGCGGGGCCGAGCACCTCCGAGCACGAGGACGGGCCCGTCGACTGCCGGGGCCGCCGCTCGGCGCGTGCCCTCACCTCGCCGCCCGCACCGGTCGAACGCCCGGTGCTGCACACCGAACCGGCTCCCCGGGAGGACCCGGCACGGCGGCACGCGCCCTTCCCGGGGCTGGGCTGCGGCGGGCTGCCGTGGCACAGACAGGTCGAGGTCCCCGTACTGCACCAGGTGTTCCGACTGTGAGCACGGCCGCCCGGCCGTGACATCCATCAGTCGAGACCCGAGCGAGGTGTGACTCCTCATGCAGTCCCTCATTCCGCATACCCGTGCCTTCTCCGCCCGCATCCGCGACCGCGCGGACGAGCGGACCCGCTTCGGCCGCCTGGCGCAGGGCCAGTCGCCGGAGGCCCTGTTCATCACCTGTTCCGATTCCCGGGTCGTGCCGGCGCTGTTCACCGGGGCCGAGCCCGGCCAGCTGTTCGAGCTGCGCACGGCGGGCAACGCCGTACCGCCCTATCCGCGCTCCGGCGCACCCAGCGGCGAGGCCGCGACCATCGAGTACGCGGTGTGTGTGCTCGGCGTGCCCGAGGTCGTCGTGTGCGGGCACTCGCACTGCGGGGCCGTGGGCGCCCGGGTGCGCGGTGACGACCTGGCGGAGCTGCCCGCCGTCGCGGGATGGCTGGCCGCCCAGCTGCCGCCCGGCGCCGAACTGGCGGCCGGCGAGGACGAGTCGGCGCAGGCGGATGTGTCCGCTGCGGTGCAGCGGCATGTGCGCACCCAGCTGGCACGGCTGCGCGCCTACCCCTGTGTCGCGGAGCGGGAGGAGGCCGGGCGGCTGACGCTGCGCGGCTGGTTCTACGCCGTCGACACCGGGCTCGTCCTCGAACACCGGGCCGACGTCGACGCCTTCCTTCCGCTGTGAGGCCCGCCATGACACCGACTCCACAGCGCCCGGAGCGCACCGGGCGGCTGAGCGCCCTGCTGCCGGACCGGCGCACGTTCCGCGCGGACTTCACCGCTTCCCTCGTCGTCTTCCTGGTCGCGCTGCCGCTGTGCGTGGGCGTGGCCGTCGCCTCCGGGGTACCGGCCGAACTCGGCCTGGTCACCGGCATCGTGGGCGGGCTGGTCACCGGCTTCCTGCCCGGCAGCAGCCTCCAGGTCAGCGGGCCGGCGGCCGGTCTGACCGTCCTGGTGTACGAGGCCGTACAGACCCACGGGCTCGCCGCACTCGGCGTGCTCGTGCTGGCGGCCGGGGTGCTCCAGCTGGCCATGGGGGCGCTGCGGCTGGGCCGCTGGTTCCGGGCGATCTCCGTCTCCGTCGTCCAGGGCATGCTCGCCGGTATCGGACTGGTGCTGATCGCCGGGCAGTTGTACGCCCTCGCCGACGCGGAGGCACCCGGCAGCGGCCCCGCCAAGATCCTCGGCCTGGGGCGCCTCGTCCTGGACACCGCCGGGGACACCGGGGCGCTCACCGCGCTCGCCGTCGGCGCCGGCACCGTGGCGGTGCTCGTCCTGTGGCCCCGGTGGCGGGCCGGCGCCCGTGCGGTGCCCGGCCCGCTGGCCGCCGTACTGCTGGCCACGGCGGTGACCGCCGGCTTCGGGCTGCCCATCGCCCGGGTCGAGGTGCAGGGCCTGTTCGAGGCCGTGCAACCGCCCGCGCTCGGCGAGTTCGGCGGTCTGGCCTCGGGCGCGATGCTCGGCACCGTGCTGGCGTTCACGCTGATCGCCTCCGCCGAGTCGCTGTTCAGCGCCGCGGCCGTGGACCGGCTGCACAACGGCCGCCGCACCGACTACGACAAGGAGCTGATGGCACAGGGCGCCGGCAACGCCGTGTGCGGGGTGCTCGGCGCGCTGCCCATGACGGCGGTGATCGTCCGCAGTTCGGCGAACGTCTCGGCCGGGGCCCGGACGAAGGCGTCCCGCGTGCTGCACGGGGTGTGGCTGCTGCTGTTCGCCGCGGCGCTGCCCGCGGTGCTGGAGCTGATACCCCTCTCGGCGCTCGCGGGTGTCCTGGTGCACGCGGGCTGGAAGTTGATCCCGCTGCGGCAGCTGCGCCCGATGTGGCGTGAGCACCGGGCGGAGGCCGTCATCCTCGCGGTGACCGCGCTGGCCATCGTGCTGACCGACATGTTCCAGGGCGTGCTGCTCGGGCTGCTGGCCTCCGTGGTCAAGACGGCCTGGGAGACCTCGCACGTCCATGTGGAGACCGAGGATCCGGGCGACGACGAGCCGTTGCGCGTCCGGGTGCTGGGCAACGCCACCTTCCTGCGACTGCCCAGGCTCCAGGACCAGTTGGACGCGCTGCCCGCCGACCGGCGTGTGGAGCTGCATCTGGACGGCCTGCGGCACATGGACCACGCCTGCGGGCTGGCCCTGTCCACCTGGGAGGAGCAGCACAACCGGCTCGTCGCGGCGCGGACCCCCGCGCCCGAGCCGGCGGCGGGGTGACCGGGCCGACCCGGCCCCGGCGGTACGCGCCCCGTCGCGCGTACCGCCGTCTCCTCGCTCCTCTATTCGAAAGGAGGAACATTTCTTCGCGAATAGAAACCAGCCGTTGTGATGAAAGCATTAGGGAATCCCTGGTTCCGGATAGCACTCTTTCCCGTCGCGCCGAATGACCGGTGACCAGCGAGAAAAGGGAACTCGAACAACGGTTCCTGGAACAGTCCACGCCGAACCGATGGTTTTTCGTCATTCGCCCGCTCCACGCTTGTTGCAGCCGGGAGCGGGGCACACGACGATCTCCCGTTGTTCCGTACTTCACCTCACCCCCGTGCCCACGGAATGCGCCGCGCCCGGCGCCCATGCCCCGGCGCGCGCATTTCCGTGGGCGCCGGGTGAGCGCAATTCCGAGGAGAACCACGTGACCGACCGGACCAGTCTGGCCCCGGGTGCCGCACGGCAGTTGGCGACCGCCACCAAGACCAGCCCGCAGATGCGCGGCATTTCCCCGCGCTATCTGCTGCGTGCACTGCCGTGGGTCGACATCGACTCCGGTGTCTACCGCGTCAACCGCCGGCGCACCTACACGGTCGGCGACGACCGGATCGGGACCTACACCGAAGGCGGCGCGGCCCGCGTCATCCCCGGCGACCTCCGCGAACTGCCGTACCTGCGCCCCGCGGACGACGACGCCCTCGGCGAACTCGCCCACGCCTTCACCGAGGTGGCCTTCGAGCCCGGCGAGACGCTCGTCCAGGAGGGCGCGGACGCCGACCAGCTGTGGGTCCTCGTCCGCGGGCGCGCCGAGAAGCGGTCCACCGGCCACCACGGCGAGGACGCCCTGCTGGACGTCGTGGCCGACGGCCAGTTCTTCGACCTCGACGCCTGGACCCGCGGCGCCCCGGCGCCCTACCGGGTCCAGGCGCTCACCGCCGGCGTCGCGCTGCGCTGTCCGCGTACGGCCCTCACGGCGGTGTCCGAGCGCAACGAGACCGTACGCGCCGCCGTGGACGCCTACCTCGCCGGCAGCGAGCAGCGGGCCGGCAGCGAGGCCCCCATCGACCTGAGCGCCGACCACGTCGGAGAGCCCGAACTGCCGCGCACCTACGTCGACTTCGAGGAGGCGCCGCGCGAGTACCACATGACGCTGGCGCAGACGGTGCTGCGGGTCAACACCCGGGTCTCCGACCTGTACAACGGGCCCATCGACCAGACCAGGGCTCAGACCAACCTGACCGCGCACGCGCTGCGCGAGCAGCAGGAGTCCTCGCTGCTGCACCACCCCGAGTACGGCCTGCTGCGCAACGTCGCGCCGGACCAGCGCGTGCAGTCCCGCACCGGCGCCCCCACCCCGGACGACCTCGACGAGCTGCTCAGCCGGGTGTGGAAGCAGCCGGGCTACTTCGTGGCACACCCCCGGGCCATTGCCGCCTTCGGCCGGGAGTGCACCCGCAGGGGCGTGCCGCCGGTCATCGACACCCGGTTCGGCAGCCCGCTGCTGACCTGGCGCGGTGTGCCGCTCCTGCCCTCCGACAAGATGCGCTTCTCCGGCGCGGGCACCGGCACCACCGAGATCCTGCTGATGCGCGTCGGCGAGGCCGAGCAGGGCGTGGTCGGGCTGCGCCCCTCGAAGGTGGACGACGAGATCGAACCGGGCCTGGCCGTGCGGAACATGGGCGTCGACCACCGCGGTGTCACCTCGTACCTGATGACGGCGTACTTCAACGCCGCCGTGCTCGTCGAGGACGCCGTCGCCGTGCTCCAGAACGTCGGGGTGGCGCACCACTATGACTACGCCTGAGCCCGACGCGCTGCTGCGGCCGGGGCCGTCGCCCGCCGGGCCCCTGCCCGGGTGGCCGGCGGGCACGAGCACACCGCAGCCGGCGGCGCCCGGCGGCACCACCCGGCGGGGCGGACGCACCAACGGCTTCTCCCCCGAGGCCGCGCGCGCCGAGTTCCCCGTACTGCACCGCACGGTGAACGGGCAGCCGCTGGCCTGGTTGGACAACGGGGCCACCACGCAGAAGCCCCGCGCGGTGATCGAGGCGCTGACCGGCTACTACAGCCACGGCAACTCCAACATCCACCGGGGTGCGCACACCATGGCGCGGGAGGCGACCGCGGCGTACGAGGGCGGCCGTGCGGCGGTGGCCGAGCTGCTGAACGCCCCCGGCACGGAGAGCATCGTCTTCACCCGGGGCACCACCGAGGCGATCAACCTCGTCGCCCAGACCTGGGGACGCGACCGGCTCGGGCCGGGGGACGACATCCTGGTGCCGGTGCTGGAGCACCACTCCAACATCGTTCCCTGGCAGATGCTCTCCCGGCAGACCCGGGCGCGCGTGGTGCCGGTGCCGCTGCTGCCGGACGGACGGATCGACCAGGACGCGTACGCGGACCTGCTGTCCCTGCGGACGCAGCTGGTGGTGCTCAGCCATGTCTCCAACGTGCTGGGCACCGTCCAGCCCGTGCGGGAGATGACGGCGCTGGCCCACAGGTACGGCGCGAAGGTGCTGGTGGACGGGGCGCAGGCGGTCGCACACCTGCCGGTCGATGTGACCGACCTGGACGTGGACTTCTACGTCTTCTCCGGGCACAAGGTGTTCGCACCCACCGGGATCGGCGCGCTGTACGCCAAGCCGGAGCTGCTGGCCGAACTGCCGCCGTGGCAGGGCGGCGGCAACATGATCGAGTCCGTCACCTTCGACGACACGACGTTCGCGCCGGCCCCGCACCGCCTGGAGGCGGGAACGGGTCATATCGCGGGCGCCGTGGGCCTGTTGGCCGCGCTGGAGTGGCTGACCTCCCTCGACCGGGAGGGCGTCGCCGCGCACGAGGAGCAGCTCACCGCGTACGCCGAGCAGGCGCTCGGCACCGTGCCCGGCCTGGAGCTGCTGGGCTCCGCGCCGGGGCGGGTCGCGGTGCTGACCTTCACGCTGGCCGGGCACGACCCGGCCGAGATCGCCGACCGGCTCGACCAGGACGGCATCGCCGTCCGCGCGGGACACCACTGCGCCCAGCCCTCGCTGGCGCACTACGGCGTCCAGAGCGCGACCCGTGCGTCGCTGGCCCTGTACAACACCGTCGAGGACATCGACCGGCTGGTGGCCTCGCTGCACGGCCTGACCGGCGGGACCCCCGCGCAGGCCGGGAGCCTGGCGGAGGCCGGGAGCCGGGCGGCGGACGCAGGGAGCCTGACCGGCCGCGTGCCCGGGCTGTGAGGTCGGGGCTGCCGTGACCGGTGCGGGGCTGCCGTGACCGGTCGGATCGACGCGCCGAACACGCTGTTCGGCGTGGTCATGCCGGGCCGGGGGCACGCGCCGGCCGCGCTGTTCGGCGCCCCGCGTTCTCCCACGGTCCCCGGCCCGGCATCCGTCCACCCGCCACGGCCGCTTCCGGCCACCCGCCACGGCCGCTTCCGGCCGACCCCGGCGGGTCCCGGCCCGCTCGGGACGGCCCCGTCCGACGCTGTCCACCTCCGGACGGCAACGAACAGCGTCGGACGGGGGCCGGACGGAGCCGGGCGGCGCAGCGTCCCCGTCGGGCAACCGCCCGCCCCCGCGCCCGCGTCCACCTGCACGGACGGGCCCGCGGGGGCGGGTGCGGTGTGTGCGGACGGCGGGAGGGTGCGATGGCGGGGCATCAGCTCACGAGGGCGGTGACGGTGGGCCCTGCGCAGGGCTCGTTGCCGTGTGCCGCGAGCCCCGTCTGCGTCCGCCCGGCGGCCCGCGCGGTGCCCACGGACGGCGCCGCGACCGTGCCCGCCGCGCCGCCGGGGCCGCTCGTCGGCTACCGGGAACCGGTCGAAGAGGGCGTGCTGGTACGGAGGTTCCCGTCCTCGCGGGTGCTGCTCGTCGTGGCGTTCGGCGACCCGGTGCGGGTGGGCGCCGACGGCGATGCCCCGGCCCGTCCGCTGCACTCGCTGGTGGCCGGGCTCCAGGAGGAGACGCGGGTGCTCGGCGTCGGCGGCAGCCAGCACGGCGTGCGGCTGTGGCTGAGCCCGCTGACGGCGTACTCGCTGCTGGGCGCGCCCATGCACCTGGTGAGCAACGCCTACACGGAGCTGGCGGACCTGTGGGGACCACGCTCGGCCCGGCTGACCGAACAACTGGCGGCGGCCGAGGACTGGGCGGCCCGGTTCGCGCTGCTCACCTCGGCGCTGGCCCGGCTGCGCGCCGAGGGGCCGCAGCCGGATCCGGCGGTGGCGTCCGCGTGGCGGCAGTTGACCGCGACGGCGGGCACCGCACGGGTCGGTGCGCTCGCCGAGCGGGTGGGGGTGAGCAGACGTCACCTCGTCCGCCGGTTCCGGCAGCAGGTCGGGCTGCCGCCCAAGACCGTCGCCCGGCTGCTGCGCTTCGAGCGCGCCGGGGCCCTGCTGCGCTCCGGAGGCCGCACCCTCGCGGAGGTCGCGGCCCAAGCCGGGTACGCCGACCAGTCCCATCTCGCCCGGGACGTACGGGAGTTCACCGGCGTCCCGGCGGGCGAGCTGACCGCACTGCTGCGTCCCGCCGCCCCGCCCCCGCCGACGGGTCCGCCCGCCGTCGCGGGCCGGGTCGTGTCCGCATAGCCCCGGCTCCCGTCGGGGCACCGGCGCGAGGTCCCATTCGTTCAAGCCGCCCGGCCGGGACCGCTCCTACTTTTCCGGGCATGAACACCACCGAACGCCGCACGGCACCCCCGCACACGGGCACCGCCCGGGCCCTGCCGGCCCTGTGGACCGGCCTGGCCCTCACCGTCGCCGCCACGCTCGTCCCGCTCGTCGACGCCGTGACCGCCGACATCCTCACCGACCGGCTGCACACCGTCTACGACGGCGAGATCAGCGGCCCGGAGATCGACGCCGGGAGGACGTCGTCCTTGGCTGTCTGACCGTGCTGGGTGTGCTCGCGGCCGGCTGCTGGCTGTGGGCGCTGTACGCGGCGCGGCGCGGCACGCGGCTGCTCCGCCCGGCGGCCACGGTGCTGCTCGCCCTCGGCTGGTGCGTCGCCCTCGCCGACGCGCTGATCACCGAGTACGGCGAGACCGTGCTGCCGCCGCTGTTCGGCGCGGCCGGGATCCTGCCGTGCGTCGCGGGCACCGTCGCCGTCCTCCGGCTGCGGCGGCCGGGAAGCCCCCGGGAGCGTGACCGGGACGCGCGCGGCATGACCGGGAACCCCCGGACGTGAGCGAGGGGGCTCCCGTGGCGGATCGTCACCGAGCGTGCGGTGCACGATACTTGGGGCATGCGCGTTGCGGTGATGACAGCGGGATCCCGAGGAGACATCGCCCCCTACACGGGCCTGGCGCACGCCCTGGCCGCGGCGGGACACGAGGTGACGGTCGCCACGCACGGCTCGTTCCGCCCGCTCGTGGAGGCCGCGGGGGTGGGCTTCCGTGCCCTGCCCGTCGACCCGCGGGCCGAGCTGGAGTCCGGGCGGGGCCGGGCGCTGCACGACACCGCGAGCGGGCCCGGCAAGATACTGCATCTGGTGCGGATGGCCCGGGCCGTGGTGGGCGGTATGACGGCGCCGCTGATCGCCCAGGCCCGGGAGAGCGAGGTGCTGCTGCTGTCCAGCTCGCTCGCCCCGCTCGGGCACACCATCGGCCGCGGCCTGGGCCTGCCCACGCTCGGCGCCTTCCTGCAACCCCTGCACCCCACCCGGGCGTTCGGGCCGAGCGTGCTGGGGCCGCGCTCCTGGGGACCGACGGGCAATCTGCTGGCCGGGCACCTGGTGAACACCGCGGTGGACCGGGTCTTCTCGGACGCGGTACGGGCCGGCGCCCGGGAGCTGGGGCTGCCGCGCCGGACGGTGCGCACCGCCCGGTACCGCAGCCGGGAGCGCGAACGGCTGCCGGTGCTGCACGGCTTCAGCCCCCTGGTGGTGCCCCGGCCCCGGGACTGGCGGCCCGGTCTGACGATCGGCGGCTACTGGTGGCCGCACGACCCGCCGGGCGCCGAACTCCCGCCCCGGGTACGGGACTTCCTGGCCGCCGGGCCACCGCCGGTCTTCCTCGGCCTGGGCAGCGCCACCGTGCCGGACCGGGAGCGCACCAGCGCGCTGCTGGTACGCGCCGTCCGCAAGGCCGGGCTGCGCGGCATCGTCCAGCGCGGCTGGGCCGGACTGGACGGCGCCGCCGGGGCCGACGGTGGCACCGGGACCGGCGGGGGCGCGGACGATCTGCTCACCGTCGACGAGGTGCCGCACGCGCTGCTCTTCCCGCACATGGCCGCCGTCGTCCACCACTGCGGGGCCGGAACGACGGCCGCCGGGCTGCGTGCCGGTGTCCCGGCGGTGCCGATGCCGGTGCAGTTCGACGGCGGCTTCTGGGCGGCGCGGCTGACGGCGCTGGGCGTGGCACCCGCCGTCGTCCCGCTCCGGCAGCTGACCGTGGACCGGCTGGCCGCCGCCCTGACCGCGGCCGTCCGCGAACCCCGCTACGCCCGGCAGGCGGCGCGGCTGGCGGAGCGGCTGCGCGCCGAGGACGGGGTCGCGCCGGTGCTGGCGGCGCTGCGTGCACACGAGCGGGCCGGCTGACGGGCGGGCGGGCCAGCGCACACGGGCGGGCGGGCTCACGTGCACACGGGCGGGCGGGCCGACCGGCCCGGCCCCGCCCGGGTACCGGTCCCGGGCGGCTACCGGGCGCGGCTGGTGGCCGGTCCCGGCCTGACCGGGTGCGGCCCCGTCGCCTCCGGGCGCACTGCCCGGCCCGGGCGGCTGCGGCTACCCTCGCAGCCATGGAAGATCCAGACGAGCTGCTCGCCGCGATCCTGGCCTGGGCCCGCGCGGACGACCGGGTCGAGGTCGTCGTACAGACCGGGTCGCGCGGACGCGGCAGCGGGGTGGACGCGTACTCCGACCTGGACATCGAGCTGATCGGCGCCCGCTGGCGCGAGCTGGTGGCCGACCCGGACTGGAGCGGGGCGTTCGCCCCCGTGCTGGTCCAGGTGGTCTCCGGCCCGGAGGACGGCGGAACGGAGGGGGACGGACCGGGGCCGGCGGACGGCACCGACGGGCACGCCCCCGCGGACGGCGACGGCGGCGGAAACGTACCCGCTGCCGCGCACGAGCAAGAGGACGAGGACGAGGACGAGGCGTGGGCCTCCCGGCTCGTCGTCTACGCGCGGGGACGCAAGGTGGACTTCTCCCTGGCCGGGCCCGAGCGGCTGGCCCGCCGCGCCCGCGGTCTGGACGCGCTCTACGAGCGCGGCTACCGGGTGCTGCTGGACAAGACGGGCGCTGCCGACGCCCTGCCCGCCGCCACCGGCCGCGCCCCCGCGCCGCCCCGGCCGGACAGGGCCGCGTTCGACGAGGCCCTCGACGAGTTCTGGTTCGAGGCCACTCAGGTCGCCGTGTATCTGGCGCGGGGCGACCTGTGGGTGGTCAAGGCCCGCGACGTCACGATGAAGGAGTACCTGCTGGAGATGCTGGAGTGGTACGCCGCGACCGAGCCCGGCCGGCCGCGCGACACCTGGCACCTCGGCCACCACATGGACCGCTGGCTGCCGCAGCGGATGTGGCGCGCCGTCCAGGAGACCTACGGCCGCTTCGACGCGGCGGACAGCCGGCGGGCGCTGCACGCCACGATCGGCGTCTTCCGCGAGGCGTCCGAGACGGTCGCGGCCCGGTGCGGCTTCCCGCCCCGCACGGAGCTGGCCGAGCAGGTGAGCGCACACATCGACCGGTTGACGGGCGACCCGGCGGACCCGGCAGACCCTGCGAACCCGGCCGACCCGGCGGACACGACCGCGACCGGCCGGGCATCGGGGACGGCAGGCCCGGCTGACACGGCAGGCACGGCAGGCACGGCAGGAAAAGCCGACGCGACGGGGACGGCCGACAGGGCGGAGGCCCGGGCGTGACGGCGGAGACGACACCGGCCGACCCGCCGGAGCAGGTGCTGACCGAGGCCGCGGCCGCCTTCGGGCTGCTGGCCTCACCGGCCCGGCTGCACCTCGTGTGGGCGCTGGCGCAGGGGGAGAGCGACGTCAGCCATCTCGCCGAGCGGGTGGGCGGCGCCCTGCCCGCGGTCAGCCAGCACCTGGCGAAGCTGAAGCTGGCCGGGCTGGTGCGCTCGCGCCGGGAGGGCCGCCGGGTGGTGTACCTGGTGGACGACCCGGACGTGGTGGACGTCGTCCGGCTGATGGTGGAGCGGCTGGCGCAGCGCACCGGCCCGGAGCACGGGGCGGGGCGGGTCCGTGGCCTCGGCGCCTGAGTCCCGGGGCACCGCCGTGCGCTCCGGCCGGCCGGCGGGGGCCGCCAGCTCCCTCCAGACGCTGCGGCTGCTGGAGAGCGGGCCGCGCGGGCTGACCGAGGCGCAGGCCGAGGAACGGCTGGTGAAACACGGCGAGAACACCGTGCCGGGCAGCCATCCGGTGCCGTGGGGGCTGCGGCTGGCGCGGGCGGTCGGTGAACCGTTCACGGCGGTGCTGCTCTGCCTGGGGCTGGTCTCGGCGGTGATCGCCTCGTGGGGCACCGCGTGTGTGATCGCGGTGCTCGTGGTGGTGAGCGCGGTGCTGCGGGCCGCGGGCGAGCGCCGTGCCGAGCGGTCCGTCGCCGCGCTCTGCGCGGTGCTGCCGCAGACGGCGACGGTGCGGCGCCGCCCGGCCGAGGGCGCGGCGCCCGTGCACCGGGAGCTTCCCGTCGACCAGCTCGTCCCCGGCGATGTCGTCCGCCTCGGCGCCGGCGATCTCGTACCGGCCGATGTGCGGCTGCTGCGCGCCAGCGGGCTGACGGTGCACCAGGCGGTGCTCAGCGGCGAGTCGGCCCCGGTCCCCAAGCACGCGGTGGACACCGGCTGCGAACGCCCCGTGGGAAACGGGGAGTTCACGGGCCCCGGGGCCCCGGACTCCGCGGATCCGGTCCCCGGGGCGAAAGGCACCGCGGACACCGGCCCCGGGATCGGGGGCGCCACGGGTCCGGGCGCCGGGGACGCCACGGAGTTCTCCGCGCCGCACCTGTGCTTCCAGGGCAGCAGCGTGGCCTCGGGCAGCGCCACCGCCGTCGTCGTCGCGACCGGCGCGCACACCCGCTTCGCGGACGCGTGGGCCACGCCACCGGGCCGCCGCCGGGGCACCTTCGACCGGTCGGTGCGCTCCGTCGCCTGGCTGCTCATCCGCTGCATGCTGCTGATCCCGCCGGTGGCGCTGCTCGCCGACGCCGCGGTGCGCGGACGGGGCCTGGAGACGCTGCCGTTCGCGGTCACCGTCGCGGTGGGGCTGACGCCGGAGATGCTGCCGGTCGTCGTCACCGCCGCGCTCGCCCGGGCCGCCGGCGGGCTGGCCCGGCGGCGCGCGGTGCTGGTGCGGCGGCTGCACGCGCTCGGCGATCTGGGCGCCGCCGGGGTGCTGTGCACCGACAAGACCGGCACGCTCACCCAGGACCGCCCCGTGCTGGAGTGCTCCCTGGCGCCGGACGGCACACCCGACGCACGTGTCGCCCAGTGGGCCGCGCTCAGCGCCTTCTGGACGCTGCACCTGGCCGAACTCCCCGTCCCCGACCCGCTGGACGAGGCCCTGCTGGACGCCACCGTGGAGCCCGACGGCCCCGCCGGCTCCGGGGACGGCGGCGGCGCGGACCTCGGCGGACTGTGGGACTGGGAGGGCGTGGCGGCCCTGCCCTTCGACCCGGTGCGCCGCCTCTCCTGCGCGGTGCTGCGCCCGCCGCACGCCGACGGGACGCCCGGCCCCGCCGCGGCCCCGCACGCACCGGAAGCGGCGGAAGCGGCGGCGGGCGGTCCCGGCGAGTACACGGCGTACGGGCCCGGCGAGTACACCGTCGTCGTCAAAGGCGCGGCGGAAGAGGTGCTGGAGCGGTGCGCGCTGGACGACGAGCGCCGGGCCGAACTCCACCGCCGGGCGGCCCTGCTGGCCGAGGACGGGCTGCGCCTGCTGGCCGTCGGTTGTGCACGCCGCCGCTCCCGGCTGGGCCCGTACGTGCCCGGCGACGAGCGCGGCCTCACCTTCCTCGGCTTCGTCGGGCTGCGTGACGCGCTCGCGCCGACGGCCGCCCGCGCCCTGGCGGGGCTGGCCCGGCAGGGCGTCGCCGTGAAGGTGCTGACGGGCGACCACCCGGGCACGGCCGCCCGCGTCTGCCGGGACCTCGGCCTGCTCGACGCCGACGGGACACCGGCGGCGGACGCCCCGTCGCAGGACGCCGGCGCCACCGGCACCGTGCGGCCCGGGGCCCCGCCCGGCGTCGTCACCGGCGCCGTCGTCGACACCCTGGACGACGACCGGCTCGCCGAGGTCGCCGCCCGCAGCACGGTGTTCGCGCGCTGCACCCCCGCACAGAAGGCCCGTGTGGTCCGCGCTCTGCGCACCCGGTCGACCACCGGGTTCCTGGGCGACGGCGTCAACGACCTGGCCGCGCTGCACGCGGCGGACATCGGCCTGTGCCCGCGCACGGCGGCGCCGGTCGCGCGGGAGGCGGCCGATGTCGTCCTCGGCGCGAAGGAGCTGACGGCGATCGAGGACGCGGTCGCGGCGGGCCGCCGCTGCGGCGGCGCGATCGCCTCGTACCTGCGGATCGTGCTCTCGTCCAACCTGGGCAACGTGCTGGCGATGCTGGTGGCGGGCGTGCTGCTGCCGTTCCTGCCGATGCTGCCCGCGCAGGTGCTGGTGCAGAACCTGTGCTTCGACGCGGCCCAGCTCGCGCTGGCCTTCGACCGGCCCGGAACCGTCGAGGGCCGGCGCCGGCCCGCCGTGCTGCGCCCCCGCGCCCTGCTCGGCTTCGTCACCGGGTTCGGCCTGCTCAACGCCGCCGCCGACGTGGCGACCTTCGCGGTGCTGGCCCTCGCCGTGCGGCACGGGACGGGCACCGACTCGGCGGCGGCCTTCCACTCGGGCTGGTTCACCGAGAACCTGCTGACCCAGGCCATGGTCATGCTGCTGCTGCGCACCGGCGGCTCCGCCGCGTACGCCCGGCGCCCGGCCCGTCCACTGCTGCTCGCGGTGGCCGGACTCGCCGCCGTGGGGCTGCTGCTGCCGCTCTCCCCGCTGGGCGCCCCGCTGGGCATGACACCGCTGCCCTGGGTGTACTACCCGATGCTGGCTCTGGTTCTGTGTGTGTACGGCGCCGCGCTGGCGCTCGCCCGGGCCGCCGGTGAGCGGCGGGCGGCCGGGGCGCGGCCCGGGCGGTACGGAAAGGGCAGGAAGAGCGATGGCTGAGGGCAGGGGCAAGGGCGCGGGCAAGGGCATGCGCTGGTGGGTGCTTCCGCTGGTGGTGCTCGTCGTGTGGGGCCTGGCCCGCGGCGGCAAGGACGACGGGGGCGAGCCGTCCGCCGGGCCCTCGGCCACGCCGTCGCCCTCGGCGTCGTCGCCGTCCGCTCCCGGCCACGGGCAGGACGACCCGGACGGCGGCGGGAAGAGCGGCTCGTCCTCCGCACGCCGGAGCGACGACCCGGCCCGGTACGCGCCGCAGGTCCGCAAGTACGCCGCCGCCGCGGGGGTGAGCCCCCGGCTGGTGATGGCGATCCTCTACAACGAGGCGTACAAGCCGCACGATCCCGAGCTGGAGCGCTCCTGGCAGCGGATGAAGCCGGACGCGGCGTTCGGCATCGCCAATATGCACCGGGCCGCGTTCGAGGCGACCCGGCGGGGCCGCGACTTCGCCGACCGCCGCTGGGACGAGCTGCCCGACGACCGCGATCTGGCCATCGAGGCGGCCGCCTGGCATCTGCACGACCTCGCCGCCCAGCTCGGCGACCGCCGCGGCGGCGGGCTGAACAAGAACGAGCTGCTCGCCCTCGGCTACAACGCCGGCGCGAGCAACATGCTGGCCTTCGCCCGGGGCGCCTCGCCCGGCAGCCAGGCCGCGTCCTACCTGGACAAGCTCCGCGGCAACTGGGACAAGGCCGCCGAGGCGCTCGACCGCTGAGGCCCGGCGCGGGGCCGGGCCCCGGCCCGCGCCGGGGAACACGGCCGCGGGGGCGGATCCCGGTCACCGGGCCGGGGCCTCGCCCGCAGATCGGTGGGCCCCCGGGCCCCCTCCGTGGGAGAGGGACCCGAGGGCATCGACGACGCCGGCCGCGTCCCCGGCCGCGAAGGTCCGGCCTCAGCCGTAGGAGAGGCCGGCGCACAGGTCGTCGTCGGCGGAGCGGGGCTTGTCCCCGTCGTCGTCGGAGTCCTTGTCGGGCGTCGAGGTCGGCCGCCCGGCCTGCGGGTTGTCGGCGTAGTCCTTGCCGACCGTGACGGTGACGCCCTGCTCCTGCCCGGCGGCGACTTCCGCGCCGGGGAACAGCCGGGCCACCTTCTCCGCCTCGGCCTTGTGCCCCTGCCCGTACTCGACCCGGGTCCCGGTGGTGGGCACGGAGGCGTTCCCGGTGTCCGTCACGGTGAACTTGCTCTCCTCCAGCGCCCCGGCCGCCCGCGCTGCCAGGCCGGTGATGCCCGTACCGTTCCGCACGGCGACCCGCACACCGGAGCCGTCGACGCTCCGTGCCGACGCCGAGGGCTCGGGCTTGCCGGACTTCTCCGGCTTGCGGCCGGCGAGCGAGCCGTCGACGGTCCGGTCGGCCCGCAGATCCGCCCAGAGCCGGTCGGCGTCCGGCTGGACGACGGCGACCCGCGCCCCCTGGTACCGCCAGGGCAGGGTGACGAACTTGGTGTCGTGCAGATCGACGTCCTTGAGGGACATGGCGAAGTCCATCATCTTCTTCGCCGTCCCCAGCCCCTCGTCGACGGTCATCGACTTGGTGGCGGCGTCGGCCAGCGGCAGCAGGGTGGTGGGGTTGAGCCCCTTGTCCTTGACCTTCTTGATGAGGCTGGAGACGAACGCCTGCTGGCGGCGGATACGGCCGATGTCGGAGCCGTCACCGATGCCGTGCCGGATCCGCACGTAGTCCAGCGCCTTCTGGCCCGAGACGGTCTGCCGCCCCTTGCTGAAGATGCGCTTGCCGCGCGAGCCCCGGTTGGGGTTGAGATCGCCCTGGTAGACATCGCCGGGCACGCACACCGGCACCCCGCCGACGGCGTCCGTCATGGCGGAGAAGCCGGCGAAGTCGACGACGACCGTGTGGTCGACGCGCAGCCCCGTCAGCTTCTCGACGGTGTTCTGGGTGCAGGCCGGATTGCCCTCCGCCGTGCTGCCCACCGTGAACGCCACGTTGAACATGGTGTTCTCGCTGCCCTTGGTCCAGCCGCCGTCGGGCAGCTTGCAGGGCGGTATGTCCACCAGCGCGTCCCGGGGGAACGAGACGGCGACGGCGTGCTGCCGGTCCTTGTAGACGTGCAGCAGGAACGCGGTGTCCGAACGCCCGACGTCCCCCTCACCGCCGCCGAACGACTTGTTCTTCCCGGACCGCGAGTCGGACCCGATGACCAGCACATTGCGGCCGCCCGCACTCGCCTCCGGCCGGTCCCGGCTGATGCCGTCGGAACCGAAGGTGCTGATATTGCCGTTGAGCTTGTGGTAATACCAGCCGCCCGCCGCGACGGCGAGGATCGCCAGGCACACCACCGTCACCCCGGCCGCGCGCAGTCGCGAGCCCCGGCTCCGGGCCCGGCGCCGTCCCGAACGCCCCCGGGCACCCGTCCTGTGGCTGCCTGCCATGCACTCCCCCAGCTGTCGTCGACCAGGTTATACACTTGCGCAATGTAGCAACTGACGACGATCACAAGGGAAGGCGGACGGTCCACGATGCTCCGCAACGGTCTCGAACCCTGGCACCTGATCATTCTGGGGATCGTCCTCGTCCTGCTCTTCGGCTCCAAGAAGCTGCCGGACGGGGCACGAGCCCTGGGCAAATCCATGCGCATCCTCAAGAGCGAGGCCCGCGCCATGCGAAAGGACTCCGCCGAAACTCCGACAGTGACGCCCGGCACCCCGCAGGACCGCGAGAGCCCGCGCCCCGAAGGCAGCAACGGGGGCACCACGGAGCCGGGGGTCTCCTAGAGGGGGCGGAGCCCCCGACGCCCGGCCGGCGAGGCCAACGGGAACAGGGGCGAAGCCCCGTACAGGGGGCGAAGCCCGGAACGCAGCTCGCCGGCCGGACGTCAGGCAAGGGGAAGAACAGGAGAGAGAAAACGAGGGTCAGCCGCCGCAGCGAAGCGTGCCGTCGGCGACGCCCCGGATCAACGCCCGGTGGGCCGCCCGCAGCCGCCCCACATCCCCCTTGACGACGGCCCGGTCATAGGTGACCAGCCCGTTCAACTCCCCTTCCAGATCGGTGATCTGCGTGTAGACGGCCCCACTGCTGCCCGCGCAGGCGAACCGCTCCACCTCCGCCAGCTTGGCGAGGTACTCGTCGGTGAACTTCTCCTTCTCCACACCGACGTAGGTGTGCCGCACCGGCCACGCATGCCCGGGCACGGCCAGCCCGAGCCCGCCGTACTCCCCGCTCACCCGGGCCCGTTTCCCGTCGTCGGCGGGCAACTGCGCGCTCGGGTACCCGTGTGCGTCGGAGATGTCACCGTTGCCGCCGTCGACGGCACCGCAGCAGTTGTGGCCGCTCATGTTGTTCACCAGCCGCGCGGGGTCGAGCCCCTTGGCGTAGTCGGCGATGCGGGCCTGGTCGTACTGGCCCCAGCCCTCGTTGAAGGTGACCCACATGACGACCGACGGGTGGCTGTCGTGCTGCCGGATCATCTCCTTCATCTCGTGCTCGTACTGTGCGCGGGCCGCCGCGTCGGGGGTGCGGTCCGAGCGCATCGAGGGCATGTCCTGCCAGACGAGCAGCCCGAGCCGGTCGGCGTGGTAGAACCAGCGGTCGGGCTCCACCTTGATGTGTTTGCGTACCGAGTTGAAGCCCATCTTCTTGTGCATCTTCAGGTCGTGGGCGAGGGCCTCGTCGGTCGGCGCGGTGTACAGCCCGTCCGGCCAGAAACCCTGGTCGAGGGTGGCCATGGAGAAGACGGGCGCGCCGTTGAGCACCATGCGCCGTTCGCCGTCCACGGTCTCGACGGAGATCTCCCGCATGCCGAAGTAGCTGCTGACGACGTCGGCCGAACGCCCGGTGCCCACCGTCACCTTGAGCGTGTACAGGTGCGGGTCGTCGGGTGACCACAGGTGCGGTGCGGGCACGGGCACGTCGAACGGCTCGCCACCGGTCCCGCTCGCGCGGCCGACCTCCTTGCGGCCGTCGTAGGCCACGGCCGTCACGGGCACGCCGGCGCCGGCACCGCGTGCGGTGACCGCCACCTTCTCGCCCGTCACGTCCGGCTCGGTGTGCACACCGGTGGTGTGCTCGGCGGCGACCGGCTCCATCCACACCGTCTGCCAGATGCCGGACGACGGGGTGTACCAGATGCCCTCGGGGTCGAGGCGCTGCTTGCCGACGGGCGGGTTCTCCCCGTCGGGCGCGTCCGTCGGGTCGTACACGCCGACGACCAGCTCCTGGTGGCGGCCGGGCCGCAGCGCGTCGGTGACATCGGCGGTGAACCGGTCGTAGCCGCCCTTGTGCCCGGCGACGCGCTCGCCGTTGACGTAGACGGTGGCCTGCCAGTCGACGGCGTCGAAGTTCAGGTGCAGCCGCTTGCCGGAGCCGACCCGCCAGTCCGCCGGGACGGTGAACGAGCGCTTGTACCACATCCGTTCCTCGTGCCTGCCGATGCCGGACAGCTGGGATTCGACGGGGTAGGGCACCAGGATCTTCTCGTCGAGGGTGCGGCCGGCGCCGACCGGCGGCTGCTCGCCCTTCCCGGCCGCGGCGAACTGCCAGCTGCCGTTGAGGTTGCGCCACTGCTTGCGCTTGAGCTGCGGGCGCGGGTACGCGGGAAGCGCGTTGTCCGGGCCGACCTCCTTCGCCCACCTGGTCTTCAGCTGGTACGTGGAGCGGTTGTCGCCGGAGGTCCAGAAGTCCCCGACGGCCTTGCCCGTGGCGTCGGCCAGCCCGCCCTCGCCGTCGTAGCGCACGTCCGCCGTGCCGCCCTGGCCGACGACGGGTTCGCGCAGCGCGACCAGCAGGGTGCGGTCGTCGCGCGGGTCGAGCCGTACGGCGCCCAGCGGCCACTCGGCGCCGCCGATCACGGCCTTCAGATGCTCCCGGACGGCGGCCGGCGGCGCGCTGAGCCGCTGGGCGAAGCCGAGCCGGAGAGTGCGGCCGGAGGCGGTGACGCGGACGTCGGCGGGGCCGTCGTAGGCGAAGTCCTCGGGCGGTGTCCAGGCCGACTGCGGGATCGCGGCCTTCTCGCCGCCGGGCGGGGTCCAGCGCACATGCAGATTGGAGCCGCCGTCCTCCTCGAAGTACTCGACCTTGACGGAGTGCGCGGTACCGGCGGTCAACTCGACCGGTGCGGAGGACTGTTCGTTGTCCCAGTCGGCGACCCAGTGGTCGATGACGAGCGCGCCGTCGACCCACATACGGAAGCCGTTGTCGCCGGATATGTGGAAGGTGTGCGCGCCGCTGCGGGCGGGGGTGAGGTCGCCGGTCCAGCGGACGCTCACATGGTCGGCCCGGCCGGCGCGTTCGGCCAGGCGCGGCTCCAGGTCGGCGAAGTCGAGGGACGGGTCGAACGCGGTGGCCCGCAGGGTGCCGAAGTCGTGTGCGCCGGGCGCCGACTGGGTCCAGTACTCGCCCTTGAGTCCGTGCACGGTGGGCGGTGCGCCGCCGTGCCCGCGGCCGGCGGCCGAGGCGACGGGGCCGGAGCCGAGCGCCGAGGACAGCAGAGCGAGGAGGGCGAAGACGGCGACGAGCGCCGCCGGCCGGGTGGGTGCGCGTCTCACGGTACCTCCGCAGGTGGGAGAAGGTGGATGCGACAAGAGCCCCTGCGCCCTGCTCCACTGCTCAGATGTCTGTACACCGTGGAATACAGGGGCAGTTGGCATGACAGCACGCCGAATCCACCCTGTCCAGACGGAAAACGGCACAGCCGCACAGAAACAGACGCCGAACGAACACAGGGGCACACAGCGGTACACAGCGGCACAGCCACACGCGTACACAGCCACCCGGCCCCACGCCCGCGCGGGCGCTCACGCACGAAGATTCATCCACGTCCGCTCGGCCCCAGGCCCCCGGGCCCCCGGGCCCCCGGGCCCACACGGGCTCACGGCCGCGCTGGACGGGTGGACAGGTGGACGGGGCACGACCGGCGGACGGCCGGAGGCGTCGCCGGGCGCGCGGGGCGGACGGACCGGGGGCGAAGACGGGGGGGTACGCCGGTGGACGGGGCCCGGACCGGGCGGGCGACCCGGGAGCCGGACCGCCCCGGCCGTACCCGCGCACCCCGCCACCGCGCCGTACCGCGCCGCCCGGTGCCGCGGACCATGTGCGGCACCGGGCCGGGTGGCGTCAGACCCGGACGCCCCGGTCCCGCAGCCAGCGGACCGGCTCGACGGCCGAGCCCACCTGCGGAGTGAGCCTGACCTCGAAGTGGAGGTGCGGGCCGGTGGAGTTGCCGGTGCTGCCCGACAGGCCGATCTGCTCCCCGGCCGCGACGTGCGCGCCCCGCCGGGTCTGGATCTGCGACAGATGCGCGTACTGCGTGTAGTAACCGTTCGGGTGCCGCACGACGATCTGGTTGCCGAAGGGGCCGCCGCACTCGACGGAGTCCACCGTGCCCTTGCCCACGGCGTGCACGGGGGTGCCGGTCGGCACCGCGAAGTCCTGGCCCGTGTGCCCGTTCGACCAGCGGGCGCCGGACGAGGCGAAGCCCGCCGAGAGCGTGTAGTTCCGCACCGGCCGCACCCAGGTGGCACCGCTGTCCGCGCCGCCGCCCGGCGGTTCGCCGACGGGGCAGCCGTCCGAGCTGCCGGCCGCCGCCGACCGGGCGGCCCGCAGCACGGGCCCGGCCGTCGCGGCCTCCCGCGCCTTCCGGGCCGCCTCGGCCCGCGCCAACTTCCGCCGCGCCTCGGCCAGTCGGCGCTCGACGGTGTCCTTGGCGTCCCGCTGCCGGGCGGCGTTCTCCTTGAGGAGTTCCAGCACGCGGTGCGCGCGTGCACGGTTGCGCTGGAGCCGGCGCTGGGTGGTCTTCGTGGTGCGCAGCAGCCGCTGGAAGGCGTGGTCCCCCTGGCGCTGTGCGCGCAGCCGCTCCAGCAGCGACTCCGGCGACCGGGACAGCACCAGCCGGGTGCCGAGCGCCCATCCGCCGTGCCGGTACTGGCTGCGGGCGACGCTGCCGAGCAGCTCGTGCAGCGCGTCGAGCCGCTTGTGGCCACGGCTGACGGCGCGTTGGACGCGGGCGACGGCGGCGCGCTGGTGTGCGGCCTTGCGGCGGGCGGCCTCGTACCGCGCCGAGGCGCGGGACGCCTGACCGTAGAGCGCGTCCACCCGCGAGGGCAGCCGCTGCGCGGCCTCGGCGGGCCCGGGGCGCGGCCCGGCAACGGCCGCCGCACCGTCGCCCGTTCCACCGGCGACGACGACGGCACACAGCAGCGCGGCAGCAGCCGGCCTGCGTCTGTTTCGTGCGACCTGAGTCATGGCACGATCGTGCGTCGGCGGTTGCCCCCGGACGGCCCGTACCACGGCGGCACGCGGCGCCCTTGCCCGATCGGCGCAGCGCCCGCCCCCGGTACGGGCGGTTTCGTCGCCGTTCCATGGACGGATGCGCGTGTCTGGTGTATCGGCGACGGCCTCAAGGGCCCGCGATTCCCGGCGAGGAGGGCGTCCACCGGCCGTGGGAGACCGCTGCCCCGCCTTGCGGCGAACCGGTGGCCGGCCCTTCGGTACAGGGATCCAGCACCCTCGTGGCGGAGCACCGCGTGCTCATCCGGCCGCTAGCTTGCTGCACATGACGGACATCGACGACACAACGGGCCCGGCGCGACGGCCCGGGCGCACCCGCCGGCAGGTTCTCCGCCCCGCCCTCGCACTCGCGGCCGCGGCCGCGCTCCCGGCAACGGCCGTCCCCGCCCGGGCCCACGCGGCTCCTCCCGGAGGACACGAGCAGCACCGGGGAGGCAAGCAGCACAAGGGAGTTCGCGTCCTGGAGGAGAAGCGTTCCGGACGGCTGGTCGACCTCACCTTCGACTCCCCCTCGATGGGCGGCCCCGCACATCTGCGGCTGCTCACTCCCGACCGGCCCCGGCGCGGGGGCGGTCCGTGGCCGGTGCTGTGGATGCTGCCGGGAGGCGACGGCGACCACCGGGCCCTGCTGCGGCGCTACAGCCTGGACAGCCGTGCCGAACTGCGCGATGTGCTGGTGGTGATGGCGTGGATGCCCGTGTTCGGCTTCTACTCGGACTGGTGGAACGGCGGCCGGGGAGGGCCGCCCGCGGTCGCCTCCTACCACCTGGGCGAGGTACTGCCGTTCGTGGAGCGGGAGTACGGCGCCGGGCCGCTGCGGGTGGTGGCGGGCGAGTCGATGGGCGGCTTCGGGGCCCTCTCGTACACGGCGCGGTATCCGGGGCTGTTCCGGGCGGCGGCCTCGTACAGCGGCTATGTGCATCCGCTCCGGCACCCCCGTGCGGTGCGCGCCGGTGCCACCCATGTGGGCCTCGACTGGCTCGCGCTGTGGGGCGACCCGGTCGAGCAGCGCGGCAACTGGCAGGCGCACGATCCGTATCACCTCGCCGAACGGCTGGTGGGGGTGCCCGTCCATCTGTCGGCGGGGGACGGGCGGGCGGGCCCGCTCAATCCGCCGGATGCGAAGCCCGACCCCGTCGTCCCCGGGCTGGAGGACCCGGCACATCCGTTCCCGGAGGACGTGCTGTCGCCGACCGAGGCACTCATGCGCGAGGAGACCCGGCTGCTCGCACGCCGCCTCGTCGGCCACGGGGCGCCCGTCACCACGCACTTCCACAGCGGCACCCACGATCCGGTCTACTGGGCACGGGAGTTCGACCGCACACTGCCGGGACTGCTGCGGCACCTGGGGTGACGCCCCGGGCCCGGGTCAGCCGGCGGCCTCCCCGGCACCCCCGTCGGGCCGGGACGCGGGCCGCTCCTCGTGGTGGCCCGGCTCCGCCGCCCGGCCCGGGCCCTGCTCCCCCGCCCGGCCCGGGGGCCGCCCGGAGCCCCGCTGCTGTGCGACGAAGGGCACGATGCCGCGCTCCAGGAGGGCCGTCTCCCATTCCCCGCGGGCGCGTTCGAGGGCGCGTGCGAGGCTCTGGGCGCGCTTGCCCGCCGTGCGGTTGCGCAGCGCGACGAACAGCAGCCCGGCCATGGCGGCGATCAGTGCGAGCGCCGCGACGGCGGCGGCCACCCAGCCGGCGACCACCAGCGACTCGCCCAACTCCTTGAGTCCGCCCGCGAGTTGGAAGACGCCGCCGATCAGGAGGAAGAGCACGGCGGCGGCACCGGAGACGGTGGGGGCCAGCACGGCGAGCACGGCGGAGACGCCCCGCGAGCTGCTCGCCTTGGGCCGGGTGCGGCGCGCCGCCCGCTTCTCGGCGGCCGTACGCAGCCGCAGATAGGCGGCGTACTCGCGCCCGGCGGGCGCCGCGATGCGTTCGGCGGACGCCAGCGCCTCCGCGCGCAGGGCGGCGTCCCGGCCGGGCTCGGCGCCGGTGTGCGGCGGCTCGTCGCGGGCGTCGGCCTCGTCCAGGGCGCGGTCCAGAACTCGTTCGAATGCGGCTCGGTCGCGCGCGAGGAGGCGCTGCGTGCGGCTGCTCACTTCTTCCCCCGAGGGCTCGGTGACGGAGCGGATGTGGGCCGGCGCGCGGCGTGGCCGTCCGGCGGCACAGCTCGGTCCGCCGGCCGCCACCGGCGCTGGGGCGGTGGTCGGACGGCGGACGGGTGCGGCCGGGCGCGGCGCTGCCGCGCGGGAGTTCAGACGTTGACGCCGAAGTCCTGTGCGATCCCCGCGAGCCCGGAGGCGTAACCCTGGCCGACGGCGCGGAACTTCCACTCCCCGTTGTGGCGGTACAGCTCGCCGAAGACCATGGCGGTCTCCGTCGCGGCGTCCTCCGTGAGGTCGTAGCGGGCCAGTTCGGAACCGCCCGACTGGTTGACGACGCGGATGTAGGCGTTGCTGACCTGCCCGAAGTTCTGGCCGCGCTGCTCCGCCTCGTGGATCGAGACGGGGAAGACGATCTTCTCCGCGCCGGCGGGGACGGCGGAGAGGTCGACCTTGATCACCTCGTCGTCGCCCTCGCCCTCACCGGTGAGGTTGTCGCCCGTGTGCTCGACCGAACCGTCGGGGCTCTTGAGGTTGTTGTAGAAGACGAAGTGCTGGTCCGAGAGCACCTTGCCGGAGCCGTCGCACAGCAGCGCGCTGGCGTCCAGGTCGTAATCGGCGCCGGTCGTCGTCCGGACGTCCCAGCCCAGGCCGACCAGCACCGCCGACAGACCGGGCGCCTCCTTGCTCAGCGAGACGTTGCCGCCCTTGGCGAGTGAAACTCCCACGTTCTCCTCCTGGTTCGGTTGACCGCTTCCCTTGAATCTACAGGACTGTAGAAGAAGACGCGGTGCCCGGACCGGGAGGCGGCCGGGAGCCCCGCTCAGCCCGGCCGGTGCGTCTCCCGCTCCCGGCCGCCGCCGCGCGACTGCTCCTCTCCGGCCGCCACCGCGCCGTCCGTACCGTCCGCGCTCGCCGCGCCGTCCGTGCCGCCGATCCTGCCCGCGCCCTTCGCGCCCTCCCGGCCCGGCACCTGCCCCTCCGCGCCGGGTGCGGGGCGCAGCAGGACCCACGCCTGGACCGTCGCCAGCACCAGCAGGACGGCGCCGGCCGCACCGGTGAACTGGACGCCGCGCTCGAACGCGTCCCGCGCGGCGGACGCCAGGGCACGGCCGGTGTCCCCGCCCACGGAGGCGGCGATGTGCAGCGCGTTGCCGAGCGTCTCGCGTGCGCTCTCCAGCACCCGCCCCGGCACACCCTCCACCGGGTCGAGCCCCCGGCGGTAGGCGGACGAGAGGACACTGCCCAGCACGGCGACGCCCATGGCACCGCCCAGCTCGATCCCCGTCTCGGAGACCGCGGAGGCGGCGCCCGCCCGCTCGGGCGGCACGGTGTCCAGCACGATGCCGTTGGTGAGCGTCATCACCGTGCCGGCGCCGAGGCTCACGAAGCAGAACGCGACCGCGAGGAGCGTCGGGCCGTCCGCCAGCGGCAGGGCGGTGATCAGCGCATAGCCGAGCGCGGCCGTCGCCAGGCCGCCCGCGATCAGCCGGCGCAGGCCCGCCCGCTGGGCCGCCGCGGCGGCGAAGAACCCGGCGGCGATCGAGAGCGCGGCGCCGGGCAGCAGCAACAGCCCGCCGCGCAGCGGTGAGAGACCCTCGGACAGCTGGAGGAACTGCGGGATGAAGAAGAGCGAACCGGCCATGACGAAGACGACCAGCACGTTGGTGCCGATGGCCGCCGAGAACCGGCGGATGCGGAACAGCTCGACGTCGATCATCGGATCCGTCAGCCGCCGCTGCCGCCGCACGAACAGCGCCCCGAAGACCAGCCCGGCCAGCAGATACGGCACACACACCGGCCCGTCGCCGTGTGCGAAGGACTTGATGCCGTAGACGAACGGCAGCACGGCGAGCAGGGTGAGCGCGGCGCTGGGCAGATCGAAGCGGCCCGGCCGCGGATCGCGCGTCTCGGGCACCAGCAGCGGCAGCGCGATCAGCGCCAGGGCCACCAGCGGCAGGTTGATCAGGAAGACCGAGCCCCACCAGAAGTGCTCCAGCAGCAGCCCGCCCACCACGGGCCCGAGCGCGGACCCGGCGCTGAAGGCGGAGCCCCAGGCGGCCAGCGCGACCAGGCGCTGCTTCTCGTCCCGGAACATGTTGCGCAGCAGCGAGAGCGTGGAGGGCATCAGCGTGGCGCCCGCGATGCCCAGCAGCACCCGGGAGGCGATCAGCGCACCGGCGCTGGGGGCGTAGGCGGCCAGCAGCGAGGCGACGCCGAAGCCGGCGCAGCCGATCATCAGCAGTTTGCGCCGCCCCACGCGGTCCCCGAGCGTGCCCATGGTCACCAGGAGGCCGGCGAGGACGAAGGAGTAGATGTCCACCAGCCACAGCAGCTGGGTGCTGGAGGGCGCGAGATCCTCACTGAGCGCCGGGACGGCGAAGCCGAGGACCGTGAGGTCGACGGCGATCAGCAGGACCGGCAGCGTGAGGACGACGAGACCCGCCCATTCCCGTGCTCCGGCCCTGGCGTCGGCGGGGTGCGCCATGGTCAGCTCTCCGATTCCGTGATTGTGTACGGCCGTACATAAATTCGTGTACTACAGTACACAAAAATCCGGCGGGGTGCCTCGCAATATTTCCGGCCGCACCCCGCCGCCCCGGCCGCCCGCACGGCCGGGCAGCGAGAAGGGCGAGCACATGGCAGCCAAGCGAGGGCCGGCCGACCCGGGGCGCCGGGAGCGGATCATGGCCGCGACCCAGCGGCTTCTGCTGGAGGAGGGCATCGGAGGGCTCAGCCATCGCGCGGTGGCCCGCGAGGCGGGGGTACCGCTCGGGTCCACGACGTACTACTTCGAGACGCTCGACGATCTGCTCGACGGCGCGACCCGCAGACTGACCGAGCAGTACGCGCACTGGCTGCACGAGTGGGGCGCCGGGCTCGGCGACCCCTCCCCCGCCGAGCTGGTCGAGCACCTCGCCGACCTCGTCGAGACCCAACTGGCCGGCTCCCGCGCCGAGCTGGTGCTCTCCTTCGAGCTGATGAGCGCGGCGATGCGGCGCCCCGAACTGCGCCCCGCCGCCGTGCTCTACGCCGAGACCGAACGCGAGGTGATCGCCGCGCACACCGACCCGCACACCGCCCGCGCGCTCGTCCTCGTCCTGGACGGCATCCTGTTGCAGTCCCTGGCCGCCCGGACCCCGCCGTCCCGGGAAGAGATCACCGCGCCGCTCGCCGCCCTGCTCACCCCGGAGGGCTGAGGGCCGGCCCGTACGCCGGAGGGCCCCGCCCTGCCGCGGCGCGGGCCCCCGACGGCCACGCGGTGTGCGGGCCCGCGCGCGGCACGCGGCTCAGCGCGCGGTGGAGCCGAACCCGGCGCCCTGCCGGGCGGTGGCGCCGGGGAACGCGGCCGGTGCGCTCATCACCGCGTCGACGAGCCCGTAGGCGACGGCCTCCTCGGCGGTGAACCAGCGGTCGCGCTCGGAGTCCCGGACGATCGTCTCCACGTCCTGGCCCGAGTGGTGCGCGATCAGCTCGGCGGCCTCGCGCTTGGTGCGGGTCAACTGCTCCGCGTAGATACGGATGTCGGACGCGGTGCCGGCGAGCCCCGCGGAGGGCTGGTGCATCAGAATCTTGGTGTGCGGCAGCGCGAACCGCTTGCCGGGCGTTCCCGCGGTCAGCAGGAACTGCCCCATGGAGGCGCAGAATCCGATACCGGTCGTCATGACGTCGTTCTCGATGTACTGCATGGTGTCGTAGATCGCCATGCCCGCCGAGACGGAGCCGCCCGGGGAATTGATGTACAGCTGGATGTCGTCCGCGGAGTCCGCGGCGAGCAGCAACAGCTGGGAGGCGATCCGGTTCGCGACCTCGTCGTCGACGGACTGCCCGAGGAACACGACCCTCTCCCGCAGCAGCCGGTCGAACACCTGGTCACCCATGCCGCCTGCCGCGGGCGCCGTGCCCTCGGCCGGGGCCGCGCCCGCCCACCGCTCCAGCACCGGTTCGTTCCGAAAACCCACTTCTCCCACCTTTCCCGTGCCGCGCCCGGATGCGCCCGGCGGGCCCCGCCGAAGCATCCGGATCTCCGTCCCGGATTCTGTTCCGGATTCCGATTCGGGCTCTGTTCCGATTCGGGCTCTGTACCGGGTGCCGATTCGGGTTCCTTTCCGGCTTCCTTTCCGCGTTCCTGTCGCGGTTCCGCCGCCACCGGATTCCCTTGCGGGAAGGGGCTCTTCGCCGCTCCGCGGACGTGCCGGAACCGCGGGGAACCGGCACCGTGAACGCAGCATAGGCACGGAACGGCCGCCTCGGGCCCGCGGTTCGCTTCCCGCACAAACCGGCTGTTTTCGCCATGGGCACAGAAGGCCGAGGTTTACCGGCTGCCCGATCGTGCTAAGCACCGCGGGAGGCGAGCGTGCCGGTGGCCCGGGGCGCAAGGGGTGGGCGGGACGGATTCTTGGACAACTGCCGTGCACCACTGGACTTCTGTCCACATGCCTTGACCTCGGGCGAGGGCGGCGGGATCAATAGCCCTGTCCGTTGGTACGACGCGCGTTAGGGCCACAGGTGTCCCCGGGCCCCGGACGGCGCGCCAGCATTGCCGGGAGGCCCCCATGTCGCACACCGGAATCCGCGCAGCCGCCGTCGTGTTGGCGTCGGCGGCCGTGCTCACCTCGGTCACCGGATGCGGCTCGGGCAGCGGTGGGGACGGCAAGAGCTTCACGTACTGGTCGATGTGGACGGAGAACGAACCGCAGGCCGCGGTGCTGAAGTCCGCCATCAAGAGCTTCGAGAAGGACACCGGCGTCAAGGTGAACGTCCAGTGGCAGGGCCGCACCGTCATGGAGAAGCTCGCGCCGACGCTCACCACCGGCAAGGTGCCCGATCTGGTGGACCAGTCCGACGACAAGCTCTATCCCACCCTGGTGCAGTCCAAGCGCGCCAAAAACCTCTCGCATCTGTTCGACAAACCCGCCACGGGCGAGAAGAAGAAGCTCTCGCAGGTGCTGAAGATGGGCTACATGAGCTATCTGCGGGACCAGCCGGACGGCAGCGGCAACAAATGGCTGGTGCCGTACGAGGTCACCTCCGTCAACCTCTGGTACGACGCGTCCGACAAGGACGTCCGGCCGCCGAAGACGTGGGACGAACTGCTCGACATCTGTGCGGCGTTGAAGAAGAAGGACCGGGCGTGCATCGCGGCCGACGGCGACCAGCCCGTCTACATCCTGTGGTGGCTGGACTACCTCGCCGACCGCATCGGCGGCGACGGCGTGATGAAGAAGGCCATCACCGACCCCTCCGGCAAGGGCTGGGACCACCCGGCGGTGAAGAAGGCCGCCGGCATGGTCAAGGAACTCGTCGACAAGGGCTATCTCCTCGACGGCTACGACGCGAGCAAGTACCCGGAGCAGCAGAACCGTTGGGCCCAGGGCAAGGCGGCCTTCAACCTCAACGGCAGCTGGCTGCCCACGGAGACGGAGAAGTTCGCCGAGAAGGGCTTCGACTACAAGGCGGCACCGTTCCCCTCGGCCACGGAGGCGAAGGGCGGCAAGCGGAACGCCACGGATGTGCGGCTGTTCGGCTTCGCGGTGCCCAAGCAGGCGAAGAACGCGGGCGCCGCGGAGAAGTTCATCTCCTACTTCCTGGCGAAGAAGCGGCTGAGCGGTATCGCCGACAAGGCCGGCAACATCACCCCGCGGCCCGACATCGAGGCGCCGTCACTGCTGCGGGACGCACAGCGGCAGATGGAGTCCACGCCCTCCCGCGAGCAGCTGCCGGGCTCGGTCACCTCCTACACGGACAAGGTGCTCTACCCGGCCTACAAGGACCTGTTCTTCGGCCACGCCTCCCCTGACCGCTTCCTGGCGAAGGTGAAGAAGCTGCACACCTCCTACGGGGAGGGCCGGAACTGATGGCGGTGCTCACCGCGGGGATGCGCCGCAGCGCGCCGTCCTCCCTGCCGGAGGCGGCGCAGCCGCGTGACACCCCGCTGGCCCGCCGGCGCAGACGGCTGTTCTGGCCGTTCGTCGCCCCGGCGCTCGCCTTCCTGACGGTCTTCTATCTGGGCCCGCTGCTCTTCGGCATCTGGACGAGCTTCCACCGCTGGGACGGCTACGCGCCCATGGAGTGGAACGGCCTGGGCAGTTACCGCGCTCTGCTGTCCGACCCGTTCTTCCGCACCTCGATGCTGAACACCTTCAAGATCCTGGTGTTCGTCGGAGCGGCCGTCTTCGTGATCGCCTTCGCGCTGACGATGGTGCTGCGCGACATGGCCGGCAAGAAGTTCGTCCGCGCGGTGATCTTCTTCCCGCACATCGTCAACGCGATGGTGTTCGGGGTGCTCGCCGGGTTCATGTTCAACCCGAACGGGCTGGTCAACACGGCGCTGAGCGCGCTGGGCGTGGACGATCCGCCCAAGTGGCTGGGGAGCGACACCATCTTCCCGCTGATCATGGCAACGATGGTGTGCACCTCCACCGGCTTCTACGTGGCGATCCTGATGGCCGCCGTCGACAACATCCCGCACTACCTCTACGAGGACGCCGAACTCGCCGGCGCGGGCGCCTTCCGCAAGTTCTGGCACATCACGCTCCCGCTCAGCTGGGACGTGGTGGGCGTCTGCGCGGTGCTGTGGACGATCAGTTCGGTGAAGGTCTTCGAACTGGTGCTGGTCTTCGGCGGCACCTCGACCACCAGCGGCCCGTCCATCGAGACCTGGACGAGCGCGCTGTACATCTACCGCAACGCCTTCACGGGCACCGACATCCCGCAGTTCGGGACGGTGTGCGCGGCCGGGATCGTCAGCCTCGTGCTGGTGGCGGTCTTCACCGTGCTGCTGCGCCGGCTCATGCGCCGTGACCCCGTCGAATTCTGAGGTGAGCTGGTGACGACATCCCTCGCCGAGCCCCGCACCACGGCCTCCGGCACCCGCCGCACACGCGGACGCGTGGGCCCGGGCCGCGCCGTCGGCATCGGACTGATCTGGCTGTTCGTCGCGGCGAGCCTGCTGCTCCTGCTGTGGATGCTGCTGACCTCGCTGCGCGACTCCCGCTCGATCTTCGACGATCCCTGGGCGCTGCCCGACCCCTTCCGGCTGTCCAACTACACGACCGCTTTCGACTCCGGTTTCGGCCGCGCCGCGGTCAACAGCGTGCTCGTCAGCGGCTCGGCCGCGCTGGTCTCCGTCGTCCTCGCGGCCCCGGCCGCCTATGCGCTCAGCCGCCGGCTGAACCGGATGGCGGGCCCGCTGACGATGCTGTTCGTGCTGGGCCTCGGCGTACCGGGGCAGGTGCTGCTGATCCCCGTGTTCTTCATGCTGACGGAGGTCGGCATGGTCGATTCGCTGCCGGGGCTGTTCCTCGTCTACGTCGGTATCGCCATGCCGTTCACGGTCTTCCTGCTCACCGGGTTCTTCCGTTCGCTGCCCGGCGAACTGGAGGAGGCGGCGGCCCTGGACGGTGCCTCGCCGGGCCGCACCTTCTGGCAGATCGTGCTGCCGCTGGCCCGCTCCGGGCTGATCACCGCCTTCATCCTCCAGCTGATCAACAACTGGAACGAGACGCTGTTCGCGCTGGCCCTGATGCAGAGCAACGACAACTTCACGCTGCCCCTGGTGCTGGCCCGGTTCATCGGTGAACAGCAGTACAAGGGCGCCGACTGGGGCGGCATGTTCGCGGGGCTGTGCCTCGTCGTCGCGCCGATGCTGGTGCTCTACGGCTGGCTCTCGCGCCGCATCATCTCCGGTATGACGCTGGGCATCGGCAAATGACGGCCACCGCTGCCGGACCGCGGGCGACGGCGCGCGACAGCGGGCGCCGCCGGCCGCCGGCACAGCACGGTGCCGCCCGGGACTCGGGTCCCGGGCGGCACCGTCCCCATCTCCGGCAGGGGCGGGCCGCGGGTCAGCCGAAGCCGCCGCTGCCGAACGAGCCGCTCTTGCCGGGCTCCCACCGGCGCCGCTTCGGCGGCTCGCCCGGGTGGCTCTCCTTGTCGGCGTAGTCGTGCACGTCCTTGTGGGGCAGCCGGCGCACACCGTCCTGAGGCATCTCGTCGGGTTCGCGGTTCTCCATGATCTCGTCCGTCGCCCCCTCCTCGGGGAGCTTCGGCTGCGACTCCGGGTCCGGGGGTTCGGGCTCCTGGTTGCGTACCCGGATGCCCAGCCACACGGCGCCGATCAGCGCCGCGACGATCAGCAGGCCGATCGCCAGCGGGGCGATGCCGACGAGGTGGTCCCGTGTGGCGGCGAGGTCGGCGACGGCTGCTATGGCGTAGACGTTCATCGTTCAGCCCCTTCCCGCACGATGGCGATCACCGGGTAACCGCCGGTGCCACCGGACAAACCGGGCCACTTCCATTGTCGCGCGCACCCCGCGGGCACGGGAGCCGCCGGCCGCCCGGCGCGGGCTCACTCCCCGGCGTGCCGCTCGTTCTCCTTGCTGTTGACGGCGATCATGCCGGGCACGTCCATCAGCTCCCCGACCAGCTCGGGCACCGAGCCCTTGCCGGACACCGCGAGCGTCACCGTCATCCGCTCCGCCTCCGTGCCCCGCTGGGCATCCGTCTCCGTGACGACGAAGCCGCGCTCCGTGCACAGGGTGAGCGCGGTGGCCAGCACACCCCGGCCCTCCTGGTAGGTCATCCGCAGCCGCGGAGGCTCCGCGTCCGGCAGGTAGTAGCCGAGCTTCGTGAAGCCCCAGACCGTGAGGAAGTGCATCGCGACGGCGACGATCGCCAGCAGCGGCAGCCCCGCGCCGCACGCCATGCCGACCGCGGCCGAGACCCACACGATGGCCGCCGTGGTCAGCCCGCGCACCACGTCCCGGCGGACGAAGATGACGCCGCCGCCGAGGAAGCCGACGCCCGAGACGATCTGGGCCGCGATCCGCGAGGGGTCCAGCGCGATGTCCTCCTCGCCCAGCAGATCGGCGAAGCCGTACTTGCTGACGAGCATGAACAGGGCCGCGCCCAGCCCCACCAGTGCGTGGGTGCGCAGCCCGGCGCTCTTGCCCTTGGCGCGTCTCTCCAGACCGATCAGCGAGGTGAGGACGAAGGCGAGGGCGAGATCGGCGACCTGCGGCCAGCCCTGCCCCATCGAGGAGTAGAAGGCGTCGTGCATGGCGTCAGGAGGCCGGGCCGTCGGTGGGCAACAGCGAGCCGAGCGGGCCCAGATCGAGATTCAGGTCCTCGGGCTCCAGCCCGAAGCGTTCCCGCAGCAGTGCCATGCGGTCCTCCAGCAGCATCAGGGTCATGCCGATCCTCTCCTCCTGGTCCTCCGAGAGGTCCCCGACCTCCACGCGGCGCAGCGCCTGACGCTCGACCAGCTGCCGCAGCAGCTCGACGACGGTCAGGACCAGCGACGCGAGATCGCGCTCCACCGTATCGGGGTCGACATCGACATGCCGGGTCACAGGAGCCCGCCTCCTCTCCACGGCGAGGGGACGCCGTCGTTCACCGAACTGAGCAGCGCCCGCAGGTCCACCCGCACCAGATCGACCCCGGCGATGCCCAGCGTGAGGCTTCCGCTCACCACGACCCCGGTGCCCAACAGCCGGTCGAGCAGGTCGACGAGGGAGACCTCGCGGCCGCGTACCGCGTCCCGGTACTCCTCCACGGGATCGGGACGGGGCTCGGGAACGGGAGCGGGCCCGGCCTGCCGCGGCTCGCTGCCCGCGGGGCCGCCGGTCACGAGGACGCCTCCGCCGCGGCCCCACCGGCGTGTCGGCCGCGCCCGGACGCGGGGGCGACGAACGAGTACGGGGCCCAGGGCCCGGTCACCTCCACCCGGACCACCGGATCGTGGGCGCCCAGCTGTTCGGCACGCTCGACGAACCGGCCGGCGCCTTCCCGGGGCACGAGGTAGGCCGCGTTGAGCAGGTTCTGCCCGGAGGCGCCGGACAGCCGCGGGTCCTGCGGCGGGTGGAGCCGTACGTCCTCGGCGTACGCGGCGAGCGCGGCGTGCAGGGTGCGGCCGGTGTTCTCCGCCTCGTCCAGCGCGCTCTCCCGGTCGCTGACGGCCCGCATCCGACGGCGGAGATAGGCGCGCCCACTGCCGGGAGCCGCGTCCGCCGGGCTCCGCGCGCCCCCTTCGGGTGCCGCGCCGGCAGCGGACGGGCTCGCCGCCGGGGCCGCGCGCCGCTGTGCCCGGTCCGTCTCCGCGTAGACCTTCACGCCCCATTCGACGCGTCCCGCGAGGCGGTCGAGGGTCCCGGCCAGCTCCTCGCGGTCCGCCTCAAGGGACCGGCGGACGGAGTCGTCGTCGTGGTGGACCGTCGCCAGCCGCAGCGGCAGCGGTGTGGTGACCTCGGTGAGCGCGTCGACCACGGCCTGGTGCGCGCGGGCGGTCTCCGCCAGCCAGTCCAGGTCCTCCAGATGGGCGCGGAGCGGCTGCTCGGCGAAGTCGTCCGCCGGCACGGTGCCGACCACGGCCGTCAGCCCCGCGTGTTCCAGGGCGCGCGGCACGGTGCCGGCCACGCCGCGCAGCCCCTCGGGCAGGGGCGGCAGCCCCGGCGGGGCGACCGCGTAGGCGTAGCGCAGCTCAGCGTTCATCGCTTCGGCCCTCCAGTTCGGCGACGCGGTGCCGCAATTGCTCGTTCTCGTCGGACAGTTCGTCCCGCCGGGCGGCGGAGCTGAGGGCCGGATCGGTCTCCCACCAGTCGATGCCCATCTCCTTGGCCTTGTCGACGGAGGCGACGATCAGCCGCAGTTTGACGGTGAGCAGCTCGATGTCGAGCAGGTCGATACGGATGTCCCCGGCGATCACCACGCCCTTGTCGAGGACGCGTTCGAGGATGTCGGCCAGGCTCGACCCCCTCTCACCCGCCGAGGCAGGGGCGCCGCCGCCCGGCAGCCTGCTGGGCAGCGTCATCCGCGCTCACCCACCTCGACGGAACCGGCCCCCTGCCGCGGACCCGCCGCCCCCTCGCCGGACCCGTCCCCGGAGGCACCGTCCTCCTCGGCGGTCGCGTCCTCGGGCGTCGGGGCATCGGCGGGCGCGTCCGCGGGTGTCCGGGCGTCGACGGGCGCATCCTCAGGCGCCCGGGCATCGGCGGGCGCGCCCTCGGACGCGCGGGCGGCCTCGCCGTCGCTGTCCGGCGCCGGGCCGGCGCGGCCCGGGCCGCGGCCCTCGGCGACGGCGTCCAGCCGGCCGGTGACCCGGCCGAGCCCGCGGCCCACACCCGCCAGCAGCGATCCGGCATCCACGCGCCTGCCCAGCAGCAGTACCGCCGAGCCGACCGCGAGGGCGCACTTCGACTGCCCGGCGCGGCCGAGGGCGTACCCGCCCGCGACGGCCGCCGCCGTCGTCAGCCTGCCGTTCATGTCCATGGGTTCCTGTTCTCCAGCCGCGCGAGCAGCTCGTCCTCGCGCCGGTCGAATGTGTCCTCGTCGATCTCGCCCGCGAGCAGGGCCTCCTCCAGCGCGGCCAGTTCGCGCTGGACGACGGCCGGGTCGCGGTACTGCCGCTCGGCCTCCGCCTGCACCTGCCGCAGGACCCACGCCGTGCCGCGGAACGGGGCGGCCGGCAGCAGCACCAGCTCGGTGAGCAGTCCCATGCCGTCACCGGGCCGCGTGTCCCACGGGCGGATCGGCCGTGGCGCCGGTCCGTTCGACGAAGCTGTAGGGCGGCAGCGGCCCGTTCACCCGCAGATCGAGCTGCGGGTGCAGCTCGGCCAGCTCGTCGACCGCGTCCAGCAGCCCGGCCGCCGACTCCTCGCCGACGAGCAGCGAGAGATTGGCCAGCCAGCCGGTGCTCCGCGGCCCCTCGCTGACCTCCGAGGCGTACGGCTCCAGCACGCTGCGCAGCAGGGCCTCGTCGGCCGTCTCCTGTGCCTGCACGGCCGTGGCCATCTGCTCGCCCAGCCGCAGCTTCTCCTCGTGACTGCCGCCCCCGGCGGCCCTGTTGGCCTCCGTCGCGGCGCGCAGCTCGGGCCGGTCGGCCAGCACGCGGTGCAGGACGGCCTCCTCGTGGTGCGCGGCCTTGACGTTGTACTCGGCCTTGCCCTCCAGCGCCGCCAGGCGCTCCCGGAAGTGCTCGGCACGCTCCTCCAGCACGCCGCCGGCGGTCTCGTCGTCCGCCGAGACGCTCCCGAAACGCAGCGGCAGTACCTGGGCGTGCGCCCCCGCCTCGGCCAGCACCCGTTGATGGGCGAGGAGTTCGCGGCGCTTGGGCCGCAGTTCCGGGGGCGCGTCGCTCACCAGCGCCACCAGTCCCTCGCGTTCGACGGTACGCACCGGGCGCGGCGGATCGCCGACGCCGGTGAGGCCGTCGGGCAGCGGGGGGCCGGGGGCGGCCGCGATGCCGTAGACGTAGGTGCTCACTCGCGCTCCTCCTTCCGGCGGCTCGTGGAGCGCCGCGGCGCCTCCTCCCGCTCACGGGACTCCTCGCGCGCCTGCCGATAGGCGTCGGAGACGGTCTGCGCCGCCCCGCTGAGCGCGCCCTTCGTCTTGCCGCGGGCGCCGGACTCGGTCATCTCGCCCACGACGTCCGGCAGTCCGGGGCTCTTGTTGCGGCCGGACTCCAGGTCCAGCCGGTTGCATGCCTCGGCGAACCGCAGATAGGTGTCGACACCGGCCACGACGACCCTGACGTCGATCTTGAGGATCTCGATGCCGACCAGCGAGACGCGCACGAACGCGTCGATCACCAGCCCGCGGTCGAGGACGAGTTCCAGTACGTCGTAGAGGTTGCCGGTACCTCCGCCGCCTTGCTGCTGTGCCGGGGCGACAGTCATGGCGGGCCTCCTTCGCGTGTCGGGAACGGCGGCCCGGTGTGCCGTGGGGCGGCGCCGTCCGCGGTGCGGTGCGCCGCCCTCCGCGCCGGTCGCGCTCGGTCGCCGCATCCGGCCACGGGTCCGGCCACAGGTCCGGCGCGGTCGCCTGCGCGCACCGCGCCGGCCGGTTCTCCCGCGCCGGAGCGGCTCGCCGGCCAGGTTTTCCGCGAGCCCTTCACCGGGCTCTCCGCCGACTTCGTCACCGGGCTCTGCACCGGGCTGTGCACCGTCCGGGCTGCGGCACCGGGTAGCCCGCCGTCCCGGGCCCAAACCCCGGCGCTGCGGCCGCTGTCAGAACCGTGCCGAGAGCCGCTCGCGTAGCCGGTCGAACAGCCCGGGGCCGGGGTCCAGCGGCCGTTCGGCGTGCGCCGCGGCGCGGGTGCCCCGCTCCAGCCGCTCCCGCCGGGTGAGCACGTCGCGCAGCCTCGGGAAGACCTCGTCCTCCTGGTACGCCGAGTGCCGCCCGAGCCAGTCGGACAGCTCCCGCACACAGCGTTCGGCCCCCGGCCCGCCGGGCGCCCGCCGGCTCAGTTCCCCGACGACGCGCTCGGCCTCGGCCCGGTCCGCCAGAGCCCTCGCCACGAGGTGTTCGCCGTCCGGCAGCGCACGGCGGACCACCGGGTGCAGATGGTGTTCCTCGGCGACGGTGTGCCGGGCGAGGTCGGTGACGAGCCGGCCCGCCAGCGCGTCGCGGCGCCGCACGTCCGACGTGGCCTCGTACGCCGCCAGCAGCCGCTCCGCCTCCCGGTGTTCGTCCGTGAAGAGTTCGAGAAGATCCTGTTTGTAGGCCATGTCCGTCGTCGTCTCCTCGTGGCGTCCTCGCGTCCGTGACCGGCTGTTCTGCCGTTTCGTACTGCACGGCGCGGGGACTCGTGTTTGAGTCGGACGTGGAGGTGATCGCAGGTGCAGCAGACCGAGAGCACCAGGAAGGACCAGGACGCCCGGACGCGCAACAGCAGAGCCGCGCTCGTCCACCGGACGGGCGTGGGGTCGGCCCGCGGCGACGGTCCCATGGGCTACGGACCCCGGGGACCCGCCGACGAGAGCGACCCCGAATCGCACATCTTCCGCGGCGAGGACTGAACGCCGAGGGGGGCACGAGGATCCCGCGGCGGCCGCACCGGAACCCGGAGCGCCGCCGCCCACGTGTGCCCGGCGCCCACCATGTGCCCGGCACCCGCAGGTGCCCGGAGCGCCGCTCCCCCTGTGCGCCCGCTCCCTGAACCGCACGGCCCGGCGAGGCCGGATCCCGCACGCTCAGAAGGAAGCGGGCCGCCCCGTCCCGGCGGTGCGGTGTGCGCACGCCGGGAGCGGACACGGCCCGCGCGGGAGCGCACTGCCGTCACGGAGGTGAGCGCAGCGCACGGTGCGCGGTACGGCCCGGATCAGTGCAGCTCGGGGTGGCCGAACAGGGGCGCGTAGCCGCTGGGCAGCTGGCTGAGGAGCTTGTTGCGCTCCCCGCCCGAGACCTGGTCGCAGATGGTCTGGCAGACCGCCTCGGCGTGCCTGCGTGCGACCCCGGTGTTCTCCGCCCCGGTCGCCTGCCGTACCCGTTCGACGAATTCCCCTTCGCTCCAGGTCGTCGCGCCGCGGCCGTCGTGGGTGACCGTTCCGGCCATCCGCTCCGGCAGCTGCGAGGCCAGATGCCGGGCCGAGGCGGGCTGGAGCCTCGCACCGAGCAGCGTCATCACGGCCTCGGAGACGCGTACGGCCTCCCCGCGGTCCGGGTAGTTTCCGCGGTCGCGCACCTCGGACAGGAACGTTCCGTACGTCATGCCGAACTCCTCCTTTCTTCTCGGCCCCACACCGGTACCCACCGAGGTCCGGTTCACGCGGCCGTCCCGGGGCACCCGGGACGGCCGCGACCGACCCCGGGCGCCCGGCCGCTTGCGACCGGGCGCCCGGGGGCCCGACCGAGGAGGAGACGTGGCAGCCGAGAAGGAGAAGCCCAGCCGTACCGCGCGGCAGGACGGCGCCGGGCGGACACCGGACGCCGGCGGCGGAACGGACGACGCCCGGGCCGGAGGGCGGCCGAGCCGGGCCGTGCCCGTCGCCGAGGTGCTGGTCGCCGCGCGCGAGACCCTGCGCGAGCTGACCGGCAGCGAACCGGAGTCGTTCTCCCGCGTCGAGCCGGACGGCGAGGGCGGCTGGCAACTGCGCGTCGAAGCGGTCGAGCTGCGCAGGGTGCCCGACACCACCAGCCTGCTGGGCTCCTACGAGATGACGCTCGACGGGGACGGCGCCCTGCTCGGCTACCGCCTGGTGAACCGGTACGAGCGCGGCCGTCCGGACCGCTGACGTGCCCCGGACCGGCCCCGCCGTCCGGGACACCGCGCTCGGGCCGCGCCCCGGGTCCGGATCCGGGTCCGGGCCCGCGCGCTCCCACCACCCGCAGGCGGGGCCTGCGTGCTCAGGCCACCCGCAGCACGAAGACCGTCGCGTCGTCCTCCGCCTCGGGCCCGAGGATCTCGCCCATCACACGGTCCGCCACCGCGCGGGCCCCGCCGTCGCCTCCCGCGGCACACTCCCGCACGGCGTCGATCAGGGCGCGCGTCCCGGCGTCCAGGTCCTGACCCCGGCTCTCGATGACGCCGTCGGTGTAGAAGACCAGCAGATCGCCCGGCCGCAACAGGGTGCAGTTGACCGGGTAGGAGGGCTCCGGCGCCACCCCGAACATCAGGCCGTGCTCCGCGTCCGGCACCCGGGGTTCGCCGTCCCGCACCAGCAGCGGCGTCGGATGCCCGGCGCTGGCCCACCGGAACCGCCGGGAGGCCGGGTCGAGATGGCCGATGACGGCCGTCGCCGTGCTGTCGACGCCCGAGTAGTAGACGACCTCGCCCAGCGCCGTCGCCAGCTCCCCCGGGTCGCCGTCGGTGTAGGCGAGCCCGGCCAGCGCCGAGCGCTGCTGCACCGCCCTGCTGGCCGCGTCCACCCCGTGCCCCGAGGCGTCCCCGACGGCCAGCAGCACCCGGCCGTCGGGCAGTTCGCGGCACTTGTACCAGTCGCCGCCGATGCGGTGGTCCGAGGGGACGAAGGCGGCGCCCACCGAGATCCCCTCGGCGCCGACCACCGGCAGGCGGCGGGGTGAGCGCGCCGCGCAGCGTCTCGGAGACCCGGCGCTCGGCCGCGGCCTCCTGCCGCAGCCGCTCCGCTGTGCTCAGCGCCGAACGCAGCCGCTCCTCCTGCTCGGTGATGTCCCGGGCGGCGAACAGCACCGTCGTGGGCGGGTCGCTGCCGGCGGGCTGCGCCTGGCCGAGCCAGCGCACCCGGCGGGTGCCCGCCGGGGTGTGCAGCGTCAGCTCGCGGTCGGCGATCTCGCCCCCGGTGAGCAGTTCGCGTACGTCCTGGACGAAGCCGGGGACGTCGGAGCGCTCGACGAGGCGGCCGACGGAGAGGATGTCGGCGGCCGGATCCCGCGCCTGTGCCACCAGCGGCGCCGTGTCACCGCCCCGGCCGCGCCGCACGCCCGTCTCCCACCCGGCACGCTCCCCACCCGGCGCCCCCGCCGTACCCGCCGTGTCCGCCGTCTCCGCCGCCCCCGTCCCGTCCGGCACGTCGTCCTCCGCCGGTGCCTCCTCCAGGCCCAGCAGCCGGCGCATCCCGACGGACCACTGGACCCGGCCCGAGACGAGGTCCCACTCGGCCCAGCCCATCCGGCCCGTGCGCTGGACGCGCTGCCCGATGGCGGCCTCGCCCACCGGCTGCCAGTGCGTGAGCAGCAGCCCGTCCTCGCCCGCGAGCGGGCTGACGACACCGCTGAGCCGGGCCCGGTGCACCGCACCCTCGACCACGTCGACATAGTCGAACGCGTCGCTCGCGACCGGCCGCCCGTCCCGCAGTGCCTCGCAGTACAGCGCGAACATCCCGCTGGCGTGCACCCCGGGCCGCACCTCGGAGATCGGCCGGCCGATCAGCCGCGCCGGGGTGCGCAGCCCCCCGCTCAGCTCCCGGTCGTTCGCCGCGACGACGGTGAAGTCGGACACTTCGCCGGCCGGGTCCCGCTCCGGCCGCAGCACCGTCGAGCTGCCCGGCAGCGCCGAGAGGACCGAGCCCGTCCAGGGCGGTGCGCCGGGCAGGACGGCGACGTCCTCCGGCACATCGGCCCGCTCCGCCCAGATCTCGCGCTCCTCCCCAGGCTCCCCGGCCGCACAGCTCGGCGCGCGCCCCTCCCGGCGTTCGTGCTCCCGCGCGGCGACCCGCGCACGGGCGTGGCAGCGGGCGCGGGCCGAGGCGCAGCGCCCGGGAGGCGAGGGCACGCAGCGCCGCTTCCCGGCCGTCCGACGGGTCGGGGAAGGAGTCAGCGGAAGAAGCAGCAGAGGAAGAGCCCATTACCGGCATTCTCCGATGTTCCCGGCCATCTCGCCCCCGCGCGGGAACCCTCCCGGCCGCCCCGGCGGCTCGCCTAGAGTCGTCCCATGACGTCACAGGCGGGGAGCACGGACACCGCGGCACCGGTGCGGGTCGACAGCTGGGTCTGGTCGGTACGGCTGACGAAGACCCGCTCCCAGGCGGCGACGGCCGCCCGGGGCGGTCACATCAAGGTCAACGGCGAGTCCGTGAAGGCGGCGCACCCCGTGCGGGTGGGCGACGAGGTGCGGGTACGGCACTCGGGGCGGGAGCGGATCGTCGTCGTCCGGCGCCTGATCAAGAAGCGGGTGGGGGCGGCCGTGGCCGCCGAGTGCTACCTCGACAACAGTCCGCCGCCGCCGGCGCCCGCGGAGGCGGCGGCCGTGCCTCGGCGGGACCGGGGTGCCGGGCGGCCCACCAAGCGGGAGAGGCGGGAGTTGGATCGGTTGCGGGGGGTCGGCTGAGGGGGTTTCTGGGGTCTGCGCGGGGTGGCCGGGGTCTCTGCGTTCGTACCGCGCCGTCGTGGTGGCCCTCCCCAGGGCTTCGCCCCCTGTATGGGGCTTCGCCCCTCTCCCCGTTGGCCTCGCCGGCCGGGGGGCCGGGTGGCTTCCGCCCCCTCTGGGAGACCCCCGCTCCGTGGTGCCGTGGTTGCTCCGGGATGTCGGGTGGGCAGGACTCGGGGCGACGGCGATGTGGACCTGGCAGGTCCCAGGGGAGGGAAATACGTGAGTGCGGAGAATCTGACCTTCGTTGTGGGGACGGGGCGTTCGGGGTCGACGGCACTGTCCCGGGTGCTGCGCGAGCACCCGGACGTGCTGAGCCTCAACGAGCTGGGCGCCACCGCCCTTCAGCCGGACACGCTGTGCGAGGAGCCGCTGACGGGCAAGGAGTTCTGGTCCCGGATCACCGCGCCGAACGAGCTGTTCAACAACATGATCCGCAGCGAGGTCCCGCTGCCGGAGTTCCTCTACGACATGTCCACCGGCCGCTACAGCACCGAGGGCGGAGGCATTCCCGCGCTCTCGCTGATGGTGCTGCCGCATCTGTCCGACGATCCGGACGGGCTCCTGGACACCCTGGAGCCGAAGATCACGAGCCGGCCGTCCGCGCCCTGCGCCGCCCACTGGGAGACGCTGTTCGAGGCGCTCGCCGCGCACCAGGGCGGCGCCCGGGCCGTCGTCGAACGCTCGGGCTTCTCCACGGGCAACATTCCGCTGCTGCACGCGCACTTCCCGCACGCCCGCTTCGTGCATCTGCACCGGGACGGGCCGGACTGCGCGCTCTCGATGAGCCGGCACGCCGGATTCCGGATGATCATGCAGCTGATGGACATGGCCGAGCTGGCGGGGGTGGACTCCCCGCGGGAGCTGACCGACGAGCACAAGGCCGTCCTGCCGCCGCATCTGTCCGCGCTGCTGGAGGAGCGGTTCGACCCGGCACTGCTGTGGGAGCGTGAGCTGCCCGTGGCCCGGTTCGCCGGGCTGTGGTCCCGGCTCGTCCAGGAGGCCACCGAACATCTGGGCGCGCTCCCGCCGGACACCGTGACGACACTCTCGTACGAGCGGATGCTGGACGAGCCGCGCGAACAGCTCACGCGGCTGGCCGGGTTCCTCGGTGTCCCGCCGCTGCCCGACTGGCTGGACCGGGCGGCGACGATGCTCGACCCGGGCCGGCGGGGCGCCGCGCTGCGCCTGCCGCCCGACGAACTGGCCGCCGTCCGCAGCGCCTGCGCTCCGGGCGCCGCGGTACTGGGGCGGTGAGCCGCGGGGAGGCGGCCGGCGCTCCGGGTCAGCCGAGCGCGCGGGCGGCGGCCCGTCCGGCGGTGCGCCCGGAGAAGAGGCACCCGCCGAGGAAGGTGCCCTCCAGCGAGCGGTATCCGTGCACGCCTCCCCCGCCGAACCCGGCGGCCTCCCCTGCCGCGTAGACCCCGGGCAGGGGCGAGCCGTCCTCGGTCAGCACCCGCGCGGACAGGTCCGTCTCCAGGCCGCCGAGGGACTTGCGGGTCAGGATGTTGAGGCGGACGGCGATCAGCGGCCCGGCTGCGGGGTCGAGCAGCCGGTGCGGTGCGGCGACCCGGATCAGCCGGTCGCCGAGGTAGCGCCGGGCGCCGTGGACCGCGGTGACCTGGAGGTCCTTGCTGTACGGGTTGCGGATCTCCCGGTCGCGGGCGGCGATCTCGCCGTGCAGCGCGTCGGCGTCGATGAGGTCGTCGCCGGTCAGCTCGTTCATCCGCCGGGCCAGCGCGGCCGGTTCGCGCTCGATGACGAAGTCGGCCCCGTGGTCCATGAACGCCTGGACGGGTCCGGGGGCTCCGTGCCGGGCCCGGCCGAGCACGTCCCGTACGGAGCGCCCGGTCAGGTCGGGGTTCTGCTCGGACCCGGAGAGCGTGAACTCCTTCTCGATGATCTTCCGGCTGAGCACGAACCAGGTGTAGCCGTGCCCGGTACGCATGATGTGGTCGAGCGTGCCGAGGGTGTCGAAGCCGGGGAAGAGCGGCACGGGCAGCCGCCGGCCGGTGGCGTCCAGCCACAGCGAGGAGGGCCCGGGCAGGATCCGGATGCCGTGCCGGGCCCAGATGGGGTTCCAGTTCTCGATGCCCTCGGTGTAGTGCCACATCCGGTCGCGGTTGATGATCCGTCCGCCGGCGTCCTCGGCGACGCCCAGCATCAGCCCGTCCACATGGGCGGGGACGCCGGAGAGCATCTTCTCCGGCGGGGTCCCCAGCCGCTCGGGCCAGTTGGCTCGTACCAGTTCGTGGTTGCCGCCGATCCCCCCGGAGGCGACGATCACGGCCTGGGCCCGCAGTTCGAAGGTGCCGACGGCCTCGCGGCTGCTGGCGGTGCCCCGCTGCGCCGTGCTCGGCGCGAGCACCTCGCCGGTGACGGTGTCCACCGCGCCCGCGGTCCGCTTCAGTCCCGTCACCCGGTGCCGGAAGCGCAGTTCGACCCGGCCGCGGGCGACGCCCGCCCGCACCCGGCGCTCGAACGGCTCGACCAGGCCGGGCCCGGTGCCCCAGGTGATGTGGAAGCGCGGCACCGAATTGCCGTGCCCGTTCGCGTCGTAGCCGCCGCGCTCGGCCCAGCCGACGACGGGGAAGAACCGCACGCCCATGCGGTGCAGCCAGGCCCGCTTCTCCCCGGCGGCGAAGTCGACATAGCTCTCCGCCCAGCGGCGCGGCCAGTGGTCCTCGGGACGGTCGAAGGCGGCCGTGCCCAGCCAGTCCTGCCAGGCCAGCCGGTGGCTGTCGCGGATGCGCAGCCGCCGCTGCTCGGGCGAGTCGACGAAGAAGAGCCCGCCGAAGGACCAGTGCGCCTGGCCGCCGAGCGCCTGTTCGGGCTCCTGGTCGAGGAGGATCACCCGCCGCCCGGCCTCGGCGAGTTCCGCCGTGGCGGCGAGCCCCGCGAGGCCGCCCCCGATCACGATCGCATCGGCGTCGTACGCCATTCCTGACCATCCTCTCCGCCGCGGTCGCCGTGGTGACCGGAGAGTAACCGCGGGACCCGGCCACCGGACACCCTCGCGGAGCGCGGTGATTGGATGACCGGTATGACACAGGAGAGTCAGCAGGGCCGGCAGGGCGGGCTCGCGGCGGACGAGCTGCTGGACACCGTGGACGAGCGGGACCGGATGACCGGGCAGCGCCGCCGTGCCGAGGTCTATGCGCACGGGCTGCGGCACCGCTGCACCGCCATCCGGGTCCGGGACGGCGAGGGCCGGATCTTCGTACACCGCCGCACCCCGGAGAAGCTGATCTTCCCCTCGATGTACGACGTCGTCGTGGGCGGCGTGGTCGGCGCGGGCGAGGACTACGACACGGCGGCGCTGCGCGAGGCGGAGGAGGAACTGGGGGTGCGCGGACTGCCCCTGCCGGAGCTGCGGCTGAAGTTCCTCTTCGAGACACCCGAGGTGTCCTGGTTCATCCAGGTCTACGAGGTGGTCTGCACGCTGCCCGTCCGCCCGCAGCCGGAGGAGGTCGCCTGGTGGGACTTCCTGACCGAGGACGAGCTGGAGCGCCGGCTGCCCACCTGGGACGTGGTCCCGGACGGCCTGGAGTGCCACCGCAGGCTGGACGCGGCCCGGGGCTGAACCTGCGGTGCCCACCGGGCGGCGGCTCGCGGGCCGCGACGTACGGTGGGGCCATGATCGCCCGCATCACGGCAGCCGTCCGGCTGTGGTTCGCCCCCGAACGCATCCGCGAGGAAGGCACCACGCCCGACTACCGCTTCTCCCTCGCCAACGAGCGCACCTTCCTGGCCTGGATCCGCACCGCACTGGCCCTGGTGGCCGGCGGTATCGCCGTGGACCAGTTCCTCACCGGACTGCGCTGGGCCGCGCGGACGACGGTGGCGATCGTGCTGCTGGCCGGCGCCGTGGCGTGCGCCTTCCGCGCCGTGCACCAGTGGGTGCGGGTGGAGCGCGCGATGCGGCGCGGCGAGGACCTTCCGGCGTCCCGGTTCCCCGCCGTGCTGGCGACGGCGACCGCGGGCGCCGCCGTCCTCGTGATCGCGGTGGTGGTCCTGGGCTGGGCCGGCCGGTGAGCCGGGGCAGCGGACGGGGGCACGGCAGCGGCGGTGCACGGAGGACGGCGTGAGCGGGAACGGGCGGACGCGGGTCACCTTCCCCCCGCGCGACCCGGGGGCCCAGCCGGAGCGCACCTGGTTCGCCTGGCGCCGCACGACGCTGTCCTTCGTGGTGGTCGTCGCGCTCGCCGCGCGCGTCGCGCTCGTGGAACGTTCGGCGCTCGCCGTGGTGGCGGCCGCATGCGGGGCACTCGCCTGGCTGGCCATGCTCCGCGTGACCCAGCGCCGTATCCGCGCCCTGTCCCGGGCACAGCCGGAGGCGATGGGCGCGGCGGAGGTCCGCGGCACGCTGCTGAGCGTGCTGGCACTGATCGTCGTGGGGGTGATTCTGCTGTGACGGACGAAGCGAGGCCGGACACCGGCGGGCCGGGCGGTGACACCGGCCGGGCACCGCTGCTCGTGGTGACGGGCGTCTCCGGCTCGGGCAAGACGACGGTGGGCGAGCGGCTCGCCGAGGCCCTGGGGCTGCCCTACGGGGACGCCGACGACTTCCACCCCGCCGCCAACATCGAGAAGATGCGCTCCGGCGTCCCGCTGGACGACGCCGACCGCGCCCCCTGGCTGGACGCCGTCGCCCGCTGGCTGGCCGCGCACGCCGACGGCGGCGCCGTGGCCTCCTGTTCGGCGCTGAAGCGCGCGTACCGGGACCGGCTGCGGCGCGCCTCCCCGGCCGTCTTCTTCCTGCACCTGCACGGGGACTTCGACCTCCTCGCGGGCCGACTGGCCGGGCGCAGGGGCCACTTCATGCCGGTGAGCCTGCTGCGCTCGCAGTTCGACACCCTCCAGCCGCTCCAGGGGGACGAGCCCGGCGTCACCGTCCCGGTGACCGGGACGGTGGACGAGACCGTCGCCCGCGCCCTGCGGGCCGTTCCCGCGCCCCGCGGCTGAGCCTTCCGGCCCCGGGGCGCGTCCCGGGGCCGGTCGGCCTCTGGACTCCATACCGACTAGTCGGCATGATCGGAGCGACCGACGCAGAGGAGCAGGCACATGAGCGAACAGCATCCGCCGGGGCTCGAACCCGCCCGGCTGGCCGCGTATCTGGAGCGCGAGCGGCCGGGCCTGGTGCAGGGGCCGCTGACCGCCGAGGTCGTCCAGGGCGGCCGCTCGAATCTGACCTACCGGGTCACCGACGGGACCTCGCGATGGGTGGTCCGCCGGCCGCCGCTGGGCCATGTGCTGGCCACGGCGCACGACATGGCGCGCGAGTACCGCGTCATCACCGCGCTGCGCGACACCCCGGTACCGGTGCCGGGCACCGTGCTGCTGTGCGAGGACGAGGACGTGCTCGGCGCGCCCTTCTACGTCATGGAGCACATGCCCGGCACCCCGCTGCGCACCGCCGAGGAGCTGACACAGCTGGGCGCCGAGCGCACCCGCGCGATCGTCCTGGCGCTGCCGGACACGCTCACCGCACTGCACGCCGTCGACCCCGCAGCCGTCGGGCTCGCCGACTTCGGCCGGCCCGAGGGCTTCCTGGAGCGTCAACTGCGCCGCTGGGGCAAGCAGTTGGCGGCCTCGCGCAGCCGCGAGCTGCCGGGCGTCGACGAGCTGCACCGCGCGCTCGGCGCCGCGCTGCCCGACTCGCCGCCGCCCACGCTGGTGCACGGCGACTACCGGCTCGACAACGTCCTGGTGGACGACGACGGGCGGATCACGGCGGTGCTCGACTGGGAGATGTCCACCCTCGGCGACCCGCTGACCGACCTCGGTCTGCTCACCATGTACAGCGAACTGGACCTTCCCGGCTCCCCGATATCCACCACGGGCAGCGCACCCGGGCACCCGTCGGCCGCCGAGCTGGTGGAGCGGTACGCGCGGGGCAGCGGCCGGGACGTCTCCCGCGTCCACTGGTACACCGCGTTCGCCTACTTCAAGCTCGCCGTGATCCTGGAGGGCATCCACTACCGCTGGACGCTCGGGCAGACCGTCGGCGCGGGCTTCGACCGGATCGGCGCGCTCGTCCCGGTCTTCATCGACAACGGACTCACCACGCTCCGGAAGGGCTGAGCGGCACATGGACTTCGCATACGACGCCCGCACCGAGGAACTGCGCGAGCGCCTGCTGGCGTTCATGGACGCGCACGTCCACCCCGCCGAGCAGGTGGCCGCCGAGCAGCGCGCACAGCAGGACTCGCCCTGGGCCACGCCCCCGGTCGTCGAGGAGCTGAAGGCCGAGGCGCGCAGGCAGGGCCTGTGGAACCTCTTCCTGCCGGATCCCGAGTACGGCGCCGGGCTGACGAACCTCCAGTACGCGCCGCTCGCGGAGATCACCGGACGCAGCCCGCAGCTGGCGCCGACGGCCCTCAACTGCGCGGCGCCCGACACCGGGAACATGGAACTGCTGGCCTCCTTCGGCTCGCCCGAGCAGCGCAAGCGGTGGCTGGAGCCGCTGCTGGCGGGCGGGATCCGCTCGGCGTTCGCGATGACCGAGCCGGACGTGGCCTCCTCGGACGCCACCAACATCGGCACGACGATCCGGCGCGAGGGCGACGAGTACGTCGTCACGGGCCGCAAGTGGTACATCTCCGGCGCCATGTCCCCGGACTGCCGGATCTTCATCGTCATGGGGAAGACCGACCCGGACGGCGCCGATGTGCGCCGCCAGCAGTCGATGGTGCTGGTACCGCGCGACACCCCGGGCGTCGAGGTGCGCCGGGCGATGACCGTCTACGGGTACGAGGACCACTACCACGGCGGGCACGCCGAGGTCGTCTTCGACGGCGCGCGGGTCCCGGCGGGCAATCTGCTCGGCGAGGAGGGCGGCGGCTTCGCCATCGCGCAGGCCCGGCTCGGCCCCGGCCGGATCCACCACTGCATGCGGCTGATCGGCATGGCCGAGCGGGGCGTCGAGCTGATGTGCCGACGGGCGCTGGAGCGCGAGGCGTTCGGCAAACCGCTGGCCCGGCAGGGCGTGATCCACGAGTGGATCGCCGACGCGCGGGTGCAGATCGAGCAGCTGCGGCTGCTGGTGCTGAAGACGGCCTGGCTGATGGACACCGTCGGCAACAAGGGCGCGCACACCGAGATCCAGGCCATCAAGATCGCGACGCCGCGTGCGGTGGTGCGGATCCTGGACGACGCGGTGCAGCTGCACGGCGCCGGCGGCGTCTCGCAGGACTTCCCGCTGGCCGAACTGTGGGCCGCCGCCCGCACGTTGCGCCTCGCGGACGGCCCCGACGAGGTGCACCAGCGGTCACTGGCCCGCCGGGAACTGAAGCGGTACGCCTGACCGGGACGCCTGAGCGGTACGCCCGGGCGGCGGGCCCGGACTCCCCGGGCCCGTGCGCCTCCCCCGGGCCTGCGCGCAGACGCATGGGCGCTACCGCTCACCGCCCTGAGCGCCGGCCACTGACCACTCACCGCTGACCGCTGGGTGGTACCGCCCGCCGCTCGGGCGGTACCGTCCGAGCCGCCCGGCCCGGACCCGGGCCGCCCTGCCCGGCGCCGGGCCGGACGGGCGCAACGGTCAGTCGAGCAGCTCCGCGTAGGCGACGACCTTCGTCGGGTGGAGGCGGACGACGACCTCGCCGGGCACGCCGTTGCGCCTGCCGAACTCCTCGGCCCGGTCCTCGCCCATGTACCGGCCACCGGCCCGGGTGGCCACGTCGAGGAGTTCGTCCGGGTCCTCGCTCAGCGTCACCTCGCCGCGCGCCTCGACGTAGGAGAAGGGCGGCCTCTCGTCGTCGACGCAGAGCGCCGCGTGTGGTCTGCGCCGCAGATTGCGCGCCTTCACCGTGTCGCCGCCCGTGGTGAACAGGAAGTCCTCGCCGTCGAACACGTACCAGACCGGCGTGACGCGCGGGGCGCCGTCGGGCCCGGCGTAGGAGAACTTCCCAGTGTGGACCTCACGTGTGACGAACGCGCGCCACTCCTCGTCCGACATGGTGTGCATGGACACCCCTTCCGTCGCGCGCCGGCCGTCTCCGGCACTCACGCCCTCCGTTCCAGAGTATGTACGGATATGCGCGCGTCGCCAGGCGGGGACGACGGGGACGACGAGGGACGACGGGGACGCCGTCGTGCGGGAGCAGGGGTCCGCGGGGCGCGGCCCGGTGCGGCCGGGCGCGCCCCGGTCCGGTCAGGGCAGGACGACGATGCGGCCCGTGGTCACGCCGTCGAAGACGCGCTGGACGGCGTCGGCCGCCGCGTCCAGGCCGACGCGCTCGCTGACCACGGGCCGCACCAGGCCCTTGTCGGCCAGCCGGGTCAGCTCCCGGTGGCAGGCGTCCACAGCGGCCGGGTCCTTGGCCGCGTACAGGCCCCAGTGCAGGCCGAGGATCGAGTAGTTCTTGACGAGGGCGTGGTTGAGCGCCGGGGTGGGCACGGCGCCGCTCGCGAAGCCGACGACCACGATGCGGCCCTCGAAGGCCACGCACTTCGTGGACTGCTTGTAGGCGTCGCCGCCGACCGGGTCGTAGATCACGTCCGCTCCCCGGCCGCCGGTGGCCTCCTTGACGGCGGCCACGACGTCCTCGGCACGCCGGTCGACGACCACGTCGCAGCCCAGCTCCCGTGCCGCCCGCGCCTTGTGCTCGCCGCCGACGACGCCGATGACGCGGGCACCGGCCGCCCTGCCGAGCTGGACGGCCGCGCTGCCGACGCCGCCCGCCGCCGCGTGCACGAGCAGCGTCTCGCCCTCGCGCAGGCCCGCGCGCCGGTGCAGACCGAACCAGCCCGTCTGGTACCCGATGTGCAGGGCGGCGGCCTCCGCGTCGTCGAGCCCCTCGGGGGCCGGGCGCGCCGTGGCCTCGTCGACGACGGTGTACTCGGCGAACCCCCCGGCCGGCAGCACCGGTTGGGCCAGCACCCGCTCACCGGCCCGCGCGCCGCCGGCGATCTCGCCGCACAGCTCGACGCCGGGCGTGAACGGCAGCTCGGGCCGCACCTGGTACTCGCCGCGGCACAGCAGCGCGTCCGGGTAGTTGACGTTCGCGGCGCGCACCCGCACCAGCAGTTGGCCCTCGGCGGGCTCGGGCGGGGGTATCTCCTCCAGCCGCATCACATCGCGCGGTTCGCCGTTGCTGTGGACGCGCCAGACCTGCACGGGGTGTTCCCTTCCTCGGTGGACGGACTGGGGACGGGCGGAGCGCCTGCGGGTTGCTACGGGCGCAGTGCGCGCATCAGGAGACCGGCCAGATGGTCGGCGACCTGCTGCGGGGTGAGCCGCCCGTCCGGGCGGTACCAGCTGCTGAGGTGGTGCACGGAGCCGAAGTGGTAGTCCACGACCAGGTCGGCGGGGGTCTCGTCGGTGAACACGCCTGCCCGCTGGCCCTCTTCGACGAGTGCGCGGAACCGCTCGTGGTAGCGGCGCCGTTCGGCCCGCACCTGCTTCTGCTTCTCGTCGGAGAGCTGGTGCATGGACCGGAAGAAGATCATCGCGTCGTCGAGGTTCTCGATGGTGGTGACGACCACGTCGGCCGCCGCGGCACGCACCCGTTCCTCGACGCCGCTGCCGCTGTCCGCGACCCGGTCGAGCCGCTCCTGCTGGAGCCGCAGCAGCCGCCCGTAGATCTCGTGCAGCAGATCGTCCTTGGAACCGAAGTAGTGGTAGAGGGCGCCCTTGGTGACGCCCGCGGCCTCCACGATCTCCTGGACGGAGGTGCGGTCGTAGCCGCGCTCGGCGAACAGCCGGGTGGCGGCGGCCATCAGGCGCTGCGGCACCGGCGCCTCGCCGCCGCCGGCTGCCGCCGCCGTGCCGGGCGGTGCCGCGGCCCGGTCGGTGTGGTCCTTGCCGGCGGTTCTGCTCGCCATGCCGTCGCCTGCCTCTCGTCGTACGTGGTGCCGCGCCGTCCGGTGGCGGTCAGCGCTCGGTCGCGTCGTCCGGCGCGTCCGGGGAACGCAGCCGACGCCGCAGGATCTTCCCACTGGCGGTCTTCGGCAGTTCGGCCAGGATCGCCACCTCGCGCGGGTACTTGTAGGCGGCGAGCCGCTCGCGGCACCAGTCGCGCAGCTCGCCGGGGCCGGCCGCCGCTCCGTCCCGCAGGCTGACGTACGCCTTGACGCTCTCGCCGCGGTACGCGTCCGGCACCCCGACGACGGCGGCCTCGCGCACCGCCGGATGGGTGTGCAGGACGTCCTCGACCTCGCGCGGCCACACCTTGAAACCCGAGGCGTTGATCATGTCCTTCTTGCGGTCGACGACGTAGAGCCAGCCGTCCCGGTCCATGAACCCGATGTCCCCGGTGCGCAGTTCACCGTCCGGCAGCGCCTCGGCGCTCTCCCGCGGGCGCCCCCAGTAGCCGGGCACGACCTGCGGTCCGCGCACCGCGATCTCGCCCCGTTCGCCGAACGGCACCGGCCGGCCCGCCTCGTCGAGGATCCGCACCACGGTGTCCGGGCCCGGCACACCGACGGCGAGGGTGCCCGACTCCGGGTCGACGGGCGCCTCCAGGCCGGGCGGTACGGACGCGCAGGGCGCGCTGCACTCGGTCAGGCCGTAGCCGTTGCCGAGGTATCGCCCGAAGGCGGAGCGGAACCTCTCGACGAGCGCCGGGGGCAGCGGCGCCCCGCCGGAGGAGAGGTGGACGAAGGAGGCGAAGTGGTCCCGGGTGGCGGCGGGGTGTGCGGCCAGCGCCATGTAGGCGGTGGACGGCCCGACGGTGAAGGCGGGCCGGTGCTCCAGGAAGGCGTCGAGGACGACGCCCGCCTCGAAGCGGTGGGCGAGCGCCAGCGTGCCCCGGGCCGCGAGGCAGCCGGCCAGCTCGACGACCATGCCGGTGATGTGGAAGAGCGGGGCCAGCGCGAAGACGGTGGAGCCCTCGGGGACCGCGCCGCCGACCCGCTGCCGCTCCGCGTTGTAGGCCAGATTGGCATGGGTGTTGGTGGCGCCCTTCGGGGTTCCGCTGGTGCCGGAGGTGTAGCTGATGAGCGCGATGTCGCCGGCCACCGGCTCCCGTCCGGCGGGCGGTGCGCCCCCGGCGCGGGCGACGGCGAGCAGGTCGTCGGCGTCGTCGGCCGGTGCGGCGCGCGGGAAGTCCAGCACGCGGGGGTCGTCGCGGGTCTGGAGGCCGCGCTCGCAGGCGGTCAGCACGGTGCGCACCGGGGAGCCGGCGGCGGCCGTGCGCAGGCGCTCCTGCCAGGCGGGGCCGGCGCACACCAGCGCGCCCGCGCCCGCGTCGTCGAGGACGTGCCGTACCTCGCGCTCCTTGTACATGGGGTTGACCGGGACGACGACGAGCCCGGCCTTCCACGCGCCGAGCAGGGCCAGCACGAAGTGCGGCGAGTTCTGCAACATCAGCGCGAGCCGTTCGCCGCGCTCCAGGCCGCGCGCGGCGAGGTGGGCGGCGACGCCGTCGGAGAGCGCGTCGGTCTCCGCGTAGCTGAGCCGTCCGTCGAAGTAGGCGAGCGCCGTGCGCCCGGGCACCGCGCGGGCCGCCTCCCGGAAGGCGCTCAGCACCGTCTCCGGCGGGACGACGGGCGCCCGCTGCGCGGGGGTGAGCCGGCCGAGCCAGGGCCTGTCCTCGTAGGTCGTGGCCGCCGTCACGCCGCGTCCCCCGCACCGGCGGTCCGGCCCGCCCCCTCGGGGCCCGCGTTCCCCTTCCGGGCCTCGACCTTCTGCTGGACGCGGTTCATCGCGCCGAGCCAGCGGTCGGTGTCGCCGGCGCGTGCCGCGTAGTACCCGGCCGTCTCCGGGTGCGGCAGGACGAGGAAGCGGCCGGCGCCGAGCGCGTCGAAGAGGGCGTCGGCGACGGCGGCGGGCTCGATGGCGCCGGGCCTGAGCACCATGTCGCCCTCGGTCCCGGTGCGCTCCAGCAGCGCGGTGCGCACGCCCTCGGGGCAGATGGCGTGCACCTCGACGCCCCGGTGCCGGTAGGTGACCGACAGCCACTCGGCGAAGGCGAGCGCCGCGTGTTTGGTGACGCTGTAGGGGGCGGCGCCCAGCATGGTCAGCATCCCGGCGGCGGAGACGGTGGAGACGAACCGCCCCGACCCGCGTTCCAGCCAGTGCGGCAGCAGCTCGCGGGCGGCCCGCACATGCGCCATGACGTTGAGGTCCCAGGCCGTCGCCCACTCCTCCTCCGAAGCCTCGGGGCCGCCGCGGGTGCCGAGGCCGGCGTTGGCGCAGAACGTGTCGACGGTGCCGCCGAGCGCCTCGCGTGCGGCGGCGGCGACACCGCCCGCGTCGCCGGGCACGGCGACACCGCCGATGTCGTCGGCGACCGCCCGCGCCCGCCCGGCGTCCACGTCGTTGACGGCGACCCTGGCGCCCGCGGCGGCGAACCGCCTCGCGAGCGCCTCGCCTATGCCGCCGCCCGCTCCCGTGACGACGACGCCCGTGCCCCGCAGTGACTCCATGGCTGCCCCTTCGGTTCGTCCTGCCGCCCGTGTGCGTCCGGCACACGCCGGCCGCGCCCCGGCAGACTAACCAGTCGGTATGTCGCCGTGGAAGGGGGCGGATCCCGTCCGGTGACGAGGTTGCTATATGAGTTCGGGAACGGGCACGGGGCAGGGCTCGTTCCCCCCGTGTGAGCGGCGCACGGCGCCGACCACGTGTGACAGGCGGGTGCCCCGGGCGCGGCTGCGTTCCCTGGGGCGGCCACATCCCCCATCCAGGAATAGAGGGCACTATGCGGGGTAATCCGCCACGCCAGAGCACGCCGCGCGCCGACGCGCGAAGAAGCTCGGCCCAAGAAGGATCCAGAGCGAGGGGTCGTACGTCACATCCCCGACGACTCGGGTCCTCTCCGCGGGAGGTGGGATGATTGGCCGGTTTCAGAGCACTCGCCCAGCAAGTCCGTGACCCTGACAGAGAGCCCTCGCAACGCCGCCAGGCTCTCCGCAAGTGTCTGGAGCGGTTCGCCCCCTACGGGCACCGCGCCACCTGGCAGCACCTGTGCCGGAACGCGGGCTTCCACCCCGAGGACCGGGAGCCCGACCCCGCACTGCTGATGGCGGCACTGGAGGAGCTGGAAGAGGCACGCGCCGTCTGGCTCGCCTACGAGGAAGAGGTCCGCGCGCGCCGCCGCCGGGAGAAGCGCAAGGGCATCAGGCAGCCCACCGAGCTGGACGAGTGGCACCGGCTGAGCTGGGGCGGCCGTTCGCTGATGCCCTGCGATCCCGCCCAGCCGCCCACTCCGCGGCTGGCCGAGGTGCTGCGCCGCATGATCGCCGTGGAGGAGCGGGAGCCCGGAGCGGCGGACCGGGCAGCGGCCGCACGGGTGCCGGCCGGCGTCCCGCACTCCCGGGCCTGTCCCGAACAGCGCGCCGAGCCCGCGCACTCCGCCGCCCGGCGCGGCACGGAGCCCAGCCGCTCCGAGAAGCGCGCCGAGAAGCGGGCGGAGAAGCGGGCCGAGGCCCGGCGCGCGGAGGCCCAGCGCTCCGAGAACAAGCGCACCGAGAGCACACGTTCCGACCCCAAGCGCGCCGAGAGCCGCAACGGCCGCCGCGCCATGGGGAGTTCACGCCTCGGCTTCGGGACGACGATCATCCCCTCCCAGGGCTGAGCCGCATACCGAGCGGTATGCAACCCCGTGATCCGGGTGCGAGTATGCGCCGTGCACTCTGCCGACGGCCCCACAGGGCGCGAAGGGATGGACGGCGACGATGGCCGACTCAGCACTGCACGACCTGACGGCGACCGAACAGGCGGCGGCGATACGGGCAGGCACCGTCTCGCCCGTGGAGCTGACGCGCCACTACCTGGAGCGCGTCGACCGCCTCGGCGCCGATCTGGGCGCCTTCGTCACGGTCACCGGGGAGCTCGCGCTCGACCAGGCCGCGGCGGCCGAGAAGGAAGCACTCGCCGCCCGCCGCGAGGGACGCGGGCTGCCGCCGCTGCACGGGGTCCCGGTGCCGGTCAAGGACCTCAACAACGTGGCCGGCGTGCCCACTTCCCTCGGCTCCGCCGCGTTCGAGGGCCTCGTCCCCGAGGTCGACGACCATGTGGCCGCCCGGCTGCGCGCCGGGGGCAGCCCCATGCCCGGCAAGACCAACACCCCCGAGTTCGGGCTGCCTTCGCACACCGAGAACCGGATCGCGCCGCCCGCGCGCTGCCCGTGGGACACCACGCGCTCGGCCGGCGGATCCAGCGGCGGGGCCGCGGCGGCCGTCGCGGCCGGGCTGGCCCCCGTGGCGCACGCCAGCGACGGCGGCGGCTCCACCCGGATCCCCGCGTCGGTCTGCGGGCTGTTCGGCATCAAGCCGAGCCGCGGACTGGTCAGTTCGGGCCCCACGCTGCACGATGTGACCGGCCTGGCCACCTCCGGCGCGCTCGGCCGCACCGTGCGGGACGCCGCGACGCTGCTCGACGTCCTGGCCGGCCCGATGCCCGGCGACCCGTACGCCGCGCCCGCGCTCCCGCCGGGCGACACCTACGCGGCCTGCGCACACCCCGGGCGCGCTTCCGGCCGGCTGCGTATCGCGACGCTGACCGACCCGCCGCTGCCGGACGCCGAACTGCACCCCGAGTGCCTGGCCGCGACACGCGGGGCGGCGGAGCTGCTGCGCGAGCTGGGGCACGAGGTGGACGAGGTGGCGCTGCCGTCCGACGGATCGATCGCCGTCGCCTTCACCAAGGTGTGGGCCGTGCTGGCGGCGCTGCGCCCGGTGCCCGAGGAGCGCGAAGAGCTCCTGATGCCGCTGACCCGCCACATGCGCGAGCGCGGACGGCGCATCCCCGCACCGGAGTTCGCCGCCGCACTGTCCACCTTCCGGTCGCTGGGCCAGGCCGTCGCGGACACGCTGCTCGCCGCGGAGGGCGGCTACGACATGATCCTCTCCCCCACCCTCAGCCGGCCCCCGCTGCCCGTCGGCGCGCTGCGCTGCGACGCCGACCCGGCCGAGGAGTTCCGCCGGATCGGCGCCTTCACCCCGTTCACCCCGCTCTACAACGCGACCGGCCAGCCCGCCGTCTCCCTGCCGCTGCACCGCACACCCGAGGGGCTCCCGGTGGGTGTGATGCTGGGCGGGCGGTACGGCGAGGACGCGGCCCTGCTCTCGGTGTCCGCCCAGCTGGAGGCGGCCCGCCCCTGGCACGGGCACCGGCCGGCGATGTGGTGAGGACGACGTGCGACGGCGGTGGCGCCCCGCGCTCCCGGCTGGCATGATCGCAGCCAACACCACTGAGCAATCGCTTATTCGGTACCCGTTCGGGAGGGACACGCCATGGCGGAACCCCGGGTCTTCACTTCGCCCGGCGCACTGCGGGAGGCGGCCGGCGAGGAGCTGGGCACCAGCGACTGGCTGGAGATCGACCAGCGGCGGATCGACGGATTCGCCGAGGCCACCGGCGACCACCAGTGGATCCATGTCGACCCGGAGCGGGCCGCCGAGGGCCCGTTCGGCACGACGATTGCCCACGGCTATCTCACGCTCTCGCTGCTGCCCGCCCTCGTCCCGCAGGTGCTGCGCGTCGAAGGCATGCGCATGGGCGTCAACTACGGCGTGAACAAGGTCCGTTTCCCCGCGCCCGTACCGGTGGGCTCCCGCGTGCGGGCCCGGGTGACGCTCGGCGAGGTCGACGAGGCGGCCGACGGCGGAGTACAGGTCGCCGCTCGCGTCACCGTCGAACGCGAGGGCGGCGAGAAGCCGGTGTGCGTGGCCGAGAGCCTCAGCCGCTACTACTGGTGACGCCCGCCGGGGCCGCCCCGCAGTCGCCCGCCATCCGCAGGGCGAGATCGGCGTACAGCGCGCCGACCTCGTCCGGCGTCCGGCGCCCCTCGGGCCGGAACCAGCGGGCGACGTCCACGCACAGGGACATCAGCGCCAGCGTCGTCCCGCGGATGTCGTCGACGGCGAACCGGCCCGAGGCCACCCCGTCCTCCAGCACCCCGCGCAGGATCTCCTCGCTGCGCCGCCGCAGGGCCACGATCAGCTCGTAGTGCTCCGGCTCCAGCGCGGCGAGTTCGTACTGGACGACGCGCGCCGTCGTGTGGTGCTCGGCGTGCCAGCGGACGAACGCGCGGACGGCGGCGGCCAGCCGCGCGGCGCAGTCCGGCGCCTGCTCGACGGCCTCCGCCAGCACCGCGACCGACTGCTCGTGCCCCACCCTGCTGATGTGGAAGAGCAGTTCTTCCTTCGTCCTGTAGTGGATGTACAGGGCCGCCGGGCTCATACCGGCGCGGCCGGCGATGTCGCGGGTGGTCGTCGCATGGAAGCCGCGTTCCGCGAAGGCGTCGACGGCGCCCAGCAGAAGGCGCCGTGCGGCGTCGGGCGTGACACCGCCGAACGATGCATCGGTCATCCCGCCACCCTATCCCCCACCTGAGCGCACGCTTAGCCCCGGAGAACACCACCTCGGCCCACGGCCTCGGCCCGCCCCCTCGGCCGGCTTTCAACGCGCGGGCGGAACCCAGCCGGTGGCGGCCACCACCTCGTGCGCGACACCGGGGACGCTCCGCCCGTCCGTGGCCACCCGCACGGCGTCCCCCGGAACCCGCAGCTCCAGCGACCGCGCCTTGCGCCTGCTGCGCTCCCACTCCTTCTCCAGCTCCGAACCGGCCTCCCGGCGCACCAGGCGCTCCCGCGCGGTGGCATCGGAGGCCGTCAGCAGCACCCGTACGATCCGCACGCCCTCTCCCATGGCCCGCCGGAACATGCCGGCGGTCTCGGGCAGCACACTCGCCGTGTTCGTGTAGACGAGCCGACGGCAGCCGCACCGGACGAAGTTCTCCCAGACGGCGGCCAGATTCCGCTCGGTGATCTCCGCACGGTGCGGGTCCCCGGGCGGGGCCGGATGCACCTGCCCCAGGAAGTCGCCGTCCACGACCGCGTGCGGAACCCCCGCCGCACGCAGCAGCACCGAAACCTCCCACCCCACGCTCGTCTTCCCGACACCCGCCCGCCCGCCGATCAACAGCGCTTCCGCGTCAGCCATGCCGTCAGCTTGGCAGCGCACCCCGGTGGGGGCGATCCGTTATCGGGAGGGCGGGCGGCGCCCTTCAGAACAGCACCACCGTCCGGCCGCCGCGGGGAGCGTCGAGGTGTGTCAGGGCTTCGGGGAGGTCGTCCAGGGTGATGTGGCGGGTGACCAGGGTGGAGGGGGTGAGGTGGCCGGTGCGGTTGTGTTCGGCGAGGAGCGGGATGTCGCGGGCCGGGTCGGAGTCGCCGTAGACGCAGCCGCGCAGTTGGCGGGCGAAGTGGAAGATCTCCAGCGCGGAGAAGGTCACGCGCTCGTCCTTGCCGCCGATACCGACCACGGTGGTGCGTCCGCCGCGCCGGGTGGCGTCCCAGGCGGCGCGGATCGTCTCGGCCCGGCCCGCGCACTCCAGGGCGACGTCGGCGCCGTATCCGCCCTCGGTCAGGGCGCGGACGTCCTTGGCGGTGCGTTCGGAGGCCAGGACGAAGTCGGTCGCGCCGGCGGAGCGGGCGAGTTCCTCCTTCTCCTCGGCCACGTCGACGGCGATGATCCGCCCGGCTCCGGCGAGCCGGGCGGCCTGGAGCGTGGCCAGCCCGACGCCGCCGGTGCCCAGGACGACGACCGATTCGCCCGGCCGCACCCCGGCGCTGTGGTGGACGGCGCCGTAGCCGGTGAGCAGGGCGCAGCCGAGGAGCGCCGCGTCCTGGAAGGGCACACCGTCCGGCACGGGTATGAGGGCGCGGGCCGGGACGACGGTCTCCTCGGCGAAGGTCGCGACGCTCAGCCCCGGGTAGAGGGCGTCGCCGGTGCCGGTGTGCGCGTAGGGCGCGGTCGTGGCCTCGTTGGCCCGCACGCACAGCCAGGGCTCGTGGAGCCGGGCGCAGAAGTGGCAACTGCCGCAGGAGGGCGCCCAGTTGAAGACGACGCGGTCGCCCGGTGCGAGGCCGGTCACCTCCTCGCCCACGGCCAGGACGGTGCCGGCGCCCTCGTGGCCGAGCACCGCCGGGACCGGCTGGCGCAGGGTGCCGTTGGACAGCGACAGGTCGGAGTGGCACACGCCCGCGGCGGCGAGCCGCACCCGCACCTGGCCGGGGCCGGGCTCGGGCAGCTCGATGGTGGTGACGCTCAGCGGCGCGTGGACGGCGGGCAGCACGGCGGCGCGGACCATGGGGCGGCTCCAGGTTTCCGGGGCGGGCGGGTTCTCGGCAGCACGGCGGCGGGGCCGTCCGGCAGTACGGCAGGGAGACTCGGCGGGTGCGGCGGGGCGGCGGGGCGGGCGCCGCCGGGGTGCGGCCGGGGCGCCCGCCGGGGCTCACAGCTGGAGCGACTTGGTCTGGAGGTACTCCTCCAGACCGTACTCGCCCAGTTCGCGGCCGACGCCGGACTGCTTCCAGCCGCCGAACGGCGCCATCGGGTTGAAGCGTCCGCCGTTGATGTCGACCTGCCCGGTGTCCATGCGCCGGGCGAAGGCGACGGCCTCGTCCCGGTCCTCGGACCACACGGCGCCGGCCAGCCCGTAGACGGTGCCGTTGGCGATGCGCAGCGCCTCCTCGGTGTCCTCGTACCGCATCACCGAGAGCACCGGGCCGAAGATCTCCTCCTGGGCGATGGTCATCTGCGGGGTGACGTCGGCGAAGACGGTGGGGCGCACATAGTGGCCGCGGTCGCGGCCCGCCGGCCGTTCGGCGCCGCCGGTCACCAGCCGGGCGCCCTCCTCCTGGCCGCGGCGGATGTAGCCGGTGACACGCTCGTACTGTTTCGCGTTGACGAGGGGGCCCATGCGGGTGCTCTCCTCGCCCGGGTCGCCCGGCTCGTACTTCGCCGCGGACTCGGCGGCGAGCGCGACGGCCTCGTCGTAGCGGTCCGCGTCGACGAGCATCCGCGTCCAGGCGCTGCACGTCTGGCCGGAGTTGGACATCACGTTCGCGACGCCGGTGCGGACCGCGCGGTTCAGGTCGGCGCCCGGCAGGATGACGTTGGCGGACTTGCCGCCCAGTTCCAGCGCGACCCGTTTGACGCCGCCGGCGGCGAGCGCGGCGACCTTGCGTCCGACGGCGGTGGAGCCGGTGAAGGACAGCAGGTCGATGCCGTCGTGCTCGGCGAGCGCCTGCCCGGCGACCGGGCCGAGCCCGGTGACGAGGTTGAACACCCCGGCGGGGACGCCCGCTTCGTCCACGGCCTCGGCGAACAGCTGGGCGACCAGCGGGGTGTCCTCGGCCGGCTTGAGCACCATGGTGCAGCCGGCGGCGAGCGCGGGCGCGGCCTTGGCGACGATCTGGTGCAGCGGGTAGTTCCAGGGCGTGATGGCGCCGACGACCCCGACGGGCGCGCGCAGCACCCGCGAGTTGCCTCTCTCCTCCTCGAAGGCGAAGGAGCCCGCCAGTTCGGCGTAGCTGCCGCAGACGAGGACGGGGACGGCGGTGTGCACCTTGCGTGAGAGCGTGAGCGGGGAGCCGAGTTCGGCCGTCACCAGGGCGGCGGTCTCCTCGCCGCGTTCCTGGAGGATGTCGCGGAGCCGGAAGAGCAGCCGCGCCCGCTCGGCGGGGGCCGTCGGCGACCACTGGGGCAGTGCGGCGCGGGCGGCACGGACGGCGGCGTCGATGTCCGCGGGGCCGCCGGCCGGGACGGCGCCCAGCGGGGTGCCGTCGGCGGGGTTGGTGTCCTCCAGCGTCGCGCCGCCTTCCGCGGGGCGCCAGGCGCCGTCGATGTACAGGGCGTCATGTGCCTTCATGGAAGGCAAACTTACTGGCCGGTCACCTCGGTGTCAGTACCTCTGCCGGGGCCCGCTGGTGCCGCCCCGGCGCCCCGGTGTCCGCCCCGGGCCGCGGCCCGCGCCCCGGGTCGCGCGCCCCCGCTCACAGGATGCCGAACAGCAGCCCGGCGCCCAGTACCACGAGCGAGGTGAGGGAGGCCCACGTGACGGTGAACCGGGTGTGGTCCCCGAACTCGACCTTGGCCATGCCGATGAGTACATAGACCGCGGGCACCAGCGGGCTGGACATGTGCAGCGCCTGCCCGACGAGCGAGGCCCGGGCGATCTCCACGGGAGGAACACCGTGCGCGGCACCGGCCTCCGCGAGGATCGGGACGATCCCGAAGTAGAAGCCGTCGTTGGACATGAAGTAGGTGAAGGGGATGCTCAGTACGCCCGTCACGACCGTCATGTACGGGCCGAGCCCGTCGGGCAGCGCGCCGACGAGGGTCCGGGCCATCTCGTCCACCATGCCGGTGCCGGTGAGCACACCGGTGAAGACGGCCGCGGCGAAGACCATGCCGGCGACGTTGAGCACGTTGTCGGCGTGCGCGGCGATCCGGGCCTTCTGATCGGCCATGCGCGGGAAGTTGACGGTCAGCGCGACGGCGGCGCCGAGCAGGAAGAGCACCGGGATCGGCAGCAGTTGCGTGATCAGCGCGGCCAGCAGGGCGACGGTGAGCGCGGCGTTGAACCAGAGGAGTTTCGGGCGCAGGGTGGCACGGTACGGGTCGAGCCCGAGGTCCGGGTGCGCCGCTTCCGGCGTGCCCGCCGTGCCGGCCGCTCCCTTCGCTTCCCCCGCGCCGGTCGTCCCCTGTGCCGGTGCCGTCTCCCCCGCCTCTTCCGTGGCATCCGCTCCGCCGGACGCGGCTGCCGGGGCGCCGGAGCCGCCGCCCGCGCGGGCGTGGGGCCGCGCGGCGACCGTCCCGGTGCGCTCCCCGGCCTCGTGGGCGAACTTCCGGAGCGTCAGGGTCCCGAGCCGCCGGCGTTCGCGCAGCCCCAGGCCCCAGGCCAGCAGCAGGACGCAGCAGAGCCCGACGGCCAGCGCCGGCACCATCGGCACGAAGATCTCGGCCGGGTCCAGCTTGAGCGCCGAGGCGGCCCGCGCGGTCGGTCCGCCCCAGGGCACGGTGTTCATCACGCCGTTGGCGGTGGCGGCCACACCGGTCATCACCAGCACGCTCATCCGCAGCCGGCGGTAGAGCGGCAGCATGGCGGAGACGGTGATCATGAAGGTGGTGGAGCCGTCGCCGTCCAGCGAGACCACGGCCGCGAGCAGCGCGGTGCCGACGACGACCCGCATCGGATCGGCCTTGCAGAACCGCAGGATGAGCCGGACCACCGGGTCGAAGAGGCCGACGTCGATCATCACGCCGAAGTAGACGATGGCGAACATCAACATCGCGGCGGTGGGCGCCAGTTCGCCGATGCCCTTGAGGACGTGGTCCCCGAGGCCGGTGGCCTGCCCGGCGAGCACGCAGAAGAGCGCGGGGATCAGCACGAGCGCCGCCATCGGCGACATCCGCTTCGTCATGATCAGCGTCAGAAAGGTCGCGATCATGAGGAAGCCCAGCATCGCCAGCATCGGGTCACCTCTGCGTTCACCGTCGAACCACCCGCCCTGCACGGCGGTCCGGATGACCGTAGGGGCGGCCCGAATCCGGCCACAAGGTGTTCAGCCGTGAACACTATGAGCAAAAGCCCAGCTCAGAAGGGTGGTTCAGCGGATCCGTTGACGGGGCGACGGTCAATTCCTATGTTCGTGCACAGGATTCCTTCACCCGGCGGGAGTTGGCCATGCGTTCATCCGCACCCGGCACGAACGGCACCGGCACCACCGAGCAGGCGGTACGCGAACAGGCACGCACAACGGCCGAAGCGCTCCCCCATCTGCACGGCTTCGGCAACGAACACAGCAGCGAGGCCGTGCCCGGCGCACTTCCCCTGGGGCGCAACTCGCCGCAGCGCGCGCCCCTCGGGCTGTACGCGGAACAGCTCAGCGGCAGCGCCTTCACCGAGCCGCGCGCCCGCAACCGGCGCTCGTGGCTGTACCGCATCCGCCCCTCGGCCGCGCACCCGCGCTTCGAACCCGTCCACGGCGAGACGGAGATCCCGGCGCTGACCTCCGCGCCCTTCGCCGACGCCGTGCTCGACCCCAACCGCCTGCGCTGGGGCGCGCTGCCCGAACCCGCGGCCGGCACCGACTTCCTGGACGGGCTGTGGACGCTCGGCGGCAACGGCGACGCCGCACAGCGCTGCGGCATGACGATCCACCTCTACGCGGCCGATGTCTCCATGACCGACCGGGTGTTCAGCGACGCGGACGGCGAACTGCTCATCGTTCCGCAGCGCGGCGGGCTGCTGCTGCGCACCGAGTTCGGGCTGCTGCGTGCCGCACCCGGCGAGGTCGCGCTCGTCCCGCGCGGGGTGCGCTTCCGCGTCGAGCTGCTCGATCAGGACGCCCGCGGCTACATCTGCGAGAACCACGGGCAGCCCTTCGTCCTGCCCGATCTGGGCCCCATCGGCGCCAACGGGCTCGCCAACGCACGGGACTTCCGCGCGCCGGTCGCCGCCTACGAGGACGTCGAGCGCCCCGTCGAGGTGGTCAACAAGTTCTGCGGCAGACTCTGGAGGGCCGTCTACGGGCACTCACCGCTGGACGTGGTCGCCTGGCACGGCAACCACGTGCCCTACGTCTACGATCTGCGCCGCTTCAACGTCCTCGGCTCCATCAGCTACGACCACCCCGACCCGTCGATCTTCACCGTCCTCACCGCGCCCTCGGACACCCCGGGGCTCGCCGGCGTCGACTTCGTGGTGTTCGCGCCGCGCTGGCTCGTGGGCGAGGACACCTTCCGGCCGCCGTACTTCCACCGCAACGTGATGAGCGAGTACATGGGCCTGATCGAGGGCGCCTACGACGCGAAGGCCGGCGGCGAGGGCGGCTTCGTGCCGGGCGGGGGCTCGCTGCACAACATGATGTCCGCGCACGGGCCCGACCGGGAGACCTTCGAGCGCGCCTCGGCCGCCGAACTGGCCCCGCAGAAGATCGACGACGGGCTGGCCTTCATGTTCGAGACCCGCTGGCCGGTCGCGGTGACCCGGCAGGCCCGGCAGGCCGCACATCTCCAGCCGGACTACGACCGCGTGTGGCAGGGCCTGGAGAGGCACTTCGCGGCGGACTGAGCGGACACCGCCCGGGCCGGCCCGGTACCGCACTGGTAGCTTGGGGGCGTTTTCTTCGGCGGGAGGCAGCAGTTGGCGTTCGTGCCGGACCCGGTGGAGCTGAATCGCAAGCTTCCCCTCTGGTACCAGGTGTCCCAGTCGCTGCGCGCCTCCATACTCGGCCGCCCCCCGCAGGCCCCGGACCGGCTGCCGCCCGAGGACCAACTGGCCCGCCACTACGGCGTCAGCGTCCTCACCATGCGCCAGGCGCTCAAGGAGCTGGAGACCGAGGGGCTGATCACCCGGCACCGGCGGCGCGGCACCTTCATCGAGCCCGATGTGCGCCGCGCCCGCCCGGTGCGGCTGCTCGGCTCCGTGGACGCGATCGTGGCCCAGCAGTCGGGCGAGCACACCACGCTGCTGGGCCACGGGAGCGAACCGGTGCCGGCCGAGCTGGCCGAGCACTTTCCCGGCCGGCGCGAGGCGACGGCCTACCGCCGGCTGCGCCGGGACCGGGAGAGCGGCGAACCGGTCAACTGGGCGGTGAATCTGATCCGTTCGGATGTGGCGGCGCGGATCGACCCCGAGGACCTGGCCCGGGGCCTGCCCATGACGAAGGTGCTCAGGGACCGGGTGGGCGTGCGGATCAGCCGGATCACCGACACGGTGGAGGCGCGGCTGGCCGATCCGGAGACGGCCCGGCTGCTGGAGGTCCCGCTGCTGAGCCCGATCCTCTACTACACGGGCCTGACGTACGACGAGGACGGCGCGGTGGTGGACGTCGTCCGGATCCACTACCGCGGGGACCGGTTCGCGTTCTCCGTCACGCTGGAGAACGTCACGGACTGAGGGCCGGGTGCCGGGATCGGCCGGGCGGTGCACATCCCGGAGCGGGGCGGAGCATCCGGCCGGGAAGCCGGGTGGGACCGGGCAGAGCAGACAGAAAGCGGGAGAGGCCGGGATACGCGGGCGAAGCGGGCCGAACGGGAGGGGAGCCGGGGAAAATCAGGGGGATCCGGGCGGGATCAGCTCATCACGCCGACGGCGGTGGGACCGGGCGCGGGGGGCCGGGTACGGCGGCCGGGTGCGGGGAGGGGCCGGGGAGCCGGCTCCCACGAAGCCGGCCCCTGTCGGCGACGGGCCGCACGGACCGTGTGACACGATCCGGCGGCCCGCCTCAGCTCCGCCCGCCGAAGAGGGTTCGGCGCAGCTTGCGCAGCGGAGCGAACAGCGAGACCCGCGCTCCGCGGTTCCCCTTCCGGCTCGCGGCGGCGTCGCGCTGTGTGATCTCTCGCATCAGCGTCGTCGCCTCCTCCGTCTCGACGTGCGGGACGGCGGGGCCGGCGAGCACGGAAAGATGCCGGTCGAGACGCGAACTCGTCGCGCCCGTCCCGCATGTGATCGCGGGTACGCGTGCTCTGCTGCTCATTGTTATCTGTTCCATGACACTCCCCACCCGTACGAGGGCACCCGGCCCGGGCAGAGTAACCCTATCTCCCGACTACGACACTCGTGTATCCCGGTCATCTGATTCACCTGCCCCACGGGGCGGTTGACGAACACGGACGTCGCGCACGGGCGCCCGGCCGTACCCCGCAGCACTCGGCGGCGCCCGGCGGCACCTGCCGGGGAGAGCCCCTCCGACAAGGCATCGAGGGCTCCACACGGCCACCACACCGCCATCACGCCACCGCCGCGCCTCCGTGCGCCCCCGGTGCAACCGGAACCTGCCGCGACCGGCGGCGGGACCGTCCGCGGCGCCCGCGCGCGCTTGACGCCCGACTCCCGTCGCGCCAGATTGAGGACGCGATGAGCGCATCCTGCGCGTCGGGGGGCATACCGGGGGGCCGGCCACCAATGCAGAACATGTCGCACGATCAGTACATCCATGACCGTTCCGGACGGGCACGTGCCGGGGGCGATTCCCGGGCGCTGCTCGCGGGGGCGGCGACCGCCGTCGCGGGCGTGGGCGCCGCCCTCGCCCTCACGGACGGCACCTCGGTGCTCCGCGCACCGTTCACCGTGTTCTTCCTGCTGGCGGCGCCCGCCACCGCGCTGGCCGCGGCGCTGCCCCGGCTCGACCCGCTCAGCCGGACGGTCGTCGCCCTCGTCGGCGCCCTGGCGGTCGACCTGCTGACCGCGCAGCTCATGCTCGCGACGCACGCGTGGTCGGCGCGCGGCGGGGTCGTCGCCGTCGGCGCGCTGAGCCTGGCCGGGCTGGCGGCCCGCGCGATCGGTGCGGGCGGTACGCGCGGCGCGGGCGGCACCGTCCGTGCGGCGGGCGGCACGGCGGACGGCACAGGCGGCCCCGGGGCGGCCGGGCCCTACGAGGCACCGGGCGCTCCGGCCCCGGTGCCGGGCGGAGAGGAGGGCGGCGGTGACCGGCTGGAGAGCCCGGGCGTGCGGCGGGACGGGTGAGATGGAGATCACCGTCTGCCGTACGGGAGAGCTGTCCGCGGCCGACCGGACGGCGTGGTCGGCGCTCCAGGCGCAGGCGCCCGCACACGGTGCGCCGCAGCTGGCCAACCCGTTTCTGGCACCGGAGTTCGCCCTGGCGCTCGGCCGCTGCCGTCCGGACGTCCGGATCGCCGTCGTACGGGACGGCGACGGGGAACCCGCCGCCTACTTCCCGTACCAGCGCGGGGCGTTGGGCGTGGGGCGCGCCGCCGGGCTGGGGCTCTCCGACTGCCAGGGCATGGTGCACAGGGCCGGGTTCCGCTGTTCCGGGCGGGAACTGTTGCGGGCCTGTGATCTGGCGGTGTGGGAGTTCGACCACCTGGCGCACGGCCAGCCCGGCCTCGCTCAGGGGGTGACGGCGGCGCACGGCTCGCCCGTCCTCGATCTCGGCCAGGGGTTCGACGCCTATCTGGCCGGACTGCGCGAGCGGTCACCGAAGTTCGTCCGTACGACGCTGGCCAAGGAACGCAGGCTGGGGCGGCAGGCGGGGACCGTGCGCTATGTGCACGACGAGCGCGATCCCCGGATGCTGGAGACGCTGATGGCGTGGAAGTCGGCGCAGTACCGGCGCACCGGGCGCAGCGACCGCTTCGCGCGCCCCTGGATCGTCCGGCTGCTGCACCATCTCTTCCACTCCCGCGCCCGGCCGGCGCCGGACGGCTTCGCGGGCCGGCTGTCGGTGCTGTACGCCGGGGACCGGCCGGTCGCCGCGCACTTCGGGCTGCGCACCGGGGTGGTGCACACCTGCTGGTTCCCGGCCTACGACCCGGAGTTCGGCCGGTTCTCGCCCGGCCTCGTGATGCATCTGCGCATGGCGGAGGCCGCGGCGGCCGAGGGCGTCACCCTGCTCGATCTGGGCCGGGGCCGCAAGGAGTACAAGGATCAGCTCAAGACGCGGGAGATCCCCGTGTACGAGGGCTGGCTGACGCGGCGGCACCCGGTGGCGCTGGGGCACCGGGCGCGGCGTGCGCCGGTGCGGGCCCTGCGGAACACGGTCGTCGCCCGGCCCGAACTGTTCGGCCCCGCCGACCGGTTGCTCAAGGCGGCCGGTTCGGTACGCACCGGGCGGCGGGGCGGGGCCGGCGGCGCGTGACGGGAGAGCCCCGGGAGGGACGGGAGACGGCACACCCGCGGGCACTCCGGAACCGGTGAACACCGCATCACCGCAACAGGCCGACAAAACCGGTCACTTACGAGTGAGGTATTGCCAACCGTATCTGTCCGCCAATACCGTCTTGAATCCACTCGTATCGCCCGTTTCGGCGGGCACCGTCGCCGGCCGGCTCAGGGGAGGGCCACGCCGGAGGCGGGGTACGGGGCGCGGTTGGGGGGTGCCGCCGACCGGTTCGCCGTGCGGACGCACGGCGGGCACCGGCCGGCGGGCCGCGCGGGACGGTACACGAGCACGCGCTCCGCACTCGCGGAGCACAACCCCCCTTTCGCACCGGTCACTACGCCGGGCCGCCGGGAAGGCGGCCCCCCGGACGAGAGGGCACACACCCATGACGTTCGTCGTGCGACCGTTATCCGGCGAGGAGCCGTTACCCGGCCGGGACCGGGTGTCCGCGGACTTCCGCCGTATCTCCAGCCATCTGGCCATCGCACCGCCGGTCAGCGTCGTCATCCCGGCGATGAACGAGGCGGAGAACCTGCCGTACGTCTTCGGTTCGCTGCCGGAGTGGATCCACGAGGTCGTCCTGGTGGACGGGGACTCCACCGACGACACGGTGGCCGTGGCCCGCCGGCTGCGGCCCGACGTCAAGGTCGTCACCCAGCGCGGCAAGGGCAAGGGCGACGCCCTGATCGCCGGGTTCGCCGCCTGCACCGGCGAGATCGTGGTGATGGTCGACGCCGACGGCTCCGCGGACGGCGGGGAGATCGTCGCCTATGTCTCCGCGCTGGTCGGCGGCGCCGACTTCGCCAAGGGCTCGCGCTTCGCCAACGGCGGCGGCACCGACGACATGACGCCGGTGCGCAAGCTCGGCAACCGGGTACTGACCGGGCTCGTCAACCGCAAGTTCGGCGCCCGCTACACCGACCTGTGCTACGGCTACAACGCCTTCTGGCGGCACTGCCTGGAGCGGATCGCGCTGGACTGCGCGGGCTTCGAGGTCGAGACGCTGATGAACATCCGGGTGGTGCGGGCCGGTTACCGCGTGCAGGAGATCCCCAGCCACGAGTACCGGCGCATCCACGGCGACAGCAATCTGCGGGCGGTCCGCGACGGGCTGCGGGTGCTGCGGGTGATACTGCGCGAGCCGGCCGGGCGGCGGCAGCGCGTGCCCGCAGCGGTGCGCAGACCCGCCGTGGCACGGGAGGGCTCGTGACGGCACCGTCCCCGGCCGCCGTCGCGCGGCCGGGGACGGTGTCCGTGGTGATCTGCGTCCACACCGAGGAGCGGTGGCACGACATCGCCGCCGCCGTCGCCTCGGTGCGGGCGCAGCGCCACCCGGCACACGAACTGCTGCTCGTCGTCGACCACTGCCCCGGGCTGCTCGCCCGGCTCGGGGCGCGGTACGGCGGCGCGGGCGCGGCCGCCGCGGGGATCACCGTCGTGGACAATCCGGGCCCGCGCGGGCTGTCCGCTGCGCGCAACACCGGGATCGCCGCCGCCACGGGCGAGCTGATCGCCTTCCTGGACGACGACGCCGTCGCCGAACCCGACTGGCTGCGGCACCTCGTCGCCGCCTACGACGACCCCCGGGTGCTGGCCGTCGGCGGGAGGACCGAACCCGCCTGGGACGGCGGACGGCGGCCCGTCTGGTTCCCCGAGGAACTGGACTGGGCCGTGGGCTGCACCTACCGCGGGCATCCGCCCGGCCGGGTCCCGGTGCGCAACGTGCTCGGCGGCAACGCCTCGTTCCGGCGTTCGGTGTTCGCGGCGGCCGGCGGGTTCACCACCGGCATCGGCCGGGACGGCGCACGGCTGCCGCTGGGCTGCGAGGAGACGGAGCTGTGCATCCGGCTGCGCCGCCTGATGCCGGAGGCGGTGCTGCTCGTGGACGACCGTGCCGTCATCCACCACCGCGTGCCGCGCGTCCGGGCGCGGCCCGGCTATCTGCGGTCCCGGTGCTTCGCCGAGGGCCTGTCCAAGGCCCGGGTGGCCGGGCTGGTCGGCGCCCGGGACGGCCTGGCGACCGAACGGGCCTACACCACCCGGGTGTTGCCCCTCGGTGTGCTGCGCGGCCTGCGCGACGCCCTGCTGGGCCGGCCCGGCGGGGCGGGGCGCGCCGGAGCGATCCTGCTGGGGGCCGGTGCGGCGGCCGCCGGCTACGCGCTGGGCCGGGCCGGGGCGCTCGCCCGGGGCCGCGCCGGGCCGGAGGCCCCCGCCGCGTCGCCTGCCTCGGCTGCCGTCGGGCCGAGCACCTCGGCTTCCGTCGCGCCGGTCGCTCCCGCCACGCCGCACGCCCCGGCCTCCGTCGGGCCGGACGCGCGGGTTCCCGGCGTCCTCCCCGACGCCCCGGAACCCGTCCGGGAGGACGCCGAGAAGCGGACGGGGGCGCGGGCGGGAGTCCCGGAGGAGCGTCCGTCCAACGGCCGGTCGGCTTCCGGGCGTTGGACGGAAGCGGCGGCGACCGGCATGCGTACGGCAGGCAGGCGCACGGCAGCCATGCGGGCGGCAGCCGTGCAGACGGCAGCCGTCCGTACGGCAGGCAGGCGTGCGGGCGGGTATGCGGCAGGCGGGCGTTCAAGGAGCGGTGGGGCCGTGCCGGTGTTGATGTACCACGCCGTCACCGACCGTCCGGCGCGGGCCACCCGGCGGCTGTCCGTCGCGCCGGCGGCCTTCGCCCAGCAGCTGGAGATGCTGGCGGCGCACCGCTGCACCCCCGTCACCACGGCACAGCTGGCCGCGGCCTGGCGCGGCGCCGGGCCGCTGCCGCCACGCCCGGTGCTGCTCACCTTCGACGACGGCTACGCCGGTGTGCACACCCACGCGCTGCCCGAACTGGCCCGGCACGGCTTCGCCGCGAGCCTGTTCGTCACCACCGGATGGCTGCCGGGCCCGCACCACACGGGCGGCGCGCTCGACACGATGCTCACCTGGGACCAGGTGCGCGAACTGGCCGCCGCCGGTGTGGAGATCGGCGGCCACAGCCATACACACCCCCAGCTCGACCAGCTCGACGAGCCGGAGCTGCGCACCGAGCTGGTCCGCTGCCGGGAACTGCTCGCCGAGGCCACGGGCGAGGTGCCGGTCTCCTTCGCCTACCCGTTCGGGTACTCCAGCCGCCGGGTGCGCCGGGCGGTGCGGGCGTCCGGCTACGACCAGGCGCTCGCCGTCGGCAACACCCTGGCGGGACCGGGCCAGGGCCCCTACGCGCTGACGCGGCTGACCGTGCGGCGCAGCACCGGCCCCGCGGAGTTCGAGCGGCTGCTCGAAGGGCGGGCGCTGGGGCGGAACTTCGCCCCGGACCGGGCGCTGGGCAAGGGGTACGCCGTGGTCCGCCGCACCCGCCGGGCCGCGGCCCTGGCGGCGTCGGCGGCCCCCCACCGCATCGGAGGAATCCGGCAGAAGTGACGGACACGACGGCCAGGACCCAGACGACGGCGGACACCGGACCCGGGGCGCCGGACGCCCCGGCCGGTGCGCGGAGCGCGCCCGGCGCACGCCCGGGCAGCCAGCTGTTCCGGAACGCCTACGCGCTGATGGTGAACACCGGGATCTCCGCCGTGCTGGGCCTCGGCTACTGGGTCGTCGCCGCCCGCTACTACAGCGACGACGCGGTCGGCCGCGGCTCGGCCGCCGTCGCGGCGATGAAGTTCCTGGCCGGGCTGACGGCCGTCACCCTGATCGGCGCGCTCGCCCGCTTCGTCCCGGTCGCCGGACGGACCACGGGGCGGCTCATCCTCCGCACCTACGCGGCCAGTTCGGTGGTCGTCGCGCTCGCCGCACTGGTGTTCCTGGCGACGCTGGACCACTGGGGCCCCTCCTACCGGTTTCTGCACGGCCTGCTGCCGGGGCTGGGGTTCGTGCTGGCCGTGGTCGGCTGGTCGCTGCTCACCCTCCAGGACGGGGTGCTCACCGGGCTGCGCAGCGCGCGGTGGGTACCGGTGGGCAACACCGTCTTCCTGACGGGGAAGCTCGTCCTGCTGATCGTGCTGGCCACGGCTCTCCCGGCGGCGGGCGTCTTCGTCTCCTGGGCCCTGGCGATCGGACTGTCGACGATCCCGCTGGGCTGGCTGGTCTTCCGGCGGCTCGTGCCCCGGCACACGGCGGCGACCCGGGGGACGGCGCGCCCCGCGGGGCTGCGCGAGATGGGCCGCTTCCTGGCGGGCGACTACACCGGGGCCCTGTTCTCGCTCGCGGTCGTCTACCTGGTGCCGGTCGTCGTCGCCTCCCAGGTCAGCTCCAGCGACAACGCGTACTTCTACATCACGACGACCATCGGCGGCACCGTCAACCTGCTGGCGCTGAACATGGGTTCGTCGCTGACGGTCGAGGGGGCGCACAGCCCGGAACAGCTGGCCGGCAACTGCCGGGCCGCGCTGGGCCGGATGGTCCGCATCATGCTGCCGGTGTGCGGGGCGCTCTTCCTGTTCGCACCGCAGATCCTGCACGTCTTCGGCCCCGGATACGCCGAGGCCGCCACTCCCCTGCTGCGGCTGTACGCGGTGGGCGCGCTGCTCCGGGTGGTGATCGAGCTGTACTACGCGGTGCTGCGCGCCCGCAGCCGTACCCTCGGACTGGCCGCGCTCCAGGGCCTGTTGTGCGTCCTGGTGCTCGGCTCGACACTCGTGCTGCTGCCGCACCTGGGGCTGACGGGGGCAGGCCTCGCGGAGACGGGCAGCCTGCTCGTGGTCACCGCGATCGCCGGCGCGAAGCTGTATCCCGTACTCCGGGGGCGCACCCCTGTCCCGCCTTCCGGCACGCCCGGAGCCTGCGGCGGGCCGGGGGCGGACCGAACGCCCGGAGCGGCCGGAGCACTCGGCGGGCCCGGAACACCTGGCGGGCCCGGGGCGGACCGAACGCCCGGAGCAGGGCCCGGAGTCCCCGGTTCGGACGACGGAGTCGAGCAGGTGGGTCCCGCTCAAGCGACCGGACGCGCCCAGGGGGCCGAGCCCTCCCCCGCCGACGCTCCCGCACGGGAGACCGGGCCCACCTCGGCGGCCGGTCCCGACCGAGAGGCCGGACCCAGCCGAGAGGCCGAGCCCACCCAGGAGGCCGCGCCCAGCCAAGAGGCCGAGCCCACCCAGGAGGCCGCGCCCAGCCAAGAGGGCGACCCCGCCCAGGAAGCCGAGCCCGCCCGGGAATCTGAGCCCGGCCAGGGCATTGGCCCCACCCCGGCGGCCGGGTGGGACCAGGTGGCCGGGCCGGACCCCGCGGCCGACCCCTCCCGGGCAACTCACGGCTCCCCGGCAGCCCACGGCCCCCCGGAAACCCACGGCTTCCCGGCAACCCACGGCTTCCCGGCAGCCCACGGCTCCCCGTGGCAGACCGTCCACCGGCAGGTGGACCCCCCTCGTGCCGGGCCGAGTTGGGCCGAGGACGACGAGGATCCGCTGGCGCATCTGCGGGCGGAGCAGCCCGACGCGGGCCCGGGTGCCGGCGCACCGCCGTACGGCACACCCGTCGCCCCGCCACCGGGGCCGCGCCGTACCGCCCGGCTGCGCGCCGCCGTCCGCCGGCCGGCCACGGCGCTGTGGCTGCTGCTGGCGGCGGCGCTGGCGCTGTACTGGCTGCCGCTGCGCGGCATGGGCGAGGCCGAGCTGTCCCGGATGGGCGGGCTGGGCCTGGTCACGGTGCTGCCGTACGGCACGCTCGCGGGCGCGGCCCTGCTGGTGTGCGTGTTCGCGGGCGCGCTGGCGCTGGGCCGCCGGCACCGGGCGCTGCTGCTCGGCACGCTGCTCGCCACCGTCGTCTCGCTGCACGCGGTGCCCGCGGTGCTGGAGACGATGCCGCGGTTCGCCACCGCGTGGCAGCATCTGGGGTTCGTCGATCACATCGTGCGCACCGGGACGGCCGTCCCGGATCTGGACGCGCGCTGGAGCTGGCCGGGGTTCTTCGCCGGCGCGGCCTTCCTCGCGCAGGCGGCGGGCGTGGACGACCTCACCGGGCTGCTGCGCTGGTGGCCGACGCTGCTCCAACTGGCCTGCCTCGCCCCGCTGGCGCTGCTGCTGCGTGCGGTGCGGGCGGGCTGGCGGGCCAAGTGGTGCGCGCTGTGGTTCTTCGCGCTGTGCGGCTGGGTGGGCCAGGACTACTTCTCCCCGCAGGGCTTCACCTATCTGTTCCATCTGCTGTTCGTGGCCCTGCTGGTGGTGTGGTTCCGCGCACCGGCCCGGCCGCGCGGTGGCCGTGAGCCCGGGGAGGCCGACCCCGCGGCCTCGGGCCGGCTGGAGCGCGGAGTGCTGCTGGCGGTGCTGCTGGCCCTGTTCCTCGCGGCGGTGGCGGCGCACCAGCTGACGCCGTTCGTGATGCTGGGCTCGCTGGCCGGGCTGCTGCTGGTGCGGCGCGGTACGCTGCGCGGTCTTCCGCTGCTGTGCGCGGTGGTGCTGGCGGCCTGGGTGGGTCTCCTCGCCGAGCCGTTCTGGTCGGGCCATTTCGACGAACTGTTCGGCGGAATCGGCGGGTTGGGCGGCAATGTCTCCTCGTCGGTCGCGGGCCGGATCGAGGGCGGCAGCGAGGTGCACAAGCTGGTGCTGTACGCCCGGGTGGCGCTGGCCGCCGGCACGCTGGCGCTCGCGGCGTGCGGGCTGCTGCGGCGGCTGCGCTCGGGGATCTCGGACCGGGCGCTGCTGGTGCTCACCGCCGTACCGTTCCTGGCCTTCGGTGCGCAGTCCTACGGCGGTGAGATCGCCCTGCGCGTGTTCCTGTTCGCCGCGCCGACCGCCTGTGTGCTGGCCGCACTGGGCCTCTTCCCGCAGCCGTCGGCGGGCCCGGCGCGGCGGGTGTGGCGGGCGCCCGTCGCCGCGCTGCTGGCCGGGCTGGTGCTGATGGGCGGCTTCCTGGTGGCGCGCTGGGGCAACGAGCAGTTCGAGCGGGTGCGGCCGGGCGAGGTGGCGGCGCTGGAGTACGTGTACGCGCACGACGAGCCGAGCGCACGCGTGCTGTGGCCGAGCAACGACCCGGTGGAGGACGTCACTCCGGCGATGCCGTGGGGCGCGCGGGACGCCGAGCGCATCGAGTACGTCCCGTTCCGTGCGCCGCTCCTGGCGGGCGGGGCACGCGGGCCGGGCGGGGCGGAAGCGGCGGCACGGGTGGCCCGGGAGCTGCGCGAGGCCGGTCCCGGCTCCTATGTGCTGCTCAACTCCGGGCAGTCGACCTATCTGCATCTCGACTCCGGCTATCCGGCCGGCTGGCAGCGGGAGATGACCGCGGCGCTGGACGCCCGGGACGATCTGCGCCCGGTACTGCGCAACGGGGACGCCGTGCTGTACACGCTCCGCGACCCGGGCCCCGGCGCACCGCCCGCCCCCGACCCGGGCCCCGCGGGGCCCACCGTCACCTGGAACCCCTACTCGGTCGCGGGCGCCTTCGCCGCCGTCGTGCTGCTGGCGCTGCTGGGGGTGCGGGAGGCGGTACGGGTGACGGGGCGACCCGGCCCGCGCCGGGACGCCTGGCTCCAGGGGTCCTTCTGGTTCGCGCTGCCGCTGGTGATGCTGCTGTGCGCCGCCCTGGTGCAGCGGTTCGTGACGCTGTCCTGAACGGCACGCCCGGGCAGCACGGCCCGGGCGACGGGAGGTTCGAGGAAGCGCCGGGCCCGTGCGGTGTTCAGCGGGTGCCGAGCCAGCGCACCTCGTACGGGTCCAGAGCGACGGTGCGCCCCGCCACCTCGGTACGGGTGTGCCGCGCACGGGTGTTGACCACCAGCACCGTGCCCACGTCACCGTCACCGTCGCCGTCGCCCCCGCCGTCTCCGGCCGCTGCCAGCGCGCGCACCCCGGATCCGGCCCGCACCCCGGCGAACCGGGTGCCCGGCGGGAACTCCCGGGCGAACCGGGCGAGGAGCCGCATCATCGGCAGCTCGGCACCGCCGTCCCGGAACCGGGTGCTGCTCCACAGACAGCCCGGGCAGTCCCGGGTCCGGGTCTGCGGGTTCCAGTAGAAGGCGGTGTCCGTCCCCCCGCGGGCGAGCGCGATCAGTGCGGCGGCCTGCACTGCGGTGCGCCGCGCCTCGCTCCAGCCGGCCCGGCGGTCGTCCTCGTCGCCCGGTTCCACGTACCACTCGGCCCACCACAGCGGCAGGCCCGTCTCGCGGCGCACCCAGCGGCTCACGTCGGTCAGCTTCTCCGTCGCCGTGAACGCGCCGGGCACCAGGCGGTCGTCGGCGGTGTAGCTGGAGCCGTCGACGACGACGAAGTCGGCGCCCTTGCGGTGCCGGTTCCAGTAGCGCAGGGCCGCCACGGCCCGCCGGTCGAGGGCGCCCCACGGCCCGGTCACGTCCGAGGCGTTGTGGTCGTCCTCCGCCACGCTGTCCATGACGACGTACGGGCCGCCGACGCGGATGCCGGGGGCGACCTTCTTCAACTCCGTGTAGACGAGGTTGTAGAGCCGTGTGTAGCCCTCCTGGTCCCAGCGGTGTGCGCCGTCGTCGTAGAAGCCCTTCAGCTCGTTCCACACGAGGAAGTGGCGTATCTGCGGATAGCGCCGGGCCACCTTGCCCGCCAGCGCGGCGAAGTCGTCGAAGTGTTCGGGCGCGGGCGCCGTCTCCAGCTCCGACCAGTCGGTGCGCCCGGCGCTGCCGCCCTTCTTCATCCAGTCCGGCGCACAGCACAGGGTGAGCACGGGGGTGTCCGTGCTGCGCCGCATCAGGGCCACGCGCCGGTCGAGCGAGGCGAAGTCGTAGCGCCCGGGAGCCGGTTCGGGGTTGTCGGCGCCCCAGCCCATGAGGTGCTGGTTCTGCGGCAGACCCGTCTTCTTCAGCAGCGCGCCCGCGCGCCGCCGCGCTTCGGGCTCGCCCTCGTCGGCGCTCGCCTCGGTGTGGGTGAACCCCCAGCCGAGGGCCGTGCCCGCCGGGCCGGAGGTGCCGCCGTCGCGCCCCCGGCCGCCCGGCGGTGCCCCGCACAGGGCCAGGACGACGGCCAGCAGGACGACTCCGCAGGCCAGCAGGGACACCAGCCGCCATCGCGCGGCCTGCACCACAGCTCCCACCCCCGCTTCGCCCACCCGACGGCGCCGGCCCCGGGAACATGGCCCGACGGCTCCGGCCCCGGGAACATCCGGCGCGGCCGGTCGCGCTCGCCCCCCCGTGGACCGGCCGTACGCGGCACCGGAAGCGGTGCGCGCCCGGTCAGCCTACGGTGGCGCGACCCGTCGCGGGAGGCCGCACGGGCCGGCCGCCGGGGCGGGCGGGCGCGCGGCCCGGAGCGCGGGCGGGCACCGGGGGGGAGAGAGACGCGGCCGGGTGCTCGGCAGGACGAGGGCGGGCCGGGACGCGGGCGGACAGGAGTTGCGGGCCGGGGCGGCGCGCGGCGGAGGCGGCGGGCAGGCGGGGCGCGCGGCAAGGGCGTGAAACCGGTGTGCACGCGCGGTGTCCATGACGGATCATGGCGGCCATGTCTTCCGAGCGCTCCGATCACCGGCCCGACGACCGGACGGCGGCCCCGGCTCCGTCCGCGCCTTCCGTTCCGGCCCCGCCGGAGCAGGCACTGACCACCCGGCTGAACTTCGACGACAGCAACACCACCGGCGACGTCGTCGACGCGCTCTTCCTCGGCCGCTTCGCCGTGGGCGAGCAGCCCTACGCACGCAGCCACAGCATCGACCGCGTCAGGAAGGGCCGCACGCTGCTGCCTCCGGGCGCCCGGGTGCTGCGCGAGACCAAGGAGGACAGCCGCGGCTCCGTCCTCGCGGAGGGCGACGGCTGGACGGCCCGGGTCTCGCGCTGGAGCCGGGGCGCCGAGGTGACGGTGACGGCCGTCAGCGGCGAACTGGCCGAACAGCGGCTGAAGCAGGCGGTGGACGGCGCGGAGGACGAGCCGGAACCGCAGGACGACCAGGTCTCCATGGGCTTCTGGTACCACTCCCCCATGTGCGGTCCGCGCCGCACCTCGCGCACCATCGGCGCCGGCTCCTGGGAACAGGTGCGCGGCAACTACACGGCGCGCGTGGCCGAGGCCATGGACGGCCTCATGAAGACCACCCCGGACGACGTCTCGGGCCGGCTCCTGCTGCTGCACGGCCCGCCCGGCACCGGCAAGACCTCGGCACTGCGCACCCTGGCCCGCTCCTGGAGCGACTGGTGCCAGGTGGACTGCGTGCTCGACCCGGAGCACCTGTTCAACAACATCGGCTATCTCATGGACATCGCCATCGGGGCGGACGACGACGAGCCGGAGACCGGCCGCTGGCGGCTGCTGCTCCTGGAGGACTGCGACGAACTGATCCGCGGCGAGGCCAAGCACGCGGCGGGCCAGGCGCTCTCCCGGCTGCTCAACCTCACCGACGGGCTGCTGGGCCAGGGCCGCAACGTGCTGGTGGGCGTCACCACGAACGAGGCGCTGGAGCGGCTGCATCCGGCGGTCGTCCGGCCGGGCCGCTGTCTGGCCCGGATCGAGGTCGGCCCGCTCTCCCGCGAGGAGTCGGTGTCCTGGCTGGGCACCGAGGAGGGCATCGGCCGGGACGGCGCCACGCTCGCCGAGCTGTTCGCCCTGCGCAAGGGCCGCTCGCCGGCCTCGGTACCGCCCCAGGACCGGGAGAGCGCCGGCCTCTACCTGTGAGCCGGCCACCCACCACCCGGAGCACCACCCGGCCCCGCACACCGCTCACCCGTGACCACGACTCCGGGCCCGACGCCTCCCGTTCGGCTCCAGCACCGTGCGCCGTTCATGCGTGACCGCGACCGACGATGCTGGGGCCCGGGGGCGCAACGTGGCGCGTGGGGCGGCGAGTTACGGTATGTGCGCCCACGGGAGCCCGCACATGACCCCAACCGGCCGTGGGCGTCCGCAACTCACCGCGCACCGCCCGGTGTTCGGCAGGCCCCCGTCCTACCGGGACAGCAGCACGCTCAGCACGGCGACGACGGCCACCGCGATCCCGGCGACCACCATCCGCGCGAGCCCGCTGCCGCTGCCGCCGCCGTACGGCGTGTCCGCCGGGCCGGTGGAGGGCCGGGCCTCCTCGTCCACCGCACGGGCCCACTCCCCACTCGTTCCACTGCCGATTCCGCTGATCATCGCGCACCCCGTGGCCCTGTCGCTTGCACTGGTCACCTGTCGGCTGCCCGATGCGGCACTTCTCATGCGTGCGAGCCGCCGTGAGAGGGCGGACAGTGCCCACCGCCTACGGGGCCACCGAGCGCCAGATGCGCTCGGGCAGGGTACGCAGGGCCTCGTCCAGGTCGATGTCGCCGACCGCGATCCAGCGCCGGGCCGCGCCGACGACCGGTCCGAGGACAAGGCTCTCGATCAACGGGCCGGGCAGCGGGGCGAGTTCGCCGGATGCCTGGCGGGCGCCGACCCACCCGGCGATCGAGGAGATCCGTACCTGCTGGAAGTCGCGGATCTCCCCGGCGTGGCCCATGCCGTGGTGGTCGGCCCGGGCCGAGTGCACCAACCGGGCCGCTTCCGGGTGTTCCCGGACGAAGGCGAAGTAGGCCCGTACGAGGGCGCGGACACCCGCGCGGGCGGTGCGGGCCGGCTCCAGCGCGGTGGCGAGTGCGTCCAGCAGCCGGCCGAGCCAGCGCATCGTCAGCGCGTCCAGGAGCCCTTCGAGGCTGCCGAAGTGGTGGTAGAGGCTGCCGGGGCTGACGCCGCTGGCCTCGGTGACCGCGCTGACGGTGAGGCCCTGTTCGCCCCTCGCCGCGTACACGCACAAGGCTGCGTCCAGTACCTGTTCGACGGTGGCTTCCCCACGCTGTTGCTTCCGGCCCATCGGAAGGCGTCCTCGGTCTCTCGTGCGGCGTCCTCCCCTGCTCCCCGAGGCGCCGGGCTCCGGCGTTCACGGTACGGGCCGCTCGCCCTTCTGGAACGATTTTCTAGAAACATCTTCCACTCCCGGGCCCGGCTCCACGACACTGGACGCGCGTCAGCGGCGGTCAATCGGAGGCGAACCCGGGTCAGTCGACTGTGCCCGGGCTGCGCCGCTCCCGGACGGCCACCGGACCGGCGCCTTCGGACGGCGGGCGCCCAGAGCCCGCCGGCGTGCCCGACGGAGGTTGCACGTGCCCGAGATCGAAACCTTGCTGCATCAGGTCGTCCCCGCCGTGGGTGCGGCCGTCAGCGCCTACGGCGCCGCCGTGCTGGTGCGCGCCGAGGAGGAGGCCGCCGGGGCGACCGTGCGGCTGGGCCAGCGGCTGCTCGGCAGGCTGCGCCGGCGCGCGCCCGAGCCGGAGGCGATCGATGCGGCGGTCGCCGAGCTGGCGGAGGCCGACGGCGACGAGGACGCGCTGGCCGCCCTGCGGCTGCGCATCCGGCAGGCGCTGATGTCCTCACCCGGGCTCCGCGCCGAACTCGCCGCACTGCTGCCCCCGCCACCCGCCGGCCCCACGCCGGGCGTGCACGTCTCCGGAAGCGTGACGGGCATCGTCTCGACAGGGCACGGCGCGACCAACATCGTCCGCCGGGAGGCCCGGTGAGCGGCGACACGCGTACCCCCGAGGGCACACCGGACGACGAGAGCGTCCCGGCCGCCCCGCACACCTCGCCGCACGCCGCCCGGCCCGACGAGGCCGCTGCCCGGCCGGGCTCGGTGACGGTGCTGCACGGCGACAACAAGGGGAACATCAGCACCGGTGCCAACACCATCAACGTGGTCTGCACCGAGCAGGGACTCATCGAGACCGACAGCCTGACCGAACTCCCGCTGCGCGAGGCACCGTTGCTGGCGGCGCCCGCGACCCTCCGGCTCTCCGGCCGGGACGACCTCGTCACCCGGGTGGTCGCGCAGCTCACCAACGGAACCAGTGTGCAGCTCTACGGGCACGCCGGCGTGGGGAAGAGCGCGGTCGCCGACGCGGTACACCACCGGCTGGCGGCCGACGGGCAGCGCGGACACGTGCTGCGGCCCCGCGCCGACTCCCCCGGCACGCTGGACGACCTGTACCGACAGCTGGTCACCGCGTTCTTCGGCGTGCGGTTCTTGCGCGAGGTGGACGAGACGGAGTTGCGCGCTGCCGTCGCCGAGGTACGCGGCACGCATCTCACCGTCCTCGACTGCCCGTTGGGCCGGGACGAGCTGAACCGGCTCCTCCAGACCTTCTCCGGCTGCACCTTCCTGTTCACCTCGGAGCACCTCACCCTGCCGGACACAGCCGGCGCCCACCACGTCCAGCCGCTCGGGCAGGCCGCGGCGATCGAGCTGCTCAGCGCCGAACTCGGGCTGGAGCTCGGCCCCGAAGGGCTCCGCAACCTCCAGTTCGAGCACGCCTACCGGCTCTCCGAGGGCAGACCCCAACGTTTGCGCCAGTACGCGGAGTTCATCAAGGGTCAGGACGCCTGGCGGGCCCGCACCGTGCGCGAACCACACGAGGCACCGCCGCCCGTCGACCCTGCCCTGCTGAGCCCACTGCACCAGGCCGAGACGCTGACCGTGGCCCTGAGCGAACCTGCCCGCCGTGTACTGGTCGCACTGGCGACGTTCGGCGTCCCGCTGGCCGCCGTGTGGTTCCCCGCCGTCACCGGCCACCAGGAGGACACCTACGCGGGCATCGAGCTGCACGACCGGTGCCTGGTGACCTACGACGGCGAGAGCTACCGGATCACCGACGACGCCGTGGCCGCCGTCCGCCGGCTGGGCTGGACCGGTGCGCCCGCCGACGCCGCCGCCGAGGGGCTGATGCAAGCGCTCACCTCGGGCGGCACGACCCAACTCCCGGAGCCCGGGCTTCTGTTGGCGATCGCGCGGGCCCTCAACGCCGCGCACCAGTGGGCCCTCGGCTCGCGCTTCGTCCGCACCGCCGTACCGGTCGCGCTGACCGCCGGCACCCCGCAGACCGCCCTCCAGCTCTACGCCCTGGGCAGAACCGCGGCCCTGCGCGGGGGCTTGGACAAGGAGCACCGCCAGCACCTGCACGCCGAGGAGCAGACCCGCAACGTCCTGGAGGGCGACCGGGCCGCCGTCGTCGCCGCCCTGGCGCTCCTCGCCTCCCCCGTCGCGGCCCCGGCCGCGGTGTCGGGCGGCGGCAAGACCGGCGGTCTCCTCGCCAAGCTCGGCTCCACCGTCACCACCAAGGCGGGCCTCACCGTGGCCGCCGCCACGGTCGCTGCGGCCACCGGCGCCGGCGTCGTCGTGGCGACCGGAGGCGGCGACGGCAAGCCGGCGGGCTGCGCCGAGGCCCTCGCCGCCAACGCCACGTTGCGCGACACCGAGGTACGCACCCACCCGGACCTCGCCGCCGCATACCGCCGGTCGGCCGCCGACCTGGACGCCGCCGCCGACAAGGCCGACGACGGGAAGGTGGAGTCCGTGCTGCGCGGGCAGTCGTCGGACTTCTCCACCAAGGCCGAGGCGGAACAGGGCAAGAGCCCCGAGCCGGACGTCCACCCCGACGTGGTGGCGGCCCAGCTCGACGCCCAGCGGGTCAGCAGCGGCTTGCGCTCCCTCAGAGCCGTCTCCGAAGTCTGCCCCCTGGAGTGAGCCCGCGACGCCGGACAGGCCCCGCACACCGGCGTGTTCCGGCAGCGGGGCCGTCTCCGTGCCCCGCCCACGTGCCCGGCGGAGGGACCCGTTCGGGTGGCAACCTTCGGGCCGTGCCGACGGTCTGATGCTGTGACGGCTCTCTCTCCCCCCCCGGGGGGGGAGCCCGGGGCACGTCCACCGTCCTGAACCTCCGCCACGTCCGACCGTCCTGGCGCCTCGCGCACGTCCGCCGTCCCGGCAGCACCTCAGCCGTCACGCATCCACACCGCCGAGCACCCCTGCCCAGCCGCGACACACACGCACCGCAGGCACCTCAGCCGCAGCGCAACCGCAGAGCACCTCAGCCCCAGCGCACACGCACCACCGAGCACCTCCGGCACGCACACCGACCCGCCGAGCACCTCCACCACAGCGCACCGAAACCACCGAGACATCCGCCGCCGAGCACATCCGCCGTCGACTCAGGGAGAAGGTCCACCGCATGCGTATCCGCACCGTCCGCCGCACCGCGCCCCACGGGCCCGCCCCGTCCGCCCGGCCCGCCCGGCCCCGCCGGACCGTCCGGCTCCCGCGGTCCGTCCGCGCCCCGGGGTCCGCCGGGCCCGCGGGAGCGGTCGCTGCCGCCGCCGCTGCCCTCGCGCTGCTGTCCGCCGCGCCCGCCACCGCCTCCCCCGCACCGGGCTTCCTCGCCCCGGACCAGCTGCCGCCGCACGCCTCCTCGCCCTGGCGGGCCGGTGACGTCACCGACGGCCTGCCCGACCCGGAGCCGTTCTGCATGGACGGCGCCCTCCCCGACGAGCCGGGCGGCACCCACCACCGGGTCTACGGCACCGAGTACGACACCGGCGCCGTCCAGGTCACCGTCGTGTCCCGGACACCCGAGGCGGCCGGGGAGCTGGCCGCGCGGCTGGAGCGGCGGGCGGCCGGCTGCGCCGCCGACTGGCAGGCGGAGAACCCGGACGGCACGGCCGACGGGCAGGACTACGGCACGGTCGACGCCGGGGACAGCGCCCACGTCTACGGCGTGCACACGGCACCGCCCGAATCCGAGCACGGCGTCAGCCTGTTCGGCATCGCGCGCGAGGGCTCGACGGTCACGCTGGTGCGCTGGGCGCAGATGGGCACGCTCGACGACGCCCCGGTCGACGCCTTCCGCGGGACGACGGCCACCGCCGTCCACAATCTGCGGCACTGACCCGGCCCGGGCGGGCCCCGGCACCGGTGGGGTGCGCATGGCGCCGGTGGTGCACGCGCACCGGTGCTGCATACGCGCCGGTCCTGCCGGTCGTCCTGCCCGGTGGCGTCAGTCGCCGTAGGTGGCGCGGAGCGCGGCGACCACCGCCGCCAGCGCCTCGTCGTGGTCGAGGCCCAGCCGCTGGGCGCGGCGTGCGTAGGCGAGCGCCGCGTCCGCGCTCTCGCGCTGCGCCGCGTCCCCGGCGGCCGCCACGAACGTCCCGTTCCGGCCCCGGGTCTCGATCACCCCGTCCGCCTCCAGCGCCCGGTACGCCTTCGCGACCGTGTTCGCCGCGAGCCCGAGCTGCTGGGCGAGGCCGCGCACGGTCGGCAGCTTCGCGCCGACGGGCAGCTCGCCGCCGCGCGCCCGCGCCGCGATCCGCTCCCGGATCTGCTCGTAGGGAGGGTCGGCCGCCTCGGTGTCGACGACGAGATCGAGCGGGCCGTCGGGGCGGTGCGAAGCGTTCCGGGTCACGGGGCCTCCGGGTAGGGCGAGTGGCGGGCCCGGGTCTCCCGGACCGTGGTGCGGGAGGGGGCGGCAGTACGCGTCCGATTGTCCCGGACGGTTGTGCGGGAAGCGGCGGCGGTGTGCGCCGATCACCTCTAGCGTGCGGCGCATGAAGATCACTGTGCGCCCCTTCCACCCGCAGGACGCCGAGGCCACCGTCGCCGTGCGCCGTGCCGCCGTGCCCCATCTCGTGGGCACGGCACGGTCGTTGCTGTGGGAGACCGAACAGCGGCCGGAGCACGAGAGGTACCGGCTGATCGCCGAACAGCCCGAACAGCCCGAACAGCCCGGACAGCACGGACAGCGCCCACAGCCCGGGCAGCCCGCAGAGTCCGCAGAGACCGGAAGCACCGGGCCCACCGGACGCACCGGCCGTCCCGGGCCCACCGAACCCGCCGAACCCGCCGCACTCCTCGGACGCCTCGGACACCTCGGACGCCTCGGACACCGCCCCGGGCGGACGGCGGAGATACGGCACTCCGGGCACGCCCCGCCGCCCGGCCCCCGCACGGCGGCCCCGGGCGGGCTCGTCGGCTGCGCGGACATCGGTCTGATAGCGGACAGCGGAACCCCGGGCCAGGGCTTCGTCCAGACGATGGTCCTGCCGGCCGCGCAGCGGGCGGGCGTCGGCGGGGCGCTGGTCGCGGCGGCCGAGGAGCGGCTGCGTGCCATGGGCGCGGTCCGTGCGCACACCTGGGCGGCGGACGACGGAGTGGCGCCGGACTTCGCCGAGCGGCGCGGCTACCGGTGCCTGCGCCGCGCCCGGATCCTCGGCCTCGATCTGGCCACGACCCGGCTCCCGGCACCGCCCGCGCCGCTCCCCGAGGGCGTCGTCCTGTGCACCCCGGCCGAGGTCGCCGGGGAAGCGGGCGATCTGCGCCCGCTGTACGAGGCGGACGTGGAGTGCGCCGCCGACGAACCGGGCGCGGCGGCGTCCGTCCGGCTCCCGTACGAGGTCTGGCTGCGGCACAACTGGCTGCGCCCGGACTGGGACGCGCGGCTGAGCAGCGTCGTCCTGGTCGACGGCGCGGTGGCCGCGTACAGCGTGGCGCAGACCGACGGGGTCGACCGCTACTGGTCGGGCATGACCGGCACCCGGCGGGCCTTCCGCGGCCGGGGCCTGGCTGCGCTGGCGAAGGTGGACTCGCTGCGCCGCTCCCGCGCCGCCGGCTACCGGCACGCGTTCACCGGCAACGACGCCGCCAACGCCGCGATGCTCGTCATCAACCGGCGCCTGGGCTACACCGTCGTCGCCTCGCAGTGGCGGTGCGCGAAGACGCTGTGAGCGCGGTCGGGACCGGCGGGACAGGGCCCGGAACGAGGCGTGCGCGCCGGGCTCACAGCACCGGGCTCACGGCACCGGGCTCACAGCGCCGGGCTCACAGCGCCGAGCGGTTGCCGGTGTCCACCGGCCGGGTCGCCGTCGCGGCCTCACGGGCGCGGTCGCGGACCTGGTCGGCGGTGAGGGCGTAGCCGAGGCCGGCGTCGCTGGTCGAGCGGGCGAAGACGAGCCCGCTCACCCGGCCGTCCGGGGTGAGCAGCGGGCCGCCGGAGTTCCCCGGGCGCACCTGGGAGCGTATGGCGTAGATGTCGCGGCTGGTCAGCGAGCTGCCGTAGATGTCCTGGCCGCGTGCGGTGGTGCGTTCGGCGATGGCCGCGGCGCGCAGATCGAGCCCGCCGTTCTCCGGGTAGCCGGCGACGACGCCGGGGTCGCCGCGGGAGGCGTCGCCCGCGAACTCCAGCGCGGGCGCCGGCAGTCCCGGCACGTTCAGCACGGCGATGTCCTTGCCCGGGTCGAAGAGCACCACCCGGGCCTCGTAGGGCCGCCCGGTGCCGCCCACCCGGACGCTCGGCTCGTCGACCCCGGCGACCACGTGCGCGTTCGTCATGACGTGCCCGCGCGCGTAGACGAAGCCGCTGCCCTCCTGCCCCTGCCGGCCGCCGTCGACGTGTGCGACACCCTCGATCTTGACGGTGCTGCGCTGCGCCGCGACGGTCGCCTGCCGGGTGACGGCGTCGCCGGAGGGCTCCGGGACGGACGCGCCGGGCTCGTGCTCGAAGGGGTTGAAGACCTGCGGGAAACCGGCCGTGGTGAGCGCGCCGGTGGCACGGTTGAACCAGGTGGCCGCGCTGTCCGGCATCCGCTCGTGCACGGTCTCCAGCACGGTGGAACCCCGTATGGCCTGGTTGAGCGCCGGGGAGGGCGAGGCGGCGAGCGCGCTGCCGACGACCCAGCCGACGACCAGCACGGAGACCACGTTCACCACGGCACCGCCCACCCCGTCGACCCAGCGCACCGGGCCCCAACTGAGCGCCTCGCGCACCCGCCAGGCGAGCTGGGAGGCGAGCGCGTGCCCGGCGAGCGCGGGCAGCAGCACGGTGAGCAGGGCGACGACGGTGGCGGCCGTCGTGCCCCGGTCGACGTGGTCGAGCACGAAGGGCAGCAGCCAGACCCCGGTCACCGCGCCGCCGATGAAGCCGGCGAGCGAGACCAGCCCGGCGACCAGTCCGCGCCGGTAGCCGGAGCCGGCGAAGGCCAGCGCCGCGACGATCAGGAGCACATCCAGCAGGTTCACGGCCTCGCTCCCTTCTCGCCTCTCCCGCCGGCCCCGCGGCCGGCGGCGGCCGTCCCCGGGAGGTGCCGCGCCGCCCGGTGACGGGGCGTCGAGGGAGAAAACGCGCACAACCGCTCCACCGGTTCCGTCTGTGGCGGATCGCACGCGGACCGTTGTGCAGGTCCAGACCAATCGCTACCGTCAGTGGTGCCGACCCGTACGCCGTCCGGCCTCCCGGCCCCCTGTCCCAGCCGTTCCCGCAGTTCCGGCAGTTCCCGCAGTTCCCGCAGTTCCCGCACTCCTCGCTGTCCTCGCAGTCCTCGCTGTCCCGGCTGTCCTCGCAGCCCCAGCTGTCCTCGTAGTCCGAGCTGTCCCCGCAGTCCGAGCTGTCTCCGCTGTTCTCCGGGCTCCCCGGGGCCTCCCCCACCCGCTCGCTCCCCACACGGCACGACACGGCACGACACACAGCACGACGCACGGCACGCAACACAGCACGCAAACACGGCACACGGCACAGGCACACGGCACGACCCCGGCAGCACCCCCACCCCCTCTCCACCGGCGACCGCGCCGCGGCGGGCCCTCGCCGCCCGCGGTCCGCACCGACGCAGGGAGTCGACACCTATGCACACCCCCCATGCCACACATGCTCCGCTGAACGACCCCTCTCCCACGGGCGGTTCGGCACCCGCCCCCGCGACGGCGCCCGCCGTCTCGGAGCAGACCTGTTACGACGCCGGACTCCTCGCGCTGCGGCTGGTGTTCGGACTGTCCATGGCGGCACACGGGGCCCAGAAACTGCTGGGCTGGTTCGGCGGCAACGGGCTCGACGCGACCGCGCAGTTCTTCACCTCGGTCGGCTACCCGGCGGGCCGGAGCATGGCGACGGTCGCCGGACTCACCGAACTGCTCGGCGGCCTCGGCCTCGCCGTCGGCCTGCTCACCCCGCTGGCGGGCGCCGCCGTCCTCGGCACGATGGTCAACGCCGTGGCCGTGACGCACGGCCACGGCTACTTCGCGCCCGAGGGCGTGGAGTACGCCGTCGCGCAGGGCGCGGGCGCCGCCGCGCTCGCCCTGACCGGACCGGGCCGGTGGGCCGCCGACCGGCTGCTCCCCGGACTGCGCACCCACCGCCTCTCCCACGGTGTGGCAGCGATCCTCCTCGCCGCGGTCACAGCCGCCGTCGTCCTGCTGCTCCGCTCCTGAGCGCGGGCTCCCGACCGCGGGCTCCTGACCCGGGGCTCCCGACCCCGGGCTCCCGACCCCGGGCTCCCGACCGCGGGATCTGGACCGCGGATCCCCGTCCCCGGCGCCGCCCTTCGGCTCCGGACCCGCGGGGCTCCCGCCTCTCCGGGCCTTCCGTTCGTGCTCCGGTCCCGCCCACGGTGCGGCCGGAGCACGAACCGGTCGCGGCGCGGGCGTCCGGCGCCGCCCCGGGAGCCGTCCCGGGGGCGGCGCCGGGCGGCTGTCCGAACCGACGCTTAGTCATGCCTTAAAGCGACCATAAGGATCGGCGCGAGCGCGGCTCAGGGGTGCGTGCGGGCCGCTGAGCACGGCTAACGTGCGGGAGCGACGGGCCGGGCGCCCCGCGGGACCGACCGCGAACGGGCCCCGGGAACCGGCCCGTTCCCCCCACACATACACGTCGCAAGCCGAGCCGCACGTCCCGCGATCAAGGAGCCCCCCACGATGACCGTTCGCCGCAAAGCCGCAGGATGGGCCGCACTGGGCCTCGCCCCGCTCGCCCTCACGCTGGCTGCCGCCGGCCCCGCCGCCGCGCACGGTTCGATGTCGGACCCGGTCAGCCGGGTCTCGACGTGCTTCGCCGAAGGCCCGGAGAGCCCGCGGTCGGCCGCCTGCAAGGCCGCCGTCAAGGCCAGTGGGACGCAGGCGTTCTACGACTGGAACGAGGTCAACATCCCCGACGCCGCGGGCAAGCACCGGCAGATCATCCCGGACGGCAAGCTGTGCAGCGCCGGGCGCGAGAAGTACCGGGGCCTGGATCTGCCGCGCACCGACTGGCCCGCCACGAAGATGACCGCGGGCAAGCACACCTTCACCTACAAGGCGACCGCCCCGCACAAGGGTTCCTTCGCGCTGTACATCACCAAGGCCGGCTACGACCCGGCCAAGCCGCTGAAGTGGTCCGACCTGGAGTCCGAGCCCTTCGCCGAGGTCACCGACCCGCAGCTGAAGAACGGGAGTTACGTCTTCGACGGCACCGTGCCCAAGCGGTCCGGCCGCCATCTGATCTACAGCGTCTGGCAGCGCTCGGACAGCCCCGAGGCGTTCTACACCTGCTCGGACGTCACCTTCGGCGGCAAGTCGTCGGCGGGGGCGGCCACTTCGGGCTCCGCCGGCGCCTCGGACGCCTCGGACGCCTCCGGCGCCGAGGACACCACCGCACCGGCGGCACCGGACGACGCCCAGATCGAGCAGGGCAGGGCGAAGTCGACCGTCGACCACCACGGCCACGGCGGCGACCACGCCGGGCACTCCGGCTCCGGCGACACGGCGGGCGCCGCCGACGCCGAGGCCGGCCCGCGCCCCGCCGGCGGCGCGGAGAAGACGGACCTCGCCGAGACCGGTGGCGACGACAACACGGCCCCGCTGGCGATCGGCGGCGCCGCCGTCGTCGCGGCCGGCGCGGGCGTCCTGATGCTCACCGCGCGCCGCCGCGCGGCCCGCAACCGGGGCTGACCCGGCCGCGCGCGCCCGCGCCGCCGGGTGACCGCCCGGCCCACGAACCGGCGCCGTCGTCCTCCCCTTTCCTTCACCTCGGGGGCGGGCGGCGGCGCCGCACCCGTTTCCGCGCGCGGTCAGGACAGACAGCCGGTCGGTGTGGCGTGCTCCGGGTCGAGGGCGTTCGCCGTCTCGTGGAAGGCCATCCGGTCGGCGAGCCCGATGGCCACATGCTCCGAGATGTTGAGCGGGCACAGGTCCTGGAGCAGCACGTTCTTGACGTCGGGCCCGTCGAGGAACTGCGACTTGTACGGGGTGACGACCTCGTCGTAGCGGGTCGTGATCACCGTGTAGGAGACACCGGGGACGGTGTCGCCGCCCTCGTTGAGCTTCTTGAGGAACGCGGAGCCCTCCTTCTGCTGGAGCAGCGAGGGCGCGATCTCGTCGGCGATGTCGCCGATGGGCGGGAACTGGTCGGCGAGCCTCGTCAGCCCGCTCAGCGTGGCGCCGTGGTTGGGCGGCGCGATACCGACGAGCTTGTCGACCTTGTCGGCGCCACCGTGGAACTTCAGATACTGCCGGGGCATCATGCCGCCCTGCGAGTGGCCGACGAGATCGACCTCCCGGGCGCCGGTGGCGGCGAGCACCTTGTCGACGTACTCGTCGAGCTGCTCGGCCGACTTCTCGATCGGCCCGAGCCCGTGGAAGAACGGCCGGCCCGGCAACTGTCCGTAGTCGAGAGAGAAGACGCAGTAGCCGCGCTTCACCAGGTAGGGGGCGAGCCCCAGCCAGTTGTCGACGGAGTTGCCGAAGGTCCCGTGGACGAGGACGACGGGCCGGGGGTGCGCGGCGGAGGGGGCGCAGGACCAGTCGTTCCAGCCGCTGCCGGACGACTGCCGCGGGGCCTGCGCGGCGGACGCACCGAGGGGGACGGACGCGAGGGCGAGGACCGCCGCCACGACGGCGAGGCGGCGGCATATGGAGCGGGCGGGTACCGACGGCTGTCTCATGATCCGGCTCCTCACAGCAGGACGAGGGGGGTGGAGCGGTGGAGCAGAACGACGGAACGGCCGTCACCGTACGCGCGGGTAGCCGCACTGGCCATACCTCGCGTTGAACAAGGTTCAGGTCCGGCTGCCCCGGCACCGCACCCCCGCAACTCCCCTCACGGGCCGCGCTCCCACCCCAGCGGGAATTACCCCCCGGGGGTACGCGTTCCCCGCCGCGGAAGCCTTGCCCTACATACGGGGAGGGGGTATACATGGAGCAGCGCTACTCATACCCCTGGCGGGTATGAAAGAGTAGGCGCGAGACACCTTGCCCAGGAGGAGCTCATGTCCGAGAACACCCCGACCCCGGCGGCCCCGGCGACCGCAGCGACGGCAGCGACTGCTTCGTGTTGCACCACCGGGCCCGCCGGGACGGCCGGGGAAGCCGCCCGCGCGGTGCCCGGCGAGGGCGGCTGCTGCTCGGGGGCGGCGGCCGGGGCGCGGCCCGTGACCGCCGCCTTCCAGGTGTCCGGCATGACCTGCGGCCACTGCGCGGGCGCCGTCACCGCACAGCTGGAGGCCCTGGCCGAGGTCCGCTCCGTGCAGGCGGACCCCGCCGGCGGACTGGTCCGCATCACCACCGACGGCGAGCCGGACGAGGCACGCCTCGCCGCCGCCGTCACGGCCGCCGGATACGAGCTGACCCGACGGGTCCCGGAGGAGACGCGATGAGCACCACCACGCAGAGCACCCACGGCGCGCCGGCCGACGAGGTCGAGCTGACGATCGGCGGTATGACCTGCGCTTCCTGCGCCGCCCGCGTCGAGAAGAAGCTCAACCGCATGACGGGCGTCGACGCCACCGTCAACTATGCGACGGAGAAGGCCAAGGTCACCATGGGCGAGGGCGTCCAGGTGGCCGATCTGATCGCCACCGTCGAGGCGACCGGCTACACCGCGGCCCCGCCCGCGCCCGCCCGCACGCGGGCGACGGAGGAGACGGCCTCGGCCCGGGCGGACGGAACCGGCGGGGACGGCGGGGACGACGGGGATTCCGCTGAGCTGCGGCCGCTGCGGCAGCGGCTCATCGGCTCGGTCGTCCTCGCCGTCCCGGTGATCGCGATGGCGATGGTCCCCGCCCTCCAGTTCCAGTACTGGCAGTGGCTCTCGCTGACGCTCGCCGCACCGGTCGTGGTCTGGGGCGCCTGGCCGTTCCACCGCGCCGCGTGGACCAACCTGCGGCACGGCGCGGCCACGATGGACACCCTGATCTCGCTGGGCACCTCGGCCGCCATGCTGTGGTCGCTGTGGGCGCTGTTCTTCGGCACGGCGGGCGAGCCCGGCATGACGCACCACTTCGAGCTGTCCATCGCGCGGACGGACGGCGCCGCCAACATCTATCTGGAGGCGGCGGCCGGGGTGACCGCCTTCATCCTCGCCGGGCGGTACTTCGAGGCCCGCTCCAAGCGCAAGGCGGGCGCCGCGCTGCGGGCGCTGATGGAGCTGGGCGCCAAGGAGGTCACCGTCCTGCGGGACGGGCGCGAGGTACGGATCCCCACCGGTGAACTGGCCGTCGGCGACCGGTTCGTCGTCCGTCCCGGCGAGAAGATCGCCACCGACGGGACGGTCACGGAGGGCAGTTCGGCGATCGACGCCTCGATGCTGACGGGCGAGTCCGTGCCCGTCGAGGTGGGCGCCGGGGACACCGTCACCGGTGCGACGCTCAACGCCGGCGGGCGGCTGGTCGTGGAGGCCACCCGGGTCGGCTCGGACACCCAGCTGGCGCGGATGGCGAAGCTCGTCGAGGACGCGCAGAACGGCAAGGCGGCGGCCCAGCGGCTCGCCGACCGGATCTCCGCCGTCTTCGTGCCCGTCGTGATCGTGCTGGCGCTCGGCACGCTCGTCTTCTGGCTGGCGAGCGGCGCCGGGCTGACGGCGGCCTTCACCGCGGCGGTGGCCGTACTGATCATCGCCTGCCCCTGCGCGCTCGGGCTGGCCACCCCGACGGCGCTGATGGTCGGCACCGGCCGGGGCGCCCAGCTCGGCATCCTGATCAAGGGCCCCGAGGTGCTGGAGACGACGCGCAAGGCGGACACCGTCGTGCTGGACAAGACCGGCACCGTCACCACCGGCGAGATGACGCTCCTGGAGACCCGACTGCGCAAGGACGCGGGGGCCGCCGGCGAGGAGCAGGTGCTGCGGCTCGCGGGGGCACTGGAGAACGCCTCCGAGCACCCCATCGCCCAGGCCGTGGCCAAGGGAGCGGCGCAGCGGTACGGCACCCTGCCGGCCCCCGAGGACTTCGCGAACGTGCCCGGGCTCGGTGTGCAGGGCGTCGTCGAGGGCCATGCGGTGCTGGTCGGGCGCGAGAAGCTGGCCGAGGAGTGGGCGCTGGAGCTGCCCGCCGAACTGGCCGAGGCCAAGGCGCGGGCCGAGCGGGCCGGGCGCACCGCGATCGTGGTGGCCTGGGACGGCGAGGTCCACGCGGTGCTGGAGGTGGCCGACGCGGTCAAGCCGACCAGCGCGGAGGCCATCCGCCGGCTGCGCGGCCTGGGCCTGACCCCGGTGCTGCTCACCGGCGACAACAGGGCGGTGGCCGAGGCGGTCGCGGCCGAGGTGGGCATCGCCCCCGAGGACGTCGTCGCCGAGGTCATGCCCGAGGACAAGGTGAGCGTCGTCAAGCGGCTCCAGGACGAGGGGCGTTCGGTGGCCATGGTCGGGGACGGCGTCAACGACGCGGCCGCGCTCGCCCAGGCCGACCTCGGGCTGGCCATGGGGACGGGCACGGACGCGGCGATCGAGGCGGGCGATCTGACGCTGGTGCGCGGGGATCTGCGTGCCGCGGCCGACGCCATCCGGCTCTCCCGCCGGACGCTGGGCACGATCAGGTCCAACCTGTTCTGGGCCTTCGCCTACAACGTCGCGGCCCTGCCGCTGGCCGCCGCCGGGCTGCTCAACCCGATGATCGCCGGCGCGGCGATGGCCTTCTCGTCGGTCTTCGTCGTCGGCAACAGCCTGCGGCTGCGCGGCTTCCGCGCGGCGGACGGCCGGAGCTGACGGCACACGAGAGCGCGCTCCGGCGCATTCCGCGAACGGCGGGTCCCACGGGGCCCGCCGTTCCGTCGTCCGGCGGCCCCGCGACTCCGCTGTGCCCCGTGGCCAGGGACTCCGCTGTGCCCGTGGCTAAGGGGTGTAGGGCACCCGGACCCAGCGGCGCGGCGGCTCCAGCAAGGGGGACGCGTCGGTCAGGGCCATTCCGGCCTGGGCGCAGGCGTAGGCGAGTTCGGTGGCGCCGCAGAGCGACTCAGCCGATCTGTCCCAGAAGCGGAAGCGGTAGAACTCCGGCGGGGCGCCCGCGAACGGTGACAGCCCGATCTCCTCGTGCTTCACCTCCACGCCGTCCCGCGCGAGGGTCCCCAACGTGCCGCCCTTCGCGTTGAAGAACACCCCGTAGGCCGCCGTCCCGGCCGAGACCCTGGTCAAGAAGCGCTCGTCCTCGGGTGTGTAGCCCATGGGCTGGTTGACGACGACACCGCCGGGCACGCCGGTGAGGCCCACCCAGGCCAGGCTCTCCTCGAAGTCGTCGGGGTCGAAGCCGCCGGGCCCGGTGCCGAACGGGCCCGGTTCGCGGTCGAGGTCGAGCACGGGGCAGTCCGCGGGCCGGGCGCCGAGGCGGCGGATCAGTTCCTCCTCGTCGATGCCCGCGACGAAGGCGACGCCGATGCCCTCGGTGTCCTCGACCGCGCGGAAGACGTCGATGAGCCGGTTGGCCTCCTCCTGCGCTGCCCGCTCCTCCCCGGTGAGCGGCACCGCGCCGGGCAACCGCTCGAACAGCGGGGCGAGTTCGGGCCTGGCCAGCGCCAGCCGGCCCGGGGTCCAGCCGTCCACGCACGGGCGCCAGGCATCGGCCCCCGCGGCCAGCAGCACCTCGCACTGCTCCGGGCCGCCGTGGCGTACGGCCTCCCACAGCGGGGTCACTCCCTCCTCGTCCGGCGGATCGGGGCGGGCGCCGCGCCGGAGCAGCTCGGTGAGCACCTCGGCCGGTGCTCCGCAGCCCGCGGCCGAGTGCAGCGGGGTCCGTCGCCCGTCGACGGTGGACGGGCCGGCGGCCGTGCACCCGGAAGCGCCGGGGTCGGCAGAGCCGCCGGAGCCCTGGGAGCTGCCGGGCCCGCCGGGTCCGTCGGAGCCGTCGGGGTCCGCGCCGCCGTCCAGCCGGGCGCGGACGAGGGCGAGGTCGGCCCAGTCGTCCCGGCCGATCCCCTGCCAGTCGGGGCGGGGGTCGTACCGGTGCGGGTCGGTGGGTCCGCCCTCCCGCCTGCGGAGGAGCAGGGCCAGGCGCTGCTCGTCGGCCCTTGCCACGGCGGCGGCCAGGAAGTCGCCGGCCGGGCCGACGATACGGGCGGTCCCGGCGGACATCGGACCCGTGGGGGCGACGTCCTCCGCCGCCTGCCACTCCACGGCGTCGCACCACTCCCCGGCGTCCTCCCAGAGGTCCTCCCCGACGCTCTCCCCGTCCTCCGTCCTGTTCTCCGTCCTGTTCTCTGTCCCGTTCTCCGCGCCGTGCACGGCGTCCGGCACGGTGCCCGGGGGCGGTGCGAGGTCGGGCCAGATCGCCAGGGCGTCGTGTGCGGCGGCGCGGAGGGCGTGGGCGTCGAGCGCCGTCGAGGTCTCCGGCACCCCCTGGGCCGGCCACTCGACGACGAGGGTGAGCGGGCCCAGGGGCGGCAGGGCCGACAGCAGCAGGTCCAGCTCCTCGCGGTGGGCGCTGCGCGCGCCGCCCTGACCGGTCAGGGTGTACGTCCGCCGCCGGCCGCCGTGCATCACCGGCCAGGGGTCGCCGTCCAGTGTGGTCACCCGCCGGCCGTCGGCGAGGAGCAGCCCGACGTGCAGCCCGTCGGCGTCCCGCTCCGGATCGCGGGGGTACCAGCCGCCGGTGCTCGCCCGGCGCCGGAAGGCGACGAGATGCAGCGTCACCGCGTCCGGCCACACGGACATCCCGGTGAGCATCACCCTGGTGTGCGGCCCGGCCCCCACCTCGGTACGGCCGGGCAGGACGGTGGGCAGGTACCAGTCCTCCGGGGGGCGGTCCTCGCCGGGGAAGTCCGGCCCGGGCGGGCCCAGTTCGAGCGTCGGGCCCGACTCCGGTGCGGGCTCGCCCGGCACCACGAGATCATCGAAGAAACCCATGCCGCGCATGCTGACACGCGGGGGTGACAGCGCGACCGGCCTGCCCCGAGCGCCTCCCCGGGACGTCAACCTCCTTGGTACGTCCATGGATCGACCCCCGGTCGGGCGGTGTGTGTCAGGCGGCCCGCACTCCCTCGTCGGGTCCGTCGTCGGGCCACTCCGCGCCGCCTGCGGGCAGCTCCGCGCCCGCCGGCCGGACCGCGTACGCGCCGAAGCGGTCGCGGGCCCGGTCGGCGGCGGCCTCCGCGCGGCGTGCCTTCTCCTCCCGTACGTCGAACGAGAGCTGCCGGGTGGCGAGTTCGGCGGCCGTCAGCTCCTCGGCCCGCAGCGCCACGCCCCGCACCCGGGCCCGTTGCAGCCCCAGCGCGTCGTGCAGCGCGTAGGCGGCGCGGGCCAGCGCGGGGGTGTGCGCGGTGGGTTCGGGCAGGGTGCGGGTCCGGGTGGTGGCCGAGCGGTCGGCGTACCGGACGGTCAGGCTCAGCCCCCGGGCCACCTGGTGTTCCGCGCGCATCCGGAAGCCCAGCTCGTCGGCGAGGGTGAGCAGGGCACGCCGGCGCCGGTCCGGGTCCAACTCGTCGTGGGGGAAGCGGTGTTCGGCCGCGGTCGAGCGGGCCGGGGCCGTCGGGGTGACGGTCGTGCGGTCCACGCCGCGGGCCCGCTCGTGGAGCCGGCGGCCCTGGGTGGCGCCGAGGATGCGCTGGAGCGTGGCGAGCGGGGTGGCCGCGAGCCGGCCGACGCTGTCGAGCCCGTAGGAGCACAGCGTGCGGGCGGTCGCCGGGCCGACCCCGTGCAGCGCGGCGACGGGCCTGCGGTCGAGGAAGTCCGCCGCCTGTTCGGGGCGGACCTCGCGCACGGTCCCGGGCGCGCCCGCGTGCGCGGCCATCCGGGCCAGCAGGGGGCCGGCCGCGACGCCGACGGTGCAGTCGGTGCCGTGCAGGGCGAGCGCGCGCAGCCGTACCAGCCGGGCGAGTCCGGCCGCGTCCCGCCCGAAGTACCGCAGTGCGCCGCGTACATCGGCGAGCGCGGCGTCCGGGGGGAGCGCCTGGACGACCGGGGTGATGTCGGTGAGCAGCGTCAGCAGCTCCTCGTAGCGTTCGTGCGCGCCCTCGCCGAAGTGGACGTACAGCACGTGCGACACGTCCCCGGCGCGCTCCATGGCACCTCCGGCGCCGCCCGCCCCGGGCTCCTCAGCACGCTCACCGGCACGCTCACCGGTGCTTTCGACATCGCTCATCCCGCGCTCCCCGGACTGGAGTGCCACAGCTTGCGCATCGCCGTGCGGGCCTTCGGGGAGTCCGCCGCCTCGCCGGCCGGGCGCAGATCGGCCCAGGGGTGCATGGCGTACCCGGGCGCCACCTCGATGGTGCGCCCGGGGCCGTCCGGCCGGTCCGCCTCGGGCTGTGCCTGTGCACCGGTCCGGGCGAGCCGGGCGGCGACCGCGTCCAGGCCGCCCTCCCGGCGCAGTTCGACGAGTTCGGCCAGGTCCCAGGCGGCGGCTCCGGTCACGGTGAGGCTGCGTCCGCGCCGCTGGACGACGCCGCGTACGAGCAGCAGCCAGGAGTGGAAGACGGTGTACGCGCAGGCGGCGTGCGCGTCCTCGAAGAAGGCGAGGTCCACCAGGCCCGTGCCGTCGTCGAGCGTGGTGAAGATGACGCGCTTGCCGGAGGCGAGCGGCGGAGTCTGGGTGGCCGCCTTGGCGCCCGCGACCAGCACCGTCTCGCCGTGTTCCGCCCCGTGCAGGGTCTGCGCGGTGTGGGCGCCCAACTCCCGGAGGAACGCGGCGTGGTCGGCCATCAGATGGCGCGAGGCGTCCATGCCGAGCACGCCGATCTCGGCGTCGAGCCGCTCGTCCCGGTCCAGGTCGGGCAGGTGGACGGGGTCCACCGTCCGGGGACCCCGGGGAGCCCGCGGGGTCCGCGACACCGAGGGGGCCTCCGCACCGTGCGGTTCCTCCCCGGACGCCCCCTGTTCCGGGTTCTCCTGTGCCGGGTCCTGCTGCTCCGGGTCCTCCTGTTCCGGGCTCTCGTCCAGGGCGAGCTGGCCCTCGCGGGCCCCGGCGCCGCGCTGGACGCGGTGCAGTTCGGCGAGGTGCAGCAGCAGATCGCGCCGGTTGCCGTCGGGGGCGAAGGCGTCCAACGCGCCGACCTGTGCGAGGCGTTCGGCCACCGGCAGCGGCGGCCGGGCCCGGCGCCAGAAGTCGGCGAGGGAGTCGTAGGGCTGTCCGGCCTCGATCCGTGCCGCGTCGGCCTCGCTGATGCCGTGCACATCGCCGAGGGAGAGCCGGAGCCCCCAGACTCCGGAATCACACTCCAGTTCGATCCGATAGGAGGCCGCGGACCGGTTCACCTCCAGCGGCAGCACCGGCACCCCGCGCCGCCGCGCGTCCGCCAGCAGCAGCCGCTTCGGGTACATCCCCGGATCGTGCTCCAGCAGCCCCGCGTAGAAGGCGGCCGGATGGTGCGCCTTGAGCCAGGCCGACTGGTAGGTGGGCACCGCGAACGCCACCGCGTGCGCCTTGCAGAAGCCGTACGAGCCGAAGGACTCGACGATCTCCCAGGTCGCCGCCACCACCTCGGGCGCATACCCCTTCCGGGTGGCCGCCTGCTCGAACCAGGCCCGCGCCGCCGGGCGTTCCTCGTCCTCCTTGAGCACCCGGCGCACCTCGTCCGCCTTGCCCCGGTCGCAGCCGGTCATCACCGACAGGATGCGGATGACCTGCTCGTGGAAGATCGCCACCCCGTGGGTCTCCCGCAGCGCCGGCTCCAGATCCCGGTGCGGCAGCCGCAGCCGCCGTCTGCCGTGCCGGGCCTCGATGAACGGCCGCACCATGTCGGCGCCGACCGGGCCCGGCCGGAACAGCGAGATGTCGACCACCAGATCGTGGAAGTGCTCCGGCTGGAGCCGGGCGACCAGATCGCGCTGCCCCGGCGACTCGATCTGGAAACAGCCCAGCGTCTCGGAGGACCGGATGAGCGCGTAGGTGTCCGGATCGCCCTCCGGCACCGCGTCCAGCTCGATCCGCTCGCCGCGCGCCCGCTCGGTCTCCGCCACCGCGTGCGCCATCGCCGACTGCAACCGCACGCCCAGCACGTCGAGTTTGAGCAGCCCGAGGTCCTCCACGTCGTCCTTGTCGAACTGCGCCATCGCGAAGCCCTCGCCGCTGGTGGGCACCACCGGGGTGCGGCTGCGCAGCGAGGCGTCCGAGAGCAGCACCCCGCACGGGTGCATGGCGATCCCCCGCGGCAGCCCGTCCAGCGCCTCGACCAGGTCCCAGAACCGCTCCCCGTACGCGTCCGCGTCCAGTGCGCGCAGCTCCGGCAGCTCGGCCAGCGCCGCGCGCGCGTCCCGCGCCCGGATGTGCGGGAACGCCTTGGCCAGCCGGTCCACCTCGGCCGGGTCCATGCCCAGCGCGGCCCCCACGTCCCGGATGGCGTGCCGCACCCGGTAGGTCTCCGGCATGGCGACGGTGGCCACCCGCTCCTCGCCGAAGCGCTCGAAGACGGCCCGGTAGACCTCCAGCCGCCGCGCGGACTCCACGTCCACGTCGATGTCCGGCAGCACGGCCCGGCGCGGCGAGAGGAACCGCTCCATCAGCAGCCCGTGCGCGACGGGGTCGGCGTGCGCGATGCCCAGCAGATGGTTGACGAAGGACCCGGCGCCCGAGCCGCGTGCGGTGACCCGGATGCCCATCCCCCGCACGTCCTCGACGATCCGCGCGACGGTGAGGAAGTAGGAGGAGTAGCCGAGCCGTTCGATGACGGCCAGCTCGTCCTCCAGCCGCCGCCAGCGCTCACCGGCCCGCGCGTCCCGGTCGTACCCGCGCGCGAGCATCCCCGCCACGCACCAGGAGCGCAGCGCCCGCTCGGCGGTGCGGCCCCGGGTGCCGGCCAGCCAGGGCTCGGGGAAGTGGACGCGGCCGATGCCCAGGTCCTCCTCCGGGTCCACCCGGCACAGCCGGGCCGTCCGGGCCGTGACCTCCAGCAGCCGGCGCGCGGTGTTCCCCCCGTAGCCGGCGGCCTCGGCGATCCGCTCCGCCGCGCGGGCCATCTCCTCCTCCCCCTTCAGCCAGCGCTCGCCGCCGTCCAGCCCGCGCCGCGGGTCGACGGGCACCAGCCGGCGGGCGGCGTCCAGCACATCGGCGACGGGGCCCTGGCCCGGGTCGGCGTACCGCACGGCGTTGGTGAGCACCGGCAGGACGCCCTCCCGGGCCGCCAGCTCCAGCATCCGCGCGGCCTCGCGCAGCGGCACCGAGGCGGTGACGGCCAGCCGCAGCGCCCCGCCGCACACCTCCCGCCATCCGGCCAGCAGCCGCGCGGCGCGGTCGGGCCGCCCGTCGGCGAGCGCCCGGCCGACGTCGGAGTCCGGGCCGAGCAGTACGCACACCCCGTCCTCGGCACCGGGCAGCTCCCGCCGGGGCAGCACCGGCGGCCCGCCGTCCGCCGCCGCGTGCGCCGCGG
>NZ_BJMM01000018.1 GCF_006539165.1 Streptomyces cacaoi | reverse complement strand
GGCCGGGTGCAGCAGCACACGCAGTGCGGAGTGCTCCAGCTGCATCAGATGCGCCACCTTCGGGATGCACACGATCGGGACGTCCGTGGCCTCGATCTTCTGCACCATGAACCGCTCGCGCAGCACGATCAGGGGCCGTCCGTCCAGCTCGGCGAGCGTGGAGAGCCACATGTTGGCCTGGTACGCGGAGGTCGTCCCGCCGGAGAAGTACATGCCGACGGTGGGCTTGTACTCGGCGAGCCAGGCGTCCAGCCAGTCGAGAACCTTCTGCTCGCTCGCGGGCCGCTTCTTCGGCAGCAGCCAGGTGCCCAGGTGGATCGCGCTGCCGAAGGAGAGCAGGAAGGAGAGGCTGACCCCGATGAGGCCCCAGGCTTCGGCGGACAGCCCGGCGCTGAGCATCAGACCGAGCGCGCCGGGGATGGAGAAGCGCAGCAGCCGGCGGCTGGGCTGGCGGGCCAGCAGCCGGGGCGGTGCCGGGGTGAGACGGAGCGCGGAGGCGTCGATGTTGCGGGTGACGACCGGCAGGGTGCGGGTCCGCCGTACCAGCTGGGCCACGGCCTGGCACAGGAAGTGCGCGGCGTAGGCGGCGAGCAGCAGCAGGGTGAGGGGGCGCTCGATGTCCGGCGGCACATCCGGGATCCGGACGAGGCCGATGACGATCAGCATGTCGCGCAGCAGCTGCCGCGTGGTGACGTCGAAGCGGACCTTGCCGAGCAGAGCCAGCAGGCCGGGCTGCCGGTGCGTCAGGTACAGGTCGAGGGCGAGTCCCGCGAGGGATGCGGCGACGAAGACGGGCACGTTCGGTAGCAACGCGCCCGCGAGCTGTGCGGTGTAGAACACCGCCAGCGCGAGCAGCGCCGCCAGCTGTACGGCGCGTCGTGGGGAGAGTCCGGCAGAGGGCACGGGCTGGGCTCCTGGCATGGAGATCGAGGAACTTCTACGGACGGTGGCCACGCGGCCAGTGGTCGACCACTGACCGTATGACGGTCCCGGGTCAAGTGCCAATCTTCGGCGGCCCCGCGCGGGCGCCGCCCGGCCCCGTGAGCGGGCACGGAACCGGCAAAGGTAACCATCCTCACGCGTCCACGGCGCGGAACGCGGGGGCGGCGCGGAGGGGCGCTGACGTAGATTGCGCCCAGGGGAGGCCGCGACCGGCCTGGTCACGGGGCCGCCGGGGGAGGGGAGGGGCCGACCGTGGCGGGGGAGGCGGTCTCCGTTCGTTCACGAGTCGGTCGCACAGGTGCGGGTTTCCCGGAGGCCGGGATTCCGGTCGCGCGGGGAACGCCGCAGGGCCGGAGAACGCCGCAGAGGACCGAGAAGGCCGACCGGCACCGAGAAGGCCGACGAGATCGAGAAGGTCGAGGACGCAGAGGGACGTGGCAGCAGAGGGCGGGGCCGGCGGGGCCCATGAGGAGAACACGGACAGTCACCAGGGCGGGGTCGGCGCCGACCGGGCTCCGGCCGCTCCCGGAGGCGGCCGGGCCGACGCGCGCCCGGGCCCGCGCGAGGCGGTGCGGCAGGCACGCCGGATCGTCGTCAAGGTCGGCTCGTCGTCGCTGACGACCCGGGCCGGCGGCCTGGACGCCGACCGGGTCGACGCCCTCGTCGACGTCCTGGCCCAGCACGGCGGGACGCGGGGCCGCGAGATCGTGCTCGTCTCCTCGGGCGCGATCGCCGCCGGCCTGGCCCCGCTCGGCCTGGAGCGGCGCCCGCGCGACCTGGCCCGGCAGCAGGCGGCGGCCAGCGTGGGCCAGGGCCTGCTCGTCGCCCGGTACACCGCATCGTTCGCGCGCTACGGCCGCGGCGTCGGCCAGGTGCTCCTCACCTCCGACGACACCAGCCGCCGCACCCACTACCGGAACGCCTACCGCACGCTGGACCAGCTGCTGACGATGGGCGCCGTGCCGGTCGTCAACGAGAACGACACCGTCGCCACGGACGAGATCCGCTTCGGCGACAACGACCGGCTGGCCGCGCTGGTCGCCCACCTGGTCCGCGCCGACCTGCTCGTCCTCCTCTCCGACGTGGACGGCCTCTACGACGGCGACCCGTCCACCCCGGGCACCCGCCGGATCGAGGAGGTGCACGGGCCCGCCGAGCTGGACGGCGTCCGCATCGGCAGCGCGGGCCGGGCCGGGGTCGGCACCGGCGGCATGGTCACCAAGGTGGAGGCCGCCCGGATCGCGGCCGGTGCCGGGGTGCCGGTCGTGCTCACCTCGGCGGCCCGGGCGGCGGACGCCCTCGCGGGCCGGGACACCGGCACCTGGTTCCACCCCACGGGGCGGCGCGCGGCCGGACGGCTGCTGTGGCTCGCGCACGCGTCGACACCGGCGGGCGCGCTCACCCTGGACGAGGGCGCGGTGCGGGCCGTCGTCGACCGGCGCACCTCGCTGCTGCCGGCCGGGATCGCCGGGGTGGAGGGCGAGTTCACCGCGGGCGACCCGGTCGAGCTGCGCGACCAGCAGGGCCGGGCCGTCGCCCGGGGCCTGGTGGCCTTCGACGCGAAGGAGCTGCCGCGGCTGCTGGGCCGCAGCACACACGAGCTGGCCAGGGAGCTGGGCCCGGAGTACGAACGCGAGGTCGTGCACCGCGACGACCTGGTGGTGCTCGGGCCCTGAGCGAGGGCGCGGGGAGGCCCTGGGGATCGATGCCCCGGGGCCCGGCTCCGGGTGTCATACATGGGCAAGATCGGAAAAAGACCTGCCCTTCCATGGACAGCTTCTGGAAAACGGCCCCATTCAGGGGCGCGGACTGGTCAACTTTGACGCGGAGGTGCCGCGCTGCCCGTGCATCCGCACGTGCACGCAGCGCGCGGGACCAAGCGGCCGAGCAGGACCAGCAGCACACCAGGAGGCCACCGGTGAGACGACTGGCCAGTGTCGACACGGCGCCCGTTCCCCGGCGCGAGCCCTCCCCCGAGGAGCGCGGCGAAGCGCCCGGGGCCAGGCTCTGGCACATCACGCTCAGCGTCGCCGGAGCCGAGGCACCGCTCGCCGAGGTGCGCCGCGGGCTCCAGCAGCTCGCCCACGACCACCCCTTCCTGCTGACCAGCCGCTACGCCACCGACCACGCCGAGATCCGGTACTGGGAGGAGGCGCGCGATCTGCACGACGCCGCCGCCGTGGCGCTGCGGCTGTGGGGCGAGCACCGTGCCTCGGCGCAGCTGCCGCCGTGGGAGATCGTCGGCCTGGAAGTGATCGACAGGGAGACCTACCACCAGCGGGTCGCCGAGGGCTACGGCCCGCCGCCCGCCACCCCCGTCGGCGTCCACCCCTTCTGAACAGCCGCACGATGTCCGGCGGCCCCCACGACCGCTCTGCCGACCACCCTTCCCCTCGCGGTCGGACCCGCGCTCCGGGCGCCCTTCGGACGGGCGTTCCGAGCGGCGTTCCGACCGCCCTCCGGAACGCCGCTCCGATCGGCGACCCGAACGCCGGTCCGGAGGGCGGTCCTCCGACCGGCTCCGGCGGGACGTGCCCGCCGGGGTCCCGGGCCCGCCGTCCCCCATCCGAGACGCCGGGCCACCGCCGCGCACCCCCGGCTACCATGCGCCGCATGAGCGCACCGCAGACCTCCGGGCAGACCACCGACACCCCCGTCGTCGCCGCCGCGCGCCGGGCCCAGACGGCAGCGGCGGCGCTCGCGCCGGCCCCGCGCAGCACCCGCGACGCCGCGCTGGAGGCGATCGCGCGGGCGCTGACCGACGGCACGGAGGCGATCGTCGCCGCCAACGCCGACGACATCGCCAGGGCCCGGGCGGCCGGCACCCCCGAGTCGATCGTCGACCGGCTCACCCTCACCCCCGAACGCATCGAGCGGATCGCCGCCGACGTGCGCGACGTCGTCGGCCTGCCCGACCCGGTCGGCCAGGTGCAGCGCGGCTCGACGCTGCCCAACGGCCTGGAGCTGCGGCAGATCCGCGTCCCCCTCGGGGTCGTCGGGATCGTCTACGAGGCCCGCCCGAACGTCACCGTCGACGCCGCCGCGCTCTGCCTCAAGTCCGGCAACGCCGTCCTGCTGCGCGGCTCCTCCTCGGCGCACGCCTCCAACACCGCGCTCGTCGCCGTACTGCGCGACGCCGTGCAGGAGGCCGGGCTCCCGGCGGACGTCGTCCAGCTCGTCCCCGGCGAGAGCAGGGAGAGCGTCACCGAGCTGATGCGCGCCCGCGGCCTCGTCGACGTGCTCATCCCGCGCGGCGGCGCCTCGCTGATCAGGACCGTCGTCGAGGGCTCCACGGTGCCGGTGATCGAGACCGGCACCGGCAACTGCCATGTGTACATCGACGAGGCGGCCGACCTCGACTCCGCGCTGGAGATCCTCGTCAACTCCAAGGCACAGCGGCCCAGCGTCTGCAACGCGGCCGAGACCGTCCTGGTGCACGCCGGGATCGCCGACACCTTCCTGCCCCGCGCCCTCGACGCCCTCACCGCCGCCGGGGTGACCGTGCACGGGGACGACGCCTGGCAGAAGGCGGGCGAGGCGGCCGGGACGAAGGTGCTGCCCGCCGGGGAGCAGGACTGGGCCGAGGAGTACCTCTCCTACGACATCGCCGCCGCCGTCGTCCCCTCGCTGGACGCCGCCGTCGAGCACATCAGGACATGGAGCTCCGGCCACACGGAGGCCGTCGTCACCCGGGACACCGCGGCCGCCCGCCGGTTCACCGCCCTGGTCGACGCGGCCGCCGTGATGGTCAACGCCTCCACCCGGTTCACCGACGGCAGCCAGTTCGGCTTCGGCGCCGAGATCGGCATCTCCACCCAGAAACTGCACGCCCGCGGCCCCATGGGCCTGCCGGAGCTGACCTCCACGAAGTACGTGATCACCGGTGAGGGGCATGTGCGTGGGTGAATTCCCGCTCGCACTGCCCAAATTGACCGGTTAGGTCTAGGCTGGGCCCCGTGCCGGACGAGGTGGGGGGCCAGCCGTTCCCGGACGGCGAGGAGCCCGAGTACCGCGACCACGGGGCAGCGGACGAGGAGTTCGCCTCCGTGGTGTTCGACGAGGACTTCGTGCGTTCCGCCACGGTCCATGAACCGACCGCGGCGGAACGCCGGCTTGCCGCGGACCGCTCCCGGGCCGACGGCGAGAACGGCGAGACGGGCGCGCCCCGGATCATCGAGGACGCCCCCGGCCACGGACCGGGCGGCGACCCGTACGGCCCGGCCGACGAGGCCGACGCCGACGCGGCCGGTTCCACCGGTACCGATTCCGCCGACGACGAGGGCCGCTTCGACCGCTCCGACTACGGCGGTCTCTCCGGCGCCCCCGGTGCTCCGGGCGTCCCCGGCGTTCCGGGCGCCGCCGCACCCTTCCCGCCCTTCGACCCGTCGGCCCCGCCCGTGGGCGGGTACCCGCCCGAGCTGGACCCGGCGTACGAGCACGGCTCCGACTACGGCTACGCGTACGGCGCCTACGGCGCCCGAGGTCGTTTCGGCGGCCCGTACGGGGCGCGCGGCCGCTCCGCGCGCCCGTACCGCGGCAGCGCGAGCTGGCAGCGGCCCATCGCCTGGGTGCTGGCCGTGGTGATGGGCATCGGCATGGTCGCGCTCGCCTTCGTCGCCGTCTACCGCGGGGCCGCCGGCCACCGGCAGGAACCCACCCCGCCGCCCGCCACCACCGGCGTCGAGCCGTCGCCGTCCCCGTCGGCGGCCCCCGGCTCCCTGCCCCCGGTCTCCGCCGAACCCCGCGCACCCACCGCGACGGCCGAGCCACCGGGCTGACCGGCCCGGCCACCGCGATCCCGCCGTACCGGCCCCGCACCGCACCGGCCTGCGCCGTACCGACTCCGCGCCCGGCCCGGCCGCCGGAACGGCCCCGGCCACCGGAACGGCCCGGGCCCTGGAACGGCGGCAGGCAGCGGGAACGGCGATCGGCCCCCGGAACGGCAGTCGGCGGGTACCTGCCGTGGAACGTCGGCCGACGGGAAACAGCCCTGGAGCGGCGGCAGGCCGGATACGGCCACGGGCCGGTGGCCGACAGGAAACAGTCGCATAAGAATCCCGCAGCTTGTCCGGCACCGGCCCGCCCACCCCCGCCCGGTCGGTCCTACTCTGTTCCTATGGGCGGGCGAGTGGATCCTCCCGAGGGAACGCCGGACGGCGGCGGTTCCCCGGGCGGCGACGACGAGTTCCGGTCCGTGGTGTTCGACGACTCGTTCGTCCAGGCGGCCCGGCTCCAGGAGTTCTCGGCGCGCGAGCGGCTGGAGGACGAGGAGCACGCGGCCGTGCGCTCCCGTCCCGCGCTCGGCCCCGGCAGCCGCACGGGCCTCAGCTTCTCCCGGCAGGGCCTGGTCCTGGTGCTGCTGATCGCGCTGGCCTTCGGAACGGCCATCTACATGGGGATACGCAACCCGTACCACAGCCCGCCGAAGCCGGACGCCGAGCCGATGCGCAGCGAACTGCTGCCGCTCGCACCCCGCGACCCGGTGCCCGGGGCAACCACGGCGGACCTGTTCGAGCACAGTCCGGCTGCCGAGTTCGAGAAGGGAGCCGCCGGAGTGGTGGCGCCCACGGAGCGGCGCACGGAGCACTTCACGGAGAGCCAGGTCCTCGCCGCGCTCTCGGACGCCAAGCAGTACATCATCGAGAGCTCGCTCGATCCGAAGGTGCTCAAGGGCGGCTCCGTGCGCCCCGTCCGCGTCCTGCTCACGCCCGGTCAGCAGGAGCAGTTCGACCAGAGCCTCGACAACCCCCGCAACGACGGACGGCACGCGGCCACGGCCTGGATGGTGCGCTTCGACCCGGCGAAGACGACGCTGGCCGACCCGATGGTGCGGGTCAACGGCACGATGGGCGTCCAGGAGGTCGGCCCCAACGCGCTGGAGGTCACCGCCGACCACGTGTTCGTCTACGCCGTGCGCCCCACCGAGCTGGGCAAGGGCAAGGACGCCAAGAAGTCCGCCTCGCTCTTCTCACTGCGGCGCGAGGTCCGCTTCCACATAGAGCGCCAGAATCTGCGCGAGCACCAACTGAGCGTCCGCCAGGTCACGATGCGGGCCGGCCCGCTCAACTGCTCGGAGGACCAGTCGGCCGCGCTGTCCCCGCTGCACGCGGGCCAGAAGGCGAAGGATGCCGGGCTGGCCGGGACCGACCCGTACGCACGGGGCCGGTCGACCGACTCGATGTGCGGACTGCTGGCCGCCGACGCCCAGCCGAGCCCGGACCATCCCTCGCACTAACGCCCGGACGCCCCGGTGGAGCCTCCGCCGTCCCCGTCACCGCCCTCGCTGCCGTTGCCGTTGCCGTTCCCGTTCCCGTTGCCGTCGGTGTTTCCGCCGGAGGGGCGGGAGCGGCCGGTGAAGGTGTCGCGCAGCCGGCCGCCGAGGTCACCGGCGCCGCCCGCGATGTCCCGGACGAGGCCCATCAGCGGGTCCTTGCTGTTCTTCACCGACGAGGCGTAGTGATCGGCCGACTGCCGGAACGAGTCGCTGACGGAGGTGTCCTTGTCCTCCTCGCGCCGGGGGTAGTGGCCGTCCATGATCCGCTGGAAGTCGCGGCTGTCGTGCCACCGCTTCAACTCGGCGGCGCGCACGGTGGTGAACGGATGGCTGCGCGGCAGCACATTCATGATCTTCAGCACGGAGTCGCGCAGATCGCCGCCCGCCTCGTACTCCTCGGCCTGCTTGAGGAAGGCGTCGACGTTCATCTCGTGCAGATGGTTGCCGCCCGCGAGCTTCATCAGGCCGCGCATGGACGCCTGAAGGTCCTGCCCGACCAGCAACCCGGCCCGGTCGGCCGACAGTTCGGACTTGCGGAACCACTCGCGCAGCGCCGTGACGATCGCCATGATCGCGACATTCCCCAGCGGGATCCACGCCACCTTCAGCGCCAGGTTCGTCAGGAACAGCAGTATCGTCCGGTACACCGCGTGCCCGGAGAGCGCGTGCCCGACCTCGTGGCCGACGACGGCACGCATCTCCTCCTCGTCGAGCAGTTCGACGAGCCCCGTCGAGACCACGATGATCGGCTCGTCGAGGCCGATGCACATGGCGGTCGGCTGCGGGTCCTGCTTGACGTACATCGGCGGGACCTTCTCCAGGTCCAGGATGTAACAGGCGTCCCGCAGCATCACGTTGAGATGCGCGAACTGCTCGTCGCCGACCCGTACCGAGTCCGAGAGGAACAGCAGCCGCAGACTGCGCTCGGGCAGCAGCCCGCTCAGGGCCTTGAAGACCGTGTCGAAGCCGCTCAGCTTGCGGAGCGCGACCAGCGCGGAACGGTCGGCCGGATGTTCGTACGCACGGGAAGAGATCCCCGGGAAACGCCGCCTGTCGCGGCCCGGCAGCCGTTCGGTGCCGGCGGTGCCGTCTGTCATCTGACTCCCCCTCTTCGGCTGGACTGTCCAGACTAGAGGGTGGACGCGGAGCGGGGCCGTCCCGTTGCCCGGCCCCGCGGACCGGACGCACACCGAGCGGTCATACCTGGCAGCACCACGCAACTCCGGGCAGCGCCCGGCCGCACAGCCCGGAGCTGAGTCGGCGTGAGCCCGGTCAGGGCGCACGCTTACGATGTGCCTGCACAGCCAGTGCCGCGCCCCGGTGCGGCACAGCCAACTGTCCGCTCCGCACGGGATAGGTCCGACGACGATGACGCTGCCCACCACCGCACACGACACCCTGCTCACGCTGGCCTCCGGAGGCGAGCACGGCGAGGGTGGCCACGAGAGCCTCAGCCCGTTCCTGACCGGGGGCGGCGCGCTCGTCGCGCTGTTCCTGCTGCTGTGGATCACCACCCGTTTCAACCGGGACCGCTGAGCCCTCCGGCTCCCGAACCGGGGATGCCGTCCGGCACCCGGACAGAGGATAGGGTCCCCACGCATGGGAGAGGACGGCGAGGAGACAGTGCCCGGCACCGGTAAGCGGCGGCTCGGCGTGATGGGCGGCACCTTCGACCCCATCCACCACGGCCATCTCGTGGCCGCGAGCGAGGTGGCGGCCCGCTTCCACCTCGACGAGGTCGTGTTCGTGCCCGCCGGCCAGCCCTGGCAGAAGAGCCACAAGACGGTCTCGCCCGCCGAGGACCGCTATCTGATGACCGTCATCGCCACGGCGTCGAATCCGCAGTTCTCGGTCAGCCGGATCGACATCGACCGCGGCGGCAAGACGTACACGATAGACACGCTGCGCGAACTGTCCGAACTCAACCGCGACACCGACCTGTTCTTCATCACCGGGGCCGACGCGCTCTCCCAGATCCTCAGCTGGCGCAACACCGAAGAGCTGTTCTCCCTGGCCCACTTCATCGGTGTCACCCGCCCCGGCCACGCACTGACCGACCCCGGGCTGCCCCTCGGCGGGGTCACGCTGATGGAGGTCCCGGCGCTGGCCATCTCCTCCACCGACTGCCGCGCCCGGGTGGAGCGCGGCGACCCGGTCTGGTACCTGGTGCCCGACGGCGTCGTCCGGTACATCAGCAAGCGCGCGCTGTACCGGGGGCCGGGGACCGACGGGGACGGCCGAGAAGTGGGGTCGCACGCGTGAACGACGGCTACGGATACGACCCGTACGGGCAGCAGCCGCAGATCGTCGGCTACGACGAGTACGGCAGGCCGGTCTACGCCCAGCCGCCCCAGGCTGCCCCGCAGCAGGCCCCCCAGCAGGGCGCCCCGGTGCAGCCCGGCCAGGACCCCTACGCGGCCCAGGCCCCGCACCCCGGCTACGACCCGTACGCACAGCCGGGCCACGACCCCTACGCGGGCGGGCCGGGCCAGGGCTATCCGGACCCGTACGCCCAGCAGCCCGGCCACCAGGGCACCCAGCAGCAGGAGTGGTTCCCGCAGCAGTCCGGCGCGCCCCAGCAGGAGCAGTACGACGCGAACGCGCCCTACGGCGCCGGTCAGCAGCACGGCACCCAGCAGCAGCCCTACGCGGGCGCCCCCGGATACGGCGCACCGGACGCCTACGCCCAGGGCGCGCCCGAGGCATACGGCACGGCCGCCCCCGCGGCGCCGCCCGCCGCCCCCGGGCAGGAGGCCGCGCAGGGGCCGGCGCCCGCAGCGGCCCCGGCAGGCCCCGGTCCCGGCAAGAGCCAGGGCCAAGGCCAAGGCCAGGCCCAGGGCGGCGAGGACCGCGACTACCGCACCGAGCAGTTCTCCTTCGTCGAGGAGCCGGACGACGACTCCGAAGACGTCATCGACTGGCTGAAGTTCACCGAGAGCCGCACCGAACGCCGCGAGGAGGCCAGGCGCCGGGGCCGCAACCGCGTCGTGGCGCTGGTGGTCGCGCTGGTCCTCGTGGTGGCGGGCGGCGTGGGCTACCTCTGGTACGCGGGCATGCTGCCCGGACTCGACGGCGCCGGGAGCAAGAGCGGCGCGGCGGCGGGCAAGCAGCGCGACGTGATCGTCGTCCATCTGCGCGAGACCGGCGGCCACGGCAACTCGACGGCCCTGCTGGTCGACAACGCCGGCGCGGGCGAGGGCACCACCGTCCTGCTGCCCAACTCCCTTGCCGTGACGAACGGTGAGGGCAGCACGACGACGCTGGGCAAGTCCGTCGAGGACGAGGGCGCCGCCCCCACCAGGGAGGCGCTGAGCACCCTGCTCGGGGCCGACATCAAGGGCACCTGGCGGCTGGACACGCCCTATCTGGAGAACCTGGTCGAACTCGTCGGCGGGGTCGCGCTGGACACCGACGCCACCGTCCCCGGCAAGAAGAAGGGCGGCCCGCCGCTGGTCGAGCGCGGTGCCGCACAGGACCTGGACGGCCGGGCCGCCGTCGCCTACGCCACCTACCGGGCACAGGGCGAGCCGCAGGGCAAGCAGCTGGCCCGCTTCGGCCAGGTCATGCAGGCCGTGCTCAAGAAGATCTCGTCCGACGGCAAGGCCGCCACCAGGACCGTCGAGTCGCTCGGCCAGATCCCCGACCCGTCCCTGACCGAGGGCCAGCTCGGCGCCTCCCTCGCCAAGCTCGCCGAGCGCGCCAAGCAGGGCGACTACCGCACCACGGCGCTCCCCGTGGAGGCGAACGGCACCCTCGGCAAGCAGGCGGGCGACGAGGTCGTCAAGAAGGTGCTCGGCGGCACCGTGAAGAACTCCGACCCGAACGGCACGCTGCGCGTCAGCCTCCAGAACGCCGCCGGGAAGCGCGGCCTGGACAACACCGCCTCGGCCGCGCTGGTGAACGGCGGATACGCGGTGGTCGACGCCGGCAACGGCGCCACCCGGGCCCGGAGCAGGGTGAGCTACGACAAGCCGGAGAACCGGGCCAAGGCCGAAGAGGTCGCCAAGACGCTCGGCCTGGGCGCCGGCGCGGTGCAGAAGGGCAGCACGGCGGCCAACGCCGATGTCGCGGTGGTGCTGGGCGCCGACTACAAGGGGTGACCGTGCCTCTGCGGAGGGGGTGCCGGCCGGGGTCGGCACCCCCTCCGCGCGCACGACCGCGTGCTGCGGCGCGCTGCCGCGCACGTCTGCGTCCGCCCTGCGCCCGTCCGCGTACGACCGTCCTCCGGCCCCGGACGGCCGGTGACCCGGTCGTGAGACCCTTGAATCCGATACGTACACGACGTTCCCGACCCGAAAGCCTGCCTGTGACCGCCACGGACCGTTCCCGCGAGCTGATCGATGTCGCCGCCCAGGCGGCGGCCGACAAGCTCGCCCACGACATCGTCGCCTACGACGTCAGCGACGTGCTCGCCATCACCGACGCCTTCCTCCTCGCCTCAGCACCCAACGACCGCCAGGTCAGGGGCATCGTCGACGAGATCGAGGAGCGGCTGCGCAAGGAGCTGGACGCCAAGCCCACGCGCCGCGAGGGCGAGCGGGACGGCCGCTGGGTGCTGCTGGACTACGTCGACATCGTCGTCCACGTCCAGCACAGCGAGGAGCGCGTCTTCTACGCGCTGGAGCGGCTGTGGAAGGACTGCCCGCAGCTCGACCTCCCCGAGGACGCGCGGGCGACCCGCGGCAGGGCGGCGGAGCACGCCGGCGAGACGGGCGCCGACGCCACCGGGAACGCCGGGAACGCCGAGAACGCCAAGGACGGAGAGCAGAGCTGAACGGCGACGCGGGCGCGGTCAGGGACCGCAAGATCGTCCTGTGGCGGCACGGCCAGACCGAGTGGAACCTCCAGCGCCGCTTCCAGGGCACCACGGACATCGCACTGACCGAGGAGGGCCTGGCGCAGGCCCGCCGCGCGGCCCGGCTGCTGGCGGCCCTCAGGCCGGACGCGATCATCGCCTCCGATCTGCGCCGCACGGCGGCGACGGCGGCCGAGCTGGCCGCCGTCACCGGCCTCGGCGTACGGCACGACGAGGCCCTGCGGGAGACCTACGCGGGCGTGTGGCAGGGGCTCACCCACGACGAGATCCTGGAGCGCTACGGCGAGCAGTACGCCGCGTGGAAGCGGGGCGAGCCGGTGCGGCGCGGCGGCGGTGAGCTGGAGACGGAGGTGGCCGAGCGGGCCGCGCCCGTCGTCGAGCGCAGCGTCGACAAGCTGCCCGACGGCGGCACCCTCGTCGTCGTCAGCCACGGCGGCACCATCCGCACCACGATCGGCCGGCTGATCGGCCTGCCGCCCGGCACCTGGGAGGCGCTGGGCGGGCTGTCGAACTGCTGCTGGTCGGTGCTCGGGGAGACGCCGCGCGGCTGGCGGCTGCTGGAGCACAACGCGGGAAGCCTGCCCGAACCGGTCCTCGGCGACGACGACTGAGACGGCCGCGCACGGGACGGCCGGTTCACAGGTCCGCTTCGGACGGCGGGTACGGACGCCCCTTCGGGACGGACGGTACAACTGCCCGTCCGGAGCCGCCGGTTGGGACGTCCGGGGCAGGGCTGCCCGGTGCCCACCGGAGGGGCCGCTGGGAGCGGACTTCTCATTCAGGCAGGTCACCAGGTAAGCTACTTCTCGTTCGCGGCGCTCCGGCGCCGGAGCGCGGGGCTATAGCTCAGTTGGTAGAGCGCTTGCATGGCATGCAAGAGGTCAGGAGTTCGATTCTCCTTAGCTCCACAGAAGCGAGAGGCGAGGTGTGCCACTGCCCTTCGGGGTGGCCGCCTCGCTTTCGTTGTTTTTGCGCCGGGCTTCGCCCGCGCCTGGCGGGGGCTTCGCCACCCGCGGCCCCCCTGCCGTCTCCGGCTGGTGTTTTCTCTTTGGCTCTCCCGTCCCGGTTGCTGTGGGGTTCCGGCAGGGGGAGGGGCGGGGTGGGGTTGCTGGGTGTGGGTGGTGGCGTGTGGGGGTGCAGGGGGGAGCCGGGGGTGGGGTGTGCGCCCCCGGGTTTGGTTCGGCCACCCGGTCCGGGGGAGGATCCCTGACCAGGGCTTAGATGAGGGGCCCGGACGTGGCAGAATCGTCACGGCCGGGAGGGGGAAGGCCGAGGGGAGGGACGAGCGCGATGCCGGCGACGATCCCCAGTGCGGAAGAGCAGCGCCCCGTGTTCCAGCACGGACACCCTCCGCAGCTCTTGCAGTGCCCGTCCTGCGGCTCGTCGAACGTCGCCCAAGTGCTCGGTGACAATGGAGGAGTTTCCTACGTGTGCACGGCTTGCGGCCACATCTGGAGCTGAGTGAGCGATGGGCGCCCACAGCAGGAAGTGCGACTGGTGCGGCAGCGGCACCCCGATCGTCCGCGACATGGAACCGGTCAACAGCGCTTTTCAGTACTGGTGCGAGGACTGCGCGCGGGCGCTGATCATAAAGGGCGACCCGATCGAGACCTACCGCGAACTCGACGGCGAACCGATCTACGGCCGCCTGCTCGACGCCCACTGCACACTCAAACGCTTCTACTCCTTCGCCACCGCCTGAGCCCGGCGTCCGCCGGTCCGTCCGGCTCCGGCCTGCGCAGCGCCCGCACGGCGAGGACGGCCGTCAGCACCAGGAAGCCGAACCCGACGGCGGGATAGAGCCCGGAGAGCGCCATCTGCCCCGCGTTCTGGTGCAGTTCGGGCGAATGCGGAGAACCGGGGTCGCGCGGTACCCACCACAGGGCGTACGAGCAGAAGACGAGCGCGGCGACGGACACCGCGAGCGCCCAGCCGGCCCGGCCCCGGCTCGGCCTCCGCCGGGCCTCGGCCAGCAGCAGGGCGAACATCGGCACACACCACACCCAGTGGTGCGACCAGGAGATGGGGCTGATGAGGAGCGCTGTGACGGCGCACGCGACCGCCGCCCACGCCGGTGCGTAGGGCAACCGGCGCGATCCGGCCAGCGCTGCCGCCACCGCCGCGCCGAGCCCCAGCACGACGGTCAGCGCGGCCGCCGCCGCCCACACCCCGCCCGGTTCCGGCACGTGCAGCAGACGGGCGAGGACGCCGCTCAGCGACTGATTGGCGGAGATCTCCGTCCGGCCCACCCGGGAGGACTGGAAGATCGCCTCGCCCCAGAACCTCCGCGAGTCCCGCGGCAGCACCAGCGCCGCGAGGAGCACCGTCCCGCAGAACGCCGCCGTGGCCACGGCGGCCTGGCGCAGCCACGGGTTCCACAGCTGTGCCGCCCGGCCCGTGCGGCGCAGGTCACGGATGCCGCATATGGCACCGCACAGGGCGAGGAAGACCACGAACAGGGCCGGTGTGAGTTTGATGCCGGCCGCGACACCGATGCCCACCCCGGCCCACGGGTGCCCCCGGCGCCGTGACAGGTCCCACAGCACGAGCCCGGCGAGCAGCAGATTGATCTGCCCGTAGCGCAGCGTCGTCCACACCGGCTCGCACCACACGGCTGCGGCACCGATCAGGAACGTCGCCGCGATCCGGGGAAGGCGCACCGGGTGGCCCAGCAGTCGCAGGGACAGATGGACGACCCACAGGAGCAGCACGAGGTTCAGGGCCGTCGCCGCGGTGCGCATGTCCGCGACGTCCAGCAGCGTCAGGGGCAGGAACACCAGCGCGGCGAACGGCGGGTACGTCATCGGGAGATGCGCGTAGGTGGCGCGCAGGGCGTACAGGTCGTGCCCGGCGCGGGCCGCCCAGCCCTCGGCCCGGTAGACCATCAGGTCCACCATCGTCACCTCGGCGAAGCGCTGGGCCGTCCAGAAGACGGCGAACGACGCCAGGCACACGGCCGCGGTCGGCAGCAGCGGTCTCCGCAGCAGGAAATCCCGGAGGGTCAGGGTCCACTTTCCGGCGGCAGCCTGCTGCAACGTACTCACGCGGGATGGCTCCAGGGTGCGGGGCCTGCGGGGGCGCCCCGACACTACCGGCCCTGACGTGCCGGGATGCCCCGTGCCCGGCGTCCTGGCCGGAAGGGACCGGGGCCGGCCACCGATTTGGCAGTGGGGCGCCACCTGTGTGTAAAGTTGGCGAAGCCGCCGCGGGGAACACCCCGGCGGAGCACAGCCCGGGGCTATAGCTCAGTTGGTAGAGCGCTTGCATGGCATGCAAGAGGTCAGGAGTTCGATTCTCCTTAGCTCCACAAAAGCGAGAGGCGAGGTGTGCCACTGCCCTTCGGGGTGGCCGCCTCGCTTTCGTTGTTTTTGCGCGGGGCTTCGCCCGCGCCTGGCGGGGGCTTCGCCACCCGCACCCCCTCCTGCCGTCTCCGGCTGGGCTTTTCTCTTTGGCTCTCCCGTCCCGTTTGTTGCCCGGGTGCCGGTTTGCCGGGCTTTTTGTCGGGCTTCCTGTCCTCTGTCTGTGGAGCTTCTGGGTTTGCTGGGCTTGTTGCGGGGCGCCGGGTTTCTCAGGGGCGGGGGCTTCTGTCGTCGTTCTCGTGGCGGGGGGCTGCGGGAGTGCGGTGGGAAGGGCGAGCGCGGGGCTCCGGGGAGGGGGTCGAAAGTGTTGCGGTACCCTGAGCGCATGCGTGCTGTACGCCTTCTGCTTAGCCAGCCGCGTTGATCATGCCGGTCCGGCGCGGACCGGAATCGGCGCGGCTCCCCCTCCTGTGCGAGGGGTTTTTTCGTTTTGTGGCCGCTGGGCAGAGACGACCGATGGAGCTTAGAGGACGATGAGCGAGACGACTCCCGCCGCCGAGACCGCGGCCCCCTATCGCTACACGGCGGCGCTGGCCGCCGACATCGAGGCACGCTGGCAGGACTTCTGGGAGAAGAACGGCACCTACGAGGCGCCGAACCCGGGCGACGGCGAACTGGGCGGCGAGCCGGCGCAGGCCGCCAAGCCCAAGAAGTTCATCATGGACATGTTCCCGTACCCCTCCGGTGCGGGCCTGCACGTCGGCCACCCGCTCGGGTACATCGCGACCGACGCCTACGCCCGCTACGCGCGTATGACCGGGCACAACGTGCTGCACACGCTGGGCTTCGACGCCTTCGGGCTGCCGGCCGAGCAGTACGCCGTCCAGACCGGGACGCACCCGCGCACCTCCACCGAGGCCAACATGGTGCAGATGCAGGCCCAGCTGCGCAGGCTGGGGCTGGGGCACGACCGGCGGCGGAGCTTCGCGACGATCGACCCCGAGTACTACCGCTGGACGCAGTGGATCTTCCTCCAGATCTTCAACTCCTGGTACGACACCGCGCAGCGCAAGGCCCGCCCCATCGAGGAGCTGGTCGAGCAGTTCGCCTCGGGTGAGCGGGAGACGCCCGAGGGCTACGGCCCCTGGGCGGAGCTGACCGAGCGTGAGCGCGCCGACGTCCTGGGCGAGTACCGGCTGGCCTACGCCTCGGACGCCCCCGTCAACTGGAGCCCGGGCCTGGGCACGGTGCTGGCCAATGAGGAGGTCACCGCCGACGGCCGCTCCGAGCGCGGCAACTTCCCCGTCTTCAAGGCGAACCTGCGGCAGTGGAACATGCGGATCACGGCCTACGCCGACCGCCTGCTGGAGGACCTGGACGGCCTGGACTGGCCCGAGGCGATCAAGCTCCAGCAGCGCAACTGGATCGGCCGCAGCGAGGGCGCCCGGATCTCCTTCCCGGTGGGCGACGAGCACATCGACGTCTTCACCACGCGCCAGGACACCCTGTTCGGCGCCACCTACATGGTGCTGGCGCCGGAGCATCCGCTGGTCGAGACGATCACGCCGCAGGCGTGGCCGGAGGGCACCCACGAGGTGTGGACCGGCGGCCACGCCACCCCGCACGAGGCCGTGGCCGCCTACCGGGCGCAGGCCGAGGCCAAGTCCGATGTCGAGCGCCAGGCGGAGGCCAAGGACAAGACCGGCGTCTTCACGGGTGCGTACGCGGTCAACCCCGTCAGCGAGGAGCGGGTCCCGGTCTTCATCGCGGACTATGTGCTGATGGGGTACGGCACCGGCGCGATCATGGCCGTTCCGGCGCACGACGAGCGGGACTTCGCCTTCGCGCGCGCCTTCGAGCTGCCGATGCGCTGCGTCGTGGAGCCCTCCGACGACCGCGGCCTGGACCCGTCCACCTGGGACGCCGCCTTCTCCTCGTACGACGCGAAGATCGTCAACTCCAGCGACCACCAGATCTCGCTGGACGGGCTGAGCGTCACCGAGGCCAAGGAGCGGGTGACCGCCTGGCTGGAGGAGCGCGGTCTGGGCGAGGGCACCGTCAACTTCCGGCTGCGGGACTGGCTGTTCAGCCGGCAGCGGTACTGGGGCGAGCCGTTCCCGATCGTGTACGACGAGGACGGCATCGCGCACCCGCTGCCCGAGTCGATGCTGCCCCTGGAACTGCCCGAGGTCGAGGACTACTCGCCCCGCACGTTCGACCCGGACGACGCGGACACCTCGCCGGAGACCCCGCTCTCCCGCAACGAGGAGTGGGTGAACGTCACCCTGGACCTCGGCGACGGCAAGGGCCCGCGCCGCTTCCGGCGCGAGACCAACACGATGCCCAACTGGGCCGGTTCGTGCTGGTACGAGCTGCGCTACCTGGACCCGCACAACGACAGCGCACTGGTCGACCCCGAGGTCGAGCGCTACTGGATGGGCCCGCGCGAGGGCATGCCGCACGGCGGTGTCGACCTGTACGTGGGCGGCCAGGAGCACGCCGTGCTGCATCTGCTGTACGCCCGGTTCTGGTCGAAGGTGCTGCACGACCTGGGGCACATCTCCTCGTCCGAGCCGTTCCACAAGCTCTACAACCAGGGCATGATCCAGGCGTACGTCTACCGCGACGCCCGGGGGATCGCCGTGCCCGCGGCCGAGGTGGAGGAGCGCGACGGCGCGTACTACTACCAGGGCGAGAAGGTCACACGGCTGCTGGGCAAGATGGGCAAGTCCCTGAAGAACGCCGTCACGCCCGACGAGATCTGTGCCGAGTTCGGCGCCGACACCCTGCGGCTGTACGAGATGGCCATGGGCCCGCTGGACGTCTCGCGCCCCTGGGACACCCGCGCCGTCGTCGGCCAGTTCCGGCTGCTCCAGCGGCTGTGGCGCAACGTCGTCGACGAGGCCACCGGTGAGGCCGCCGTCGTGGACACCGAGCCGGATGTCGAGATGCTGCGCGCCATGCACAAGGCCGTGGACGGCGTCGGCCAGGACATGGCCGCGCTGCGGTTCAACACCGCGATCGCCAAGATCACCGAGCTGAACAACCACGTCACCAAGGCCCGCGAGGTGCCGCGCCAGGTCGCCGAGACCCTGGTGCTGCTGATCGCCCCGCTGGCGCCGCACGCCGCCGAGGAGCTGTGGCGCAGGCTCGGCCACGAGGACTCGGTCGTCCACCGGGACTTCCCCGTGGCGGACCCGGCCCACCTGGTGGACGACGCCGTCACCTGCGTCGTCCAGATCAAGGGCAAGGTCCGCGCCAGGCTGGAGGTTTCGCCGTCCGTCACCGACGCCGATCTGGAGGCGGCGGCGCTGGCCGAGCCGGCCGTGCAGAAGGCGCTGGGCGGTGCGGGGATCCGCAAGGTGATCGTCCGTGCGCCGAAGCTGGTCAACATCGTTCCCGAGTGAGCGCGCCGCGGTGCCGAGCGGGTATGCCGCGTCGTCGAGTGCGCGTGCCCTGACGGTGGGCGAGCGTTCCGTGTCGCCCGGTGTCGCTGTGTGAACGGCTGTGTGAACGGCTTTGCGAGCGGGTCCGGTCCTCCTGCGGCCGGGCCCGCTCGCGTGCGCTCCCGGGCGCCGGTTCCGGCCCGCGCCGGGGCCTCCCCTACGGGGCTTCTCCGGGGTCCGACGGAACCCGCGAGCGGCCCCGCACGTTTACGCTGGACGGTAAGACGGTGTGGGGCGACGGACGGAGGAGCGTTCCGTGGAGGTGGGCATCATCATCGGCCTGGTGCTCTTCCTGGCCTTCGTGGCACTCGGCGTGGTCGTCACGGTACGCGTCGTACGCGCGGTCAAACGCGGAGTCGAACGGACGGGAGCCCAGGTCAGGCGCACCGTCGAGGAGACGACGCTGAAGGCGCGCGGGGCCCAGCCCGGCCCCGTCGGCGAAGTGGCCCGGCTGCGCAGCGAGTTGCGCGCGTCCATCGACAGCACCGGCGAGGCACTGGAGGCGGGCGCGGCGGACGACCCGGCGCTCCAGGAGGCCCTCGGCCTGCTCGACCAGCTCTTCGAACACGCCCGCCAGCTCGACCGCGAACTCCGTGCGCTCATGGAGCGCGAGCCCGACCGCGGCCGTATCGCCGCCCGGCTGCCCGAGGCGCGGGAGCGGGTACGCGCCATCAAGGAGTCGGCCGACTCGCTCCGTTTCGCCGCCCAGGACAGAGCACGGCAGTTCGACGCCGAAGGGCTCGACGCCCTCCGCGCCCAGATCGACATCGAGTCCGCCGCCCTGCGGCACTGGACGAGCGGCACGGACCCCCTGGCGGACCCCGCGCCGCCGCGCCCCTCGGCCTCGGCCTCGGAACCCTCCGCCTCCCGCCCCGCGGGCCCGGGCCAGGGCGAGCCTGCCGCCGCGCCTCCGCCGCAGCCCGAACTCGGCCCCTCCCGCCCGTACTTCGACGATCTGCCCGGGACCGGGCCGGCGGGACCCGCCGCCGAGCCGGCCCCGGAGTCGCCCCGGTTCGGCAAGCGACGTCCGCGGAGCGCCTCCTGAACAGCACCGCCCCACCGTTCGACCCCGGCCCCGCCCGGAACGACGGCGCCCAGGGCCGTATCGCGGTCGTCACCGACTCCACCGCCTACCTTCCACCCGCCGCGCTCCGGCGCCACGGCATCGAGGCCGTGCCGCTGACGGTCGTGCTCGGCGACGAGGCGCTGGAGGAGGGTAGCGAGATCTCCGCGCGCTCCCTGGAGGCCGCCCTGCGGGAGCGCCGCGCCGTCACCACCTCACGGCCCGGGCCGGAGATGTTCGCGCGCGCCTACCGGGCAGCGGCCGACGCCGGGGCGTCCGGCATCGTCTCGCTGCACCTGTCGGCGGAGTTCTCCGGCACGTACGACGCCGCGCTGGTGGCCGCCGGGCGGTCGCCCGTGCCCGTGCGCGTGGTGGACACCGGCGTCGTCGCCATGGCGCTCGGGTTCTGCGCGCTGGCCGCCGCCGAGGTCGCCGAGGCGGGCGGCTCGCTGGAGGAGGCCGTGGCGGCGGCGCGGAAGCGCGCCGAGGGCACCTCGGCCGTCTTCTGTGTGGACACCCTCGACTACCTGCGCAGAGGCGGCCGTATCGGCGCGGCCCAGGCCCTGCTCGGCTCGGCGCTCGCGGTGAAACCGCTGCTCGAACTCGCCGACGGCCGGATCGCGTTGCTGGAGAAGGTCAGGACCGCCTCCAGAGCCAGGGCGCGGCTGGAGGAGATCGTGCTGGAGCGGGCCGGTACGGGGCCCGTGGACATCGCGGTACACCATCTCGCCGCCGCCGAGCAGGCCGACCGTCTCGCCGAGAACTTCCGGAAGAACGTGCCCGGGCTACGGGAACTGCACGTCACCGAGGTCGGCGCGGTCATCGGCGCGCACACCGGGCCGGGGCTGCTGGGGGCCGTGCTGTCGCTCGGGTGAAGGGCTGCTCCGTCACTCGGCCGGGTGGCCGAGTTGTCCACAACTCCCGGGTTTTCCACGGTAATCGACCAAGATCCCTGCGGTGAGGCGGCCGTACCTACCGTCGGTCGGCATGAGCTACGGATCTGGGACGCGGGATGCGTCAGGGGCACGTGACGGGGTCGGGACGGAGCGGGAGCTTCTGAGGCGCGCGGACGCCGCCGGTGGTGTGCCGGGGGCGGACGGGGCGGCGCCTCCCGCGCGTGACGGGGGCGGCCGCAGCGGGGCCGGAGGGACGCCTTCCGGCGGTGCAGGGCCGGGCGGTGCGGGGCCGAGCGGTACCGGGCCGGGCGGCGCGACGTCCCAGGATCCGCCGAGGGCGCGGCCCTGGCCGGTCGTGTATCCCGAACCGTTCCCCGACCGGGTCCGGAACCCCCAGAAGTATGCGGAGCCCGGGGCTCTTCCGTTTCCGGGGGCCGGAGCCCGTGCACCGGCCGACGCCGTGGGGAGCCCGGCTGCTGGGGAGCGCCCCGGCGGGGAGCACGGTTTCGCGCCAGGGCAGCAGCACGCGGGGCCGGATGGGCCCGAGCGGCACGAGGTTCACGAGGACTTCGGGGAGCGCGGGGGCGCGGGATCTTCCCGAGGGGCGGCTGCGGGGCGGACCGTCATGGCGTCGGGGCAGGCGTTCTGGCCACGGGCGACGGTGCAGCCCCCGGGGCTGCGGCCAACCGAGCCTCCGGGACCCGGCTTCGGAGGCGTGGCCCCGGCGGCCGGGGAGGGCGCGCGCCCCACGGGTGCCGCGCTGCTGACCGACGCCGGTGGGACGGGCCCGGCAGGCCAGGCCGGTGTGGCGGGCCCGCCACGTCTGCCGAACTCGGCCGTGCCGGAAGGGGCTTCGCGGGGGCGCGGTGAGGACACGACGCCCGTTGCCGGGATGCCGGCGATCGGGGTCTCGCTGCCGTCGCCGTCGGACGGCACGCAGGACTCCACTGCGGGCCCTGACGGCGCCGTCACCGGGGCTCGGCCGGGACGCCGTCCGCACCGCCGCCGCCCTCCGGGCAAGCCGCCCGCACACCCCGGGCCGGGCCGTGGCGCACACCGCGCGGAGCGGCGCAGGAGGCGTATGACCGGGCGGGGCCGCCATGGCGCCCGGCCGGGCACCGAAGCACCCGCGCAGTCCAGGTCCGCACGAGCGGAGGCGCTCCTCGCGGGCCCGGAGCCCCGGGTCCTGCCGCGGGCCGAGGCCATCGCGGAGGCCCGCGCGGCGGTGCGGCAGAGCAAGGAGCGCCGCGCGGCGAGCGGTCAGCAGCCGTCGCGGGCGTCCTCCGACGGATCGCGGGAACTGCCGGACGATCGGAACGGAAGGTGGCCGGGCGTCGGCCCGGCGGCACGAATCGGTGGCGCCCCGCAGCGTCCGGACGGCAGTGAACGTACGCAGAGCGTCCGGGAGTTGGCCGGGTCCGGCTGGGCGCCGCAGGGGCAGGACTCGGCATGGCCCGAGCGGACCGAGGCGGGCCGGACGGAGTCGGACTGGACAGACCCGGGCCGGGCAGAGCTGGGCCGGAGCGAGCCGGGCCGGACGGAGCGTGAGCGGGCCGGGTACGAGGGTGCGGGGCTCGACGACCGCTCGTCGACGGGGCGGGGCCGGGCGCGGGCCGGGCACCGGGAGCACAGCCGGTCGGGGTACGACCGGGCCCGGTACGGGCAAGCGGAACCCGATCGGGAGCCGGCGCAACACGGCTCGGCGCGGCCCCAAGACAGGGCAGGGCAGGGTTGGGCCCGGCCCGAGCGGACGGAGCCCGGCCGCCGGTCGACTGGACGCGGTCCGGCGTGGGACGAGCGGCCGGAGTCGGGCGCGACGGAGCACGGCTGGGGCCGACCCGAACGGACGGCCCCGGTCCGGGAGTCGGCAGGGGAGGGCCCGGCGCGGCCTGAGCGTCGGGTGCCGGGTCGGGTGGGGCGCGGCGATGGCGCTGAGCGTGAGCGGGCGGAGTCGGGTTCGGAGGTGTCGGGGCCCGGTGGGCTGTGGCCCGAGCGGCGAGCGTCCGGCTGGGCGGGGGATGACGGTCGTGCTGAGCGCGCGTGGGCGGAGCCCGGACGGGAGTTGACGAGGTTCGGCCCGTCGCGGCAGCAGCACCAGCAGCCACAGCAGCGAGGTCCTGCGGAGGGCAACCGGATGCGTCATGCGTCGGCGCAGCAGGGCTGGGCCCGGTACAGGCCGATGCAGGCGGATCCGGTCCGGCACACGGATGGCGCGGGTCGAGCGGGAGCGGGTGGCCGGGGCGGAGTGGAGGCGGGCAGCTCCGGTGCAGTTGCCCGTGGGCGGGTGTACCGACGGGGCGACGGCGACGAGTTGACCGCTACTGAGGTCGGGCAGGGGCGGCAGAAGGCGGCCGGAGCCGGCGCTTACCGCGATTACGGCGAGTACCGCGGCAGTGGAGAGATCCCGGGACGAGCCGAGGGCGCCAAGTTCCGGACGGGCCACGCCAATTACCGCGCGGGCGGCATTGAACACCGGACGGGTGACGGCAAGTACCGGACGGATGACGTCGAGCACCGGACGGGAGATGTCGTGCACCCGGTGGAGGGGGTTGGCGGGCGGACGGAGGGCGGTGCGGGCCGGGCGGAGGATGCCGCGGGGTGGAGGGGCGATGACGAGCAACGGACGGGTGGCGTCGAGCACCTGGCAGAGGGGGTCGCGGGGCGGGCGGAGGGCATCGAGGGCCCGGTGGAGGGGGCCGAGAGGCGGGTGGTTGCGGAGGGGCGGGGTCGGGAGGCGGGACGGCTCACGCTTCGGGAACGGGTCGCGTTGGCCCTGGGGGAGCGCGTTCCGACGTGGCTGCGGCTGCGCTGCGGAGTGGAACCCCGCACCCTTCTCGCCCTGGCAGTGGTGCTGCTCGTGGCGCTGGGCTTCGCGGTGTACCACTTCTGGACAGGTCGGCCCGAGAGCGTGACGGCCCCCGCGGCGCACGGCCCCGGCCGCGATGCTGCTCCTTCGGCTCCGTCCGGATCCTTCGGGCCTGGTCCCGGCCCGAGCGGCGCTCCCGGGGCGGGTGGGCCCGGCGGCAAGCGGCTGGTCGTCGACATCGCGGGCAAGGTGCGCGAACCGGGGGTGCACCGGCTTCCGTCCGGTGCCCGGGTGGCGGACGCGCTGGAGGCCGCCGGTGGGCTGCGCCCCGGCGCGGACCCGGATGGGCTCAACAGGGCACGCCTGCTGGTCGACGGCGAACAGATCGTGGTGGGCGAGAAGGGCAAGGGAGGCGGGTCGTCGGCAGGCGCAGCGAGCCCCGCGCCCCCGGCCGGGCCCGCCGGGGGCGGTTCGGCCGGGGCGGCGGGCGCGGGCGGGATGGTCAGCCTGAATTCCGCCACCGCCGAACAGCTGGAGAAGCTGCCGGGGGTCGGGCCCGTGCTGGCCCAGCACATCGTCGACTACCGGACGGAGCACGGCGGTTTCCGGTCCGTCGAGCAGTTGCAGGAGGTCAACGGCATCGGCGACAAGCGGTTCGCCGACCTCAAGTCGCAGGTGTCCCCATGACTCCGCCGCGCCGCCACCGCACCGGTGACGGACACCCGGCCCGGGCCGCCCGCCCCGGACCCCCGCCACCTCCTCGTCCCGACGGCTCCTCCCGTCGTCCCGATGCCTCCGTCGCACCGTTCGCCGACGGTGTGCCAGGTGACGTGCCCGCCACCGGTGACTCCCCTGACGGCGTGCCGTTCGGCACAGACTCCTCGACGCCTCCTGGCGGCCCGCAGGCTCGGAAGGCAGGGCAGGTTCTCCCGCCCCGCGCGCCGCGCGATAGCGAAGCCGAAGGGACGCCCCGGGCCCGGGCCCGGACGCGGCCTCCGTCGACTCGGCTCGCGGGAGCGGTACCGCGCTCGCACGCCCGCGCGGTTCCGCGCGGGGGAAGGCACTGGGCTCCTCCGAGAGCACCCAGCGGGTCCAGGGGATCGAGGGGACGCGGGGACACCGGCGCGCCCCTGCTGCGGGGCGGTCCGGCGGAGGGCACGGACCTCCGGCTCGTGCTTCCTGCCCTCGCGGCGTGGGCCGCGGCGGCCCTGGGGCTGGGCGTGTCCGGCGCGGTGGCCGCCGGGGGAGCGGTTCTGTGCTGCCTCGGAACCGTGGCGCTGCTGGCGGCGGCAGCAACTGCACGCCGGGGGACGGGCGATGGCGCCTCGCCCACAGGTTGGCGGGAACACCGTCCTGCGACCGCGCGCGTACACGACGGCACACCCACCGGCTCCCGGCCGCGCGGGACGCGCCCTCTCCGCACTCCGGCAGCGCTGGTGGGGGCCGCGGCGCTGTTGTGTGCGGCGGTGGCGGGCGGCAACGCCGCGCTGCACGCGGCGGATCTGCGCCGGGGCCCCGTGCCCGAATCGGCGCGGAAGCACGCCGAGTTGGACCTTGAGGTCACCGTCACCGGAGACCCGAGGGCGCTGCGCCCCAAGGTGCGTGGGGCGCGGCAGTCGCAGGGGCTGATCCTGGTGCGGGCGGACGCGGTGGCCGTGCACCGGCCCGACGGCGGGCGGGAGGCGGTACGGACGCCCGTCCTGCTGTTCGTCCAGGCCGGAAAGCCGGAGCGGAACGCCACGGACGGCGCGTCCCGGGCCGGGCCCGACGCCGCACAGCAGTGGAAGCGGCTGTTGCCCTCGACGCGGTTGCGGGTCTCGGGGAGAGCCGCGCCCCCGGCGCCCGGCAGGGCCGGCGGCCGTGATGTCGCGGCGGTGCTGCGCGTCGGCCCCGGTGCGCCGAGAATCACCGCCGGGCCCGACACCCTGCAACGGGCGGCCGGAGAGCTGCGTGCGGGGCTGCGCCGGGCGACCGAGGGGCTGGACACGGATGCGCGCGGTCTGCTCCCCGGCCTCGTGGTCGGCGACACCTCACGACTGCGGCCGGAGCTGGAGGCGGCGTTCCGGACGACGGACATGACGCATCTTCTGGCTGTCAGCGGGAGCAACCTCTCGATTCTGTTGGTCCTGCTCCTCGGTCCGCCCGGACTCGCCCACCGGGTCGAGCGGCGCGGACTGGCGGCCGGGCTCGGCATTCCGCTGCGCGCGACGGCGGTGACGGGCGCGCTGCTCACGCTGGGCTTCGTCGTCGTGTGCCGCCCGGAACCGAGCGTGCTGCGGGCCGCCGCCTGCGGGTTGATCACCATCGCGGCGATCGCGACCGGACGCAGACGCTCGCTGCTGCCCGCCCTGGCCGCGGCCGTGCTGCTGCTGGTGCTCTTCGACCCGTGGCTGGCGCGGGACTTCGGGTTCCTGCTGTCCGTGCTGGCGACCGCGTCGCTGCTGGTGGTGGCCCCACGGTGGAGCGACGCGCTGCGGCGCAGAGGCTGGCCCGCGCGGGTGGCGGAGGCGGTGGCCGCAGCGGCGGCGGCACAGGCGGCGTGTGCTCCGGTGGTCGCGGTGCTGGCGGCGCACGTGAGCCTGGTCGCCGTGCCGTGCAATCTGCTCGCCGAGTTCGCCGTGGCCCCCGCGACGGTCCTGGGCTTCGGCGCGCTGGTGCTGGCGGTTCCGGCGCTGCCCCTGGCGAAGGCATTGGCATGGGTGGCCGGTTGGCCGACCGGGGCGATCGCCGCCATCGCGCGGACGGGTGCCGCTCTGCCGGGGGCGGAGCTGGGCTGGCCAGGTTCCTGGTGGGGCGCGCTGGCGCTGGCGGTGGGAATCGGGCTGGCCGTGGTGGCGGCCCGCCGCTTCCGGGTGCCGCACCGCCCCTGGCTGTGTGCCGCGCTGGGGCTGCTGTTGTGTCTGGCGCTGCTCAGGCCGGTGCCGTTGGTGCGCCCGCTGACCGGCTGGCCGCCGCCGGGCTGGCGCATGGTGGCCTGCGATGTCGGGCAGGGCGACGCACTGGTGCTCGCGGTGGACGGTGCGCGCGGCGGCGGGGGCGGGGCCGTGGTGGTCGATGCGGGGCCGGAGCCCGCCGCGGTCGATCGGTGTCTGCGGGAACTGGGCGTCCGGAAGGTGCCGTTGGCGGTGCTCACCCACTTCCACGCCGATCATGTGGCGGGCCTGCCGGGGTTGTTGCGTGGGCGGCGGGTCGGGGCGATCCAGGTCACGGCGCGGGCCGAGCCGCCGGGTCAGGCCGCGTTCGTCCGCAGGACGGCCGGGCAGGCGGGGGTGCCGCTCGTGCCGGCGGCGGTGGGGGAGCGCCGTCGGGCGGGAGACCTGTCCTGGCAGGTGCTCTGGCCACCGTCCCCAGCGGAACCGTCCGCTCCGGGCACCGAGGGCACGGCGAGCGGCGAAACGGCGGGGGACGGTGAGACGAGCGAGGGAGCCGTCGGTGACGCGGCCATAAGGGGCGGAGCCGTGCACGCCGGAGCCCCCAGCGACGGGTCGGTGGCTCAGGGCGAGGAAGGGGGTGGTGCGAACGATGCCAGTATCACGCTGCTTGTACGTACCGGCGGGCTCACCCTCTTCCTTCCGGGCGACCTCGAACCGGAGGCACAGCAGGGCCTGTTGGCGCTGTGGCCCGGTCTGAAGCGGGTGGACGTGCTGAAGGTCGCACATCATGGATCGCGGTACCAGGACGGAGAGTTGCAGCGCCGTCTGCATCCCCGGATCGCATTCGTCTCCGCCGGCAGCGACAACCCGTACGGGCATCCGGCGCCGGAGACGGTGCACCGGCTCCAGGCGTCCGGCGCGCTGGTGGCCCGCACCGACCGGCACGGTGCGCTGGCCCTGGTGGCCCGGCCCCACGCCGCTCCCACGGTCGTGACGGAGCGGGGCAGTCCACGGGGCGGCGCGGACGACGGTCCCGCGGGCCCGCCCGCGCCACCCGGCGCTGCCCGGCCGGAGCGGGCCGGGAGGCGCGGTGGGCGGTGGTTCCGACGGGGCGGCCGGACGGCGCAGGCGAGGGGCGCCGGGGACGGGAACGGAGGCGGCGGGAGACCCGGGCTCCGCCGGGGGTCACGGGGCGCCGCGGTCGGCGGCGGGCGCCGGGTGGGCGCAGCCGGTGCGGGGGCGGGCCGGGAGGGAGGACGGCCGGGCCCGGTCAGTCGCGTTCGAGCCAGCCCTCGTGCTCGGTGGCGAGGTCGTCGAGCACCTTCGTGTCGTAGGTGCCGTCGGGGTCCTCCAGGACGACCAGCCACTGGGCGTCCTCCGCGTCGTCCTCGCCCGCGAGCGCCTCACGGACGAGCTGCGGCTCCTCACCGAGGGCGAGCCGCAGTTCCAACTCCTCGGCGACCTCCTCGGCCGCGTCCCTGTCGGGCAGCACCAGCACATGCCGTACGTCGCTCACCACGGCATTCTCTCAGTGCCGCACAGCGGGCGTGCGGGTGGTGTCGGCGCGGCATGGGATGCTGTGGGGCGATGGCTGGCACGCGTAAGAAGACCTCGGACGACCCGCTCGCGCCCCTGACTCTCGTGGTCGGGCAGGAGGAACTGCTCATCGAACGCGCCGTACGGCGGGTGATCGACGCGGCGCGCGCGGCGGACGCGGACACCGATGTCCGGGATCTGGCGTCCGGCGAGCTCCAGCCGGGCACGCTGGCGGAGCTGACCAGCCCTTCGCTGTTCGCGGAGCGGAAGGTCGTGGTGGTCCGCGCGGCGCAGGACCTGGCGGCGGACACGGTCAAGGACGTCAAGGCGTATCTGGCCGCGCCGGCCGAGGAGATCACACTCGTCCTGGTGCACGCGGGCGGCAACAAGGGCAAGGGCCTGCTGGACGCCGCACGCAAGGCGGGGGCGCGCGAGGTCGAGTGCCCGAAGATGACCAAGCCGGCGGACCGACTGGCCTTCGTGCGCGGCGAGTTCCGTACGCTCGGCCGCTCGGCGACGCCGGAGGCGTGCCAGGCCCTGGTGGACGCCATCGGCAGCGATCTGCGTGAGCTGGCCTCCGCGTGCACGCAGCTCACGGCGGACGTGGAGGGGACGATCGACGAGGCCGTCGTCGGCCGCTACTACACGGGCCGGGCGGAGGCGTCGAGCTTCACCGTGGCCGACCGCGCCGTCGAGGGGCGGGCGGCCGAGGCGCTGGAGACGCTCCGCTGGGCCGTGTCGACGGGTGTGGCGCCGGTGCTGATCACCAGCGCGCTCGCCCAGGGCGTCCGGGCGATCGGCAAGCTGGCCGGTGCACCCCGCGGGGCGCGCCCCGGTGATCTCGCGCGGGAGCTCGGTATGCCGCCCTGGAAGATCGACAGAGTGCGGCAGCAGATGCGCGGCTGGACGCCGGACGGGGTGGCGGTGGCGCTGCGTGCGGTGGCCGATGCGGACGCGGCCGTGAAGGGCGGCGGAAGCGATCCGGAGTACGCCCTGGAGAAGGCGGTCGTCACGATCGCCCGGGCGGCCCGTTCCCGCTGATCGCTGACCGTCGCGGCGGCCGTCCCGCTCCGGGTGTGCGGCCTGTCCGGGTTCCGGTGTACGGCCTGAGCCTCACCCGGTGTCGAGGCGTCCGCACTCTCCGTGAGTAGCGGGTGCCGTGTGTGCCGGAAGGGGGCCGGATATGCCGAAGCCCCGCGCTCGCTCCTGGGGAAGCGGAGCGAGGCGGGGCTCGGTTCGTGCTGGGTGCGCCGCACCCGCGTGGCGAACGCAGGCCGCGTGCGGCGCGCTGTCTCGGGTGCCCGGTGGCCCGGCCGGTCAGGGGCGGGGAGTCCGGGCGGCGGCTTCGGCGTCAGCGGAGGTGAGAGGGCCTGCTGTGCTGCCGGAGCCGGTGAGCGGAGTCAGCCCTTGAGGGAGGCGACGTGCTTGGCCAGCGCGGACTTCTTGTTGGCCGCGTTGTTCTTGTGCAGGACGCCCTTGCTGACGGCCTTGTCCAGCTTCTGGATCGCGACGCGCTGGGCCTCGCCGGCCTTGGTGGAGTCACCGGCGGCCACGGCCTCGCGGGTGCGACGGATCGCGGTCTTCAGCTCGGACTTGACCGCCTTGTTGCGCTGGCGGGCCTTCTCGTTGGTCCGGATCCGCTTGATCTGGGACTTGATGTTCGCCACGAATGAGCCTTTGCGGTTCGGGGTTTTCCGTCATGAGTGCCATCAGGCACAGTCGTCCAGGCTACCAGCAGGCTCTTCGGGCCTCCCAATCCGGTCGGTGCCCCCGGCTCATGGGACGATGGGGGCACGGTACGGCCGTGGAGGGCGCCCGCGTCGGCGTCCACGGCCGGTGGCCGTGCCGGCTCCGTCAGCTCCGTCGGTCCCGTGGGATCCGTCGGCGGGGTCCGGTGCGCACCCGTCGTCCCTCGTCGACGTGCCGGAGGCCGAGGGCGTCCGGGGCGGTGTGCGCCGGAACAGCCGGGGACGGGCGTACGGGACAGCGGACGACCGGACGGCCGTGCACCGGAACGGACAACTGAAGAACGGACGCGAGACAACTGAAGACCGAAGACAACTGAAGACGATCGAAGAGACACAGAACAGAAGCGGTACGGAAGCAGTACCGACAGACAGAAGGCGGACGGGGAAGACGGCGACGCTCCGGGCATCGAGGATCCGGACGTCGGGAGAGCTGTCCGCCGCCAGACCCGACAGGCCATACCGACAGGACACTGCGTGCCCGCGACCCCAACGAACGCGCCGGAGCCGAGCCGTACCGACCCGGCGCAGATCCGTAACTTCTGCATCATCGCGCACATCGACCACGGCAAGTCCACGCTTGCCGACCGGATGCTCCAGCTGACCGGCGTCGTGGACAAGCGGCAGATGCGCGCGCAGTACCTCGACCGCATGGACATCGAGCGTGAGCGCGGCATCACGATCAAGTCCCAGGCGGTGCGCATGCCCTGGGCGCCGTCGGAGGACGCGGGGACCCCGCACATCCTCAACATGATCGACACCCCGGGGCACGTGGACTTCACCTACGAGGTCTCCCGGTCCCTGGCGGCCTGTGAGGGCTGCATCCTGCTCGTCGACGCGGCGCAGGGCATCGAGGCGCAGACCCTCGCCAACCTCTATCTGGCGATGGAGCACGACCTCGCGATCATCCCCGTGCTCAACAAGATCGACCTTCCGGCCGCGCAGCCGGACAAGTTCGCCGCCGAGCTGGCGCATCTGATCGGCTGCGACGTCGAGGACGTGCTCAAGGTCTCCGCCAAGACGGGCGAGGGCGTGGAGGCGCTGCTGGACGAGGTCGTCCGGCAGGTGCCGGAGCCGGTCGGCGAGGCGGACTCCCCGGCCCGCGCGATGATCTTCGACTCGGTCTACGACGCCTACCGGGGCGTGGTCACCTATGTGAAGGTCGTCGACGGCCAGCTCAACAAGCGCGAGCGCATCCGCATGATGTCGACGGGCGCCACGCACGAGCTGCTGGAGATCGGCACGAACTCGCCGGAGATGGTCCCGGCGGACGGCCTCGGCGTGGGCGAGGTCGGCTATCTGATCACCGGCGTGAAGGACGTGCGCCAGTCCAAGGTCGGTGACACGGTCACCCAGCAGACCGGCGGCGCCGAGGACCCGCTGCCCGGCTACAAGGACCCCAAGCCCATGGTCTTCTCCGGGCTGTATCCGCTGGACGGCTCGGACTATCCGCTGCTGCGTGACGCGCTGGACAAGCTGCTGCTGAACGACGCGGCGCTCACCTACGAGCCCGAGACGTCCGCCGCGCTCGGCTTCGGCTTCCGGGTGGGCTTCCTCGGGCTGCTGCACCTGGAGGTCATCCGGGAGCGGCTGGAGCGGGAGTTCGGGCTCGACCTGATCGCCACGGCGCCGAACGTCATCTACCGGGTGGACATGGAGGACGGCTCCGAGCACCTGGTCACCAACCCGAGCGAGTTCCCCACAGGCAAGATCGCCACGGTGCACGAGCCGGTGGTGCGCGCGACGCTGATCGCGCCCAGCGAGTTCATCGGCGCCATCATGGAGCTGTGCCAGTCCCGCCGCGGCAGCCTCCAGGGCATGGACTACCTCTCGGAGGACCGCGTCGAGCTGCGCTACACGCTGCCGCTCGCGGAGATCGTCTTCGACTTCTTCGACGCGCTGAAGTCCAAGACGCGCGGCTACGCCTCGCTCGACTACGAGCCGACGGGGGAGCAGGCGGCCGACCTGGTCAAGGTCGACATCCTGTTGCAGGGCGACAAGGTGGACGCCTTCTCGGCGATCGTCCACAAGGACAAGGCGTACTCGTACGGCACGCGCATGGCCAACAAGCTGCGCGAGCTGATTCCGCGGCAGCAGTTCGAGGTGCCCATCCAGGCGGCCGTCGGCGCCCGGATCATCGCGCGGGAGACCATCCGCGCCATCCGCAAGGACGTCCTGGCCAAGTGCTACGGCGGTGACATCTCGCGGAAGCGGAAGCTGCTGGAGAAGCAGAAGGAAGGCAAGCGGCGGATGAAGGTCGTGGGGCGCGTGGAGGTGCCCCAGGAGGCGTTCATCGCCGCGCTGTCCTCCGACGACGGCGGTGGCGACGCGAAGTCCAAGAAGTAGCCCGGCGAGGCCCGTCCCGGGGCGAACCGGAACGGGCCCGCCGGATGCGGGAGCGGACGGGCCACGGGCCTCGCGGTAACCGGCCGCAGCCCCCTTACGTAAGGGGACTGCGGCCTCTAGTCTGATCACTGCTCAGTAGTTACTCGTGAGTCAATAAACTGCCCGGGCACACCTGAGCGGGTGCGCGAGCGGGCACACACGGGCACCGGCCGGCAGCCGAACCCGGCCGGGCGCACCGCAGCGGACACGAGAGCACTTCAGCAGGACACAGCACGAGTCAGACGCAGGACGCGGGCCCCGGAGGACGTCGTGAGCGACCCAGAATCCCTGATCAAGAACCTGCCGCCCTCCGTGGCGACGGTCTTCCTGGAGAGAGTCGAGGCGACTCCGGACGCCGAGGCCTACCGCTATCCGGTGCCGAGCGCCTCCGGCGAGGGCCCCGACGAGTGGCGCTCGTACTCCTGGCGCGAGGCGGCCGACCGGGTGTTCGCGCTCGCCGCCGGGCTCATGGAGCTGGGCGTCCGGCCCGAGGAGCGGGTGGCGATCGCCTCCGGAACGCGGATCGAGTGGATCCTGGCCGACCTGGCCATCCTGTGCGCCGGCGCGGCGACGACCACGGTCTACCCCAGCACCAACTCCGAGGAGACGGGCTTCATCCTGGGCGACTCGGACAGCCGTGTGCTGTTCGCCGAGGACACCGCCCAGCTGGACAAGGTGCGCGAGCACCGCGCCGAGCTGCCCGACCTCGCACACGTCGTCCTGCTGGACGGGGACGTGCCCGACGGCGAGGACGACTGGGTGCTCTCCTTCGCCGAGCTGGAGCGCCGGGGCGCCGCCCACCTGGCCGAGCACCCGGAGGCCGTGCGCGAGGCGGTCGCCGGGCTGCGCTCCGCCGACCTGGCCACGCTCATCTACACCTCCGGGACCACCGGGCGCCCCAAGGGGGTCCGGCTGCGGCAGGAAGCCTGGTCCTACATGGCCAAGGCCGTACCGGCGAGCGGGCTGCTGGAGTCGGACGACGTGCAGTATCTCTGGCTGCCGCTCGCACACGTCTTCGGCAAGATGCTCATCTCCGTGCACATCGAGTCCGCGCACGTCCTGGCCGTCGACGGGCGCGTCGACAAGATCATCGAGAATCTGCCGGTCGTCCGGCCGACCAAGATGTGCGCGGTCCCGCGGATCTTCGAGAAGGTCTACAACGGCGTCGCGCAGCGGGCCAGGGACGGCGGGCCCGCCAAGTACAAGATCTTCCAGTGGGCCGCCGAGGTGGCCCGCGAGTACGCCAGGACCTCCCAGGACAACCAGCGCCGCACCGGCGAGGCCACCGTGCCGGCCGGGCTGCGGGTCAAGCACGCCGTCGCCGACCGGCTCGTCTACGGCAAGCTGCGGGAAGCCTTCGGCGGCCGGATGCTCGGCTGCGTCTCCGGCTCGGCCGCGCTCGCGCCCGACCTGGGCCTGTTCTTCGCCGGAGCGGGCATCCCCGTGCTGGAGGGCTACGGGCTCACCGAGTCCGCCGCTGCCAGCTTCTGCAACCGGCGGGACACCTTCCGCACCGGCACGGTCGGCCAGCCGTTCCTCGGCACCGAGGTGCGCATCGCGGAGGACGGCGAGGTCCTGCTGCGCGGCCCCGGCATCATGGAGGGCTACCACGGCCTGCCCGACAAGACGGCCGAGGTCCTGGAAGAGGACGGCTGGTTCCACACCGGCGACATCGGCGAGCTGTCCGACGACGGCTTTCTGAAGATCACCGACCGGAAGAAGGACCTGATCAAGACCTCCGGCGGCAAGTACATCGCGCCCGCCGAGGTCGAGGGCCGGTTCAAGGCGCTGTGCCCCTACGTCTCCAACATCCTGGTGCACGGCGCCGACCGGAACTACTGCACGGCGCTGATCGCGCTGGACGAGGCGGCGATCCTGGGCTGGGCCGCCGACCAGGAGGAACTCAAGGGCAAGCCGTACACCGAGGTCGTCGGCTCGGACGAGGTGCGCAGACTCGTCGACGGCTACGTCGAGGACCTGAACGCCGGGCTCCAGCGCTGGCAGACGATCAAGAAGTTCCGCATCCTGCCCCGCGATCTGGACATCGAGCACGGTGAGCTGACCCCCAGCCTCAAGCTCAAGCGGCCCGTCGTGGAACGGGAGTTCGCCGATCTGATCGAGGAGATGTACACGGGGGCGCGGGAGCGCTGACCGCGCGCCGGCAGCTGTCCTGAACGGCCCCGGCCGACCGCCGGGACCGTTCAGGAAGCGGCCCGGGGGACGCGGCGACCGGCACGGGACGCGAGGTGCCGGGCGGAAGGCGGCGCCTGCTCGGCCGCCGAGGGGCGCTCGGGGTCAGTCGACCAGGTCCCGGACGACCGCGTCCGCCAGCAACCGCCCGCGCAGCGTGAGAACCGCGCGCCCCTCGGCGTACGGCCCCGGCTCCAACAGGCCGTCGTCGCACGCCTGTTGGGCCGCCTTCCGGCCCGCCGGGGCCAGCAGCTCCAGCGGGCAGCCCCGGGCGAGCCGCAACTCCAGCAGGATGCGCTCCACCCGACGGTCCTCGGCGCCGAGCACCTCGCGGCCCGCGCCGGGAGACCGGCCCTCGGCCAGCGCCCGCGCGTAGGCGGCCGGATGCTTCACGTTCCACCAGCGCACCCCGCCCACATGGCTGTGCGCGCCGGGCCCCGCGCCCCACCAGTCCGCGCCCGTCCAGTACAGCTCGTTGTGCCGGCAGCGGGCCGCCGCGTCGTCGGCCGCCGCCCAGTTGGAGACCTCGTACCAGCGCATACCGGCCGCCGACAGCCGCTCCTCGGCGATCAGATAGCGGTCGGCGTGCGCGTCGTCGTCCGTCATCGGGACCTCGCCGCGGCGGATCCGGCGGGCCAGCCGTGTGCCGTCCTCGACGATGAGCGCATACGCCGAGATGTGATCCGGCCCGGCCGCCAGGGCCGCGTCCAGCGAGGCCCGCCAGTCCTCGTCGGTCTCGCCGGGGGTGCCGTAGATCAGATCCAGATTGATGTGCGCGAACCCGGCCCGCCGGGCCTCGGCGACGCACTCCTCGGGCCGTCCGGGGGTGTGGGTGCGCTCCAGGACGCGCAGTACGTGCTGCCGTGCGCTCTGCATCCCGAAGGAGACCCGGTTGAACCCGGCCTCGCGCAGCTCCCCCAGATACGCCGGATCGACCGACTCCGGATTGGCCTCCGTCGTCACCTCGGCGCCCTCGGCGAAACCGAACTCCTCGCCCAGGGCGCGCAGCATCCTGGCGAGATCGGCGGCCGGCAGCAGGGTCGGTGTGCCGCCGCCGACGAACACCGTCTCCACCCGCCGCGGATCGTCCCCCAGCACCTTGCGCGCCAGCCGGATCTCCTCCACGACCTGGTCCGCGTAGCTCTCCCGGGAGGCGCCGCCGCCCAACTCGGAGGCCGTGTAGGTGTTGAAGTCGCAGTACCCGCAGCGCGTGGCGCAGTACGGGACGTGCAGATAGAAACCGAGGGGGCGCGCGGCGGTGTCGTGCAGTGCGTGGGCGGGCAGCGAGCCGTCTGCGGGCACCGGCTCGCCGTCGGGAAGTGCGGAGGGCATGCTCTCCATTGCACCACCTGACGGCCGGCCGGCGTCGTGCGCACCGTCACAGGGCCCGGCCACACCGCGTGCCCAGGTGAGAACTCCGGCAGGTCACCGGGCGGCAGACCGGGGACGGGGCTCTCGGACGCCGCCGGTCACGCCGCCGGGGCCGTGACGAAGTCGATCAGCTCTTCCACGCGGCCCAGCAGGGCCGGCTCCAGATCCCGGTAGGTGCTCACACGGCCGAGCAGCTGCTTCCAGGCCGCCCCCGTGTTCTGCGGCCAGCCCAGCTCACGGCAGACACCGGTCTTCCAGTCCTGGCCGTGCGGGATGCGCGGCCAGGCGGCGATCCCGGCGGAGGAGGGCTTCACGGCCTCCCAGATGTCGATGTAGGGATGGCCGACGACCAGCACGTGCTCGCCCGTGACCTGCTCGGCGATGCGGGACTCCTTCGAGCCGGCCACCAGATGGTCGACGAGCACGCCGAGCCGGGCGTCCGGGCCGGGCGAGAACGCCTCGACGATGGCCGGCAGATCGTCCACGCCCTCCAGGTACTCCACGACGACGCCCTCGATCCGCAGATCGTCGCCCCAGACCTTCTCGACCAGCTCGGCGTCGTGCCGCCCCTCGACGTAGATGCGGCCCGCCCGGGCGACGCGGGCCCGTGCTCCGGGGACGGCGATCGAGCCGGAGGCGGTCAGCCGGGGCCCGGCCGGGCGGTCCGGCCGCGCCGTCGGGCGCACCAGCGTGACCGTCCTGCCCTCCAGCAGGAAGCCGCGGGGCGCCAGGGGGAAGACCCGGTGCTTGCCGAAGCGGTCCTCCAGCGTGACCGTCGGCCCCTCGGCCGTCTTCTCGCAGCGCACCACGGCCCCGCAGAACCCGGTCGTGACCTCCTCCACCACCAGATCGGTCTCGGCCGGCACCTCGGGGACGGCCTTCTTCCGCTTCCACGGAGGAGTCAGGTCGGGATTGTCGTAGCGGTTGCGCATGGCGTCATTCTGCTACGGGCGGAAGGGCGGCCCGTCGGGGCCGGTCTCGAACCTCCGGGCGAGCACGTCACGTTGGGCGCGGACGAACGCGGCATCCACCAGGGCGCCGTGCCCCGGCACATAGACGGCGTCCTCGCCGCCGAGCGCGAGCAGCCGGTCCAGCGCCTGCGGCCAGTTCGCACCGTGCGCGTCGGGCCCGGCCTGCGGATCGCCCGACTCCTCGACCAGATCGCCGCAGAAGACGACGTCGGGAGAGCCCGGCACCAGAACAGCCAGGTCGTGCGCGGTGTGCCCCGGGCCGACATTGACCAGGACGACCTCCCGGCCGCCCAGCGCCAGCGCCATCTCCCCGGTGACGAGGTGGTGCGGCCGCACGAGCACATCCGCCGCCTCGGCGGCCTCGTCCTCCAGCAGGCCGTGCGCGACGGCGTCGTCCCGGATCGACTCGGCGCCCCGCGTGAGGAGTTCGTCGACGCCGACGGCCCCGTACACCTGTGCCCCGGCGAAGGCGGCGGCGCCCAGGACGTGGTCGAAGTGCGGATGGGTCAGTGCGATACGCGTCACGCGGCGCCCGAGCAGTGCCTGCACGTCGGCGCGGATCTCGGCGCCCTCCCGCAGCGAGGCGCCGGTGTCGATGACCAGCGCTCCCTCGTCGCCGCTCACGGCGCCCACGGTGGCGTCCCACTCCGGCAGCCGGCGGCGCAGCACCCCCGGTGCCACCCGCTCCCAGCGCCCGGTGCCGTCCCGGCGGTGCCGGGCCTCTTCCCCATGTGCCTGCATAGGACGACGCTAACGGTGCGGGGCCGCGGGAACACGGCGAAGGCGGCGCGGAGGAGGCGGAGGAGGCGTCCGGGTGCCGACGGGCGGCCCCGGACGAGATTCCGGGCGGTCCCGGGAGAGCCGCCCGGCGTCGTGACCGTGCGCTCCCGGGAGGGGGCGCGCGGTACGGTCGGATTCTGCTCGATCAGGCGGCCCTTGCCCTGGCCGTGGTGACCGGCCGTACACTGGCACAGGGGTGCTGGCACTCAGAAGTGGAGAGTGCCAGCGGACGGGACTCCAGCAACAGGCCGGACGGGAGGTGTGCCATGCTCAGCGAGCGTCGACTTGAAGTGCTCCGCGCCATCGTCCAGGACTACGTCGGCACGGAGGAGCCCGTCGGCTCGAAGGCCCTCACCGAGCGGCACAACCTGAAGGTGTCGCCCGCCACGGTCCGCAACGACATGGCGGTACTGGAGGACGAGGGCTTCATCGCGCAGCCGCACACCAGCGCGGGCCGGATCCCCACCGACAAGGGGTACCGCCTGTTCGTCGACAAGCTGGCCGGCGTCAAGCCGCTGTCCTCACCGGAGCGCCGCGCCATCCAGAACTTCCTCGACGGCGCCGTCGACCTCGACGACGTCGTCGGCCGCACCGTCCGGCTGCTCGCGCAGCTCACCCGGCAGGTCGCCGTGGTGCAGTACCCGTCGCTCACGCGGTCGACGGTGCGCCACGTCGAGCTGCTGGCGCTGGCGCCCGCGCGGCTGATGCTCGTCCTGATCACGGACACGGGCCGGGTCGAACAGCGGGTGATCGACTGCCCCTCGCCGATCGGTGAGACCGTCCTGGCGGATCTGCGGGCGCGGCTCAACAGCCGTGTCGTCTCCCAGCGGTTCACCGAGGTCCCGTCCCTGGTGCAGGACCTGCCCGAGGCGTTCGACACGGACGACCGCGGCACCATTTCCACCGTCCTCGCGACCCTCCTGGAGACGCTCGCGGAGGAGACCGAGGAACGGCTCATGATCGGCGGCACCGCGAACCTCACCCGGTTCGGGCACGACTTCCCGCTCACCATCCGCCCGGTGCTGGAGGCACTGGAGGAGCAGGTGGTGCTGCTGAAGCTGCTCGGCGAGGCCGGGGACTCGGACATGACCGTCCGGATCGGGCACGAGAACGCTCACGAGGGGCTCAGTTCCACGTCGGTCGTCTCGGTCGGCTACGGTTCGGGCGACGAAGCGGTCGCCAAACTCGGCGTGGTCGGACCGACCCGCATGGACTACCCCGGAACGATGGGAGCTGTACGCGCAGTGGCACGGTACGTCGGACAGATCCTGGCGGAGTCATAAGTGGCGACGGACTACTACGCGGTCCTCGGCGTACAGCGTGACGCCTCGCAGGACGAGATCAAGAAGGCATTCCGCAGGCTCGCCCGCGAGCTGCATCCGGACGTCAATCCGGACCCGAAGACGCAGGAGCGGTTCAAGGAGATCAACACCGCCTACGAGGTGCTCTCCGACCCGCAGAAGAAGCAGGTCTACGACCTGGGCGGGGACCCGGCCTCCGGCGCTTCCGGCGGCGGCCCCGGCGGCTTCGGCGCCGGCTTCGGCAACTTCAGCGACATCATGGACGCCTTCTTCGGCACGGCTTCGCAGCGCGGCCCGCGCTCGCGCACCCGCCGCGGCCAGGACGCCATGATCAGGCTGGACATCGACCTCGAAGAGGCCGCGTTCGGCACCACCAAGGACATCCAGGTCGACACCGCCGTCGTCTGCAACACCTGCAACGGCGAGGGCGCGGCCCCCGGCACCTCGGCGCAGACCTGTGACATGTGCCGTGGCCGGGGCGAGGTCTCCCAGGTCACCCGCTCCTTCCTGGGGCAGGTCATGACGTCGCGCCCCTGCCCGCAGTGCCAGGGCTTCGGCACGGTCGTCCCCACGCCCTGCCCGGAGTGCGCCGGCGACGGCCGGATCCGCTCGCGCCGCAGCCTGACGGTGAAGATCCCGGCCGGTGTCGACAACGGCACCCGGATCCAGCTGGCCGGCGAGGGCGAGGTCGGCCCCGGCGGCGGCCCCGCGGGCGACCTCTACGTGGAGATCCACGAGAACCCGCACTCCGTCTTCCAGCGCCGCGGCGACGATCTGCACTGCACGGTCACCATCCCGATGACGGCCGCGGCGCTCGGCACGAAGGTGCCGCTGGAGACCCTCGACGGCACCGAAGAGGTCGACATCCGGCCCGGCACCCAGTCCGGCCAGTCGATCCCGCTGCACGAGCACGGCGTCACACACCTGCGCGGCGGCGGCCGTGGACAGCTCATCGTCCACGTCGAGGTGACCACACCCACCAAGCTGGAACCCGAAGAAGAGGAACTGCTCCGCCGCCTGGCCACACTGCGCGGCGAGGAACGGCCCCAGGGGCAGTTCCAGCCGGGACAGCAGGGGCTGTTCTCGCGGCTGAAGGACGCGTTCAACGGGAGATGAGGGGGCGGGGGCTGAGGGGGGAGGTCCCGGGGGAAGCTGGGGGGATTGGGGGGTTGGTGGGGGTTTGTCGGGTTTGGGGGTGCGGGTTCCGGAGTGGGCCCACCCATCAAGGAGCCGCGCCCACCACCCGCCACCCCCTGACCTGCAAAAAACCCTACCCCCGCCCCCAGCCACCCCTCCGCCCCCGACGTCCGCACCCCCTCGCTGAGCCTCCCCCGCACCCCAAACCCCCGAAAGGGATGAGAATCCCGGGCAGGTCAGGCAACGTCGGCAGCTCAGCCAACGCCGGGCCGATCAGGCAGCACCGGGCAGCTCAGCCAACGCCGAAAAGGTCAGCCAACATCGGGCAGCTCAGCCAACACCGAAAGCTCAGCCAACGCCGGGAACGCCCGCCAACACCCCCCGGCAGGACCCGAAGCCCGCCTGAAGGTCCGACCCGAGGGCCATGGGTCCCCGTGACAGGATGAGCGCATGGTGGCTGCGTCCGTCTCGTCCGTTCTGCCGCGCGCGTTCAGCGAGTTGGTGGAGCATCCTGTGCTTCAGGCGCCGATGGCCGGTGGTGTGTCCGGTCCGGATTTGGCGGCTGCCGTGAGTGAGGCCGGCGGGTTGGGGTGTCTGGCCGCGGGTTACAAGACGCCGGAGGCCATGTACGAGGAGATCCGGCAGGTGCGGCGGCTGACGGCCCGGCCGTTCGGTGTGAATGTGTTTCTGCCGCAGCGTTCCGCTGTCGATGCGGCGGTGGTGGAGGCGTACCGGGAGCAGTTGGCGGATGAGGCCCGCTGGTACGGCGTGGAGTTGGGGGATGCGGGCGGCGGTACGGATGACGCCTATGACGGCAAGCTGGCGATCCTGTTCGAGGATCCGGTGCCTGTCGTCTCTTTTCATTTCGGTTGTCCTTCGCCGCGGGTGCTGGAACGCCTGGCGCGGTTGGGCACGTTCACGATCGTGACGGCGACGACGGTCGCGGAGGCGCGGGACGTGCAGGCGGCGGGGGCGCACGCGGTGTGTGTGCAGGGCGTGGAGGCGGGCGGTCATCAGGGTTCGCACCGGGACGATGTGCGGGCGGATGCGCCGGGGTCCGGGGTGGGTCTGCTGACGTTGGTGACGCAGGTGAAGGAGGCGGTCCGGTTGCCGATCGTGGCGGCGGGCGGGCTGATGCGGGGTGGGCAGATCGCGGCGGTGCTGGCGGCGGGGGCGTCGGCGGCGCAGTTGGGTACGGCGTTCCTGGCAACGCCGGAGTCGGGCGCTCATGTGCTGCACAAGCGCGCGTTGACGGATCCGCTGTTCACACACACCGAGTTGACGCGTGCTTTTTCGGGGCGGCCGGCGCGTGGTCTGGTCAATCGTTTCGTGCGGGAGCACGGGCCGTATGCACCGGCTGCCTATCCGCAGGTGCACCATGTGACGTCGGGTCTGCGGAAGGCGGCGGCGCGCGCGGGTGAGGCGCAGGGTATGGCTCTGTGGGCGGGGCAGGGGCACCGGCTGGCGCGGGAGCTTCCGGCGGCGCGGCTGGTGGAGGTGCTGGTGGCGGAGTTGTCGGTGGCCCGTGAGGGCATGGCGCAGCGTGGCGGTGCCGGGGAGGGACGGGCATGAGTGAGGGCGGGCCCCGTGGGGGCGCGGAGAGGAGACGGTTGTGACGGCACCGGTGTTTCTGGCGGACGCGGCTCTGTTGCGGACCGGCACGGTGGTCCTGGACGGGCCGGAGGGCCGCCATGCGGTGTCGGTGCGCCGGCTGGGCCCGGGTGAGGAGGTCGTGCTCACGGACGGCGCGGGTACCGGCGCGTTCGGCAGTGTGGTGGCGGCGCACGGCAAGGACCGGCTGGAGGTGGAGGTCGCCGAGGTCCGTACGGAGCCGGAGCCGGGTGTGCGGGTGACGGTCGTGCAGGCGCTGCCGAAGGGCGACCGGGGTGAGCTGGCCGTGGAGATGATGACGGAGACGGGCGTGGACGCAGTCGTGCCGTGGCAGGCGGCGCGGGCGATCACCAGGTGGAAGGCCGAGCGGGGGGAGAAGGCGCTGGCCAAGTGGCGTGCGACGGCCCGGGAGGCGGGCAAGCAGGCGCGCAGGCTGCGTTTTCCGCGGGTGTCGGAGCCGGCTTCGGGCAAGGAGGTGGCGGCGCTGCTGGCCGGTGCGGATTTCGCCGGGGTGCTGCACGAGGAGGGGAGCGAGCCGCTGGCGACGGCGCAACTGCCCGCCGAGGGCAGTGTGGTGCTGGTCGTGGGTCCTGAAGGGGGCGTCTCGCCCGAGGAGTTGGCGCTGTTCGAGGAGGCGGGTGCGCGGCCGTACCGGCTGGGTCCGAGTGTGCTGCGGACGTCGACGGCGGGGACGGCGGCCCTGTCGGTGCTGCTGGCCCGTTCGGGCCGCTGGGGCTGAGCGGCGCTGCCGAGGGGCCGGGGCTGCCGGGCCGCCGGCCGGCTGCCGGGCCGTGGGGGAGTCCGGGCGCGGGAGGTAGCATCCGCACCATGGCTGGAGAACCCCAGGCTGACTGCCTGTTCTGCAAGATCGTCGCGGGTGAGGTGCCCGCGACCGTGGTCCGGGAGACGGACACCACGGTCGCGTTCCGGGACATCAACCCGCAGGCGCCCACCCATGTGCTCGTGATCCCGAAGGCGCACTACCCGGATGCGGCCTCGCTGGCCGCGGGGTCGCCCGAGATCCTCGCCGATGTGCTGCGTGAGGCGGGCGAGGTCGCGGCCATGGAGAAGATCGCCCCGGAGGACGGCGGCGGTCCCGGTACGGGCTACCGGGTGGTGTTCAACACCGGTTCGGGCGCGGGCCAGACCGTTTTCCACACGCACGCGCACGTGCTGGGCGGGCGCGGCCTCGAATGGCCCCCCGGGTGACGGGAGTTGTCCGCACGTGAGCTGGTGGTGCTCGGCACCGCCAGCCAGGTCCCGACGCGGCACCGCAACCACAACGGCTACGTCCTGCTCTGGGACGGCGAGGGCATCCTGTTCGACCCGGGCGAGGGTACGCAGCGGCAGATGCTGCACACGGCCGTCACGGCGCACGACCTGACGAGGATCTGTGTGACGCATCTGCACGGCGACCACTGTCTGGGTCTGCCCGGTGTGCTCCAGCATCTGAGCCTGGACGCGGTGCCGCATCCGGTGACGGTGCACTACCCGGCGGGCGGGCAGCGGTATTTCGAGCGTCTGCGGCATGCGACGCCCTACCACGATGTGGCGACGGTGCGCCCTGAGCCCGTGCGGGGGCCGGGTGTGCTGGCGGGGGCAGGGGACGGGCTGCCGTTCACGCTGGAGGCGCGTGCACTCTCGCACCGTATCGAGGCGTTCGGCTACCGCGTCGTCGAGCCGGACGGCCGCCGTATGCTGCCCGAGCGGCTCGCGGCGCGCGGTGTCACCGGGCCGGACGTGGGCCGGCTCCAGCGGGCGGGGGAGCTGCGCGGGGTGCGGCTGGAGGAGGTCAGCGAGCGGCGGCCGGGGCAGCGGTTCGCGTTCGTCATGGACACCCGGCTGTGCGACGGGGTGTACGAGCTGGCGGACGGGTGCGACATGCTCGTCATCGAGTCCACCTTTCTGCACGCGGAGGCCGAACTGGCCGAGGTCTCCGGACACATGACGGCGTTCCAGGCGGGCCGGGTGGCTGCCGAGTGCGGGGTGCGGCATCTGGTGCTGACGCATTTCTCGCAGCGGTATCCGGACAACGCGGCTTTCGCCGCGGAGGCCCGGCGGGCCGGTTTCGCGGGTGAGCTGACCGCCGCGGAGGATCTGACGCGGGTCCCGGTGCCCAAGCGGGCGGCCTGACCGCGCGGGCTGTCCGCGGGCCGAGCCCGTGCCGTGCCGCGGCGGGGGTGCCGAGGGGGCACGGACCGGCGGGACTACCATTCCGGAATGTCCCACACCGTTTCCGTCTCCCCGCATCCGTCGCCCACCGCTTCGTCGACGGCGCCCGGCCCGGTACCGAAGGCCGAGCTGCATCTGCACATCGAGGGCACCCTGGAGCCCGCCCAGGCTTTCGCGTTCGCCGCGCGCAACGGCATCACGCTGCCGTACGCCGACGAGGCCGAACTGACGGCGGCCTACGCCTTCGAGGACCTCCAGTCCTTCCTGGATCTCTACTACGCCCTGATGGCCGTCCTGCGGACGGAGCGGGACTTCTTCGAACTGGCCGACGCCTATCTGGCGCGCGCCGCCGAGCAGGGCGTCCGGCACGCCGAGATCTTCTTCGACCCGCAGGCGCACACCTGCCGGGGCGTCCCCATCGGCACCGTGATCGAGGGCCTGTCCCGGGCGCTGGCCGCCGGCGAGGAGCGGCACGGGATCTCCACCCGGCTCATCCTGTGCTTCCTGCGCGACCAGTCCGCCGAGTCGGCCCTCCAGACGCTGGAGGAGGCCCGCCCGTATCTGGACCGGATCACCGCCGTCGGTCTGGACTCGGCCGAGGTGGGCCATCCGCCGTCGAAGTTCCGCGAGGTGTTCGCTGCGGCGGAGGCGCTCGGGCTGCGCAAGGTCGCCCACGCCGGCGAGGAGGGCCCGCCCGCCTACATCGTGGAGGCGCTCGACGTGCTCGGTGTCGAGCGGATCGACCACGGGCTGCGCTGTGTCGAGGACCCGGCGCTGGTGGAGCGGCTGGTGCGGGAGCGGATGCCGCTGACGCTGTGCCCGCTGTCCAACGTCCGGCTGCGTGCCGTCGACACCCTGGCCGATCACCCGCTGCCCGGCATGCTGCGGGCCGGCCTGATGGCGACGGTCAACTCCGACGACCCGGCCTACTTCGGCGGGTACGCCGGTGAGAACTTCGACGCCGTCCGGGACGCGCTCGCGCTCGGCGAGGAGGAGCTGCGCACCCTGGCCCGCAACTCCTTCCTCGCGGCTTTCCTCGACGACGACGAGGAGCGCAGGGCGCGCTACCTCGCCGAGGTCGAATCCCACACGTTCGGGTAGCCGCCCGGGCGGGCACTTCGGCCCGCGGCGTCAGGCAGCCGTGGACATGATCTCCACAAAGCGCCGCAGGCCGATGTTCCCGCCCGAGAGGATCACGCCGATGCGCTCGGGCAGCGGGTCGATGTGCCCGCCGAGCAGGGCGGCGAGGCCCGTGGCGCCGCTGGGCTCCACGAGCATCTTCAGCCGCTCGAAGGCGAACTGCATGGCGGCCCTGATCTCCTCGTCGGTGACCAGCGCGATGCTCTCCACCAGCCGCCGGTTGACGGCGAAGGTCAGCTCGCCGGGTGTCTCAGCGGCCTGCCCGTCGGCCAGGCCGCGGGGCACCTGGATGCGCACCCGGTGGCCCGCGGCGAGCGAACGGGCGGTGTCGTCGCCGTCCTGCGGCTCGACGCCGATCATGCGGATGCCGGGGTGCAGCGCCTTCGCGGCCGTGGCGCAGCCGGCCATCAGACCACCGCCGCCGACCGGCGCCAGCAGCGCGTCCAACTCGCCGGTCTCCGCCAGGAGTTCGAGTGCGGCCGTGCCCTGGCCCGCCATGGTCCAGGGGTGGTCGTAGGGCGGGACGAGGACGAGGCCGCGCTCCTCGGCGATCTGCCGGCCGAGGGCGACGCGGTCGCCGGTGTAGCGGTCGTAGGTGACGACCTCGGCGCCGTACTCCTCGGTGGCCGCGCGCTTGGCCGCCGGGGCGTCCTCGGGCATGACGATGACGGCGCTGCTGCCCATCTCGCGCGCCGCGAGCGCCACGGCCTGGGCGTGGTTGCCGGAGGAGAAGGCGGCCACGCCGCGTTTCAGCTGCTCGGGTGTGAGCTGTGCCAGCCAGTTGTAGGCGCCGCGGAACTTGAAGGCGCCCACCCGCTGGAGGTTCTCGCATTTGAGGTGGACCTCGGCGCCCACCAGCCGGTCGAGCGTCCGGGAGCGGACGACGGGGGTGCGGTGTGCGGCGCCCTCGATCCGGGCGGCGGCGGCGCGGATGTCGTCGAGGGTGAGGACGGGCTCCTCCGGCGCGGAGGAACCGGCGGCGGCAGCGGCGTCGTTCGTCATACCGGGAACCCTATACGCGGGCCGTGGGCCGCGCTGCGGGCACCGGTCATCCGCGCCCGCGGGCACCGGGTCAGAAGCCGAGCCGGCGCAGCTGCTTGGGGTCGCGCTGCCAGTCCTTGGCGACCTTGACGTGCAGATCCAGATAGACGGGGGTGCCCAGCAGGGCCTCGATGTGCCGGCGCGAGGTGCTGCCGACCTCCTTGAGGCGCTTGCCCTTCGGGCCGATGACGATGCCCTTCTGGCTGGGGCGTTCGATGAAGACGGTGGCGTGCACATCCAGCAGCGGCCGGTCGGCGGGGCGGCCCTCGCGGGGCAGCATCTCCTCGACCACCACCGCGATGGAGTGCGGCAGTTCGTCCCGGACGCCCTCCAGCGCGGCCTCCCGGATCAGCTCGGCGACCATGACCTGCTCCGGCTCATCGGTCAGATCGCCATCCGGGTAGAGCGCCGGGCCCTCGGGCAGCAGCGGCACCAGCAGCTCGGCCAGCAGCTCGACCTGGGAGCCCTCCGTCGCCGACACGGGGACGATCTCCGCCCACTCGATGCCCAGCTCCTTGCCGAGCCGGTCGACGGCGATCAGCTGTGCGGCGAGCGCCTCGGAGGTCACCAGGTCGGTCTTGGTGACGACGGCGACCTTCGGCGTGGACTTCTTCAGCTCCGCCAGCTCCCCGGCGATGAACCGGTCGCCGGGCCCGATCTTCTGGTCGGCCGGCAGGCAGAAGCCGATGACGTCGACCTCCGCCCAGGTGGTGCGCACCACGTCGTTCAGCCGCTCGCCCAGCAGGGTGCGCGGCTTGTGCAGCCCGGGGGTGTCCACCAGGACGAGCTGGGCGTCCGGCCGGTGGACGACACCGCGCACGGTGTGCCGGGTCGTCTGCGGGCGGTTGGAGGTGATCGCGACCTTCGTGCCGACCAGCGCGTTGGTCAGCGTCGACTTGCCCGCGTTCGGGCGGCCGACGAAGCAGGCGAAGCCCGAGCGGTGCGGCGCCTCACCCGGGGCCTGAGCGGTGGTGCCGGCGGCGGAGGATGCGTTCATGACGACCATTGTCCCCGATGGCCGGAGGGCACCGTGCCGCCAGGTGACCCCGGCGCTGAGGTCACCCGGCGGTGCCGCTCGCCGACCGATCGGCGGCCGGTCGGTGGCCGGCCGGTGGCCGGACCGTGGGGTGGGCCGGTGGTGTCAGCCCGCGGGGACCGTCGCGCGGTGGGTGCCGTCCGGACCGGCCAGCAGGACGGGGGTGCCGGGGCCGCCCAGGTCGCGCACCGCGGCCAGGTCCTCCGCCGCAGGCTGCTCGCTCTCGCCGACGACCGCGGCGGCCTCCAGCGACTTCGCGCCGGACGCCACGGCCATGGCGACGGCGGTGCGCAGCGCCGACAGCCGGAGCGAGGCCAGCTCGACGGAGCCGGCGACATAGGTGCGGCCCGTCTCGTCGCGCACCGCGGCGCCCTCCGGGACGGCGTTGCGCGCGCGGGCGCTGCGCGCCAGCGTGAGGATCTTGCGGTCTTCTGGGTCCAGCTGCTCCGGGCTCGGCTCGCTCATGCCCGCGAGCATAGGCGGTGGCGGGACGGCCGGGCCGGGCCGCCCGCGTACCGGACCACCCCCGTCCGCGTACCGGACGCCGCTCGCCCGGCGGGTGGCGCGGGGCGCGCCGGACGGACCGGGCACACGGACGAGCGCGAGCGCTCGCCGGCGCGCGGGGGCCGGGGCCGACGACCGCTCATGCCCGCTGGCCGAGGGGCGACGACTGGCCGCTGACCGAGGGGCGACGACGCCCATGACCGCCGTCCGAGGGCCGACGACCGCCGACGGGGACCTCTGACGAGGTGGCGACGGCCGACGGGGGCCTGTGGCGACCCGGGGACTGTGCCGTCAGTCGTCCTGGTCGGCCGGGGCGGTCGGGGTCGGCGTTCCGCCCTTGGCCGCCTCCTTCAGACGGGCGGCGGCCGTCTTCGCCACGTCGTCGGTGACCTTGGTCGGCTTGGCCTCCTTGCCGCCTGCCGTCAGCCCGGCCAGCCCCGTGGTGCTGTTGCCCACCCGGGTCAGCACCAGGTCGAGCGTGAGCGTCGAGCCGTCGGCGGGGCCGCCGCGTGCGGTGCCCCGGGCGCGGACGGCCGCGGTGTCGTCCCCGGCCTTCGGCGCCTTGCGGGAGGAGGTGGTGAACTCCACCGACACCTGGTTGTTGTGCGTGGTGAGCTTCTTGCACTTGCCCGCGGCCTTCCGGAAGGCGGAGAGCGTCTTCTGGGCGCCGTTCCCGTCGAACGAGGCGATCTTCTGCGACAGGTAGGGGCCCTTGGTGCTCTTCTGGAAGGAACGCGAGGCGTCCGTCGGGGACTCCAGGGCGTCCATGTCGCCGACGAGGGCGTCCAGCATCTGCTTGCAGTCGCGGTCCCGGGTGCTCAGGTCGTCGGGGGAGTCGCCGGCGGCGGTCGTGTCGTCCAGATCGGCGACGCTCCAGCCCTTGGGCAGGTTCTCCTCGGCGAGCAGTGCCCGGCCGGCCTGGTTCTCGCTGATCGGGCCGCCCTTCGGCGCGGAGCCGTCGGGTGACTGCGCGGCCTTCGAGGGCGAGGGGGAGTCCTCGCCGCCGTCGCCCGAGCCGCCGTCGTCCCCGCATCCGGCGGCGAGGAGCAGCACGGCGGAGACGAGAGCCACGGCGGCGGGTGTGCGGCGGGTGCGGAACATCGGACCGTCCTTTGTTCGGGAGCGCGACGGCAGGGGCAGCCGTGCGGCGGGACGCGTGTACCCGCCACCTTGCCCACTCCACGTCCACTCCATCAGTCCCGCCCCGGCACCGCCAACCCCGCCGGTCCGTGCGGGTGAGGCGCCCCGGCAGGCTCAGGGACGGTCGAGCAACAGCCGTTCGCCGCGGGGGAGTTTGGCCACGACGAGGTCGTAGGAGTCCTCGATCAGCTCGCGCACCATCGTGTCGGGGAGGCTTCCGTCGAGCGTGACGGTGTTCCAGTGCCGCTTGTTCAGATGCCACCCGGGGGCGATGGCCGGATGGGCGGCGCGCAGCGAAACGGCCAGCTCCGGCTCGCACTTGAGGCTCACCGTGAGCGGCTGCGCGTCCAGCGAGGAGAAGGCGAAGATCCGGTCCTTGACCTTGAACGTGGACAGTTCGGGCATGCCGGGGAACGGATGGTCCTCCCAGGCCGCGTTCTGCGCGAGACAGTGCTGCTGCAACTCCGACGGCGTCATGCGGTCAGGGTAGGCAGGGCCACCGACAGGCCGCCCCGGCCCCGGCCACCGGCGGCCTGCTCAGCTCTCCTGCACCGCCGTCGTCGACTCGCCGTCCGTGACGACGGGTTCCCGCACCGGCTCCACCAGCACCGTGACGATCCTGTTGCGCCGGCCGGCCGGGGACTCGGCCGTCAGCCGCAGCCCGGTGAGCGTCGGGTCGGAGTGGTCCTCGGAGACGTCGACGGTGGCCGCGGCCCCGGCGATCGGCACCCGGCCGAGCGACTTGGCGAGCAGCCCGCCGACCGTCTCCACGTCCTCGTCGTCCAGCCCGGTCAGCCCGTACAGCTCGCCGAGGTGGCCGATGTCCAGCCGGGCGGTGACCCGGTAGCTGCCCTCGCCCAGCTCCTCGACGGGCGGCAGTTCACGGTCGTACTCGTCGGTGATCTCGCCGACGATCTCCTCCAGGATGTCCTCGATGGTGACGATCCCGGCGGTGCCGCCGTACTCGTCGACGACCACCGCGACATGGATGCGGTCCTGCTGCATCTCGCGCAGCAGATCCCCGGCGTTCTTGGTGTCCGGCACGAACGCCGCCGGCCGCATGGCGGTGGAGACCAGCTCCGTCTCCGCCTCGCGGCTGATGTGCACCTTCCGCGCCAGGTCCTTGAGGTAGACGATGCCGACGACGTCGTCCTCGCTCTCCCCGACGACGGGGATCCGCGAGAAGCCCGAGCGCAGCGCCAGCGTCAGCGCCTGCCGGATGGTCTTGAACCGCTCGATGGTGATCAGATCCGTGCGCGGCACCATCACCTCGCGCACCAGGGTGTCGCCGAGCTGGAAGACGGAGTGCACCATCTTGCGCTCCTCCGCCTCGATCAGCGACTCCTGCTCGGCCAGATCGACCATGGCCCGCAGCTCCGCCTCGCTGGCGAACGGGCCCTTGCGGAAGCCCTTGCCGGGGGTGAGCGCATTGCCCAGCAGGATCAGCAGCTGCGGCACGGGGCCCAGGATGCGGGCCAGCGGGACGAGGACGTAGGCCGCGGCCGTCGCCGTGTTCAGCGGGTGCTGGCGGCCGATGGTGCGCGGCGAGACCCCGATCGCGACGTAGCTGACGAAGACCATCACCACTATGGCGATGGTCAGCGCCTCCCAGTCCGCCGGCACCTCGCGCAGACACGCGTACGCCACCAGCGCACCGGCCGCCACCTCGCACGCCACCCGCAGCAGCAGCGCCAGATTGAGATAGCGCGTCGGATCCTGCGCGACCTCCGCGAGCTTGGCGCTGCCGCGCCGGCCCTGGCGCACGGCCTCTTCGGCGCGGTAGCTGGTGGTGCGCGCGAGGCCGGCCTCGGCGCAGGCGGCCAGCCACGCGACGACCACGAGCAGCACGACCGCGGCGGCGAGCTGGAGCGTCATGAGGTCGTCGTCGGGGCCGGCGAGGGCCCGGTCAGACCGCGCTCGGCACGCCAGCCGTCCACGATCGCGGACTGGAGCGAGAACATCTCCGCCCGCTCGCCGGGCTCCTCGTGGTCGTAGCCCAGCAGGTGCAGCACCCCGTGCACGGTGAGCAGCTGGAGCTCCTCGTCCATGGAGTGCCGCGTCGGGGCCTCGGCCCCCTGCCGCTCGGCCACCTCCGGGCACAGCACGATGTCCCCGAGGAGGCCCTGCGGCGGCTCCTCCTCGTCCCGGGAGGGCGGCCGCAGCTCGTCCATCGGGAAGGACATCACATCGGTGGGGCCCGGCAGGTCCATCCACTGCACATGCAGCCGCTCCATGGTGTCGGGATCGACGACGATCACCGACAGTTCGGAGAGCGGATGGATGCGCATCCGGCTCAGGGCGTAGCGGGCGATGTCGAGCACCGCCTCCTCGTCGACCCGGCGGCCGGATTCGTTGTTGACGTCGATCGACATGAGTGGGGCTCGGTCACTTCCTCTTTCCGCGGCCGGAGCCGGGGCCCGCGCCGTCGTCCTGCTCGGCGGCCTGCTGGGCGCTGTCGTAGCGGTCGTAGGCGTCGACGATCCGGCCGACGAGCTTGTGGCGGACCACGTCCCCGCTGGTGAGCTGCGAGAAGTGGACGTCCTCGACGCCGGCCAGGATCTCCTGGACCTGGCGCAGCCCGCTCTTGGTGCCGCCGGGCAGGTCGATCTGCGTCACATCGCCCGTGATCACGATCTTCGAGTCGAAGCCGAGCCGGGTGAGGAACATCTTCATCTGCTCGGGGTTCGTGTTCTGGGCCTCGTCGAGGATGATGAACGCGTCGTTCAGCGTCCGGCCGCGCATATAGGCCAGCGGCGCCACCTCGATCGTCCCGGCGGCCATCAGGCGGGGGATGGAGTCGGGGTCGAGCATGTCGTGCAGCGCGTCGTACAGCGGGCGCAGATACGGGTCGATCTTCTCGTAGAGCGTGCCGGGCAGATAGCCCAGCCGCTCGCCGGCCTCGACCGCCGGGCGGGTCAGGATGATCCGGGTGACCTGCTTGGCCTGGAGGGCCTGCACGGCCTTCGCCATCGCCAGATACGTCTTTCCGGTACCGGCCGGGCCGATGCCGAAGACGACCGTGTGCTTGTCGATCGCGTCCACGTAGCGCTTCTGGTTGAGCGTCTTGGGGCGGATCGTACGGCCGCGGTTGGACAGGATGTTCTGGGTGAGCACCTCGGCGGGCGTCTCGTCTGCTTCGCCCGTCCCGTTCTCCTGGGCGCGCAGCATGGAGATGGAACGCTCCACCGCGTCCTCCGTCATCGGCTGGCCGGTGCGCAGCACCAGCATCATCTCGTCGAAAAGGCGCTGGACAAGAGCGACCTCGGCGGCCTCACCCGTCGCGCTGATCTCGTTGCCCCGGACATGGATGTCCGTCTCGGGGAACGCGTCTTCGATCACGCGGAGCAAGGAGTCGCCGGAGCCCAGCACGGTCACCATCGGGTGCTTGGCGGGCACGGTGAAGCGGGCGGTCTGCTGCCCGGATCCGGCCCGGGTAGGGGTTGTCTGCGTCATGGGCGGCCTCTGGGACCTGCTCATCTCCCTCTCTGCACAGCTGGTCTCTGCGCTTCCAGAGTACGACGCCGGGGTGACGGGCCCTGAGCAGTTTTCCGCATCGCGGCCGTGCCCTGCGGCGAGCAGCCCGGGTCGTCACGAAGCGTCACCGGCCGTGCGGGCCGCGCGAGATTCTCCGGGGTCTCGGCGTCCCGGGCCTCCACCGCTGCGGGACCTCAGCCGCCGGCGGGGGAGCGGAAGCCCAGGGTGGGCACCGCGCGACGCGGCGGGGCCGAGGGGGTGCAGGCGGTCAGGATCCGGTCCAGGAAGGCGAAGCGGCCGCGGTCGGCCAGGCCGCGCCCGGCGCCGTGCCGCCACCAGGCGGCGATCTGCGGCCAGTCCGGGGCGGAGAGCGAGCCGCCGAACTCCTGGACGGACAGCGCCGCCGTCAGCCCCGCGAACGCCAGCCGGTCCGCCAGGGGCCAGCCGGCCAGGGAGCCGGTGACGAACCCGGCGACGAACACGTCACCGGCGCCGGTGGTGTCCAGCGCCTCGACGGCGATCCCGGGCACCTGCGCCGTCTCGCCGGTGCCGCCGTCCACCGCGTACGCGCCGTCGGCGCCCATCGTCACCACCGCGAGCGGTACGTGCTCGGCCAGGGCGTGCGCGGCGGCGCGCGGGCAGTCCGTGCGGGTGTAGCGCATCGCCTCCGCCGCGTTCGGCAGGAACGCCTCGCACTGCTCCAGCTCCGCCAGCGCCGACAGGTCCCAGCGGCCCGTCTCGTCCCAGCCGACGTCGGCGAAGATCCGGCTGCCGCGCCGGGCCGCCGTCGTGATCCACTCCTGGGGTCCGTCGGGGACGAGCGAGGAGACGCAGGCCGCGGCCGGCGGCGGGCACTCGGGGGCGTCCGGGTCGTAGGCGGTGGCGGCGTTCTTCGGCGGGGCCTCGTGGCCGTGCGAGATCATCGTGCGCTCGCCCTCGTACGCCATCGACACCGTCACGGGCGAGTGCCAGCCGGGCACGGTGTGCGACAGGGACAGATCGATGTGCTCGCCGTGCTCCAGCACCTCGCGGCAGTAGTCGCCGTACATGTCGTCGCCGAACGCCGCGGCCAGCGAGGTGCGCAGGCCCAGCCGGGCCAGCGCGGTGGCCATGTTGGCGATGCCGCCGGGGCTCGAACCCATGCCGCGCGCCCAGGACTCGGTGCCGCGCACCGGCGCCGAGTCCAGGCCGGTGAAGACGATGTCGAGGAAGACCGTGCCCGTCAGATACACATCGCAGCCGGGCTGCGGCAGCGGGCGTACCGGGCCGAGGGGGTCGAACCGCCGTGCGGCCGGCACATCGCGCGCCGCCGGAGGGCGGCCCGCGACGAAGCTGCGGCCGCGGTCGGCCGTCCTGCGCGTGCTCACCGTGCTCACCGTGCCTTCCGCATCGCTCCGTTGCCGCAGCCGGGCCGCTCGCCGGCCGGTCGCGGCGGGGCCCCGGCCGGTGCGGCGCCGGTGACCCCGACCATAGCCGGTGACCCCGGGCGTGCCCGTCGCCTTCTGCGGTACGTTCCGGCTCATGAGGCTGACGATTCTCGGCGGGGGCGGGTTCCGCGTCCCCCTGGTCCACCGCGCGCTGCTCGCCGAGGCACGGCTCGGCAGCCCGGGCCGCTGCACCGAACTCGTGCTGTACGACACGGATCCCGAGCGACTGCGGGTCGTCGCCTCGGTGCTGGCCGCACAGGCCGAGGGCGTGCCCGGCGCGCCCGCCGTGCGGATCGCCGACGGGCTGGACGACGCGCTGCGCGGCGCGGACTTCGTCTTCTCCGCGATCCGGGTGGGCGGTACGGCGGGCCGCGTCCGGGACGAGCGGATCCCGCTCGGCGAGGGCCTGCTGGGGCAGGAGACGGTGGGCGCCGGAGGCGTGCTGTACGCGCTGCGGACGGTGCCCGTCGCGCTGCACATCGCCGAGCGGGTACGCGCGGTCGCGCCCGAGGCGTGGGTCATCAACTTCACCAATCCCGCGGGCATCGTCACCGAGGCCATGGCCCGGGTGCTGGGGGAGCGGGTCATCGGGATCTGCGACTCGCCCGTCGGGCTGGTGCGGCGGGCCGCGCGGGCCGCGGGCGCCGACCCGGACACCGTCCGCTTCGACTACACCGGGCTCAACCACCTGGGCTGGCTCAGCTCGTTGCGCGGGCCCGGCGGGGAGGAACTGCTGCCCGGGCTGCTGGCCGACACCGAGGCGCTCACCTCCTTCGAGGAGGGCAAGCTCTTCGGCGCCACCTGGCTGCGCGCGCTCGGTGTGCTGCCCAACGAGTATCTGCACTACTACTACTTCCGGCGCGAGACGCTCGCCGCCGTGCGGCAGGCCGACGAGACCCGGGGCGAGTTCCTCGACCGGCAGCAGGGCGGCTTCTTCGGCGCGGCGGCCGGCCGGGACGCGGGCGAGGCGTACGCGCTGTGGGAGCGCACGCGCCGCGAGCGCGAGGAGACGTACATGGCCGAGAGCCGCGAGGCGACCGGTGGTTGGCAGCGGGAGAGCTGCGACCTCGACGGCGGCGGCTACGACCAGGTGGCGCTCGCGCTGATGCGGGCCATCGCACGCGGTGAGCGCACCCGGCTGGTGCTCAACGTCCCGGGCCGGGGCACCGTCGCGGCGCTGCCCGGCGACGCGATCGTCGAGACGGTCTGCGAGGTGGACGGCTCGGGCCCGCGTCCGCTGCCCGTCGCCCAGCCGGGCCCGGCCGAACTCGGGCTGATGCTCCAGCTGAAGGCCGTCGAACAGGCGGCCGTGGACGCCGCCGTGAGCGGCTCGCGCCGGGCCGCCCTGCGGGCCCTGGGCCTGCACCCGCTCGTGGACTCCCCGGCGGTCGCCGAACGCGTCCTGGAGCGGGCCGGGGCCTGAGCGGCCGGTCGGCGCCGGCGCCGTGCGCCCCCGTGGTGCGCGCGGTGCCCGGCGCCGGGCGTGCACCCGGGCGGCCTCGCGCGCCCGGAACGCCCGGACGAGGCCCGCGCGCGGCGCCTTGTGCACGCCGTGCCTTCCGCACGCGCCACCCGGCGGGCGCGGCGGCGCCTCACCACCGCGGCACGCGCGGCGGCGTCCAGGACGGGTCCGCGGCCCGCATGCCCGCCGCGTCGTCCCGGTCGCGCAGGGCCGGATCCGCGGTGCGCCAGCGCTCGTGCAGGGCGCGCAGCCGCTCCCGGTCCAGCTCGACGCCGAGCCCGGGCCCGTCGGGGACGCGGACCCGCCCCTCGTGGAACGGGATCCGGGCGGTGAGCACGTCCTCGCTCTGCCAGGGGTAGTGGGTGTCGCAGGCGTGGTGCAGATCCGGGACGGTGGCCGCGACGTGTGTCATGGCGGCCAGGCTGATGCCCAGGTGGGTGTTGGAGTGCATGGACAGGCCGATGCCGAACGTCCGGCACAGCGTGGCGAGTTCACGGGTGGCGCGCAGCCCGCCCCAGTAGTGGTGGTCGCTCAGCAGCACCTGTACGGCGTCGAGCCGGACGGCCTCGGGCAGTTCGGCGCAGGTCGTCACGCACATGTTGGTCGCCAGCGGGAGACCGGCAGCGGCGGCGACCTCGGCCATGCCGGCGGTGCCGCTCGTCGGGTCCTCCAAGTACTCCAGGACGTCGCCCACCTCGCGCGCGACCTCCAGCGAAGTCGCCACCGTCCAGGCGCCGTTGGGGTCCAGCCGCAGCGGCCGGCCGGGGAAGGCGTCGGCGAGGGCGCGGACCGCGGCGACCTCGCGGTCCGGCGGCTGCACACCGCCCTTGAGCTTGAACGAGGAGAACCCGTGGTCGGCGGCGAACCGGCGTGCCTGCGCGACGATGCCGGGCGGGTCGAGCGCCTCGCCCCAGTCGTCGGCCTCTCCGGCGCCGTCCGGGTGCCCGGCCCAGCGGTAGAACAAGTAGGCGCTGTACTCGACCCGGTCGCGTATCCGGCCGCCGAGCAGGGCGTGCACGGGCAGCCCGGCCAAGCGGCCGAGCGCGTCCAGCGAGGCGACCTCGAAGCCGGACAGCACCGACAGCCGCAGCTTCTCGGCGTTCTGGGTGCCGCGCAGCCCGCCCGCGTCGACCCCGTCCGCCACCCGCTCAGCCGCCACGGGCAGTTGGCGGGCGCGGGCGTCCAGCGCGTTCAGATCGCTGACCCGGTGCCCGGGCAGCGCCTCGGCCAGCGGCCGGGCCAGCTCCAGATAGCGGGTGTCGCCGTAGGTCTCGCCGACGCCGGTGGCGCCGCCCGCCGTCTCGATCTCGATGATCAGCCGTGGCGTGTACGGCTGGTGCACGCCCTGCGTGTTGAGCAGCGGGGGATCCGCCACGAGGACGGGAGTGAGGCGGACGTCGGTGATGGTCAGATCCTTCGCGGACGTGCTCATGCTGCGGCTCCCGCCCTGGTCCGGCCCGGCGACTGCTCCGGCGATGTCCAGCAGATTTATGTATACGTACGGAGGTTAGGTAGGTGAATTCGAGGGGGTCAAGGGTCGTGCAGGGCGGTCCCGTCCGGGGTGTGCTCGGGGTCGGCGGGGCGTGCCCGGTGCCCGTCCGGGCGGTCCGGGAGGGGTCGGGGACCTGGGGGGAGGGGGAGGGCTGTCAGGCTCACTCGCACGTTTTACGAACTGTTGGGTCTCCGCGCGTAGATGGCCGTCCTCGCCGACTGCTACGTTCCGGCCGATCGCATCTTCCTGCCCCCGCGTGCGGCGCCGGCGTCCGGCCTGCCCGCCACCGATCAGCGAGGAGACGTATGCCCCGCCGTGCCGTGAAGTCCCTGCTCGCCCGAGCCTCCAGCCGCCGCAGCCGGCTCGCCGCCGTCACCGTCACCGCCGCGCTCGCCGGTACCGCGCTGTTCGGCGCCGGGCAGGCGACGGCCGAACGCTCCGTTCCCGGCAGCGACCGGGAGATCCCCAACCTCGACCAGGTCAAGGAGCGGATCGAGGCGTACTACGGGGACATCGAGACCGCCGACGGCGAGCACTACGCCTCCCCGCGCAGCAACTACGCGAAGCAGGTGCGGTCCATCGCCTCCGACGCACAGGACGCTCTCGCCCGCGATCTGAAGCGGCACGGCAAGGGCGGGCACAAGAACAAGAAGAAGCCCGCCATCGTCCTCGACGTGGACGACACGACGCTGCTCACCTACAACTTCGAGCTGCGCATCGGCTACGACTTCGACCAGAAGGCACAGGACGAGTACCTGCGCACCACCGACATGGACCCGGTCTTCGGTATGACCCGGCTCGTCAACTGGGCGCACAAGAAGGGCGTCACCGTCTTCTTCGTCACCGGGCGCAAGGAGTACCAGCGGGACTGGAGCGTGCGGAACCTCAAGAAGGCGGGGTACCGGGTGCCGGTCGACAAGGCGCACTTCTACCTCAAGGACGAGAAGAACCCGCCGCCCTATCTGGAGTGCGGGAACGACTGCAACACCGTCGAGTTCAAGTCCGGGACGCGGAAGCACATCGAGGAGCAGGGGTATCGGATCCTGGCCAACTTCGGGGATCAGTACAGCGATCTGAAGGGCGGGTATGCCGGGCGGAGGGTGAAGCTGCCCAATCCCATGTATTACCTGCCCTGAGGGGCCTGGCACGGGGGTGCGGCCTCGCCGGGGGCGGTCCTGCCGGGTGGGCGGTGCGGGTGCGTGGCCGCCTCGCCCCGGCGGGGGGCTGCGCTTGCCCTCCCCCGAGCTCTTCGAGCAGGGGGCGCCCCCGGCGCAGACTGCCCAAGCTTGGGTGGCGAGGGGCCGGGTGGAAATGTGGGGTTTCGCATAGTGATACGGGGGGTGGTGGGGGCGGGGGGCTCGGTTATGCTGCGGGCATCATGCGTTTCGGGCTGCTTCTTCTTAGCTGCCGCGGCGAGGGCCTGTAGCCGTAAGGCCGACCCCCTCCCCGCGGAGTTCGGTGCTGTTCCCGGTCGGTCACCAAGCCCTTTCGCCTTCCGCTCGCCCGGACGTCGCCCGTGAGCCTCATCACCTCACCGCCTCCGTGCGAGCCGTGCGATCCGTCACAGGAGCTCTGCGCGACATGACGTCCTCCGCTTCTTCCGCCGCGACCGACCCCGCCCGGCTGGGCCGGTCCACCCCGATCACCGCCGCCACCGTCCGGCAGCGTCCCTCCGGTATGCCGGTGCACAAGTACCGCGGCTACGAGGCCGTGGATCTGCCGGACCGCACCTGGCCGGGCAACCGGATCACCAAGGCGCCGCGCTGGCTGTCCACCGATCTGCGCGACGGCAACCAGGCGCTGATCGACCCGATGTCCCCCGCCCGCAAGCGGGAGATGTTCGACCTGCTCGTACGCATGGGCTACAAGGAGATCGAGGTCGGGTTCCCCTCCTCGGGGCAGACGGACTTCGGCTTCGTGCGCTCCATCATCGAGGAGGACGCGATCCCCGAGGACGTGACGATCTCCGTCCTCACCCAGGCCCGCGAGGAACTGATCGAGCGGACCGTCGAGTCCCTCAAGGGCGCGCGCCGCGCCACCGTGCACCTGTACAACGCCACCGCTCCGGTCTTCCGCGAGGTGGTCTTCCGCGGTACCCGTGACCAGGTCAAGCAGATCGCGGTGGACGGCACCCGCATGGTGCTGGAGTACGCCGAGAAGCTGCTGGACGACCGGACGCAGTTCGGCTACCAGTACAGCCCGGAGATCTTCACCGACACCGAGCTGGACTTCGCGCTGGAGGTCTGCGAGGGCGTCATGGACGTCTGGCAGCCCGAGGAGGGCCGCGAGATCATCCTCAATCTGCCCGCCACGGTGGAGCGTTCGACGCCGAGCACGCACGCCGACCGGTTCGAGTGGATGGGCCGCCATCTGTCCCGCCGCGAGCACGTGTGCCTGTCCGTACACCCGCACAACGACCGCGGTACCGCGGTCGCCGCCGCCGAGCTGGCGGTGATGGCCGGCGCCGACCGCGTCGAGGGCTGCCTGTTCGGCCAGGGCGAGCGCACCGGCAACGTCGACCTGGTCACGCTGGGCATGAATCTGTTCAGCCAGGGCGTGGACCCGATGATCGACTTCTCGCAGATCGACGAGGTCCGCCGCACCTACGAGTACTGCAACCAGATGGAGGTGCACCCGCGCCACCCCTACGCGGGCGACCTCGTCTACACCGCCTTCTCCGGCTCCCACCAGGACGCCATCAAGAAGGGCTTCGAGGCCATGGAGGTCCGGGCGGCCGAGCAGGGCAGCACGGTGGACCGGATGGAGTGGACGGTCCCGTACCTGCCGATCGACCCGAAGGACGTCGGCCGCTCCTACGAGGCGGTCATCCGCGTCAACTCGCAGTCCGGCAAGGGCGGTATCGCCTATGTGCTCAAGGGCGAGCACAGCCTGGACCTGCCGCGCCGGATGCAGGTGGAGTTCTCCCGGATCATCCAGGAGAAGACCGACGCCGAGGGCGGCGAGGTCACGCCCGCCGACATCTGGTCCGTCTTCCAGGACGAGTACCTGCCGGTCGAGGGCGCCCACTGGGGCCGGGTGGCGCTGCGCGGCGCCCAGACGTCCACGACCAGCGACGGCGCCGACGAACTGACCGTCGAGGCCGTCGTCGACGGCGAGCCCACGGTGCTCAAGGGCACCGCGAACGGCCCGCTGGCCGCGTTCGTCGACGCGCTGCGCGGCATCGGCACCGACGTGCGGGTGCTGGACTACGTGGAGCACACGATGAGCGAGGGCGAGGGCGCCCAGGCCGCCGCCTACGTCGAGTGCGCGATCGACGACAAGGTGCTGTGGGGCGTCGGCGTCGACGCCAACATCGTGCGGGCCTCGATGAAGGCCGTCGTCTCGGCCGTCAACCGCGCCGCGCGCTGAGCACCACCCGCCGCCCGGGCCCGGCCCGGGCGGCGGACCCGCGGCCGCTCAGCCCTTCGCGGCCGTGCCCGTTCCGCTCCCGCCGCCGGCGAACTCCGGCCACTCCGTGGCCCGGTCCAGGGAGAGCCCGGATTCGACGGAGCAGCCCATCGCGCCCACGGCGGCGAGCAGTTCGGTACGCACCCGCTCCTCCTCGGCGGGCGGATAGGTGATCCGTATCTGATGGCCGTAGGCCGTCTCGTAGGTGATCTCCCACAGCGAGGGCGTGGCGGCGAAGTGGTCCTGGCGGGCGCCGTCCGGGTTCGCCCAGCCGCCGCGCAGCTGCACCGGGGCCAGCCGCTCGCGCAGGAGGCGCAGCCGCTCCGCGTAGGGCAGCGGGCCCTCGGTGAGCCGCAGACAGACGTGCACCCGCTCACGCAGGGGCGTGAACCAGGGGCCGTCGAACTCCTCGCAGTTCTCGGCGGCCTCCGCCACCCGGCGCTCCAGCAGCCGGGCCAGCAGCTCCGGCGCCCCGCAGCCGGCGGGGGTGAACTCCCCGTCGCGCTGCTGCCAGTGGACGGTCTCCCAGTCGTCTGGCTCGCCCTCGGTGATCCAGCACAGGGCGCCCCCGGCGGAGTCGCCGCCCCAGACCACCAGCCCGCCGGGCTCGGGATGCAGCGGATACGGCACCTCCTCGGGCCACTGCTCGCGCATATCGCTCCAGCCGGCCAGCAGCCCCAGGTTGATCTCGGCCATGTGGTGCGGCGAGTACATGTACAGGTCGTCGCAGAAGACGCCGTCGCCGTAGCGCCGTACCGTCCGGGTGAAGTCGGTGGGCAGCGCGAGGCCTAGCTGCCGCTCCGTACGGCTCCAGTCGGCGTCGGCGCCGACGGGGGAGGCGGGCGGGGGCACCAGGGCGAGCAGCCGGTCGAGTCCCGTCATGCGCCGCACCCTACGGCCCCCCACCGACAACGCACGGCCGGGGAACGGCCGTTCGGCGGGGCCGGACGGGCCCGGTCGGGCGCGCACGGGGTGCTGACGGCACGGGGGCACTGTGGTTAACATCACGTCACCTCTTCCCGTACCGATTCCAGTACCGACGAGCAACTCCCGGCGCGCGAGCCGTGACTGCGCGTGTGCCGGGCGAGTCCGACGAGCCCCCCGAACCGGCCCGGTCACCTCCGGCAGCCGTTCGGTGACCCTTTCGGCGATGGAGCCGAATCCCAGGGAGGTGCGAGGTCATGCGCCAACGACCCGTCCGAGTACGCCTCGCAGGGGTCCGCACGAGCTGGCGCACCCTCGACGACGGCGACTTCTTCTGCCCGGACTGCGGCGGCGACCGCCGCTACCGCAGGCGCGCCGGACGACGCCGGTTCGTCCTGCTCGGGCTGCCGCTGCTGCCGCGCGGCGCGGCCGGCCCCATCGTCGAATGCGTCGGCTGCCGTGCGCACTTCGCTGCCGAGGTGCTCGACCAGCCGACGACGACGCGGCTGACGGCCATGCTGCGGGAAGCCGCGCACAGCGTGGTGCTGGCGGTGCTGGCCGCGGGCGGCACCGAGTCGCGCGCGGTGCGGGAGGCCGCCGTCGAGGCGGTGCGCGCCGCCGGGTTCCCGGCCTGCACCCAGGAGGAGCTCGTGACGATGGTGGCCGCGCTCACCTCCGAGGAGCAGGGCCGCATCCCGCTGGAGATCGAGCTGCACGAGGCCCTGGCGCCGCTCGCCCCGCATCTGGCGGTGTCCGGGCGCGAGAGCCTGCTGCTCCAGGGTGCACGGGTGGCGCTGGCGGACGCGGCGTACTGCGCGGCCGAGCGGGAGGTGCTGGCCGCCGTGGGCCGTGCGCTGCGGATCGAGGCGGACGAGGTGGACCGCCTCCTGGCAGAGGCCGGCACCGTCTCCTGAACGAGCGCCCGACCCGGCCTCTCTTGGGCGTGCGCCTGCGCGCCGCCTCCCGAACGCGCGCCGGACACGGCCTCTCCCGAACGCATACCGGGCGCGGCCTCTCGTGAGTGCGCGCCTGCACGGCCTCTCCTGAACGTGTGCCTGCGTGGCCTCTTCCCAACGCGCACCGGGCACGGCATCTCCCGGGCGCGCACCGGGTGCGGCTTTTCCTGGGCGCGCGCCTACGCGGCGCCCCCTGAGCGCGCACCGGGCACGGCGTCTCCCGAATGCACACCGGGCGCGGCGTCTCCCGGGCGTGCACCGGGCCCGCTCTCTGGGGCGCCCCCCTGCACGGCGTCTCCTGAACGAGCGCCGACACGGCCTCCCTTGAGTGTGCGCCTGCCCGGCGCCCCCTGAGCGCGTGCCCCGCACGGCATATCCCGAGCGCGCACCGGGTGCGGCCTCATGCGAACGCGCACCGGCACGGCCTGCCGCATCCGCGCCGGACCGTCGCTCCGCCCGCGCACGGCGGTGCCCTCTCCGGAACGACCGGCCCGCACCGTCTCCCTGGACACACGCCGTCACCGTCTCCCGGCGCACGCGCCTCCCGCCCGGCTCCCCGGCGGCCGGTGACTCCAACTCCACGCCTGTGCACAGGTATTGACACCGTGTTCAACCCGCTGGTGGGCTCCGCCCATGACGAGTCCGACAGCGTTGTCAGCTCTGCCGGGTCTGCCGCGGTTCCCCGCGGACTTCCTCTGGGGCGTCTCGACGTCCGCCTTCCAGATCGAGGGGGCGACCGATGCCGACGGACGCGGCCCCTGCGCCTGGGACGCGTTCACCGCCGAGCCGGGCCGTGTCAAGGACGGCTCCGACGCCGCGGTCGCGGCCGGCCACTACGACCGCTGGCGCGAGGACGTCGAACTGCTGCGCAGGCTGGGCGTCGGCGCCTACCGCTTCTCCGTGTCCTGGCCCCGCGTCCTGCCCACCGGTTCGGGCGCGGTGAACGGGCCCGGGCTCGACTTCTACGACCGGCTCGTGGACGCCCTGTGCGAGGCCGGCGTCGAGCCCGTGCCCACGCTCTTCCACTGGGACACCCCGCTCCCGCTGGAGGAGGCGGGCGGCTGGCTGGTGCGGGACACCGCCGAGCGGTTCGCCGACCACGCCGACGCGGTCGCCGCCCGGCTCGGCGACCGCGTCACCCACTGGATCACCCTCAACGAGCCCGCCGAACTCACCCTCCTCGGCTACGGGATCGGCGAGCACGCCCCCGGCCGGAGCCTGCTGTTCGACGCGCTGCCCGCGGCGCACCACCAGCTGCTCGGGCACGGCCTCGCCGTCCGCGCGCTGCGGGCACACGGCGCACGCTCGATCGGGATCGCCAACTCGCACGGCCCCACCTGGCCGGCCTCCGAGCGGCCGGAGGACGTCGCGGCGGCCGAGCTGTACGACACGCTCACCAACCGGATGTTCGCCGAGCCGCTGCTGCTGGGCCGCTACCCGGACGAGGGACTGGCCGCCGCGCTGCCCGGGCCCGTCGCCGACGATCTGGAGACCATCGCGCAGCCGCTGGACTGGTACGGCGTCAACTACTACCAGCCCACCCTCGTCGGCGCGCCCGGACCGCGGGGTGCGCCCGGGGAGTTCGCCGGTGTCGGGCTGCCGGGCGAACTGCCCTTCGCGCCGCGGGAGATACCCGGCCGGCCGCGCACCGGCTTCGGCTGGGCCGTCGTCCCCGAGGGGCTCTCCGAGACGCTGCGCACGCTCCGCGACCGGTACGGGGACCGGCTGCCGCCCCTCGTCGTCACGGAGAACGGCTGCGCCTACCCGGAGCCCGTCCGCGACGCCGAGCGCATCGCCTTCCACGACGCCCATCTGCGCGAGCTGCACGCCGCGCTCCGTGACGGCGTCGACGTACGCGGCTACTTCGTCTGGTCGCTGCTGGACAACTTCGAGTGGGCCGAGGGGTACCGGCAGCGTTTCGGCCTCGTCCACGTCGACTTCGCGACGCTGCGGCGCACCCCGAAGGACTCCTTCCGGTGGCTGGCCGGGGTCCTGCGGCAGCAGCGCGGCGGCACCCGTTGACCGACCGGGGCACGGGCACGCCCGGCCCCGGCGTGGCCGGCGACCCGTTCGCCGAGCCCGTCGTGCCGGTCGCCCGCCGCTGGACGGCCGCGCTGTCCCTGGCCAACGGCGCGGTGTGGGTGGGCTGGTACGGCCCGCTCCAGGTGCTGCTCGCGCTCCAGGCGGCCGAGCTGGCACCGGACGGCTGGGCCAAGGAGTCGGTGCTGGCGTGGGTGACCGGCATCGGCGCGGCCGTCTCGCTCGTCGCCAACCCGCTGTTCGGCGCCGTCTCGGACCGCACCACCTCCCGGTACGGGCGCCGTGTGCCGTGGGTGGTGGCCGGTGTGCTGGGCGGCGCGGCCGGGCTGCTCGTGCTGGCGCTGGCACGCGGGGTGACGGGCATGATCCTCGGCTGGTGCCTGGTGCAGCTCGCCCTCAACGCCACCTATGCCGCCGTGGTCGCCGCCGTACCCGACCGGGTGCCCAGCGCCCAGCGCGGCACCGTCGGCGGCTGGCTCGGTGTCTCGCAGACGCTCGGCGTCGTCCTGGGCACCGGGCTGGCCATGGCGGCGGGCGGCACCCGCGCCGGATACGCGGCCTGCGCCGTGTTCACCGTGCTCGCCGCCGTCCCCTACGTCCTCCTGCGCCAGGACACCCCGCTGCCCGCCGCGCTCCGTCCGCCGTTCACCTGGCGGGAGTTCACCCGCGGCTTCTGGCTCGACCCGCGTGTGCACCGGGACTTCGGCTGGGCCTGGCTGACCCGCTTCCTGATCAACCTCGGCAACGCGCTCGCCCTGCTGTACCTCCTGTACTACCTGCGGGACGAGCTGCACGTGCCGCGGCCCGCGGACGGGGTGCTCGTGCTGACGGCCCTCAACGCGGCGCTGCTGCTGGCGACCGTGCTCGTCGGCGGCGTCTGGTCCGACCGTGCGGGCCGCCGCAAGCCCTTCGTCGTCGGAGCCGGGGTGATCATGGCCGTGGCCTCGGCGCTGCTGGCCTGCTGGCAGAGCTGGACGGGCGCGCTGGTGGCCGCGGCCCTGCTCGGCGTCGGCTTCGGCGTGTTCACCTCCGTGGACTTCGCACTCATGGCCGACGTCCTGCCGGCGGCGGCCCACCGGGGCAAGGACCTCGGCGTCATCAACATCGCCAACTCCCTTCCCCAGGTGGCCGCTCCGGCGCTGGCGGCCCCGCTGGTCGCCCACCTCGGCGGCTACCCGGTGCTGTATCTGGTCTCCGCCGCCGTGGGGCTGGCCGGGGCGCTGCTGGTGGTGCGGATCCGGGGCGTGGCGTGAGGCGGTCCGGGTCCGCCCCGTGCGGCGGGCCCCCGGGCCGGGCATGAGACCATCGGGCCGACCAGGGGTGCCGTGGGCGTACCCGCGCGGACGGCCGTGTGCCGCGGACGCGCGGCCCGGGCACCCGGCAGCGCAGGCCGAGGACCCCGTGATGGATGTGACACCCCGCTCCGCCGTGCCGGCGCTGCTGTCGCTGAGGGCGACCCGCTGGTTCACCCAGGACCCGGTCACGGAGGACGAGCTGCACCCGGTGCTGGAGGCCGGACGCTGGACGGGCTCGGCCCGCAACCGGCAGCCCTGGCGGTTCGTCGTGGTGCGCGACCGCACCGTGCGCCGGCAGCTCGCGGAACTGGGCTCCTACGCCGGGCACCTCGCCACGGCCCCGCTGGTGATCGCGCTCGGTGTCGACGAGGAAGCAGGCGGTGAGGACGCCCAGTTCGACGCGGGCCGGGCCGCGCAGAACATGATGCTCGCCGCCCATTTCCAGGGGCTGGGCAGCTGCCCCGCGTCGTTCTTCCCCGCCGCGAACGCCGACCGGGCGGGCCGGCTGTGCGCGCTGACGCCTCCGTGGCGGGTGCGCACCGCGCTCTCCCTCGGCCACCCGGCCCCGGCGCCGCCCGGCAGATCCGCGATCCCCACCGGCCGCCTGCCGCTGGCCGAACTCGTCACGGAGATCCCGGACGGCGCCCGCACCGCGCACCCGGCGACGGACCCGGAGCCGGACGGGCCGGACGGGCGGGGCGTGCGCGAGAAGCGGAACGAGGCGGACGGGCTGTCGCGCTGACGGGCGCCCCGGCGGTGCGCGGACCCGGCGGCCCGCATCCCCGGTATCCCCGGCACCCCCGCACCACCCCCGTCCGTCCCGTCCCCGCCGTACGCGACAATCGACGGCATGACCCGCTGCCGACGCCCCCGCCGCGCCGACGGTCCCGCCCCGCGGCCGTCCGTCCCGCGGCTGTTCCCGCCCGGAGGGTGCGCCGTGTGCGCCTGGCCGCGGTGCCCGGCGGTGGTCGTGTGACCCTCTTCCGTGACGACGGCATCGTGCTGCGCACCCAGAAGCTGGGCGAGGCGGACCGGATCGTCAGCCTGCTCACGCGCGGTCACGGGCGGGTGCGTGCGGTGGCGCGCGGGGTGCGGCGGACGAAGTCGAAGTTCGGGGCGCGGCTGGAGCCGTTCAGCCATGTCGACGTGCAATTCTTCGCCCGTGGAAGCGAGTTGGTGGGCCGCGGCCTGCCGCTGTGCACCCAGACGGAGACGATCGCCGCGTACGGCCGCACGATCGTCACCGACTACGACCGGTACACGGCCGGTACGGCGATGCTGGAGACGGCGGAACGGTTCACCGACCACGAGGGCGAGCCGAACGTGCAGCAGTATCTGCTGCTGGTGGGCGGGCTGCGGACCCTCGCCGCGGGGGAGCACGCACCGGGCCTGGTGCTGGACGCCTTTCTGCTGCGGTCCCTGGCGATGGGCGGCTACGCGCCCAGCTTCGCCGACTGCGCCAAGTGCGGGCTGCCGGGCCCCAACCGCTTCTTCTCGGTGGCCTCCGGCGGGGTGGTCTGCGGCGACTGCCGGGTGCCGGGCAGCGTCGTGCCGTCCCCGGAAGCCCTGCGCCTGCTGGGCGCGCTGCTGACGGGGGACTGGCCGACGGCGGACGCCGCCGAGCCCCGGCACTGCCGGGAGGGCTCCGGCCTGGTCTCGGCGTATCTGCACTGGCATCTGGAGCGGGGGCTGCGCTCCCTGCGGTACGTGCGGCAGACGCCGAGCGGTTAGGCTCGGCCGGGTCGTCGAGTCCCTGTACGCCCGTGGAGATGAGAAGCGAATGGCCCGCCGCGGAATGCTGTCCTGGTCGCAGCAGCGCGAGTACGTGACGCCCGAGCCGCACCCCTCGGGGGCCCGGCCGCCGAAGATCCCCGGCGAACTGGTGCCGGACCATGTGGCGGTCGTCATGGACGGCAACGGCCGCTGGGCCAAGCAGCGCGGGCTGCCCCGCACCGAGGGGCACAAGGTCGGCGAGGGCGTCGTCCTGGACGTCCTCAAGGGCTGCCTGGAGATGGGGATCAAGAACCTGTCGCTGTACGCGTTCTCCACCGAGAACTGGAAGCGCTCCCCTGAGGAGGTCCGCTTCCTGATGAACTTCAACCGGGACGTGATCCGGCGCCGCCGTGACGAGATGGACGCGCTCGGTATCCGGATCCGGTGGGTGGGCCGGATGCCGAAGCTGTGGAAGTCGGTCGTCCAGGAGCTCCAGGTCGCCCAGGAGCAGACGAAGAACAACGACGCGATGACGCTGTACTTCTGCGTCAACTACGGGGGCCGGGCCGAGATCGCGGACGCGGCGCGGTCCGTCGCCGAGGCGGTGGCCGCCGGCCGGCTGGACCCGTCGAAGGTGACGGAGAAGACGCTGGCCAAGCACCTCTACTACCCGGACATGCCGGATGTGGACCTGTTCCTGCGCCCGTCCGGCGAGCAGCGCACCTCCAACTACCTGATCTGGCAGAGCGCCTACGCCGAGATGGTCTACCAGGACGTCCTGTGGCCGGACTTCGACCGCCGCGACCTGTGGGCGGCCTGCCTGGAGTACGCCCGCCGCGACCGCCGCTTCGGCGGTGCGCAGGATCCCCAGCAGGCGGACGGGCAGCAGACGGGCGCCCCGTAGGCGGATGCCCGGCGGACGGGCGCCCAGCAGAGGGGTGCCCGGCGGGCGGGGTGGGCCGGACCGGCCGCGGGTGCCGGCCGGTCCGGGGCGCGGCGCCGCCTCAGTCCTGCCACCGCGTGCAGGTCACGGTGCCTTCCAGCGTCGCGTTGCCGAGCTTCGTGTCCGCGAAGGTGATGCCGTCCTTCTCGACGCTCACCCCGGTCGGGGCGGACGACTTGTACGGACGGCCATGGCCGAGCTCGACCATCGCGAACTCGCCGGGAACGACCTTGACGAGGGGCGTCCGGTGGTTCGTCTTGCCGAGGAGATGCCGCAGTTCGCCGGGCTCTCCGGAGCAGTACACATCGGTGGGCGCGATCGCCGTCGAGAGCGGCCGGGGTCTTCGTATCGGCCCGTTTCCCGCACCGAAAGGGCCGAAGTGAACCGCGCGGGCCGTTGAGCACGGCCTTCGTGCTCAACGGCGGTCGGGAATCCGTCTCCCGGGAGAAAAGCGGTGTGGCCGCGCGGTACGCCCGGTGTGCAGGCGTGAGTACGTGTTTCCGGCCCTTCCGTGCCAACGGGTCGCGTGCGCCGAAGTATTGCGCGGCGCGTTTCCCTTTCTCTCCGGGAAATCGGCTCGTGCCCCGGCCGGTGAACCTCGTTTCATCCGGCACGCATCGACGGAGTGCTGTTCTTCCCCTCATTTCCGGGGAGTTGACAGGCCGACAGGTATGCACGCGGCGCAATCGTCGGCGGGAGGCACCGCGCCGCGGATGCCCCTAGCCGATGTTCCACACGACGCTGCCGTCGGCCGTCAGGACCGTCGCCAGGACGACCAGGTCGGCGGCGCCCAGCGCGGTGCCGAGCAGGGCCCTGCCGCGCCGCCCGGTGCGCCTCGCCAGTGCGAGCCCGCCGAGGACCAGTGCGCAGGGCCCGAGTACGAGATTGAAGACGAGCAGCCCCACGAGTCCCAGGACGAACGAGGCGACCGCCATGTCGTCGGCGGTGCGCGTGGCGGGCGCGGCCGTGGCCCGGGGGCCGTCCGCTGTGCGGGGAGCCTCCGCGGCGGTGGGCCCGTCCGCCGAGGCGGAAGCGGATGCGCCGACGGCGGGTCCGGCGGGCCGGGGTGCGGACTCGGGGGCGGTTCCGGCCTCCGGTGCGGGGGCCGTGCGGTCATGGGTGGGTGTCGCGGTACGCACGCTCAACTCCTCTGCCGGTGACGGCGGGTGTACTCGCGGACGGTGAAGATCAGCAGCCAGGCGGCGATGACGGCCCCGGCCGCGGCGGTCGCGGCCGGCGGCAGATGGGCCGCGGGGCCGACGAGGACGCCCAGCAGCAGGAACGCGGCGACAAGGAAGAGCATCGGGTACCCCCCTTTCCTTCTCTCGCTCGACTCAGTGAACAACTGTGGTGACAACTGTTCACTGAGTTCAGCGTACCCCTTGCACGGCTGAGCACACAACTGTTAACTGAGTCCCATGAGTACGACCCCCGCCCCCGGGTCCGGCAGCGCCGCCGCACCCCCGGCCGCCTCCCAGCGCGAGGCGCAGAAGGCCAGGACCCGCCGCGCCCTGCTGGACGCCGCGCTGGACCTGCTGGAACACCAGAGCCTCAGCAGCCTCGGGCTGCGCGAGATCACCCGCGCGGTCGGCGTCTCCCCGGCGGCCTTCTACCGGCACTTCCGGGACGTCGCCGATCTCGGTGTCGCACTGGTCGACGAGGCCCTCGACGGCCTGCGGATCGTGATCCGTGCGGGGCTGGCCGAGCGGTCGACGGACGAGGAGCGGATCGACCACGCGGTCGAGGCCATAGCGGACCACGTCCGCGCACACCCCGGACACGTCCGCTTCCTCGTCCGGGAGCGGCACGGCGGCGTCGCCCCGGTACGCCGCGCGATCGGCGCCCAGCTCGACCGGTTCGCCGAGGAGGTCGCCCATGTCCTCGCGCAGGACGCGGAGTCCGAGGGCTGGAGCCCGGAGGATCTGCGGATGCTCGCGGAGATCTATGTCGACCACATGGTCATGACGGCCTCGTCCTTTCTCCAGGCCGCCCAGGGCGAGGGGCCCGAGGAGGCGGCCGTGGCCCGCACCGCGCGCCGCCAGCTGCGCCTCGTCAGCCTCGGCCGCCGCCACTGGACGACGGCCGGGGAGCGCGACGGCTGACACCCGCGGGCGGGCCGCCCCGGCGCCGGCTCAGGCCACCCGGCGCCGGAAGAGCCAGGCGCACAGCGGCAGCGCCACCGCCAGCACCCCCAGGCACCACAGCAGGGCCGTCCAGGGGGCGTCGCCGTACGGCCGGTCGAGCAGCAGTGCGCGGACGGACTCGATCACCGGGGTGACGGGCTGGTTCCGTGCGAAGCCGTGCAGCCAGTCCGGCATCGTCTCCACGGGGACGAACGCGCTGCTGGGGTAGGGCAGGAAGAGCACGAAGAAGGTGAACCCGCCTGCCGCCTCGGGGGACTTGGCCAGCAGCCCGGCCGCCGCGCCCAGCCAGGAGAGCGCGCACAGATACAGCAGCAGGATGCCGCCGGCGGCGAGCCAGCCGCCCGCTCCGGCGCCGGGCCGGAACCCGATCGCGAGGGCGACGGCCAGCACGATCACGGTGGAGACGAGGTTGCGCACCACGCTGGCCAGCACGTGCCCGGTCAGCACGGCGGTGCCGGGGGTGTTCATCGAGCGGAAGCGGTCGATGATGCCGCCGGTCATGTCGTCGCAGACCGTCGTCGCCGTCATCGAGGCGCCGTAGCCCGCGCACAGGATGAGCACACCCGGCGCGACATAGGTGACATAGGCGTCCGACGTGCCCTGGATCGCCCCGCCGAAGAAGTAGACGAACACGAGCATCAGCAGCACCGGCAGCACCAGCGCCATGAGCAGCGCGTCCGGGCTCCGCCGGGTCAGCCGGATCGCCCGGCCGGTCAGCACCGCGTACTCACCCATGGGTCAGCTCCAGGAAGACGTCGTCGAGGGTGGCTCCGTGCACCGCGAAGCGGGCGATCAGCTCGCCTGCCGGGTCCAGCTCGTCCAGCAGCGCACGGGCATGGCCGGCGCTGCCGTCCGTGGGGATGCCGAGCACCAGCTCAGCGGGCGCCCGGTGCACCGCGCGGGCGCCCAGCAGGACGTCCACCGCCTCGTACGCCGCCCGGGAGGCCAGCGTCAGATCCAGCCGCTCGACGGCGACCTTCCGCTTCAGCTCCGCCGGGCTGCCCTCGGCGATGATCCGGCCCCGGTCCAGCACCGCGACCGTGTCCGCCAGCCGGTCGGCCTCCTCCAGGTACTGGGTGGTGAGGAAGACGGTCGTGCCCGCGCCGGCGAGCGCGCCGACGGTCTCCCACATCGTGCGGCGGCTGCGCGGATCGAGCCCGGTCGTGGGCTCGTCCAGGAAGACCACCTCGGGATCCGTGGTGAGTCCGGCGGCGATGTCCAGCCGGCGCCGCATCCCGCCCGAGTAGGTGCCGACCCGGCGCCCGGCGGCGTCCGTCAGCGCGAACCGCTCCAGCAGCTCGTGTGCCCGCCGCCGTGCGGCCCGCGCGGGCAGCCCGCGCAGCCGGGCCATCATCCGCAGGTTCTCCTCGCCGGTCTGCTCCTCGTCGAGCGCCGCGTACTGCCCGGTGAGGCTGATGGCGCCGCGCACCGCCGCCCTGTCGCGGACCACATCACCGCCGGCGACGCGCGCCCGCCCCCCGTCCGGGCGCGTGAGCGTCGTCAGGATCCGCACGGTCGTCGTCTTGCCCGCCCCGTTCGGGCCGAGCAGGGCGAGGACCGCGCCGCGCCGTACCCGCAGATCGATCCCGCGGAGCACCCGGGTGCCGCCGTACGCCTTGGTCAGCCCGTGTGCCTCGATGGCCCAGCCGGTGGCCCGATCCGCTTGTCCAGGTGGAGACATGACGCGCCCACCCCCCTTTCCGTGTATGCCGTACGCACATCTGTGTATACCGTACACGTTACTGTCTATGCTATACACAGATCCCGTGGCGAAGGGAAGCCGTCCGCTTTCCGGGGGCCGGGGGAGCGGGCCGCCGGGGGCGTGAGACGGTGCGGTGGCGGCCGGGGCGCGGCGCGGGCACGGCGGGGGAAGCGGGAGCGGCCCGCGGCGGGACGGGCCGGGGCCCGGCAGGGCCCGGTGGGACGCGGCAGGCAGCGGTGGCAGCAGAGGAAAGGTGGCCGGATGGCGACGGAGGAACGGCCGGAAACCGGCCTCTCGGTGGGGATCGAGGCCGCCTGGGGCCTGCGGGAGCGGCCCGGCAGGGGGCCCGCACGCGGTCTGGACGTGCACCGGATCGTCGCGGCGGCGGTCGACGTCGCCGACCGGGAGGGGCTGCCCGCCGTCTCCATGAGCCGCGTCGCCTCCGAGGTCGGCGTGACCACCATGGCGCTCTACCGCTACATCTCCGGCAAGGACGACCTGCTGATCCTCATGCAGGACGCCGCCGTGGGCACCCCGCCGCCCGCGCCCGCGGCCGAGGAGCGCCGCGCGGGGCTCGAACGCTGGGCCCGCGCCTACTACGCCGCCCTGTGCGCACACCCCTGGTACGTCCGTATCCCGATCAGCTCCCCGCCGCTGTCACCCAACGACGTGGCCTGGATGGAACAGGGCCTCGCGCTGCTGCGCGACAGCGGCCTGGACGCCCAGGAGAAGCTGGCCGTGCTCGTCACCCTGAGCGGCTATGTGCGCAGCCGGCTCCAGCTCGGCGCGGACATCGAGGAGGCGACACGCGCCGGCGGCACCTGGCAGGACGTGGAGCGGCGCTACTGGCGTCTGCTGCGGTCCCTCACCGCGAACGGCCGGTTCCCCGCGCTGGAGGAACTGCTGGCCTCCGCCGGGCCCGAGCTGTACGCGGAGTCGTCCTCCCCGCCGGGCGAGGACCTCGATTTCGACATCGGCCTCGCGCTCCAACTGGACGGCGTCGAGGCCCTGGTGGCCCGCAAGGCCGCCGCGCGGGGCTGAGCCCACCCGTGCGAAAGCCCCGCCGGCCGCGGCGGGAACCGCGGGCGACGGGGCAGGGGACCGGGGCGGCCCGGGGCGTCAGCGGGCCGAGGCGCACTCCTGGCAGGTGCCGAAGATCTCGACGGTGTGGCCGACATCGACGAAGCCGTGCTCGGCGGCCACCGAGGCCGCCCACTTCTCGACGGCGGGGCCCTCGACCTCGACGGCCTTGCCGCACTTGCGGCACACCAGATGGTGGTGGTGGTCGTCGCTGCGGCAGCGCCGGTAGACGGCCTCGCCCTCGTCGGTGCGCAGGACGTCGACCTCCCCGGCGTCCGCCAGGGACTGAAGAGTGCGGTAGACGGTGGTCAGCCCGACCGAGTCGCCCCGGTGCTTGAGCATGTCGTGCAGTTCCTGTGCGCTGCGGAACTCCTCGACCTCGGCGAGAGCCGCCGAGACGGCGGCGCGCTGCCGGGTCGACCGGCCGCGTACCGGGGGACCTGCGGTGGTCACGCTCTGGCTCCTTACGTTCGTCGGCTCCGGGGAGTTGAAGCGTCTCCGTCGCCCCATTGTGCCAGGCGCAACCCCGGAGCGGTCATTACACCCTGGTGGGCCGGCCCTCCCTCTCCCGCCCCTCGTCGGCTCCCAGGGTGCCGTCTTCCCCCTGCGCCGCGACAGCCCTCGCCCTGCGCCGGGCCAGCGGCGCGGCGAGCGCCGTGACGACGATGAACAGCGCGATGGCCAGGATGACGATGCTGGCTCCGGGCGGCACATCCACGTAGTACGAGGTCGCCGTACCCGAAAGCGTGACGGCGACACCGAAGAGCACCGACAGCCCGAGCGTGGCCGCGAACCCCCGGGTGGCCTGCTGCGCGGCGGCCACCGGGATCACCATCAGCGCGCTGACCAGCAGCAGCCCCACCACCCGCATCGCGACGGTGACGGTGACCGCCGCCGTCACGGCCAGCAGCAGGTTCAGCAGCCGCACCGGCAGCCCCGTCACCCGTGCGAACTCCTCGTCCTGGCAGACCGCGAACAACTGCCGCCGCAGCCCCAGCGAGACGGCCAGCGCGAACACCGACAGTCCCACGATCGCCACGATGTCCGAGGACGAGACGGTCGTGATGGAGCCGAACAAGTAGGTGGTGAGGTTCGCGTTGGAGCCGTTGTTCGAGAGGTTGATGAGCATGACGCCGCCGGCCATGCCGCCGTAGAACAGCATCGCCAGCGCGATGTCGCCGCGCGCCTTGCCGTACCAGCGGATCAGCTCCATGGCGATCGCGCCCACCGAGGAGACGAGCACGGCCATCCACACCGGGTTGGTGCTCAGCAGGAAGCCGAGCGCGACGCCGGTCAGCGCCACATGGCCGATGCCGTCGCCCATGATCGCCTGACGGCGCTGGACGAGGTAGATGCCCACGGCGGGCGCGGCGATGCCCACCAGCAGCGCGGCGAGCAACGCCCGCTGCATGAACGCGAATTCCAGCATCTCGGTCATATGCGTGCCTTCGTCTCCGTGCCGCCGACCGAGAGTCCCTGCTCGATCGTCGGACCCGTGTGTTCCACCGGGACGCTGCCGTGCGGATGGCAGGCCAGGTCGTGCAGCCGGTCCGGGTTCTCCACGCGCTCCACCAGGCCGTCCCTGAGCACCACCGCCCGGTCGATCAGCGGGGCGAGCGGCCCGAGTTCGTGCAGCACCAGCAGCACCGAGGTGCCCTGCGCCACCTGGTCGCGCAGCGTCTGCGCCAGCACCTCCTGGCTGGCCACGTCCACCCCCGCCAACGGCTCGTCCATGATCAGCAGTTCGGGCGCTGCGGCCAGCGCCCGGGCGATGAGCACCCGCTGGTGCTGCCCGCCGGAGAGCGCCTCGACCGGGTCGCGGGCGCGGTCCGCCATGCCGACCAGCTCCAAGGCCTCGCGCACGGCGGTCTTGTCGGCGCTGCCGAGCGGACGGAACCGGCGCCGGGCCAGCCGGCCGGCGGAGACCACCTCGCGCACCGTCGCCGGCACCCCCGCGGCGGCGGTCGAGCGCTGCGGCACGTAGCCGATGCGCCGCCAGTCGCGGAACCGGGCCAGCGGGGTGCCGAACAGCTCCAGGGAGCCGCCGGTCAGCGGTACCTGGCCGAGCACGGCGCGGATCGTCGTCGACTTGCCGGAGCCGTTGGCGCCCAGCAGCGCCACCGTCTCACCGCGCTCCACGGTCAGATCGATACCGCGCAGTACCGGCCGGCCACCGAGCGCCGCCGTCGCCCCGCGCAGCGTGACGGGGGCCGCTGCCGTACCGTCGCCGTGCGGGAGGCCGCCGTCGGGGCCGGGGCCGTCGGTCTGTGCGCCCATGGGGGTCTCCGCCTTCCTCATCCGGCCGCTCGCGCCGCGGCCGCCTCGTCGCTCCCGGTGCTCACCGGGCTTCTCGTCGTCACCGCGCCACGCGGGGGCACTGCTCTTCCCGGTCTCACGCGCCGAGGGCGTTCTTGAGGGCCGTCAGGTTCTGGTGCATCACCGAGAAGTAGTCCTGCGTCTTGGGGTCCTTCACCGTCTCCAGCGGGCTGAGCACGCCGGTCTTCAGCCGGAGGTCCTTCGCGAGCGTCTTGGCCGTCTTGTCGCTCGCGTTGTCCTCGAAGAAGACGGTGTCGACGTCGTCCTGCTTCGCGATCCGGTGCAGATCCTTCATCCGCGCCGCGCTGGGCTCGGACTCGGGGTTGAGGCCGGCGACCGCCTCCTCGTGCAGGCCGTAGCGCTCCGCGAGGTAGCCGAACGCCGCGTGTGTGGTGATGAAGGTGTCCGACTCCTTCTTCGCCAGGCCCTTCTTGAACTCCTTGTCCAGCGAGGTCAGTCGCGAGACGAGCTTGGCGGTGTTCTTCTCGTAGTCGGCCCTGTGGTCGGGGTCGGTCTTCGCCAGTTCCTTGCCGACGCCCTTGGCGATCTGTGCGTACCGCACGGGATCCAGCCAAACGTGCGGATCCTTTCCGCCCATGTCGCCGTGATCGTGGCCTTCATGGCCGTGGTCGTGGTCGTGACCCTCGTCCCCGTGCTCGTGGCCCTCGTCCCCGTGCTCGTGCTCGTGGCCGCCGTGCTCCTCGCCGTGCACGTCGTTGCCGTGCTCCTCCAGCGAGGTGTAGGAGGTGGCCTCCGCGACGTGTTCGACGCCGGACTGGTCGACGGCCTCGTCGACGGCCGGCTGGAGTCCCTTGAGGTAGACCACCAGGTCGGACTCGCCCAGCTGCCCGGTCTGCTTGGGGCTCAGCTCCAGGTCGTGCGGCTCGACGCCCGGCTTGGTCAGGTTCTGCACCTCCACGTGCTCCCCGCCGATCTGCTCGGCGAGGTAGGCCAGGGGATAGAAGGAGGCGGACACGGAAACCTTTCCGCCCTCCGCCCCGGAGTCGTTGCCGCAGGCGGCGAGGGAGAGGGCGCCGAGCCCGAGTGCGGTGAGGGCGGCGCTGGTGCGTATGAGCCGGCGTGGGCGGAGACCGTTGTTCATGACACTCATTTTCACCGTAGATGGAAACGATTGTCAACTAAAGCATTGCGCAGTGTGATCGTCGCTCTCCGTAAGGGAGTTGGGGCATCCGGCCCACTCCGGACGCGCTCCGGGGACGGCCCGCCGACCCCCGGCCGATAGTCTCTGTGCGGGGCCCGAACCAATTTGCTCCAGGGCCCTGGACCCCAAGTAATCTGGGGTATTCCGTCGTCGTTAATGAAGAGAGCACCGTGGCCGCCGACAAGATCGACACCATCGTCAGCCTGAGCAAGCGCCGTGGCTTCGTCTATCCGTGCAGCGAGATCTACGGCGGTCAGCGGGCCGCCTGGGACTACGGTCCGCTGGGCGTGGAGCTCAAGGAGAACATCAAGCGTCAGTGGTGGCGCTCCATGGTCACCTCGCGCGACGACGTGGTCGGGATCGACTCGTCGGTGATCCTGGCCCCCGAGGTCTGGGAGGCATCCGGCCATGTCTCCACCTTCACCGATCCGCTCACCGAGTGCACCTCGTGCCACAAGCGGTTCCGCGCCGACCACCTGGTCGAGGCGTACGAGGCCAAGCACGGCCGCGAGCCCGAGGGCGGCCTGGCCGACATCAACTGCCCGCACTGCGGCAACAAGGGCGCGTTCACCGAGCCCAAGCAGTTCTCCGGGCTGCTGGCCACCCACCTCGGCCCGACCCAGGACTCCGGCTCCGTCGCCTACCTGCGTCCCGAGACGGCCCAGGGCATCTTCACCAACTTCGCCGCCGTCCAGCAGACCGCGCGCAAGAAGCCCCCGTTCGGCATCGCGCAGACGGGCAAGTCCTTCCGCAACGAGATCACGCCGGGCAACTTCATCTTCCGTACCCGTGAGTTCGAGCAGATGGAGATGGAGTTCTTCGTCAAGCCGGGCGAGGACGAGGAGTGGCACCAGTACTGGATGGACCAGCGCTGGGCCTGGTACCGGGACCTCGGTATCCGCGAGGAGAACATCCGCTGGTACGAGCACCCGAAGGAGAAGCTCTCCCACTACTCGAAGCGCACCGCCGACATCGAGTACCGCTTCAACTTCGGCGGCACCGAGTTCTCCGAGCTGGAGGGCGTCGCCAACCGCACCGACTTCGACCTCACCGCGCACTCCAAGGCGTCCGGCCAGGACCTCTCCTACTTCGACCAGGAGGCCGGGGAGCGCTGGGTGCCCTACGTCATCGAGCCGGCGGCCGGTGTGAACCGCGCGATGCTCGCCTTCATGCTCGACGCCTACATCGAGGACGAGGCGCCCAACGCCAAGGGCAAGATGGAGAAGCGGGTCGTCATGCGGCTCGACCCGCGGCTGTCCCCGGTCAAGGTCGCCGTGCTGCCGCTGTCCCGCAACGAGCGGCTCTCGCCCAAGGCCCGCGGCCTCGCCGAGACGCTGCGCCGGCACTGGAACATCGAGTTCGACGACGCGGGCGCCATCGGCCGCCGCTACCGCCGCCAGGACGAGATCGGCACGCCGTACTGCGTCACCGTCGACTTCGACACCCTCGACGACAACGCGGTGACCGTGCGTGAGCGCGACACGATGAAGCAGGAGCGCGTCTCCCTCGACCAGATCGAGGGGTACCTCGCGAGCCGCCTCATCGGCTGCTGAGCGGCCCGAGCAGCAGTTCCGAGCCCGCGGAGGGCCCGGTCCCGGATCCCGGGGCCGGGCCCTCCGTCTGTCCGGGCCCGTTCACCGCACTGACCGTGCCCGTCGCAGCCGCGGTGTCCGCCGTGCCCGACTCACTCCGCCGTGCGGCGCAGCACGAAGCAGGCGAAGCCGAAGCTGTCCCGGTACTCGCGCAGCCAGCCCTCCCGGTGTGCGGCCGCGGCACGCAGCGCCTCGGGGCTGTCGGGGTGCGCGGGGTGGTCCAGGGCCCAGCGGGTGAGGGAGCCCGTCCAGCACCACTCGTAGTCGTCCAGTTCGTGCCGGGTGCTCAGATGGGCGTGGACCGGGGCCCAGCCCTGCCCGGTGATCCGCTCGACGGTGCCGGCCAGATCCTCGTACGCGCCGAGCAACTCCCGTGCGGCCGCGCTCGGTTCACGCTCCCAGTAGGCGTCGCCCACCAGCACCGTGCCGCCCGGCGCCAGGACGCGGCGGCACGCGTCGAGCACGGGCAGCAGTCCGCCGAACGCGTGCGAGGCCGCCACGCACAGCACCGTGTCGTAGCCCGGCCCGTCCCCGGCGTCGGCGAGCGCGGCGGCCTCGGTGTCCGCGGCGCCGCGGCGCAGTGTCAGCCGGTGTGCCGTCCCGGCCGCCTCGGCGGCGGCCCGGGCCCGCTCCAGCGCCTCCTCGGACACGTCGACGCCCTCGGCGACGAGCCCCGGCACCAGCTCCAACGCCCGCAGCAGCCAGGTCCCTTGGCCGCAGCCCAGGTCGAGCACGCGCCCGCCCGTGGCCGGCAGGGCGTGCCGCAGCAGTCGTTCGACGGAGTCGTCGCCCAGCGGTGCGGCGACGGGATGATCGGCGTGGGCGAGCAGCGAGCGGGTGCGGGGATCCATCCGCCCAGCATCACAGCCAGGACGGGCCCGTGCACCCGGGTTCCGCCCCGCCGGAGCCCCGGTTCAGCCGGAGCGTTCCGTGCGCTCCTCGTCGGCGGGGCGCCGTTCGACGGCCGTCAGCACGGCGTCGAGAAGGCCGGGGAAGAGGGCGTCCAGGTCGGCCCGGCGCAGGCAGTTGCGCTTGGCGGTGCCGCGGTAGCACTGGTTGATCACGCCGGCCTCGCGCAGCACCCGGAAGTGGTGGGTGGCGGTCGACGGGGAGACCGGGAGCGGCACCTGGGAGCAGGTGGCGCCGGCGAGCGCTCCGTCCCCGCCCTCCGGGGCGTCCAGCTCGCCGTAGGCGCTCAGGGTGTGCACGATGCGCAGCCGCATGGGGTCGGCGAGGGCGTGCAGCACCGTCTCCAGGCGGATCTCCGCCCGTGCGGGATGCGGGAGTTCACGGACAGTGGTCGTCGTCGGCACGCAGCCATACTACGGCAGTCATCGAAATTTGACAGCCTTCGTAGTACGACGGTTACCGTAATGGCCGGACTTCCTGCCCGGCCCGTCGTGAGCCCCCGCACGGGCGGCCCCGCGCCCCGGCCGGCACGGACGACGGACGGCGGAGCCGCGACCCGGCCCGCACCCCCACGGATTGGAGAGCGCCGTGAGCGCACTGTTCGAGCCCCTCGCCCTGCGGTCGGTGACCGTGCCCAACCGGGTCTGGATGGCCCCGATGTGCCAGTACTCCGCCGCGCCCGACGGGCCCGACCAGGGCGTCCCCACCGACTGGCACCTCACCCACCTCGGCTCCCGCGCCGCCGGCGGCACCGGGCTCGTCCTGACCGAGGCGACCGCCGTACGCCCCGACGGCCGCATCAGCCCGTGGGACCTGGGCCTGTGGAACGACCGCCAGCAGGAGGCGTTCGCGCGCATCAACCGCTTCCTGACCGAGCAGGGCACCGTTCCCGGCATCCAGATCGCCCACGCCGGGCGCAAGGCGTCGACGGAGCGCACGTGGGTGGACCGCGGCGCCCCCATCGCGCCGGGTGAGGGCCACGGCTGGCAGCCGGTCGGCCCGAGCCCGCTCGCCTTCGACGCCGCGCACGCGGCGCCGCAGGAGCTGACCAAGGACGAGATCCGCACCCTCGTCGGCCAGTTCGCCGAAACGGCGCGCCGCGCCCACGAGGCCGGCTTCCGCGTCGTCGAGGTGCACGGCGCGCACGGCTACCTGATCAACGAGTTCCTCTCGCCGTTCACCAACCGCCGCACCGACGAGTACGGCGGCGACCACGAGGGCCGCACCCGCTTCGCCCTGGAGGTCGTCGACGCGGTCCGCGCCGTCTGGCCCGAGGAACTCCCCCTGTTCTTCCGTATCTCCGCCACCGACTGGCTCTCGGAGAACCCCGAGGACGAGCGGGAGGGCTGGACCGGCGACGACACCGTCCGGTTCGCCAAGGAGCTGCACGCCCGCGGCGTCGACCTGCTCGACACCTCCACCGGCGGCAACGCGCCCGACGCCCGTATCGAGGCCGGGCCGAACTACCAGGTGCCGTTCGCCGAGCGGGTGCGCAGCGAGACGGGCATGCCCGTCGGCGCCGTCGGCCTCATCACCGAGCCGCAGCAGGCCGAGGAGATCGTCGCCTCCGGCCGGGCCGACGCCGTCCTCCTCGGCCGGGAACTCCTGCGCCGCCCGTACTGGGCCAACGAGGCGGCCCAGGCCCTGTCCGCCGCACCGCGCACGCCCATCCAGTACCACCGGGCCTGACGCGGGTCCGCGCCCGCGGGTCCGCTCGCGGGCGCGGCCGACGGCGGCCGGAGCGGTAGGCATATATCGCACGCCGATATATGCTCGCTCCATGACGCGAAAGAATCCGTCCCTGACGGAGCCGCAGTACTTCATCCTCGCCGCGCTCCTGGACGGACCGCTGCACGGCTACGGCATCATCAAGGCCGCCGAACAGGCCACCGAAGGGCGGCTGCGGATCGCCGTCGGCACGCTCTACGGCGCGCTGGAGCGGCTGGAGCGGGCCGGGCTGGTGGCCGCCGGACACGAGGAGATCGTGGCCGGGCGGGCGCGGCGCTACTACCGGCTCACCGAGGACGGCGGCGCGGCCCTCCACCGGGAGGCGCAGCGCATGCAGCAGGCGGCGGCCGTCGTCATCGGCCCCGCGCGGAACGCCGGGGCGGCCCCCGCATGAACCGTCTGCTGCTCGCGGCCTACCCCGAGCCCTACCGCTCCCGGCACGGCGACGAACTGCTGGCCTGCCTGGCCGAGGCGTACCCCGGCCGCTCCTGGCCCCCGCCCCGGGAGATCGCCGCCCTGGTACGCGCCGGGGTGCAGGCCCGCGCCCGCGCCGTCGTCGACGACACCTCCCGGCCGTGGTGGCTGGACGGCATCCAGCTGACCGCCCTCGTCCTGGCCGCGCTGGCGCTGATGCCGTATCTCCAGGACGTCTGGCACTGGGCCCTGCACATCGACCCCGGCCGGGAGGCGATCGCCTTCCGCTTCTCCGGCTGGTTCCCGTGGGCGGAGGGTGCGAACACCCGCACGCGGCTCCTGCCCTACGGGCTGCTCCCGCTGATCTGCCTGACGGCCCTGCTGCGCGGCAGGCCGTGGATCGCGCTGCCCGCCGCCGCGGCGATGGTCTGGGCCGGTGCCACGTACACCAGCACGACGCTCTTCGGCGACGAGGGGATGGCCGGCCTGGGCTACTACGGGCTGGGCGCCCCGCTGACGGCCCGCGATCCGGCGCTGTCGGGGACGCTGTGCGCCGCCTGCGCCGTGCTCGCGGTCCGCGGGCGGGGGCGGCTGCGGCGCCACTCGTACCGCTGGCTGCTCCCCGTCGTGCTCGCCCTGTTCGTGGCCGGGGCCCTGCACACCACCGCCATCAGCCCGGTCTTCCAGCGCGGTCTGTTCGTCGTCGAGGTCGCCGCGCTGCTCGCCGCCTGGGTGGCGACGGCCGCCACCGGCGACCACCGCTGGCTGCTTCCCGTCGCGGCGTTCGCGGCCATCCGCACCCGCGCGATCGTCGCCCGGCCGGAGGGGTTCATCCAGTCGCTGCCGGACCTGGTCGTCCTCCTCCTGCTGATCGCCCCCCTCCCGGCCCTGGCGATCGCAGCCCGGCACCGACGGAGCCGGACCCTCCTCGAATAGCGGCGCTCCCGGTCGGCTCCGGCGCGCTCGGGAGCGAGTCGGGAGGGGCGGGAGCGAGGACCCCGGGCCGGGGTCGCCCCGGCGCGCTCGGGAGCGAGGAGCCGGCCGGGGCGGTATGCCTCCGTGCGGCGCGCCGGCCCGGCGCCGCTCCACGGAGGACCGCCACGGCGACGGGCGACCCCGCCGTCCGCCGTCCGGCATCCGCCGGCCTCACCCCTGGCGCTGCCACCGCTCCCGCACGAACGGGAACGCCACCCCGTACCCGAGCAGCACGACCCCGCCGGCGACCCCCGCCCACAGCGCACGGTCGCCGTACCCGGCCCCCCAGGTGCGCGCGGCCGCGTAGGCGGCGATCGCCGCCACCGCGGCGAGCAGCACCGCGGCCCACACGAAGCGCCGGAGACTCCGCACCCGACTGGGCAGCAACTCCAGCAGCAACTCCGCCAGCATCATCATGCGTTGCACCCTACGGAGTCCGGAGGCCGCTGTCCGGGCTACCGGCGTGCCTCGGCTATCGCGGCCAGTGCACCGGCCCTGTCACCGGCGTCGGTGACGCGCTGGGCGAGGTGTTCGGCGTACTCGGTGTCCGCGGGGGCCAGGGCCATGACCACATCGCGTAGCGCGACCGACTTCAGCTGCTCGTCCGTGATGCTCTCGGCTGTCCGTCTGGCGCGGTCGGCCCAGCCCGGACTGTGTCGGACGAGTGCGGGCTGGAGGCTCCCCACGTAGAACAGCCCGTGGTCACGCAGCTCGTCCCCGGCCGGGATCCGGCATACGAGGCGCTCGGCTTCGCGGGCGTAGCCGCGCGCCCGGTCGGGGTCGCTCCCGATCAGCGCTTTCCCGGCGACGACCAGGGCGTGCGCCATGGCTGTCCGGGGAAAGCTCCGCTCCTCCTCCGGAATGCTCCTCAGCAGGTGTTCGAGCCCGGGGACGTATCTGTCGACCCGGGCGGGGTCCTCTGCCGCAACGGCCTCTCCCGCAGCGGTCAGTGCGCGCGCGACGTCTCGGAGCGCGAACACCCGCCGCTGCTCCGGGAGGTGGTGAGCCACGGCCTCGGCCTCGGCGAAGAGTTCGTCCGCCCGGCCCGGGGAGGCGACGGCGAGGTGTGTGCCGGCCAGGGCCAGCACGCTCAGCGCCGACGCCAGTTCCAGGGACAGGTCGCCCTCCGGCGTTCGGGCGATGGATATCGCCTCGTGGGCCAGCTCCGCCGCCTGCTCGGCGTCCACCGGAGCAAGGTACTTCCCGACGTGGGCGATGTCGCGCGCGATGGAGCGGTCCAAGCGGCGCTGCTGCGGGACGTCGAGCTGCGGCTTGACGGCCTGGGCCACGCGGAGGAGGCCCACGGCCCGACGGGGATCCCTCTCCGCCAACTGGTACGCGGCGCCGGCCTGCGTCCGCGCGACGCCGATCAACCGGTCGCCCAGCGCCTGGTCGGCGCAGCCCCAGACGACGCTGCGCAGCCTCCCCGCGAGATCGACGACACGGTCGGGGAGGGTCGCGGCCGCCGCCGTGATGAAGGGCAGCGCTCCGGTGAGTGCGCTGAGAGCCTCCGCCTTCTCGTCCAGGGCGATACCAGGAAGTGCCTGCTCCGCCTCTTCCAGCAGCTCCAACGCCTGGTGGTAGTGGCGGTCAAGGGCCATGTCCTTTGCTGTGGCGGACAGTTCCACCACCCGCCGCCCCCACTCCGGGCCGGTGGCGGCTCTGACCTCCCGGGCCCGATGTGTGCCTTCCGGTGAACGGCGCGCGTCCTCCTCGAACCGCTCCCTTTCGTGGACGACCCGGTAGAGGTGTGCGGAGTGTTCCCGCAGACGCTGACGCCACGCCGGCTCGACCTCGCCGACGACGACCGACAGCCTCCAGAACCTCGCGGCCTTGTGCCGCGTATCCGGGAGACCGTGCAACGCCTCCTCCGCCTTCTCCAGGAGCCAGGTCGCCCGGTCGCGGTCCGCGTCGACCACCGCGTACGCCAGGTCGATCAGCCCGGCAGCCCTCGCATCGGGGTCCGCCGTCCCCAGCACGGCCTTCTCGCCCTCTTCGTCGAGACTCCGCGCCCGCGGCGGATCCAGTGCGGCCAGGCAGGTGGCCGCACCGGTGAGAAGGCGAGCTCTCTGGGAGGGGTCGGTGAGGGCGTGGGCGGCCTGCACGACCTCGTCGACCAACTGCCGCGCCTTGCCGGGGTCGACCGCGACCGTCGCGGAGGCGATCCTGGCCAGCAGATCCGACTTGGTGAAGCGGTCCGGGACGGTGCGGGCGGCGTGCTCGGCGGCATCCCGAGCCGCGACGTGGGCGGCCGAGGGCCCGGGTTCCGGATCAGGTGCGGCTTCCTGCTCCCCGTGTTCGTGGGGTGAGCGGTTGCGGAAGTGGATGTGGCGCGTGACGTCGTTCTGCGCGAACAGCTGTGGTTCGGGGCTGTCGCGACCGCGCATACGGCCGCGTACCCGGAGCCAGATGTGCTCCAGACTGATCTCGGGTCCGGCTCCGCTGATGCCCGCCTCCAGCGTGGCGATCAGTTCCCCCGTGAACTCGGGGAACGCGGCGCCGGGCCGCACGAACGAGCGGCTGTGCGGTGGTGCCGACGTCAGGACGCAGTCACCGTAGCCGCTCTCGTCCCACCCGTGAGCCGCTCCGCCGTGTGCACCGGCCTGCCCCTCGGAGTCTTCGTCGAGCGCGGTGGCCAGGTCGTCCCGGGTCGGGGCCCCGGGGGACATGCCACCGGCGATCCCGCTGTAACAGCAGTCCAGGATGGTGACCCTGTGCTTGGCCCGGTGGCCGGCCTGCCTGATCAGGTCGCGGAGCAGGCGGTAGGGCAGGGTGCCGATCTGCGGATAGTCGGGATCGGCGTCGGCCAGCGCCAGGTGAAGGCGCTCGGCCCGGTCCCGTAGTCCGTGCCCGGCGAAGTACACCACCAGCGTGTCCTCCGTGGCCAGGGCGGCGTCCCTGGCAGCCGTCAGGATCTGCTCCTGTGTGCTGTCGGAGGCGAGGACGGTGACGTGTTCGCGCGGGAGTCCCCAGATCGCGGGTTCGCGGAGCAGCCGGGCCGTGTGGGCCGCGCCCGTCGCCGCCGCCGGCATGGCGGCCAGCCCGGCGTGCGTGTAGTCGCCGATCCCGACCAGCACCGCACGGCTCCTGTGCGGGTCAGGAAGCACCGCTCGCCGCCCCGTCGTCCCCGGCGGACGGCCGGGCGCCGTCCTCGCCGTCCTCGCCGTCCGGGCCCGAGCGGCGAGGCGGTGTGTCGCTCCCGCTGTCCTCGGTGTCGCTCAGGAGCCGGGCGAGGCGGGCCGCGTCCTCCGGGCTGCCCTCCTCGATCACCATCCGCAGACCGTTGTGCTCGATCACCAGCCGCGCGCCCGGCCGCCGGCGCGGTGGAAGGGAGGCGCGGAAGTTCAGATGGGAGTAGATCAACCCGGCAGTGGAGAAGCCGGCGCTCAGGCCCAGGCTGATCCACTCCAGCAGCCCGCCGGACATCCCGCCGTCGGCCGGTCCCGGACGTTCGCGAGTGAGCGTGACATACCGGCCCACCGACCGGTCCTCGGCCAGCCAGTCCGCGAACAGCCCGGTGAGGTCACCACCGTCGTCGGCCGTGCCTGTGGTGGCCGTGCCGTCGTCTCCGATGCGTAGCCGCACATGTCCCCCTCGACCTCAGTGCCCATGAGACGGAACCCCCTCGGACCGTGGCCCGCGGTGGGTTGCATTGTGACCCGACCGCGACGGGAGCGGGCGTTCCTGCGCCCGACCGGCTCGACCACCCGTTCCCGCCGACGGGTTGACGGCACGTCGGGGGAACGTCGAAGGAACGTCGAAGGGCCGTCGAAGGAACGCAGCACCGGCGCGCGGCGGTGAAAGGGACGCGGCACCGGTGCGGAGGTGCTCACAGGTGGCGGAGGGCCGCCTCGGCCGTGTCCCCGGGGTGGGTGTTGAACGCGACCTTTGCCCCGGGCGCGAACCGCCTTACGCACTCCACCACTTCCTCGAACAGCCCGACCAGTTCGTCCGGCCTCCGGATCCCGGCACCGACGACCACGACATCCCAGTCCCGCTGCGACAGCGCGTCCCGCATGACGCCCTCGGCCGACCCGTCGGCGACGACGAGCGCCAGGGAGGCGTGAACCCCCTGCTCGCGGAGGCGCTCCAGCTCCGCTTCGACCCCGGAGTGGATCGCCTCGGCGTCGAGGCCGGGAACAGTGCGCGCGTCATAACCGATCACGAGTATGGAAGACATGCATCCAAGCTACGCCCTGCCGAGGCGAGTTGGGGCGGGGTGAGGGCAGGGCCGCCGGGGGGCGGGCGTCGGCCGTCGGCTCACGGCGTGCGCCGTCCGCCGGCGTCGCCTCCGGTCCGCCGCGCCCCGAACAGGGCGTGTGCGGCCAGCGCGACGAGCCCGGCGATCTGCACCAGCAGGGCGACGGCCAGGGCGCCGGACATGCCCAGGTGCGGGACGAGCGCGAGGAAGAGGGAGCCGAGCGTGGCCACACCGAGGGCGAGGCAGGACTGCTGGATCGTCGCGGCGAGCCCGGTGCCGGCGCCGGCCCGCGCGGTGGGGACGGCGGACAGCACGATGCGCAGATAGGTGGGCACCTGGAGACCCTGCCCGGCCCCGCACAGCAGCAGCGCGGGCGCCAGCACGAGCGGCGGCAGCCCGGCCGGCCGCGTGTGCACGAGCGCGATGACGGCGAGCAGCCCGGCCGCCTGGACGAGCGCGCTGAGCGTCAGCACCCGCCCGGTGCCGAGCCGTTCGGTCAGCCGGGACGCGGCGACGGACGAGGCGAACTGGGCGACGCCCATCGGTACCAGGGTGAGCCCGGCCGTCAATGCGCCGAAGCGCAGCCCCTGTTGGAGGACAAAGGCGATCTCGAACATCCAGCTGCTGAACCCGAGGAAGATCGGCAGCCCGGCCAGGGCGCCGCGCCGTACGCCGGGTTGGCGCAGCAGCGAGGGCGGCAGCAGCGGCGTCCCGCCGGAGCGCTCGACGCGCTGTTCGACGGCGTAGCAGGCCCAGCCCAGGAAGGGCGCGGCCACCAGCAGCAGGACGGACCACAGCGGCCACCCGGCGGCGCGCCCCTCGGTGAGCGGCAGCAGCAGCGCCGAGAGGGTGAGGGCGAGCAGCACGGTGCCCGCCAGGTCGCCCTTGGCGGGGTGCGCGGAGCGGCTGTCGGGGACGTGGCGGGCCCCGAGCAGCAGGGTGAGCGCGACGACGGGCACGTTCACGAGGAAGATCGCCCGCCAGCCGGTGCCGCCCAGGTCGGCGGCGACCAGCACCCCGCCGAGGATCTGCCCGAGCACGATGGACAGCCCGCTGACGGAGCCGAACAGCCCGACGGCGCGGGCGCGTCGGGCGCCCTCGGTGGTGGCCTGGATGCTTGCGAGGATCTGCGGGAACAGCAGCGCGGAGGCGGCGCCCTGGGCGAGGCGTGCGGCGATCAGCCACCACACGCCGGGCGCGAGCCCGCAGGCGAGCGAGGTGACGCCGAAGGCGGCAGCGCCCCACAGGAAGAGCCGCTTGCGGCCGTGGCTGTCGCCGAGCCGGCCGCCGAGGACCAGCAGCGCGGCGTAGGCGACGGCGTAGCCGGCGACGACCATCTCCAGGGCGGCGGAGGAGGCGTGCAGATCGGCTTCGATGCTGGGGAAGGCGACGTTGACGATGAAGAAGTCGATGACGGGCAGCGCGGCGCCGAGCAGCAGCGTGCCCAGCCCGAGGGGCCGCAGGGTGTCCTGCGCGGCGCCGGGCCCGCCGCCCTCCGGCGGGGTCGCCGCCGGGCCGGGCGTCGCGTCGCCGCCGAGGGGGGTACCGCCGACGCTGCCCGGTGTGCTGCCGGGCGCGCTGCCGGCGGCGCCACCGGGGGCGTCACCGGGGATGAGGGAGGAGTTCTTGGTCACGGGTCGAGCCTGGGCGCCCCGTGAGCCTGGTACCAGACGGTCGTTGTCCTGGTACCCGCACTACCTGGCAACGGTCCCGCCGGAGGCTGCATCCTGGGGAGCATGAGCGAGGGCGCAGGCCGGAGCACGGCGACGGCGACACCACGGTCCGGCGGGCACGGGCACCCGGCGGCGCGACCCCGCGCGGGCGGGGAGCCCGGGGCCGCGCTCCCCGTGCGGCGGACTCCCGGCCCGGCCGAGGAGCCGGCGGACGGGGCGGACGGGGCGCACGGGGCCCGCCGCCGGGCGCTGGCGGCGTTCCTGCGCAGCCGCCGCGAGCGGGTCTCCCCGGAGCAGGTGGGCCTGCCGCGCGGCCGGCGCCGCCGTACGCCGGGGCTGCGCCGCGAGGAGGTCGCGCACCTCTCCGCGGTGGGCGTCACCTGGTACACGTGGATCGAGCAGGCCCGGGACATCACGGTCTCGGCGCAGGTGCTGGACTCCTGGCACGCGCCCTGCTGCTGGACTCCAGCGAGCGCGCCCATCTGTTCGCGCTGGCCGGGACGCCCGATCCGATGCCGACGGACGCGGTGGACACGCTGCCCTGCGGCGTCCGGCAGATGCTGCGCCAGCTCGAACCGTTCCCGGCGCTCGTGCAGAACGCGCGGTACGACATCCTCGCCTACAACACCGTCTACGGCGGCCTGCTGACCGACCTGGACGCCGTGGCACCGTGCGACCGCAACTGCATGTGGCTGTCGTTCACCCACCCCGGCTGGCAGGCGGCGATGCCGGACCGGCAGGAGACGGTCCGGCAGATGACGGCCCGGTTCCGGGCCCGGATGGCCGAGCATCTGGCCGAGCCCGCGTGGAAGGCGCTGCTGTGCCGGATGCAGCGCGAATCGCCCGAGTTCCGCGAGCTGTGGGAGCGGCACGAGGTGGCGCGCGCCGTCGACCACCGCAAGAGCTTCGACAACCCGCACGTGGGCCGCCTCCACTTCACCTTCCAGGGCCTGTGGCTCAACCCGGCCGAGGGCGCCCGGCTGGGCGTCTACGTCCCGGCGGACGACGGGACCCACGCCGGAGTGACGAAGCTCCACACCCTGCTCACGGAACGCACCACCGCCTCCGCCGCCACCACCGGCTGAACCGGACCTGTCGGTCGAGCCGCGTGGCCGCCCCTGGTTGAGCAGCACCGCTGTCGGCCGGGCCGCACCGCCACACCGGTCGAACCGCGTCCCCGCCCCTGGTCGCGCCGCACCGCCAGTACCGGTCGAACGGCGTCCCCCTGGTCGAGCTGCCCCGCTACTGGTCGAACCGCGTCCCCGCCCCCGGCCGAACCCCACCGCCGGTACCGGCTCAACCGCGCGCCGCCCACCCCGGCCGAACCGCGCCGCGACCGGCGGACGGCGTCCCCACGGCACCCGGCGGCAGGCCGCTCACCGGCCCGGGCCCGCCCCGGCGCACCGCCCGCCCGGCTCGTCACCCCACCGGCCCGGTGACCACCGCACCGGTGTCCGCCTTCCCGGCGGCCTCCGCGGAGGCTCCCCCGGCGGCCTCACCGGCTGTCTCCTCGGCGGCTCCCCCGGCGACCGCTTCCCGCTCCTCCTCCGTCACCGCCGTCCGCGGCAGCCACAGACACAGCAGCGCGCAGGCGACGGCCGCGGCGAGCGCCCAGGGCGCGGCGTGCAGGAAGGCGTCGGTGAGGCCGTCCCGGGTGCGGTCGAAGAAGGCGGCGCCGATGGCGGCGACCCCCACGGCCCCGCCGAACTGCTGCCCGGTGGTGAAGATCCCGGAGGCGGCGCCCGCGATCCCGGCGGGCACGGCGGACAGCACGACGTCCACGAGCGGCACCACCAGGAAGCCCAGCCCGGCGCCGGCCAGCAGCAGCCCGGGCACCAGCGGCCAGGCCCCGGTGTGCACGGCGGCTGAGCCGTCCACGGCGAGCCACACCAGCCCGTAGCCGACGGCCATCAGGGCCGCGCCCGCCACCAGGACGAGCCGCCCGAAGCGCACGGCCAGGGCCCCGGCGACCGGCGCGGTGAGGAACCCGCCGACCGCGAAGGCCACGGTCACCACCCCGGCCTGGAGCGGGGTGTAGCCCTGCCCGGCCTGGAGCCACAGGGTGAGGACGAGGAAGAAGCCCTGCATACCGACGGCGAACAGCAGTTGGACGACGAGGCCCGTGCTGAAGGCCCCGTTGCGGAAGGCCCTGGCGGGCAGCAGCGGCGCGGTGCGTCCCTGCCGGGCGGAGCGGCGGCGCGGTTCCAGCACGGCGAGGCCGAGTACGGCGAGCACACCGGCGGCCATGCACAGCCAGCCCCACACCGGCCAGCCCCAGGACTCGCCCTGCACCAGCGGCAGGACGACGGCGACGAGCCCGCCGGCGAGCAGCAGGCTGCCGGGCAGATCGGGCCGCCGGGCGGAGCGTTCGCCGACGGACGGCACGAGCAGCACTCCGGCGACGAGGGTGACGGCGGCGACGGGCACATTGATCAGGAAGATGCTGCGCCAGCCCCAGCCGAACAGGTCGGCGTCGGTCAGCACCCCGCCGAGCAGCAGCCCGATCGCGGACGCGAACCCGGCGACGCCCCCGTACATGCCGAACGCGGCGCCGCGCTCCCTGCCGTGGAAGAGGGTGCGGAACGCGCCGAGCACCTGCGGCATGACGAGCGCGGCGGCCACGCCCTGCACGGCGCGTGCGGCCACGAGCTGCCCGGGGGTCTGAGCGATGCCGCAGGTCAGGCTGGCGAGGCCGAACAGTGCCGTGCCGGTGAGGAAGAGCGGTTTGCGGCCGTAGCGGTCGCCCAGGTGTCCGGAGACGATCAGCGTCCCGGCGAATCCGAGCATGTACGCCGACATCAGCCACTGGAGGGCGCTCTCGGGGGCGGCCAGATCGCGTCCGATGGAGGGCAGGGCGACGTTGACGATCGTCACATCCACCATGTCCATCAGCGCGGCGACCATCAGTACGACGGCGGCGGCCCAGCGCAGCGGGTGGGCGCCGGGCGGGGCGGAGCCCGGGGCGGGCGGGGGAGCGGTGGACATGGAGGTCTCCGTTTCTGCCGGTTGCTGCCGAGATTTATTTCGTTCGGACTAACGAAAGAGTTGCACGGAGTCGGCACAGGGGCAACTCTTTCGTTCAGGCGAACGAAATATGGCTGCTAGCCTGTGCCCATGGGCAGCGAGCCGGAGGAGACACCGGGGCGGGAGGGGCGGCGCGAGCGGGTGATCGCCGAACTCATCGACGCCGAGCGCGAGATGAGCACCGTCGCCGTGATGTTCCACAGCCTGATCGCCGCCAAGCGCGGCCTGAACGCGACCGAGACCAAGGCGCTCGACTGGCTCCAGCGCGAGGGCCCGCTCACCGCGAAGGAGCTGGTCCAGCGCTCGGGCCTGGCCCCCGCCTCGGTCACCGGTCTCGTCGACCGCCTGGAGCGCAAGGGCTATGTGCGCCGTGTGCCGCACCCCACCGACCAGCGCCGCGTCCTCGTCGAGATGCGGCCCGAGGGCCAACGGGATCTGGAGCCCCTGTTCGTGGACTTCCTCGCCGAGATCGAGCAGCTGCACGAGGGCTTCAGCACCGAGGAGCTGGAGCTGATCGGCCGCTATGTCACCGAGGCCACCCGCCGCCAGCGCCGCGCCGCCGCCCGCCTCGCCGGCCGCGACCCGGATGCCCCGGAGAGCGGCACGGACTGACGGCGTGCCGACGGCTCGGCGTATCCGCCGCGAGGGGCTCCCGGAGGCTCACCGGCGGGCGGCGCGCGGCATGGGGGACAATGGAGGGCCGCCCGGCCCCGTCACGGGACACCGCGAGACACCGCGAGATACGAGGACAAGCGAGGACCGCCCCCCATGCCCCAGCCGTTGCAGATCGGACCGCACACCGTCACCACACCCGTGGTGCTGGCGCCGATGGCCGGGATCACCAACGCACCGTTCCGGACGCTGTGCCGGGAGTTCTCCGGTGGTGAGGGGCTGTTCGTCAGCGAGATGATCACCTCGCGGGCGCTGGTCGAGCGGAACGAGAAGACGATGAAGCTCGTCCACTTCGACGCGGGCGAGAAGCCGCGCTCCATCCAGCTGTACGGGGTGGACCCGGTCACCGTCGGCAAGGCCGTCCGCATGATCGCGGAGGAGGGGCTGGCCGACCACATCGACCTCAACTTCGGCTGCCCCGTGCCCAAGGTCACCCGCAAGGGCGGCGGCTCGGCCCTCCCGTACAAGCGCCCGCTGCTGCGCGCCATCCTGCACGAGGCCGTCACCGGCGCGGGCGGCCTGCCGGTGACGATGAAGATGCGCAAGGGTATCGACGACGACCATCTGACGTTCCTGGACGCCGGCCGGATCGCCGTCGAGGAGGGCGTCACCGCGATCGCGCTGCACGGCCGCACCGCCGCACAGCACTACGGCGGTACCGCCGACTGGGAGGCCATCGCCCGGCTGAAGGAGGCGGTCCCCGAGATCCCGGTGCTGGGCAACGGCGACATCTGGTCGGCCGACGACGCGGCCCGGATGATGCGGGAGACCGGCTGCGACGGCGTCGTCGTCGGCCGCGGCTGTCTGGGCCGCCCCTGGCTCTTCGCCGATCTGGTCGCCGCGCTCTCGCCCGGGGGCGCGGGCCCGGACGGCTTTGCGCGCCCCACGCTGCGCGAGGTCGCCGACGTGATGGTCCGGCACGCACGGCTGCTGGGGGAGTGGCTGGGCGACGAGAACCGCGGCGTGATCGACTTCCGTAAGCACGTCGCCTGGTACACCAAGGGCTTCTCCGTCGGCTCGGAGTTCCGCAAGCGTCTCGCCGTCGCCGGCTCGCTGGCCGAACTGCGCTCCCTGCTGGACGAGTTGGACCTCGACCAGGAGTGGCCGCCCGGGGCGGACGGCCCGCGCGGTCGCACCCACTCCCGCAACAAGGTCGTCCTCCCGGACGGCTGGCTGGCCGACCCGTACTCCTGCGACGCCGTCACCGCCGAGGCCGAACTGGACACCTCCGGCGGCTGATCCGGCGGCCGGTCCGGTGGCGCGGCACCGCGCTCAGCCCAGACCGCAGGCGGCCAGCAGCTCCGCCTCCCGTTCGGCCGTGATCCCCACGGGCCGGCGGTCCGCCCGCTGCGGCGCCGTCCCGCCGAGCCGGCGCAGCCACTCCCAGGTGTCGGCGACGGTCTCCCCGACGGGCCGGCAGCGCAGGCCCTCGGCGAGCGCGCGCGAGGGGTCCGTGTGGTGCAGGGCGTCGTGGATCCGGCCCGGCGGCGTCCACACCGGCAGCTCCTCCCACGGCTCGGCGCCCGCGGCGACGAGCGCCTCCGCGTCCGCCCAGCGCGGCTCGGCCACCGAGCCGGTGACCCGGACGACGGTCTCCAGCAGTTCGCCCATGGTGGTGTGCCCGGGCCGCGACACCAGGCTCCACGGGCCGCTCAGCCCCTTGTCCGCCGCGTCCAGCAGCCACCGGACGAGATCGCGGACGTCGATGTACTGCACGGGCAGCCCCGCGGGCCCCGGCGCGAGCATCGGCCCGCCGCGCGCCGCCCGGTTCAGCCACCAGGGCAGCCGCCCGAGGTTCTCGCCCGGGCCGAGCACGAGGCCCGGCCGTGGCAGCAGCGCACGCCCCCCGGATCCGGGCCCGCCGACGTCGCCGAAGACGCTCAGCACGGCCAGCTCCCCGCCCCGCTTGGCCCGCGCGTAATCCTCGGCGGCCCCCTCGGAGTCGTCGCCGGGGTCGCCCTCCACCACCGGGCTCTCCTCGGTGAGGCCGGGCGGGCTCGGGAAGGGGTGCACCGAGAGGCTGGAGACGTAGGCGTAGCGGCCGGTGCGGCCCTCCAGTTCGCGGGCGGAGCGCAGTACGGCGGCCGCCGCCCCGGTCCAGGTGTCCACGACGAGGTCCCAGGGGCCGTGGCCGTGCAGCGCGTCCAGCCCGTCGGGTGCGGTGCGGTCCCCGAAGAGCGCCGTCACCCCGGGCGGTGCCGGGTGTCTGCCGCGGTGCAGCACGGTCACCTCCGCTCCCCGCCGGAGCGCCTCCTCGACGAGGGCGCGTCCCACGAACTCCGTTCCGCCCAGCACCAGTAGCTTCATGCGTCCACTGTGCGCCCGGGGCACGGGGCGGCTCCGGCGTTCAGCCGTGGGCGGATTCCGCGCCCGGGTGCGCCCGGCCGTCCGGATGCTGAGACGGTCCCTCGTTCGTGCCGCGTGATTCGCGCCACCTTGATAAGGGTCTCGCTCATATGAGCGCTCAGATGTGAGCTGTAGTTCTCCAAGGAGCAGCCCGCGCTTTTACTGAGCCTTGGTTCATTTCCTGTTCTCAATTCTCGCTCTCCGTGCTGGATTTGAGCCCTCGGATTGCGGAACGCGAGATTCGGTTCGAGGAGTGAATGGGCCCACCATTCACGGTCGGAACGGCGTTACTTTCGATCTCTCGGCAGATGGGTGGTTACGGCCGTGTGACGTGCCGCTGGGCGTACCTCAAAGCCTTTGATCTGGGTACGCTCCCGGCCGTCAGGGCAACCGACCACGAGGAGCCGAGTCCGGTGCCGGTTCACACACAAAACGCTGAGAACGCGAAGGCCGCTGAGAGCGCGCAACAGCGGAAGTTCGTCTACGACTTCAGCGAGGGCAACAAGGACCTCAAGGATCTCCTCGGCGGGAAAGGGGCCAACCTCGCCGAGATGACCAACCTCGGCCTTCCCGTCCCTCCCGGCTTCACCATCACCACCGAGGCGTGCAAGGCGTACCTCGCCTCGGGCGAGGCACCTTCGGCCCTCCGCGACGAGGTCGGCTCCCATCTGGCCGCGCTGGAGGGGAAGATGGGCAAGAAGCTCGGCCAGGCCGACGATCCGCTGCTCGTCTCCGTCCGCTCCGGTGCGAAGTTCTCGATGCCGGGCATGATGGACACCGTCCTCAACATCGGCCTGTCCGACGCCTCCGTCGAGGGCCTGGCCGCGCAGGCCGGCGACGAGCGGTTCGCCTGGGACTCCTACCGCCGCCTCATCCAGATGTTCGGCGACACCGTGCTCGGCATCGACGGCGAACTGTTCGCCGACGCGCTGGAGACGGCCAAGAACAGCCGCGGCGTCACCACCGACGTGGACCTCACGGCGGACGATCTGCGCGGGCTCGTCGAGGAGTTCAAGGGCATCGTCGTCCGCGAGACCGGCCGCGAGTTCCCGCAGGAGCCGCGCGAGCAGATGGACCTGGCCATCCGCGCGGTCTTCGACTCGTGGAACGGCGACCGCGCCAAGCTCTACCGCCGCCAGGAACGCATCCCGCACGACCTGGGCACGGCCGTCAACGTGTGCTCGATGGTCTTCGGCAACCTCGGCCCCGACTCGGGCACCGGCGTCGCCTTCACCCGGGACCCGGCCAGCGGCCAGCAGGGCGTCTACGGCGACTACCTCCAGAACGCGCAGGGCGAGGACGTCGTCGCCGGGATCCGCAACACGGTGCCGCTCGCCGAACTGGAACAGCTCGACAAGAAGTCCTACGACGAGCTGATGCAGATCATGGAGACCCTGGAGACCCACTACCGGGACCTGTGCGACATCGAGTTCACGATCGAGCGCGGCAAGCTGTGGATGCTCCAGACCCGCGTCGGCAAGCGCACGGCCGCCGCCGCGTTCCGTATCGCCACCCAACTCGTCGACCAGGGGCTCATCGACGAGCCCGAGGCCCTCAAGCGGGTCACCGGCGGCCAGCTCGCGCAGCTGATGTTCCCCCGCTTCGACAACGGCGCCAAGGGCGAGCAGATCGGCTGGGGCATCGCCGCCTCGCCGGGAGCCGCCGTCGGCAAGGCCGTCTTCGACTCCTACACCGCGATCAAGTGGTCGCGCTCCGGCGAGAAGGTCATCCTCATCCGCCGCGAGACCAACCCCGACGACCTGGACGGCATGATCGCCGCCGAGGGCATCCTCACCTCGCGCGGCGGCAAGACCTCGCACGCGGCCGTCGTCGCCCGCGGCATGGGCAAGACCTGTGTGTGCGGGGCCGAGGAGCTGGAGGTCGACACCAAGCGGCGGCGGCTGACCGCGCCCGGCGGTGCCGTGATCGACGAGGGCGACACCGTCTCCATCGACGGCTCCACCGGCAAGGTCTACGCCGGTGAGGTGCCGGTCGTACCGTCCCCCGTCGTCGAGTACTTCGAGGGCCGGATGCACGCCGGCGCCGACGACGCCGACGAGCTGGTCAAGGCCGTGCACCGGATCATGGCCTACGCCGACCGGGTCCGCCGGCTGCGGGTGCGGGCCAACGCCGACAACGCCGAGGACGCCTCCCGGGCCCGCCGGTTCGGCGCCCAGGGCATCGGTCTGTGCCGCACCGAGCACATGTTCCTCGGTGAGCGCCGGGAGCTGGTCGAGCGGCTCATCCTCGCCGACACCGAGGTGGAGCGGAAGGAGGCGCTGGGCGCCCTCCTCCCGTTGCAGAAGGACGACTTCGTCGAGCTGTTCGAGGCCATGGACGGGCTGCCCGTCACGGTCCGGCTCCTCGACCCGCCGCTGCACGAGTTCCTGCCGGACATCACCGAGCTGTCCGTCCGGGTCGCCCTGGCCGAATCGCGCCGCGAGCCGCACGAGAACGAACTGCGGCTGCTCCAGGCCGTGCACCGGCTGCACGAACAGAACCCGATGCTCGGGCTGCGCGGGGTGCGCCTCGGGCTCGTCATCCCCGGCCTGTTCACCATGCAGGTGCGGGCCATCGCCGAGGCCGCGGCCGAGCGGATCGGGGCCAAGGGCGATCCGCGCGCGGAGATCATGATTCCGCTCGTGGGCACCGTCCAGGAGCTGGAGATCGTCCGCGAGGAGGCCGAGCAGGTCATCGCTGCGGTCGAGCGGGAGCACGGCGTCGAGTTGACGCTGGCGCTCGGCACCATGATCGAACTGCCGCGTGCCGCGCTGACGGCCGGCCAGATCGCCGAGTGCGCCGACTTCTTCTCCTTCGGCACCAACGACCTCACCCAGACCGTGTGGGGCTTCTCCCGCGACGACGTCGAGGCCAGCTTCTTCACCGCCTACCTGGAGAAGGGCATCTTCGGCGTCTCCCCGTTCGAGACGATCGACAAGGACGGCGTCGGCAAGCTCGTCCGCGACGCGGCCGCGGCCGGGCGCGCTTCCCGGCCCGGTCTGAAGCTCGGCGTGTGCGGCGAACACGGCGGCGACCCCGACTCGGTGCACTTCTTCCACGAGGCCGGGCTCGACTACGTCTCCTGCTCGCCGTTCCGCATCCCGGTCGCCCGGCTGGAGGCCGGGCGCGCGGCAGCCGCCGGTGACGGCTGACCCACGGCCACCGGGCCTCCACGTCCGCGCCTGAACCCTCACCCGCGGACCGGGGCCCGGCACCGAGGGGGCGGCATCCGTGCGGGGGTGCCGCCCCCCTCCTCTTTTCTCCGACGGAATCCCGGCCGGAATCCCGGCCGGAATCTCCGCCGGAATTCCGGACCGCATGGCGCCGGGGATCGATTCCCGCCGCTCCCGAGGGTGTTGCGGGAGCCGGAACAACTGGTAGATACCACTGAGCACGTGGGTTTCCGTTCGTTCCTGTTCCCTACCGGAGGCAGTGGTGACAGAAAACGAGACCTTCCACCGCACCGGGCCCAGCAGACGCGCCCTCACGGCGGGGTTCGCCGCGCTCGCCGCCGGCGGCCTCGGGGGGCCGCTCGCCGGACGGGCCACGGCCGCCACCCCGCCGGGCCCGGCCGGGGCGCCCACGGTCGTCCCCGCCCTGCGCGAATGGACCGGCGCCCAGGGCACGTTCGAGGTCACCCCCGCCACCCGCGTCGTCGTCCCGCACGGCGACGCCCGGTTGCTGGCCCTCGCCCGCGCCTTCACCACCGAACTGGAGGAGACGACCGGACTGCGGCTGCGCCGGCCCGGCAGCGCCGGACACCGGCCCCGCGCCGGGGAGATCACGCTCGCCGTCGACCCCTCCGACCACCACCCGCGCGGCGGGGAACGCTACCGGGACGAGGGCAGCCGCCTCACCGTCACCCCGCGCCATGTGAGCGTCACGGGGCCCGCCTACGCCGGCGTCGTCTGGGCCACCCGGAGCCTGTTGCAGATCCTCACCGGCTCGCCGCGCGGCGACGCGCTGCCCGCCGGCACCGCCGTCGACTGGCCCGCCTACGCGCGCCGCGGCTTCATGCTGGACGTCGGACGCCGCTGGTTTTCCCCCGCGTTCCTCCGCGACTACATACGGGTGCTCAGCTGGTACAAGTTCAACGACTTCCAGATCCACCTCAACGACAACGAGATCGAGCCGCCCGACGGCGACTGGAGCCGCGCACAGTGCGCCTTCCGGCTCGCCTCCGACGACCCCGCCTGGGCCGGACTGGCCGCCGCCGACGGCTCCTTCGACCGCGCCACCTGGGACGGCTTCGAGGATCTCGCCGCCCTGCACGCCGTCCGCCTCACCCCGGAGATCGACGCGCCCGCGCACTCTCTGGCTTTCGTCCGGTTCCGCCCGGACATCGGCCTGGACGGCGGCGCCTCGGACCACCTCGACCTGGCCAACCCGGCCGCGACCGCCTTCATGAAGGACCTGTTCACCCACTTCACGCCCTGGTTCCGCAGCCCCGTCGTGCACTACGGGGCCGACGAGTACGGCGGACCCGTCGAGCAGTACCGCGGCTACTTCAACGCCATGGCCGCCCATCTGCGCGGCCTCGGCAAGCAGCCGGCGGCCTGGGGCAGCCTCGGCCGGATCGGCGGCACCGCCGACGGCTACGACAAGAGCGTGCGCATGTACAGCTGGAGCAACGGCTGGTACGGCCCCCGGGCCATCCGCAAGGACGGCTTCGAGTACCTCAACATCAACGACGCCACGCTCTACATCGTCCCGTTCGCCGACTACTACCACGGCGACGGACTCGACGGACGGTACCTCTACGACGAGTGGGCCCCGCACGTCTTCCCCGACGGGCAGAGCGTGCCGCCCGGCGACCCCGCGCTGCACGGCGCGCTCTTCGCCGTCTGGAACGACCTGGTGCACGAGGACTACGACGAACTCGACGTGCACGGGCTCGTCGAGGGGACCCTCGGCGTCCTCGCGCAGAAGATGTGGGCCGCCGCGCCCGCCCCCGGCACCGGCTACGACGCCTTCCAGGAGCGCGTGGCGGCACTCGGCCTCGGCCCCGGTCTGGAGCGGGTGCGCAACACCTCCGGCTGAGGCCCCTCAGCCGTCGGCGGCGGGCGGCCCGGCGACCCGGTGGTAGCGGCGCTCCGGGCGGCCCGCCGTGCCGTACCGCAGGGTCACGGTGGCCGTCCCGGTGGCCACGAAGTGCTCCAGATAGCGCCGGGCGCTCACCCGGGACAGCCCGCTGCGCTCGGCGCACTCGGACGCCGACACCCCCGCACCGTCCGCACCCTCCTCCAGGGCGCGGCGCACCAGCGCCGAGGTCTGCTCCGTCAGCCCCTTCGGCAGCGCCGTGCCGGTGCGGGTGGCCAGCGCGGTGCTCCCCGGCGCGCGCGACCCGTCCGCCGGGGAGGTGCCGAACACCCGGTCCAGCTCGTCCTGGCCGGGCGCCGACAGCTGCTCGAACTCCCGCCGCTCGCGGGCGTACCGCTCCAGCCGCTCGCTCAACAGCCGGCCCTCGAACGGCTTGACGATGTACTGCACCGCACCGCCGTGCCGCGCCGCCCGCACGCTCGCCGCGTCCCGCGCCGCGGTGATCACCAGCACGTCGGGGCCGCCGCCCGGCACCCCGTCCCCGCGCAGCCTGCGCAGCACCTCCAGGCCGTTCAGATCCGGCAGATACAGATCCAGCAGCACCAGATCGGGCACCAGCTCCCGCACCCGGGCGAGCGCCGCCGCACCGGTGTGCGCGACCCCCGCCACCTCGAACCCGGGCATCCGCGCGACCAGCGTGCCGTGCAGCCGGGCCACCATCGGATCGTCGTCGACGACGAGCACCCGGATCACGCGGCCACCTCCAGCGCGCCGTACTCGCCCGCACCGACCCCGGTCAGCCGCTCCGAGGCCGCCCACAGCAGCGCGGCGGCACGGTCGTCCCGCGTCCACGGGGCGCGCGGCGAGGACACCGGGGCGCCCCGCGCCAGCAGCCGGGGCCCGATGAACGCGTCCGGCGCGACCTCCGGGGCCGTCGCGGCGTACAGCAGCGGCAGCGCGCCCCCGCGGGCCGGCTGGGCCGCGAGCCGGTTGCCCAGCCGCATGAACCGCTCGACCGCGCGTCTGCCCTCCAGCCGGGCACCCGCCGTCTGGAGACCGGTGTCCGCGTAGCCGGGATGCGCCGCGGCGGCGATCAGCGCGGTGTGCCGCGCCCGGCGTGCCAGCTCGTGCGTGAACAGCAGATTCGCCGTCTTGGCGCGTGCGTAGGCCGTCCAACGGCCGTACCGCGCACGGGAGTCGAGGTCCCGCAGATCGATGTTCGCCAGCGCGTGCAGACCGCTGGAGACCGTCACCACGCGCGGTGCCGGCGCCGCGAGCAGCCGCTCCAGCAGCAGGCCGGTCAGCGCGAAGTGGCCCAGATGGTTCACCCCGAACTGCGTCTCGAAGCCGTCCGCCGTGGTGCCGTACGGCAGCGCCATCACACCCGCGTTGTTGATCAGCAGATCCACCCGCGCGTCCGGCAGTTCCTTGGCGAACGCGCGCACGGAGGACAGATCCCCCAGATCCAGCGGGCGCAGCAGTGTGCGCTCCGCCGCCTCCGGCAGCTCCCGCACCAGCCGCTCGCGCGCCGCGGCACCCCGCTCCTCGCTGCGGCAGGCCAGCACCACTCTGGCGCCCCGCCGGGCCAGCTCCCTGGCCGTCACATATCCGAGCCCGCCGTTCGCGCCGGTCACGACCGCCGTACGGCCGCTCTGGTCCGGCATGTTCCGTGCTGTCCAGCCCATCGCCGTCGTGCTCCTCGCCCCGCGCTCGATGGCCCTGCCGCGCCCCGCCGGACGGGTACGCTCCGTGGCCCCGTGCGTCAGGAGGCTAGCCGCCCGTCCGGTGCCGGTCGAGGTCGGCGGTGCGCACCTCACGGCCCCGCCGCCGCCCCGCCACCGGCACGCCACCGGGTCCTCACCGGGCCCCCACCGATCGGCCACCGCACACCCACCGGCCGGGGGAGGGGCCGACGGCACGGCCTAGGCTGCCGCCATGAACGCGAACCCCGCACCGTCCCCGGCGTCCCCGGTGTCCTCGGCGTCCTCGGCCTCCCCGGCCCGCATCCTCCTGCTGCACGGGCCCAATCTGAACCTCCTGGGCGAACGCGACCGCGCCACCTACGGCAGCACCACACTGCGCGACATCGAGGAGCGCACCACCGCGCTCGGCGCCGAACTGGGCGCCGAGGTGCGGTGTGCGCAGAGCAACAGCGAGGGCGCGCTCATCGACCTGGTGCACTCCACCCGGACCGGTGACGACGGCATCGTCTTCAACCCCGGCGCCTACGCGCACTACAGCTACGCGCTGCGGGACGCCCTGGAGGCCGTCGCCGGACTCGGGGTGCCCTGCGTCGAGGTGCACATCTCCAACGTCCACGCGCGCGAGACCTTCCGGCACACCTCCGTGACGGCGCCGGTCTGCCAGGGCATGGTCTCCGGCCACGGCGACTTCGGATACGAACTGGCGCTGCGCTCCGTGCTGCACCGCGTCGCGGAGTGGCGCGCGGCCGGGACGGCGCGGTCGGCCCGCGGCTGACGCCCGCGCCGGCCCGCCCGCCGGGGCAGCGCCGGCTCACGCCGGCTCCGTCTCGGTGACGGCGGTCAGCAGGAAGACGGCGTCCTCCAGCGCGAGGATCCCGTGCCGCAGCGGCGGCACACGCTGGATCTGGCCGGCGCCGATGTCCTGGTCGGCGGAGCCCTCGGTGAGCCGGATGCGGCCCTGGAGCACATGGATGCTCGCGGCGGGCGGGGTGTTGTGCTCGTTCAGCTCCGAGCCCTCCGTGAGCGCGATCACCGACTGCCGCAGCGGACCGTCGTGCAGGAACAGGTGTGCGCTGCGCCCGTGCGGATCGTTCCTCGCCAGCGCCATGTGCTCGGCCGCCAGTGCGGTGACGTCATCCATTCCCCCATCGTGCCGCCCACACCGCACACCGCAACCGGGGAGCCCGCCCCGCGCCCGCGCTGCCGCTCACCCCGCGAGCCGGGAGCGCAGCAGCTGCTTGTCCGGCTTGCCCGCGGGCGTCAGGGGCAGGGAGGGCAGCAGCCGCACCGTGGCCGGGGTGTACAACCGTCCCTTGCGCGCGGTGACGAAAGCGCTCAGCTCCTGCGGCGTCGGGCGGGCTCCGGCAGCGGGCACCACGGCGATGTGCACCCGCTCCACCGCGTCCTCGTCCCTGCTGCCGAACACCGCGCACTGGGCGACGTCGGCACGGCTCAGCAGCAGCTCCTCCAGCTCCGCCGGGTGAACATGGCCGCCGACGACCACGATGGTGTCCTTGAGCCGGTCCACGAGGTAGAGACGGCCGTCCTCGTCCAGGTGGCCGATGTCGCCCGTGCGGACCCAGCCGTCCTCGGACAGCACCTCGGCGGTCAGCTCGGGCTGGTTCCAGTAGCCCCGCATCACAGTGGGCGAGCGCACCAGGATCTCCCCCTGCTCACCGGGCGGCAGGGCCGTGCCGTCGGCGTCCCGGACGAGCAGCTCCACATCCGGCAGGGCCCGGCCGACGGTGAGCTGTCCGTCGGGGCCCGGCCTGGACAGCTCCTCCGGGCCCGCCTCGGCGATGAGCTGCGTCTCGGTCTGCCCGTACAGCGCGTACAGCACGGGCCCCAGCACCTCGGCCGCGCGCCGCAGCCGGGACGGTGAGGCGGCGGTGCCGCCGTAGCTGATCCGGCGCAGGCTGGACAGATCGGTGCGGGGCAGGTCCGGGTGGTCGAGCAACCGGTGGAGCAGCGGCGGCAGCAGCCAGGTGTCGGTGACGCGTTCGCGGGCGATCGCGGCCAGCGTGTCCCCCGGCTCGAAACCGGGCCGCAGCACGACCGAACCGCCGTGCAGGAGCGCCGTGTCGGCGAAGACCCCCGCGAGGTGGGCGAGCGAGGTACAGGCCAGATAGCGGAGCGGGACGCCGGCGCCGGGGAGCGGGCGCTCCAGGCTCCGCCGGTAGGAACCGTGGGACATCCGGACGCCCTTGGGGATTCCGGTGGTTCCGCCGGTGTGCCGGATGCACCAGTCGTCGTCCGGACCCACCCGGGCTCTCGTCGGCAGCGCCGGACGCCGGGCAGCGGCGGCCAGCACGTCCTCGGCGAAGCCGCCCGGGCCCAGCGAGAGCACACGCGGCGCTGCGGACGGCTCCGGGGCGTCGCCGTGCGCGTGCGGGGCGTCGAACAGCCCGAGCAGTTCGCTGACGACGGGCCCGTTCGCCTCGTCCGCCAGCAGCAGGGAGCAGTCCACGCTCGCCATCAGCCGGGCCATGACGGCCGCGCTCGTGCCCTCGTAGAGGACGACCACCCGGGCACCGGCCAGATTGACGGCGTAGCGCGCGACGAGGGCCTCGGCGGTGTTGCCGGCGAGCAGGGACACCGTGGTCCCCCGGGCCACCCCGCGCTCCGCCAGCTCCCCGGCGAGCCGCAGGACGCGGCCGTGCAACCGCCCCGCGGTGATCTCCGTACCGTCGGCGGCCGTGACGACCGCACGGGACGGCCGCGCGGCCAGCACCCGCAGGACGGCCTCCACATAGCTCTCGAACACCCCCGTCCCGGCGGCTGTTTCCGCTGCCCCGGCGGTGGTGTCCTCGGCGGCGGTGCGTCGGTTCGTCATCGGCAGCTCCCTCGTCCGGACCGGCGGCTGGCCAGCGGCTGCCCGGCAGCGGTGGACGCCGACGACGCTAGGGCCGGGCCCGGCCCCGCTTCCACGACCGGTTCCGTCATGTGCTCATGGCCCGTCGGGCATGAGCAGCTCACCGGCCAGCCGGCGGAACTCCCGTGCGGCGGGCGAGAGATAGGCGTCCCGGCGCCACACCAGGGTCAGTGTCCGGTGGCAGTCGGCGGCATCGAGCCGCAGCCAGGACACCGGGCCGTGCTCGCCCAGGGAGCGGCGGGCGACGGCCGGCATCAGGCCGATCCCCACCCCGGCACCGATGAGTTCGGGCGTCGCCGCGGCCTCGTCCCCCTCGCACACCACCTGCGGGGCGAGTCCCTCCCGGGCGAACAGACGCTCCAGCAGGACGCGTTGCCAGTGGCCGGGGCGGGTGCTGACGAAGCCCTCGCCGGCCAGTTCGGCCACCGTCACGCGGTCGCGGGCCGCCAGCGGATGTGTCCACGGCACGGCGAGCAGCACCTCTTCCCGCGCCAGCCGACTGGTGCACAGCTCGGGCCCGGCCAGCGGCTGGGAGGCCAGTGCGAAGTCCACCTCGGCCGTGCGCAGGTGCTGCCGCATCGAGTCCACCGGTGCCTGGAACAGGCGTACCGTCGCGCCGGGGCGGCGTGCCCGGAAGGCGGACAGCACCCCGGCGAGCTGGAGCAGCGTCTCGGCGGCGACGGCGACCCGGCCCGGTGCTCCGCCCGCGGCGTCGGTCATCTCCCGCCGGGCGTCGTCGAGTTCGGCCAGCGCACGGTCCACCCGGCGCAGAAGGGCAGCGCCGTGCGCGTTGAGCCGGACGCTGCGCCCCCGCCGGTCGAACAGCGGGACGCCCAGCTCGGCTTCGAGCCGGATGACGGTCCGGCTCACCGACGGCTGGGCCACCCGGAGTTCCTCCGCGGCACGGCTGATGTGCTGGTGGCGGGCCACGGCCTGGAAGTAGCGCAGAGACAGCAGGTCCATGCCGGTAGTGTCACCGGCCCCGCACACGTCCGGCCGGCGCCCCGGACCCGGGCACCGCCCGTAGGCTGCCGTCCAGCGGGCGGCCGGCGGCCGGGCCGGTCGGGTGGTCGGGCCGCCGACGGCCCGGGGGAGGGGAGGACCGTGCGGCAGCGGAAGCGGGAGCAGCGCGAGCGGCGGGCGTACCGGGAACAGCAGGGGCACCAGGAGTACCAGGAGCACCAGGGGCATCCGGAGCAGCCGCAACACCGGAAACAGCAGCAGCAACAGCGGGAAGGGAAGCGGCCGGAGGAGCGGGCGCAGTCGGAGGATCCGCTCACCGAGGCGCTGACCGGTGTGCTGGAGGACGCCCGGGCCAGGGGCGGGGCCTTCCACCGTGCGCTGTTCGCGCCGCCCTGGGCGGTACGGGTGCAGGACGGTGCGCCGCTGTCGCTGGCCGCCCTGGTGCGCGGGTCCGGCTGGGTGCTGCCCGGGCCGGAGCCGGAGCCGGTCCGGATGGAGCCCGGGGACGTGGCGGTGCTGCGCGGGCCCCTGCCCTATGTGCTGGCGGACGCGCCGGACACCGAGCCGGACCTCGTCGTCCAGCCCGGGGACTGCTGCACCACCCCCGACGGTGTCGACATGTGCGAGCAGCTCGAACTGGGCGTGCGCACCTGGGGCCGCAGCCCGGACGCCCCCACCCTGGTGCTCACCGGCAACTACCAGCTCCGGGGCGATCTGGGCAGCCGGCTGCCGGCCACCCTGCCGCCCGTGCTGGTGCTGCGCGCGGCCGAGTGGGACGCGGATCTGCTGGCCGTCGTCGCCGATCAGGTCGTCAAGGACGCGCCCGGCCAGCAACTGGTGCTGGACCGGCTGCTGGACCTGCTGTTGATCTCCGTGCTGCGTGCCTGGTTCGCACGCCCCGAGGCGGACGCGCCCGCCTGGTACCGCGCCCAGGCCGACCCGGTCGTCGGCACCGCGCTGCGGCTGCTGCACGAACAGCCCGCGCACGGCTGGACGGTGGCCTCGCTCGCCGCCGGGGCCGGGGTCTCCCGGGCGGGACTGGCGCGGCGGTTCACCGGGCTGGTGGGCGAGCCCCCGATGACCTATCTCGCGCGCCGGCGCATCGACATGGCCGCGCGCCTGCTGCGTGAGCCGGACGCGACGCTCGGCACGGTCGCCCGCAAGGTCGGCTACGCCGACGGCTTCGCGCTCAGCGCCGCCTTCAAACGGCTGCGCGGGGTGAGCCCCGCCGAACACCGGGCCGCCGCCGGGGCCGGGTGAGCCCGCCCTTGCCAACCGCCGCCCGGCGCGGGCCCGTCGGGATCGCCGCCGGGCCGTTGTCGGTCGGTCGCGGCATGCTGGAAGCCATGTACGAGGAACGCGGCGCACGGCTGCCCGGCGCCACGCTGTGGACGAGCACGCCGGACGGGCCCGGCGCCACCGGGCGCGTGCTGCCCGACGGCTGCATGGACCTGCTGGTGTGGCAGGGCACCCTCACCGTCGCCGGGCCGGACAGCCGCGCCTACCTGACCACCGACGCGGGCGGCGCACCCGTCACCGGGCTGCGGCTGCCGCCCGGCACCGGTCCCCGCGTGTTCGGCGTCCCCGCCCGTGAACTGCGCGACCGGCGGGTGCCGCTCGACGCGCTGTGGCCGGCCGCCGAGGTGCGCCGGCTGCACGGCCGTCTCGCGGCCGGGGCCGATCCGGGCCGCCTGCTGGAGGCGGTGGCCGCCGGCCGGCTGGCCGCCGGGCGCGGGCCGGATGCCGAGCCGCGGCGGCGGGCGCTCGTCGACGCCGTCGTGGCGGCGGCGCGCCGGGGCGAGAGCGTCGGCGGGACGGCGTGGCAGGCCGGGCTGAGCGAGCGCCAGCTGCACCGCCGCTGCCTGGACGCCTTCGGCTACGGAGCCAAGACCCTCGCCCGGATCCTGCGCATGCACCGCGCACTCGACCTCGCCCGTGCGGGCCTGCCGCTGGCGGGGACGGCCCTGCGCGCCGGCTACGCCGACCAGGCCCATCTGTCCCGCGAGATACGGGCGTTGGCCGGCGTACCCGTCACCGTGCTGCTGCGCCCGGCGTCGCCGACGGCCGCCGCGCCGGGCCCGGGCGGCGGCCGGTCCCGGGAGCGTCCGGGGCCCGGCGGTGGCTGAGCGCGGCCCCCGGCGGTGTTCCGGCCCGACAGCGCCGGGCGGTGCGGAACCGCCGTCAGGACAGCGGTGCGAACAGGTCGACGGTGTTGCCGTCCGGATCGAGCACGGTCGCGTACCGCTGGCCCCAATCGGCGTCCCACGGCGCGTGGTGTCCCCGGTATCCGGCGTCGGTCAGCTCGGTCCAGCACGCGTCGACGTCCGCAGGGGAGTCGCACCGGAAGGCCAGGCCGATCCGGCTCTGCCCCCGGGGCGGAGCCGTCCATTCCGGGTCGAAGGAGCGGACCACGCCCTCGGTGTCCCAGGCGAGGCGCAGCCCGCCCGGCAACTGTGCCTCCACATGCGGGGCCCCGTCCGCCTCCGGGGGCAGTGCGAGGCCGAGCCGCCGGTAGAAGGCGAGGGAGGCCGCCATGTCGGCGGTGACGATACCGATGAGGTCGAAGCGTGGTGTCATGCCCGCACGCTAAGTGCCCGCCGGCGGACCGGTCTTGAACGAATCGGACGCACCGGCCCCAGCAGCCGTCGTGCGTCACCGCGCGTGCCGCTCCGCTCCGGCCGCCCGCTTCCCGATCCCGCTCCGGCGTCCCGCACACCCCCGGCCCGCGGCTACCGTGGCCGCATGGCCGAGATCCTCACCGTGCTGACGACCACCGACTCCGAGGAGAGCGCCCGTACGCTCGCCGCCGGCGCCATCGAGCGGAGAGTGGCCGCCTGTGCCCAGATCAACGGGCCCGTCACCTCCGTCTACCGCTGGGAGGGGCAGGTGCAGACGGACCCGGAGTGGCAGGTGTTCTTCAAGACCGCCGCCGCCCGCTACGACGCGCTGGAGCAGTACCTCCGCGCGGCGCACGACTACGACGTCCCCGAGATCATCGCCACCCCGGTGGTGCGCGGCGGCGCCGACTACCTGGAGTGGGTCGCGGAGGAGACGAAGGAGACGGACCGGTAGGGGAGACGGAGCGGCAGCGGCGGAGAACGGCGGAAAACGGCGGAAAGCAGCGGAAGAGGGGCAGAGGCGGGAGGGCGGCGGGAGCCCGGCGGTCTGCTCGCCCGGTCCGGCCGCCCGGGGGGAGGATCCCGGGCCGCCGCCCGGCGCCCGGTGCGGTTACCGTCGGCGTATGCGCACGTACGGAACACCCGTACCCGAGAGCACGGACGGGCCCGCGGGCCCCTGCTACGCCCCCTCCGATGTCGAACGCTGGGTGCCCGAACCCGACAAGCGGCCGGGCCGCACGGCGTTCCAGCGCGACCGTGCCCGAGTGCTGCACTCGGCCGCGCTGCGCCGGCTGGCGGGCAAGACCCAGGTGGTCGCGCCCGGCACCGGGAGCCCCGCCTGGGACGCGGCACCGCGCACCCGGCTCACCCACACCCTGGAGTGCGCCCAGGTCGGACGCGAGCTGGGCGCCGCGCTGGGCTGCGACCCCGACGTCGTCGAGGTGGCCTGCCTCGCCCACGACCTGGGGCATCCGCCCTTCGGGCACAACGGCGAGAAGGCGCTGGCCGAGATCGCCGAGCCGATCGGCGGCTTCGAGGGCAACGCGCAGTCGCTGCGGCTGCTGACCCGGCTGGAGCCCAAGCGGTTCGCGCCCGGGCAGGGCGGCACGCCCGGCCGGCTCGCCGTCGGGCTCAACCTCACCCGCGCGGCCCTGGACGCCGCCACCAAGTACCCGTGGCGCCGCGGCGGCCGTCCCGGCGCCCCCGCCTCACCGAAGTTCGGCGTCTACGACGAGGACCTGCCCGTCTTCCGCTGGCTGCGCTCCGGCGCCCCCGAGACCCGGCGCTGCTTCGAGGCGCAGGTCATGGACTGGTCGGACGACGTGGCCTACTCCGTGCACGACGTCGAGGACGGTATGCGGGCCGGCCATCTCGACCCGCGGCTGCTGCTGTCCGGCCCGGAGCGGCGCGACATCTTCACCGTCGCCCTCGCCCGGTACGCGCCCGGCACCGACGCCGGCGCGCTCTCCGCCGCCCTGGACCGGCTGCTCGCGCAGGACTGGTGGCCGCACCGGTTCGACGGGACGGCCCTCGCCCAGGCCCGGCTCAAGGACGCGACCAGCCAGCTCATCGGCCGGTTCTGTCTGGCCGCCGAGTCCGCCACCCGGGACGGGTACGGCACCGGCCGGCTCACCCGCTACGCCGCCGAACTGGTCGTCCCGGAGGGCATCCGGCTGGAGGTCGCCGTCCTCAAGGCCGTCGCCGACCGCTATGTGATGCAGCGGCCCGACCTGGAGCGGCTCCGCGCCGAGCAGCGCGTCGTGCTCGCCGAGCTGGCCGAGGCGCTGCGCGAGCGCGCCCCCGAGGGGCTCGACCCGCAGTTCGCCGCGCTGCACGCGGAGGCGGCCGGCGAGCAGGAGCGGCTGCGCGTCGTCGTCGACCAGATCGCCTCCCTCACCGACGCCTCGGCCCGCTCCCTGCACCGCGCCATGACGACCCCGTGATCGCACGCTGACGGACGGTGTGGGAGCGTTCCCCGCGAAGCTCCCGGCCCGCGTCCTTCCCGCCCTGCCGCCCCGCCGTCCCGCCGCCGCGTCGCCCGGAACTCCACGCGCCGTGCACACGTCCCACTTCCGCCCGCCTCTTCCCGCACCCGGGGCGATGCGGGAGGCTCGCCTGTGGACGGACGGGGGCGGCGTGCTCCGGGCAGCCGGACGACCGGGCACGAAGGCGACCGGGAAACCGTGGTGACGGCACGGGCGGCGGACCGGAGGAGGGCACCGGGGAGCGAGCCGGGGGACGGGGGACGACGGGGAGGCAGGCCCGCAGCGGGCAGCGTCAGCGAGGAGGCTTCAAGTGGTCGACGCACACCGTACGTTCGTCATCGTCGGAGGAGGGCTCGCCGGGGCGAAAGCCGCCGAGACCCTGCGCGCGGAAGGGTTCACCGGCCGCGTCATCCTCATCGGGGACGAGCGCGACCATCCCTATGAGCGCCCCCCGCTCTCCAAGGGCTATCTGGCCGGCTCCGACGAGCGCGGCAGCGTCTTCGTGCACGAGCCCGCCTGGTACGCGAGCGCCGACATCGAACTGCACCTGGGGCAGCCCGCCGTCCACCTCGACCGCGAGAAGAAATCCGTACGCCTCGGCGACGGCACCCGCGTCCACTACGACAAGCTGCTGCTGGCCACCGGGGCCGAACCGCGCCGGCTGGAGATCCCCGGCACGGACCTCGTCGGCGTCCACCATCTGCGCCGGCTCGCCCACGCCGACCGGCTGCGCGGCACCCTGAGCGCGCTCGGCCGGGAGAACGGCCATCTGGTGATCGCCGGGGCCGGCTGGATCGGTCTGGAGGTCGCCGCCGCCGCGCGCACCTACGGGGCCGAGGTCACCGTCATCGAGCCCCGGCCCGGCCCGCTGCACACCGTCCTGGGGCCCGAGATGGGCGCGCTCTTCGCGGATCTGCACCGCGAACACGGGGTGCGCTTCCACTTCGGCACCCGGGTCACGGAGATCACCGGCGAGGACGGCCAGGTCTCCGCCGTACGCACCGCCGACGGCGACGAGCACCCCGCGCACGACGTGCTGGCCGCCATCGGCGCCGCCCCGCGCACCGCGCTCGCCGAGTCCGCCGGCCTCGCGCTCGCCCCCGGCGGCCCGGACGGCCCGGGCGGTATCGCCGTGGACGAGGCGCTGCGCACCAGCGACCCGGACATCCACGCGGCCGGGGACGCGGCGGCGGTCCGCTACCCGCTCCCGGCGTCCGCGGACGGCACGCACGCGCCGGGCGAGTGGCTGCGGGTCGAGCACTGGGCCAACGCCCTCAACGGCGGTCCCGCCGCGGCCCGTTCGATGCTCGGCCACCAGGTGCGCTACGACCGCGTCCCGTACTTCTTCTCCGACCAGTACGACCTCGGCATGGAGTTCTCCGGCCACGCCCCGCCCGGCTCCTACGACCAGGTGGTCTGCCGGGGCGATGTGGGCAAGCGCGAGTTCGTCGCGTTCTGGCTGCGCGGCAACCGCGTGCTGGCCGGGCTCAACGCCAACGTCTGGAACGTCACCGACGAGGTGCAGGCGCTCATCCGCAGCGGCGCCCCCGTCGACCCGCTGGCCCTGGCGGATCCGGGTGTACCTCTCGCCGCACTGGGCACCCAGGACGCCGGCACCCGGAACGGGACGCCGGCCTAGGGAGCGCCACCGCACCCCTGTCCGCTCGGAGGCGGACGGGGTGCGGTGGCCACGCCCCGGGCGGTGCGGCCTGAACCGGTGGTGAGCCGTCCGGCAGCGGCCCGGCCCGGTGGTGGCCCTCGGGCGCGGGCGCAGCCGGGGCCGCGCCCGCGCCGGGAGCCCGCAGGCCCGTGTGCCCCGTCGGCGGCACCGGCGGATCGCTGGTGATGCCGCCGAGGGGCATCCGGGATAAATTGCGGACGAACCGGCACATAGGGCGCCCGGGGTGCACCGGGTACGCCGGGCGCACCGGACAGCGAGCAAGGGACGCGTGAGCATGCCGAAGCAGACCGTGGCCGAGCAGTTCGTCGACACCCTGGCGCGCTCCGGGGTGCGCCGGCTGTACGGGGTGGTGGGCGACAGCCTGAACCCGATCGTCGACGCGGTCCGCCGCACCTCCGCCATCGACTGGGTCCAGGTGCGCCACGAAGAGGCCGCCGCCTTCGCCGCCGGGGCCGAGGCCCAGCTCACCGGGACCCTGGCCGCCTGCGCCGGCTCCTGCGGCCCCGGCAATCTGCACCTGATCAACGGCCTGTTCGACGCCCACCGCTCCATGGCCCCGGTGCTGGCCCTCGCCTCGCACATCCCCAGCAGCGAGATCGGCACCAGCTACTTCCAGGAGACCCACCCCGAGCGGCTGTTCACCGAGTGCAGCCACTACAGCGAGCTGATCTCCACCGAGCAGCAGATGCCGCGCGTGCTCCAGACGGCCATCCAGCACGCCGTCGGCCGGCAGGGCGTCAGCGTCGTCGCCCTGCCCGGCGACATCGCGGCCCGGCCCGCGCCCGAGAGCCCCGAGGAGCACGCGCTGGTCACCTCGCGCCCCCGGGTACGCCCCGGCGACGCCGAGATCGAGGCGCTGGCCCGCATGATCGACAAGGCCGAGAAGATCACCCTCTTCTGCGGCCGGGGCACCGCCGACGCGCACCAGGAGGTCATGCACCTCGCCGAGCTGCTGAAGTCGCCCGTCGGCCACGCCCTGCGCGGCAAGGAGTGGATCCAGTACGACAACCCCTACGACGTCGGCATGAGCGGGCTCCTCGGCTACGGCGCCGCCTACGAGGCCACCCAGGAGTGCGACCTGCTCATCCTGCTGGGCACCGACTTCCCCTACCCGGGCTTCCTGCCCAAGAACAACCACATCGTCCAGGTCGACGTCCGCGCCGAGCACCTCGGCCGCCGCTCCCAGCTCGACCTCGCCGTCTGGGGCGACGTCCGCGAGACCCTGCGCGAGCTGATCCCCAGGATCCAGCCCAAGACCAGCCGCCGCTTCCTGGACCGGATGCTCAAGAAGCACGCCGACGCGCTGGAGGGCGTCGTCAAGGCGTACACCCGCAAGGTCGACAAGCACGTACCGATCCACCCCGAGTACGTGGCCTCCATCCTGGACGAGGAGGCCGCCGAGAACGCCGTCTTCACCGTCGACACCGGCATGTGCAACGTGTGGGCCGCCCGGTACCTCACCCCCAACGGCCGCCGCCGCGTCATCGGCTCCTTCAGCCACGGCTCGATGGCCAACGCCATGCCGCAGGCCATCGGCGCCCAGTTCCTCGACCGGGACCGCCAGGTCGTCTCGATGTCCGGCGACGGCGGCTTCTCCATGCTGATGGGCGACTTCCTCACCCTCGTCCAGTACGACCTGCCGGTGAAGGTCGTGCTGTTCAACAACTCCTCGCTCGGCATGGTCGACCTGGAGATGATGGTCGACGGCATGCCCTCCTACGGCACCAGCACCCCCAGCACCGACTACGCCGCGATGGCCCGGGCCGCCGGGGCGCACGCCGTGCGGGTCGACAAGCCCAAGCATCTGCGCGGCGCCCTGCGCGACGCCCTCAAGCACAAGGGCCCGGCACTGATCGACATCGTCACCGACCCGAACGCGCTCTCCCTGCCGCCGAAGATCACCCGCGAGCAGATCAGCGGCTTCGCGCTCTCCGCGAGCAAGACCGTCCTGGACGGCGGCGTCGGCCGCATGGTCCAGATGGCCCGCTCCAACCTGCGCAACATCCCCCGCCCCTGATCACCGCCCGGTCTCCGGGCCGAGCCCCTGCCCGGCCGTCCCGTCGGTGGCGCGCCGTAGACTTCCCACGTGGCCGGCAGGATCAATGACGAGGACGTGAAGGCGGTACGGGACGCGGTCCCGATCGACTCCGTCGTCTCCGAATACCTCCAGCTCCGCAACGCCGGCGGCGGCAACCTCAAGGGCCTGTGCCCCTTCCACGACGAGAAGTCCCCGTCCTTCCACGTCAGCCCGAGCAAGGGCTTCTACCACTGTCTCGCGGGGGAGACCCGGGTGCTGACCTGGGAGGGCGTCAGGCCGATCCGTGAGCTGGCCGGTGGCACCCATCGCGTCCTCACCCGGAGCGGCAACTGGTACGAGGCCCCCTTCCGGTCCTTCGGCGTCCAGCCTCTGATGAAGATCACGCTGAGCCGCAACGGGCAGACGAAGGTGATCCATGCCACGCCGGAACACCGCTGGTTCGTCCGCTCCGGCAAGAGCCAGCGCGGGCTGCGGGAGGTCATCACCTCCGAACTCCGTCCCCAGCACCGGCTCGGCCATGTCTTCCCCGGCTCGCGGGTCCGGCGCACAACGCCTTCGCCGTTCGGTATCGCGCACGGCATCACCTACGGCGACGGCACGCTGAACGGCACCGGAGCCATGGCACAGCTCGATCCCGTGAAGGACGCCGAGCTGCTCACCTGGTTCCCGCACAGCGCGCAGACGCACAGCGAGCGGCAGATCCAGATCCACCATCTGCCGAAGTTCTTCAAGTCGCCGCCGCCGCTGGACGAGTCCGTGCCCTACCTGTACGGATGGCTCGCGGGGTACGTCGCGGCCGACGGGCACGTCGCCAAGGACGGCACGGTCATGCTCCACTGCGCCGAGCGGGAGACCCTGGAGTATGTGCGTGCCGTCTGTACGAGACTCGGCATCGGCACCTACGGCATCACCGAGCAGGTACGGGAGGGCTTCCCCGGCCGCGAGGCCAGCCCTGTCTACCGCGTGCACTTCCTCAACGAGGACCTCACCGAGGACTTCTTCCTCCACTCGGCACACCGCAAGCGGTTCGTGGAAGCGGACAAGAAGTTCACCCGGCGCGGCTGGGTCGTGCAGTCGGTCGAGAGCACCGAGCGGGTCGAGGAGGTCTTCTGCGCGACCGTCGAGCAGGGGGCGGCGTTCGTCCTGGAGGACAACATCCTCACGGGCAACTGCTTCGGCTGCGAGGAAGGCGGGGACACCCTCGACTTCGTCATGAAGGTCGATCATCTGTCCTTCTCCGAGGCGGTCGAGCGGCTCGCGGCGCGGGCCGGGATCACGCTGCGGTACGAGGAGGGCGGGTACGGCCGGGCCTCGCAGCAGGGAGAGCGGACCCGGCTGGTCGAGGCGCACAAGGTGGCGGCGCGGTACTACGCCGAGCAGCTGGACGGGCCGGAGGCCGAGCCGGCGCGCAGGTTCCTGGGCGAGCGCGGGTTCGACCAGGAGGCGGCGCGGCACTTCGGCATCGGGTACGCGCCGGCGGGCTGGGATCATCTGGTGCGGTATCTGCGCGGGCAGGGGTTCACGGACCGCGAGCTGACGGCTTCCGGGCTGGCGCAGGAGGCGCGCAACGGCCGGCCGATCGACCGGTTCCGCGGCCGGCTGATGTGGCCGATCCGGGACATCACGGGCGACGTCGTCGGCTTCGGCGCCCGCAAGCTGCGCGAGGACGACCAGGGGCCGAAGTATCTGAACACGCCCGAGACGCCGATCTACCGCAAGTCCCAGGTGCTGTACGGCATCGATCTGGCGAAGCGGGAGATCGCCAAGGAGAACCGCGCGGTGGTGGTCGAGGGCTACACCGATGTCATGGCCTGCCATCTGGCCGGGATCCGGACGGCCATCGCCACCTGCGGCACCGCGTTCGGCGGGGAGCACGTCAAGATCCTGCGCCGGGTGCTGATGGACAACTCGCAGTCGGAGGTGGTCTTCACCTTCGACGGCGACGCGGCGGGCCAGAAGGCAGCGCTGCGCGCGTTCGAGGACGACCAGAAGTTCGCGGCGCGCACCTGGATCGCGATCACACCGGGCGGGATGGACCCGTGCGATCTGCGGCTGGCGCAGGGGGACGCGGCGGTGGCCGAGGTCGTCGAGGGCCGCACCCCGCTCTTCGACTTCGCGATGCGGTCGATCGTCGACCGGCACAACCTGGATACGGCGGGCGGGCGTTCGGCCGCGCTGGAGGAGGCCGCGCCGGTGGTGGCGCAGATCAAGGACGGCGCGCTCCAGCACGAGAGCGCCGTGCGGCTGGCCGGGCTGCTCGGCATCGTCGACGAGCAGTTCGTCGTCCGCCGGGTCGCGCAGCTGGCCCGCTGGGCGCGGGAGCGGGGCCGTGCCGCGCCGCAGCAGGGCGGGCGCAACGGCCAGGGGCAGCGGCCGGGGCCTGGCGGTGCCGGTGCGCAGGCGGTGGCCGCTCCGCCGGTGCGGCGCGGCCCGGATCTGCATCTGCGCAGCCCGGCGCACCGTGTGGAGCGCGAGCTGCTCAAGCTGGCGCTCCAGCGGCCGGAGCTGGTCTCGCCGGCGTTCGACGCCTACGAGCCGGACGAGTTCACGGCCCCGCCGTACGCGGCGGTGCGGTCGCTCATCGAGGCGGCGGGCGGCGCCGAGGCGGGCGTGGGGGACGGCGGGTATCTGGCCCGGGTGCGGGACGCGGCGCCGGACGACGGCGTGCGCGCCCTGGTGACGGAGCTGGCGGTGGAGCCTCTGCGCGCGGCGCGGAACCGCGAGCCGGACGAGGCGTACGCGGGTGAGCAGTTGGTGGCGGTGCGCCGGGCGGCGGTCAACGCACGCATCGCGGAGCTGGAGGGCGTGGCCCGTCGGCTGGAGGCCCGGCGGGACGTGGAGCAGTCGGCGGCCGTGCGGCAGCAGATCTGGACGCTCCAGCAGTACGGGATCGCCCTGCGCGAGCACGGGGCCGGGGCGCTCTGAGCCCCTCCGCCCGGGGCGGCCGGGGCGGATGTGCCGGCTGTGGCGACACCGCGTGCGCACCGCGTCACGTTCGGCCCAAAAACTGTACGCACGACCCTCGTGGCGGCGGTGTGTCGTACTCCACACTGGTTTGCGGTGCATGAGTCCTCGGAGCGGGGTGGTGCCGGGCGCGCCGGTCGTGCCGGCCCTGTCGGCCGCACCGGCCACGAGAGGCCGCGGTGCCCCGCGCACTCGCACATGACGTACGGGATGGAGCGCGGCCGGGCCGCAGCCGTCCCCGTCTCGCACGCCGCCCCCGAACCGGCAGCGATCACCCTGGAGGTCGCCCCCGTGCAGACCCGGACCCTGACCCCCGCGGCCACGGCCGCCCCCGCAGCCCCGCCGGTCGCTCCGCTCCCGGCGCCGCCGGCCGTTCCGCTTCCGCCGCCCGGTGCCCCGGCCGGCCTCGTGCCCGCCCAACCGGGCCCGCCGGGGCTGGAGTCGGACCCGCCGCCGGCGCTCGCGCCGTCGCCGGTGCCGGTGGAACAGCGGGAGCCGGCGGAACCGGAACCTGCCGGGCCCGCGGCGGTACGGGCCGAGCAGCCGTCGGGCCCGTCGGCCGATCTGTTCCGCCAGTACCTGCGGGAGATCGGCCGGATTCCGCTGCTGTCGGCGGCGGAGGAGGTGGAGCTGGCGCGCCGGGTGGAGGCGGGCCTGTTCGCCGAGGAGAAGCTCGGCCGGGAGACGGGCCTGGACGAGCGGCTGGCGCTGGACCTCGACCGGATCGTGGTGCTGGGCCGGGTGGCCAAGCGGCGGCTGATCGAGTCCAATCTGCGGCTGGTCGTCTCGGTGGCGAAGCGGTACGTGGGCCGCGGGCTGACCATGCTCGACCTGGTGCAGGAGGGCAATCTCGGCCTGATCCGCGCGGTGGAGAAGTTCGACTACGCGCGTGGCTACAAGTTCTCCACCTATGCGACGTGGTGGATCCGGCAGGCGATGTCCCGCGCGCTGGCCGACCAGGCCCGCACCATCCGGGTGCCGGTGCATGTGGTGGAGCTGATCAACCGGGTCGTGCGGGTGCAGCGCCGGATGCTCCAGGAGAGGGGCTACGAGCCGTCGGCCGAAGAGGTCGCCGCGCAGCTGGAGTTGACCGAGGAGCGGGTGACGGAGGTGCTGCGGCTGGCGCAGGAGCCGGTCTCGCTGCATGCGCCGGTCGGCGAGGAGGACGATGTCAGCCTGGGCGATCTGATCGAGGACGGTGACGCTCCCTCGCCGGTGGAGTCGGCCTCGTTCCTGCTGCTGCGCCAGCATCTGGACGCCGTGCTGAGCACGTTGGGGGAGCGGGAGCGCAAGGTCGTGCAGCTGCGGTACGGCCTCGTCGACGGCCGGCCCCGCACGCTGGAGGAGATCGGCCGGCTGTTCGGGGTGACGCGGGAGCGGATACGGCAGATCGAGTCGAAGACGCTGACGAGGCTGCGCGAGCACGCCTTCGCGGACCAACTGCGCGGCTACCTGGACTGATCGGTTCGGCCGGCGGTGGTGCGGGTGTCGCCGCCGGCCCCCAACCCCCCTGTGGGGGATGTCTGTTGCACATGCGTGCGACACGACAGGCACCCTTGTCAGGGTGTTCGAAACCTCACCATAATCGCGGCAGCATTTCCGGCGCTGCCGCGAGGTGGCAGGACATCCTTCCGTGCTCCCGGATGATCCCGCCGTGTCCGTTGTCATGTGCCTGGCATAAATGGCAGGTGCGGCGGATGCCCCGACCGGCGCCGGACCCTGCACAACCCCCCACGAGAGGACATCCGTTGAAGAACACGGTCAAGCACGTCAAGAGACTCGCCGCCGTCGGCACCGTCGCCCTCGCCGCGTTCAGCCTGAGCCCGAACGGCGCCACGGCCGCCCCCGCCGAGCACCACGGCAGCCAGCCCGGCACCCGTATCGTCGGCGGAACCCCTGCCGAGCAGGGCGAGTTCCCGTTCATGGTCCGGCTCTCCATGGGCTGCGGCGGCTCGCTGGTGGAGAAGGACGTCGTGCTCACCGCGGCGCACTGCGTGGACGGCAGCGGCGACGACACCAGCATCTCCGTCACCGGCGGCGTGGTGGACCTCGACAGCCCCGACGCCGTCACGGTGAAGTCCACTAAGGTCATCCAGGCGCCCGGCTACGACGGCAACGGCAAGGACTGGGCCGTCATCAAGCTGGACAAGCCCATCGACCAGCCGACGCTGGCCATCGCCGAGACCGACGCCTACAACAACGGCGACTTCCAGATAGCCGGCTGGGGCGCCGACAAGGAAGGCGGCGACCAGCAGACCAAGCTCCTCAAGGCCGAGGTGCCGTTCGTCGACGACGCCACCTGCAAGAGCGCCTACTCCAACCTCATCGAGGACGAGGAGATCTGCGCGGGCAAGCTCGACACCGGCGGCATCGACTCCTGCCAGGGCGACTCCGGCGGCCCGATGTTCCGCAAGGACGACGCCGACCAGTGGGTCCAGGTCGGCATCGTCAGCTGGGGCGAGGGCTGCGCCCGGCCCGGCAAGCCCGGTGTCTACACCGAGGTGAGCACCTTCGCCGGCGACATCAAGAAGGCGGTCGGCGAGCTGGGCTGACCCCGCTCGCACCCGGAGACCTCTCGTGCCCGTACACCCCCGTGGGCGTACGGGCACGAGTGCGTCCGGCAGGCGCCCCGGGGCCTCAGTCCACCTCGGCCGCCGCCTGCGCGAACTGCGCGTTGTACAGCCGTGCGTAGGCGCCGTCGCGTGCCAACAGGCTCTCGTGGTCGCCCTGTTCGACGATCGAGCCGTTCTCCATCACCAGGATCACGTCCGCGTCCCGGATGGTGGAGAGCCGGTGGGCGATCACGAAGCTGGTGCGGTCGGAGGCCAGCCGCGCCATCGCCTGCTGGATGAGCACCTCGGTACGGGTGTCGACCGAGCTGGTCGCCTCGTCCAGCACCAGGATCACCGGGTCGGACAGGAAGGCGCGCGCGATGGTGATCAGCTGCTTCTCGCCCGCGCTCACCCCGGAGCCCTCGTCGTCCAGCACGGTGTCGTAGCCGTCCGGCAGCGTGCGGATGAACCGGTCGGCGTGCGCGGCGCGTGCGGCCTCCTCGATCCGGGCACGGCTCACGCCCTCGCCGCCGTTCTCGGTGACGGCCGGCCCGTTCGCCGCGCCGTAGGCGATGTTCTCCGCGATGGTGCCGCCGAACAGCCAGGTGTCCTGGAGCACCATGCCGATCCCGGCACGCAGCCGCTCGCGCGGCATCCCGGCGATGTCGGCGCCGTCCAGCAGGATGCGCCCCTCGTCGGTCTCGTAGAACCGCAGGAGCAGATTGACCAGCGTGGTCTTTCCGGCTCCCGTCGGTCCGACGATGGCCACCGTCTGGCCCGGTTCGACGGTCAGCGACAGATGCTCGATCAGCGGGGTGTCCGGGTCGTAGCGGAACGAGACGTCCCGCAGCTCCACCCGGCCCCGGGCGTCGCGGGGCGCGTCCACCGGCCGCTCGCGACCGCCCTCCGGCCCCGGCCCGGGCACCCGCTTCGGCTCCTGCCCCGGCTCCTGCTCCTGCTCCGGCGACAGCTCCTCGGCGTCCAGCAGTTCGAAGACGCGCTCGGCGGAGGCCACCCCGGACTGGATCAGGTTCGCCATCGACGCCACCTGCGTCAGCGGCTGGCTGAACTGCCGCGAGTACTGCACGAACGCCTGCACGTCACCGATCGACAGGGAGCCCGAGGCGACCCGCAGCCCGCCGACGACGGCCACCAGCACATAGTTGAGGTTGCTGACGAACATCATCGCGGGCTGCATGATCCCGCTGATGAACTGCGCCTTGAACCCGGCCTCGTAGAGCGCCTCGTTCTGCTCGTGGAAGGTCTCCGCCGCCTCCTTCTGCCGGCCGAAGACCTTCACCAGCGCATGCCCGGTGTACATCTCCTCGACGTGCCCGTTCAGCCGCCCCGTGGACTTCCACTGGGCGACGAACTGCGGCTGGGCCCGCTTGCCCACCCGCGTCGCGACGAGCGCCGACAGCGGCACCGTGACCAGCGCGACCAGCGCCAGCAGCGGCGAGACCCAGAACATCACCGCCAGCACACCGACGATCGTCAGCAGCGAGTTGACCAGCTGGCCCAGGGTCTGCTGGAGCGTCTGGCCCAGATTGTCGATGTCGTTGGTGACCCGCGAGAGCACCTCGCCGCGCGACTGCTTGTCGAGGTAGGACAGCGGCAGCCGGGACAGCTTCGCCTCGACCCGCTCCCGCAACCGGAAGACCACGTTGTTGATCATCCGCACGGAGATCCGCCCGGAGACCGCCATCAGCACACCCGCCAGCGCGTACACCACGAGCACGAGCAGCAGCACCCGGCCGACGGCGGCGAAGTCCACGCCCTGGCCCGGGGTGAAGTCCGTCCCCGAGAGCATGTCGGCCGCGCCGCCCTCCCCGGACCGGCGCATCCCCTCCAGCGCCTGCTCCTTGGTGACGCCGTCGGGCATCCGCTGCCCGATGAAGCCCCCGAAGACCAGGTCGGTGGCCTTCCCGAGGATCTTCGGCCCCGACACGCTCAGCCCGACGCTGACGACGAGCACCAGCAGCATCAGCAGCAGCCGGCCGCGCTCCGGCCGGAACTGCCGCAGCAGCCGCTTGCCCGAGCCCTTGAAGTCCATGGACCGCTGCGGCGCACCGGCCGCCCCTCCCGGCCCGCTCATGCGCTTCCCTCCGCTTCGGGACCCGTCCGTGGAGCGGGTGCGGTCATCGAGGCCGCGCGCTGCCGGGCGCCGGGGCCCTCTCCCGCCGCCTCGCTCTCGGTGAGCTGGGAGAGCACGATCTCCCGGTAGGTCTCGTTGTCCGCCATCAGCTCCGCGTGGGTGCCGCGGCCCACCACACGGCCCTCGTCGAGGACGAGGATGCGATCGGCGTCCCGGATGGTGGAGACGCGCTGCGCGACGATCAGCACCGTCGCGTCCGCCGTCCGCCGGGCCAGCGCGGCCCGCAGCGCGGCGTCCGTGGCGTAGTCCAGGGCGGAGAAGGAGTCGTCGAACAGATAGATCTCCGGCCGGTGCACCAGCACCCGGGCGATCGCCAGCCGCTGGCGCTGCCCGCCGGAGACGTTGCTGCCGCCCTGCGCGATCGGCGCGTCCAGACCGCCGTCCATCCGCTCGACGAAGTCCCGGGCCTGCGCGGTCTCCAGGGCGTCCCACAGCTCCTCGTCGGTGGCGTCCGGCCGCCCGTAGCGCAGATTGGACGCGACGGTCCCGGAGAAGAGGTACGGGCGCTGCGGCACCAGGCCGACGGTGCGCGCGAGCACCTCCGGGGCGAGGTCGCGCACATCGTGCCCGTCGACCAGGACCGTGCCCTCGGTGGCGTCGAACAGCCGGGGCACCAGCCCGAGCAGCGTCGACTTGCCGCTGCCGGTGGAACCGATGACCGCGGTCGTCTCGCCGGGCCGGGCCTCCAGATCGACGTCGTGGAGGACGGGGGCCTCGGCGCCCGGGTAGCCGAACCCGGCGCCGCGCAGCCGGAGATGACCGTGGACGCGCGGCTCGCGCACCGGGTCGGCGGGCGGCACCACGGTGGAGTCGGTGGACAGCACCTCCTGGATGCGCTCGGCGCACACCTCGGCCCGCGGCACCATCATGAACATGAAGGTGGCCATCATCACGGCCATGACGATCTGCATGAGGTACGAGAGGAACGCGGTCAGCGCCCCGACCTCCATGGCCCCGCTGTCGATCCGGTGCGCGCCGAACCAGACCACCGCGACGCTGGAGAGGTTCACCACGGTCATCACGACGGGGAACATCAGCGCCATCAGCTGCCCGGTGCCCAGCTGCACCCGGGTCAGCTCGGTGTTGGCGGAGTGGAACCTGCGCTGTTCGTAGCCGTCCTTGACGAAGGCCCGGATGACCCGCACCCCGGTGATCTGCTCGCGCAGGATCCGGTTCACGTTGTCGAGCCGGTCCTGCATGGTGCGGAACAGCGGCCGCATCCGCCGCACGATCAGCATGACGGCGACGCCCAGCACCGGGACGACTCCCAGCAGCACGGCGGAGAGCGGAACGTCCTGGCCGAGCGCCATGAAGATGCCGCCGAAGCACATGATCGGCGCGGCCACCATCAGCGTGAAGGCCATCAGCACCACCATCTGCACCTGCTGCACGTCGTTGGTGGTGCGGGTGATGAGCGACGGCGCCGAGAAGTGGCCCACCTCGCGGGCGGAGAAGGACTGGACGCGGTCGAAGACGTCGGAGCGGATGTCCCGCGCCACGGCGGCGGCGGTCCGCGCCCCCAGGAAGACCGCGCCGACGTTGCAGACGAGCTGCACCACGGAGACGGTCAGCATCCAGCCGCCGTGCCCGAGGATGTAGCCGGTGTCGCCCTTCACCACGCCCTTGTCGATGATGTCGGCGTTCAGGGTGGGCAGATAGAGCGAGGCACAGGTCTGCACGAACTGGAGCAGAACGAGAAGCGCGATCGGCTGCCGATAGGAGCGCAGCCGCGCGCCGAGTAGGCGTATCAGCACACGGAGTTCCTCGGTGGCTCAGTGAGGGTGACGGATGAAGGAGCGGCCCCGGGCGCCGGACGTGCGGCGAAAGGCGGGGCTCTGGTCGGGCATTGTCGAGTATTTCCCGTGCGTTCGCGGTCAAGTCCGGGCAAAGGCGCCGACGAGCGCCCTCGGCCGAACCCGGAGGCGCACGCCGCACCGCGCGCCCCGGCAGCCTCAGCCGTGCGGCTGCTGACCGGAGTGCGGCTCGGCCGGGAAGGCGCCGGGGTACGCCTCCTCGCGCACGGTCGTGTACTGCTGGCGCACCGCCTGGCCCACGGCCAGCTCGTCACCGGCCTCGAAGATCCGGCAGGCGGCGGCCGGCCAGGCCGGCGGCGCACCGGAGCCGGACAGCGCCCAGGCGGCCTGCCGCGCGGCACCGATCGCCGCGTAGTCGGCCGGCTCCGGCACCACGACCTGCGCCCCGAGCAGCCCCGGCGCCGCCGTGCGCACCGCGTCCAGCCCCGCCGCCTTGCCCAGCAGGAACACCCGCTGCACCTGCACGCCCCGGCCGCGCAGCACGTCCAGCGCGTCGGCGAGCCCGCACAGCATGCCCTCGACGGCCGCGCGTGCGAGGAACTCGGGCTTCATGCTCTCCCGGCGCAGCCCGTGCAACGAGCCCGCGGTGTGCGGGAGATCGGGCGTCTGCTCGCCCTCCAGATAGGGCAGCATCACCATCCCCGAGGCGCCCGGAGTGGACCGCAGCGCCAGCTCGGAGAGCCCGTCCAGATCGGTGCCGAGCATCTCGGCCGTGCCGCGCAGCACCCGCGTCGCGTTCAGTGTGCGCACGACGGGCAGATGCATCCCGGTCGCGTCGGCGTACGAGGTGATCGTCCCGCTCGGGTCGGTCAGCGCCTCGTGGTGCACGGCGCACACCGAGCCGGTGGCGCCCAGCGAGATCACCGCGTCCCCGAGCCCGATGCCCAGCCCGAAAGCGGCGGCCATCGTCTGCCCGGTGCCGGCCGAGATCAGCAGGCCCTCCGGGGTCTGCCCGGCGGGCTCGGCGGGGCCCAGCACATCGGGCAGCCCCGGCCGGTGGCCCAGCGCCAGCTCGGCCAGCTCGGCCCGGTAGCTCTCGCCCGCCGCCGACCAGTAGCCCGTGCCGGAGGCGTCACCGCGGTCGGTCACCCGCCGCGCCGGCCGCCCCAGCAGCTGCCACACCAGCCAGTCGTGCGGCTGCAACACCTCGGCCACCTGCCGCGCCGCCTCGGGCTGCTCCCGCGCCAGCCAGCGCAGCTTCGCGACGGGATGCGCCGCCTGCGGCACGGTGCCGACGGCCTGCGCCCAGGCGGCCCGGCCGCCGAACGCCTCGACGAGATCGGCCGCCGAGGTCTGCATCCGCGGATCGTTGCCGAGCAGCGCGGGGCCCACGGGCGCGCCCGCGGCGTCCAGCGCGACGACGCCCTGCTGCTGGGCCGAGACCCCGATGGCCCGGACGTCGGCGAGCTGGCCGGTGCTGGCGGCCTTGCCCAGGGAGAGCAGCCAGGACTGTGGATCGTCCCGCTCACCGGTGTGCTCGGCGTGCCCGTGCCGGACGACGGCGCCCGTGTCCGCGTCGCAGACGACGATGCTGGTGTACTCGGCTGAGCTGTCCACTCCGGCGACTATCCCCATGGCCGGAATGATGCCTCATCCGCCGCGCCGCCGTGGCCGCCGGGCCCGCTCCGGCCGCCCGGCCGGAAAGCGGTACGCGCCCCTCCGCCCCGCGGCGCACGGAAACCCCTGGGAAACCCGGTCGTGACGGGACGAGAATCGAGCAGGAAGCCACGCGGCCCGAAGCCGGACCGCAGCAGAACGGCCAGGAACGAAGCACCGTCGCCCCCGCCGAACCCATCGAACCCGCCGAACCCGACGAGCACATCCCGGCCCGACGGGAACCGACGCAGGTGGCCCCGGCCCCGACAGGAACCGAGCAGACGGGCCCCGGCCCCCGCCGGAGGACAGGCCCGACAGCCCCAGGAATCCGGTCCGACAGCCCCCAGGAGCCCGGGCCGACGGCCCCCGGGAATCCGGTCCGACAGCCCCCACAGGAAAGAGGGTCCCGTGCACCCCACAGCGCCCGAACCCGACAGCGCCCCCGCCCCCTCCGGCGACCCGTCCGGCGCCCCCTCCGACGACACCGCCCGCGCCCCCGGCACGACCCCCGTGGAGAACCCCCTCCGCGCCTGCTCCCTCCACCAGCTGCGCCGCCGCACCAGCATGAAGTGGCGCACCTACGACCCCGACGTGCTGCCCTTGTGGGTGGCCGAGATGGACGTCCCGCTCGCCGAGCCGGTCGCCCGCGCGCTGCACGAGGCCGTCCGCGCCAGCGACACCGGCTACCCGGTGGCACGCACCTACACCGACGCGCTCGCCGTCTTCACCCGCGACCGCTGGGGCTGGGAACTGCCGTCCGAACGCACGGCCCTCGTCCCGGACGTGATGCTCGGCATCGTCGAGCTGATGAAGCTGATCACGCGCCCGGGCGATCCCGTGGTGGTCAACTCGCCCGTCTACACGCCCTTCTACCAGTTCCTGACCCACCTCGACCGCCGCGTCGTGGAGGCCCCGCTCACCCCCGACGGCCGACTGGACCCGGCCACCCTGCGCTCCGCCTTCGCCCGGGCGACCGGCACCCGGGGAACCCGCGCCGCCTATCTGCTGTGCAACCCGCACAACCCGACGGGCACCGTCCACACCGCCGCCGAACTGGCCGAGGCCACCCGGCTCGCCGCCGCACACGGCGTCCGCGTCGTCGCCGACGAGATCCACGCCCCGCTCGTCCTGCCCGGCGCCCGCCACACCCCGTATCTGACGGTGCCCGGCACCGAGCGCGCGTTCTCCGTGATGTCCGCGTCCAAGGGCTGGAACCTCGCGGGCCTCAAGGCGGCGCTGGCGGTGGCCGGCGCGGACGCGGCCGGCGAGTTGGCCGCCATGCCCGAGGAGGTGAGCCACGGCCCCAGCCATCTCGGCGTCATCGCACACGCCGCCGCCCTGCGGCACGGGACCGGCTGGCTGGACGCCCTGCTGGCCGGGCTCGACGAGAACCGGCGCCTGCTCGCCCGGCTCCTGGCGGACCGGCTGCCCGAGGTGCGCTATCTGCCGGGCGAGGGCACGTTCCTGGCCTGGCTCGACTGCCGTGCCCTGGGCCTGGGCGACGACCCGGCGGCGGCCTTCCTGGAACGGGGCCGCGTCGCCCTCAACTCCGGCCCGGCGTTCGGCACCGGAGGCGCCGGGTACGCACGGCTCAATCTGGCCACCTCGCCGGAGATCCTCACGGAGGCGGTGCGCCGTATGGCCTCCGCGGTGTGACCGCCGGGCCGTCCGCACCGCCCGGCACGCGGCGCCCCGGCACACAGTCGGCACGCGGCGCCCCGGCATACAGAGACCCGGCTATGTGGCGGTGCCCCGGCATACAGGGACCCGGCTTGTGGCGGCGGCCCGGCATGCCAAAGGGCCCCGTAGCCGGCCGAAACCGGCGGCGGGGCCCCTTAGCTGTTGCGCTGTGCTGTTGCTGCTCCTACGGCTTCACCGCCGCACCGGCCGCACGGGCCGGTGGTTCAGCAGCGCTTGGAGGAGTACGCGAAGCTCTGCTTCGAGTCGTAGCGGGCCTTGATCATGCCGCGGGCCGCGGTGCAGTGGCGGACCGTGGCGGCCGGGCCGGACCAGAACTCCTGCGCGTTGGTGCGGTGCCACTGACGCAGGCCGACCAGCTTCTTGGTGTTGAAGTCGTAGACGGCGATGTTGGTGGCGTAGTTCTTGTGCGTGTTGCGGAAGCTCTGCCACACCCACAGGTAGCCGTAGTTGCGGTTGCAGCTCGGCGAGTAGAACTGCCGCACGGTGCCGATGACCTGGCCCTTGCGCTTGATGTAGCGCTTGTTGCCGATCTGGTACGCGTCGCTGCAAACGCCCGACGCCTGAGCGGTCCGGCTGTGGGGGTTGCCCTCCGGAGCCGGGGCGGTGGACATCGTCGTCGCCTTCTCGTCCTGCTGCGGCTTGGGGCCGTCGCCGGCGCTGGCGGCGCCGGCCGGGAGAACGGCCACCGCACAGGCCGCAGCGGCCACGACCGCCTTAGACGACAGGGAAATGCGCATGGAGCTCCTCCTTGAGGGAGAAAGGGATGTTCCGGTGATTTGGCTCATACCGGGGCATCACAGTAAGATCCGGCGCTTCCTCAGTGAGGGATTGAGCGCACGGCGGGTCGCGATCGAGGGCGGCGCCGCACACGACGGAGCCCGGTTCCCGGCCACCGGTGCGGCGGCCGGGAACCGGGCTCCCCTGCCCTCTGTCGTCCCCCGTGCCCTGTCGTCTTCTCCCCTTCCCCCGGCGGCGGTTGGGCCGTCAGCAGCGCTTCTGGGAGACGGCCTGGGAGGGCTGCGGCGCGCCCGCGGGACGCAGCGTGCCCACCCCGGCGGTGCAGTGCGAGACGGTGTCCGCCCCGTTGGACCAGAACTCCTGCCCGGTGGTCGCCTTCCAGCTGCGCTCGCCGTGCACGCTGTCGTCGTTGTAGCTGTAGACGCCGACGGTCACGTCGTAGGGCTTCGCCCCGTCACGGAAGCTGTCCCACACCCACAGGTAGCCGTAGTTCTCCTTGCACTTCTTCGAGTAGAACTGCTTGACCGACGCGACCGTCCGGCCGTCCTTGGTGATCAGACCGCGGGTGCCGATCTCCGTGGCGTCGGCGCAGACCCCGGCCGCCTTCGCCATCTTGCTGGCCGGGTTCCCGGCGGGCGACGGGGCCGTGGAGCGCCGGCTCTTCTCCGGCTGCGGGGCGGACGGGCCGCTGCCCGCGTAGGCCGCTCCGGCCGGCAGGAGCGCCAGCGCGCAGGTCGCGGCGATGACGGCGCCCTTGGCATACCGAGTCGAACGCATAGTGATTTTTCCCCCTCTTTCGGTCTGTAGCAGGTCGTAACAGTCCATCGGAGGCATGTGGTTGATGCCCCGGATACCAGTTGGACCCGTCACCCGCCGCGGGGGTTGTACGCCCGAACCCGGAAACCGTCGAACTCCCGGCCGGGGGAGGGGTGTTCAGGCCGTGTGGCGCAGCTCGTCGAGCACCCGGGCGTGTGCCGCGGCGGGATCCACGCCGAGCCGTTCGAAGAGCGCGAGCGACGTCCTGTCCGCGCAGCGCAGCAGCCCGAGCACCAGGTGCTCCACGCCGATACGCCGGTCCTTGCGCGCCAGGCACTCGCGCAGCGACAGCTCCAGCGCCTTCTTCGCCCCGGCCGTGAACGGCAGATGGCGCGGGAGCGTCGCCGGCCCGCTGCCCGTGCCGCGCCGCCGGCCGAAGGGTGTCCGCCGACGGGTGGACGGCGCGGGAGCGGGGGTCTGAGGGGAGTCCAGCGCACCGGGGCCGAACGCCTCCTCCGCCCGGCCGCGCACCGCTTCCAGGTCCACACCGAGGCTGCGCAGGGCCCGGGCGTCCTCCGCGTCGAGTGCGGCGTCCCGCCCGGTCACCACCGCGGCGACGGCGGTCCGGCACGCCTCCGCGGTCACACCGAGCCCCCGCAGCGTCGTCGTCCCCGGCTGCCGGGGGTGCCGCAGTGCGGCGAGCACCAGATGTTCGGTGCCGATCCGCTCGTGTCCCAGTGCGCGGGCCTCCTGCTGCGCGCCGGTCACGACCTCGCGCGCCGCTGCGCTGAACCGCTCGAACACCGCTACCTCCCCGTCCGCTTGGCGTGCTTCTTGTGTACGGCCTGCCTGCTGACTCCGAGGGCGGCGCCGATCTCGTCCCAGGACCAGCCCTGGCGACGTGCGCTGTCCACCTGGAGCGCTTCCAGTCGTTCGGTGAGCCGGCGCAGCGCGGCCACGGCCCGCAGGCCGACCCGCGGGTCGCTGTGCGCGGCGGCCTCCGCCGTGCTCACCGTCTCGTGTGCATCCGATCCGGCCATGGTGTCAACGTAGGATGACACGGCGGATCTGTCAATGGAGGTTGACGCAAGGTCCGGCGCTCAGTCCTCCCCGGCCGGCTGGACGCTCAGAAAACCCTCGTCCAGCAGGCGGCAGGTCTCCTCCAGCAGCTCCTCGCGCCGCTCCGCGTCCGTCTCGGTCGTGCGCATCGTGACGGTGAGCGCGCCGACGGCCGTGACGGCGCCGACCCGTACGACGTGGGAGTCCCGCGGCAGTCCGAGGCGCGCGGCGATGCCCTGCTCGACGGCGCGCACGACCTTCCGGGTCAGCTCGGTCGCCTGCGCCGCCACCTCCGGATTCCGGGCCATGACCTCGCGCACGACGGTGGAGCGGTTGCCCGGCTCCGGCGGGAAGGCCGTCGTCGTCATGGCCCACAGTGCGGCCCGTACCGCGCTCTCGGAGCGGGGCCGCTCGGTGATCAGCTCGACGATGTAGGCGTCGTCGTCCTCGTCCCAGGCGAGGAACGCCTCGTCCTTGGCGGCGAAGTGGTTGAAGAACGTCCGCCGGGAGACCCCGGCGTCGGCGCAGATCGCGTCGATGGTGACCTGGTCGGCGCCGTACTGCCCGGCCAGCTTGGTCGCCGAGTCCCGCAGCCGCGCCGTGGTCGCCCGCTTCCGGCGCGCACGCCGGCCCGGTTCCTGCTGCTGCCTGGGTTCCTGCTGCTGTGGTCCGCTCACTGTTCCGCCCTGCCCGGGTCGTCCATCGGGATCTTTGTGTTTATTGCACTCATTGCACCCCGAGGTTACCCTCGGAATCGGGGAGTGCAATCAGTGCACTGTCAAGAGTGCAATCAGTGCACCGCCCCGGCCCGTCCGCCTGTGCGGGCTGTGCGAGCTGTGAGGGGCTCCCCTGCCCGCGGCTTTCCGCGACGTTCCGCGACGAGAAAGGCACGACATGACCGAGTACGCGTTCAAGAAGACCGGCCGGAAGGTGTCCAACTGGGGCCGCTGGGGCGACGACGACGAGAAGGGCACCCTCAACTACGTCACACCGGACACGGTCAAGCAGGCCCTGAGCGCCATACGGACCGGCGAGCGCTACGAGTTGAGCATCCCGGTGGGCGACTCCGGCCCGCAGACCGGCTGGATGAAGCGCATCAACCCCGTGCACACCATGTCCGTCACGCCCTACGACCTCACCGGCCCGGACGGCGTCGCCATCAGCGACGACTTCATCACCATGCCGCTCCAGTCCGGCACCCAGCTCGACGGCCTCACCCACGTCGGCTACGACGGCGCCTTCTACAACGGTGTCCCGCTCGACGCCATGACCCCCGGCAGCGGAGCGACCCGGAACGCCGTCGACGCCACGCTCCCCGGCTTCGCCGGCCGCGCCGTCCTGCTCGACGTCGCCTCCCTCGACGGCGGCGAATGGCTCGCCGCCGGCCGCGCCGTCACCGTGGCCGACCTGGAGCGCGCCGAGGAGGCCGCCGGGGTCCGACTCGGCACGGCCGACGCCCTGCTGGTGCGCACCGGCTGGCTGCGCAAGGGGCTCACCCAGGGCTGGCAGGGCTGGCTGGAGGAGGAGCCGGGCCTCGCGCCGGAGTGCGCCGAGTGGATCCACGAGCGCGAGCTGGCGATGGTCGCCTGTGACAACTGGGGCGTCGAGGTGCTGCCCGCCTCCGACGGCATGGTGCCGCTGCACGCCGTCCTCATCCGGGACATGGGGATGATGCTCGGCGAGATGTGGAACCTGGAGGACCTCGCCGAAGCCTGCCGCGCCGACGGCACCTGGGACTTCTTCCTCACCGCCACCGCCCTGCGCATCACCGGCGGCGCCGGCTCCCCCGTCAGCCCGGTGGCCATCCGCTGACCCGCCCGAAGCCCGCGGCACGCACCCCGGCGGCGCCTACTTCTTGAGCAGGTGCCCGGCCGTGCCCACGACGGGTCCACCGGATCTTGGGCGGGATGGATGAAAGGGGGTCACCGGTGGGGCGTGGTGACCCCCGGGGGCGTGTTGTCCCAGGTAGAAACGGTTCTCCTGGGACCACTCCGGGTGGGGCGGGTGGGACTCGAACCCACGGCCGACGGATTATGAGTCCGCTGCTCTAACCGGCTGAGCTACCGCCCCGTAACAGCGCACCGCGTACATCTGTGCGCGCCGTCTGCCGCAGCATAGCTGTTCATAGGATCTGCCGCCCGGGCCGGGGGAGATCTACGCAGGTGAGGACCGCAGGGAAGGGGCGATCGGTTCCCGTTTTCCCCGAACTGTTGCGGGCGGGGGCGGGCCGGGGCGGTGCCGGGCACGGAAAAAGGGCCCCCGGTGGAGGCCCTTCGGATGAAGCTCCCGCGACTGGACTCGAACCAGTAACCTGCCGGTTAACAGCCGGCTGCTCTGCCGATTGAGCTACACGGGACCGTGTCATCGGTCTCGCTCCCGTTCCCGGGGGCGTTCCCTTGCGGCGGTGAATACATTAGCGCATGCCGGGGGGTGCTCCGAAATCGGTATGGGTCGCGGCCCCCGCGGTACCCCTGACCCGGCGGTGCGGAACCGCCGTGCGGCACGCTGATCGTCGTCGCCGACAGAGCAGAAGCTGACAGAAGGGGCTGACCATGCGCTACCGGCTCGCGTTCGTCGCGGGAGTGGTCATCGGGTACGTGCTCGGCACGCGTGCGGGGCGAGAGCGGTACGAGCAGCTCAGGAAGGGGGCGCGGAGGATGGCGGAGAATCCGGCGGTCCGCAACATGGGCGAGGCCGCGGTGCTGGGCGGCCGGCAGGCGGCCTCGCGGGCGGCGGAGGCCGTGGGGGACCGGCTGCCGGCGCAGGTGAGCGACCGGCTGCGGACGGTGCGCGGGCAGCGTGCGCGGGTCGGCAGCGAGTGGGGCGAGGGCTGACGCCGGCGGTCGCGGCGGGTGACGGCGGGCGTCGGCAGGTGCTGCCGTCGCCCGCCGTCGGTGTTCCCGGTCAGCCGGGCAGGCGGCCGCGGCCCTTGCCGGTGGCCTCCAGCAGGGGGGCCAGCAGATCGCCCTGGGACTCGATGCGCGGGGGCAGATCGCGGGTGAGGAAGACCAGGTCGTCGGTGCTGCCGGCGGCGTCCAGCTCGTCCCAGGTGAGCGGGGTGGAGACGGTGGGGCGGGGCTTGGCGCGCAGGGTGTAGGGGGCTGCGGTCGTCTTGGCGGCGTTGTTCTGCGACCAGTCGACGAAGACCTTGCCGGGGCGCAGGTCCTTGGCCATCTTGCTGACGGCGTGGTCGGGCATCTCGCGCTCGGCCTCCTGGGCCAGCCGTTTCGCGTAGGCGGAGGCGTCGTCGGAGTTCTGCGGCTCGATGGGGGCGATCAGGTGCAGGCCCTTGGAGCCGGAGGTCTTGGGCAGCAGGTGGATGCCGTCGTCGGCGGCGCGGGTGCGCAGCCAGCGGGCGACGTGGCGGCAGTCGAGGATGTCGGCGCCCTCTCCCGGGTCGAGGTCGAAGACGAGCCGGTCGGCCCTGCCCTGGCGCGGGACCTGCCACTGGGGGGTGTGCAGTTCCAGGGCGGCGAGGTTGGCCGCCCAGACGAGGCTGGCCTCGTCCTGGAGGAAGATCTGGTGCAGCGGAGTGCGGCTGACGACGGTGATCTCGTGGGTGGTCACCCAGTCGGGGGTGCCGCGGGGGACGTGCTTGGTGAAGAACTTCTCGCCCTCGACGCCGTCCGGGTAGCGGAGGAACGAGAGCGGGCGTCCGTCGAGGTGGGGGAGGACGGCGTCGGCGACCGAGGCGTAGTAGTGGATGGCCTCGCCCTTGGTGAAGCCCGTCGCCGGGTAGAGCACCTTGTCCAGGTTGCTGAGGGACAGCCGGTGGCCCCCGATCTCCGTGTGCGGCATACCCTGAGAGTCCCATGGAAGGGACAAAGTATGCGTTCCATCTGGAAAGGGTCCATTTCCTTCGGGCTGGTCACGATTCCGATCAAGGTCGTCTCCGCCACCGAGAACCACAGCGTCTCCTTCCGCCAGGTGCACACCGTCGACGGCGGCCAGATCCGCTACCGGAAGGTGTGCGAGCTGGACGAGGAAGAGGTGCCGCGGGAGGAGATCGGGCGTGCGTACCGCACGGAGGACGGGCGCAGCGTTCTGCTCTCGGACGACGATCTGGCGGCGCTTCCGCTGCCGACGGCCCGCACCGTGGAGATCCTCGGCTTCGTGCCCGCCGAGCAGATCGACCCCATCCAGCTGGACCGCACCTACTATCTGGCGGCCGACGGCAAGCGGGCCGACAAACCGTATGTGCTGCTGCGGGAGGCGCTGACCCGGTCGGGGAAGGTCGCCGTCGCCAAGCTGGCGCTGCGGGCGCGGGAGAGCCTGGCGATGGTGCGGGTGTACGAGGACGCGCTGGCCCTGCACACCATGCTGTGGCCGGACGAGATCCGTCCCGTGTCGGGCGTCGCGCCGGAGAGCCGGGTGACGGTGCGGGACGCCGAACTCGACATGGCGGACGCCCTGATGGAGACCCTGGGCGAGCTGGACTTCGGCGAGCTGCACGACGAGTACCGGGAGGCGCTGGAGGAGCTGGCGGAGGCCAAGGCGGAGGGTGCCGAGCCGGAGGCGGTCGGGCGGGAGCCGGCGGCGGGCACCGGCAAGCTCGTCGATCTGATGTCGGTGCTGGAGCGCAGCGTCCAGGAGGCGGCGCAGAGCAGGGAGGCCGGGGAGGCCACCGTCCACGAGCTGGACGGGCGGCGCGGGAGGTCCGCCTCGGGCGGGGGCGCGGCGAAGGGCACGACGCGGGGTGCGGCGAAGGGCGCGGCGAAGAAGACCGCGGCGAAGAAGGCCGCCACGAAGAAGAGCGCGGCCAAGAAGGCGGGGCAGGGCAAGGCGGGCGGGGCGGCGGCGTCGCGGGGGAAGAAGGCGGCCGGTGCGCAGGGCGCGGCCAAGAAGACCGCGTCCGGCAAGGCGTCGGCCAAGAAGACCGGTAGCCGGGGGAGTTCGTCCCGTAAGACGGCGTGACGGCGCACGGGGCCGTGTCGCGCGGGCTGTGCCGCGCGGCCAGTGGTGCCGCGGGCAGGTGTCGTACGGGCGGTGTCGTGCGGGCGGTGTCGTGCGGGTGTGTGGCGCGGGCGGGGTCACGCTCCGGGGCGGCGGCCCTCGGGGAGGAAGAGCACCGAGTTGACGTAGCGCCGGTGCGGGGCGAGGGAGCGGCGCAGCAGGCCGTGTTCGGCGACGTGCGCGGTACGGCGCTGGTGTGCGGCCAGATCGAAGTCCGCGAGCGGCATCCAGTGGCGTGCGGGCAGCACCCAGCCCGTGTAGCCGAGCGAGGACAGCAGCGCGAGCACCGGCTCCAACGGCTGGATGCGCAGCTCCAGTTCGATGAAGAGCGCGGGCTGTTCGCGTTTGACGGTCGTCTCGGCGCCGTGCAGGACGGCCAGTTCGCTGCCGTCCACGTCGATCTTGACCAGGGTGACGTCGGTGAGGGCGAGTTCGTCCAGCGGGAGGCAGTCCACGTCCAGCGCGGCCTCGTGCACCTCGCGGCGGACCAGTGAGGAGACGCCCCGGTCGCCGCGGCCGTCCGGGGGCAGCCACAGGGTGGCCGTGCCCGTGCGGTCGCTGGCCGCCGCCTGGAGGACCTCGGCGTTCGGCGGTGCCTCGGCACGCAGCCTGCGGGCCAGGTGGGGGACGGGCTCGACGGTGACGACGCGCTCGGCGCGGCGGGCCAGCCGACGGGTCCACGGCCCGTACCAGCCGCCGATGTCGACGGCGGTGCCGCCGCGTGGGCAGAAGTCCGCCAGGCGGCGCAGCTCGGGCTCGAAGCGGGGGTAGAGCAGATCGGTCGCGCGGGTCAGCAGCGGGCCCGGCAGACGGGGGCCGATACGGGATGCCAGGGTCATGAGGAGGGGGCCTCCGGTTCGTCGGCGTGCCCGAGGAGCCGGGTGTGCTCCTCCTCGGTGACCTGCTCGCCGGAGGACGGCAGGAGCTGGGGGATGCCGTCCACGACGGGGTAGCGGCGGCGCAACCGCGGGTTGTAGAGGGCCTCTTCGGGCTCCAGGTACAGCAGGGGTCCCTTGTCCAGCGGGCAGGCGAGGATCTTCAGCAGGGGGTCGTCGGCGGAGAGCGGCATGGTCAGGGCCTTTCGGGAGCGTGTTCGGGCGGGGCGGGCCGCAGCGTCGCGGACAGCGGGCGGCCCGCCGGCGGCAGGGCGGGCGGGTCCGGATCGGCGGAGGCGGACGGGCCGGGCGGCAGGGCCGCACGCGCGGGCGCGGGGGCGGCCGGGAGCGCGCGGGTCCCGGCGTCCGCGTCCGCTCCGGGTTCGTGGCGGGGCAGGGCCACCAGGACGGCGACGGCCACGACGGCGCCGCCCAGCCGCAGCCCGAGGCGGAGCGGTTCGGTGGGCAGCGGCTCGTCGAAGGCGACGGTGCCGCTGACGGTGGCGAACAGGAAGTTGACGGTGGTGACCACCGGCACGATCAGCGAGGCCCGGCAGCGCTGGAGCGCCGTCTGGGAGAACACGAGGCCCGTCGAGCCGGTGAACAGCAGGATCCACGGATAGGGCGAGGTGAGCACGGCCCGCGCGGTACCGGTCGGATCGGCGGGGTCGAGCAGCCCCGCCACCCCCTTGATCGCCAGCGAGCTGACGCCGTACAGGAAGCCGACGGCGACCCCGTACGGGACCCCGGCCGTCGGCAGCCGGTGGCGGCGGCGGGAGCGGCGTTCGGCGGACAGGAACAGCACCGTGCCCAGCGCGAGCGAGGGCACGCAGAGGGCGAGCAGGACGGGGACCGGGGCGGCACGGCTGATCGTCTCGGTGCTGTCGCGCAGCGAGAGGACGAGCATGACCAGCGCCGCCACGATGGCGACCATGCCCCGGCGTTCCCGCCCGCTGGCACGCTCGCCGAGGAAGAGCGCGGACAGCAGCAGGAGCATCACCAGACCGGTGACGAACAGGCCCTGCGCCGCCACCAGCGGCAGGGTGCGGTAGACGAGGAGCTGCGCGGCGAAGCCCAGCAGCAGGGCGGCGGCGCCCAGGATCCACAGGGGGCTGCGCAGCAGGTGCAGCACCAGCCGCGCGGGGCGCCCGGCCGACAGGGGCGGCAGCGCGGACAGGGCACGCTTCTCGATGACGAAGCCGGCGCTGAACAGCAGATTGGCCACCAGGGCAGCGGCGACGCCCCACACCATCAGCGCCCGCCCGGTCCCGAAGGCGGGGCGGTCCCGGCGTTCCGGGGCACCGCCCGGGCGTGCACCAGCAGGATGGAGGCGAGGGACGGCGCGTGGCAGGCGGCGCGGTCCAGCGGGCGGAAGGGGCGCGGCACGTCGTGGTAGGGCGCTCCGGCCACCCGGACGACGCGGAACCCGGCGGCGGGCAGCATCGAACGCAGCGCCCGGGCGGTGTACAGCCGCAGATGGCCGACGACCTGGCTGCCGGGGCGGCCGTGGATACCGCGCAGGGACACCTCCGAGAACAGCGGCTGGGTGCCGAACAGCAGCAGGGCGCGGTTGTACCAGGCGGCGAGGTTCGGGGTGGACAGCAGGAGATGCCCGCCCGGGCGCAGCACCCGGTGCAGCTCGTCCAGGGCCGCGTCCGGGTCGACGAGGTGCTCGATGACCTCGGAGAACAGCACCGCGTCGGCGGAGCCGTCGGCGAACGGCAGCCCGGGGGCGGAGAGTTCGCCGCGTACCGCGGTCAGGTGCCGGGCGGCCCGCCGCAGCGCGTCCTGGGACCAGTCGACGCCGACGATCCGGTGCCGGGCGAGCAGCCGGGAGGCGGTGGCCGCCGCGCTGCCGTCGCCGCAGCCGATGTCCAGCACGGTCGACGGCACCGGGCCCAGCGCCCGGGCCAGCAGCGCCGCCTGCCGCCGTGCCCGGTCGGGGCCGGAGGCGACCGGCGTCCGCGGGTCCTCGTACAGCGCGTGCAGGGAGCGGGGCGGCCCGGCCGGGTCCGCGGCGCCGGGCGTTCCGGCCGCCGCGTCGGCCGCACGGGCGGTGCGGGTCATGCGCGCTCCTCCTTCGTCGGCTCGTCCGGCAGCCGGCCGTCGCCCCGCTGCGGGGCCCGGCGTGGGCGCTCCTGGTGTGCGGTGGGGCCCTGGTCGGGGTCCGTGCCCGGAGTGACCGGTGTGATCGGTGTGCCCGGTGTGATCGGCGCGTCCGTGGCGTCTGCTGCCTCTGGTGCATCCGTTGGGTCCGGCGCGTCCGGTGCGTCGGCCGGGGCGGGCTTCCGGTGGGTGTCCGGCGGGGTGGGGGTGCTGGGCTCGGCGGGGGCGTCGGGCCCAGCGGAGGCGCTCGTCTGCTCGGAGGTGCCGGGGCGGCCGGGGGCGTCGGGCTGTTCACGGGCGTGGGGCTGTTCGTGGGCGTCGGGCTGCTCAGAGGCGTCGGACCGCCCGGTGCCGTCCGGTCGTTCGGAGGTGCCGGGGCGTCCGGAGGCGGCGGGGCGTCGGGACTCGGGAAGGTGCCCCGAGGCGGTGGGGTGTCCGGAGGTAGTGGGGTGTTCGGGTTCGGGAGGGTGCCAGGAGGTGGCGGTGAGGGATTCGGTGAACAGGGCGCCCAGACGGGCGCCGGCCTCGTCGTCCAGTCGGGCGCGGGACCAGCGCAGGGCCAGTTGGAGCCGGCCGCCGGTGGAGACGGTGGTCACGGACAGGCCGCGCGGCATCCGGGCGGGCGCGGAGAACCAGACGGCCTGTGCGCGTCCGGCGTCCCCGAAGTCCAGCGGGTAGGGCACCCGGCCGATGTTGGACAGGAGCGTGCTGGAGGCCCAGGGGCCGGCGGCGCGGCGCAGGGCGCGGATGCCGGCGGCGCGCAGTCCCACGGGCAGTACGGGCGCGGTCAGCAGATCGCCGCTGAAGCCGAGTTGGGGGCGCTCGGCGGACTTCAGCGCGCGGGTGTGCGCGGCGGTGGCGCGCAGCATACGGGCGACGGCGGCCGGGTCGGGCGGTCCGTCGGCGGTGAGCGGTCCGTGCAGCGTGCGCTCCAGGGGGCCGAAGGTGACCTCGACGAGCCGGGTGCCGTTGCCGAGCGGCATCTCGGCGGTGCGCGGGCGGTCGTCGACCGGCATGGTGATCCGCACCGGACGCTGCGGCGCGCGGTGTGCGTGGTTCCAGCGGACCAGCGTCAGCCAGGTGGCCACCAGGAGCTGGTCGTTGACGGTCCAGGCGGCCGGTTCGCCCGGTTCGCGCGGGGGCCGGGCCGGTACCGGGAGGTCCGCGATCAGCATCCCGTTGCCGGAGCCGTCCGGTCCGCCGGGGTGCCGGGTGTCGGCGGCGACCCGGGCGGGGCGTGCCCAGGGCGAGCCGGTACGGCCGGGCCGCTGTCCGCCGGGCGGCGCGGGGGCCGCGGCACGCACGGGGGGCGGGGCCGGGGCGTTGTCGGCTCCGCCGTACAGCTCGGCAGCCGTGGCCACGACGCGCAGACAGGACGGGCCGTCCAGGGCCGTGTGGTTGATGGTGAGCAACAGGACCCAGCCGGGCGGGTGTTCGACGACCTCGGCGCGGAACGGTGGCGAGGTGTCCAGCGGCGGGCAGTCGGTGAGCGCCCGCCGTCTGGCCTCCTCCAGGGTGCCGCCGGGGTAGGCGACGGGGTCGGTGTCCGGTCCGTCCGTCAGCACCCACTCGTACCGGGGACGCCACCAGTGGGCGGGGGCCTGGCGGACCAGGACGCGCGGATGGCGGCTCATGGCCTCGGCGAACGCGGCGCGCAGCCGGGCCGGTTCGGGCCGCGACGGGAGATGGATCTCGACGTGCACCGTCTCCGGCTCGTCGTCCGTCAGACAGTGCCGGCTGATCTCGTCCACGGTGGGGAAGGGGATGCGCCGCTCCCTCTCCCGGCCGTTCTCCCGGCCGCGCGGCCCGCCGTCGGGCCCGGTCCGCGGGCGGGCGCCCGCGCCGGTGTGTGCCGTGCGGGGGCCGTCGTGCGGCCGGGAGCCGGCGCCGTCGTCGGCGGGCGCGTTTCCGGCGTGCCGGTGCGGTGCGGTCATGCGGTGGGTTCCTCCCCCCGGCCGGGCGGCTGCGGGGGCCGCGCGGTGCGGTGCTCGTGCCGGTCGGACGGTCCGGTTCCGTGGGACGGTCCGGTTCCCTGGGACGGTCCGGTTCCCTGGGGCGGTCCGGGCGCGTACGGACCGGGCTCGTGCGGTCCGGGTCCGTACCGCTCGTGCGGTCCGGGTCCGTACGGTCCGGCCCCCTGGGGTTCGGGCCCTCGCGGTGCGGTGGTGTACGGGCCGGGGCCGTGCGGAGCGGTTCCGTGCGAGGCGGGCGCGTAGGGGACGGGGCCCTGGGGGTCCGGCCCGTACGGGTCGGCGTACGGCGGGTGTGCGGGCGCCGGTTGAGGGGGGCCGGAAGGTCCGGGGTGGCCGGGGAGTCCGGGGTCCGGCGGGCCGGGGTCCGGGTCGGGTGGGGGCGCGGGTGCGGGGTGTTGCGCCGGCAGGCGGCGGTGCGGCGGGCTCACCAGGGCGGCGGCGAGGGCCAGCAGGGCGAGGGCCTGGGCCACGTGCCCGTAGGCGCCGCGCTGTTCGGCCAGCGCGTCCGCCGCGCCGAGCGCCGCGAGCACACCCGCGCCCGCCATCGCGACCAGCGCGACGGGCACCAGCACCCGGGAGCGCAGCCGGGCCACCACCGCGAGCGCCGGCACGATCAGCGCGTACGGGCCGGAGACCAGCGCCAGCACCAGCGTGAGTGCGACGGTGCCCAGCACCCAGCCGGCCGGCGGCGGGGGCGCGTCCTCGTCGCCGAGCGGTCTGCCGGCGCGCATCCGGACGAAGGCGAGGCCCAGCAGGGCGACGATGCCCAGGCCGCCCGCGAGCAGGCCGCCCCGGTACCAGCCGGCCGGCTCGTACTCCAGGTGCACGGTGCCCTTCTTGCCGGCGGGCACGAGGAAGCCCTGCTGCCAGCCGTCGAGCCGGAGCGGGGTCAGTTCCTCGCCGTCGAGTGTGGCCTTCCAGCCGTCGTTGGCGTTCTCGTGGGTCTGGAGGTAGGCGGCGGGTCCGTCGGCGACCTCGACGGTGCGCTCGTCGCCCGCCCAGTCGCGGGCGGTGCTGCCGCGCTCCTCGGGCGCGCGGCCGCGTGCGCCGGCCGCGCGTGCGCCGCCGTCCTCTCCCCGGCCGAAGGTGACGTCGGTGAGCGCCAGCGGGCCGGTGTGCCCGGCTTCGACGGTGTGGGTGCCGGAGTCCAGCGAGAGGCGGCCGTCCTGCGCCTCGCCCGCGCACAGTTCGACGTCGACCGGCCGGCGTTCGGTCAGATCGCGCACCTTGCCCTGGGCCCGGGTGGCGTGCAGGGTGCCGTCGACGGCGAGCATCGGGCCCTTGCCGCAGGGGAGTTCGAAGGTCTCGTCGGGTCCGGGCGCGGGCACGCGGTACTCGTCCAGCGCCGGGAGGTAGACCTCGTTGAGGCCGACGGGCAGCTGGAGGTTCCGGTCGGCCACCGGGTTGTGGACGGTCAGCTTCCGGGTCTTCGTGACGGTCAGCGTCAGCCGGTCGGTGGTGATCGGCTCGAAGCGTGCCTGGCCGTTCTTGTCCACTCCGGCCGTCGTCCCGCCGTCCGGCGAGCTGATCCGTACCTCTTGCGCGGCGGCCGAGATGCCGCCGGCCGGCGCCAGCACGATCTCGTCGATCTTCTTCTTCTCCGGCCAGCGCAGATGGATCGTCGGCTTGTCCCCGGCGATCCACGCCGTGGACAGATTGCCGTCCACCAGATTGCGGGCGCTGAGCGAGGTGCCCGTTCGCGCGGTGGAGTCGGCGGTCGCGGTGATGCGGTCCCGGGAGCCGGGCGCGGCCTCGTCCAGCAGTTGGTCCAGTGCGTCGCCCGGCACCGGCAGGGCGCGGGCGCGTACGTCCCAGGTGCCGCGCTGTGCGGTGCCGAACTGCCGGTGCAGGCCCAGCTCTTCGGAGGCCGGGGCGAGCCCGCCGGGGTCGCTGCCCCGGTGCAGCGAGACGAGTTCGCTGCCGGAGCCGGTGTTCTTGCCGTCAGCGGGCAGCTTCAGCAGCCGGGTGACCTGGACGCCGGGGATCCGGATCTCCGAGAACCCGGCGCCGGAGAGTCCGGCGCGCGGGGTCTGGGCATCGGTGATGGTCAGCTTCAGCCAGTGCGCGGCGCCCTTGGGGGCCTTGACCCGCTGCTGCTCGCCGGTCGGCCGGAGGATGTCCTCGGTGGCGCCGTGGTCGGTCTCGATCCGGACGCGGGTGGGCGCGGCGCGGGAGGGCGTCCCGGCCAGCGGGGTCAGCTCGATCCGGTCGGGCACGTCGACGGCGCCCTGGAAGGCGATCTTGATCCACTGGCCCTCCGGTTCGCCGGCGGAGCCCTCGGCCCACGCGGTGTCCGGGTTCCCGTCGAACGCGCCGACGGGTTCGAACTGCGGCAGATGGAACAGCCAGTTGCCGCTGCTGGAGGCCGTCACCGAGCGCGCCCCGCGCAGCACCGAGGTCGTCTGGTGGCCGGTGCCCTCGGTCGGCAGGATCTGCTTGGGCTCCTTGCCCGGCCGCTGGACGCTGTCGGGGTGGTTGCGCTCCGTGGCGGTGTAGGTGTGCGAGGTGTTGGTGTTGACGAGCCCGAACCGGGTGTCGGCACGGCGCAGCCCGTCCCCGTTCACCTGGAGCGGCGGGGTGCCCAGGCCCGGGTGGTGGTCGCCGGTGAGCACCACGGGGCGGTCCTTGAGCCGTGCGTCACCGGCGAGCGGAAGCAGCGCCTCCGGGCCGCCGCTGAGCTGTGCCGTGCCGGAGACGGGCCGGAGCGCGACCCTGCCGGGGCGTTCGACACCCGTCGGCCGGTAGATCTCCACGGCCTTCTGGCGCGGATAGAAGCCGGCGACCTGGAGCGGGGTGTCCGGCGGGATGCGTCCACCGGTCAGCGTCGGCCCGAAGCCCTTGACCTTGCGGTAGCCGGACGCCTCCAGCGTCCGCTTGACCGTCTGCGGCGGGACGTATCCGGCCTGGTCCGGATCGAGGTCGTTGCGCACGACGACGTCGTAGAGCCCGGCCCTCGCCAGGTAGTCGGCGAGCCCGGGCACCTCGCCGCCGCTCATCAGCGCCTGTTCGACGGCGTCGGTCGCGCGCCGGTTGCCCGGGGTGCCGAACGGGACGTAATCGCGCTGCGCCCAGGGCGACTTGGCGAGCACGTCCAGCGGCTGGTCGATGGGCGAGCCCCAGGTGTAGATGCCGTGCGCGGTGGCGGGGGTGACGTACGCACGGGTGTGCGGGGAGTGTGCGCGCAGCCAGTCCGCGGTCTGCTGCCAGTGCCGGGGCAGCTGCGTGAAGCCGCCGGACTGGAGGATGTCCCCGTTGACGTAGGGCAGGCACAGCCCCGGCAGCACGGCCAGCGCCGCGACCCACGGCAGCAGCCTGCGGCCGGGCAGCCGGCGCGTGCCGCGGGTGTCGAGGGCGACCCCGAGCAGGTGCGCGAGCCCCAGGCACAGGGCGAGGGCGAGCCCGGGCTGGAACTTGTAGATGTTGCGGAACGGGCGCAGCCAGCCGTCCAGCCAGCCCTGGATCTGCTCGGCGAAGGGGGCGCCGAGCGCGCCGCCGTACCCGGCGAGCACGATGCCGGTGACGGTGAGGGCGGTGAGCACCAGCCAGCGCCGCTCGGGCAGATCGCGGCGGGCGAGCCCGGCCAGGCCGAGCGCGGCGGCGAAGGCCCCGCCGAGGACGGCGAGCCAGCCGGCGGCGACGGTCCAGCCGGCCGGCAGCCACGGCTCCCCGAAGTGGAGGTAGGCCGTCCAGTTGCCGGCGCCGCGCAGCATCTCGGTGGCCGACATGGCGCTCGTCGTGGTGTCGGCCGTCTCGACGTACGGCATGAAGTCCTCGCCGTACGCGCCCAGAAGCAGCAGCGGCACCCACCACCAGACCGTCGCCAGCACCACCCCGGGCAGCCACCAGGCCAGCAGGGCCCGGCGCGGGCGGCCCGTGCGGGTGGCGATGTACAGCAGGACCGGCAGCAGCGCGGCGAGCGTGGAGGCGGCGTTGACCCCGCCCATGAAGGGAATGGCCAGCGCCGACCGGGCAGCGGCCACCCGCGGCGCCACCGAACGCGAGGTGAGCGGCAGCAGCACCCAGGGCAGGACGGCGCCGGGCAGCGCGGCGGCCGAGGTGGAGCCGACCACGATGGTGTACGTCGGCCACAGCGCGTAGCAGACGGCGGCCGTCAGCCGGGTGCGTGGCGTCCCGGTGCCGAACCGCTCGGCCAGCCGCAGGGCTCCCCAGAACGCGGCGGCGACGACGAGCGACATCCACAGCCGCTCGGCCAGCCACGTCGGGATCTGGAGGAGATCGGTCAGCCCGTAGTAGGGCAGCGAGGGGAACAGATAGCCGGCGTACTGGTCGGCGATGCCGCCGAAGCCGCCCCTGTTGTGCCACAGCTCGCCCAGATCGCCGAGGAACCTCCACGGGTCGGCGGCCACGCCCAGCTTCGTCTCGAACGTCGTCCTCCCCGGCGACGCGGCCAGGAAGGCGGCGAACACGACCGCCCAGAAGCCGAGCAGCCACCACCGGCCCCGCGGCCCGTCCGGCGGCGGCACGGGCTCGGGCTGCGGGGCCGGGGTCTGGGGTGGCGCCTGGACGGTCGTGGTCATGAGGGACACCGCCGGAGGATGAGAAGGAGGTTCCAGGTGGCGAACTCGCGCAGCCCCGGCACGCGGGCGACCGCGTGCGCGAGGAAGGGCCAGTAGCGGGAGCGGGCCGCGACCAGCCGCACGTCCTCGCGCGAGCGGACGTGCCGCAGGGTGGGCCCGATGTGCACGGCGAAGAGGTTCTCGCCGAGCGTGTGCTTGGCCGGGCGGCCCGTGCGCCGCTGGTAGCGCGCACGGGCCCGCTCGGCTCCGAACCAGTGCCAGGGCGCGGTCTCGTGACCGCCCCAGGGCGAGTACCAGTTGGTGAACGCGACGTAGATCAGCCCGCCGGGCCGGGTCACCCGCACCATCTCGGACAGGAAGGTGTGCGGATCGGCCACGTGCTCCAGCACGTTGGACGAGAAGCACACATCGGCGGTGGCGTCCGCCAGCGGCAGCAGATAGCCGTCGGCGACGACGGCGCCTAGCGGCCTGCGCCCGCCCGCGTGCAGCTCGCGCACATCGGGCTCGAACAGGAAGGCGTGCGCGCCCCTGCGGCGGAACTCCTCCGTGAACCACCCGCCGCCCCCGCCGACGTCCACCACGGTGCGGCCGGCCAGCGGAACATGCCGCTCCACCTGACGGACGGCGTCCCGCGCGAGCAGCCCGTAGCAGTGCTCGGGGTCGGTCTGCTCACGCAGGAAGGCACGGAAGAGCGCGACGGATCTTCGCAGGGAGGGATCGCGGGGTTCGCGCACGCCCCCTCACCGCCCCGCGGAACGGACGCCGGGGAGGGCCCGCCCCTCGGCGGCAGCGGAGCCACCGCCGGCAGCGGACCCACCGCCGGTGCCGCCGGGACCGCCGACACCGGGCGGACTGCCGGTGCCCGTCGGACGGCCGGTACCGGCGGCACCGTCGACCGCACCGGCGGCACCGTCGACGCCGACCGCACCGACCGCACCGGCGGCGCGGGTCCGGACGGCGGTGGCCGGGACACCGGCCCCGGCGGATCCACCGCCGTACGCGGGGCGGCCGGGCGGGGCCGCCCGCCCTGCCGCCGGCCCCGCCGCCCGCCCGGCCGCCGGGGCCTGGGCGCGCGTGTACGCCTCCGCCGCCACCGCGCGGAAGCCGCGCACCGTCTCCGCCCAGCGGTACCGGGCGGCCCGGCGCTCGGCGGCGCGGCCCATGGCGGCGCGCCGCCCGGCGGACAGCGCCAGCGCGCACCAGTGGGCGGCGAACGCGCTCTCGCCGCGCGCGAGCAGCCCCGTGACGCCGTCCTCGACGGAGTCGCGCAGCCCGGGGATGTCGAAGCCGATCGCCGGGGTGCCGCGTGCCGCCGCCTCCATGACGACCAGCCCCCACCCCTCGACCAGCGAGGGGTGCAGCAACAGCCAGGCGCGGCACAGCAGTCGGTGCTTCGCGCGCTCGCCGATGTGTCCGGTGAACGTCACACCGGGACCGGCCATGGCCTCCAGCGCGGACCGTTCGGGACCGTCGCCGACGATCACCAGCCGTCCGCCGGTGACCGGCCGGACCCGCTCCCACAGCCGCAGCAGCAGATCGATCCGCTTGTACTCGACGAGCCGCCCCATCGCCAGGAACAGCGGCCCGGGCGAGCGCGGTACGGCCGGGGGCGGCTCCTCCACGCCGTTGTGGACGATGCGGATCTCCTCGTCCGGTACGCCGAGCCGGGTCAGCGCCTGCGCGGTCGAACCGGAGACGGCCACCTTGAGGTTGCGCCGGTGGTTGTGCGCGAGCGCCCAGTGCTCCAGCCGGCGGCCCAGCCGGGCGGCGGGCGCCGGATAACGCATGCCCCACAGATCGGTGTGCACGTGGTTGACCAAGCACAGCGTGGGGCCGTGGTGCCACAGCGGGGCCAGATACGGCATCCCGTTGCACACCTCGACCAGCAGATCGCACTCGCCGATCCGGCGGGCGAAGGCGCCGCGGGCACGCAGGAAGTGCCCGGCGTCGCCACCTGCCGAGACGACGCGGTAGTCCCGGTGGGCGGCCGGGCCGCCGCACAGCAGGGTGACCTGGTGGCCGTGTGCGGTGAGTCCCTCGGCGATCCGGTCGACCAGCAGCTCGGAGCCGCCGGCGGCCGGATTGCCGAGATCCCGCCGCGCCAGGAAGACGATGCGGCGGGGAGACCCTGGATCGGCGGCCCGGTGCCGGCGCGGTGCGGCCTCGTGCCGGGTGGGGCCGGCGGAGGCGAGGGCGGCGGGCGTGCCGTGTGGGGGGACCAGGGAGGGTGGTACGTGCTGGGGCATATGTGCTCCAACTCGTCTCTGGATACGGGAGGAACCGGTCGTGACGCGGGTCGTGCACGGGTCCCGTGCGGGTGCGCGCACGGGCGGTCGCTCAGGTGCCGGTGGTGCGTCGTTCTTCCGGCGGTGTGTTTCTTCCGGTGGTGCCCGGGGCGTCACCGGCGGCTCAGGTGCCGCCGGCGGCGGTTCCGGTGGTGCCGTGGTGCCGGAAGTGCGGGGGGACGGGCGCGCGGGGCGGTGCACGCCGGAGGCTCAGTGTTCGTCGCTGCGTTCGGGGGTGGCTACTCACCGGAGTGACAATTTTGGCGCCGTTTTCCCCTGACGCCTCATCACTTCGCGCTCTCCGAGGCGTTCCCGGCGCACGGGGCTGCCGCGCCGCGAGCTGCTCCCGGTCCGCAGCGCGCGGAACGCGCTCCCCGCCGCGTGCGGGGTGTTCCCGTGCTCAGGCTCCCGCGTGCGCCCCCGCGCCGCCCGTCCGCCGGCGGCGTCCCCGCGCCACCAGCACACCGCCCGCCACCGTGCACAGCGCACCCGCCGGTGCGGCCGCGGCCGGTGCCGTCCCGCCCACCAGCCGGAGCTGCTCGTTGTCCTTCTTGGCCAGCTCCACGGCCTCGGCCTGCGTCTTCGCGGTGAAGGCGAGCTTGTCGCTCTCCAGCAGCGTCACCTTGTCGCTCTTGCCGCCCGGCGCACGCAGCACCATCCGCGGTCCCGTCGCCGCGTACAGGATCCGTCCCGTGCGCTGGTCGACGATGAACTCCATGCCCGAATTCGCGTACCACTCCTCGGCGTTGACCTGCCCGCTCTTCGGCCGGTCCACCAGCAGCCCGGGCACCTGCCGGGTGCCCGCGCGGGCTGGCTCGACCGTGCCGGTGAACCGCAGCCCCTCGTAGCCGCGCACCTTCGCCTTGCCCCGGTAGTGCAGCGGGACGGAGTCGCCCAGGGTGCCGTCCCACCACGCGTAGGTGCGCTTCTCCACATCGAACGGCCACTTCAGATACGCCTCGCCGCTGAAGTCCGCCGGCTTGGAGCCGCAGCAGTCCACCGGCCGGTTGGTCTTCCGGTCCGTCACCCAGCGCTCCGTCGTCCACTGGAAGGACTTGCGCGGATCGTCGAGCTTGCGCGTCTTCGGGTTGTCGATCGTCTGCGAGACGTCCCACACGGCCCGGCCGCTCTTCTCGCTGGCCGCCACATCGCCCAACACCCGCCGGGTGAGGGTCAGTTGCTGATCGTCCTTGGTCTTCAGCTCCTGCTGGTCGAAGTACGAGCCGGTGCCCGTGAAGACGGAGGTGATGTTCACATCCGTGGGGGTGCGCTTGGCGCGCGGCTCGACGTACCAGGCGAGCATCGGCGCGAGCACGAGCAGGAAGACGCCCAGGCCCAGCAGGACGAGGGCGAGCGGCGAGGCGGTACGGCGCATGGCGGGGCACTCCGGGGTGGTCTTGGCCTGCGGCATCCGGGCTTCGGGCCGGGGCAGGGAGACTGCGGAAACGGGGAAGTGCGCGTGCGGGGGACTGCGGAAGGCTGCGGAAAGCGGAGCAAGTGCGCGTGCGGGCAGGCCAGTTGGCGCCCAGGCGGCCCGCTTCGGTCGTCAGGGTCCGTATGGGCCGGAAACCGTAGGCCGTCCCTTGACACGCAGTCAATGCTTCCCGACACTCAGCAATCCAGGAGGGACAGGTACCCGGGGCGGGGCCGTCGCACCGGGCCGGCGCGTGTGCGCACGGCCCGACAGCCTCACGGCACCGACGAAGAGAGGTCCGCCTCCGCCATGCACAGACTCCTCGCCGCCGCGCTCACCTGTGTGGCCGCCGCCGGCCTCGCCGTCGGTACGGGCCTCGGCATCGTCGCCGCGCTCGATGCCACCCCCGAGCAGCCCAACGAGCCGCTCGTGCACTTCCATTCGTCGCCGGACGAGATCCCCGGCCTCGGCGGCCCCACGCCGTCCGCCGCCTCGCCGGACGCCTCCCCGGACGCTTCCGGCAGCGCGTCCCCCGACGCCTCGGAACCGTCCGAGGATCCCTCCGCGAGCGACTCCTCGTCCGCGCCCGGCTCCTCCCCGCCCGGTGAGGCCCCCGGCCGAGCCTCCACCGGGGACTTCGACGCGCCCTCCGACTCCGCGCCGGACACCGGTACCCCGGGAGGCTGACGTGAAGGCCGCCACCTCGCGCTCGGCCTGGCAGGACGTTCCCGCCCTGCGCGTACAGCAGTTCGCCCGGCGTGCCATGACCGAGGTGCCCGTCCTCGCCCAGGACATCCTCACCGCCATCCGCCGCGAGTACCCCGGGCTCTCCCTGGCTCTGGACGAGTCCGGCGAGCCCATGGCCCTCATCGGGATCCGCCGCGCGCTGGAACACTTCGTCGAACACCTGGAGACCGGGCTCGACACCCCGCACGTCCCGCCGCGGGTCTTCCAGGAGTTCGGCCGCGGCGAGGTCCTCCAGGGCCGCAGCCTCGACTCGCTCCAGGCCGTCTACCGGCTCGGCATCCGCCTCGCCTGGCGCCGGCTCGCCGAGATCGGCACCCAGATGGCCATCCCGCCGCCCGCCATGTACGAGCTGGCCGAGTCCGGCTTCCAGTACCTGGACGGACTGGTGGCCGAGTCGGTGCGCGGCTACGCCGAGGCCGCCGCCCGGCAGGCCGGGGAGCGCCTGCGTCTCCAGCGCCGCCTCCTCGATCTGCTGCTCACCGAGCACCCGCACCCCCGCGGCCCCGGTGACCGCGCCGACCTGATCGCCGACCGCGCGGCCCGTATCGGCTGGCGGGTGCCGCACACCGTCGCCGTCGCCGTCCTCGTCCGGCCGGCGCGCTCCGCCGTCCCGCCCGCCGTCGAGGACGAGGTCCTCCTCGACATGGAGTGCGAGCAGCCCCGCCTGGTCGTCCCCGACCCGGAGACGCCCGGCCGCGCCGAGCTGCTGCGGCGGGCGACGGCCGGCTGGTCCGGTGCGGTCGGGCCGCCGGTGCCCCTCGTCGAGGCCGCCAAGTCGCTGCGCTGGGCCCGGGCCGCCGTCGGCCTGATGGAGCGCGCCCTGCTGCCCGGCGGGGAGCTGCTCTCCTGCACCGAGCACACCGAGGCGCTCGTCCTGCTGCCGCCGGAAGAGCTGATCGCCGGGCTGACCCGCCGCCGGCTCGCCCCGCTCGCCGCCTGCGGCCCCGCCCACAGCCGCCGGCTCGCCGAGACCCTGCTGGCCTGGCTGGAGACCCGCGGCGGCGCTCCCGAGGTGGCCGGCCGGCTCGGCGTGCACCCGCAGACGGTCCGCTACCGGCTGCGCCAGATCAGAGAGCTGTGGGGTGACGAGATCGACGACCCGGACATCCGCTTCGAGCTGGAGCTGGTCCTGCGCTCCATGCGGCTGCGCGGCGAGCTGGCACCGGGCTGACGGCCGCCGCTACCGCGTCGGATCGCCCTTGATCAGCGCGAACGTCGCCCCGAAGGGGTCGTTCAGCATCGCCAGCCGGCCCACCGCGGGGACATCGGTCGGCGGCATCAGCGACCGGGCGCCGCGCCGGGTCGCGGTGTCGTGCACCGCGTCGCAGTCGGTCACCGCGAAGTACGGGTGCCACTCGGAGGACGAGCCCGCCGCCAGGTTCTCCCGGGGGAGCTGCATGATCCCGCCGTGGCTGGAGTCCTCCTCCGTGCCGCCGCCCGGCGCCGAGGCCACGTGGTACGTCATCTCCCCGGCGCTCATGGACTCGTAGCTCCACGACAGGACGGCGGAGTAGAACTCCTTCGCCCGCTCGGCGTCCGTGGTGTACAGCTCGGCCCAGCACAGCGTGTGCTCGTCCATCACCACATCGAGGCCCGCCACGTCGCCGGGCTGCCAGACCGCGAAGTCGGCGCCCGTCGGATCGGTGAACTGGGCCAGCCGCCCGGCGGAGAAGACGTCCATCGGGCCGGCCCGCAGCGTGCCGCCGTTGCGCTCGACGTCCTCCGCCGTGGCGTCCGCGTCGTCGGTGTGGAAGTAGAGCGTCCAGGACGGCTCGGCGCCCTCGTCCATCAGCGGGCCGGCCGCCGCCACGTCCCGCCCGTCCAGCTGGAAGAAGCCGTAGCCGCCGGCCTCCGGACCGGCCGACTGGAACGTCCAGCCGAAGACACCGGTGTAGAAGTCGACTGCGGCATCGATGTCCGGGGCGCCCAGGTCCAGCCAGTTGGGCGTTCCGGGTACGTAGTCGGTCGTCAGCACGGGCCTTCTCCGGTTCTGCCGCGAGGGCCTCGGGGGAGCGCGGTGGCCTGCCCGTCCGTGGAGGCGGAGGGCCGCACGGCCGCGCGCGCCGGACGCCCTCAGTATGGCAGCGGACCCCGCGCGCCACATGTCAGCGGCCCGGCCCCGGGGGGCTCAGGCACCCCCTCCGTCGCCCACCCCGGCGGATCCGGTGGACCCGGCCGGCCCGGCTTCCGCGCCGCCGGTGGGCTCCCCCTCGCCGCCGCCCAGCATCCGGCGCAGCAGATCCCGCAGCAGGGTGCGCTCCAGCGGCGTCAGCTCGGCCAGCGGCTCGCCCGCGAAGTCCAGGCCGCCGCGCAGCCGGGCTGCGGTGTCCCGCCCCTCGTCGGTCGCCGCCGCGACCTTGACCCGGCGGTCGGCGGGATCCGCCCGCCGCTCGACCAGACCCCGGGTCTCCAGCCGGTCGACTATGCCGGTGATGTTCGACGGCTCGCACTTCAGCCGGCGCGCCACCTGGCGCATGGGGGCCGGCTCCTGTGCCAGCAGCGTCAGCACCCGCGCCTGCGCACCCGTCAACGCGTGCTCGGCGGCGGCCAGTTCGTACTCCTCGTGATAGCGCGCGACCACCGTGCCGAACAGCTCCACGACCTCGACGGTGAGCGGATCCGGTGGGGTGCGGGTCTTAGCTGCCATGACGCCAGGATAGCCGAATGCTTGACAACATGAAATATCCAGGTGCAGGGTCTTTTCAGAACCTGAAACTTCTGGAGGCTTCCCCCACCATGACGTCTTCCGCGACACCGTCCGGGTCCCCCGGATCCGCGCACGCCACGCCTTCCACCGCCCGCGCCTGGCATCTGACGGCCCGCCCGCAGGGCTGGCCCACCCCGTCCGACTTCGCCCTCCGCGAGCAGCCCGTCGAGGCGCCCACCAGCGGCCGCATCCTGGTCCGCAACCTCCTCATGTCGGTCGACCCGTACATGCGCGGCCGGATGGACGACGTGAAGAGCTACGTGCCGCCCTTCCAGCTGGACGAGCCGATGGACGGCGGCGCCGTCGGCGAGGTCGTCGCCTCCGAGGCCGAGGGCTTCGCGCCCGGCGATCATGTGCTGCACGGCCTCGGCTGGCGCGAGTACGCCACGCTCGACGCCCGGCACGCCACCAAGGTCTCGGCCGACGCCGCCCCGCTCAGCGCCTACCTCGGCGTGCTCGGCATGACGGGCCTGACGGCCTACGCGGGCCTGTTCGAGGTGGCGTCCTTCCAGGAGGGCGACGCGGTCTTCGTCTCCGGCGCGGCCGGCGCGGTCGGCAGCCAGGTCGGCCAGATGGCCCGGCTCAAGGGCGCCTCCCGGGTGATCGGCAGCGCCGGTTCGGCCGAGAAGGTCCGCCTGCTCACCGAGGAGTACGGCTTCGACGCGGCGTTCAACTACAAGGACGGCCCGGTGGCCGAGCAGCTGCGCGAGGCCGCGCCGGACGGCATCGACGTCTACTTCGACAACGTCGGCGGGGAGCACCTGGAGGCGGCCATCCGCTCCTTCAACGTGCACGGCCGCGCCACGATCTGCGGAATGATCTCGCAGTACAACGCCGAGAAGCCCAGCCCGGCCCCGCGCAACCTCGCCCTGCTCATCGGCAAGCGGCTGCGCCTCCAGGGCATGCTGGTGCAGGACCACCGGCACCTCCAGCCGCGCTTCGTGGAGGAGGTCTCCGCCTGGGTGCGCTCGGGCGAGCTGAAGTACGACGAGACGGTCGTCGAGGGCATCGACAACGCGGTGGACGCCTTCCTCGGCATGCTCAAGGGCGAGAACACCGGCAAGATGATCGTCCGCGTCGGCGACTGAGCCCGTCGAACCCGCCCCGCCCGGCGGCCGGTTCGCGCCCTGCGGCCCGCGCCGCGGCCCGCACACATCCGGCCGCCGGGCACCGGGGAGATAGCGCCCTTCCCCGGACGAACCGGAACCCTGGCGACGATCACCCGTCGGCGCCGCGACCGGCACCGCCTACGCTGGTCGTCGCACCGGCGGAACAGGGGCGCGAGTTCCCCGGTCGCTCCACCAACAGGAGGACAACACATGGCAATCCAGCCCATCGACGTCGTCTACACGGCCGTCGCCACGGCGGAGAACGGCCGCGACGGCCGCGTGGCCACCAACGACGGCAAGCTCGACGTCGTCGTCAACCCGCCCAAGGAGCAGGGCGGCAACGGAGCGGGCACCAACCCCGAGCAGCTCTTCGCCGCCGGTTACAGCGCCTGCTTCCAGGGCGCCCTGGGCGTCGTGGCCCGCAAGGAGGGCGCGGACATCTCCGGCTCGACCGTCACCGCCGAGGTCGGCATCGGCAAGACCCCCGAGGGCGGCTTCGGCCTGACCGTCGCACTGAAGGGGCACATCCCCTCCGTGGACGAGGCCACCGCGAAGGACCTGCTGGAGAAGGCCCACCAGGTCTGCCCGTACTCGAACGCCACCCGCGGGAACATCGAGGTCACGCTGCACGTGGTGTGACCGCCCGCACCTCCGGGGCGTCCGCGGGCGCCCCGGAGGCCCGGCACCGTACCCCCGGCGCCGGCCCGTCACGGCCGCAGCAGCACCTTCCCGGCCGCGGGGTCGTCCCGCACCCGCTCCAGGGCCTCGCCGAACCGGTCGAGCGGATACTCTTGCGTGACGAGCGCACGCGGCGCCAACTGCCCCTCGGTGAACGCCCGTACGGCATACGACCAGGCCGCCGAGGGCGCACCGAAGACGGACCGCACCGTCAGCTGACCGAGCACGAGCCGCAGCGGGTCGAGGCCCTCGGCCCCGTCACCCAACGCCCCGGCGAGCACCACACAGCCCCCCGGCCGGGCCAGCCGGCAGGCGTCCCCGGCCGTCCCCGGCGCCCCCGCCGTCTCCAGCACCGCATCGAACGCGCCCCGCTCTCGCGCCACTTCGTCGGGCGTACGGGCCCGGCTCGCGCCCGCGTCCAACGCCAGCTCGCCCCGCGTCCGGCGGGGATCGACGGCCAGCAGCTCGCCCGGCGAGAAGGCCGCCAGCAACTGCACCGCCAGCACGCCCAGCGTGCCGGCGCCCACCACGGCGACCCGGTCACCCGGCCTCACCCCCGCCGCCAGCACCGCCGCCGCGGCGACGGCCGCCGGCTCCAGCAGCGCGGCGGCCGTCAGGTCGGCCCCGTCCGGCAGCGGGTGCAGCAGCCGCGCGGGCAGCACGAGGACGTCGGCGAAGGCGCCGGGCTGGGTGAAGCCCGTCTCGTCGTAGCCGCGCAGACACAGGGTGGTCGCCCCCTCGCGGCAGCGCACACACCGCAGACAGGCCCGGAAGCCCTCCGCGACGACCCGGCGCCCGACCAGCCGCGCATCGACGCCCTCCCCGACGGCATCGACCGTCCCCGACCACTCGTGCCCGGGCGTGACCGGATAACGCACATGGCTGCGCGGCCGGGTGCCCTCGTACAGCTCATGGTCGCTGCCGCAGATCCCCGCGGCATGCACGGCGACCCGTACCTCTTCCGGGCCGGGCTCCGGCCGCGGCCCGCTCACGATCCGGTGCCGTCCCGGGGCGTCCACGACGACGGCCCGTGCGCCGCTCGGCGCCCTCTGCTGCGGTGTGTGCGGATGCGGCGTGTGGATCACGACTTCTGGTTCTCCCTCCGTACCGCGGCCGCCCGCCGAGGGCACCTGCCCCGCGCCGAGGGCCTACCCTTCCGGCCGCTTCGCCACGATCTGACGGTACGCCAGCTCCGCCAGGCTCCGCTGCCCGGCCTTGTTCGGATGGAACCAGTCCCACCGGCTCAACTCGTCCTCCGTGAACCGGTACCGGAAGACCGCGCCGTTGTCGTACCGGCAGCGCAGATCCTTCGCGCACTCCTGCTTCAGCACGGAGTTGTAGGCCACCACCCGGTCCTGGACCTGCTGCCGGCGCTGCTGCGCCGCCCCGTCCACGGCCTGCGGGTCCTTGAGCATCGACTGGCAGATCCCCAGGCCCCACACCCGTCGCCCTATCGGGTTGTCCCGGCCCTGCTCCCACAGCCGCTTGAGGTCCGGCACGCTGGAGACATAGACCTGGGTGCGGGGCTGTGCCGCGCGCAGCGTCCGCATCGCCTCCTGGAAGCCCGCGCGGAACTCCTCGACGGAGGTCATCTGCTGGACGCTGGGCCGGCAGGCGTCATTGGCGCCGATCATGACGGTGACCAGGTCCGGTGCCGAGCGGGCAGCCTTGCGCATCTGTGCGGGAAGATCCGCCATGACGGCCCCGCTCGTCGCGAAGTTGCCGTCGCCCCCGTCCCCCTCGCCGTCCTTCCCGTCCCCGCCGTTCTTCTCGCCCTTCCCGTCCTTGCTGTCCTTCGCGTCGCCGCCGGCCGGGCCGTCCGCCAGCCGTGCGGCCAGCGACTCGACGGTGGCGTCCGTACCCGTCGCCCACGAGACCTTCGTGCAGTCGGACAGCAGCGAACAGGCGTCGAATCCCCGGGTGATGGAGTCGCCGACGGCGGCGACGGAGCCGGGATGCCGGTTCCAGATCCGCTGCGGCTTCGCCGGGTGGGGGCGTGACGAGGAGTCGGCGCGCTGTCCGCCGTCGCCCTTGCCTCCGCCGGGTGAGCCGCCGCAGGCGACGGCGAGCACCAGTCCGGCCACGAGGACGGCCGCGAACACGCAGAGAGTGACGGCGCGTGAGGGGAGAGCGGGGCCTGTGCGACGGGATGTTCCGGAGTGTTCCGGTTTCCGGTTGTCCGTACCGCTGCTGTCCGTCATCCGGCCCCCTCTGCTGCTGGTCTCGAACCGACGGTACGTCACCCGCGGTTTTCCGCTGCGCGGTAGTTTGAGGGCCCGCCCTCGGTACTACGGGGCGCACGGCGACTGGTAAATATTACCTCGCGTCACAACCTGTCCCTTTCGGGGAGAATTGGGCGCGGTGGTGTTTACTATTCGTAACCTCGGGAGCTGGTAGAGAAGTGACCGGTGGTGCAATATGTCAGGCGCTGAACCGGCGCATGACCGATAGGTGATCGAGGTCGCCCGGCAGCGGCCCTCGAACCGCACTGGAGGTCCCGGTGACGACGACACGTGGAGTTCTGTACGTCCACTCGGCGCCCCGCGCGCTGTGCCCGCACGTCGAGTGGGCGGTGGCCGGAGTGCTGGGCGCCCGCGTCCATCTCGACTGGATCAGACAGCCCGCCTCGCCCGGCACCTGGCGGGCCGAGTTCTCCTGGCAGGGCGACCCCGGCACCGCCTCCAAGCTCGCCTCGGCGCTGCGCGGTTGGCATCTGCTCCGCTTCGAGGTGACCGCCGAACCCTGCGCCACCGCCGAGGGCGAGCGCTACAGCTCCACCCCCGACCTCGGCATCTTCCACGCCGTCACCGGCATGCACGGCGACATCCTCATCCCCGAGGAACGGCTCCGCGCGGCCGTCGCACGGGCGGGACGCGGCGAGAGCGATCTGGCGGAGGAGATCGCCAAGCTGCTCGGCAAGCCCTGGGACGACGAACTCGAACCGTTCCGGTACGCGGGCGAGGGCGCTCCGGTGCGCTGGCTGCACCAGGTGGTCTGACCGGCGCAGCAGCGTGCCGCCCCGCCCCGCCGCCGCGGCACGTCCTACCGTTCCCGCATGTCTGACACCACCTCCGTCGCCGTGCTCGGCACCGGCATCATGGGCGCGGCGATGGCCCGCAACCTCTCCCGGGCCGGCTTCGACGTCCGTGCCTGGAACCGCACCCGTGCGAAGGCCGAGCCGCTCGCGGCCGACGGCATCACCGTCACCGCCGAACCGGCGGATGCGGTCCGCGGCGCGGACCTCGTCCTCACCGCGCTCTTCGACGCCACCGCCGTGCTGGAGACCATGCGCGCTGCGGTCCCCGGACTGGCCGCGTCCGCGGTCTGGGTACAGGCCGGCACCGTCGGCCCCGAAGGCGTCCCGCCGCTGGAGGAGTTCGCCCGGGAGCACGGGCTCCGCCTCCTCGACGCCCCCGTGCTCGGAACCCGCGAACCCGCCGAGAACGGCGCGCTGACCGTGCTGGTGGCCGGCGACCCGCAGGCAGTGCGGCAGGCCGGGCCGGTCCTCGACACCATCGGCGCCAAGACCCTCGTCCTCGGCGGGCGGCCGGGCGCAGCGAGCCGGTTCAAGCTGGTGGCCAACCACTGGGTGCTCACCGTCATCAACGGGACGGCCGAGACGCTCGCACTGGCCGAGGGGCTCGGCGTCGACCCGCGCGACTTCCTCGGCGCCGTCGCCGGCGGCCCGCTCGACATGGCCTATCTGCGCAACAAGGCGGGCCAGGTGCTCGCCGGCGACTACACGCCCGCCTTCCCGCTCGCCGGGGCACGCAAGGACGCCGAGCTGATCTCCCGGGCCGCCGAGGGCGCGGGTGTACGGCTCGACGCGATGCCCGCCGTCGCCGCACGGCTGCGCCGGGCCGAGGAACAGGGCCACGGCGCGGACGACGCGGTGGCGTCCTGGTTCGCGAGCTTCGCCGGCTCCGACTACGGCTCGGGGGACGCCCGCGGCTGCGCATAGGGACTGCGGACTTCCGGAACCGGGTGGACAGGACCGCTCAGCGGGAACGGCGAGGGGCCGGGCACAGCATGAGGGGCGGCCTCAGCCGAGGCCGCCCCTCACCCGTGTTCCGTGTGGACGCTCAGGGCGTACGGAACGCCAGCACCACGTTGTGGCCGCCGAAGCCGAACGAGTTGTTCAGCGCGGCGATCCGGCCCTCGGCCGGGAGCGGGCGCGCGGTGTCCCGCACGACATCGACGTCCGCCTCCGGGTCGAGGGTCTCGATGTTGATCGTCGGCGGGGCCACCCGGTGGTGCAGCGCCAGCAGCGTGGCCACCGTCTCGACACCGCCCGCGCCGCCCAGCAGGTGACCGGTCATGGACTTGGTGGCGGAGAGCGCCATGTGGTCCACGTCGTCACCGAAGACCTTGCGCAGCGCCTTCAGCTCGGCCAGGTCGCCCTGCGGGGTCGAGGTGGCGTGCGCGTTGATGTGCATCACCTCGGCCGGGTCCAGACCGGTGTTGGCCACCAGGTTCTGGAGGGCGTGGGCGATGCCGTTGCCGGAGGGCTCGGGCTGCACGATGTCGTGGCTGTCGGCCGAGATGCCCTGGCCGACCGCCTCCGCGTAGACGCGGGCACCGCGCTCGCGCGCGTGCTCGGCCGACTCCAGGACGATCACACCGGCGCCCTCGCCGAGCACGAAGCCGTTGCGGTCCACGTCGAAGGGGCGGGAGGCGCCCTGCGGGTCCTCGTTGTTCTTGGACATCGCCATCATGTTGGCGAAGGCGGCGATCGGCAGCGGGTGGATGGCCGCCTCGGTGCCGCCGGCGATGACGACGTCGGCCCGGCCGGTACGGATCATCTCGATCGCGTAGCCCACGGCCTCCGAACCGGAGGCGCAGGCGCTGACCGGGGTGTGCACGCCGGCCCGGGCATTGACCTCCAGGCCGACGTTGGCCGACGGCCCGTTGGGCATCAGCATCGGCACGGTGTGCGGCGAGACGCGGCGTACGCCCTTCTCGCGCAGCACGTCGTGCTGCTCCAGCAGAGTCGTCACACCACCGATGCCGGAGGCGACGACCGCGCCGAGCCGGTCCGGGTCGACGGTGGAGTCCTCGCCGGCCCGGGCCGTGTACCCCGCGTCCGCCCAGGCCTCGCGGGCCGCGAGCAGCGCGAACTGCGCCGAGCGGTCCAGCCTCCTGGCCTGCGGGCGGGGCAGGATCCCGGCCGGGTCGGCTGCAGCGCGGGCGGCGATACGGACGGGGAGTTCCGCCGCCCACTCCTCGTCGAGGGGCCGGACGCCGGAGCGCCCGGCGACGAGACCTTCCCAGGTCGATGCGCTGTCGCCACCCAGCGGTGTGGTTGCGCCGATACCGGTGACGACCACGGAATGTTGGGTCGCGTTCACTGGAATTCTCTCCACTGGTAGAGGGTGTCGTTTGAGCCACCTGGGCCAGGTGGCGACAAACGCGTCAACGGTTTCCTCAGCTCTGGTGCTTGAGGATGTAGTCGGCCGCATCCCGGACGGTCTTGAGGTTCTTGACGTCGTCGTCCGGAATCTTCACTCCGAACCGCTCCTCAGCGGCCACGACGACCTCGACCATGGACAGCGAGTCCACGTCCAGGTCGTCCGTGAAGGACTTGTCCAGCTCGACGTCCTCGGCGGGGATACCGGCGATCTCGTTCACGATCTCACCGAGACCGGCGACGATCTCTTCCTGCGTGACGGCCATGGCGGCGCTCCTTCGTATTGCGGTGAATCGCAGCGCCCGGCGTCTTCGCGGGGGCTGCGGGGATCTTGACTAGGGGAGGGTAACGACCGTCGCTGCGTAGACGAGACCCGCCCCGAACCCGATGACGAGGGCGGTGTCGCCGCTCTTCGCCTTCCCGGTGGCCAACAGCCGCTCCATCGCCAGCGGAATGGAGGCGGCGGAGGTGTTGCCGGTGGTCTCCACGTCCCGGGCGACCGTGACGTGCTCCGGCAGCTTGAGGGTCTTCACCATCGAGTCGATGATCCGCACGTTGGCCTGGTGCGGGATGAAGACGTCGAGATCCTCGGGGGCTATGCCCGCCGCGTCGAGGGCCTGCTGGGCGACCTTCGCCATCTCGAAGACGGCCCAGCGGAAGACCGTCTGGCCCTCCTGGCGCAGGGCCGGGAACTTCAGCGCGCCGTCCTCGTCGAGGGGCAGCTGGGAGACGTCGCCGACGCGAAAGCCGTCCCAGGGGACGGTCTGGGCGATGACGTCCCGCTTGTCGCCCTCCGAGCCCCAGATGGAGGGGCCGATGGCGGGCTCGTCGGACGGGCCGACGATCACGGCGCCCGCGCCGTCCCCGAACAGGAAGGCGGTGGAGCGGTCCGTGAGGTCCGTGAGGTCCGAGAGCCGCTCGGCGCCGACCACGAGCACGTACTCGGCGCTGCCCTCGACGATCATGCCCTTGGCGAGGGTCAGGCCGTAACCGAAGCCCGCACAGCCGGCGTTGATGTCGAACGCCGCGGCCTTGCCCGCGCCCATCCGGTCGGCGACCTCGGTGGCCAGCGCCGGGGTCTGCATGAAGTGCGAGACGGTCGAGATGACGACCGCACCGACCTGGTCGGCGGTGATGCCGGCGTCCGCGACGGCCTTGCCCGCGGCCTCCAGCGTCATCTCGGCGAGGGTCTCCTCCGGGCCGGCCCAGTGCCGGGTCGCGATGCCCGAGCGGGAGCGGATCCATTCATCGGAGGAGTCGATGTGCTTGAGGATCTCCTCGTTCGGTACGACACGGGTCGGACGGTAGCCGCCGACGCCGAGAATGCGCGCGTACGGAGAGCCCTGGGCGGGCTTGATCTTCGCGGTCATGCTTCTCGGGCTCCTTGGAGGTCAGGCGGAGGTGTGGTCGGCGACGAGGTCCCGCGCGGCTGCGAGATCCTCCGGCGACTTCAGCGCCAGCCTCTCGACCGTCGGCAGGGCGCGCTTGGCCAGGCCGGCCAGGGTGCCACCCGGGCACAGCTCGACGAGGGCGGTGACGCCGCGCTCCTCGAACGTGCCCATGCACAGGTCCCAGCGGACCGGCGCGGAGATCTGGTGGACGAGGCGGCGCACGATCTCCTTGCCGGAGTCGACGGCCTGCCCGTCGAGGTTGGAGATGTACGGCACCACCGGGTCGCCCGGCTCGACACCGGAGACGGCTGCCTCCATGGCGGGCACCGCCGGGGACATGTGTTCGGTGTGGAAGGCGCCCGCCACCTTCAGCGCGACGACCCGGGCCTTCTCGGGGCGGTTCTCGGACAGCGCGGCGAGCTGCTCACGGGTGCCGGCGGCCACGATCTGCCCGGCGCCGTTCATATTGGCCGGGGTCAGGCCCAGCTCGGCCAGGTGCGCGGTGACCGTCTCCTGCTCCCCGCCCAGCACGGCGGACATGCCCGTCTCGGTGGCGCCGGCCGCCTCGGCCATGGCCTGGCCGCGGGCGTGCACGATCCGCATGGCCTCCAGCGGGGTCAGTACCCCGGCGAGCGCGGCGGCGGCCAGCTCGCCCACGCTGTGACCGGCGACCGCGGCCACACCGCCGAGCGGCGGGCCGTCCTGCCCGGGCTCACCCAGCAGTTCGTACGCCGACAGCAGGCTCGCGGCGACCAGCAGGGGCTGGGCCACGGCGGTGTCACGGATCTCCTCGGCGTCGGCCTCGGTGCCGTAGTGCACCAGATCGAGGCCGATGGCGTCCGACCAGGCGGAGAGCCGGTCGGCGGCACCGGGAGGTTCGAGCCAGGGGGTCAGCAGGCCGGGCTTCTGGGAGCCTTGGCCGGGAGCGACGAGTACGAGCACTCTTTCACTCTCTCCTGTGGGCAGCGGTCCCCGCCGGTGGGGACCGGGACGAAGAACGGTGAGGGGTTTTGTGCACCCTCGACAAAGGACGGGCGGTAGCTTACGGCTGGCTCCCGGAGTCGGCGAGACGCCCCAGGATCAGCGCGATGCGCAGCGTGAAGGCGGAGCGTACATCCGAGGGCGACCAGCCGGTGACGTCTGTCACACGTCGCAGCCGGTAGCGGACGGTGTTGGGGTGCACGAAAAGCATCCGCGCGGCGCCCTCCAGGCTACTGGCCTGCTCCAGATACACACTGAGCGTCTCCAGCAGCGCCGAGCCCGCCTCCTCCAGCGGTCTGTAGATCTCCTCCACCAGCAGTTCCCGCGCGACCGGATCACCGGCCATCGCGCGCTCCGGCAGCAGATCGTCGGCCAGCACCGGGCGGGGCGCGTCCGGCCAGGCCGCGCACGCCTTCAGTCCGGCCGTCGCGGCCTGTGCGGAGCGGGTCGCCGCCTGGAGGTCGGCCACCACGGGCCCGGCCACGACGGGCCCCGCGGCGAACGGGCCGATCAGCGACTTCGCGGCCTTGAGCGGATCGTCCGAGCCGCCCGCGATCACCACCAGCCGGTGGCCCAGCACCCCGGTGAGCACCTGGAGCTTGGCGTGCCGGGACGCGCGCCGGATGGCCTCGACCGTCAGTTCGCTGTCCCCGTCCGGCGCCGTGCCGAGGACGACGGCGACGTGCTCGGGCGAGTTCCAGCCCAACGCCGCGGCACGGGAGACGGCGCCCTCGTCGGCCTCGCCGGAGAGCACCGCGTTGACGACGAGCGACTCCAGCCGGGCGTCCCACGCGCCGCGCGCCTCGGCCGCCTGCGCGTACACCTGCGCGGTCGCGAAGGCGATCTCCCGTGCGTACACGAGCAGGGCCTCGCGCAGCACGGCCTCGTCGCCGGGGGCCGCGACCTCGTCGATCTCCGCCTCGACGACCTCGATGGTGGTGCGCACCATCTCCACGGTCTGCCGCAGCGTGATCGCCCGGGTCAGCTCGCGCGGTGCCGTGCCGAAGACGTCGGTGCTGATCGCCTGGGGGGTACCGGGGTGCCGGAACCACTCCGTGAAGGCGGCGATGCCCGCCTGGGCGACGAGGCCGATCCACGAGCGGTTCTCCGGTGGCATCGCGCGGTACCAGGGCAGTTGCTCGTCCATGCGCGCGATCGCGGCAGCGGCGAGCTTTCCGGAGGACTGTTCGAGCCGGCGCAGTGTTGCCAGATGCGGGTGCTGGGGCGGATCTGTCGGTTCGGGCACGCACCAAGCGTGCCTCATCCGGCGGACGTACCCGGGCGTGGGGGCGCACGCATGCCCGCGTACGCCCTTGCCGGCCGGGGCTACGGTGGGGCGCATGACGCAGGTGTGGAGGGCGGCCGACCGGTACCGAGGCGGGGACGAGGCGGCGGGGATCGACACCCGGCACGCCTTCTCCTTCTCGGGCTTCTACGACCCGGACAACGTGCGCTTCGGGCTGCTGATCGCCTGCAACGAGGAACGGCTGGCGCCCGGCGCCGGGTTCGCCCCGCACCGGCACCGGGACGTGGAGATCGTCACCTGGGTCGTCGAGGGCGAACTGGAGCACCGCGACGACGCCGGGAACTCCACCCTCGTACGGCCCGGCGATGTGCAGCGGCTCACCGCGGGCAGCGGAGTACGGCACTCCGAGAGCAACGCCGGCGACGGCCCCCTCCGCTTCGTCCAGATGTGGCTCGTGCCCGAGGAGTTCGGCGCCGAGCCGGAGTACGACATCGTCCGGGGCATCGCCGACGGCACCCCGTACGCGCTCCCGGGCAGCCGCGCCGTCCTGCACGTGCGCCGCCTCGCCGAGGGGGAGCGGACGGCGGTGCCGGACTGCGCGTTCTGCTACGTCCACACGGTGCGCGGCACGGCCGTGCTCGACGGTGGCGGGCAGGACACGGATGCAGCCCCGCACGCCCGGCACGAGCCGCGCGAGCCGTACGCGCCGCCCGCGCTGCACGAGGGCGACGCCGCGCGGATCCCCGATGCCGCGGGCCGCGAACTGCGGGCCGTGGACGGACCGGCGGAGCTGCTGCTGTGGGAGATGCACGGCGAGCCGTCCTACGGCTGAACTCCCGCTGCGCGTAGGGGAGTTGCCGTACGGCGGTGAGGCTGCGTAGGGCTGTGGCCGTACGGGCGCGAGGCTGCGTAGGGCTGTTGGTGTACGGCGGGGGCGGTAGGGACGGTGCCGTACGGCGGTGGCCGTAGGGAGGGTGCCGTACGGCGAGGGGACAGCGGCGGGGCTGTCGCTGTACGGCGGTGAGGCGAGCGATCGGGCTGTCGGCGTACGGCGGGTGCGGTAAGGCATCCCTCGGCGGACTGCCGCGGGGTGGCCGTCGGCAGGTACGGGCCGTCGCGGGTCCGCGGGCCGGCGGGTACGCGGGTCCGCCGCTGGACGGCGTCGGTCAGCCGCGGAGGTCGGCCAGTACCGCGTCCGTGAAGCCGGGCCACACCTCGACGGCCCACGGGCCGAAGGCCCGGTCGGTGAGGGCGGCGCAGGCGGCGCCCGCCTCCGGATCGACCCACAGGAAGGTGCCCGACTGCCCGAAGTGCCCGAACGTACGCGGGGAGGACTGCGCCCCCGTCCAGTGCGGGGACTTCCCGTCGCGGATCTCGAAACCGAGACCCCAGTCGTTCGGCTTCTGGTTGCCGTAGCCCGGTAGCACCCCGCTCAGGCCGGGGAAGACGACGGACGTGGCCGCGTCGAGCGTCGTCCGGTCCACCAGGGTCGGAGCCTGGAGTTCCGCGGCGAACCGCACCAGATCGTCCACCGTGGAGCAGGCGTCCTTGGCGGCCGAGCCCGGCAGCCGCGTCGCGGACATGCCCAGCGGGTCCAGCACCGCCTCCTGGAGATAGGCGGGGAACGGGATCCCGGTGACCTCGGCGAGATGGCCGGCCAGCGTCTCGAAGCCGGTGTTGGAGTAGATCCGGCGGGTGCCGGGCGCGGCCTGGATGCGCTGCTCGTCGAAGGCCAGCCCCGAAGTGTGCGCCAGGAGATGGCGGACGGTCGCGCCCTCCGGCCCGGCCGGCTCGTCCAGCTCGACGGCGCCCTCCTCCAGCGCTACGAGAACGGCGTACGCGGACAGCAACTTGGTGACGGAGGCCAGCTCGAACTCCCGGTCCGTCGGCCCGTGCGCCCCGGCCACCTTGCCGTCGGCGCGGACGACGGCCGCCGCCGCGGTGGGTACCGGCCAGTTCTCGATCATGCGCAGGCTGTCCATGGCCCTGAGCCTAACCCGCTGCTTCCACCGCTGTTTCCGCCCTTGCTTCGAGTGCGCTCGAAGCCCGTAGCGTTCACTTGTGACCGTGACGGAGACGATGACGGAGACTGCGACGACCACGGCGACGACGGCTACGGCCCCGGCTCCCGCCCCGGCGAAGGCGGCGAAGACGGCGAAGACGACGGCGGCGGCGAGGACGGAAACGAGGGCGGAGACGGCGACGGCCGCCGGGGGAGCCGCGGACCGGTGCCTGGCCCGGCAGCCGGTGCATCCCCGGCCGGACGGCGAGGACCGCTACACCATCAGCGAGGTGGCCGCGCTCAGCGGTCTCAGCGCACACACCCTGCGCTGGTACGAACGCATCGGCCTCATGCCGCACGTCGACCGGTCCCACACCGGGCAGCGCCGGTTCAGCAACCGCGACCTGGACTGGCTCGACCTCGTGGCGAAGCTGCGGCTGACCGGGATGCCCGTGGCCGACATGGTCCGCTACGCCGAGCTGGTCCGGGAGGGCCGGCACACCATCGAGGAACGCAAGTCCCTGCTGGAGGACACCCGCGAGAACGTGCTGCACCGGATCGCGGAGCTGCGCGACACCCTCGCCGTGCTCGACCACAAGATCGAGATGTACGGCGATGCGGTCCGCGTCGATGCGGCCCGCAGCGACGCCACCCGTGCGGTGCCCGCGCCCGACCGGGCCGCCCCTCGGCCCTAGCGGTCGGCGGTGCGCCCTCGGTGGCCGGTGCTCTGGCCTCGGCGGTCGGCCCGGATCACCACGAACATCCAGGTCGGCCCGGATCACCACGAACGTCAAGGTCGGCGCGCGAGCCCAGGTCATCGAGGAGGCCCGGACCACCGCGAAGGCCCGGGCCATGGGGACGGCCCGGGCCGTCGTCGAGGCTCAGATCACCGCGAAGGCATAGCAGGCGAAGCCCGCCGCCAGCGCTCCGGCCAGTGCTCTGCGCCCCGCCGACACCCCCTGCCACGGCGCCTCGAACCGCCGTGCCGCACGGCCGATCATGAGCAGCGCCAGCGCGAACACCGGCAGCCAGGCCAGCCGCGCCAGCACCCAGCCCACCGTCTCCGGCGCGGTCGTCAGCCCGCCGATCGGGCCCAGCAGCCCACCGGGCACAGCGGCCGCCAGCATCGCCGTCTGGTGCCAGCACAGGATCGTCATGGCCGACAGATTGACGACGACCACCGGCGCCCACAGCCCCGGCCGCCGCAGCAGCCGCCCGATCCGTCCGTGCAGCAGGACCGCCGCCCCGCACTGCGTCGCCGCCAGCGCGAGCACCAGCAGCGACGGCGGATGCGAGTTCGTCCGCTCCTGGCCCGGCACACCCACCATCGACGCCGGGTAGTGGAAGACGAGCAGCAGCACCGCGAACAGCACCGCACCCCCTGCCAGCAGCAGCGCCCCGCCCCGGCGCGGCAGCCGCCCGCGTCCCCAGGCCACGCCCAGCTGGTAGGCGAACAGCCAGCCCGGCAGCAGATTGACCAGCCCCAGCCAGGAGGGCACGGCCTGGGCGTACGGCCCGTAGCGCAGCAGATCGACGACGGCGACGACGGCCAGCAGCGGGAGCGCCGTCCACGCGCCCCAGCGGTCGGCCGCCCGTGCGCAGTACGGCGTCAGCGCCGTGACCCCGGCGTAGATCCCGACGAACCACAGCGGCTGGACGACGAGGACCGCCGCCGTCCGCAGGGTCTCGTCCGGCACCCCCAGCGTGCCCAGGACCGGCAGCAGCGCCGCCCACACCGCCGTCACCCCGAGCACCGGGCGGCCCAGCCGGACCAGCCGGCCGCGCAGCCAGCTTCCCGTCGTCCCACCACGGGCGAGCGCACGCCGGTACGAGAGGACCGAGGAACAGCCGCCCACCAGGAAGAAGATGCCCAGCATCTGGAGGACCCAGCTGGCCGGCGCGAGGAAACCGAAGGTCCCCAGGGGGCTGGCGTTGTGCAGTCCCCCGGACGGGTCGAGGACGAATCCGCCGAGCATCCAGTGGCCCAGCGGGACACACAGCAGGGCCAGGGCCCGCAGCCCGTCGAGAGCCCGGTCCCGGTGCGCGGGCGTGCGCTCCTCGACGGAGTGCGCCGCCCGGGCCACGGTGCGCCGCAACCGCGCGACCCGGCCGGACCCCGGCGCCACCGCCACACCTGCGGACCGGACCGGGGGCGTTCCGGCCGGCGTTCCTGCCGGTGCGCCCGCTGATATGCCCGTCGGTGTGGCCGGAGCTGCGTTCGCCGGTGTGCCCGTCGGTGTGGCCGTCGGTGTGGCCGGAGCCGTGCCCGTCGGCGTGGCCGGAGCCGTGCCCACCGATGTGGCCGGAACTGCGTCTGCCGGTGTTCCTGCCGGTGCGCTCGCCGTGCGGGGCGGGGCGTCCACCGGGCCGGACAGGGCGTTCGCCGTGCGGGGCCGGGCGTCCGTGCCGGTCGGTGTCGGCACCCGGGTCGCGGTCGGTCCCGAAGTGCCGGGCCGGACCGGCGGGGTGAAGGCGTCAGTGGACATCGCGGCACTCCTGGGAGGTGGTGAGGCAGTGGACGGAGCCGTATGTGCGCAGCGCGATGGCGGCGAAGTTGGCGAGGGAGTCGGTGCCGGGCCGCAGATAGCCGGAGTGGCCGTCGGCGTCGGCGGCGGTCACCACGCGCGCCCCGAAACCGGGCCGGACCGGGTCCCCGCCGTGTCCCAGCCCGAGGAACCGGACATGGGGTACGTGCCGGATCCAGTCGTCGGGGGCGCGCGCGGCCCACACGGGCACCGGCGTGCGCAGCGCCGAGACGGAGTCGGCGTGCACGCCGGGGGAGCCGAAGAAGACGAGGCCGGAGGCGTCCCGGAGGTCGAGCTGCCCGGCCGCGAGGCCGCACACGACGGAGCCGTAGCTGTGGCACAGCAGCGCGGGCGCGGGTGCGCCGGTGCGGGCGAGACCGTGCAGGAAGCGCGTCAGCCGGGGCGCTCCGGATTCCGCCAGCCGTCCGGTGGCCGCGTCCGGCCCGACACCGACCGGTGTCGTGTAGCCGACCCATGCGATCACCGCGGTCCGGGTGTCCGGGGCCTGCCGGTGCATCCGGGCCCGCAGGGAGCGGGCCATCGCCGCGGGTCGGCCGTAGCGGTCGGCACCGCCGTCGTCGAAGGTGGTGAGGTCGATGTCCGAGCCGGGCACGAACACCGCCGTGCGCCGGGCGCGCGCCAAGTCGCCGTACACCTCCGCGACTTGGCCTCTCCCCCGCGGGTCGAAGGCCAGGATCTGCCGCTGCGGAGCGAGGAGTTCCGTGTACCGCGCCGCCTGTTTCCGGGCCAGCCGGTGCTGCTGGGCGGTCAGCCCGGCGGCGGTGGAGCGGGTCAGGGCCGCGTCCCGTTCCTCCCGCAGCGCCAGCCTGTTGGCCCGGTACCGCAGCGCGGTGGGCGCCCCGTCGAGGTTGCCGACGGTGAGCGGATGCCGGCGCGTGAGGGTCGCGCGCTGAGACGCCGTCAGCCCGTCGAAGAACGCGGCCACGCGGCCGGGCGAGGCCGTCGCCGGATCCGGGAGCGGCCGGCCCAGCACCTGGTCGGCGCGCCAGTCCGCCGCCCCCGGTGGCGGACCGGTGACCGGGTCCTGCTCGGTACCGAACGTGGCTCCGGCCGTACCGGCGACCGTGACGCAGGCCAGCACGGCGGCGAGCAGCGCGCGCCTCAAGCGACGCCTCATGGATGTCCCCTCCTTCCGCCGCCCCACCGTTCGGGGCGGCGGAAGGAGAGTGCGGTCCGGCTCGCGCCCACCGCGTCGCACCACGGAGCCAAACCGGGGGTGCTACCGGGGTAGGGGGTGGAGGAGCCGGACCCCCGCCGGGGCTACTGGTCGCCGGCTACTGGTCGCCCGGAGCGATCAGCCCGGACTCATAGGCGAAGATCACCGCCTGTGCGCGGTCCCGCAGATCGAGCTTGGCGAAGATCCTGCTGACGTGTGTCTTGACGGTCTGCTCCGCCAGCACGAGCGTCTCCGCGATCTCCCCGTTGGACTGGCCCCTGGCCACCAACTCCAGGACCTCCGACTCCCGTTCGGTCAGCCCCTTGAGCCGTGCGGCGTGCGTGGACGCACGCGAGGCGCGCCGCACGGGACGCTGCCGGCGCGCGAACTCCGCGATCAGCCGGCGCGTCACCGACGGCGCCAGCAGCGCCTCGCCCTCCGCGACGACCCGCACCGCCGCGATGAGATCGGCCGGCGGCGCGTCCTTGAGCAGGAAGCCGCTGGCGCCGATGCGCAGCGCCTCGTAGACGTAGTCGTCCACGTCGAACGTGGTGAGCATGAGCACCTTCGGACGGTGGACGACCCCGCGCGGCGGCTCCAGCAACTGCTGTGCCGCCTCCAGCCCGTTGAGCCGAGGCATCCGGACATCCATGAGCACCACATCGGGATGCCTGCTCCGGCACACCTCGACGCCTTCCGCGCCGTCGGGTGCCTCACCGACGACGTCGATGTCGCTCTGCGCCGCGAGCAGCGCCGCGAACCCGGCGCGCACCATGGCCTGGTCGTCGACGATGACCACCCGGGTCACCGCGGAGGCGGTGGAAGTGGTGTCGGACGTACCCGTACCGCTCATGCGCCCAGTGGATCCTTTCCGTTCGTCGGCCCGTCGTGGCCGTCTGCGGCGCCGGCCGGACGGCCGGCACTCCCCTCACCCCGCACCGCCCGGCCGCACACACCGCTCGGCCCCGCAGCACACCGCCCCCCTCACCGCTCCCCCCCCCCCCC
>NZ_BJMM01000017.1 GCF_006539165.1 Streptomyces cacaoi | reverse complement strand
ACACGAGCATCTGTCGCTGACCCGCATCACCGCACAGTCCGGCATCCCCCAGGGAGCGCGGCTGTTCGAGAGCGTCCTGGTCTTCGAGAACTACCCCGTCGACGACGAACTCGCCGCCCGGCACGGGCTGTCGCTCACCGAGGCACAGGCCAGGGAACAGGGCGGCAACTATCCGCTGTCGCTGACTGCCTACACCGGCGGCCGGCTCGTCGGGGAGAGCGGCCCCGGGGTCTCGCTGCGCATGGCCTACGACCGGGCGCACTTCCGCGACGCCACCGCGCACGCCGTCGCGGCCCGGCTCGCCTTCCTGCTCGACTCGCTGATCAGCACCGACACCCTGGGGCGGATCCCGCTCGTCACGGCCGAGGAGCGCACCGCCGTCCTCGCCGCCGGGGACGGCACCGGCCCGGGGACGGCGCGCACCAGCAGTCTGCCCGCGCTCTTCGCCGAGCAGGCCGCGCGCCGGCCCGAGGCGCCCGCCGTCGTCTCCGGCACGACACAGCTCACCTACGGGGAGCTGGACGCGCGGGCCAACGGGCTCGCGCACACGCTGCGTGCCCGCGGCACCCGCCCCGGCACGGTCGTCGGTGTGTGCCTGCCGCGCGGTGTGGAGTGGCTGGTGGCGCTGCTCGCCGTCACCAAGGCGCACGGCACCTATCTGCCGCTCGACCCGGCGCTGCCGGCGGACCGGCTGGCATTCATGGCCCGGGACGCCGGCGCCGCCCTGACCCTAGTGGCCGACTCCCCGGCCGCGCCCGGCAGTTCGAGCACCCCGGACGCCTCACAAGCCTCAAAAGCTTCGGACGCCTCACAAGCCTCAAAAGCTTCGGACTCCTCGGACGCCTCCGCAGACCTGGACGGCCGGGACGGTCCGGACGGCCCGGACGGCGACGGCGGTGCGGGGCGCGCCTTCGTCCCGGACGGCGCGCTCGGCATCTCCGCGCTGCTGGAGGCGAGCACCCCCTGCGCCGAACCGCCCCTGCCGGCCGACGCGGTGCCCGCCGACGCCGCCGCGTACGTGATCTACACCTCCGGCTCCACCGGCACCCCGAAGGGCGTCGTCGTCCCGCACCGGGGCCTGCGCAATCTGGGCGCCGCGCACCGGGAGGCCATGGGCCTGGACGAGGACTCCCGGGTGCTCCAGAGCGTGTCCATGGGCTTCGACGTGGCCATGGGCGACCTCGTCAACGTCTTCAGCGCCGGTGCCGTCCTCGTGCTCGCCGGACACGAGCCGGCCGTCGGCGAACCGCTCGCCCGGCTCCTGGACGAGCAGCGCATCACCCACGCCATGCTGCCGCTGGCCGCGCTGACCACCCTGCCCGGCACCGCGTCGCTGCCCGCCCTGCGCACCCTCGTCTCCGGCGGCGAGGCCATGCCCGAGGAGGTCCAGGCCCGCTGGGCACACGGGCGCAGACTGCTCAACGCCTACGGGCCGACCGAGACGACCGTCGCCGCCACCCTCAGCGATCCGCTGCCCGCCGCCGGCACCCCGCCGATCGGCCGCCCGGTCACCGGCGCCCGCACCTACGTCCTGGACGGCTGGCTGCGCCCGGTGCCGGCCGGGGTCGCCGGGGAGCTGTACGTCTCCGGGCCCGGTGTGGCCCGGGGCTACGCGGGCCGCCCGGCACAGACCGCCGCCGCCTTCGTCGCCGACCCGTTCACCGGCGGGCGCATGTACCGCACCGGGGACCTGGTGCGGCAACGGGACGACGGCCAGCTGGAGTTCCTCGGCCGCGCCGACGACCAGGTGAAGGTGCGCGGCTTCCGGATCGAGCTGGGCGAGGTCGAGACGGCGCTCGCCCGGCACCCCGGTGTCGCCCAGGCGACCGCGCTCGTCCGCGAGGACCAGCCGGGCACCCGGCGGCTCGTCGGCTATGTCACCCGCGGCGCCGCACCCTCGGCGGCGCCCCTGCCGGATGGTGCGTCGGCCGCGGGCGGTGACCCGGGCGGTGGCCCGGCCGGGGAACGCTCCGGGGAGCGGGCCGCCGAGCCGACCCCGGCCGGGCTGCGGGCCTTCGTGGCGCGCTCGCTGCCGGAGTACATGGTGCCCGCCGTCTGCGTGGTGCTCGACGCGTTCCCGCTCACGCCGAACGGCAAGGTCGACCGCCGTGCCCTGCCCGCGCCGGACCTGAGCGCCCTCACCGAGGAGTACGTGGCGCCCGCGACCGACGCCGAACGGGCCGTCGCGGACGCCTTCGCGGAGGTGCTCGGGCTCGAACGGGTCGGTGTGCACGACGACTTCTTCGCGCTCGGCGGCGACTCGCTGCTGACCATTCAGGCCGTCTCGCGGCTGCGCAGGGCCGGCTACGAGGCCACCGTGCGCACCGTGTTCGACACGCCCGTCGTCGGCCGGCTCGCCGAGCGGATCGGCACCGCCGCCGGCACGGCCACCGGCGACCCGGTGCTGCCCGTCCCGCGGGACGGCTCGGGGCTGCCGCTGTCCGCGGCGCAGCGCAGGCTGTGGTTCGCCGCCGAACTCGACCCGCACAGCACCGAGTACAACTCCGGCGGCGCCCTGCTGCTGCGCGGCCGGATCGACCTTCCGGCACTGCGCTCCGCGCTGGACGCCCTCGTCGCCCGGCACGAGCCGCTGCGCACCACCTTCGGCGAAGCCGACGGCACGCACCCAGCCGACGCAGCCGACCCAGCCGACGCAGCCGACGCGGTCCGCGGAACGGACGGAGCCGAGGGCACCGGCGCTGCCGACGGCGTCGAGGGCGAGGCCGTGCAGCGTATCCATCCGCCGGCGCCCGTCACCCTGAAGGTCCTGGAGTGCACCCGCGAGGACCTCGACCGGCGGGTGCGCCAGGAGCTGGGCCGCGTCTTCGACCTGCGCACGGGCCCGCTGCTGCGGCCCACCCTCATCCGGCTCGCGCCCGAGGAGCACGTGCTGGTCCTGGCGATGCACCACATCGTCACCGACGGCTGGTCGATGGGCCTGGTCATGCGTGAGCTGGACCGGCTGTACCGGGGGGCCGAACTCCCGCCGCTCACCGTGCAGTACGCCGACTACGCCGTCTGGCAGCACGACCGGCTCACCCCGGAGGCGCTGGATCCCGGCCTCGACTACTGGCGCACCCGGCTGTCCGGCGCGCCCGTGCTGGAGCTGCCCACCGACCGGCCCCGCCCGGCCCGGCGCACCTGGGCCGGCGCCGCCGAGGAGTTCCGGCTGCCCGCCGAGGTGGTGGAACGGTTCACCGCGGTGTGCCGGGAGCGCGGCGCCACCCTGTTCATGGGCCTGGTGGCGGCCGTGCAGCTGGTGTTCTCGCGCTGGAGCGGGCAGCGGGACGTCGTCGTCGGCACCGTCACCTCCGGGCGGTCCCGCGCCGAACTGGAGTCCATGATCGGGTTCTTCGTCAACACGGTCGCGCTGCGCACCCGTATCGACGAGGACGGCACCGTGGCCGGGCTGCTCGACGACGTGCGGGAGACCGTGCTCGGTGCCTTCGCGCACGAGGACGTGCCCTTCGACCGGGTCGTCGACGCCGTCGTCGCCGAGCGCGACCCCAGCCGCAGCCCCCTCGTGCAGGCCGTCGTCAGCATGGAGCCCACCCCCGAGCCGCTCGGGACGCCCGGCGGGCTCACCTGGCAGGACCAGCCGTTCGAGATCGACACCGCCCAGTTCGAGCTGGCCGTCGACTTCGCCGAACGCGACGGCGCCCTCACCGGCATCGTCAACTACAACACCGACCTGTTCGAGGCACGCACCGTCCGGCAGCTCATCGGGCATCTGACCGTCGCGCTCGACCGGATGAGCCGGCCCGAACAGCGGCTCGGCGACCTGCGGTTGCTGACCGACGCCGAGGAACAGCGCATCCTGCACGAGTGGAACAACACCGGCCTCGGCCTCGGCGGGGAGCTGCTGCCGGAGCTGTTCACCACGCAGGCCGGGCTCACCCCGGACGCCGTCGCCCTCGTCGACGGCGCCACCCGGCTGACGTTCGCCGAACTCGACCGCGCCGCCAACCGCATGGCGCACCGGCTGCGCTTCCACGGCGTCGGCCCCGACAGCGTCGTCGGCATCAGCGGAGCACGCGGAGCCGACGTGGTGATCGCCCTGCTGGGCACGCTCAAGGCCGGCGGGGCCTGTATGCCCATCGACCCGGGCTACCCGGATGAGCGCGTCCGGCACATGCTGACCGACTCCGGCGCGGTGCTCGTCCTCGCCCAGGACGCACTGACGGAACGGTTCACCGCGTTCGGCGACGTCGCCGTGCTCGGCATGAGCCCCATGAGCTACGAGGTGCTCCAGGAGTGGCCGGAGCACGCGCTGCGCTCCCCGCTGCACCCGGAGAACCTCGCCTACGTCATCTACACCTCCGGCTCCACCGGCCTGCCCAAGGGCACCCTGGTGCGGCACGGCGCCTTCATGAACCTCTTCGCCCACCACCAGGAGCGGATGTTCGAACCCACCTCGGGCGGGCGGCAGATGCGGATGGCGCAGACGGCTTCGATCTCCTTCGACGCCTCCTGCGTCGCCCTGCTGTGGATGGTCGCCGGGCACCAGCTGCACGCCGTCGACCACGACACCCACGTCGACCTCGCCGCCTTCCGCGGCTATCTGCGCGAGCACCGCATCGACGTCATCGACGAGGCCCCCACCTATCTGCGCGAACTCATCGCCGACGGGCTCCTGGACGACGAGGTGCACGCGCCCGGCGTCGTCGTCTTCGGCGGCGAGGCCGTCGACGGCCACATCTGGGAGACCCTGCGCTCCCACCCCGATCTGTACGCCTACAACCTGTACGGGCCGACCGAGTGCACCTGTGACTCGCTCACCTGGACCGCCCAGGGCAGCGACCGCCCCGTCATCGGCCGGCCCGTCACCAACGCCCGCGCCTACGTGCTCGACCAGCGGCTGCGGCCGGTGCCCGCCGGCGTCGCGGGCGAGCTGTACATCGAGGGCGCCGGGCTGGCCCGCGGCTACGTCGGCAAGCCCGGGTTGACCGCGAGCCGCTTCGTCGCCAGCCCGTTCACCGGCACCCGGATGTACCGCTCCGGCGACCTCGTGCGGTGGCGGCACGACGGCACCGTCGAGTTCCTCGGCCGCGGCGACGACCAGGTGAAGGTGCGCGGCTTCCGGATCGAGCTGGGCGAGATCGAGACCGTGCTCGCCCGCAGCGAGCAGGTCGCCCAGACCGTCGTCCTCGCCCGCGAGGACCGGCCCGGTGTCAAGCGCCTCGTCGCCTACGTCGTGCCGCACCCCGGCGCCGGGGACGACGGCGTCGACGTGGCCGCGCTGCGTGCCTACGCCGCGCGGGCGCTGCCCGACTACATGGTGCCGTCCGCGTGGGTCGTCCTGGAGAGCCTGCCGCTCAACCAGAGCGGCAAGGTCGACCGCGGAAAGCTGCCGGCGCCCGACCCCGCCGACGGCGGCACCGGCGCCGGGCACACACCGCCGCGCACCGCGGCGGAGCGGGCCGTGGCCGCCGTCTGGGCCGAGGTGCTCGGCCTCGAACAGGTCGGTGCGCACGACAGCTTCTTCGACCTGGGCGGCGACTCCATCCTCAGCACCCGGGTCGTCTCCCGGATGCGCGCGGCCGGGTTCACCGTCACGGTGCGCGATCTGTTCGACGCGCCCACCGTCGCCGGTCTCGCCGCCGCCACCGGCGACGGCCCGCTCCCGGAGGCCCCCGCGGAACCGGTCGTCACCCCGGCGCCCCGCGACGGCGACCTGCCGCTGTCCTACGCACAGCAGCGGCTCTGGTTCGCCGACCGGTTCGAGCCCGGCAGCACCGAGTACAACTCCGGCACCGCGCTCAACCTGCGCGGCCCGCTGGACGCGGCGCGGCTGCGCGAGGCGCTCACCGCGCTGGTCGCCCGGCACGAGTCGCTGCGCACCACGTTCGGCGCCGTCGACGGCCGGGGCGTACAGCTCGTCCACCCGCCCGCGCCCGTCGCCCTGCCCACCGAGGACTGCCCCCGCACGGAGCTGGACGCCCGGGTACGCGCCCTGTTCGCCGCGCCGTTCGACCTGACGGCGGGACCCCTGCTGCGCCCCACGCTGCTGCGCGTCACCGACGACGGCCCCGCACACGGGGTCGCGCACGGGGCCGGGGACGGACCGGTGCCCGACGGCGTGTCCGCGTCCGACGGCGCGTCCGCGTCCGACGGCGCGTCCGCGTCCGCATCCGACGAGCAGGCGCGGGAGCGGGAGCAGGCGCACGGGCAGTCGTCCGGGGACGAGCACGTGCTCGTCCTGGCGATGCACCACATCGTCACCGACGGCTGGTCGATCGGCCTGATCACCCGGGAGCTGGCCGCCCTCTACGAGGGCACCCCGCTCGACCCGCCGCCCGTCCAGTACGCCGACTACGCCGTCTGGCAGCGCACCCACCTCACGGGCCCGGCCCTCGACGAGGGCCTCGACCACTGGCGCGAGCGGCTCGCCGGCGCGCCCGTCCTCGATCTGCCCACCGACCGGCCCCGCCCCGCCGAGCGCACCACGGCGGGCGGCGGGCTCCAGCTCACCGTGCCCGCCGCCGCGCTGGAACGGCTCGACCGGGTCTGCCGGCAGCAGGGCGCCACGCTGTTCATGGGGCTCACCGCCGCCGTGCAGCTCCTGCTGTCCCGCTGGACCGGGCAGCAGGACGTGGTCCTCGGCACCGTCACCTCCGGCCGCCGCCAGGCCGAACTCGAAGGCGTGGTCGGCTTCTTCGTCAACACGCTCGCGCTGCGCACCCGGATCGACGAGGACGCCACCGGCACCGCCCTGCTGGCCGCCGTGCGCGCCACCGTCGTCGACGCCTTCGCCCACGACGAGGTGCCCTTCGACCGCGTCGTCGACGCCGTCGTCACCGAACGCGACCCCAGCCGCAGCCCCCTCGTCCAGGCCGTCATCAGCTACGAGAACGCCGAGGAGGCGCCCGCCGGCGCCGACGGGCTGACCTGGCGCGACCACCCGCTCACCGCCTACACCTCGCAGTTCGACCTCCGCGTCGACTTCGGCACCGTCGACGGCGAGATGCAGGCTCATCTCATCTACAACTCCGACCTGTTCGACGAGTCCACCATCCGGCGCATGTCCGGCCATCTGCTGACGCTCATCGACGCGCTCGGCCGGACCCCCGAGCGTCCGCTGGCCGGCATCGACCTGCTCTCCGACGAGGAGCGCCGGGAGCTGATCGGCCCGCCGGAGACCGGCACCGGCATCGAACAGATCTCACTGCCCGCGCTGTTCGAACAGCAGGTGTCCCGCCGCCCGCTCGCGCCCGCCGTCGTCACCGACGAGGGCACCTGGTCCTATGCCGAGATCAACGGCCGGGCCAACGCCCTCGCCCACCGGCTGCTCGCCGAGGGCGTCGCCCGCGAACACGTCGTCGGCGTGTGCCTGCCGCGCGGCGTCGACTGGCTCGTCTCCCTGCTCGCCGTCGTCAAGACCGGCGCCGTCTATCTGCCGCTCGACCCCGACTACCCGGCCGACCGGCGTGCGTTCATGCTCACCGACGCCGGAGCCCGGCTCGTCGTCACCGACGCCGCGCACGAGGCCCTGCTGCCCACCGACCGGGTGCGCACCCTCACCGTCGACGGCCCGCACCGGTCGCGCCGCCCCGGCGGCCGCACCCTGCCGGGACCGGCCGGGCCGGACAGCGGCGCCTACCTGATCTACACCTCCGGCTCCACCGGCCTGCCCAAGGGCGTCCTCGTGCCGCACCGTGGCCTGGCCGCGCTGCTGCACACCATCGACGCGCTCGGCATCGAACCCGGCTCCCGCGTCGTGCAGAGCCTCTCGTCCAACTTCGACCCGTCCGTCTTCGAGGTCATGATGGCCTGGCGGCCCGGCGCCGCCCTCGTCCTGCCCCGGCCCGGACGCCTCGTCGGCGACGACCTCGCCGAGGTGCTCAACCGGCACGACGTGGCGCACGCCATCATCCCGCCCGCCGCGCTGTCCGCCGTCGGCGACGCCGAACTCCCCGGGCTGCGCGGCCTGATCGTCGGCGGGGAGGCGCTGCCGCCCGAGCTCGTCGCCCGCTGGGCCGGCGGTCGCGCCATGTACAACGCGTACGGGCCGACCGAGTCCACCATCGCCGCCACCATCAGCGCGCCCCTCGACCCCGACCGCGGCAGCACCCCGCCGCCCATCGGCCACGCCGTGCCCGGCACCCGCACGTTCGTGCTGGACGCCCGGCTGCGGCCGGTGCCCGTCGGCGTCGCCGGGGAGCTGTACCTCGCCGGTGAGGGCCTGGCCCGCGGCTATCTGGGCCGCCCCTCGCTGACCGCGGGCCGCTTCGTGGCCTGCCCGTTCGGCGGCGGCCGGATGTACCGCACCGGTGACGTGGTGCGCCGGCTGCCCGACGGCCAGCTCGACTTCCTCGGCCGCGTCGACGACCAGGTCAAGATCCGCGGCTTCCGTATCGAACTCGGCGAGATCGAGCAGGCGCTGCTGGCCCACCCGGACGTCGAACAGGCCGTCGTCGTGGTCCGCGAGGACCGCCCCGGCGTCAAGCAGCTCGTCGGCTACCTCGTCCCCGAGGACGGCCGCACGCCCGGCGCCGACGCGCTGCGCGACCACATCGGCCGGACCCTGCCCGACTACATGGTGCCCTCGGCGTGGGTCACCCTGGACACCGTCCCGCTGACGAACAACGGCAAGGTCGACCGCAAGGCGCTCCCGGCCCCCGACCCGGCCGGTGACGGCGGCCCCGGCGAGGGCGGGCACACGCCCCCGCGCACCCCGCGGGAGCGGGTGCTCGCCACCGTGTGGGCCCAGGTCCTCGGCCTCGAACAGGTCGGCGTGCACGACAACTTCTTCGAGCTGGGCGGCGACTCGATCCTCAGCATCCAGGTCGTCTCCCGCGCCCGCGAGGCCGGACTGACCGTCTCGCCCCGCGACCTGTTCGCCGCGCCCACCGTCGCCGCGCTCGCCGAACTCGCCGCCGACGACACCGACACGGCCGGCGCCGACGACGCACCCGCCGCCGAAGGGCCCGTCACCGGCGCGGTGGCCCTCACCCCCATCCAGCGCTGGTTCTTCGACACCCACGCGACGGCACCGCACCGCTTCACCATGTCCGCCTACGCCGAACTCGCCGAACGCCCCGACCCCGACACCCTCCGCGGGGCCGTCGCCGACCTCGTCGACCACCACGACATGCTCCGCGCGCGCTACACCCGCGCGACCGCGGACGGGGGCGCCGGCACGGCATCCGACGCGGCGGCCGACGCCGGGTCCGCTGCCTGGCAGCAGCACATCGACCCGCCCGGCACCCGGACACCCGACCTCGCCTGGCACGAGGTGACCGGAGCCACCGCCGACGACCGCGAGGCCGCCGTCGCACGCGAACTCGCCGCCGCACACGCCGGGTTCGACCTGGCCACCGGGCCGCTGCTGAAGGTCCTCGTTTTCGACCAGGGCGAGCGGCAGCCCGTCCGGCTGGCGCTCGTCACCCACCACCTCGTCACCGACGTCGTCTCCTGGGGCATCCTCCTCGGCGACCTCGCCCGCGCCTACCAGCGCCGCGCGGCAGGCGAACCCGCCGGGCTCGGCCCCCGCACCACCTCCTTCCAGGAGTGGGCGGGGCAGCTCGCCGGGCTGGCCGAACAGGGCCGCTTCGACACCGAGATCCCCTACTGGCAGCAGGCCGAACAGGCACCCCGCCTGCCCGGCTCCGGCTCGCCCGCCAACACCGTCGCCTCCGAACAGACCGTCTCCGCCCGCCTGGAGCCGGAGGAGACCCGCACCCTCCTGACGACGGTGCCCGGCCTGTTCCGGGCCCGCGCCAACGAGGTCGTGCTCGCCGCCGTCGGCCGCGCACTGGCCGACTGGACCGGACGGGAACGGGTCGCCGTCTCCCTCGAAGGGCACGGACGCGAGGAGGCTTCGGCCGGAGCCGACGGCACCGATCTCTCCCGCACCGTCGGCTGGTTCACCACCCTGTACCCGCTGGCCTGGGACGTCCCCGCCGACACCGACTGGCGCCGCACCGTCACCGCCGCCAAACGGGCACTGCGCGCCGTCCCCCACAAGGGCCTCGGCTACGGCGTCCTGCGCCACCTGCGCGCCGACTCGCCGCTGACCGGGAACGTGCCCGACGTGAGCTTCAACTACGTCGGCCGCGCCGACGGCTTCGACCCCGGCTTCTACAGCCGCGTCCTGGACGACCCGTCCCGCACCCAGGGCAGCCGGGGCGAGCGCACCCATGTGCTCGACATCGTCTGCGGCGTCCAGGACGACCGCCTCACCCTCGGCCTGTCCTTCTCGACGGCCCTGCACACCACAGAGGAGATCCAGCGCCTCACCCACACCATCCGCAACCACCTCCGCGCGGTGTGCGGCCTGGTGTGAGCCTGTCCCCGGACCTCACCCTCGGCCGGGAGACGACGGTCCGTACGCCACATCCGGGCGCCGGTTGCGCGCAACTGCCGGCCGGCGCCGCCCGGAATCGGCAATCTCGCGCAAACCCGCGCCGGTGCGGCCCGAACCGCTGCATGCTGACCGTCCGACCGCGAGCGGAGGAGATGCCACCATGGCACTGGAGTTCATCGGCACCACCTCGAAGGACGGCGACTGCCCCACGCTGTACCGGGACACGGACACCGGGCACATCGTGGTGCAGGGCGACAGGCTCACCGATCCGGCACACCTCGCCCAACTGCGCGACGTGAAGCCGTCGGAGACTGAGAGTCGAAGCTCAGAATGAGAGTGTGAACCCCAACCTGATAGTGCACTTGACAGCGCGAACCCATAGATGAGAGGGATGGGGTCACCTTCGGGGGTGCTCACGTGTCGCCACGGCGATTAGCGCTGGTCACGGCTCCGCGGACGGGCGAGGCGTTCGAGTCGTGGGTGGGCCGGATGGCCCGCGTGAACCGGTGTCCGCCGGCCGAGGTCGCGACCATGATGGGGCTTGGCCTGCGGGGGGCTTCCGCGGATGTGCGGCCTCCCTTGTTCGGCGTGCGCTCCGACGACGTGGTCCGGCGAACGGTTTTCGCGGCGACGGGGGTGCCCGATGAGCGGGTGGACGCGATGCACCTGTCCGTCTTCGAGGGGGTCCGTTGAGTGTGCCAGCGGTGCTCGCGGCGGGACGGGCGCGGCGGCCGTCTGCGGGGCAGGAGTGGGCGGCGGTACATGGAAGCCGGGCGTGTCCGTGCTGTCTGCTGGTGTCGGGTGGGGTGTGGCAGCTGTGGTGGAAGCTGTCGTGTGCGGCGGTGTGCCCCGAGCACCGGGTGGCGCTGCTGGATCGTTGTCCGTCGTGTGGCTGGGTGCTGCGGTGGGGTGGGGATCGGCCTCGGGTCGTGTCGGCGCAGTGGGTCAGGCCGCCGACCTGCTGTGCGAACTCCGTTCGCGGGAGGCCGTGCTCGCAGTGGCTGCCCGCAGTTCGTGTCAGCCGGGCGGATGGCAGAACAGTCGAGGCGCGGCGGCGGTGGCTGGACGTCGCGTGCGGGCGGGTGCGTCCGGGGCTGGGGGCGTGGAGGCGGCGGCGGGTGAGTGGTTGGCGGCGTTTCGCGCGTGTGTGATCTTGTTGCGGCTGGGGCTGCCAAGGGTTCTGGGGCGTCTGCCGGGTGTGCCTGGCTGGTGTGCCCAGGTTCTGCTGGAGGAGCGTGTCGAGCGTGGGGTGCATGGTGGCCGGTTCGGGTGGGGGTCCGGCGTCGGCCGGGGCGGCAACAGGGGCAGCCGTGGCAGCCGCCCTGCTCCGGACTCAGATGGAACTGGTGGGTGCTGAAACTCGCGCTGCCCGGCAGCCCAAGGGCCCGCAGGGCCGCCGCCCGCGACACCCGCAGACTCGCCGCGACCGTGTCGACCCAGCTGACGAACGCCTCCCCCGGAAACGGGGCCGGAACCACCCCGAGCCGCCGGACCGGCTCCTCCTCAGCCAGAGCCCGGCCCTCCCCGCCCCTCTTCCCCGGCCGCGCTCTCCGCGAGGGGGCGCGCCGGTTTCTCCCCCTGGCGGGGCAGCCACGTCACACGGAAGTCCGGATGCCCCGCTTAGGGCAGCAGCAGGCACCGTACGGCGTACCTCGGAGACCTGCCCTCGCGTGTACGGGCAGCGGTGGCCGCGCAGGCGTCCAGAATCAGCCGCTGGGCCTCGATCCGCTGCCGGAGCAGATCGTCGTCCTCTCGCCCAGGCGCTGTTTTCATGGAGGCGCGCGTCGAGGAACCTCAGGCACGGCTCGGTGAAGGCGTCCGGCCCGGTGTGTTCGCGGGACCGCGCCCGACGGGTGAACGTCTGGGCGTGCCGCGGGCAGTAGGTGTCCCAGCCGTCGGTGTCGCCCAGCACGACGCCGTGCCCGGCCGGCACCCAGGCGGAGCAGCCGCTGTGACGGCAGCGGCCGCCGAACCGGTTCGCGGCCAGTTCGACCTCGCCCCGCTGCCCGGACTGCCTGGCGCCCCAGTTCGGCCGTGCGTGTCCGCTTCCGCCCGTCTCGCCATCGGCGGTGTCGGGGCCGGCCTCGGTGGCGATCTTCACGGCGGCGGCCACGAGCAGAGGGCGGTACCGCTCGCCGCTTCCGCCGGGCGCGAGATAGCGGTCCCAGGCCCGGTGGACCGCCTCGTCGGTCGCGGGCAGCCGAAGGGGCCGTACCGGCGACCATGCGTCCTGCATCGAGCGGTATAGCGCCCCGAGGACGTCCCGTGTCTCCTCTGGCGTCGTGGCGTGCGGGTCGTCGAACAGGTGGTCGATGTGCCGCTGGCAGGCGAGGCGCGAGGCGTCGCGGACCGGCTTGCCCCGCATGCGGCGGATGTCGCGCCCGCATGGCTGTGCCGGCGTACGCAGCCCGAGGCCCCGGGACAGATTCAGGACTGCGGATTCCCCGGCCACCCCCGGTGCAGGGGGCGGAACCGCAGCCGGAGCACTGCGAGATCAGGTAGCTCTGGTGCCGTACGCACGCGAACGACCAGATGAGCCGCCATTTCAGGAGCCAGCGGCCACCGTTCTCCCGCAGACACGACGGACAGGCGTTGGAGTGCTTGGGCAGCACGGTCCGCTGCCGGTACCGCCACGCGGCCCAGGCCCCGTACTCCTTCACCTCGTCCAGCGGCAGCGGCTCCAGCGCACTGCCCGCGTAGTGGGCGAGCGTCATGCTCCGCAGCCGCTGCCCCGTCACCCCGGTGCTCTGGCTCACCGCACGCACGACCGGGTCACTGACGCGGTAGCCGAACACAGCCGACACAGTGCTTGCACTGATCAGGCCCGCCATGCGCAGCGCCTCGGTCCGGGAGACCTGGTTGAGCCGCGCGAGCGCGTCCCCCCCCCCAGCTCAGCAGAGACTCACCGGGACGGGGATCGGGTACGAGCGCGAGTCGGCGTGGACTCATGTCCCAGGCTCCCTCCGGGGCATCGCGTATTCGAGCAGACGGCCCGGAGTGAGACGGCGACTGGGTCGACTGGGATACCCGAAGTGAGATCTGTCAGGTGACGAATAGCCGCGCATGGGCGTTGCGGACCAGGTCGGTGAAGCCATCCGGGTCCTGCAGCGGGAAGAGATGGCCGCCGGGGGCGTGTGCGAGGTGGGCGGGTGTGCTGGCGCCGCGAACGACCCTGAGGAATGCCTGTTCCTCCAGGCGGAAGAGAAGGTCACAGCGCCCGTTGACGAACCAAGTTGGAGTCCGCAGTCGGGCGACCAGGCTCAGGAAGTCCACGCGGCGCAGCTCCTGGACAGCCTCACCGAAGGCGTGCCGGGCGAAGCCGCCGGCGATGACGGCCTCGGCGCACTCGGGGGTGGCGTGGCGGCGGAAGAGGCGGGCGTTCACCGCGGCACTGTGCTCCTCGCTGCGGCGCTCGTCGATGCGTGCGGCGGCGGTGTAGGCGAGCGCCTTCCAGCCGCGCGCCCGCGCGGTCGAGCCGCACACCAGCAGTCCGCGCACGTGGTCGGGGTGGGCCGCCGCGTGGGCCATGGCCACGAAGCCGCCCAGGGACATGCCGACGACCAGGGGCCGTCGGCCCGTCGCCGTGTGTGCCTCGGTGACCACGGCGTCGAGTGCGTCGACGGCCGCGGCGAGCGTGAACGTCCTGCCGTGCAGGGTGCCGTGGCCGGGCAGGTCCGGGGCGCTCACCCGGAAGTCGGGCGCGAGCCGCCGGGCATGCGGGAGCCACATGGACGAGGACACGCGGATGCCGTGCACCATCACCACGGCGGCGGCCGTCTCACGACTGTCGAAAACGCGCAGTCCCGGCAGGCTCATGCCACACTCCGCACGGCGGCCGCCTGCTGCGCGGAAAGCCGTGCTGTGGCGCGCCGGAGCAGCGCTGTCCCCCGGTCGAGTTGCTCACAGGCGCCGACGTACTGGGGAGCCTCCAGTGAGCGTGCGGCCCGCTCGGTCAGGAAGCAGCCGGGGACGACGGCGGTCGCGCCCATGGAACGGAGGACCGTGCGCAGGGCTTCGTGGAGCAGCGTGCCGTGGCTGACCATGTGCCCGGTCGCCAGCGGCAGAACGGCCTTGCCCACGAGGCCGCGCCGGGGCAGCACATCGAGGAAGGCCTTGAGCAGGCCGGAGTACGAGGCCTTGTACAGGGGGGTGGCGATGACGACGCCGTCGGCCGCGGCGAGCAGTTGTGCCGCCGCGGTCAGCCGGGGATGATCGGCGTCGCCGTGCAGCAGGGCGCCGGCGGGCAGGTCCCGCACGGCGAGGTGACGGGTCTCGTGGCCGTCGCCCGCCAGGCGGGGCACGACCTGGGTGAACAGGACGTGTTCGATGCAGGAGTCCGGCAAGGTACTGCCGGAGACGGTCAGAAACGTGGCCATGGCAGGTCTCACCTCACGACGACGGACGGGGGAGCGGCTCCGGTGCGGGGTGCTCTGCGGTGCGGAGCGTCAGTTCGTGCTCGTGGGCGCGCCGGTAGCCGCGCCGGTCGTAGAAGTGCGAGCCCAGCAGCCCCAGCAGGACGGAGCCGAGCGCGTACGCTCCCAGGACCAGCCACGCGGTGGTCACCTGTGAGGCGTCACTGCCGTAGAACAGCAGGGACCGGATGCCTTCGACGACATGGCGGGCCGGCAGGAGCTGTCCGAGCGCGTCCGGGCCGGCTGGCAGGGCCTCGGGCGGGATGGCTCCGCCCGAAAGAGGAATGCCGATCAGGGTGACCACGAGGAGGGCGAGGATCTGGCCGGGGGCGCCGAGCACCGCGAATAGGGCGAGGGTCAGCAGCGTGACGGCGGCGCAGGCAAGGCCGCAGAAGACCACCAGCCGGCCGGGGGCCTGGGCGCCGAAATCGATGCTGACGAGGCCCACCTCGGTGACCACCGCTCCGGCGGCGAACCCCATGACGGCGCCGATGACCGCCTTGGCGAGGAACGTCGAGGAGCGGGCGATCCCGACGACCGGCTTCAGCAGCCGGCGGGGGCCGATCTCCAGGGGCAGGTAGCCGAGCCGAGCATCGACGAGCATGGTCAGCAGGCTGGCCGGCAGGAGCCCGGAGATGAGCAGTGCGACGGCGAGATAGAGCGGGATGGTGCCCCCGGAGGACGCCGAGCCGGCGTCCAGGGGCTGCTGCTGCGCCGTGACCTGGACGGGGTCGTGGAGGAGGGCGAGGAAGCCGGGGGTGGCGGCCGCGCTCTGGGGCTGAGCGCCGACGCGGGTGGGGTCGGCGGCACGGCCTGTGGTGGCCGTGGGGCCGGCGGTGGCCTTCTGCGCCGTCTTGGCGCGGGCGATGAGCTGGGAGCCCAACTGGGTGGAGGCCTTCGCCGCGGTCTTGCGCACGGCCTTGTCCGCCATCGAGGCCGCCATGCCGCCCACTCCCCGGTGGGTCAGTACGGTCAGCGCGGGACGTTCGGCGGAGCTGCCCGCGGTCAGCAGGGAGAGCGACTTCTCAGTGAAGTCGCGGGGGACGTCCAGTGCGGCGTAGGCGTCCTGGTCGGCCAACGCCCGCTCGGCGTCCGCCCGCTCGGCCACGACGGTCCACTCCACCCGGTCGTCCCGCGCGGCGGCACGGGTGATGCCCCGCACCAGCTGCGCCCCGAGGTCGACCTTCGTGCCGTCCGCCGCCATGACGCCCTCGTCCTCGGAGACGAGGATCAGGGGCAGCCGGTGCAGATGGCCCTCGGGGTCGGTGGCCGGGACCAGATAGCTGAAAGTGCTCAGGGCGGCCAGCACACAGCCCACCACCACGACCAGCCAGGCGCGTGGCTGCTTCCAGACGTTGCTGGCTCGCACGGCGGCATCCTCTTTTGTGTTCGGGTTTGTCGTCATCACTGCGTCACCGCACCGCCGTCGCACGGTCGGCCGGCTGGGTGAGTCCCAGCCGGCCGCGCAGCGTACGGCGGACGCGCTCGGCCCGCGGCGGCAGCACTCCGCGCTCACGCAGCAGGGGCAGCATCACTCGGGCGAAGATCTCCAGCGAGGCGGGCCCCGCGGGGAAGTCCAGCAGCAGGCCGTGCGGTCGCTCGGTGCGGATCAGCTTCTCCAGGAGGCCGGTGCTGTCCTCGGCGCGCGCGGACGGCGTCGGGGGCAGGGTCACGGGCATCAGACGCGGCAGGGGCGCGCCGCTGTCCTCGACGGCCACGTGCCAGTCGGCGGCCGACGGCGACCACGAGGTCAGGACGATCGGGTGCTGCTCCGGGGTGCCCTCGAAGCTCTGCCGTACGGCCGCCAGGTACGCCTCGGCGTCCGGCGTACCGGCATCGTTCAGCAGGAGCCCGGCGCGGCCCTCGGAGACGAGGTCGAGCGTGGCAAGCTCACGGGCAAGGTGATCCGGTGCGCAGGAGGCCGGGGATACCTCGGCGACCAGGCCGAGTGCGACGGTACGGGCGGCGACGTCCGCGAGGACGCCGACGGGCTCGACGGTGGGCCGGCCCGCAGGGTCGCTCCCGCGGACGACGAGCGCGTCGACGCCGGCCCGGTCCGCGGTGACCGCGGCGTCGGCCAGCGCCCTGAGGCTCGCGCGTGCGGGCCGGTCCGGCGCCACCGTGGCGGACAGGGCCGCGAACAGCCGTACGGCAGAAGGGTGTCGCTCAGGCATGGACGCCTCCCGGGGCGGGTGTGGGGTCCGGCAGGCCGAGGGTGCCGCGCAGGTCCCGGCCGTCGTAGGCGTTCGGGAACAGGCCGCGGCGCCACAGTTCGGGGACGACGTGGTCGACGAAGTCGACGAGCGGGCCGGCCTGCCCGGGGAAGGAGAGCAGGAAGCCGTCGGCCGCACGCTCCTCGTACCAGTGCTGCATGCGGTCCGCGAGGTTCGCGGGGGTGGCCCCCCTCGACGGCGTCAGCACCGGCCAGATCAGTACGTGCTCGGGGTTCCGGGCCGCCGCGCGGACGCCGTCCGCGAGTTCGGCGTAGCGGCGGCGGGCCGAGGGCAGGTCGTGCGGGGAGGTGAGGACGACATCGGCGTACCGGGTGGTGAAGGTGTCCCCAGCGGTGGGGTCGTCGGTACGGAAGAGCACCGGCTGCCGCTGTACGGGCGGTGCCATGCCGGGCATGCCGTCACGATGGGCGGCGTCCCACAGTCGCAGCGTCTCGTCTACGGCCGTCCCCTCCGGACCCGTGATGTGCCAGCCGGCCCGGCCCGACGAGAGGACGTCCAGCGAGACGTGTCGACGGGCCAGTCGGTGCGGGTCCCAGCCGCTCGGCGAACCGGGCGCGACGAGCCCGATGTGTTCGGTGGCCCCCGACAGTCCGGACAGCAGGGTCACCGGGTCCGGCGCGTCGGGCGCGCGTGGTCCCGGGGCGAGGAGCGCGTCGACGCGGCCTCGCTCCAGCTCCATGGCCAGGAACTCCTGGAACGGATAGTCGAGTCGGCCGGGCAGCAGGACGCCCAGCGTCAGACGCCCAGGCGGTGCGTGCAGCATGGCGGTGCCCCCTCGTTCAGCTCGTCTCGTACATGTCGTGGGCCGGGGTGGTGACCGGCGTGCGTCCCGCGGCGACGGACCGCACGAGTTCGCCCAGGAAGCGGGGCACACTGTCGCTCTGCCAGGGGAAGAAGTGATCCCCGGGCAGCACCCTGAGGCCTCCCCACAGCCGCGCGTGCCGCTGCCAGCCGACCACCTCGTGCGGCGGGTGGACCGGGTCCTGGCCCCCGGCGAGCGCGTACAGCGGGACGGGAACCTCGCGGACTTCCGTCCGCCGGGCACGGGCCAGCAGACGGAAGTCCGCCTGGAGCGGGCGCAGCACCAGCGCCCGCATCCCGGGATCGGCAAGCACGGGGGAGGGAGTGGAACCCAGGCCTGCCACATGGTCCACGAGTGCCTCGGGATCCTCGGCGAGGGCGCGACTGGCCGCCGAGTCGAGGAGGTCGGGCGGGCCCATCGCGGAGACGACGAGCACCTGCGGGGGAGTCCCCAGCCGGTCCAGCGCGACGCACAGCCCGTACGCCAGCAGGCCGCCCATGCTGTGCCCGAACACCACCAGCGGGGCCGACGGGTCGCCGAGCCGCGGCAGCAGATCCGCGACGACGTCCTCTGCGCGGTCCAGGGGCCGTTCGGGCAGTCGGCGGCCGTGCCCGGGCAGTTCCGGGGCGATCAGCTCGCCGCCCTCGGGCAGGGCGGACGCCCAGGGCCGGTAGACGTCGGCGCTGCCACCGGCGTAAGGCAGGCAGACGAGTCGGACGGTCGGATTCATGCGGTTCCCCCTGGGCCCTGAGCCGGACGCACGCACACCGCCTTCACAGCAATTGCAACGCAACGGTGCGTTGCAATTCTAGGGGTCGGATAAGATAGACGCAACACAACGTTGCGTTGGCTTCTTGGGGCCAGTGTGGAGGCACAGTGGTAGACAGCGTTACGGCCCAGGAGCGGGCCGGTGAGCGGAGTGGCCCTCGCCGCAAGGAGGAGATCTTCGCGGCCAGTCTGGAGCTGCTGGCCGGGCAGGGCTACGACGCCTTCACCGTCGAAGGGGTGGCCCAGCGGTCCGGCGTCAACAAGACCACCATCTACCGCTGGTGGCCGTCCAAGTCCGAGCTCCTGCGCGACGCCCTGCTGCAGTCCGGGACGCTCGCCTTCGATCTGCCCGACACCGGGAGCCTGACCGGTGACCTGACCGAACTGGCCGGCCGGGTCGAGGGGTTGCTCGCCGAGCCGGAGACGCGGGCGGTGGTGGAGGCGGCGCTGGTGGGCGCCGTACGCCATCCGGCCATGCGCGAGCTGGTGACCCAGTTCCTGGAGGACCGGCTCGGGCGCCACCAGCCGCTGTTCACCCGGGCCGTGGAGCGGGGCGAGCTGCCCGCCGACCTCGATCCGGCCTTGCTGGTCGACGCGGTGGCCGGCGCCCTGTGGATCCGGCTGCTGGTACGGCGAAGGCCGCTGTCGGACGACTTCACCGGGCAGCTGGTCGCGCTGCTCGCCGACGGGATCAGCGCGGCGCGGGAGCGGGCCGGGCGACGGCGCGGGTGACCTCGTCGAGGTGCGCGAGGACCTCGCGGTAGGAGCGGCCGGCGCCGACCTCGTAGTAGGGCAGGCCGATCTCGGCGCAGTACTCCATGACCAGCGGCCGGCAGCGACGCAGATGCGGCCGGGGCATGGTGGGGAACAGATGGTGCTCGATCTGGTAATTGAGGCCGCCGTAGAAGAAGTCGTGCAGGCGGGAGCTCAGGATGTTGCGGGAGGTCAGCACCTGGCGGGCGAGCCAGTCGGGTTCCTCGCCGTCGTGCACCGGCATGCCCTTGTGGTTGGGGGCGAAGACGCAGCCCAGGTAGACGCCGAACAGGCCCTGGTGCACCACTACGAACAGCACGGCCGACAGCGGGGAGAGGGTGGTGAGAACCACGGTGCCATAGGCGATCGCGTGCACCGCGAGCAGGGCGAGTTCCAGTCGCGGGCGGCGCACCACCCCGCGTCGGATGGCGATGACCGAGCCGATGCGCAGGCCGAGCGACTCCAGGCACAACAGCGGGAAGAACAGGCGGGCCTGGTGGCGGATAACGAAGGCCCGCAGGCGGGAGACGCCTTCGGCCTGGCGCGGAGAGAAGGCGACCACCCGACGCAGGATGTCCGGGTCGAGGTCCAGGTGGTTGGGGTGGTTGTGGTGGCGGGTGTGGTGGTTCATCCACCAGCCGTAGCTGAAGCCGAGGGCGAGATTGCCGTGCAGCAGCCCGAGGATCTCCATGGCCCGCCTGCTGTGGGTGACCTGGGCGTGGCCCACGTCGTGGCCGAGCAGTCCGGTCTGGCCGTAGGCGAAGGCGAGCAGGGCGGCGCAGGCGAGCTGCCACCAGGAGTCGCCGACCAAGGCGAAAACGGTCCAGGAGCCGGCCAGCAGGGCCGTGTTCGTGGCGAACTTGGCCGCGTAGTAGCCCCGACAGGGGGTGAGCAGGCCGGCGGTGCGTATGCGCTCCTTCAGCGGTGTGAAGGACCGTGCGTCCGTCGTGAGGTTCATGAGCCGCGCTGCCTCTCTGTCGGTCTGTCGGTCGGCCAGGCCGCGAGGGCCTGCTGCAGCCGGCGCAGCGTGGTGCGCATGCCGGCCCGGTTGGCGGCCGCGCGAGCCTCGGGCCGGGTGCCGGTGAACGCCAGGCCGAGCAGTTCCGTGACGCGAGCCCCGGGACCGCTCCGCAGGTCCTGCCAGTACTCGGTGACGCGCGTCCCCTCGCCGTCCGGCTCCAGCCGGTAGCCCCACAGGGCCACAGGCAGGCCGAAGGTGCTGACCCGGAACGCGAACTCGTAGGGCGCGTCAGCCACGGTGACTCTGCAGGTCGTGAACCACACCAGAGGGCCCTTGCGGTTGAACCCCACGAATCCGGTCCCCTCGCGCGCCGTCGTGCCGCGATGCCATACGTAGAAGCATTCCGGGCTCCACTTTCCCATGTTCTGAAGACGGGAGAGGGCCGCGTAGACCTTCGTACGGGGCGCGTTGACGACGATGCTCTCCTGCACTTTCCACAGGCGTTCCACAGGGTTCTCCCGGGTGGATTCTGAATTTCACTCAAGGAAAAGGCGGGCCGGGCTGGACCCGGCGGACTGTAGCGGCATACCGGCCGGTAATGCAATGATTCAAGCGGACCTCCCGACTCCCCTTCACCCGGGTAACTGAAACCCTAACCATTCACCAGGAGGTCACTTGACGCGATCGGGTCGTGACCGCAGTTTAGAACGAGTCGGATCGTTCAGAGTTTCGGTCCAGGTGGCCGCTATCTGGCCATTCTTGCACGTCAGAGACGTATCCGCGGGGGGCGGTGCGTCCGGGTCGGCGCGTGTTGACCTGTGATGCGTTCCCTCGTGGTCGAACCAGGGGGATACATGAACAAGATCGCCAACGCGGTCGGCAATGCGCTCTGTGACATCGCGTCCGTCCTTCAGTTTCTCTGGAACAGCTGGGACCGCGCCGGCCGATGAGCGAATTCCGTGCCGAGTGCGCGGAACTCGATCCAGGACCTCCCTCTCATGCGCCCGAAGGGTCGGCAACGGTGCCGCCGCGGGAACTCACGACCGTGTTCGGAATCCTCCACATGGTTGTCCGAGAGGTGGAATTGAACATTCCGCGACCGAGTTTGTCCATGCCTTCCTGCGGCCTTCGAAAAGGTGGATTAGAGTGAGTCTTCTCATACAGAAATGCGCCTCCTACACACGGGCCCGCGACGCCAGGAACGCCGGCCTCTACCCCTACTTCCTCAACTTCGACGCGCGGGACGCGGGCGTCGCCCGCATGGCCGGCGGGCGTGAGGTCGTCATGTGCGGCTCCAACGACTACCTGGGGCTCAGCACCGACCCACGGGTCGTCGCGGCCGCCGCCGAGGCCTCGGCCCGGTACGGCGCCGGGTGCACCGGCTCGCGCTTCCTCAACGGCAACCTCGACCTGCACGACCGCCTGGAGCGGGAGCTCGCCGACTTCTTCGGCAAGCCCGCCGCGCTGGTGCTGACCACCGGTTACCAGGCCAACCTCGGGGCCATTGCCGGGCTGTGCGGACCGGGCGACCTGATCCTCATCGACAAGGAGGCCCACGCTTCCCTGATCGACGCCGCCCGGCTCAGCCGCGCCAAGATCCAGTGGTTCGCGCACAACGACACCGCCGACCTCGCCGACGAGCTGCGGCGCACCGGTCACCGCGGCGGGGTGCTCGTCGTGGTCGACGGTGTCTACAGCATGGAGGGCGATCTGTGCCCGCTGCCCGACCTCGCTGACCTCTGCGAGGAGTTCGGCGCCACCCTCCTCGTCGATGACGCCCATGGCGCCGGTGTGCTCGACAAGGGGCGCGGCACCTGCTCCCACTTCGGTCTCACCGACGAGGTCCCGCTGATCACGCTCACCTTCTCCAAGGCCTTCGGCTCCATCGGCGGTGCGGTTCTGGGCGACGAGGAGGTCATCGACTACCTCCGCCACAACGCACGCGCGCTGATGTTCTCCGCGAGCGCCAGTCCCGCCAACACCGCCGCCGCGCTGGAGTCCCTCCTCATCCTGCGCGACGAGCCCTGGCGGTGCACGGCGGTCGCCGACAACGCCGCGTACATGCGCCGCGAGCTGACCGCGCTGGGCTACCGGGTCGGGGCCAGCGCCACCCCCATCGTGCCCGTGGACACCGGCGACGACCTGGCCACGCTGCACGCGTGGAACCTGCTGATCGAAGAGGGGGTGTACGTCAACGCCGTGCTGCCCCCGGCCGCCTCACCCCGGCTGCGCACCAGCTACACGGCCGTGCAGACGCGGGAACACCTCGACCGCGCGGTGGCCGGCTTCGCGGCGGTGCGGGAGCGGGTGCTGGGGTTGTCCGTGGCGGCCTGAGGGTGTTCGGCGGGGATGAGCTTGTCCCGCAGGCCGGGTCTGCTCACCGGAGCTGGTTCTCACCTGCTGCGGCTGGGGCTGCTTGCCGGGGCCCGTTGCGCCCGCTGAGGCCAGGTGTGCCTGTCGCGGGCCGTCCTGGCCTGCCAGGGCTGGGCGTGTCCTCCATGGCTGTCCGCCCTCCGCGGCCCGAACCGCTTGGACGGCTGCCCCACACACAACCGCAGTGGCCGCGCGCCCCAAGCGCCCGCACAGCCTGACCGCCACCACAACTGTTCCGCCCACAACAATTCCGGTGCCTGAGACCGAGTTGCGTGTCAGGACTTGTCCACCCGTAAGCCGAGTTGCGTGCCGTGACTCGTCCGCCCGTAACCCAAGTTGTGTACCGCAACCAATCCGGCCCGCCACTCCGGATCGCACGCCACAAGCGTCCCGTCAACCACAGCCTTCCAACCGCCACGACTGGGAGTCACCGCCATGCCCACCGCCCTCGTCACCGGAGCCACCGCCGGACTGGGCAGCGCCTTCGCCCGTCACCTCGCGGCGCGGGGCTACGACCTCACTCTCGTGGCACGTTCCGAGACCGCTCTCAAGGAACGTGCCGAAGACTTGCGTGAGCAGGGAGTCGACGTCGAGACCATCCCGGCCGACCTGACCACTGACGAGGGCTGCGGCGCGGTCACCGAGTGCCTCAGGGCCGCGCCCGCCGTCGATCTGCTCGTCAACAACGCGGGCATCGGCTACGAACGGCCCTTCCTCGCCACCGGCATCGCCGCCGAGGAGCGCCTGCTCGACCTCAACGTCCGCGCCGTCCTGCGGCTGACGGACGCCGCCCTGACCGTGATGACCGAGCGCCGCGCCGGAGCCATCCTCAACGTGGCCAGCGTCGCCGGCCTCGGCCCGGCCTGGCTCAGCTCCACCTACCCGGCCAGCAAGGCGTGGATCATCGCCTTCACCGAGTCCCTCGCCTCCTCGCACCGGGTCACATCGGCCGGGGTGCGCATGACGGCCCTGCTCCCCGGTTACACCCGGACGGAGTTCCACCAGCGCGCGGGCATCCCCACCAGCTTCCCGCCGCCCTGGTTGTGGCTGAGCGCCGACGACGTGGTCCGTACCGCCCTGGAGGACCTCGAGAAGGGCAGGGTCGTCAGCATCCCCAGCCTCCGCTACAAGATCGCCGCGTGGGGCCTGCGTCATGTGCCGCGCAGCCTCGCGCGCGCCGTCGCCTGGGACATCAGCAAGCCGGCTCACTGACCGGCCCGCGAATAACTCAACGACGAAGAGACGGACGAAGAGAGAGACCCGCATGACTGAGTGCCGCTCGGCACGGCCGGCCACTCCGGCGCAGCTGAAGCTCTACACCCATACCCAGCTCTTCACCAACAACGCGGCCTTCAACCTCGCCGGCGCCTACCGGATCACCGGCGACGTCGACATCGACCGGCTGCGCATCGCCCTCGCCCGGCTCGGCCGTGGTATCCGCGCCCTCAACACCGTCTTCGAACAACAGGGCGGGCAGGTCCTCGCCGTACACCGGCCCGGACCCGAGCCCTGTGCCGAGGACATCCCGCTGGTCAGGCTCAGTGGTGACCAGCGCGAGGAAGTCGCCCGGCGCCTGGCCGAGCGCGCCGACACCCCGCTGCCGCCGGACGCCCCCGAGCAGTACCACTTCACGCTCTACCAGGACGACCACGCCGTCTATGCGGCCCTGCTGTTCTCGCACATCGTTCTGGACGGCTACTCCTACTTCAACTTCGTCGCGGAGCTGGAGCGCCTGTACGCCGACCCGGACGCCGAACTCTCCCCGGCCACCCAGGACGACCCCTCCGACCTGGTCGCCCCTCTCCCGCCGCGCCCCGACGCGGTGGCCTTCTTCCGCAAGCATCTGGAGCACCTCACCACCTTCGGCGACGACCGTCTCCAGGGCCGCCGCGCCCCCGACGGAGGCCTGCTCGGCGAGGAGCGGCGTCTGCGTCTGGACGCCGCCGCCAGCGACTACATCCGGCAGCAGGCCAAGGACCTCGGATGCACGCCCTTCTCCTACTTCCTCGCCGCCTACCTGGTGGCCTACGCCCGCTGCACCGGCGGTCGCCAGCTGGTCACCGGGCTGCCGCTGGCGGGCCGTCGCGGACTGCGCCAGAAGCAGGCGTACGGCTACTTCGTGAACACTCTCCCTCTGGCCGTTGACCTCACCGAGCACGACACCTTCGCCGACCTGTGCCGCTCCGTGCAGGCCACGACGACCGGCATGCTGCGCCACCAGAACTTCGACCTCGCCGCCGCGGCCCGCGAGGTCTGCCCCCGGGCCGTCGGCGGCATCCTCAGCACCGACAGCACCTTCACCTACTACAAGGAGCCCCTCCAGCTGCGCCTGGCGGGCTGCGAGGTGGAGTGGCTCATCCAGCCCCGGCGACTGGTCAAGTACCCGCTGTCCATGAACGTGGAGGACTTCGGTTCCTCCTTCACCGTCAACGTCGAGTGCTCGCACGAGCAGTGGGCCACCGACCCGCTGTCCGTGATGCGCACCGTCCTCGACAGCGTCCAGGATGATCCCGGCATCGCCGTCACCGACATCCCGGCTCTCTCGCCGCAGGCCGAGGCCGAGCTCGACTACCTGGCCAACCCGCACACGGCCCGCCCGGCGTACGCGGTCGACCGGTCGCTGGACGCCTGGTTCACCAAGATCGCACGCCAGCTCCCCGGCCGCACGGCCGTCACCGCGGGCGACGACCGGCTGACGTACGCTGAACTCGACGAGCTGTCCGACCGGATCGCCGCCCGGCTCGTCCGGGAGGTGCCCGGACCGCACGTCGGCATCGCCATGCGCCGGGGCACCGCGCTGATCGCCGCGATCCTCGGTGTCCTCAAGGCCCGCAAGGCCTACGTACCGCTGGATCCGGGCTCGCCCGCCGCGCGCATCGAACAGATCCTGCACAGCTTCCCCGACGGCCTGCCCGTCATCGAGGACGAGGCGCGCTGGCAGGACCTCGGCACCACGTCCCTCCACGCCGGCGACCTCCTCGCCCCCGGCCCCGCCGGCCCCGTGCCGCAGCAGCCGGCGGATCCGGACGCCGACGCGTACGTCATCTTCACCTCCGGATCCACCAGCCGCCCCAAGGGCGTCCAGGTGGCCCACCGCAACGTGATGCGGCTGATGCGCTCGACCGAGGAGCACTTCGGCTTCGGGCCGTGTGATGTGTGGAGCCTGTTCCACTCATACGCCTTCGACTTCTCCGTCTGGGAGATCTTCGGCGCGCTGCTGTACGGCGGACGCCTGGCCGTCGTCCCCGAGACCGTCGCCAAGTCGCCCGACTCCTTCCGCGACTTCCTCGTACGGGAGCAGGTCACCGTCCTCAACCAGACGCCGTCCGCCTTCGGCCAGCTCCTGAAGGTGCTGCGCCCCGAGGACCGTGACGCCCTCGCCCTGCGGTACGTCGTCTTCGGCGGCGAGGCGCTGCGGTACGCCGCCCTGCAGCCCTGGTTCGAGCTCATGGGGCGCCGCGCCCGCCTGATCAACATGTACGGCATCACCGAGACGACCGTGCACGTCACCTACCATCCGGTCACCGAGCAGGACGCACAGTACGAGACTGCCTCCGCCATCGGACGGCCGCTGTCCGACCTGACGGTGCGCGTCGTCGACGAGGACGGACACCTGTGCCCGCCGTGCGTGCCCGGGGAGATGATCATCGGCGGCGCCGGTGTCACCCGCGGCTACCTGGCCCGCCCCGACCTGACGGCCGAGCGCTACCCGGTGCACGACGGCGCGGTCGTCTACCGCTCCGGGGACCTCGGCCTGGTCCGCCCCGACGGCACCCTGGTGCATCTCGGGCGCATCGACAAGCAGGTCCAACTGCGGGGTTTCCGCATCGAGTTGGGCGAGGTCGAATCGGCGCTGCTGTCGCTGCCCGGCGCCCAGGAGTGCGTGGTGCGTCTCGACGAACGGGACGCGGACCATCCCGCGCTCGTCGCCTTCCTCGCTGGCCGCGGGCTGCCCGGCGACGCAGAGGTGCGCTCCGTACTGCGCCGGCTGCTGCCGCCGTACATGATGCCGTCGCGCATCGTCCGGGTGGACGCGCTGCCGCTGACCGTCAACGGCAAGGTCGATGACGGGGCCCTGCCCTGGCCGCCGTCGGCCACCGACGCCGTGCCGCGGCCGGCGGCGGACTCCGTGTCCACCGCCGAATCCGCCTCCATCCCCGACTCCGCCTCCACCGTCGACGCTGTCGAGGACGTCTGGCGCAGCGTGCTGCCGGCGGCGAGGTTCGGGCCCGACGACAACTTCTTCGACATCGGCGGCTCGTCCATGCACGTCGTCGAGGTGCACCGGCGGCTGCAGGAGCGGCTCGGTGTCGACGGCCTGGAAATGATCGAGCTCTTCACGCACACCACCACGCGGCAGCTCGCCGCCCACATAGACGACATACGAGGGACCACTCATGCCTGACCAGCCCGATCCGCTCACCGGACCGCTTACCGGCCCGATCGCCGTCGTCGGCATGGCCGGCCGGTTCCCGGGCGCCGCGAGCGTGCCCGAACTGTGGGAGCTGCTCCTGTCCGGACGCGAGGCCGTACGGCGCTTCTCCACCGAGGAGATGGCGGCCGCCGGAGTAAGCCCGGCGGACGTGGACGCACCCACTCGCGTGCCCTACGGCGCCGACCTCGCCGACGCCGACCTGTTCGACGCGGACTTCTTCGGCGTCACTCCGCGCGACGCCCGCCGGATGGACCCGCAGCACCGGGTGTTCCTCACCTGCGCCTGGGAGGCCGCCGAGGACGCGGGCCTGGTCACCGGGCGCGGGGCGAACGTGGCCGTGTACGCGGCCGGGAGCCTGTCCACGTACCTGCTCTTCAACGTCCTGCGCTCGGCCGAGCACGCGGACGGCGCGCTGACCTACCCCGTCCTGCTCGGCAACGACAAGGACTTCCTCGCCACCCGCGTCGCCTACAAGCTCGGCCTGCGCGGCCCCGCGATGACCGTGCAGACAGCCTGCTCCAGCTCCCTGACCGCGGTGCACCTGGCTTGCCGGGCCCTGAACGACGGCGAGGTGGATGCGGCGCTCGCGGGGGGCGTGAGCATCTCCTTCCCGCAGACCGCCGGTTACGACTACCAGGAGGGAGGCATCCTCTCCCGCGACGGGCACTGCCGGGTCTTCGACGCGGAGTCGTCCGGCACGATCAAGGGCAACGGTTGCGGGGTCGTCGTCCTCAAGCGGCTGCCCGATGCCCGCCGTGACGGCGACCGGGTCTACGCCGTCATCCGCGGCAGCGCCCTCAACAACGACGGCTCGGCCAAGATCGGCTTCACCGCCCCGGGCACGGCTGGGCAGCAGGCAGTCATCCGCAGGGCGATCGAGGTCTCCGGGGTCCCGATCGGCGACATCGGCTACATCGAGACCCACGGCACCGGTACGGCGGTCGGCGACCCGCTGGAGCTGAGCTCGCTCGCCGCCGCGCACCGCGCCGCCGGCACGCCCGCCGAGGGCGCCCTCATCGGCAGCCTCAAGGCCAACCTCGGGCACCTGGACGCTGCCGCGGGGGTCACCGGACTGATCAAGGCCGCGCTCGTGCTGCACCACCAGACGGTGCCGCCGCAGATCAACATCGGCGAGCCGAACCCGTTCTTGCAGCTGGACCGCCTGCCGTACGAGGTGCCGCGCGCCGCGGTCCACTTCGACGCCGAGCCGCTGCGGGCCGCCGCGGTGAGCTCGTTCGGGATCGGGGGGACGAACGCGCACTGTGTCCTGGCCCAGGCGCCGGCCGCCCCGCTCGCCGATGAGGACCACGCGGCGACGCCGTACCCGGTCGTCCTCTCCGCACGCGACGCCGCCGCCCTCACCGACCTCGCCCGCCGACTGCGCGTCCACTTCGACGATCACCCCGGGATCCGGCTCGTGGACCTCGCGTACACCCTGTTCGCAGGCCGTACCCGGCACCCGGTGGCGCACACGTTCATCGCCGAGGACCTCGACGAAGTGCGGGCGGGACTCGACGCGCTGATCGCCGACGGGGCCAACGGCCGACTCCCGGACGGCGACGTGGCGTTCCCCCTCGCCTGCAAGATCTCCCTGCCGGGCCACCCCCTGCGCCCCCAGCGCCACTGGATCGAGCCGGACACCCCCCGGCCGGTCCCGCGGCAGCCGACCACCGAGCGGCGGCCGGGCGCACCGGTGCCGGTCTCCGTCACCACCGCGACGGAGACCGGCACCGACGACGGCCTGCTGGAGCAGGTCACCGCCGTACTGGAAGAGCACCTGGGGGTCCGCGGGATCGCCCCGGACGACGACTACCACGACCTCGGCGGGGACTCGCTGCTCGCCGTCGAGATCGTCAGCGTCTTCCGGAACCGTTTCGGCATCACCCTGGACCTCGATGCCTTCGGCGCCCTGCGCACCCCGAGCCGGATGGCCGAAGCCGTGCGCGCCGCCCGGGCCGGGGAACCGGCCGGACGCGGACTGGTCACGGTCCGCGAGGGCGACGGCGCACCCCTGTTCCTGGTGCACCCCGCGGGCGGCACCAACCTGCTGTACGTCAGGCTCGCCGAGGCCTCGCACTCCACCGTCCCGCTGACCGCGCTGTCCTTCCCCGCCGCCGAGGCCGGCCCGCGGCCCGCGACCCTGCGCGACCTCGCCGCCCTGTACGTCGAGCGGGTCCGGTCGGTGCAGCCCCACGGCCCCTACCGGCTCGGCGGCTACTCCTTCGGCGGCAACGTCGCTTTCGAAATGGCCGTTCAGCTCCAGGCCGTCGGCGAACGGGTCGAACCGGTGCTGATGCTCGACACCCACGTGCCCGAAAGCTACGTCGGCGGACGCCTGAGCCCCGGGGAGTTCCACGCGGCGTTCGACGTGCTGTCCGAACAGACCTCCCTGATGCGCGGCGTCGACGTCGGTGTCCTGCGGGAGGAGGGGTTCCTGACTATCTGGCAGGCCAACCACGACATGCTCAAGACCTACTACCCCGACCGCCCCTTCGACGGCGACGTCCTGCTGCTGCAGGCGGAGGAGCCCGAGCCGGAGGAACTGCTCGACGCCCTGCGCATCAACGTGCGCGACAAGTCGCTGTGGCAGGACCACATCACCGGACGGCTGCGCGTGCAGAAGGTCCCCGGCCACCACTTCACGATGTTCGAGGACGGCGAGCGGATCACCGCGCTGGCCGCCGCCTTCGACGACGCCGTCGCCCGGTACGGGAAGCGGTGAGGCCGTGCTCAGCTACGGCTCCTACATCGGCGGCACCGAACAGCCCGGGCATCAGTGGATCTACACCCTGCGCGCCTCCGCCATGCTGGACGACTTCTTCGGCGCCATCCGCCTCAAGCGTGGCCTGGAGCGGGGCCGCGTCCCGCTCGACGAGGCCGGTACCGACGTCGTCGGCCGGTGCGCCACCGCCGACGCCGACGACATGAACGTCGCCCTGGAACTCGCGGCCGGCGCCGCGCGGACCTGGGCGGCGGCGCCCCTGGAACGCCGCATGCGGGTCGTGGAAGAGTTCCACGACCTGGTGCGCACCCACCACGACACCCTCGTCGACCTGATGATCGCCGAGGGACACCCGAGGGCCCTGGCCCGCTGGGAGGCGGCCGGCATGCTCGCCAACACCGGCGCCGCCACCCGGTCCTTCCTCGCCGGACAGATGCGGTACACCGCGTACGACGGCCCACGCACCCTCCAGGTCCGCCGGGTCGCCGACGGGGTGGTCTGCCTCAACCCGCCGCAGAACGCCACCGTCGCCAACGCCCTGCTCGGCATCTGGGCGCTCGCGGCCGGCAACGCCCTCGTCGTCCGCGCGCCCCGCAGCGCGCCCCTCGGCGTGATGTACGCGCTGCGCGAGCTGATCGCCCCCGCCCTCGAACGGGCGGGGGCCCCCGCGGCCGCCCTGTCGGTGCTGTGCTCCGACGCCCGCGGCACCCTCGACCAGTGGCTCGCCAGCCCCCTGGTCGACGACATCATGTACTTCGGCAACAGCGAGCAGGGCATCGCCTTCGGCGCCGAGTGCGTCGCCCGCGGCAAGAAGCCCGTCCTCGAACTCGCGGGCAACGACATCTGCGTCGTCTGGCACGACGCCGACCTCGACCTCGCCGCCGAAGCCCTCGCCGAGGCCTTCTACGGCTCCGGGCAGATCTGCATGGTGCCCAACTGTGCCGTCGTCCACCCCCGCATCGCCGACGAGCTCCTCGCCCGGCTGCGGGAGCGGGCCTCCGCGATCAGGCCCGGCCCCCCGGAGGCACCCGACGCGCTGCTGTCGCCCGTCCTGCGCCCCGACAAGTTCTACGACGTCCTCGGCCAGGCCACCGAGACCGGCGCCGAGCTGGTGTGCGGCGGCCGCCGCCTGGATGTGCGCGGGCGGCCCGACGACACCCGGGGGCTCTTCCTGGAGCCCACGGTGCTGCGCGTGAACGGCCTGAAGACGGCGCGCAACCTGGACGCCGTACGCCATGAGACGTTCTTCCCACTACTGCCCGTGGCCGTGCCCGAGGAAGCCGACGACGCCGAACTCCTCGTGGCCGTCGCCGACTTCATCAACACCAACGAGTACGGGCTGCGCAACTCGCTGTGGTCCGGCAGCGAGCGGACTGTCGACGCCTTCCTGCGCCTGATCCGCAACGGCGGGCTGCTCAAGGTCAACGACTCCCACATCGGCTTCCTGCCCCTGCTGCCCACCCACGGCGGCACCGGACTGACCGGCGGCCCGGGCGGCGAGGCCAACTACCCGATCCTGCGCACCTCCCACCTGCAGGGAGTCAGCGTGGCCCGCGGAGTGCGGCCCGGCGCGGCCGTCTTCGCACAGGCCGGGCCGGACGACATCGACGTACAGGAGGTGTCCGCGTAATGCGCGGCATGGACAGCGCACGCGAGACATGCGAGAAGTTCCTGCCGGGGCTCACCGAGGCCCTGGCCGAAGTGCCCCTCATGGGACTCGAGTCGTCCGGCAGCCCCGGCCCGGAGCTCTTCCGCCGGCACGCCGGACCGGGCCTGCTCGTGCCCACGCCGTACGGCGGAGCGGGCGCGAGCGCGCTTCAGGCGGCACGGGTGTCCCGGGCGCTGGGCACCCTGTCGCCCTCCCTCGGCGTGGCCACCGCGATGCACAACTTCTCCATGGCGAGCCTCGTCGCACTGGTCGCCTCCGCCGATGCGAGCGGCCTGGAGTGGCTGGTCATCGAGGGCATCGCCCGCGACCGGCTGCTGGTCAGCTCCGCGTTCGCCGAGGGCCGCAGCGGGGCGGGCGTCCTCGACTCGGGCGTGCTCGCGGTGCCCGTCGAGGGCGGCTACCTGGTCAGCGGCAGCAAGAAGCCGTGCAGCCTGTCGGCGTCGATGAACCTCATCACCGCGAGCGTCGCCCTGCCCGGCGAGAACGGCAGCACCGAACTCGGCGTGGCCCTGGTGCCCGCCGACTCCCCGGGCATCTCCCGCCGCCCCTTCTGGCAGTCCCCCTTCCTGGCCGGTGCCGAGAGCGACGAGGTCGTCCTGGAGGAGGTGCGCATCCCTCAGGAGCTGATGCTGCGTCCTCAGGTCGAGCTGGGCACCGGCCTCGACACCCTGCAGACCGTCGGGTTCGTGTGGTTCGAGCTGCTGGTCACCAGCGTCTACACCGGTGCCGTGGCCCGGCTCGCCGAGAGTGCCCTGCGCACCGGCAAGGGCAGCGCCACCGACCGGGCAGCGCTGCTGACCGAGGTGGAGGCGGCGATCGGCCTTGCGGAGAACGTGGCCCGGATCGTCGACGAGCACGCGGTCGGCAACGACGAGCTCGCAACCGTCCTCACTGCCCGCTACGCAGTGCAGGAACTCCTCGTCTCCGCGGCCGACCGAGCCGCCGAACTGCTGGGCGGTCTGGCCTTCGCCACCACGCCCGACGTCGGCCACCTGCTGGCCGTCAGCCGTGCCCTGGCCTTCCACCCGCCCTCGCGTGGGGCCACCGCCCAGGCGCTGGTCGATCACCACGACGGCGCACCCCTGCGGGTGCGGTGATGGCGAGGACCGAAGGCCGGGAGATCGCCCGCTTCTACAAGCGGCACCTCAGCCGTGGGCGTGGAAAGCTCGGCGAAATGTTCGGCGGACAGGTCGAGGTCGCCTCCGCCGGTTCCTTGGTGCGCACCGAAGACGGGCGTGAATACCTCAACTGCGGCGGCTACGGCGTCTTCCTCGCCGGCGCCTGCCACCCGCGGATCGTCGCCGCCGTGGAGCAGCAGCTGCGCACCCACCCGTTGGCGACCCGGCTGCTGCTGGAGCCGCGGGCCGCGCACGCGGCGGCCGCCCTGACCCGGGTGGCGCCCGCGGGACTGGAGCGCGTGCACTTCACCAACTCCGGTGCCGAGGCCGTGGAGACGGCCCTGAAGCTGGCCCGCAGCCGCGGCCACCGGCGCATCGTGTCGACCTCGGGTGGCTTCCACGGCAAGACCCTCGGCGCCCTGTCCGCCACCGGGAAACCGCTCTACCGCGATCCCTTCACCCCCCTGCTGCCGGACACCACGCATGTGCCCTACGGCGATGCGGACGCACTGCGCGAGACGCTGGGCGCCGACGCCTCCGATGCCGTCGTGATCGTGGAGCCCGTGCAGAGCGAGGCGGGCGTCCTGGTACCTCCCGAGGGCTACCTCAAGGAGGTGGCGGCGGCCTGCACCGCCTCCGGCGCCTTCTTCGTCCTGGATGAGGTGATGACCGGCCTCGGCCGGCTCGGCGAGTGGTGGGGAGCCGACCGCGAGGACGTCACCCCCGACGTACTGCTCGTCGGCAAGGCGCTCAGCGGCGGCGTGGTCCCCGTGGCCGCGGCCGTCGCCACCGCCGAGGCCTTCGCCGCCTTCGACCGTGACCCGTTCCTGCACACGTCCACCTTCTCCACCGCACCCCTGGCCATGGCCGCCGCCGAGGCCGCGATCGGCGTCATCGCGGACGAGGGGCTCGTCAAGCGCGCTGCCGTCCTCGGCGGGCGCATCCTGACAGCGCTCAGGGCCACCGTGGCCCGCCACTGCCCGCACCTGGTGCGTGAGGTCCGTGGCCTCGGCCTGCTCATCGGCATCGAGTTCGACGAGGCGGGCCTGGCAGGAGAGTTCCTGCTGGAGCTCCTCGCCCATGGCGTGATCGCCAATCACTCCCTCAACGCGCACACCGTCGTACGTCTCACCCCGCCGGCAGTGCTCGACGAGCCCGAACTGGACCACCTGGACGACGCGCTCGACGGCGCCTTCCACGCGCTGGCCCAGCGCTTCCCGGCCGCCTAGTCCAGCAGCCCGCACCGAAAGGATTCCCACCCCATGCGTTCGGTGGAACTGCTCTACGGCGACACCCGCCTGTCCCCTCACGCAGCCTACGAGCGGGTGCGCGACTTCGCCCGCTACCCGGACCTCGTCGACACGGTCCGCTCCGTCACCGTCCACCCGGCCACGTCCGGCTCGCCCGTCCTCAGCGACTGGGAGGTCGACTTCCGCAACGGCGTCCTCGCGTGGAGCGAGGAGGACGTCTTCGACGACCGGGCCCTGTCCATCGTCTTCCGCCAGACCGAGGGGGATTTCGAGTCCTTCGACGGCCGGTGGGACATCACGGCCGGGCCGCACGGCAGCGCACTGGTCCGGTTCACCGCGACGTTCGACTTCGGACTGCCAAGCCTCGCCGGCATCGTCGACCCCGTCGCCGAACGCGTCCTGCGCGAGACGATCGAGCACATCCTGCGCACCCTGCTCGCCGACGACGCCGGCGGCGTTCACCGGCCGGTCGACGCCTGCGGAAGGGCCGCGTGATGGACGCCGACAACCGCTTCGAGACGCCCACCACCTTCGGGCTGCTGCGGGCCGAGTACTGCGCCGGCCTGGCCCTGAGCGCGGGCCTGTTCCTGTGGCACCTCGACGAGGTGCGCTGGCCGGTCGCCCTCGCCCTGTTCGCGTACATCGACGTCATCGGCTACCTGCCCGGCGCCCTGGCCCACCGCCGCGCGGCCGGGGGCGAGATCCCGCGCGTGTACTACGTCCTCTACAACGCCACGCACAGCTGGCTCACCGCGGGAGCGGTCGTCGCCCTGTGGGCCTGGCTGGTGCGCCCGGAATGGGCCCTGCTCGCGGTCCCCATCCACCTGTGCGGCGACCGCGGGCTGCTCGGCAACTTCCTCAAGCCCTTCGCCGTGGCCTTCGAACCCGAGCCGCACCCCGCCTTCGTACGTCTGGAGCACGACATCAAGCACCCTGTGTCGCCCACGAGTTCACACGACGCACGGCCCACTCGGGCGGCGCCGTGAGCGCCCCGGCCGAGGTGGCGTCCGCGTTCGACGTCCTCAGGGAGTACGCCGACCACCCCAGCGCGTTGCTCGCGGTCAACGCCGGCACCCGCCACTACCGCAGCGACACGGTGCCCGGGATCGTCGCCCACCGGCCCGGCCGCCGCCACCACATCCAGTTCGCCGCCCCCTTCGCCCCGCCGTCCGCCCGCGGCGATCTGCTCGACGACTATCTGCGACACCTGGGTCGGGGCACTGTGCTGACGGCCGTCCAACTCCGCCAGGAGGACCTGTCGCTGTACGCCCGGCGGGGCTTCGCGGTGAACCAGATCGGCAGTTCGTACGGCATCGACCTGGGCCGTTTCACGCTCCGCGGCAAACCCCTGGCCAAGGTCCGCCAGAACGTCTCCCGCGCCCGCCGTGAGGGAGTGACGGTCGTGGAGGCGGGCCCCGACGACCTCTCTGACCAGCGGTCCCTGGACGACATCGACCGGGCCTGGCTGAGGGCCAAGGGCCGGCACGTCAAAGAGCTGTCGTTCCTGATCGGCGAGCGCGGGGGCCCGGGAGGGCCGTTGCGCCGCACCTTCCTCGCCCGACGGCACGGGAGCACCGTCGCCTACATCACCTACTCGCCCGTCTGGGGCAGCCGCCCGGGATGGCTGTACGACCTCACCCGCCGCTCACCGCAGACGCCGGTCGGCACGATCGAACTGATCAACCTGACGGCGCTGACCGCATTCGCCGACGAGGGCGCGGGCTGGCTGCACCTCGGCCTGACCCCGTTCGCCGGACTCCACCAGGACCTCGAACCGCCCACAGTCTCCCCGCTGTTGACACGGGCGCTGCAGCAGGTGGCCCGACGCGGTGCGGCGCTGTACCCCGCCCGCACCCAGGAGGCCTTCAAGCTCAAGTGGGCTCCGCATGTGATCGAGCCCGAGTACGTGGCTTTCCAGGACCGGGTCCGGATGGGGGCCGTATGGCATCTGCTGCGGGCGATCAGCGCCGTATGAACCCCACGGCTCACCGAAACGGACTCCCAGCACGAAATGAGGATCACATCATGACCCAGCTCCCCGCGGTGCCCGTCGAGGCCGACTGGGATGCCGCTCCGGGCGTCCTGGAGGGTGCCCGCAGCCTGGAACTCACCCCCGCCACCTGCAATCTGCCGTACTGGATCGAGCACGTGGCCGGTTCCATGCTGCGTCGGCTGGCGGACGGCACGGTGCGAGCGGACGCCCCGGCCGAGGCGGTCACCCGCCCCGGCCCGCTGCACGACGCCCTCGTCGACGAGTTCACGTTCCGCACTCTGGCCGAGGAGAAGGCAGCCCGTGCGCTGTCCTTCCTTGTCTTCCACGCGCCGGACAACGACTGCCTGGAGTTCTTCTCCACGCAGCTCTTCGACGAGGCCCGGCACGCGCGCGTCTTCAGGGAGCACCTCCTCAAGGCAGGAGTACCGGCCGACGGAGTCGCGGGGGCGATCGCCCGAACCGCGGCCTCCTCGGGAGCGGCCGTCCTGGACCCGCTGGAGGAGTTCGGCCTGCACGTCCTGCGCGACCAGGGGGACTTCTACGGCGGTGTGCTCGTGCTGACGGTCCTGGTGGAGGGCGTCCTCGCGCCCGCGGCAGAACTGAGCGAGCGCAAGTGGAAGCTGCTCGACCCTTCCGCGGCCCTCGTCGAACGGGGTGCCAACATGGACGAGATCCGCCATCTCGCCGTGGGCAGCGCCGTCATCCGCGACCACCTCACCCGCCATCCGGACCAGCGGCCCCGCCTCCTGTCCCTCATCCAGGAGGGCCGCCACCTCTGGGAGAAACTGCCCATGGCCGAGGTGCTCTTCCGCCGCGAGTCCCTGTACCAGGAAGGCCTCGCCGAACACGGCCACCTGCTCGGCGACTACGAGATCTGGCCGGGCCGCCGCCTGGTGGACACCGGCGTCCAGGAGCGGATGGAGGCAGCGGAACGGTGGTCCCGCGAGACGCAGGAGGCACGGTTGACGTACATGCTGCTCGACGGGGCGCTGTGATGCGCGCTCCGAGGGAGGGCGAGGCCTTGTCGGAGGTGTGGCGGATTCCGTTGACGGGGGCTTCGAGCGGGGCGGCCCAGGAGACCGCACCAGCCCGTTTGCCGGAGGGCGCGCAGGAAACGCCCCCGCCCACGCTCTCGGCGCGCGTCAGTACCCCCGTCGGTCCGCCGCGCGCGGTAATCGTGATCTGGCCAGCACTCGGCGTGGACGCCTCCTACTACGACCCGTTCCGCGAACGTCTGGTGGCCCTGGGCATCGCCGCGGTCGCAGTCGACCTGCGGGGCCAGGGCGCGAGCGGCCCCCCGCCCGGGCGGGGCACGCGCTACGGCTACCACGAGCTGGCCTGCCGCGACTGGCCAGCGGTCCTCGACGCCGTACGCCGGCGCTTCGGCCCCGGCATGCCGCTCTACCCTCTCGGCCACAGCATCGGCGGCCAGGTCAGCGTTCTGCACCTGGCCCGCGAGCCCAAGTCGGTGGACGGCCTGCTCCTCGTCGCGGCCGGCTCGGTGGACTTTCGCGGCTTCCGCGGCACGGCCCGATACCGGGTGCTGGCGTCTACTCAACTCGTCGCCCTGATCTCCGCCCTCTGGGGATTCTGGCCGGGTCACAGGCTCGGCTTCGGCGGCCGCCAGCCGGCCCGGCTGATGCGCGACTGGGCCCGGATCTGCCGCACCGGCCGCCTTGCGCCCGCCGGAGCCGGCTTCGACTACGAGGCACATCTCGGCGAGGTCACCCTGCCGGTGCTTGCGGTTTCGGTGGCCGGCGACCACCTCGCGCCCGAGGGCGCGGTCGATCGGCTGTGCGGGAGCCTCCCGGCGGCCGATGTGACCCGCTGGCACTACCGACCCGACGGCGGGGACCGGGTGGATCATGTCCGGTGGGCCCGCTGCGGCGCGGCGATCGCCGAACGGATCTCCGGTTGGCTCGCGGAGAGGGAAGCCACGGCTCGTTGACCTTCGTGGCTGGAGCGGGACTGCCCGCAACAGGCGCTTCCGAGGCCTTCATGACCTCGAATCGTCGTGAAGGCCTTGTGACGGTTCGTTTTTCAAGCTTGTGGGATGGCTCAAGATCTTTCATCATGCAGGAACGAGACGGATCGTTCTGGGCGTCCGTCGCAACGGTGCACGCCGCGGCGATGCACGATCGGAGAAATCATCAACTCATGGGACAAAAGAGAATCCTCTCTCCCGTGTCGGATGAGCGAGGTCAGCGTATGCGGGACCTGGAGGCACGTGAGCGCATCCTCTCGACGACGCTGCGGATGCTCGGAGCCCTCGGCTATTCGCGGCTGTCGATCGGTGGCATTGCGCAGGAGGCCGCGGTCGGCAAAGCGACGATCTATCGATCGTGGGCCAACAAGGCGGCTCTGGTCCTCGACGCCGTACGCGTCCAATTGCCGGAGGTGCCCGTCGCCGACATCGGCGACAGCAAGGAGGAAATCGTCGCTGTGGCCGAGACGCTCGCGGAGATCTACGGTTCGCCCAAGGTCAGACTGGTCCTGCCGGCACTCGTCTCGGACGCGGCGGCCGACCCCGACCTCGGTCGGCGCCTGCGCGAAGAACTCATCGAGCAGCGCAAGAAGCAGTCGGTTGTGGTGCTCGACCGCGCGGTCGAGCGCGGCGCCCTTCCACAGGACACAGACATCTCCGCAGTGTTGGACATGTGGGCCGGACTGATGCTATTTCGCAGCCTGTTCTACAGCGTCAGCCTTGACAAGCAATCTGTACGCAATCTGGTAAGTGCGACGCTGGCCTCCCCACCGCGCACCACCTCCGGAGACCAACCGCCTGCCGGCTGAGGCGCTTCCTCACTCACTCCTGCTCAGTGCTCGTCTGCGGTCCTGGTGCGGTACGTGACCTGCCAGTACGTGGATGAGCGCGCGGCGGCCACCGACTTCGACCCGGTGGCCATCGAATTGCCGACGGCGCCGCCGCCCGGCAGCGCAACCACCGTGGCCTTGCGCGTTCTCACTCTGAGCCGGGCATGCCGGCCGCGGCCACGTCGGGCTATTCACCGCCGACAACGCCAAGACGATGGCTCTGATGCGACGGCTGCTCCGCCAGCACGGCCACGGTCCTCTGGCCGCAAGTGTCAAGAGCCGGTACAGCAGGACCATGCACGAGCAGCAGCTACCCAACGGCTGCGTTCACTGCGACGCGCTGGAGGGCAACTTTCCGTCCAGGCGAGGCACTGAGCCCGTCGCCCCCAGCGGCGCGGACGGGCTGGGCATGTTGCCGACTGCCGCCTGCCCGGTACTGGAGTGGCAGGCCATCGTCCACGACAACAGCGTTGGCGTAAGGGCCATCTGAGACTGCCGCACCACCGCCGGACGTCACCTCAACGGGCGGGCTAGGGATCCCCTCAAGGTCATTGGGCTCCGCGGTGGCCTCCAGCTTCGGCGTGATCCAAGAGTCCGCCCTTACGGGTGATGACCTGCACGCCGTCCGCGCGCGAGGCCGAGCGCCAGTCGAGACCTGCGGTCACGCGCTCCTTCAGAGCCGCGCCGAACGCCCTCGGGATCAAAGGCCGTCGAACCGCCGCGCAGTGCACGGCGCGGTCACCTCCGCGGGGCTGAGTCGAGATCACGCCAGCTTGAAACAGCGCACGCGCAGTGAGAAATCCCTGGTCAGCCCCACTCTCATCTCCCATGCCCCGGAATGACCTCGATCAGATGTGCATCAAATCAACAGTGGCCAGGTCAGATGGTGTGTCAAGTCTCATCTTCAGCGGCGGCTCTCGGAGACCTGCGTGGTCGTCCCCGCCGAACTGCTCGCCCGCTTCGCGCCCAAGGAGTAGACAGCGTGTCCGACCTGCTCTCGGGGCCGGCCATCACCGCCTTCTTCAGGGACGGCTTCGCACGCACCGCATGGCGGTGGGAGACCCGCCGCGCGTACGGCGTCCCTCACGAGACCGAGGACTTCCGGCGCTTCCTGCGCGGTGAGCCGGCCGTACCCGACCCGGAACGCCCCTGGCTGGCGACCATGCGCGCGCTCCGCGACGAAGGCAAGTCGGTGGGCCGCGTCCGCGTGCTCGACGACCCGCCGACCGACTATCAGCGGTGGCTCCTGGAGGACGTGCTCGACAGCGTCGAGGCGGGGGAGGACATCCGGTACCTCACCAGAGCCGACGCCGAGGGACTCGGGGTGTCCATGCGGGACTTCTGGCTCTTCGACTCCCGGGTCGTCGGTGTCTTCCACTTCGACGGAGACGTGTCCCTCGGCATGGAACTTCGCGAGGACGCCGGAGTAGCGGCCGCCGCCCGGCACATCCGCTCCCTCGCGGTGCCCCGTGCGCGGCCTGCCGCCGACACGGTGCGACAGGTACGTTCCTCCATGTGAGCACGGACTTTCAGGCCGCCCGTATCGCCCTCGGCGCGCGGATGAGGGAACTGCGCGTCGAGGCCGGACTGAACGGCCGGGGGATCGCCGCACGGCTGGGCTGGCAGGCGTCGAAGGTCAGCCGTCTGGAGAACGGCAAGCAGACCCCCGGCGCCCGGGACCTCGCCGAGTGGGCGCAGGCGGTCGGCCGCCCGGACACCCTGCCGGAGCTGAAAGGACGCCTCCGGGGGATGGAGACGAGGTATCGCACCTGGCGGCGGCAGCTGGCGGCCGGACACCTGCCGCGGCAGGAGGCAGGCATCGCCGAGACGCAGCGCACTCGTGTCGTACGGGGCTTCGAGGCGTCGGTGATTCCGGGCATGTTCCAGACCGCGGACTACGCACGCGGAGTGCTGTCCCGGTACGCCGACTTCCGCACCACACCGCGAGACACCGAGGCCGCCGTCAACGCCCGTATCCGCCGGCAGGAGGCCCTGTACCGGCCAGGGCGTGAGTTCCGCATGCTCGTCTGGGAGGGCGCCTTCTACGTTCTGCTCTGCCCCCGGGAGGTACTGGCCGCCCAGCTCGACCGCCTGATCTCCCTGCTGGGCCTCGCCAACGTGTCCCTCGGCGTGGTGCCGTTCGGCGCCCCGCTGACGATCGCGCCCGGCGACGGATTCTCCATCTACGACGAGCGTCTGGTCGTCTCCGAGACGTGGAACCTGGAGATGTGGCTGGAGGAGTCCGACGACATCGCGTTCTTCTCCAAGGTGTGGGCCGCCATGGACGAGGCGGCCGTCTACGGGCACCGGGCCCACCGGCTGATCGCGAGGGCGCGAGCGGCCCTCGATCACGCATAGCCACAACGCGTGACAACGTGGCGCACCGCGAGCGCAATCCCCCGCAACGCGCCGGACGCGTGGCGGCGCGCCTCCCTACGGTGCTGCGCATGGTGACGAACAACCCCCGCGAGGCGACGCCTTGCCCCGCTCACGGGCCCGGCGCCCGCCGCCGGCAGGCCCCCGGCCCGAAGGAGCTTCCCCATGTCCGGTGACGCGGGAGGCCCGCCCGTCGGCCGCGGCTGGTGCGTCGACTGCGAGCGGTACGTGGGCGACGCGATGGCCGTCGCCTACGCGCAGGGCAACTCCGGGCCCGGCAAGGTACTGGAAGCCTGTATCGCCCACGCCCGCGAGTACGCCGCGCTCTGGTTCGCCCCGCAGTGGCTCAAGGACGACATCGCCGCCCTCGACACCGCGGGAACCGCGCCGGACGCCGACCCGCGGGACCCGGCGTGACCCGGGCGGCACCGCACGGCTGCACCTAGCTCGAGCTGTCCGTCCGCTGCACGGCCGTGAGCGCGCGGACGACGAAGACCCCGGCCACGGCAGCGCCGACGAGGACCGCGTCGGCCGCCAGCAGGAACTGCGGGTCCGAGTAGGCGCGCACCATGACCTCGTCCGTGGTGCCGGTGTACATCAGCCCCACCCCGCTCAGCAGCCCCACGACCCACAGCCCCCACCACCAGTTCACCGAGCGCGGCAGCCGCTTCCCCGGTGCGCTGCGCTGGTGGATGTCGACGACGACCCCGCGCGGCACCCAGAGATTGATGATCGGCACGACCCAGCCGAGGTAGACCCACGGCAGGGAGTAGCGCGGAGGTTTTCCCGAGAGCGCCTGGGCGTTGTCCCGTATGCGCAGCAGCCACGCGAGGAACGCGACCGCGCACAGCAGCGTCACCGCGTCGCCCACGTCGGTGACGAAGTGGTAGGAGTTCTCCAGATCGGTCAACGGGCGGTGCCGGCCGCCGCCTTGGTGCGGCGGCCCGGAAGCCGGCTGCCCCGTCACGGCGAGCCGGATGTGCCAGACGGCCCGGAGCACCCATGCGGCGCCCGCCAGGACGAGGCCGGCGATCGCGAACCGAGCCGCTCCCCGGACCGGCTGCAAAGCCGCTGCCTGCGCTTCGTCATCACTCATCCGGGCATCCTGCCGCACGACGCTCTCCCGACGCCAAGCGGTGCCTTCGACGGGAGAGAGGGCCGGGGCCGTTCTCTTCCCACCCCGCCGCAGCCGCACCGTCGAACTCGATTGCGAGCGCGACCAGTTGGTGCTCACGGCTCCTCGGCGGGCGCGGGCGGTGGGGGACGGGGGCCTGGCCGGACGCTGTGCGAGGGTGTCTCCGCACGGGGCCGGCCGGGTGCCGGTGCGGGCCGGAGGTCGTCGGGACGGGACGGAGAGGGTGCCATGGTGCTGTCGCGGGAGGGGGAGGGAGCCGTGGTGGCGTCGCCGGGCGGTGACGCGGCCGCGGTGGTGCCGCGGATCGGGGTCGTCGTGGTGACGATGGGGGACCGCCCGCGGGAGGTGGAGGCGTTGCTCGCCTCCGTGGAGAGGTAGGACGTGGCCCCGGCCAGGGTCGTCCTGGTCGGCAGCGGGACGCCGCTCGCGGACGTGCCGCACGCGGTGACGAAGGTCCCGCTGGCCGAGAACCCGGGTTGCCCGGGAGCCCGCAACGAGGGGCTGCGGCTGCTGTGCGACTCGGGCGAGGTGGATGTCGTCGTGGAGCTGGACGACGACGGGCTGCTGATCGCCGACGATGTGTTCCGCCGGGTGCGGGAGCTGTACGCGGCCGATCCGGCCCTGAGCATCGTCTCGTTCCGGATCGCCGACGAGGAGGGCGTCACCCAGCGCAGGCACGTGCCGCGGCTGCGGGCCGGCGATCCGATGCGCGGCGGTCTCGTGACGACCTTTCTCGGGGGCGGTCACGCGTTGTCCGTCCCGATGCTCCGGGAGACCGGGCTGTGGCCGGCCGCGTTCTTCTTCGGGCACGAGGAGACCGACCTCGCCTGGCGGGCCCTGGACGGCGGGTGGCGGGTCCTGTACGAGCCGGGGCTCGTCCTCCGGCATCCGCGGACGTCCCCCGCGCGGCACGCCGTCTTCTACCGGTACACCGCGCGCAACCGGGTCTGGCTGGCCCGCCGTCGGCTGCCGGCGCCGCTCGTGCCGGTCTATCTCGGGGTGTGGGCGGTGCTCACGGCGGTGCGGGCCCGTTCGCTGTCCGGGCTGCGGGCGTGGTGCGGCGGCTTCCGCGAGGGGCTGCGTACCTCGTGCGGGCCGCGTCGGCCGATGCGCTGGGCCACGGTGTGGCGGATGGCGCGGCTGGGGCGGCCGCCCGTGCTGTGAGGTGTCACCGGTGGGGCGTTCGCCGGGCTCGGGGGCCGGTGCGGGTGCACATGTGGTGGGGCCCGGGTGAGGGTGTGGAGCGGCCCGTGGTGTCGCACGGGTCGGTGCGCACCACGGGCCGGCGCACGAGGAGCCGACGGTCAACTCCCTTGAAGGCCGCGGGAGTTGTCCTCGTGCCGGGGCCGAGGTTACGGGCCGGCGCGGGGGTGCGCACGCCCCTGGGCTGCCCCTCGGACGGTGGAGCCTGCTCCACTTTCAGAAGTGAATCCTGCGTACTTCCCGGTGCGTTGGCGGGTGGGTAGCTTTTTCTCATCGGACGACGCCAGGAGGTCACCGCAATGCTCGCCACCACCGAAGCCACCCCGAAGGTCGACGGCCCCAGCACCGCTTCTCCCTACGCGCTGGAGATGGACGCCGTCTCGGTGCGCCACGGCGACGGCCCCGCGGCCGTCGACGCGCTCAGCGAGGTGACGATCGGGTTCGCCCGCGGCAGCGTCACCGCGATCATCGGTGCGCCCGGCGCGGGCAAGAGCACGCTGGTCGAGTGTGCGACGGGGGTCCGGGAGCCCACCGGGGGCTGGGTCGGGACGCACGACGCCGTCGTCACGGCCGACCCGGCGGAGTGGGCCGCGCTGCCGCCCGCCGACCCGGCGCGCGCCGAACTCCTCGTCGCCGACGACCTGATGGCCGCCGAGCACCTGTACGCGATGCTCGGCGCCCAGGGCGACGGCCGCACGGTGGTGGTCACCACCTCCTCGCCCGCCGTGGCGGCCGCGGCGGATGTGGCGCTGTTCCTGGTCGGCGGCCGGCTGGTGGACGCGGCCTGCGGCATGTCGGCGCAGGAGATCGGCGCCCAGCTGGAGAGCCTGACGCACGAGCTGACCGTTCCGCTCCAGATGTCGCTGAGCGCCTGAGACCCGGCGGACGGACGCCCGGAGGACGGACGCCCGGCGCCGGACCCCTCAGCTCGTGGCGGTCAGCTGGAGGTGGGGGATGTGCGGGCGCTGGTGGCCGTCGAGCAGGGCGGCGCCCAGCGGGGTCAGCGAGTGCAGTGCGGTGTTGAGCCGCCGCTGGGTGGTGATGAGCCCGGCGCTGCGCAGGACGTTGGTGTGCTGGCTGGCGGAGGCGGCGGAGATACCGATGCGGCGGCCGAGTTCGGTGGTGGTGCACGCGTCGGTGAGGCTCTTCATGATGGCCGCCCGGGTGCGTCCGACGAGCGGGCCGAGCGAGTCGGCACCGCTGCGCGGGACCAGCACCGAGGACAGCGGCGAGGACGCCGGGTCGACGGCGACCGGGTAGGCGAGCACGGGCGGACGGTTCTCGTCGGCTCCGGCGATGAGCACGGGACCGTCGACGAGGAACAGCGAAGGGGCGAGCAGCAGCCCGGTGCCCTGCGGTGAGACGTCGTAGCGCCGGTGCCCGGGGATCTCCAGGACGCCGGAGCGCCAGCGCACCGAGGGGTGCAGCGTGGAGAGCAGCGCCTCGATGCCGCCGCTGAGGACGCGGCGGCCACGGGCGGCGCAGTCCGCCTCCAGACAGGCGTGTATCCGCTCCCAGTAGGGCGCGATGGCGACCTTGTGGAATTCCTCCAGCATTCCGGCGATGTTCTGCCGCCTGCTGTCCAGCGGACGAATTCCCTTCCCGGGTGCGGAATGCGCACCGGCGGGGCTCTCGACCATGTGCAGGAGATCGGGAACCGGACGTATCGTGCGGGCCAGTGTCAGCAGGCTCCGGGCGCGCCGGCTGAGCCGGTTCGTCGTCCGCTGCCGCCAGGAGTCGAATTTCTCTCCCCCGCCGTTGCGGGCCAGGAGTTCCAGCGCGAACAGGGTTTCCGAGAGCGGTTGTTCGGGAACCCTTACCACCGTGCGCGCCAGGTCCTGGCCAGTAAAGTGCACGCGATGCATAGCGAATGCACACTCCCCGTGAATGTAATGCTCGCTCGTTGCTCGTTCGTCTTGCTGAACTGTTGCTGCACGGGGGAGGGGGCGGGCCGGACGCTGCCGCCGTGCCGGAGGGGGCCGGCGCGGCCGTGGTGCCGGTTCAGTGCGGCGAACCGGCGCCTGTCGTCCGAGGTCGCGGGTGGAACGGGCAGCGCCACCCGGCGTCCGTGGTGGAGCCGGAGTACTGGCGCGCTTCGGAGGCGTCGCCGAACTCGGCCAGATTGGGATTGATCGACTGCTGGAGCCGTTCCTCGCGCTCGCGGATGCGCCGTTGCAGGCCGTAGTAGACGCCGCTGCGCTTCAGGCGGTCGAACTGGTGGTGCGAGTTGAAGGCGAGGGCCGGCTGCGGATAGCGCCGCGAGATCCGGGACGCGTCGGCGTGCATTCCGACCACGAAGAACGGGTGGCCGGCGACGCTGAAGGCGAAGTGCGGTGATTCCGGGTCGCTCTCGACACCCTGGGCCCAGGCGTGTCCGCGCGCCACGTCGAGGTCATGCAGAGCGTTCAGCTGCTGCCACAGCAGCGCCTCGAACGCTTCCTCGTCGATGCCGTGCGGCCCCTCGAAGGTGACGACGAGGGACGCGAAGTTCTCCGTGGGGGACAGGTCCCGGGCGACGAATTCGGTGACGGCCGTGTGCAGTTCGGCCGTGGTCGCCGCGTTTCCCATGGTGCCGAGCGCGACACGCTTCAGCGTTTTCCTGCGTACCGCGGCCTTTGCGGCCAGGCACGAGAAAGTGTCCCCCGTTATCCAGTTCTCCAGAGGCCCGCGGTCCGGGCTCGACATGTTTTCCCCCTAGCTGGAAATGCATTACGTAGGTGTACATGCACCTCCTCCCCGTGCAGCGTCAACAACCTTAAGCAGCGGCTTCAATGTTGGCAATGTGAATCTTTCGGGTCCGGAACTGTGAATTCCTCCGCCGGTTGTCCGTGAGGAATTCATGCCGGAACCCTGTGGAATGCACGGCTCCGTGGGGGCGCGCGGGGCGTCGTCGACGGCGCCCGGAGGCATCCGGGGCGTCCGCGCAGCGCGTTGAGGTGCGCGGGAGGTGCGGTGGAGGCGTGCGGGAGGTGTGGTGGAGGGCTGCCGGAGCGCGGCCCGGAGCACCGGAGCGGCCGTGCGCCGCGCACGCTCCTCGCGCGGGCCCGGCGGCCGGACGTCAACGCGGGCCTGTTACAAGGCCGTTGAACTGATCCCCGCGGTGGCCGAGAGGCCGTTCGCACCGGTCAGCGCCGTGTTTCGGCCGCAACTGAAAGTCATGGCGCCTGGTGGACGCGCCCGCTTAGCGTCCGACGGCAGGACGGCGGCGCCACCCCCGAACGGCAGCCGAGCCGTCGTCCCCGGCGGTCCGCCCGGACGCCGGTCCTTCCCGTGCAGCAGCAGCTCAGCACCGCACCACGGCCCCGGGCGGCACCACCGCAGCAACCGCACTCTCCAGCAGCAACCGCACCAGCACCGCGACAGCGCCCGCGTCGGCACCGGGCCACCGGGCCACGGAACCGCGCGGGGCACCGGGTGGGGTACCGGGCCGCCGCGCCGCACCGGGGCGCGCCCGTCCGCTCGCACCGCCTGCACTGCCCGCACCGGCCGTGCGCCGCACGTGTCCGTACGGCACGCGCCGGCCGCGGGTCCGACCGCCCGGCCGCCCGTGCCGGTCCGCCGAGGAAGGCAACATGACCCACCGAACCTCCGACGACGTCGGGCGGCCGCCGGCCGGGCCCGAGCGCCCCGGCGCCCCCGGCACCCCGGACACCCCGGGCACCCCGGACACCCCGGACACGATGCCCCGCACACCGGCCGAAGAACCGGGCCCGCACGCCGCGTCCGGCCCGGGCTCCGGACCCGGCTCCGGCACCGCGTCCGGCCAGGGCCCCGGCTTCGGCGCCGCCTCCGGCTCCGACGCCGCGTCCGGCCAAGGCTCCCGTGCCCCATCCGGCTCCGGCTCCGGGGCCGCCTCCGCGTCCGTGCCGACCGCCGAGCATCTGACCGTGCCCGACCGCGCCACCGCCGCTTCCCTGGCCCGCCGTTACGACATCGTCCCCGTCTACCAGGAGTTCCTGGACGACACGCTCGGCCCGGTCACCGCCTTCGCGCAGCTGTGCGGCGACGACGGGCCGGGCTTCCTGCTGGAGTCGGTGCCCGTCTCCGGCGGCGTGGCCCGCTACTCCTACGTCGGGCACCGTCCCGAGCCGCTGGGGATGCCGGACAGTGACCCGCTCGCCGCGCTGGAGCCCTATCTGGCCGCCGACGAGGCGCCGGTGCACGGGCTGCCCCCGTTCCACGGCGGCGTCGTCGGCTACGTCGGCTACGAGGCGGTCCGGCACTTCGAGCGGCTGCCCGTCGCCGACGGGGTCTTCCCCGGTGCCGCGGGCACGCCGGAGCGCCCCGGGCTGCCGGAGTCGGCGTTCCTCGCCGTCGACGACCTCGTCGTCTTCGACCACGCGACCCGCCGGGTGCAGCTCGTCACCCTGCACCGGCCCGCGCAGGAGAGGTACGACGCGGCGCTGGAGCGGCTCGCGCTGCTCGGCGAACGGCTGCGTGCCGCCCGGCCGTCCGGGTTCACCGGGCTGCCGCTGGAGCGCGCCGGCACGACGGCCGGCACCCTCCCCGAGGGCTGGACACCGAACATGACCCGGGAGGAGTTCTGCGCGAAGGTGGAGCGGGCCCGCGAGTACATCGCGGCGGGCGACGCCTTCCAGATCGTCCTCAGCCAGCGGTTCAGCAGGCCGCTGGCCGCCCGGCCGCAGGACCTGTACCGGCATCTGCGGGCGACCAACCCGTCGCCGTACATGTACCACCTGAGCCTGGGCGGCGGGCGGCACATCATCGGCGCCTCGCCCGAGCTGCTGGTGCGCACCGAGGGCGGCCGGGTGGAGACCCGTCCGCTGGCGGGCACCCGGCCGCGGCACCCCGACCCGGAGCAGGACGCGCGGCTGGAGCGCGAACTCCTCGCCGACGACAAGGAACGTGCCGAGCACGTCATGCTCGTCGACCTGGGGCGCAACGACATCGGCCGGGTCACCGAGACCGGCTCGGTCGAGGTGGAGCAGCTGATGAAGGTGGAGCGCTTCTCCCATGTGATGCACCTGTCCTCCACCGTCTCGGGCCGGCTGGCCGAGGGCCGCACGGCGATGGACGCGCTGCGCTCGGCGTTCCCCGCCGGCACCCTGTCCGGCGCTCCGAAGATCCGCGCCATGGAGATCATCGCCGAGCTGGAACCGCAGCAGCGCGGCGTCTACGGCGGTGCGATCGGCTGCGCGGGCTTCGACGGGCCCGCGGACTTCGCGATCGGGCTGCGCACCATGGTCGTCGCCGACGGGCAGGTGCACCTCCAGGCCGGCGCGGGCGTCGTCGCGGACTCCGACCCGGAGGCCGAGTACCGCGAGACGCTGCACAAGGCCGGCGCGATGATCACCGCCGTCCACCGGGCGGAGGCACAGGCATGAGCCCCTTCACCGCCTGCTTCCGGCCCCGCGTCGCGGTCGTCGACAACTACGACTCCTTCACCTACAACCTGGTGCACCACCTCGGCGAGGCCGGCGGCGCGCCCACGGTCTTCCGCAACGACGCCGTCAGCTGCGCCGAACTGGCCGCCTACGACGCGCTGGTGATCTCGCCCGGGCCGTGCACACCCGCCGAGGCGGGCGTCAGCACCGAGGCGGTGCGCGAGCTGAGCGGCCATATGCCGGTGCTGGGGGTGTGCCTGGGACACCAGTGCATCGCCGCCGCCTACGGGGGAGAGGTGGTGCGCACCGCGCCCATGCACGGCAAGACGTCCGCCGTGCACCACGACGGCGGCGGGATCCTCGCCGGGCTGCCCGACCCGTTCACCGCCACCCGCTACCACTCGCTGACCGTCGCCGAGGACCGGCTGCCCGCCGAGCTGGTGCCGGCGGCGCACGCGGACGACGGCACCCTGATGGCGCTGCGGCACCGCGAACACCCCACGTTCGGCGTGCAGTTCCACCCGGAGTCGGTCTTCAGCCCCGAGGGCAAGCAGCTGATCGCGAACTTCCTGGAGTGCGGCGATGATTGACCTGCTCAAGACCGTGGTGCGGCGCCCGCTCACGCAGGACGAGGCGGCGGCCGCGATGCGCGTCATCATGCGCGGGGACGCGACCGGCGCACAGATCGCCGGGTTCGCGCTCGCCGTGACGGTGCGCGGCGTCACCGCCGACGACCTGGCCGGAATGGCCCTGGCGGCCCAGGAGTTCGCCACACCGGTACCGCTGCGCCCCGCGGACACCGCGAGCGCGGACGGTACCGGCGGCGCCGACGGGCCCGATCTGCTGGACACCTGCGGCACCGGCGGCGACGGCCTGAACACCTTCAACATCTCCACGGCGTCCGCGATCGTCGCCGCCGCCTGCGGCGTGCCCGTCGCCAAGCACGGCAACCGCAGCGCCTCCTCGTCCTGCGGCAGCGCCGACGTCCTCGAAGAGCTGGGCGTCCGCATCGACCTGGGGCCCGCGCAGGCCGCCGCCTGCCTGCGCACCGCCGGCATCACCTTCCTGTTCGCACCGGTCTTCCACCCGGCGTTCAGGCACACGGCCGGGCCGCGCCGCGAACTGGGCGTGCGCACCGTCTTCAACCTGCTCGGCCCGCTGTGCAACCCCTCCGGCGCCCGGCTGCGCACCCTCGGCGTGCCCGATCCGGAACTCGTCGAGCCGATGACACGGGTGCTGGACCGGCTCGGGGTGCGGCGCGCCATGGTCTTCCACAGCGAGGACGGCATGGACGAACTGAGCACCACGGCGCCCGCGCTCGTCGCCGAGCTGCGCGACGGCGAGTGCACCACCCACCGCTTCGACCCGGCCTCCACCGGGCTGCGCCCGGCCACCCCCGCCGATCTGGCGGGCGGCGACCGCGCGGTGAACGCCGCCGTCATCCGCCGCCTGCTGGACGGCGGGACGGGCCCGGCCCGGGACATCGTGCTGCTGAACGCGGCGGCGGCGCTCCGGGTGGCCGACGCGGCCGGCGACTGGCCCGAGGCGCTCGGGCTGGCCGCCGCCGCGCTCGACGACGGCGCGGCCGGTGCGCTGCTGGAGCGCTGGTCGAAGACGTCCTGGCAGGAAGCGGCCCGCACGGAGGTTCCCGCATGAGCACCGCCGACATCCTTCGCACCCTCGTCGCACAGGCCGAGGCGCAGACCGCGCGCCGCCGTGCCGAACGCCCCGAGGCGGAGCTGGAGGCGCGGGCCGCCGCCGCGCCGCCGCCCCGCGACCTCTTCGCGGCGCTGCGCGCGCCGGGCCTGTCCGTCATCGCCGAGATGAAGCCCCGGAGCCCCTCGAAGGGCCCGCTGACCGACGACTACCGGCCCGCGGAGCGCGCCCGCGCCTACGCGGCCGGCGGCGCGGCGGCGCTGTCCGTCCTCACCCACGAGGAGGGCTTCGGCGGCCGGCCCGAGCACCTGGCCGTGGCCAGGTCGGCGGCGCCGCTGCCCGTGCTGCGCAAGGACTTCGTCGTCGACGAGTACCAGGTGCTGGAGGCCCGTGCCCTGGGGGCGGACGCGCTGCTGCTGATCGTCGCCGCGCTCGACCCGCAGCGTCTTGCCGAACTCCTCAAGTACGCCGAGGAGTTGGGCATGCAGGCGCTGGTGGAGGTGCACGACGCCGAGGAGACCGAAGCGGCCCTGGCGGCCGGCGCGGCCGTCGTCGGCGTCAACCACCGCGACCTGCGGGACTTCTCCCTCGACCGCACCCTCTCCGCACGGCTGCGCGGCCGGGTGGACGGCGACCGGGTGCTCGTCGGCGAGAGCGGCATCGGCTCGGGCGAGGACGCCCGCGCCCTGGAAGCAGCCGGAATCGACGCTGTCCTGGTGGGGGAGCTGCTCATGCGCTCCGCTGACCCCGCCGCCACGATCGAGGAACTGAGAGGACGACGGTGAGCGGCACACACCCCACCACGGTTCACGCCCCTGCCCGCACCCCGGAGCCCACCGCCTGGAGCCCCGGCTCCTGGCGCGCCCGCCCCGCGGCCCAGCAGCCCGAGTGGCCCGACCCCGAGCAGCTCGCCCGGGTGGAGAACACCCTCGCGCTCCAGCCTCCGCTGGTGCTGCCCGCCGAGATCATGGAGCTGCGCGGCGCCCTCGGCGACGTCGCCCGCGGCAGGGGCTTCCTGCTCCAGGCCGGGGACTGCGCCGAGCGCTTCAGCTCCTGCACGGAGGACGGCGTCCGCAGCAAGCTGCGCGTCATCCTCCAGGTCGCCATCCTGCTCACGTACGGGGCGGGGCTGCCCGTCGTCAAGGTCGGCCGGATCGGCGGCCAGTTCGGCAAGCCGCGCAGCAAGCCCACCGAGACGGTCGACGGCGTCGAACTTCCCGCCTTCCGCGGGGACATCGTCAACGCGCCGGAGTTCACCGCCGAGGCCCGCCGCCCGGACGCCGACCGGCTGCTGCGCGCCTACCACCACTCCTCGGCAGCGGTGAACGTGCTGCGCGCCCTCACCCACGGCGGCTTCGCCGACCTCGACCAGGCGCACGCCTGGAACCAGGAGTTCGTCCGCCGCAGCGCCGCGGGCCGCCGCTACGAGAAGACCGCCGACGAGATCACCTGGGCGCTGAAGTTCATGGCCGCCTGCGGTGTCGACGTCCGCTCGCAGACGGAGCTGCACCAGATCCAGCTCTACACCTCGCACGAGGCGCTGCTGCCGCACTACGAGCAGGCCCTCACCCGCTTCGACGAGCAGCGCCGCGCCTGGTTCGACACCAGCGCGCACATGGTGTGGATCGGCGACCGCACCCGCCAGCCGGACGGCGCCCACGTCGAGCTGCTGTCGGGTATCGGCAACCCGGTGGGGCTCAAGGTCGGCCCCGGCACCACCCCGGCGGACCTGCGCGAGCTGTGCGAGCGCCTCGACCCGCAGCGCGCACCGGGCCGTCTGGTGCTCATCGCCCGGCTCGGCGCGGGCAAGGCGGCCGAACTGCTGCCGCCGCTGCTGCGTGCCGTGCGGGACGCGGGGCACGAGCCGGTGTGGGCCTGCGACCCGATGCACGGCAACACCTTCGTCTCGGAGAGCGGCTACAAGACGCGGCGGCTGACCGACATCACCGCCGAGGTCGCCGAGTTCTTCGCCGTCCACCGGCAGGAGGGCACGCACCCGGGCGGTATCCATCTGGAGTTGACCGGCGACGACGTCACCGAGTGCCTCGGCGGCGATCTCGCCGAGGTCCTCGACGACCAGCTCTCCAGCCGCTACGAGACCGCCTGCGATCCGCGGCTGAACGCCGTCCAGTCCATCGAACTGGCCTTCCGTGTGGCCGAGTTCCTGCGCGGACACCACGGCGCCTGACGCCCGGGGCCCCGGGGCGGCCGTCCGCCGCCCGGGACGCGAACTGCGTCATTCGTCCCAGGCTGAAGTTCCTTGTTCCGCCACGGGGCCCCTTGACACGATCCCGACCGCCCACTCACAGCACCGAAAGGGACCCTCATGCCGCTAGCGATCGAGGCCGAGGGGCTGGTGAAACGGTTCAAGGACACGACGGCGCTGCGCGACGTCCACCTGGCCGTTCCCGCCGGCACCGTGCACGGGGTTCTCGGACCGAACGGAGCCGGAAAGACCACCGCGGTCCGCATCCTGGCGACGCTGCTCACCCCCGACGCGGGCCGCGCCCGGGTGGGCGGCCACGACCTGCTGAAGGACCCGGTGACGGTCCGCCGCTCCATCGGCCTCACCGGCCAGTACGCGGCGCTCGACGAGGAGCTGAGCGCGCTGGAGAACCTGGCGCTCATCGGCCGCCTGATGAAGCTGTCGTCGGGCCGGGCCCGGGCCCGCGCGAAGGAACTGCTGGGCAACTTCGGCCTGACCGACGCCATGGAACGGCCCGTCAAGACGTACTCGGGCGGTATGCGCCGCCGCGCCGACCTCGCCGCCAGCCTCGTCGGCCGGCCCTCGGTGCTCTACCTGGACGAGCCGACCACCGGCCTGGACCCGCACAGCCGCAACGAGGTGTGGGACACGGTGCGCGGCCTGGTCGCGCAGGGCGTCACGGTGCTGCTGACCACCCAGTACCTGGAGGAGGCCGACCAGCTCGCGGACCGCATCACCGTCTTCAACCACGGCACCGTCGTCGCCGAGGGCAGGCCCGACGAGCTGAAGCGCCGCGCCGGCGGGCAGACCCTCCAGGTGCGGCCCACCCGGCGCGAGCACGTCGACACGGTGGCGCAGATCCTGCTGGGCCTCACCGGCCACATACCCGCCCGCGACGAGGACAGCGGCCGGCTGACCGTGCCGCTCCTCGACCCGATGGTGATGTCGGCCCTCGTGCAGCACCTCGCCGAGGCGGGCGTCGCCTTCGACGAACTGGGGCTGCGCCTGCCCACGATGGACGAGACGTTCCTCGCCATCACCAGCCCCGGGGGCCGCCGCGCCCCCCTGGAGGAGACGTTGGGGGGACGGCCGGCATGACGATGCCCGCGATGCAGACCCCGCCTCAGCCGGCACCGCCGCAGCAGCCGCTCGCACAGGGCACGCAGCGGCGCCGCATCGGCCCGCTGGAGGCCGTCGGACAGGCGTTCAGCCTGGCCTCGCGCAACACCATCAAGCTGAAGAAGAACCCCGACACCCTCGTCGACGTGACCTTCCAGCCGCTGCTGATGCTGTTCATGTTCACGTTCCTGTTCAGCGGCGCCATCGCCGACGGGGACCGCAACGGCTACCTCCAGGACCTGGTGCCGGGACTGCTGGTGTTCTGCCCGCTGTTCCTGACGATCGGCACCGGCGTGGCGCTGTGCACCGACATCCAGAAGGGCTTCTTCGACCGGCTGCGCAGCCTGCCCATCGCCCGCTCGGCACCGCTGGCCGGCATGGTCATCGGCGATGTCGTGCGCTATGTGCTGTCCATCGCGATCGTCCTCGGTGTGAGCACCCTCATCGGCTTCCGCATCCAGACGAACCCGTTCGAGGTGCTGCTGGCCGTCGCCCTGATGATCGTCTTCGGGCTGTGCCTGTGCTGGATGTCGATCTTCGCGGGCATCATGATCCCCACCCCGGCGGCCGTGCCCGGCATCCTGGTGTGCGCCGTGATGCCGCTCAGCTTCGGCAGCAACATCTTCGCCCCGGCCGAGACCATGCCCGGCTGGCTCCAGGCGTGGGTGAACCTCAACCCGGTGACGCTGATGACGGACGTCAACCGCGAACTCCTGCTCGGCAAGGGCGATCTGTCGTCCCTGCCCGGCGCCCTGGCCTGGATGGCGGGCTTCCTCGTCGTCTTCTTCCCGCTGACGATGCGCGCCTACCGGCGCCGCCTGGGCAACTAGCCCGCGCCCGTCCGGCACCCGCGCCCCGGCCCGCCCGGCCGGGGCGCCGTCGTGTGCGCGCCCTCGTGCGCACCCTCGTGTGTCGCCGGGTGTGCTGCCGGTCGGCCCAGCCCCCTGGCGCGTTCGGACCATCCCCGCGCACGGGGCGGTTTGCCCCGCGGCGCGACGGGGACTGAGGACTGCGGTCTTCGAGGAGGGCGACCGCATGAGGCGTGCAGGGCCGCGGAAACGCAGGGACATCAGAAGGCAGGCGCTGGGCCGGGCGGCCGAGCGGGGGTTCGGCGCGCTGGACGACAGACTGCCGGCGGCGGCGGGCGGCCGGGCCCTGCTGCGCAAGGCGTTCCCCTCGCACTGGTCGTTCCTGCTGGGCGAGTTGGCCCTCTACAGCTTCGTCGTGCTGCTGCTGACCGGCGTCTATCTGACGCTGTTCTTCGACCCGGACATGGAACAGCTGCGCTACAGCGGCCCCTACGAGCCGCTGCGCGGACAGCCGATGTCGACGGCGTACGCCTCCACGCTGGAGATCAGTTTCGAGGTGCGCGGCGGGCTGCTGGTGCGGCAGGTCCACCACTGGGCGGCGCTGGTGTTCCTCACCGCGATCGGTGTGCACATGCTGCGGATCTTCTTCACCGGCGCGTTCCGCAAGCCCCGCGACATCAACTGGCTGATCGGCCTGACGCTGTTCCTGCTCGCCCTGGTGGAGGGCTTCACCGGCTACTCGCTCCCCGACGATCTGCTGTCCGGGACGGGGCTGCGCATCGCGCAGGGCATCATGCTCTCCCTGCCCGTCATCGGTACCTACGTGGCGATGTTCGTCTTCGGCGGCGAGTACCCGGGCCACGAGATCATCGAGCGGCTCTACCCGGTGCACATCCTGCTGCTGCCGGGCCTGCTGCTGGCCCTCGTCGCCGTGCATCTGATCCTCGTCGTCGTCCTCCAGCACACCCAGTGGCGCGGGCCGGGACGCAGCAACCGGAACGTGGTGGGGCACGCGATGGTCCCGCAGTTCGCCGCCCGCTCCACGGGGCTGTTCTTCATGGTGGCCGGGCTGCTGGGCGTGCTCGGCGCCGTCGCCCAGGTCAACCCGGTGTGGAACTACGGCCCCTACACACCCGAGCAGGTCTCCACCGCCTCCCAGCCGGACTGGTACGTGGGCTTCCTGGAGGGCTCCCTGCGGCTGATGCCGCCCTTCGAGACGACGCTGTGGGGCCACACCCTCATGTGGAACGTCCTGGTGCCGGCGGTGATCCTGCCCGCGCTGCTGGTCGGGCTGCTGTACGCCTACCCGTTCTTCGAGCGGTGGGTGACGGGCGCGGACGACCGGTTCGAGACGGCCCACCTGTGCGACCGGCCGCGGAACCGGCCGGTGCGCACCGGACTGGGCGTCGCCGGCCTCACCTTCTACGGGGTGCTGCTGGCCGCCGGCGGCAACGACGTGCTGGCCCACACCTTCGACGTCTCCCTCAACGGGCTCACCTGGGCCTTCCGCGGGCTGCTGGTGCTCGGCCCCCCGGCCGCCTTCCTGCTGACGAAGCACCTGTGCCTGGCGCTCCAGAAGCGGGACGCGCTCCACCTGGCCGAGGGCCGGGAGACCGGGCAGGTCCGCCAGTCCGTCGAGGGCACCATGACGCCCGGACACCGCCCGCTGCCCCCGGAGGAGCGCTGGACCCTCGCGGCCCAGCGCTTCCCCCGCCCGCTGGTGCCCGGCCCGGAGGGCCCGTACGGGCGCCGCGAGCGGCTCCGGGTGGCGCTCAGCCGCTGGTACTACCGTCACTCGCCGCCGCGGGAGTGGCAGACCGCGATCGGCCACCAGCGGCGGCCGGGACCCGAGGGCGCCGAGGACGGGCAGGGCGCCGGGGGGCCGGGAGCGGCGGCCGAGCAGGGCACGGGGGAGGGGGCGGGCGCCGTCACTCCTCGTCCCCCGCGTACTGGAAGGCGAAGCCGGACACCCCGGCGCCGGTGACGCCCACCCCGATGAGGAACAGCCACAGCCCGATGACGACGCCGGAGGCGGTCACCGCCACGCCGAGCGCCGTCAGCGCGGGAAAGGCGCTGGAGGCCGGGAAGAAGCCCAACCGGCCGCCGCGCTCGCGCACCTGACCGTCCCGGCGGTCCTCGGGCCGCCGGCCGCCGCGCCGGTACTGCACCGTCAGGAAGAACGACACCAGCGAGGCCATGAGGAACGCGATGAGCAGCGCCGAGGTGCCGGCCGGGTCCTCCCCGTAGACCGCGTAGGGCACGGTGACGGCGGCGAAGAACGCGGCGACCCCGCCGAACACGACCGCTTCCGCCCTCATGACGACCTCCGCTCCGCCGCGTCCGCCGCGCCTGCCGTGCCCGCTCCGTCCCCGGTGCCCGCGGTGCCCGCCGTTTCCCCGGTGTCCGCGGTGCCAGGCGTGTCGCGCGGCCCGGACGGCAGGGGCACCGGCCGTTCCTCGTCGGCCTCGGGGTGGTTGATCCAGAACGCGGGGGAGTCGGAGCGGATGCGCGGCAGGGCCAGGAAGTTGTGCCGGGGCGGCGGGCAGGAGGTCGCCCACTCCAGGGAGCGGCCGAAGCCCCACGGATCCTCGACGCCGACCTTGGACGCGTGCGTCGTCGTCCACCACACGTTGTAGAGGAACACCAGCGTCGAGACGCCCAGCAGCAGCGCCCCGAGGGAGGAGATGCTGTTGAGGGCGGTGAACCCGTCGGCGGGCAGGTAGTCGGCGTAGCGGCGGGGCATGCCCTCGGCGCCGAGCCAGTGCTGCACCAGGAACGTCACCTGGAAGCCGATCAGCGTGAGCCAGAAGTGCGCCTTGCCCAGCCGTTCGTTCAGCAGCCGGCCGGTCAGCTTCGGCCACCAGAAGTAGAAGCCGCCGAACATGGCGAACACGACGGTGCCGAACAGCACGTAGTGCAGGTGGGCGACGATGAAGTAGCTGTCGGTGACGTGGAAGTCGAGCGGCGGCGAGGCGATCAGCACCCCGCTGAGCCCGCCGAGCAGAAAGGTGACGAGGAAGCCGATCGCCCACAGCATCGGCGTCTCGAAGCTGAGGGAGCCCTTCCACATGGTGCCGATCCAGTTGAAGAACTTCACCCCGGTCGGCACCGCGATCAGGAACGACATCAGCGAGAAGAACGGCAGCAGGACGGCCCCGGTGGCGAACATGTGGTGCGCCCACACCACGGCGGACAGCACGGTGATCACCGCGGTGGCGCCGACCAGCCCGATGTAGCCGAACAGCGGCTTCCGGCTGAAGACCGGCAGGATCTCGCTGACGACGCCGAAGAACGGCAGCGCCACGATGTAGACCTCCGGGTGCCCGAAGAACCAGAACAGGTGCTGCCACAGCACGGCGCCGCCGTTGGCCGGGTCGTAGACGTGGGCGCCGAACTTGCGGTCCGCCTCCAGCGCGAGGAGCGCGGCCGAGAGCACGGGGAAGGCCAGCAGCGCCAGGATGGAGGTGAACAGCACGTTCCAGGTGAACAGCGGCATCCGGAACATCGTCATGCCCGGCGCACGCAGACAGAGGATGGTCGCGATGAAGTTGACCGAGCCGAGGATGGTGCTCAGCCCGGCCACGACCAGCCCCATCGTCCACAGGTCGCCGCCGATGCCCGGGGAGAAGACGGGCCCGTTCAGCGGCGCGTAGGCGAACCAGCCGAAGTCGGCGGCGCCGCCCGGGGTGAGGAATCCGCTGACGACCATCAGCCCGCCCAGCAGGTACACCCAGTAGGTGAAGGCGTTCAGCCGGGGGAAGGCCACATCGGGCGCGCCGATCTGGAGCGGCATGACGGCGTTGGCGAATCCGGCGAACAGCGGGGTGGCGAACAGCAGCATCATGATGGTGCCGTGCACGGTGAACAGCTGGTTGTACTGCTCCTGGGAGATCAGCTGCATCCCCGGCTGCGCCAGTTCGGCACGCATCATCAGTGCCATCAGCCCGGCGCCCAGGAAGAAGCAGAAGGCCGTCACGAGGTACAGGTTCCCGATCACCTTGTGATCGGTCGTCGTCAGCCATCGCAGCACCATCACTGCCTCCACCCACGCGCACGGCCGTCCCGGTCCAGCGACAGGGGTAGCCGCGACCCGGCCCCCGGAAACCGGATCGGTGTGCCGTCAGCCCGCCGCGCGACGCGCCCGCACGCCGCGCCCGCCGGGCCGACGGCCGGTCACCACCCGGCGCGCGGGCAGGTTTCCGGGAGGTTACGCCACCCCGGGGCGCGCTACGGACCGCCTCCACCAGCCGCTCCGTGCGGCCCCGGGCGTGCTCCGCCACCCTCCCTCCGCCTCGTTGAATCCCGTATGACGGAACTCTTGTTCCGCTTTCCCGGGGTGCTCTACCGTCGTCCCGCCCCGCGCGGCTGACCTCGTACGGGTGCCACCGGCGCGCCGCCGGGCGGCCCACCGCCGCACCGGCGCACACGGAGCGCGCCGACCCGATCTGTTGCCGGGCGGAGGAGACGGGCGAGGCGAGATGACGAGCGCACCAGACGAGGCAGCAGCCGGCGCCGAGGAGCGCGGACGCACCCGGCGGGACGCCACCGGGGACACACCCCGGCCGGACGACGGCGGACCGGACGCCGGTCGGCAGGACTTCGGCCGGCCGGGCGCCGCTCCGGGCCCCGCGGCGGACACCCAAGATGGTGCCGCGGACACGGACGGCGCCGCGCCATCAGGCAGCGGCCACGGCCCCGGCGGCGGCCAGGGCGGCAGCGGCGGCCATGGCCCCGGCAGCAGCGGCACCGACGACCGCACCGACGACCGCACGGACGACGGAACCGGCCCGGGCAGCGGCGGCGGCCAAGACGGCAGCGGCCCCGGCGTCGGGCCCGACGCCGGCCACGGGCAGGGCCCCGGCCCCCGCTTCGGCCGGCGGGGCTTCCTCGCCGGCGTGGGCATCCCCGCGGCGGGTGGCGCGCTGGCCTGGGGAGCCGCGGGCCCGGACGCGTGGGCCGCCGGCCGGGGCGACGGCCGGGGCGAAGGGCCGTCCGGCGGCCGTGAAGGCGGGCCGCAGCCACGGCACTTCGAGGGCAAGCGGCAGCTCCTGGTGCCCGAGGTGGTGCTGCTGCCCAAGGGGCCGGTGCGCGAGCACGCGGTCCTCGTCGAGGACGGCCGCTTCCACACCGTCGGCCCCGCCCGGCAGTTGACGCGCGCCCACCCGGGGCTGCACCCGGTACGCCTGGAGCGGCATCTGCTGATGCCGGGCTTCGTCGACGCGCACACCCACCTCGTGCAGAGCTTCGGCAAGGCCCGCACCTTCGGGCAGCCCTCGGAGATCTTCAAGACGATCTGGGAGCCGCTGGAACACGCCCTGGACGAGGAGAGCGCCTATCTGTCGGCGAAACTGACGGTCCTCCAGGCGCTGCGCGGCGGCTTCACGACGCTCGCGGACGCCGGGAGCCGCGCCCCGGTGGACTCCTCCGTACTGGCCCGGGCCACCCAGGAGGCGGGCATCCGCTGTGTGCTCTCCAAGGTGGTGTCCGACGGCAAGGGCGGCCCGGAGCATCTGCACAGGTGGGACGGGCACCGGCTGGTGCACCCCTCCCTGGCGGTCCCCGTCCCGGAGGACGCCACGGACCGGGTGCTGAAGAGGACCGCCGACCTGTGCGCCGAGGCGAAGGCGCCCTTCCAGATCCACCTCAACGAGCATCTGGCGTCCGTGGAACGCTCCCTCAAGAGCGTCGACCGGCGACCCCTCGCCCATCTGCACCACGTCGGCGCGCTCGGCCCGCACACGCTCGCCGCGCACACCACCCTGCTGACCCCGGACGAGATGCGGATGCTGGCCGACACCGGCGCCGCCGTCAGCTACAACCCCGTGGCCAGCGCCTGGAAGGGCAACGCCGTCGCGCAGGCCACGATGATGGCCGCCTGGCGGATCCGCTTCGGCCTGGGCACCGACAGCACCCGCGGGGACGGCTTCCGGCTGCTGGACGCCGCGGAGTCCGCGCAGCGGCTGACCTCGGGGCTGGCGACGGGCGACTCCTCGTGCGGCACGGGACGGCTGTGGGTGTCAGCGGCCACCGCGGGCGGCGCCGACGCCGTCGGTCTCGGCGCCCGCACCGGGGAGATCGCCGAGGGGAAGGCCGCCGACTACCTCCTGGTCGACCTCGACGTCCCCGAACTCACCCCCACCTTCGACCTGGACTGGGAACTCGTCCGCCTGGCGGGCAAGGACCAGCTCACCGCCGTGGTCGTCGACGGCCGGCTGCGCCTGTGGAAGGGCCGGCCCGCCGGCTGGGACGCCGACGCCCTCGTCCGGCGCGTCACCGAGGTCGCCCCGGAGGTCTTCCGCCGCGCCGGCATCGACCGCGTCACCCCGCGCGGGCTGTGAGCATGCCCCCCGCCGGGGAATGATCGTTGCCCCTGGCAAGGTTACTGACGGGGGATGAGGAGCCGATGGGTCCGTATCCCCCGCAGGCATGCTCAAGCACGAACAGGCAAGCGCGAAGAAGGAACATGAACGACGTCACCGACAGCGAGAACTACACCGTCCCGGTTCTGCGAGAGCTCTCGGCGAGAGGCGAGCGTGACGTGCTCGTCATGGGGGAGCGGAGAATCAGCGGTACCGAGGCCGTGGACACGGTTCTGCGCTGTGCCGCCGCCCTGCGGGAGAGCGGAGTGGCGGAAGGCGACGGCGTGGCGCTCTTCGTGGAGAACTCCCCGGAGGCGGTGCTGCTGCAACTGGCCGTCCACTTCGCGGGCTGCCGGCTGGTGTTCGTGCCGCCCGAGCCCGGCAACAGCGAGCTGGAGGCGCTGCTGCGGCGCGCCGATGTCGCCATGCTGCTGTTCGACCCGGTCTTCGAGGACCGCGTCCGGTGGATCACCGACCGGATGGACGTGCCCCGCCTCCACGGCATCGGCCCGTCCGCCCTCGCGCCCGACTTCCTGACGGCGGCGTCCGGCACCGCGCTCCTCCCGGAGGGCGGGGCCGCCGACGGCCGCCATCTCGCGACGCTGCTCTACACCGGCGGCACCACCGGGGTACCGAAGCTGGTCGTCCACCGCAGCGGCTACTACGGCCTGTACGCCGAGGCCGCCGCCACGTTCGCGGAAGATGCCGAGGACCCGGACGGCGCCGCGATGCTGGTGTGCACGCTGGTGACCCACAGCAGCGGCCACAGCGCCTTCCTGGTCGGCTTCCTGACCGGTCAGACGGTCGTGCTGCTGCGCACGTTCGACGCGGACGCGGCCGTCCGTGCGCTGGAGCGCGAACGCATCACCGGCGCCGTCCTCGTGACACCCATGCTGTACGAACTCCTCGACCACCCCGACTGCCTCCCCGGCCGCTTCCCCGCGCTGTCGAGGATCACCTACGCGGGCGCCGCCGCCTCCCCGGCCCGGCTCCGGCAGGCCCTCGCCTGCTTCGGCCCGGTGCTGCACCAGATCTACGGCGCTTCGGAGAACGGGCTGGTCACCCAGCTCCTCCCCGAGGAACACGACCTGGACCGGCCCGGGCTGCTGGCCAGTTGCGGCCGCCCGGCACCCGGGGTCGAGGTCGAACTGCGGGACGAGGAGGGCAAGCCGGTGCCCGAGGGCCGGCCCGGCGAGCTGTACGTGCGCAGCCACACGGTCATGGAGGGCTACTGGAAGGACCCGGCCCGCACCGCCGAAGTGCTCGACGACGAGGGCTGGTTCCGCAGCGGGGACATCGCCCGCCGTGACGAGGACGGCTATCTGTACCTGGTCGACCGGGCCCGCGACATCATCGTGACGGGCCGCACCGCCGACAACGTCTACTCCCGGCTGCTCGACGACTTCCTCACCGAACAGCCCGGCATCAAGGAGGCCGCCGCCATCGGCCTGCCCGGCGCCGACGACAGGGAGACGGTGCACGTCGTCCTCGTCCCCCGGGACCCGGCCGAGGAGCCGGATCTGCCGCGGCTGACCCGGGACATCGTCGACGCGCTGGGCGAGCTGTACACGCCCGCCTCCTACTCGGTCACGGGTTCCCTCCCGCGAACCGCCGTCGGCAAGACCGACAAGAAGGCACTCCGCACGGCCCTCCTGACGGCCGGTTCGTAACCCCGGCGGGCCGGGGCAGCACCGGAGGCAGTACCGGAGACAGGGGGCCGCGGCCGGCCGCGCCGCGGCTCCCCCCTCCGGGTCCGGTGCCGATTCGCACAGGTAACGGCCCGCACAGGTGGCTGAGTTCGCCCGGCGGGACGCCGGATAGGCTGCGGCCGTAGTGATCATCCGGGCCGCGGGGCCGCAGCCGTTGGTCCGGGCCGCGCGAGCAGTTGTCAGGGGAGAGATTCACATGGCCACGCCGTCGTCCCACCCCCGGGGCCAGACCGATGCCTTCGGGCCGGGTGGTCTCCGCCGCCTCCACGGGCCCGAGTGGGAGTCGGACCCCATGCAGATCTTCGACGAGCTGCGCAAGGAGCACGGAGCGGTCGCGCCCGTGCTCATGCCCGGGGATCTGCCCGCGTGGCTGGTGCTGGGGCACCGGGAGAATCAGAAGGTCGCCGGCACGCCGTCCGTCTTCTCCCGGGACTCCCGCCACTGGACGGCGATGCGGGACGGGCTGGTGACCCCCGAGCACCCGCTGTTCCCGCTGACGTACTGGCAGCCGCTGGTCGTCTTCGCCGACGGCGAGGAGCACGCGCGGCTGCGCAGGGCCATCACGGAGAGCCTCGCCCGCTTCGAGGCACGCGGCATCCGGCGCATCGTCGAACGCCACGCGAAGGACGCCATCGACGCCTTCGTGGCGGACGGCGAGGTCGACCTCGTCGAGCAGTACGCGAACATCATCCCGCTGAAGACCGTCACCACCCTGTTCGGTATGGAGGGCGACTACAACGAGCCGCTCGTCCACGCGGCACGCGACATGATCTCCGGCTCGGCCACCGCGGCCAAGTCCGGCGAGTTCGTCACCCGGGCCCTCGACGAGCTGGTGCAGCGCAAGAAGTACCGGCGCGGTGGCGACCTGCCCTCCGTGATGTTCGACCACGGGCTGACGGAGGTCGAGGTACGCGAACAGCTGCGGCTGCTGATGAGCGCCTCCAACGAGCCGACGGCGCAGCTCATCTGCGACTCGATCGCGGAGTTCTTCGGCCACCCCGCCCTGCGCGGCAGGCTGTCCGGCGGGCATCTGACCCTGCCGGAGGCCATGCACGAGGTGCTGTGGAACAAGCCGCCCATGATGATCAACATCGGCCGCTGGGTGACCGGGGACACCGAACTGGCGGGCCAGCGGCTCCGGGCCGGCGACATGATGCTGCTGGGCCTCGCGGCGGGGAACTTCGACCCGGCGGCACGGGAACTCCAGTGCCCGGTGCGGGGCAACCGCTCGCATCTGGCGTTCAGCGTCGGCCCGCACGAGTGCCCGGGCTCCACCATCGGCATGGGCATCGCCGAGACCGCGATCGACGCCCTCCAGACGCACCTTCCCGGGCTGCGGCTGACCCTGCGGCCGGACGAACTGCCGCGCCGCGCCTCGCTGATGATCAACAAGGTGGTCCGGATGCCCGCCGTCTTCGAGTCGGCACCCCGCCCCCGCCCGCAGACCGCCGGCCCGCTCCCCTCGGTGACCACCTCCACCGCCCCCGCCGTGCCCTGAGCCGGTGTGCCGCCGGTGCGCCGCCCGGTGCGCCGCGCCCCGCGCCGGGCGCCGGGGGAGCGGGACCGGCAGCCGCGGCGCGCCTCCAGAAGGTCACTGAGGGTGGCTGTGCGGATCCACCCGGTGCTGAGCTGGGCCGATGCCCCTGCCTCTTCGTGACAGCCCATTCACCGCGAGCGTCCACCCGTGGTGTGATCATGATCGGCCGTATGCGAAAGACCGTGCGAGACGTGCGGCGGATGGCAAGGAGGAGTGCTGTGGGTTGGATGCAGGAGGTGCCGAGCGCGCCGGGCCGGTGGCCGCTGCTGGGACATGCGGTGCCGATGGCACGCGACCCGCTCGCGTTCCTGCTGTCCCTGGCCGAGACGGGCGACCTCGTACGGATCGGCTTCGGCGGTCTCCAGGTGCTCGTCGTGACCAGCGTCGACGTGGGCCGCGAGGTGCTCACCTGGTCCGGCCGGCAGGTCACCAAGGGGCGGCTGTTCGACAACATGCTGCCGCTGGTCGGCGACGGCCTGGCCACCGCCGACCGGGAGACCCACCGCCGCCACCGGCGGATCATCCAGCCGCAGTTCAGCGAGAAGCACCTGGCCCGCTACGCGGAGACCATGACCCAGCAGGCCGAGCGGTTCACCTCGTCCCTGCGTGAGGGCCAACGGCTGGACGTCGGCAAGGAGATGAGCGAATACGCCATCAACACGCTCGTCGCCACCATGTTCGCCCGGGACCCCGACCCGCGCGCGGTGCAGACCGTACGGGAATCGGTGGGCGTCGTCCTCGACACCATGCTCGTCCGGGCCGTGATGCCCCCGTGGGCCGACCGGCTCCCCATCTCCCCCAACCGCCGCTTCCTCGCCGCGTCCCGCCGCATCCGCGCACACATCGAGGAGCTGATCGAGGCCACACCGCGCACCGGCCTCGAAGACGGCGGCGACCTGGTGTCCACCCTGCTCGCCGCGCGCGACAGCGAGACCGGGGACGGCCTCACCGACGCCGAGGTCCGCGACGAACTCGCCACGATCCTGTTCGCCGGCACCGAGACCACCGGCACCACCATGGCCTGGGCCCTGCACGAGATGGCCACCCATCCGGAGGTCCAGGAGAAGGTCCTGGCCGAACTCCACTCCGTGCTGGGCGAACCGCGGCCGGTCACCTACCAGGACACGCTCCAACTGCCCTACCTGCGCAGCGTCCTGGAGGAGACACTGCGCCTGCACGGCGTGACGCTCCTGATGCGCCGCACCCTGGAACCGATCCAGCTGCGCGGCGTGGAGATACCCGCCGACACCGAGATCGCCTTCAGCCTCTACGCCCTGCACCGCGACCGGCGGCTGTTCGGCGACGACGCCGAGGAGTTCAACCCCGAGCGGGGACACGACCCCAGGAAGAACGTCCCGTTCGGCGCCGGCACCCGCAAGTGCATCGGCAACGACTTCTCCTGGACGGAAGCGATGATCACCCTCGCGACCCTCCTCCCCCGCTGGGAACTGACCCCGGCCCCCGGCTACGCCCCCCGCGAGGCCCTCTCGGCCATGCCCCGCCCCGCGGGCAAGTTCACCATGCAGGTCCGCCCCCGAACCCGGCCGTGACCTCTGCCGCCGGCCCGACCGAAACCCTCGCCCGGGCCGGCGGCGGGTCCCGCCGAGCTCCCGGCCGGCCCCGTGCCGTCCCCCGAGGTCAGCCGGCCCCGCCGGCCCCCGCCCCCGGCGCGGCCCCCGGCGTGCCCTCCGCCGGGACGACGCCCTCGACCATCCGCAACCCCCGGGCCGTGTCCACGTATTCGCGGGCCCGGTGGATCAGGCCGTCGCGGAGTTCGAAGACGAAGCAGAAGTCGTTGGTGTAGGGGCGGCCGTCGGCGAAGGTCGCGGTCATGGTCAGTTCGGTGACGACCCGGTCGCCGTCGGCGTGGATCGCGTGGACGGTCACGCCGACGTCCCGTGTGTACAGGCGGGGGAAGTCCTCGGCGAAGAAGGCCACGACGGCTTCCCTGCCGACCATGTGGTGGGTGCCTCCGAGCACGGCGACGCTCGGATTGTCCGGATACGAGAGCCATTCGGCGTCCTCGGTGAGGACCGCGGCGATCTGCTCGCGATCGTGGCCGGCGAACGCCGTGAAGGCCCTTTCGACGATGCGGCTGCTCGGAGAACTCATGAACACAGGCTCGCCGTGGGCCCGTTCGCGCGTCTTGGAGAAATGTCGCGGCCGGCCCTCTTCCTAGAATGGGCCGATGCGATCCCTTGCGCGCGAGGGCGGGGCGGTGGCCAGGTGGGACGTCGCGAGGGCGGCGCGGCCCGGCCGGTGCGCCGGTGCCGGACTGGCCGGGTTCCGGGATCTCGGCACGGGCCCGGTCGCGGTGGGGCTCGTCCCACGGCCGGCCGTCACGCTGGTCGTGGAGTTCGGCGACGGACCGTTCTCCGTCGTCGACGGGTCCGGCCGGCAGCACCGCGGAAGCCTCGCCGCCGGGCTCGTCCCTCCCGGTGGGGCCCGGCTGCGGGGCGAGGGCGTCACCTGCGTCGAGGTGCATCTGCCGCCGCCGACCGCCTTCCGGGTGCTGGGCATCCGCCCGGCCGAGCTGGCCGGCGGCGTCGTCCCCCTCGACGCTCTGTGGGGCCGGGACCTCGCGCGGCTCCGGGAACAGCTGTGGGCCGCACCGTCGTGGCGGGAGCGGTTCGCGCTGACGGACGCCGTGCTGAGCGACCGGAGCGGAACGGGCCCTTCGGCCGATCCGGAGGTGGCCCGGGCGTGGCACCGGATCGTCGCCGCCCGGGGCCGGATCCGGATCGGCGAACTGGCGGCCGAGGTCGGGTGGAGCCGGGGCCGGCTGTGGTCGGGGTTCCGGTCGCAGATCGGCCTGACACCCAAGCGCGCCGCGATGCTGGTCCGCTTCCGGTACGCGGCGCACCGGCTGGTCGCGGGCGCGAGCGCGGCCGCTGTCGCGGCGGAGTGCGGCTACGTCGACCAGTCCCCTCTCCACCACGAGACGGTGGCGTTCACCGGACTGACCCCGGCGGCGCTGGCCGGCGACCCCGGCGTGACGGTGGACGACACCGGCTGGACGGACCCGCGGCCCGGCGGCCGGTGAACTCCGTTGCATGGCCAGCCCGGCGGCCCGGCGGCTCGGCGGCCCGGTGGCCCGGCGGACTCCGAGGCCCGCTGGCCCGTGGGTGCTGGGCCCCGTGCAGCCGTCGCCCGGGCTACCGTCTGCACCTCTCCGTGGCCAGGACGCCGCCCGCCTCCCCGCGCACCCGCACCGTGACGTCCCCGGTGCGCACGGAACGCATGGCTCCGGCGGCGTCGGCGGCCGTGCACACCAGTTGGCGCAGGGCCGCGCGGCCCAGGTCGCCGTCGGACGGCACGGTCACCTCGACCGGGCCGTGGGCAGGGGAGGTGACGTGCGGGGCGCGGGTGCGGTGCGGGAGGAAGCTCACCAGGCCGCGGGCGCGTTCGGCACCGGTGGGGCCCTCGGTGAGCAGCTCCATGGCGGCCCGTGCCTGCTGTGCGTCGCCCGCGCGCGCGTCCGAGCGCGAGACGCGTTCGAGGCCGGTGGCGGAGTAGAAGTACACATGGATCGCGGCCACGTCACGGCTGTCGGGACGCGTCAGTCCGCTCGCCGGGGAGCCGGCCGGTGCGGGCCCGCTGTCGTCGATGCCGCACCCGGTCAGCGGCGCCAGGGGCAGCGCGAGCAGCAGCAGCGGCGCGAGCCGTGCGGGCAGGGCGGCGCGTCCGGTGACGGTCACGGGGACTCCGGGGTGCGGTGCAGAGGGAGGTCCAGGGTGAACTGTGCGCCGCCGCCCGGCGCTTCGGCCGCGGTGAGGGTGCCGTCGTGGAGGCGCGCGTTCTCGGCGGCGATGGCCAGGCCCAGACCGCTGCCCTCGCTGCGGGCGCGGGCCGCGTCGCCCTTGGTGAAGCGGTCGAAGACGTGCGGCAGCACGTCCGGGGGGATGCCGGGCCCGCCGTCGGTGACGGTGAGGACGAGCCGGCCGCCCTCGCCGCGGGCCCGGATGTGCACGGGAACGGAGGGCCCGCCGTGCCGCAGCGCGTTGCCGACGAGGTTGGCGAGCACGACGTCGATGCGGCGCGGGTCGAGGCTCGCGCGCAGCCCCTCGGGGACGTCGGTTCCGACGCGGTCTTGCCAGTGGCGCAACGCGAGCGTCTTACGGACGAGTTCGCCGACGTCGACCTCGTCCCGGTGCAGGACGGCGGCGCCCGCGTCGAACCGGGAGATCTCCATGAGGTCGTCGACCATGCGGGTCAGCCGCCGCGTCTCGTCGGCGACGAGGCCGAGCGCCTCGGCGGTCTCCGGCTCCAGCCGGCCGGCGGCGGCCTCCTCGTCCAGCACCCCGGTCACGGCGGTCATGGCGGCGAGGGGGGTGCGCAGCTCGTGCGACACGTCCGCGGCGAAGCGGCGGGCCCTGGCCTCCATGGCGCGCCGGGTGTCGGCGTCGGCCTGGAGGGTGGCGGCCATGCCGTTGAACGTGCGCCCGAGGTCGGCGAGTTCGTCGTTGCCGGACACGTCGATACGGGTGTCCAGGGCGCCTGCGGCCATCTTCTCGGAGGCCGAGCGCAGCCGCCGCACCGGGCGCAGCACGCTGCGTGCCGCGAAGAGCGCGGGGACGGCGGAGAGCAGGACGACCGGCAGCGCACCGGTGCGCGCCGCGTCGACGAGCGAGGACACGTCCTGTTCCTCGGAGGCGAGCGAGAACGAGGCGTAGACGACGAGCCCGGAGCGGCGGGACGGCTCGTCCGCTGTCATGACGGGGAGTGCGAGGGCCAGCCACGGGTCGTCGCCCCGGTGGAAGCGCTGCACGACCGCGGTGCGGGCCGTGGCGCCCGCCTTGCGGAACCCGGCGGGCAGCGGGACGGGACGGCCCGTGGCCGGGACCAGGGGCCCGTCGCGGTAGGAGGCGGAGGTGTGCCAGGCGCGCGAGCCGCCGGACCGGTCCAGCTGGAGCACGAGGGACCGCAGTTCGCGCCGGTCCGGCCGGGCGGGCAGATCCGGTGCGAGCGAGGCGAGTTGGCCACGCAGATCGCGTACGGCGCTGTCCTGCGCGCGGTCCAGGATGGCGCTGCGTGCCTGCCGGAAGGTGAGCGCGGCGGCGGCGAGTGCGCTGAGCGCGGACACCAGGAGGAACACGACGACCAGCCGGGTGCGCAGGCCCCGGGAGAAGAGCCGGCGGCGCAGCCCCCGCAGGGGAAGCCGCCGTCGCAGGCCCCCGGCCAGGAACCGGCGTCGCGCGTCCCCCCGGAGGAGCCGGCCGCTCACAGCGGGCCGAAGCGGTAGCCGAAGCCGCGCACGGTCTGGATGTAGCGCGGCTTGCGCTGGTCGTCCTCGATCCTGGCGCGCAGCCGCATGACGCACGCGTCCACGAGCCGGGCGTCACCGTAGTAGCTGTGCTCCCACACGTACTCCAGGAGCTGCTGCCGGCTGAAGGTCTGCCCCGGCGACGCGGACAGGAACAGCAGCAGCTTCAACTCGGACGGCGCGAGGGAGAGTTCGGCGCCGTGCTTGGAGACCCGCAGCCCCTGCCGGTCGATGCGCAGATCACCGGCGACGGTGCACGCCTCCACCGCACCGGTGGCGGACTGGGACGGCGCGACCCGGCGCAGCACCGCGCGCATCCGGGCCTCGATCAGCTCGCCGCTCGCCGGTTTGACGACGTAGTCGTCCGCCCCGGCCTCCAGCCCCACGACGACGTCCATGTCGTCACCGCGCGCGGAGAGGATCACGATCGGCACCTGGCTGACCTCCCGCACCCGCCGGCACACCTCCAGGCCGCTCATACCGGGCAGCATCAGATCGAGCAGGACGATCTCCGGGGCGAAGGACGCGAGCGCCTCCAGCCCGTCCTCGCCCGTGCTGACCGCTTCGGTCTCGTGGCCGCGGCGGCGCAGCCCCAGCGTGACCCCGTGGCGTACGGCCGGGTCGTCCTCGATCAGCAGAACGCGTGTCATGGCGCGGCCTTCTCCTCCTGCTCCTGGTCCTCTGTGCCCTGCTCACCCTGCCCGATCCGGCCCGCCGACCCGCCGTCCCTCCGGTCGCCGTGGCCCCTGGGGCCGCTGCCCGCGGTCCGCTCCGGGGCCCCGAGAGGCGCGGCGGTCCCCGTCTCGTCACAGCGGACGGGCCACGGGGCTCCGGGGATCCCCGACTCGTGGATCCGTACGACCACATCCAGCGGGTCCTTCCCGCCGGGCACGCCCGGTGCGTTGGCCGCCGTGCACACCAGCTGGCTCACCGCCACCCTCGGCAGCTCCGCCACGAGCCACGGCAGATGCAGATCGACGGCGCCGGCCGTCGCCTCGGCCCGCACCCGGCCCCTCGGCAGCCTGCTGACCAGGCCGCGCGCCCGCTCGGCGCGGCTGGGACCCGCCAGCAGCTCGTCCATCGCCGTCTGTGCCCCGGCGTGCGGCGGCGCCGTCCTGGCCACGGGCCAGATGCCGTTCCGGGTGAGGTAGTACAGCCGCAGCGGCGGCGGTCCGCCCGCTGCCCGGGCGCCCCGGGCCGGCTCACCGGCCGCCGCCGGACCGGTGTCGGCGATCCCGCAGCCCGTGAGCCCCACCAGCCCCACCGCCACGAGCAGCCCGGCAACCACCCGGCCCAGCCCCGGGACACGCCCCCGCACACCACCCATCCCGACGCCACCCCTTCCTCGCTCCGACTTCCTCACTCCGACGCCTTCCGCACCGTCCGCACCGTCCGCACCGTCCGCGCCGCCTCGTCTTCTGTGCCGTCCGCACCGGCCTCGCCTTGCGCGCCGTCCGCCCCCTCAGCGCCTTGCGTGCTTTCCGCTCCTGCCTCGCCTTGCGTGATCTTCCCGCACCACCCGAGCCTGCCCCACCGGCCCACTTCCGCCGGGCGAACCTGCCCTGCTGGCCCACGCCTGCCGGACGAACCCGCCCCGCTGGACGGTCGGGCTCCCCATGGTTTGGCTGCCGCTTCCGGAACGGCCCGACCCCCTCCAGCCGAGGCATCGCCCCCGGCCGACCCCACCCACCGCTCGGACCGTGCCAACCGCCCCTACCCCGCGGCCAGTTCTCCGACGTCCACCGTCCCGGCCCCCATCGGCGGCTGCGGCAGGGCCGCCCACACCCCGACGGTCACGGCGACCGCGGCGGCGAGGGCGATCAGCCCCCGGCGGCCGGTCGTCCAGGGCGTCCGGTACCGCACCGGGTCCTCCACCAGGAGCTTCGTCGCCTGTGCGGCGGCGAGCGACACCGCCACCACGAGCGCCGTACGGCCCCACCCGCCGAGGCCCGGCACCTCCGGCAGCAGCAGAAGGACGGGCCAGTGCCACAGGTAGAGGCTGTACGACAGTTCGCCGAGCCGGCGGGGCAGGGCGCTGCCGAGGAGGGTGCCGGCGCGGCCTTCCGGTGCGGCGGCGAGCAGGGAGATCAGCACCGCGCAGGCCGCCGCGTGCACGAAGAGTCCGCCCTGGAAGAGCCCCGGCGCGTGCTCCCCGTCGGTGCGCACCCAGGCGATGCCGAGCCCCCCGGCCAGCGCCGCGCACACCGCACCGGACAGCGGCCCGGGCACCCGGGCGGCCAGCGACCGCACCGGCGCGGTGGCGGCGAGCGCGCCGAGCAGCAGGGCGAACGCCCGGGTGTCGGTCCCCTCGTAGGCCCGGGTGGTGTCCACGGCCTGGCCGAGGTCGAGCATGAGGAACAGCGAGCCGAGCGCACCCGCGGCGGCGAGCACGGCGACACGGGCGTGCCCGCGGCGCCCGCGCCCGACGACGGCGACGACCAGCGGCCACACGAGATAGAACTGCCACTCGACCGCGATGCTCCACAGGTGGGTGAGGACCCGGGTGCCGGAGGCGTTCCAGTAGCCGATCTGCTCGGTGATGTAGTGCCAGTTGACGGCCTGCGCGGCGGCCCACGGGGCGTCCTCGCGGGCGAACCGCAGCATCGACGGCCTGCCGGACGCCCAGGTCAGTACGAGGGTCACGGTGCCCACGACGGCCAGCGCCGGCAGCAGCCGGCGTGCCCGGCGGGCCCAGAAGGCCACCGGTGCGATGCGGCCCGTGTCCGCCACCTCCCGCAGCAGCAGGCCGGTGATCAGGAACCCGGACAGCACGAAGAACAGGTCGACACCCAGGAATCCGCCGCCCAGATGCCCGGCGTGGAAGAGCAGCACGGCCAGGACGGCGAACCCGCGCAGCCCGTCGAGCGGCGCGAGATGGGCACGGGCCGCCGCCGTGGGGGAGCGGCGCCGGGCGCGGCCCCGGGCCCGGCGGCGGTCACGGGAGACGGGGGCGGGAGCGGTGGCGGGGGAGACAGGCACGGCGGTCCTCGCGCGCTTCACTCGCAGCCGAGCTTCGCGTACCGCTCGTTCCCGGTCCACGAGCCGTCGGCCCACTTCTCGGGCGGAGCCGGGGTGAACCCGTACGCGCTGCCGAGCCGCTTGGTGAACCACTGGGCGAAGGCGGCGGAGCCCTGCTGGCACGAGTGGATGCCGTCCTTGGAGCGCTGTGCCTTCGCCGCGGACGCGTCGGTGCCCCACAGCGCGGAGGCGTCGAGGAGCCGGACGTGGTCGCCGCCCTTCGCGGCGGCCCGCGCGGCGGCCCGGGGCGCGCTCTCGATCGCGTCCTCGTGCTGTCGGTAGAAGTCGTCGATGGTGAACGGGGGCGCCGTGACGAGGACGAGATCGGCGCCGGCGTCCCGTGCGGTCCGGGCGAGCTTCTCGTACGCCGCCTGCTGCTGCCGGGGGCTGCCCCAGTCGTAGGTGGTGATCTGGTAGGCGATCACATCGGGGTGGAAGTCCCGGATCTGCTCGGCCAGCCGCTTGTGCGTGTTGGCCGCGATCTTCTTGGCCATCCGGTCGCCCTCGACGACCGTGCCGCCGCCGTCGGAGGACGCGTCCTGGAACCGCACGCCGCCGGCCTTGAGCGCCGCCGCCAGCGGCGGTGCCTCGGCGGCGGCTATGGAGTCCCCGAGCCACAGCACCTTCTTGCCGGTGTCCTGCGGCCCCTTCGCGGCGGTGTGCGCCCCGGACTTCGCGGCCCCCGCGTCACCGGTGCCGCAGCCGGCGAGGGCCGCGGCGGCCAGACCGGCTGCCGCCAGCAGGAGGGGGACGGTCGCCCGGCGGCGGCGCCGAGGGGCGGAATGCGGCGGATGGGAGGTGTTGTCGGTGTTCATGCCCTCAGCGAACCAGCCCCGTCGGCCGGTCGGCCGCGCCGTCATCGCTTGCTCACATGATGGGGAACGTCCCGTCATCCACGGTGGGGAACGTCCCGTCATCCACCACGGCCGGACGACCGCGCCCGCCCCCTGGCCAGGCCGCCAGGGGGCGGGCCCGGCCAGCCGGTCGGGTCCGGGCCGGGAGGCCCGGGGCGCCCGGAAGCCGGGGGCGAGGGAGCGTGGTCAGGCCCGCGCGGAGGCCGAGGGGGCGTCGAGGTGGCGTGCGCGGTGGTGCCCCAGTGCCTTGTTCAGCCGTCCCGCCAGCCGTGTGACCGCGCTGCGGGGCAGGAACCGGGCGGTCCAGGTGGTGACCCGCATGAGCGGGCGGCCGGGGTAGGCGTTGACGGCGCCCTTGGCGTAGGCGTCGAGGGTCCGCGCGGCGACGCGTGCGGGCGGGTCGGCGAGTGCGGGGTTCATCGTGACGGTGGTGTCGTCGAAGAACCCGGTGGCGGTGGCCCCGGGGTGGGCCGCCATGACCCGCACCCCGCTCCCGCGCAGCTCTGCGGCGAACGCCTCGGTGAACGACAGCACGAACGCCTTCGAGGCGGCATAGGTCGCCTGGTACGGCATGGGCTGGAACGCCGCCGTGGACGCGATGTTGACGATGCCGCCGCTGCCCCGCGCGGCCATGCGGCCACCGAGCACATGGGACAGCCGCATCAGCGCGACGACGTTCAGCTCGACCGAGGCGACGTGCCGCTCCACCGCGGAGTCCAGGAACGGTCCGACGGCGCCCGCTCCCGCGTTGTTGATCAGCAGGTCGACGGCGTGCCCCCGCCGGTCCAGCTCGGCGACCAGCCGGGGCACCCCGTCGTCGGCGGAGAGGTCGAGCGCCAGGGTGTCGACCTCGACGCCGTGCTCCGCGCGGATCTCTTCGGCGATCCGCTCCAGCGCCTCGCCGGAGCGTGCCACGAGCACCAAGTGGGCCCCGCGCCGGGCCAGTTCGCGTGCGTACGCCTCTCCGATGCCTTTCGAGGCTCCCGTGACCAGAGCGGTGATGCCGGACCAGACGCCCATGTGTGTTCCTTTCCGTGCGTCGGGCCGCCGCGCGGACGTGCCGGAGCACCGACGTCGACTGTCTACTTACTTCGACTCTCGAACTACGGCAGGACCGTAACAGCTTCGACCCTCGAAGCACAGTGCTAGCCTTCCGCCATGAACGACCAGCCGCTGGAAGCGGTGGTGCGCGCCAACCACGAGCTGTTCATGCGCACCGCCGACCGCCTCGCCCGCCCGCTGGAGGAACTGGGGCTCACCCACGCGACGGCTCAGGCGCTGTGGGCGATCGACCCGGACGGGCCGCCGCCGTCCATGAAGACGCTGGCGGCGCGGCTGTTCTGCAACGCGCCCAACCTCAACTTCGTCGTCAACCAGCTGATCGGCCGCGGCCTGGTGGAGCGCGGCACGGACCCCGCCGACCGGCGCGTCCGTGTGGCCGTACTGACCGAACAGGGCCGTCAGGTCCGCCGACGCGTCGTCGAACTGACGCTCACCCGGACCCCGTTCGCCGACTGCGAGGCCGAGGACCTGGAGCGCCTCGCCGCGATCCTGCGACGGGTGTCCGAGCGGGCGGACTGAACGGTCCCGGCGCCCGCGAGCTCCATGGCCGCGGCGCGTGGACCCGCCCGCGAGTCCCACGGCCACGGCGCATGGACCGCCGCAGGCCCACGGTGCGGCCGACCCCGGATCGCGGCGCGCGCACCGGTCGATTGCGGCCGGAGCGGCGTCGGGCGGCCCCTCGCGGGTTTGCGCGTTACTCAGCCGAGGAATGAATTACCTATGCGAGTAACGAATGAAGCCGGCGAGGTGAACAGTACGACGAGCGGCGCGACGAGCCGGAAGACGAGCGGCGGCACGGGCGGCGCGGCGGAGGACGCGGCGGGCGGCGCGGCGGCGGACGGGGCGTCCCCGGCGGCGTCCGCACGCTCGCTCGCCGCCAGTGCACGACGGGCACAGATCGTGGAAGCGGCCATCGAGACCCTGGCCGAGAGCGGCTACGCACAGACGTCGTTCACCCGGATCAAGGAGCGGGCAGGCATCTCCAGCACCCGGCTCATCTCCTACCACTTCGGCACGAAGGGGGAGTTGATGGACGCCGTGCTCGAAGAGGTCGGACTCCGCGCACACCGGGCCATCACCCGGCGCGCCGAGGGCCGGACGACGGCGCTGGACGCGCTCACGGCCCGGATCGAGGCCCAACTGGAGTGGGCGGCCCGACACCCGTCCGCCGTACGCGCGATGACGGAGATCTGCCGGAACGAACGCGACGCGGACGGCACGTTGCGTCACGGAACGGAGGTCACGGAACGGGCCAACGTCGACGCGCTGGAGCCGATCCTGCGCGCCGGCCAGGAGAACGGGGAGTTCCGCCCCTTCGACACCGGCCTGATGGCCCTCACCCTGAAGTCCGCCATCGACGCGGCGATCGTCCGTATGGCACGCCCGCCACGCCTCACCCTGGCCGAGTGCGTCCGCGAACTGACCACCCTCGCCCGGGCCGTCACCAGGCGGGAACCGTGACCGCCCCCGCCCCCGCCCCGCGCCCCGGCGGCCGTCGCCTCCTGCTCCAGCTGCTCGTCGACGTGGCCGCACCCGTCGCCCTCTTCTACGTGCTGCGCGACCTGGGCGCGAGCACGTTCGCCGCGCTGCTGGCCGGCGCCGTGCTGCCCGTGGTGGCCGCCGGGCTGTACTGGCTGCGCGACCGCCGGCTGGAGGGGATGGCGGCGTTCATGGCCGGGGTGATGCTGGCGGGCATGCTGGTCTCGCTGATCAGCGGCGGCACCCGGTTCATGCTGGCCAGGGACGGCTGGGTGACGGCCGTGGCCGGCCTGTTCTTCCTCGGCTCGACCGCCGCGCGCCGCCCCCTGGCCTACCTGGGCGCCCGCCCCCTGCTGGAGGGCCGCTTCCGCTCCGACGGCACCCCGTGGGAGACCCTGTGGCAGACCGAACCGGCCTTCCGCCGCATCTGGCGCGTCTCCACCGTGATCTGGGGCCTGGCCCTCCTCGCCGACGCCGCGGCCCGCATCGCCCTGTCCTACACCCTCCCCCTCGACACCGTCCCGGCCCTCACCGGCCTCCTCTGGCCCGCCACGCTGATCCTCCTGCAACTGGTGAACGGCATCTACTACCGAGCAGCGGGCCTGTGGCACCTGACGTCGGGCCGGGGACGGCACACGGCGGAGACGGCCCGGGCCGTGCGGGGGTGAGCGCGGGGGCCGGCGGAGTTTCCTCGCCCACGCGGGGGTGGAGCCCTCTTCCGCCCGCGCACACGGCCGGTTGTCCAGCTCCCCGCGTAAGGGGGGCTTCAGTGCTGGCGCCCGCTGAACGACGAAGCTGAGCGAGACGCACAAGTGCCCGCACCGGCGAACCCCTTGCGGGTCCGGCACCTTCTGTGAGCAGTGGGGATGACCTCACTGTGTCAGCGTCGACCCGCTTGCCGAAAACACGTGGGTGCCGATGTCAGTGGGGCCGCTACCCGCGGGCCGTAGCCCTTCCGCGCAGCGCCGCGAGCCACACATGTTCAGCGTGCACCGGGTTTTCTGGAGTGTGCTGGAGAAGACCAGGGTCGAGCAGGCAGGCGGGAGGGTGAATGCCTCGGCTCGGTCGCCCATCGTCCAGGCCTCGGTGAGATCGTCCGCGTGGCCCGCTGCGCACTGGTAACCGTTCCGTCGGTCGCGTCACCAACACGCAGCGGGCGCGGAGTTCCTCGCAAGGGGCGACTGACAGGCTGCGCAGCTCCACTTCCGTAGGCCGCCGTCCCCGAGGGGTCATCTCGTCCGCTTCAGGAGCGGCAATGAGGGATCCGCTCCTTTACTGACCGGCGTCATCGTCCTGATCGGTGGCATGTGGCAAGGGGAGAAGCGCGGGCCCCGGCTCAGGGGCGCGGGTCCGCCGCGCGCAGCAGGTCGACCAGGCCCTGAATCGCGGCCACGTCCTCATCGCTCACCGGGTCGATCTGGAATGCCTCGTGGAAGTGCATGAGCGGGTTGCGGATGCGTTCGCGGACGTCGGCAAGCCGGGTAAGGAACACCCAGCGGTCGATGTTCCACACCATGCGCTGCCAGCGGTCGTCGTCGTCGAGGAGCTTCTCGTACTGCGAGACGAGCAGGGCGCCCGCCGTGATGGTGTCGTGCTTGTGCAGGTTCCGCGATGCGATCCCCCGCGCGTACAGGTGCAGGTCGTCCGAGGAGAAGACCTCATCAACCCGTCGGCGCAGCCTGCGTTCCACCTCCTTCAGGAGCGTGTACGGGCGCATCTCCTGCCCGAACCGGTCCGTGACATCGGACGTCGTCACGATCCCGGTCAGCGTGCCGTCGGCCTCGCCGGCGAAGACGTAACCGGTCTCCGAGATATAGCCGACCCAGTCCAGGAGCGGATCGCGGAGCCCCGCCGTGCGCGCCGTGTGGTCCATGGCGTCGGTGATTGTCGGGTCCGTGCTGGACAGGTAGGCGGTGCCGATCGTCTTCCAGCTCACCGCACCGAGGCAGCGGTTTGCGTCGTCGACCACAGGCAGCTGGCTGAGATCGTCCACCACCATCCGGGACATGGCGAGAGACAGGCTGTCGTCCAGGGCGACAGTCACGATCCCGCCCTTGGCCGAGGGGATGGCGCCGAGGTTGAGGGTGAGGGGCTGCGGCTCCTCAACGTTTTCGAGCGTGCGGTATTGCAGCGCGTCCCGCGAACTCTGGGGAGTTTCCGGCGTGCTGCCGACTGACAGCACCTCGATCGTCGTATCGAGGGAGCCTTCCGTGAACGGCGGCGATGTGGAGAGACCGAACTGGGCGAGGTCGCTCCGGATGAGGGCGAGAACCGCAGCGTTGCGGCTGCTGGCGTCCCATACGCCGATGAACTGTCGGATCGTCATCATCACGGACTCGCCGGACCGGAGACGTTCGGCGAGGTCGGCGGGGCCTTTCAACTCCCTGATGGCCTCGTCTTCTTCGCTACTGCCTGGATCTTCGCCCTCCTGCGCGAGCGACTCGAGCCGCGAGGCGGCGTCGAACCTGCTGAGCTCGCACACGGTGAGCAGGGACCCGAGGGTGGCGCGCAGGTCGGGGCGGATCGCTTGGCGGGACACGTCCGTGCGCAGCCAGTCCACCGCCCGTGTGTGACCGAGGACGGGGGACCCGTCAGCACGAAAGACATAGGGCCCGGTGATCCGGCCGAGGGCGACCTTGCCGTTCTTCAGCGGGACGACGGCCAGGTCGCCTTCGCTCATCTCGTACAGGAAGCGCCACAGTTGGCCGGTCCAGTTGCCGATCAGGGAGGCGTTCTCGTGCGGATAGGTTCGCAGGACGCGCGTTCGGAGCCTGTCCCTGTTAGGGCAATCGCTGATGTCGCCCAGTTCCGACCAGCCCAGGATGAGCAGCTTGTCATTGAGGAAGCCTTGCTCGTACGCGCCATCCTTGCCCGCCCGGGTGAGCCATGCCCTCGTCATGCCGTCCTCTCATCGATCCGTCGTCGACGTCTGTAAACGTAGTCAAGCGACGTGAATCCCCATGTCGGCCGTTCGTCCTGCTGCCGGAGCCGTGCCCGACCTGGTATCCGCCCCGGGGAGAGGACGCGCTGTGCCCAGGCCGTCCGCCGCGTCCCGGTCACATACCACGGGCGCCGAACCCACCGTCCCACACCCGCTGAACGGGGCCCGCAGCACTTCGAACCTGCCACATCCTACGAAGCCCGTGAGGGATGCAGAGGTCCGAGGACGTGGAGCGGCAGAAGGAGCACCGGGGTGCCGGGGTCGTGGTGCTGATGCGCTACACGCTGCGGCTGCTGACGGCACAGCAGTTCAGCGCGCCGCCTCACTGGTTCTGCGCGGCGGAGGTGCTGCAAGGAGGCGTACGAGGGTGCTGACGGCCGCGCGCCCGATCCCCGGTGGGCCGCCACGCCGTTCCGAATCGGGCTGTGGGTGGGCAGCAAGGTCTCGCCCAGCAAGTTCGGGGAGGGGGCCGACCAGGTCGGCTCGGCGCGGGGCAGCGCCGTTGGGGCGGCACGCGCGAACGTCGTGCAGGTGACCACCTGCCCCTGGTGCGGCGAGGAGCTGCGACCCGACCGGGTCGTGGTGGACGATCCGGTCCGGCGCCGCGTCCTGCTCTACCGCCCGCGCGGTGAGGGCACCGGGGCCTGCCCGTTATCGCGCCGCAAGGCCGACGGCGAGGGCATCCCGATGCTGACGGTGGACGAGGAGATCTACCGGCTGCTGCCGAGCCTGCTGATCGTCACCGTCGACAAGTTCGCGCCGCTGCCGTGGTACGGCCAGGCCGGCCTGCTTTTCGGCCGCACCACCCAGTGGTGCTCCCGGCACGGATACCGGCACGATGACCTCGACAAGCAGCACGCTTGCGGCAATTGGCACAAGGCGCGGGGCAGCCGGGGCAAGGATGTGTCGGAAGCGGCTCCCCGACTCCGTCCGTCGGACCTGATCATCCAGGACGAGCTGCATCTGATCTCCGGCGCGCTCGGCACCACCGTCGGACACTTCGAGGCGGCCGTCGACCAGTTGTGCACGCGGACATGGAAGGACGAGGACGGCGCGGAGCACCAGGCTGGCCCGAAGATCGTCGCGTCCCGCCACCACCAAGCACGCCGCCGACCAGGTGCGCGGCGTCTTCGGCCGCAAGGTCGCCGTCTTCCCGCCCCATGGGGCCGGGGCGGAGGGCGCTCCCCGCACGCGCGAGGTTGGTCCCGCGCGCATGGCGTGGTCTGGTGTGCCGCCTGCGCAGGTGGCCGGGTGGGCCGGGGCAGTGTCCCAGTCCTGCTCGCGATCTGGGCTCGATGCGTCTCGGGGCAGTTCGAGGAACTGAAGTCGAGGCTCCTGGCCCGAGCTGTCGTGTTGGAGGACGGCCAGGACATGTCCCGGGCCCGGGAGAACTTCGACACGTAGGCGAAACGGCCACCTGCCGGGCCCCGGTGACAGCCGGACAGCGCCGGGCCGTCCTTCGGTCGCCGAGGGAGGGCGCCGGTGCTTTTCCATGCCCGCGCACCGGCCTCCGACCAGCAAAAAGCCCTCCCGGAGGAGGGCGGTCGGTGGCGCCCCCGGCAGGAGCCACCCGCAAGGGCTGGTCGTGATGCAGCCGCCGGGGCCTGCGGGGATTCGCTTGTCGTGACGGCGTCGATGTGTCTTCCGAAGACTCGCGTTGGTTGACACCGCGAGTCCCTGCTGGAGGACTCATGTTGAGCTGAACGACCCTTGGCAGGGCACCACTCAGACGGGAACGAAGCGGATAGAGGAGCGCTTGGGGCGCTCGTTGCGTTGAGGGGACCTATAACCTGGGACGGTTGCAGGTCAGGTGCCCGCATAGCTGTTTGCGCAGTAGCGTCTGCGGCATGGGTGGCCCCGTACCCAGGGCCTCCAGCGCAAGACGTCGGCAGTCGACCACCGCAGGGGCGTGACGTCGGGCACCCTCACCCCTAACCTGGGAAGCTTGAGGCGAGCTCGCCGCTGACCTGGTCAGCGGCTGGGTATTTCGCTACGCTCCCAAACGGGTAGGTCCCGCCGCTGGGTGCGACGGGACTCTCGTGGTGACTGTCAGTCTCCTTGGCTGCCAAACCGTATTAGGGGGCTGGCGGTCACACTGTCCAGTTCCGTAACCAGTTCAGGACGCGTACGAGCTGGTATACGGCGTTGCTCACCACGGCGACGGTGGAAGCGATCTTGCGAAGCTTCTTCCGTCGCGGTTCGGGCGGCGGCTTCGGACTGTTCTCGTTGTTCTCGGGCACGGACATCACCCCCTTCCAGGGGGCTGACGGGCCAACGGAGCCCCAGCGTCGGAGGCCGCTTGTGGCGGTTCCGGGCAGGACGGGGCACCTGTGAGGAGCGCTCCGGGTACTAGCCTCCACCAAGGCGTTACGGACTGTACGCATGTCCTGGCCAAGGCTGCAACCTACCCCGCACGTGTAGCGGGATACACGATAGACTTCTCGCGAGCGGGGGCGACGAGAAGACAGCGAGGTGTGCATTGCCGCGCATACTGAGGCTCGGGGAGTTGGCTGATGTCACACCGAGTCCTTCCAGTGATCAGTTCGAGGGGCTGGGCGAGGGGCTTAGCGGTACGCCGGTGATCTCCCCTGCGGATATCGTCGATCAGAAGATCGCGGAGCGATCGCTGCTGCGGGCCTTGGGCGATGTGCCGGACGCCTTGGAGCGGTTTCGGGTTACCCCGGGTGATGTGGTCATGGTCCGCCAGGGTGCGGTAGGGCGTATTGCCTTGGTGACGGAGCGCTCGCGCGGCTGGCTCTACCACTTTGCCTGTATGCGTATCCGCCCGCGCCATGAGCTGGTGGAACCTGGCTACCTGGCTGCCTATCTGTCGCACCCGAAGGTGCTTGACCAGCTCCTCGCTCGTGCCAACGTAGGGACCGTCGTCACTGTCACGGCCCATACAGTCGAGGATCTGCCGGTGGCAGTGCCGCCGCTGGCCGAGCAGCGGCTGCTGGCCGGTGCGCTGGCCGAGGTGGATACACAGATGGACAACCACCGTCAGTCTTTGGCGCGACTGCAGGCCCTGCGCCCGGCACTGATCACGCACCTGCTCGGCGGCGAGGTCCCCGGAGAACGCCTGCCCATACCGACCGCCCCGCCGGGAACGGAACGGCGCACGGCGCGAGGGCCGCGCCCAAGGAAATTGTCGTAGACCGCCCCTAACCTTGAGGCGGTCAGGCCAGACACCCGTCCGACGCGGCGCCCGCCGTGCACAGCGCGAGGTGGCTTGAAGAACAAGGAGAGACGTTCGTGGCTCAGCTCACGTTGCCGCAGTTGGAGAGGCACCTGTATGCCGCTGCGGACATCCTGCGCGGCAAGATGGACGCTGCGCAGTACCAGGACTACATCTTTGGGATGCTGTTCCTGAAGCGCGCCTCGGATCAGTTCGACGTGGCGCGGGACGGCGTCGTTGAGCGGTTCATGGACTTGGGCTTGGAGCGAGCCGAGGCGGAGCGACGGGCCGAGTCCCCGTCGGCGTACCGCTCGCACGAGTTCTTCGTTCCTGAGGTCTCGCGCTGGAAGACGATCAAAAAGGCGTCGCGCTCCGACCCGGCAGAGGCGCTGAACGTCGCCTTGGGCGGTCTGGAAAACGAGAACCGGGCGCTGGATGGTGTGCTCGGCTACATCGACTTCAAGCGTGGCTCGGGCAACACCAAGCTGAGTAAGCCTGTCCTCCAAGCGCTGGTCGATCACTTCGACCAGTATCGGCTGAGCAATGACGACTTCGAGTTCCCCGACTTGCTCGGCTACGCATACGAGTACCTGATCGGCGAGTTCGCTGACGAAGGCGGCAAGAAGGGAGGGCAGTTCTACACTCCCCGCTCCGTCATCCGCATGATGAACCAGCTCGTACAGCCTCGCGAAGGCATGTCCGTTTACGACCCCTGCTGCGGCTCAGGCGGCATGTTGATCCTCGCCAAGGAGTATGTGCAAGAGCACGGCGGGGACGCTGCCCACGTCTCCGTCTTCGGGCAGGAAGACAATGGAAGCGCATGGGCCATGGCCCGCATGAACCTTCTCCTGCACGAGGTCGCCGACGGTGACATTCGGCACGGCGACACTCTTGCTGACCCCAAGCACACCACTTCCAGTGGCGAGCTTATGCGCTTCGATCGGATCCTCACCAACCCACCCTTTGCGCAGAACTACCGCCGTAAGGACATGCAGCACTCAGAGCGGATGGGCTACGGCTGGTGCCCCGAGTCGGGCAAGAAGGCCGACCTGATGTTCATCCAGCACGTGCTGGCTGTCCTCAAGTCCGACGGTATCGCTGCCTCGGTCATGCCGCACGGCGTCCTCTTCCGCGGGGGCGAAGAGCAGAAGATCCGCCGCCAGATCATCGAGGACCGGCGGCTGGAGGCAGTCATCGGGGTCGGGCCCAACGTCTTCTACGGTACCGGCATCCCAGCCTGCATCCTCGTCCTGCGCGGCCGCGACGGCACACCCCGAGACCGCCGGGACGGTGTGCTGTTCATCAACGCGGACCGTGAGGTCACCGCTGGCCGCGCCCAGAACCTCCTTGAAGCCCAGCACGCCGAAAAGATTGTCTCGGCATACCGGGATTGGCGGAACATCGAGAACTTCGCACGCGTCGTGCCCTTCGAAGAGCTGGAGAAGAACGACTACAACCTCAACATCCGCCGCTACGTCGACAACACTCCGCCCCCCGAGCCGCAGGACGTCCGTGCACATCTGTACGGCGGCGTTCCGAAGAGCGAGGTCCGCGACCGAGCCCGACAGTTCCGCGCGTTCGGTATCGACCCCGGAAGCCAACTTTTCCGCGAGCGGAATGAGGACTACTACGACTTTCCCGAGGAAGGCTGTGAGGCCGTCGCCGACCGGATTCCCGCTCTCGCCGCAGGACGAGAGGCTGAACTCGGCGCTGCATTCGACGCATGGTGGAAGGAGCACCGAGGCCGACTCGACGAGCTCCCCAAACATCAGCAGCTCGCCGACACCCGTGCCGAACTTCTCGATACCTTCGCCCAGGCCCTGGAACCACTGAAGGTCCTGGACAAGTACCAGCTCGCCGGCACCGTGGCCGCCTGGTGGTTCGACTCCCGCAACGACCTGCGTAGCCTGGCCCTTACCGGCTTCCCCGGCGTCATCGACCGTTGGGTCACCAGCATCGAATCCGCCTTCGCCGAACCGCCAGAGGGCGCCGATGCTAAGACCAGAGCCCGCATCCGAGCCGCCCAGCGCAAAGCCCGTGAACACCGCCTTGTTCCTGAGCTGATCCCTGCCTACGTGGAGCGGCTGGAGGCGGCGGAGGCGCTCGTCGCGGAACTCGACGCTCAGGTCAAGGCGGGCTCCCCGCCGAAGAAGATCAAGGGCGCAGATGGGGATGAGGAGGAAGAACCCGACCTGAGCGGCGTGCTGCCGCCCAAGGAACTCGCCAAGCTGAAGAAGCAGCTTACCGCCGCCAAGAAGGACCTCATGGCGGTCAAGGCCGGCTTCCTCACCGAGCTGCGCGAAGCCGCCGAAAAGCTAACCGCTGACCAGGCCCAGCACATCGTCCTCGGCTTCCTGAAATTGGACCTTCGCGCTCGCATGGAGCGCTTCGTTGCCACTGACCGCCGCGCCATGATCGATGCCTACCGCAACTGGGGGGACAAATACGCCGTCACGTTGCAGGACCTGGAACGGGAGCGGGAAGCGTCCGCGAAGCGACTGCGGGGGTACCTGGAGGAGCTGGGCTATGCGTGACGGTTGGCGCCGGGTGGCACTGGGAGACATTCTGAAGCTGCGCTCGGAACGCACGCATCATGTTTCCACTCTCCTGTCTGTCACGGCGGACCGTGGGGTTATTCGACAGAGCGAGAGTGGCAGACGTGATTCGTCGAGTGCAGACAAAAGTCTGTACCTGGACGTGCACCCAGGAGACATCGTGTACAACACGATGCGGATGTGGCAGGGCGTATCGGGAGTAGCAGGCGAAGCTGGAATTGTGAGCCCAGCATACACAGTGTGTTGTCCTGAAGGTGAAATTCATGCCCCCTTCATAAGCTACTTGCTTAAGACTCCACGCTTGGTGAGCCAATTCTATCGTAACTCGCAAGGGCTCGTGAGCGACACTTGGAACCTTCGGTATCACGAGTTCAGTTCCATTGAAATCATGCTGCCCCCGCTTGAGGAGCAGCGGCGCATCGCCGAGATCCTCGATGACGTAGACGAACAACTGGCGATTTCTCGTGCGGTGCTCGCGAAAGAGGAGAGACTTCAGTGGGCGGCACTCCGGGAGCGCCTAACCGTCCCGGCGCTGGGAGCTGGCGAGCTAGGCGCCTACCAACGCAATGATGGGTATCCTCGCTGGGTTAAGATCGCGGATGTATGTCGCGTCTCCTCGGGCCTGACGCCCGCGCGGGCTGAGGGAGATCTCTACTACGCGGAGTCCGGAATTCCTTGGGTTAAGACTCTCGATCTTAACGAGGGACTTCTTAGGGCGACCAGCGAATCTGTAACAGACATCGCTGTCAGAACTTTCGGGATGCGAGTTTACGCACCCGGAACTGTATTGGTTGCCATGTACGGAGGATGGGCCCAGATCGGTCGTACCGGACTCCTCGGTAAATCGGCAGTGATCAATCAAGCAATCTCAGCTTTGGAAGTGAAGGGCGGGAAAGAGGTAGATCCCTGGTACCTCGTTGTTGCCCTCCAGTCTCTCAGGGGGGCTTGGAGGCGTGTTGGTATCAGTACTCGAAAAGACGCCAACATTACAAAGAGTGACGTCGAGGAGTTCATGATTCCGTTGCCGTCGTATCCGGATCAGGCGATGCTGGCCAGTGTCGCAGCAGGTTTTCGGAACAGGGCTGAGCGTGCGCGGTCTGCTATCGAAAAGCTTGAGCAGTTCAAGAAGTCGCTTCTTGGTCAGTTGGTTGGCTGCGAAGTTTAGGGATCCTTGGGTTTCCGGTAACAGTGGGAAGTTCGGAAACGTCTGTGTCGCTTTGTGAGTGCGGAGGGCAGCATCGTGGCCGAGTCCGGTCCTGAGTGCACGTTTGTCGAGAAGCCGCTGATCGCGCAGCTGACCAGCGGGGACATGGGGTGGAGACATGTGCGCGGGACGACTGGTATTGAGTTGCAGCCGCCAGGGGCGCCCTCGTATGTCAGGCGCGGCTACGACGACGCCATGCTCGAAGGGATCTTGCGGGCGAAACTCGTCGAGCTGAACCGGCGGCCGGATGGCAGGCCGTGGGTGGATGAGGCGCGAGCGGATCAAGCAGTGTCGGCGCTGACACGGGGTGCGGTAGAGGCCGGTGGCGGGCTGGTGGCGGCGAACGAGGCCGCTACCCAGCATCTGCTCGATGGTGTGGACGTTCCGGGGTTCGAGGACTGGGACGGGGGCCGCAACCAGACGGTGCGGTTCATCGACTGGCAGCACCCGGAGCGGAATGACTTCCTCGCCGTCTCGCAGTTCCGCATGACGGTCCCGGGCAGCGGCGGCGAGACGATCACCCCAGACCTGGTGCTGTTCGTGAACGGTATCCCGCTGGTCGTCATCGAGGGCAAGAAGCCCACTGCTATGGGCGGCAACATATACAATGCGGTCGAGCAACTCCAGCGCTACGCGAACCGACGGGAGTCCGCCGTCCCGGAAGGTAGCGAACGGCTTTTCCGCACCGTGCAGTTGACGGTGGCTACCACCGGGGACCGGGCACGACTCGGCACCTTCACCGCGCGCCGGCAGGACTACGTGGTGTGGCGGGACCCATACCCGCTCGTTGCCAAGGACGTTGCCGCGCGCAGTTACGTTCCCGAGGATCGGAGCGCGGCTGCCCAGAAGGTGCTGGCGGCCGGAGTTTTGCATCCGCACCGGCTGTTGGACATCGTGCGGAACTTCGTGCTCTTCCGGGATGTGGAGGTTGCCGAAGGGCGGACGGCTCGGGTGAAGATCGGGCCGCGGTATCAGCAGTACCGGGCTGTCGCCAAGGCTGTCGCGCGGTTGCAGCGCGGTGAGACGAAGGCGGTGCACGGCAAGGACGACAAGCGGGGCGGGATCGTCTGGCATACCCAGGGCTCGGGCAAGTCGCTGACGATGGTCTTCCTGGTGCGCAAGCTGCGTTCCACGCCGGGCCTTGAGCACCTGAAGGTGGTCGTGGTTACCGACCGTAAACAGCTCCAGAAGCAATTGTCGGAGACGGCAACCCTGACCGGGGAGAAGCCGGACACGGTCACCCGGGCCGATCAGGTGCCTGCGGTGCTTGCCCGGCACGGTGCCGGCCTGGTCTTCGTGATGATCCAGAAGCAGCAGGACGCGGAGAAGACTCGTGCGGAGCGTGCCAAGTCAGCGGCGAAGAAGAAGGCCGCGGGTTGGGGGCTCGTCAATGAAAGCGAGGACATTGTGATCCTCGTGGACGAGGCGCACCGTTCGCACAGCTCCGGCCTCCACGACAACCTGACGGAATCGCTGCCGAACGCGGCACGGATTGGTTTCACCGGCACACCGATCCTAATGAATCGCCGGAAGCTGACAGAGACCACCTTCGGGGAGTTCATTGACAAGTACCGCATCGCGGACGCCGAGGAGGACGGTGCGATCGTCCCCATCTATTACGAGGGACATATCGCCAGAGGCGCGGTCGAGGACGGCGCTGCGCTGGACGAGGCGATGGAGGAGCAGTTCGATGAACTGACCGACGAGCAGTACGAGCAACTCCAGAAGCGCTACGCCACCTCTACCGCAGTTCTCAGCGCAGACGACATGATTCGCCGTAAGGCCCGCCACATGCTGCGCCACTACGTGCAGAGCGTGCTCCCGGAGGGATTCAAGGCACAGGTCGTCGCGCACTCCCGGGGCATCGCTGTGGGCTACCGCGAGGCGCTCCAAGCCGCGCGGAACGAGCTCGTGGCCGAGGTGGAGGCACTTTCGGAAGAGCGACTTCAGCGACTACTGGAGAAGAAGCCTGAGGAGCTCAAACCGAAGCAGAAGACATTGGTGGCCGCGCACGAGAACCTACGCCTGCTGAAGGCCATCGACTTCGTGCCCGTCATCTCCGAGGGGCAGAACGACCGCTCGGCCTTGAAGGAGTGGACGAAGGAGTCGACGCACAGGAAGGCGGAGAAGTCCTTCCTCAGCCCCTTCCCAGACCCTGATCAGCTGGATGGCACCCGTCGCCCGGTCGCATTCCTCATCGTGCGAACCATGCTACTGACCGGGTTCGACGCCCCGATCGAGCAGGTCATGTACCTGGACCGGCGGATGAAGGAGGCCGAACTCCTCCAGGCTGTCGCCCGCGTCAACCGCACTGCCGACGGCAAGAGTGCCGGGCTGGTGGTGGACTACGCAGGAGTCGCCACCGCCCTCAAAGAAGCGATGGACCAGTACGCCGCCGACGAGCGCGAAGGCAAGCCCATCGATTTCGAGGCCGAGGAACACAAGCTGGAGACCCAGTGCACGGCACTGCGCCAGCACTTCGACCTCCGCCGCGACCTCACTAACCCCGACGACATCGTGGCCGTCAACCGCCTGGTGGACTCGCTGGAGGACGACCAGCGCCGGATCACCTTCCGGGCTCTGCTTCGCGACTTCCTGGAAACCTACACCGTCGTCACCCCTCGAGAGTCGGCCCGCCCGTACGCGAAGGCAGCACGTCTGTTCACCTTCGTCGCGCAGCTGGCCCGGCAGCGTTTCAATGAGGACGACGGCTTCGACCCAGCCGCGTACGGCAAGAAGGTCCGGGAGCTCATCAACCAGCACGTACGGTCGCTCGGGGTGGACAAGATGATCGAGCCCACTCGGCTCACCTCCGACGACTTCGAGACCAAGGTTCACCAGCTTCCCGGCAGTCGTGCGAAGGCATCCATGATGCGGCACGCGCTTCGCAACCACATCGACCTGAACTTCGGCAAGAACCCCGCCGCCTATGCAGCGCTGCGCAAGCGGGTGGAAGAGATCCTTAAGAAGCACGCCGACGACTGGGATGCCCAGCTGGCTGCCTTCCAGCGCCTCTTCGAGGAAGTCAAGGAAACGGAGAGCGGCGCGGGCTCGAACTTGCCCGATGACGTGCGCAGTCTCACCCCGCTGGAACAGGCCCTGTATCAGCAACTCACCAGTGCGCTGACCGACGGGGTGATCGGTGACGAGATACGCGGTGCCTTTGTCGCCCTCGCCCAGAAGGTGCACGACCTGGCATCGCACTACAGCGCCAAGCCCGACTTCTGGACCAACCCCGCCGCCCAGCACGACTTCCGTACTGAGATCTGGATGGAGGCCGTGGCCTGCCCTCACACCCGTGAGAAAGCCGACCCTCTTGCCGACGCACTCCGCGATATCGTCCACCACAACCGCAAGGATGTCGGCCGCCACCGTGCCTGAGGTGCCCTACACGGTGGCCGAGAACGACAGCCCGCTGCACCTCGGCGGGCTGATCATCCACTTGGTCCCCGCCTCGGGGCGAACCGGCGTCCGGGTCACCGTAGAACGCGACGCCCGCATCATCGCTCGGGTTCCCGCAGATGCCGACCGCGACAAGCTTGCTGCCCTGATCCGTACACGACTGGCCTGGCTCTACACCAAAGTCAATGCCCGCCGAGTCGAAGCAGCCGAACGACCCCGACGACGGTTTCTCGATGGCGAAGGCTTCTGGTACCTCGGCCGCAACCATCGGCTCAAACTCATCGACGACCCTGCAGCTTCCCCTGTCGCGCTGAAGGCCGGACGTCTCCACTTGCGCCGCGACCACCGAGACACGGCTGCCCCAGCCCTTGTCTCCTGGTACGTCGTGCGAGGGCGAGCCTGGCTGCCCCACCGCGTCCACTCCTGGGCCCGGCGCATGGACGTGCCGGACGCCGAGCTGAATGTCCGTCCCCTCGGCTACCGCTGGGGTTCCTGCTCGCGCCGGGGCACAGTCAATGTCCACTGGGCCACAATGCAATTGCCTGCCCGGCTGATTGACTACGTTCTTGTCCACGAGCTTGCCCATCTCGACCATCCTCATCACACTTCCGGGTTCTGGCGTGCCGTCGGCAGGGTCATGACCGACTACGAACGTCTCCGGGCCGAACTCGACGAGTGGGGCGCTGGCATCTGGCTGCCCGACGAGAGCTGAGCAGACGGAAATCCCCCGGCGATCGGGTCAGCCCTGGAGGCGCGGGATGAGCACTCACAGAGGACGGTTCTCCCGGCGCGGTGCCAGTCCCGACAGACGTACTGTGAATCCGCGGAGAGAACCTCACAGCCGGAGGACGCATGCGAAGAGAGGCGCGGCTTCCGACGTAACGGTCACGAAACGGATGTTTGCGTAGAGGCTGCGGACAGCAATGAGGCAACCGAGGGACTACAGGGGTGAAGGCGGACATACGGCAAGGTAGCGCTTAGCCTCAAATACCGTTGGCGGGGCCGACCAACGATTGCCCAGCCTTATGCGACGCACAGTTCTCGGCGATCGAAGCTGAGGCCCCGGCGGCAGGAGAGTGTATGCCGATGCAGATGACGCTCTTTCGTCAGCTCGTCCACGAGCGTGGCTGGACGACGGTGGAGACCTTCGCCGTGCACTTCGCCAGAGCTGCTCGGGAGCTCGCGGAGCAGGCGAAGGAACCCCGGTTGGCGAGCGTCAGCGTAGCTCGCCGCAGCTTCGACCGCTGGGTGGCCGGGAGCCTGAAGACGATGCCACAGCGGGACACGCGGAGAGTCCTGGAGCATCTGTTCCAGATCCCTGCCGCGCGGCTCTTTGCTCCGCTCGACGGCGACCCGTCGGCGGACTCCACCATCCCGCGCCAGGAATCGGTTGATTCCCCGGCGCCCATGGCCCCGCCACCAGCCCCCTTCCACCAGGGTTTCGACTCTCCGTTCGAGGTTGCCACCCAGGCTCAGAACTTAGCCCGCTCCAATGCCGACAGCGCGCTCCTGAGCCAGGTGAAGGCTTCGCTCGACAGCATCGTCGGCCGGTACGAAGCTCTCGGGCCTCAGCACTTGGTCGGAGAGACCCGGCTGCTGCGAACCATGCTGCACACCTTGCTGGGTGGGCAGCAGCCGCCCCGAGTGCGAGCCGAGCTGTTCGGGCTGGCAGGACGTGCCTCGGGCCTCTTGGCCTACATGGCGGTCAACGCCGGCGCGGGACTGCAGGTGGCGGAGGCGTACTGCGGAGAAACCGAGACCCTCGCGCGAGAAGTCGGAGACACCCGCCTGCAGATGTGGGCTGCTGGCACGCGGTCGCTCGGCTTGTACTACCACCGGCACTATGCGGACGCGGACGCCGCAGCAGCAGCGGGTATTGCTCTGGCTCCCAACAGCGGGCAGGCCATTCGCCTGCTTGCCAACGGGCGAGCGCGCGCCCAAGCGCGCTTGGGGGACAGAAGCGGTGCGGAGAAGTCGATCGGGCGGGCGCTGGAGCTCTCCGACCGTCAGCCCTCGCTTCCTGCGGGTCTCACTCCCTGCATCGCTTTCACTGAGTACAGCCCAGCCCGCACACTGGCCAACGTGATCACTGCCAGGCTCTCCCTCAACGACACACGCGACGTGTTGTCGTGCGCCGAGGAGATCGAGGGGCTGGTCGAGCAGTCGGATTCCGAATGGAGTCGTGCCCTGGTGCGCCTCGACGTCGCCACAGCGCTCCTCCAACAACAGCGGCCCGAGGTGGAGCACTCCATGGAGCTCGGCCGCAGCGCTCTGCGGGCAGGCACTACCGCGCCGATCAAATCGGTGTGGCAGCGTGCGAATGAGCTGTACGAACGCGCCCAACACTGGCACACCGAATCCGCGGTAGGGGACTATGCCGATGAACTGCGAGCGTGGCGCTCCAAGCCCCAAGCTGAACTGGTCGTCTCCGGGCCGGGCGGGGCGTCCGTGCCAGAGAAGTGAGGAGACACGTGACAACACTGTTGGAGGCCGACCCAAGGGCATTCCCTTCCAGCCCGCCGGCCGATCTGGACGACCATGAGCTGATCGTCAAGAACGACTGGCACGCCTTCGCTGCCTTGGAGCGAATGACCGACCACTGGGCCCGTCCTGGTTGGTCCGATGACAGCCGGGCGTACTACTGGATGCTCACGTTCTCCGACTGCCCGCGCTTGCTCAGCCATGCCCAACGCTGCCAGAACGAACTGGCCGACCTGGGCATGGACCCGGTGCCAGACGATGGCCTACACGTGACCATGGTGCGTATAGGGGACACCTCACAGGTCACCAACGACCAACTGCACCGTCTCACCGACTTGGCGGCACAGCTTCCCCTCGCACCGTTTCGCATTCGCGCGACTCCCCTTGCCGGCTCCCGGGGCGCGATCCGCTACTCGCTCTCACCCTGGATGGCGCTGATACGCCTGCACGCAGCCCTGAGCGCGATCGGCCGCCAGACGGGCGTTCCCGGAGGGAAGCCCACCGCCGCCTTCCGGCCACACCTCGGTATCCAGTACAACAACCGCGACCGACCCGCAGCGCCTGTGATCGCCAGCGTTGCGCACTTGCGTACACTCCCGCCCGTGCATCTCGACATCACCTCGGTCGACCTAGTTGAACTGCGCCGGGCGAAGGGACAGCAGCGGGCCTACCGATGGGATGTGCAGCGGACGGTCCCACTGGGCCACCACCACAGCCCTGCCGGTCAGGGAGGCGGCGTGCCCTTCCTGTCGGCGGGGGAGTAGTAGGCCTGGGGCTGTTTCCCCAGTGCCCAGCATTCTGACGATCGCGCGGACAGCGTGCGGATACCGTGCCGATGGTCGTCCCGCCTCTGTCCGGATGGCGGGGACCACCGAATGTGAGAGACCCATGACCGAGTCCCTCGGCCTCGCGCAAGCGCAACCGGCGACTCCGTAGGACGTTGCGGTTCGTGGTCACGTGGCCCTACTGGGCAGGACGAATACGGCAATCACGGCCTTGCCGATCTCGACTCGCTTGACCCTCCAGGCTGTGGCGCACTGCGCAACGATGAACAGGCCATGGCCGGTCTCGGGCAGCGAATACACGTCGATGCCGTCGAGCCCGAGCTTGTCCTGACTGACGAGTGGGGCGGATGGCGCTGAGGGGATGACCGTGGTGTCAGTTCCTCGATCGGTGACCTCGATTATGGCCCCGTGTTCGTAGACGCCGAGTGCGAGAGACACTGCGCCTCCGGCATGGCGAACAGCGTTACCCACGATTTCGTCAGTGACCAGAACGGCGTCGTCGACCCGGCCCTTCTGAGCCCGGCCGTTCAGCACTTCCCGTACTGCTCGCCGGGCCAGCGATTCGGGTGCGGCGAGGTGGCTGAGGTTGAACTGGCGAGTGTCGACCAGCCTCCCCAGGGCCGGCTCCTCGATCAGCTTGGTTGTCGGAGTCATTTCTCGTATCTCCATGTCGATACGCCTGTGGCGCGGGTCGTGAGACCGACCCGGCCGCCACTGTCTCCGGATCACCGGTGGCACCGGTACGCCAGAGCGCTGCCGCATTGAGGTCATCTCCGGGAGCTGGCATGCGACAGCACGGTCTCTCACAAACCGCCCACCCCCGGCCGGGGCCGTGTTGCTCCTCCCGTAGATGAGTCGCTGTTCCGCGATGAAAGTGGCTCCGCATCGAAGTGGCGCAGTTATGGCTGCGCTTTGGCGTACCGATGCCGTCGGATCGCGGCCATGGTGGGGGTCTCCAGGGGGCTGATGCGGCACGTGCGGCGCGTAGCCGCCCCCTCAAGGGGGACGTCCTGGCTAGCGTCGCAGCCAACCGGTGGGCCAACAGGCCCGCTTGATCGTCCAGTTGCCACCGAAAGAACTGAAGGTACCTCTTCCATGACAGATGTGACCGTGGACCCCGACGAGGCCGCACAGCTCCGCACCGAGATCATCGACCAGTTGCGGGGCGAGGACTGGATCACCTCCCCTGAGGTCGAGACGGTGATGAAGAAGGTGCCCCGCGAGCGGTTCTGTCCCGCGGACACCCCGCTGGAGAAGGTCTACGACCCGTACTCGGCAGTGTTCACCAAGGTCGACGAGCACGGCGTCCAGCTCAGCAGTGTCTCCGCGCCGCAGATCCAGGCGCTGATGTTGGAGCAGGCCGAAGTGCGTCGCGGCATGAGCGTCCTGGAGATCGGCTCGGGCGGCCTCAATGCTGCGTACCTGGCCGAGCTCGTCGGCCCCGGCGGCGAGGTGACGACCGTCGACATCGACCCAGAGGTCACCGGTCGTGCAGCGCGACTCCTCGCCGAGAACGGCTACGGCCAGGTGCGTGTCGTCACTGCCGACGCGGCCGAGCCGATCCCGGACCTTGGCAAGGTCGACGTCATCATGGTCACCGCAGGGGCCTGGGACATCCCGCCTGCCTGGACGGGCCAGCTCAAGCCCGGCGGTCGCCTCGTGGTGCCGTTGCGTATGCGGGGCCTGACCCGCTCGATCGCTTTCACTCTCGTCGGCGATCACCTGGAGTCGGAGTCCGCAACAATCTGCGGCTTCGTCCCGATGCAGGGCTCCACCGGGCATCAGGAGCAGCTACTCCTGGTCAATGGCACGCCAGAGATCGGGCTGCGCTTCGATGACGGACTGCCGGCCGAGCCCAGCAAGCTCGACAACGCCGTGACGATGCCGCGCTACGAGATGTGGACCGGCGTGACCATCGGTCTCCGGGAACTGCTGGACACGCTCCAGATGCACTTGGCCATCTCACTGCCCGGCTTCTGCATCATGGCCGTCGACGAGGACCTGGACACCGGCATCGTCGCCCCGGTGAACAAGGGCTACGCGCTCGCGGCCGTCGAAGACGACACCTTCGCCTACCTCGTCACCCGCCGCACGGAGGACAACAAGCACGTCGAGTACGGCGTGCATGCCCTGGGCCCCCACGCGCAGCAGTTCGCCGAGAAGATCGCCGACCACCTGCGCGACTGGGAGGCCAACCGGCGCGGAGGACCCAGCCCGGTCATCCGTGTCCATCCGGCCGACACCCCTGATGACCAGATCGGCGGAGACCAGGTCATCGACAAGGTCCACAGCCGGATCTCCCTCTCCTGGCCCGCGGCGTGACCGTCGCCTGCCAGGCCGTCCCGCACAGCATCGAACAAGGAGAGTGATTGATATGAGCCCCACCGCTGCGCTGGCCGAGAGGCCGCGGGTCGTCGCTGAGGACGACTTCGCCCCGTTGGACGTCAAGGTGGTAGTCGCCACCCATCCGATCGGCAAGCTCATGTGCTCCACGGGGGATGGCTGCGGAAGCACCTGCTCAGGTGGCTCGTCCGCCTGCAGCTCCTTCATCGAGGACCCGGCCTGATTCATCGCCGGTGGAGCGGGGGGCGTCGAACGGCGGTGTTCGGCGCCCCCTCGCCCGCCTCAGTTTTCATGACCTGCCGGAAGGAAGGAGCGCCCATGGCCCACACCCTCAGGTACCAATGGACGGGCACAGCCATGCTCCGTGCCACTACAACACCGAGCCCCGCCGATGTGCCGCACGCCCTCGACCTGGACGACGCGGCGACCACCCGTGCCTGGCTCGTGGAGATCTGGGCGCGGCCCGACGTACGCAACGCCCTGTTCGCCGCCAGCCCGGTGCTCACCCGATCTGTCGAGAACATCGTCCGCGGCCGGGCCACGTCGACTCGGCAGATTCGCCGGGCCGCTCTGTCCGTCGTGTCCTATCTCCTGCGCTGGCAACGACGGCCGACGCCCTTCGGTCTGTTCGCCGGCACAGCTCCACTCACCCTCGGAACGACAACCCACGTGCATTGGGGCGCCGAGCACCGGGTGCACCTACGGGCCGACGGCGAGTGGATCAGTGACGTCATCCGGGGCCTGGAGCAGCACCCCGAACTCCTCGAACGTCTCTCGCTGGTCGCCAACAACACCGCCCAGGTCCGAGGTGATCGGCTCACCGCGCCCGGCCCGCCCGCTGACGGTCACGCTCGTCTCATGGCTCCCGTCGAGATATCCATGCGGCTGTCCCGACCGGTCAACGCAGCAATGCGTGCCGCTCGCACTCCGATTCGCTATCAGGACCTACGCGATCGCCTGACCACCATGTTTCCGGCCGGGGCGGGTGGGGAGATCGACCAGGTTCTGCGGGAACTCATCGCACAGAACCTCCTGATCACCAGCCTGCGCCCGCCCATGACGGCCCCTGACGCGCTGGATCATGTGTGCACCGAGCTCAAGAAGGCCGACGCACATTCCTTCCCTGACATCGATGCGCAGGCGCGCGACCTGTACGAGCTACGCGACGACCTTGCCGCGCACGCCGAGCCGGCAGCCAGCACCGATCTGCGCACCATGACCGCCCGGATGGCCGCCCACTCGACCGTCGCCCCCGCCCCGATGCTCGTGGACACCGTCCTGGACTGCGACGCGCAGCTCCCTGCGGCGGTCGTCGCCGAAGCGCAGAAGGCCGTCGAGGTCCTGCATCGCGTCAGCCCGCTGCCCTACGGCTATCAACAGTGGCGCGACTACCATCGCCGCTTCCGTGCCCAGTACGGCGTGGGCGCAGCCGTGCCCGTCCTCGACCTTGTTGCCGACAGCGGCCTGGGCTGGCCCGCCGAATACGTCGGCGCCGAGCGGGGCAAGCCCCCCACACCCGTCACCGAATGCGACGCGCTGATCCTCAAGCTCCTCCAGCGGATGCACATGGAAGGCCGGAGCGAACTTGTCCTCGACGACGCCACGATCACCGAACTCGCGCAGGCCGCCGGAACCGACGAACCTCTATACGGAGATCGCAGCGAAATCGCGTTCGAGGTCCACTCACCCTCCACTCGTGCCCTGGCCAGCGGTGCGTTCAGTCTCGAAATCACCGGCGTTCCCCGCTCTGGCAGCAGCATGCTCGGCCGCTTCGCGCACCTGATGCCCGCCGAGCAACGGTGTCTGCTCGCGGATTCCTACACGGCACGCACCGACGCTGTCACTGCGCAGCTCTCCTTCGGACCGCGCCGACGCCGCAACGAGAATGTGGCGCGCACCGACCAGCTCCTTCCGTACGTGATCCCGCTCGCCGAGCACCCCGCAGAGAAGGGTGAGCCGATCGATCTGGAGGACATCGCTGTCACTGCGGATGCCCGCAATCTGCACCTCGTACAGCTCTCCACCGGTCGCCCGATCGACGTACGGGTGACGCACGCGCTGGAGGCGGGCATCCAGACCCCGCCCCTGGCTCGGTTCCTCTCCGAGGTCGCAGGCGCCCGACGCGCGGTCTACAAGAAGTTCGACTTCGGCGCAGCCGCCCACCTGCCGTATCTGCCGCGTGTCCGCTACGGCCGCACCACCTTGACCTCGGCTCGCTGGCTGCTCAACGCCAAGGACCTGCCCGGCCGACGGGCTCCATACGAGAAGTGGGAGGCGGCATTCGCCGCATGGCGCGTACGCCTGAACGTCCCGAACCGCGTCTCCTTGACCGAGTTCGACCAGCGGCTCCCCGTCGACCTCGATCACCCTGTGCAGCGCCGCCTCGTTCGCGCCCGACTCCACGACGTCCGCGAACTGGAACTGCGCGAGGTCGCTGACGACGGCCAGTACGGCTGGATCGGCCGGGCCCACGAGATCCTGCTCGCTTTCATACGGATAGCACCCGCGGCCTCCAGTACACCGCTTCCTTCGCTCCGAGCTCACCAGCCCACTCCGCCTGTGCAGCTCCCCGGTGAGGGCGAGGTGTTGCGGATGCATCTGCACACCCACCCCAACCGGTACGACGAAATCCTGGACCGGCAACTACCGCGCCTGTTTGCTGCACTCGACCAGCCGATGTGGTGGTTCACCCGACACCGGGAACTCGCCCGCCCAGAGGCCGGACAACATCTCGCCCTCACTCTGCACCTCACTGGCGACTACGGGGCAGCGGCCGCCGCAGTGAACGGCTGGGCGACCGACCTTCACCACCAGCGCCTGCTGTCCAGCCTCACCTTCGAGCCCTACCGGCCCCAGACCGGCCGATACGGGATGGGGCAGGCAATGGACGCCGCGCACCGCGTGTTCGCCGCCGACTCCACCGCAGCCCTCGCGCAGATCCGGCTTACATCCAGCTACGACATCGCACCCCAGTCGCTCACCGCTGTGAGTCTCGTCGACATCGCCGCGCATCTGCTCACGTCCCGAGACGACGCATGGACCTGGTTGATCGAACGCACTCCGGCCCACGGGCGACCCGACCGGACGTTGAGGGAACAAGCCATCCAGCTCTACGACGCTGAACAGCAAACGCTCGCTCTTCAGGGCGGCGCAGAGATCGTCGAGGCATGGGAACAGCGCGCCAGAGTCCTCACCGCATACCGCCAGGCCCTTATCGAGACGGAGCACGACCCGACGACGGTCCTGCGGTCGCTGCTCCACCACCATCAGGTGCGCGCGCTCGGGGTCGGACCCACTGCGGAAGCCGCCACCCTTCACCTCGCCCGCACCATCGCCCTGCGTCACCGGCCGATCCGGGTTGAACGATGACGACGGAGCTTGAACAGGCCCAGGCCCTCACGCAGGAGTTCGCCGCGCACCTGGCGCAGCACGCCGCACCACCCGAGGACGAACCTTGGGCTGAGCAGTCCCTCGCCGAGGGCGCCGCCGGCATCGCCCTGTTCCACATCGAGTACGCCGCGCAAGGCCGATCACCCTGGTCGCCCGCGCACCGCTGGATCGCTCAGGCTGCAGCCAGGGACATCAGCGCAGCCGACACCACCGGCCTCTACCTCGGTGCCCCGGCCCTCGCCTTCGTCCTGAACACCGTCCCCGACACCGTGCGACATCTCTACCAGGACGCTTACTCCGCCCTGCACGACAACGTCATCGCCCTGGCGCACCGCCGCGCCGACGCCGCTCTCGCCCGGCTGCATCGCGGCACCCTGGCAACCTTCGGCGAATACGACACCTTCTTCGGGCTCACCGGGATCGGCGCCTACCTGCTGGGCAGCGCTCCCGACAGCAGCGCGATGGAACGCGTTCTCAGCTACCTTGTCGCGCTGACCCGTCCCCTCGACAACAACCATCCCACTCCTGGCTGGTGGGTAGACCATGATCCTCACCGCGAACACACCATGCCGGGCGGACACGGAAACCTGGGCGCAGCGCACGGCATCACAGGCCCACTACTGCTGCTGGCCCAAGCCGAGCGCCACGGCGTCCGCGTCGAGGGGCAGGCGGGCGCGATCCGTGCGATCTGCGACCACCTCGACACTTGGCGGCTGGAGGGCGAAGCAGGCCCGTGGTGGCCCGAACCCCTCACGCTCGCCGATCTCGAATCCGGCCGCTCCCACCAGCGTGCACCCGGCCGGCCGAGCTGGTGCTATGGCACGCCCGGCATTGCGCGAGCTGGGCAGCTCGCCGGTATCGCACTGAACGACCCGGCACTCCAGCTCACCTACGAGGACGCATTGCACCAGTGCCTCAGCGACCCCGGGCAACTCGCCCAGATCTCCGACACGACCCTGTGCCACGGCTGGGCGGGCCTGTACCAAACGGTCTTCCGGGCAGCCCGCGACGCCCGTACACCCCATCTGGCTGCCCTCCTCCCGGCTCTCCGCAAGGACCTGATTACCCACGCCCGCCCGTCGGTGGCCAAGGGACTCGGCCTCCTGGAGGGCGATGCCGGATGCGCTTTGGCCCTCACAACGGTCTCCGCCGACCGGACACCAACCACTGGATGGGACGCATGTCTGCTGATCAACTGACGCCTGTGGCCTGGCCCCCGACCCCTGGGCCGGTGGGCCGTGCTGTCCTCGATGTCATCGCCGGGCAGTCCGTCGACGATGTCGCGCAGAAGGCGGGCATGGAGCCCATAGCACTCGCCGACGCGGTCGAGGTCTTCGAACGGGCCGGGCACACTGCACTCGCACGCCAAGAGCTGCTGCGCACGAGTTGGTGGCAGTTCTACGTCGAGTTCCCCGACTGGGCGCACGCCGAGCAGACAGCAGCCACGCACATCGCACCCTTACTCGCCTGCATGGAAAAGCGCGGTGTGATCTCGCTGTGGTGGTTCATCCGAAAGCACCCCTGCTGGCGCCTGCGTCTTTACGGCGGCCCGGAGTCCCAGGTGCGCATGGAACTCGGTGCCCAACTGGACGAGCTGGTCGAGGTCGGTCACCTCAGCCGCTGGCGGCCGGGCATCTACGAGCCGGAGACTGCCGCCTTCGGTGGCGCTGCCGGCATGCTCAACGCGCACCACCTCTTCACAGCCGACAGCCGTCACATCCTGTCGCTCGGCGGCCGCACCGACGTGCCCCTCGGCCGCCGTGAACTGTCCGTGCTCCTGTGTGCGGTCATGATGGAGGCCGCGGGCCTGGAGTGGCAGGAACAAGGAGACGTCTGGGACCGCGTCATCAACGAAGAGCACCGCTCCACCACGGGAAAGGTGCTCGAAGACCGCCTTGAGGGAATGACCCGGCAGATCCGGCAACTCCTGGTCAGCGACACCAGCCCGGACGGTCCAGTATTTGGCAAGGGAGCCCCTCTACACCGGGTTTCCGAATGGGCCGCGGCCTTCCGGCGCACGGGAAACGCACTCAAGGAAGGCGTAACGGCAGGCGTTCTCGATCGAGGCATCCGCCGAGTCTTGGCCTACCACGTCATCTTCCACTGGAACCGGATCGGACTGTCCCTCGGCGCTCAGAGCGCTCTCGCGCTCGCGGCCCGCAATGCGATCCTTGACCCGCCTCCGGACGCAGCCGAGAGGTCGTACGAGCTGTGACCTGCTCGCTGCCTGAGGACCCCCAGGGCTTCAGAGCAGGTCAAGGCTGACCAGGGCTGTTCTGGACGAATGCCGAGCCAGCTTGTCACCCGTTCGGTGGGTTGCAATTCCGCTCTTGCGCCGCTCGACGGTGTCGTCGTCGTGACCTGATTGGCGATTTGCCGGAGGTGCGCGATGCCGCCCTTGACCCTAACTGTCTGTCTGCTGATCTCCTTCGTTGCACTGGGAGGTGCACCATTCGCCTACGGGCCCGTGCGGACCTGTTTGGAGCCCGGCCCCGGTAGGCATCGCCGCGGTGGCGGTCGTCACGCCGCTCGCTGGAGGGCACGGTGAGTGCCCCGGCCCGCGCGGGACGCGGCGTGGTCGTCTATCGCTGGGCCGAGGACACGCGACTCCCTGCTGCGGGAGCGCGCCTCGCGCTGGGGAGAACCCTCGCTCACCTCGGCGTTGAAGAAGAGACGCGGGAGGATGCACAACTCGTGGTGTCGGAGTTGGTGGCCAACGCGAGTGAGCATGCCTGCGGGCCGTACGAGGTGCGGCTTCAGCGCATCCTGTCCGAGTGGGTCTGTGAGGTCGAGGACGGTGACCCTGAGTTGCCCCAGCTTCCGCAGTTGCCGCTCAACCCCCTCTTTTCGCCGGAGGAGGGGAGTCGTGGCGGTGGCCTGGACTCGCTGTTGAGCTTGCTCGGAGAGCGGGGCCGAGGGTTGCAGGTGGTTCATCAGCTGACTGGCGGTGGGTGGGGGTTTTGCCGGACAAGGGAAACGAAGGTTGCTTGGTTCGTAGTCGGTGCTGTCGCGCCTTGAGCTGAGTCGGGGTGGTAAGTGGTGGTATCGCGCTCACCGCCCTGAAAACCCCAACCGTGCAGGCGTGGTTCAGCAACGGGCGCTTTTCGCGAGCTGCCACGAGGACCGAATAGGTTGCGAGGCGGATGTCGGCCGGGCTACCTGGGCCCTGCACTGGGCTCAGCGGCGCTGGCGAGGACGGTCAGGGCTGGTTCCTGGAGTCTGTTTGCAGATGGGGGTGCAAGCAATGGCGACAGGTTGACGGCCACTATTCACTGCTCTCGATACTGCTGGCGCCTCCCGCGTCGAGACGGTGATCGCATCGGGGGTCGATCCGGGTGTCGTCCTTGGAAACGACGTCCCTCGCTGCCTCATATGTGCAGGTCAGAAGCCCAACGAGCCACCTTTGAGCGAGCCCGACTGTATATATCGGTGCAGACAAGCATCCCGATCTCCGGGTACGGCGTGCGGGCGCGGGCCCCACGTGCCATGGCGATGCGCGTCCCAGGTTGCCCGGTATCGGCCACGTGCCAGTGCTTCGTACCCCGCCTTCGAACCGGTCCTTCCAGGGTCCCCCTGCGGGCGAGGTCGCCGCCGAACCGTGCCTGGGCCAGGGGTCCCGGGCGACGACGCCGTACGCCATGTCGGTGACGGGGACAGCGGTTTGCAGAGCCGCAGCGCCTGAGCCAGCGCGTCCAGAATCCGGGCCGATGTCGCGTCCCCCGGCCTGCTCCAACCGCGTGTAGTAGTCGACCGACGTAGGGGCGAGGTCCTCCACCTCTTCGCGGCGCGGCAGCACGGTGCCCGCGGACGCTGTCGCGAAGCGGTACCCGGGAAGTACGGTCAGAGAGAAGGCGCCGACGGTCAGGTACCCCGGGGGTTCTGCAAGGCAGGAGTCTGGAAACTGCCTCAACCAGCTCAAGCTTGAGGTAAACCTGCACGGAGAGCCGCTGTCGCACGCTGTATAGGGGGAGATGTGACCGACACCGCTCAGCCACCGGGCCAGCCCACCGGTGTGCCTGCAGCGACAGACGCGGCGGCTTCCACTGCCGCTCAGAGCGCGCAGCCTGATGACTGCTCCGTTGACTCCAACGCCGCTGCACGGCGAGCCGCGTTCGGGAAGCTCGGTCTGTGGTTTGTCTGTGCGGTGGTGTTTGCTCTGGCGCCCACGGTTGCTCGTTACTTGAGCGAGCAGTCGCTGAAGAACCAGCCAAGCACCAGCTTCTACGAGTTGGCCAATAACGCAGATTTGTACGTCGTTTGTATCGGCCTTACGGCTGGCGCGCTGGGGCAGGCTTTCATGAGGAAGGGAAGAGGGCTGAGCCCGGCGCTCATCGCGTGGAGTCTTTTCAACATGCTGGTGTTGTTCTTTACTAGTTGGATGGCTGCTGCCAGTGACCTCCCCGGTGTGGACGAAGAGATCGTGGGTCGCAACTCACTCTTGTTTTTGCTAGCGACTGTCATTAGCACGGGTACCAGTACCTATCTCGCAGAGCTGGAGACGTCATGAATGTCGCCTCGTCTGGTGTTGAGACAGTTTCCAGCGTCTTCTCGGTGGCTGCTCTGGTCATTTCTTCGGTGGGCGCTGTCGTCACCGTGCTTGCGAGACGTTTGGGCGGGCGAGCGGGGAACAGTTTGGCCCAGCGGTGGTTTCGCACCGTCCTGAAATTCAAGGTCGAGAGAGACCGACACACTCCAGGGTCGCCTGATTGACCACAACTGGCCGGCACTCGCAGATGTTTGCGAGAGGCGACAGATGACGAATAGCAGGTGACACCTTCGAACGGCTAGGAAGCGTCCCTGACGACTGCTGGTTTGGGTCGGGCCGCGTCTCCACGAGCGATCGCTGAAGATCCGTCCTATGGCCGATCAGTTCGAGCTTCCCGGGACATCCCCGCCCTCAATGACGAGGACGTTGCCGAGACGCTGGAGGGCGCCGTCGAGCTCCGCGGTGGCTGCCGGTGTCGAGTCGATCCGCATCAAGCAGGCCGCCCGGCTGGAGGCCGCGCAGCAGGCCACCGCCGAAATCGATGACATCGCCGCCAAAGTCCGCGGCAGCGGCCGAGACCGCCGCGAACGAGGGCCAGGAGAGGGCGGAGGCGGAGACCGCCGAGACTGAGCCGGAGACCGAGCCCGAAGCCGAACCGGGACGCGTACCGGCGACCGCGACCGCCTCCGCCCTCACCACGGCCCGCCCGCAACCTTGAGCTATGTGCGCCGCCATCAGCCCCGCGTCCTGCCCGACCCGACGCCGACCACTAGCATCACCGCACGTCGCAGACCGTCTACGAACTGACGGACGTGGCGGACCCCGACATACTGTGGCGCGTACTGCGTGAGGTGTGCGTCGCCCCCGTCGGTTGTATGTGCGATCAGTTGTTGGTGTCGGCCGGTGTGTCGCTTTGGGACGGGACGTACTGGTAGCGGCGGGGGTTCTCGCTGACCTGCCGGGCGATGCCGTTCTTGACCAGTGCGGTGAGGCTGTTGGCGGTGGCGCCGGAGCTGTGCTCAAGGTGTCGGCTGATCTTGGTCGCGGTGAAGGCCTCGTCGGGGTGGGCGGCCAGGAACGCGGTGACCACTTCCCGCAGTGCCCCTGGCCGCAGCCTGCCGCTGTCGGTGACGGTGTCGGACGGCCGCCAGTGTCCGCACGGGGGGGCAGAACTTCCCAGGTTCGGGACGGGTGATGTCCGTTGGTGGCTGCGAGGTGCTGGCTGCTGGGGCGGGTTCGCCAGTCGCGACACGCTCGGGCCGGGACTCCCGGCCTTCCTCCCGTGCTGGTGCGCTATCCCCGGACTGTGAGGTGGGGGACCGGGTATCGAGCGATGCTGAGGCGGGGTGCGTCTCGGGCGGGTTATCGGCGTGCTCCGGGTCCGGGGCCAAGGCGGGCACTGACTCTTCCTGAAGGGGTTCGGGTTCTGTGACCTCACCCGGACGCACCTCATGGTCCGGGCCCGGGCTTAGCGGTGCTCCCGCCTCCCGGCCGGTGGCCGGGTGCACTTCCGCGGAATCGCCGCTCCCCGAATGCGGACGCTTCGGTTCGGCCTTGGGCTGCTCTTCTTGGGCACTGCCCGTCTCGGGAGCGGCGGTGTCCGGTGTGGGTTCGCTTCCTTGGCCGGGGAGCGGGCGCACCTGGCCAGGAGCGGCCTCAGGGGTCGGGTGCCAAAGGTTAGGGGTTGTTTTGCCAGGTGCGTTGTTGCCCTTCTCGCCTACGGCGATCCCCTGGTCTTCCAATGTGGCGAGGGCCTTGCGGGCGGTGGAGCGGCTGAGTCCGGCGGATAGGGCGAGGGTGGCGGCGCTGCAGCCGGGATTGTCGGTGAGGGCTTGGAAGATCTGGGCGCGGGCGCCGGTCAACTTGCTCGTGGCGGTCGCCGGTCAGGGGCGGGCCGGTGTCTTGGTGCTGTCTGTCATGAGGGAACCTCAATCGGTGTGCAGTGGGTTGGGGTTCCCCGGCCGGGGTGCGGCCCCCGGTGCACTGTGGGTGCGGTGTGGGGAGCGCGGGCGGTACGGGCCGCGTGTGCGGTGCGGTGGGTCCCGCTTCGCTACGACCATGGACGCTCGATGCGCGGCACCCCGTCAAGCGGCATCACCCCAGTTGAGAAGAGAACTTGGAGACGCTGGCGGGTGCGGCCGTAAGGGCGACCGGGGCGCCGGCAGGTGCACGGTGTCCCGTGAGTCAGCCCGCAGGGGGACAGTCCATCGCCCCTGATGGACGCGGCCCGCTTGGGTTCCGGCGGCTGTTACTGCGCGTTCCGGTGCGTGGTCGCCTGGCGTGCGTTCAGCGTGTCGTCGGGCTGCGTGCCAGCAGCAACGACCGCTGGCGTTGTCTGGCGGTGATGGCCCTCTGGTGGGTGGCGATGGCTCCGCGACCTATCCGTGCAAGTGGGGCAAACCGGGGGCACATCGTGAGCCGCTGCGAGGAGGGCGTCATTGACTGCTGCGAAGACCGGCGAGAGAAGCTTGTCAATGGCTTGGTGCTCCCGGCTGGCCAATCGTCGTCCTCGGCCTGTCCACTCGCCGCCACGCTCGCAGGAATGTGAGCGGACGGGCAGCCGCGTTGGGTCCGCTCTCGTGGGATGAGCAGTCAGCTACTACGATCACGCTGGGTCGAATACAACCAAAAGCCAGCCTCTTTCCACCGGCGCGATCGACAGAGGACCCACTGGTCCGGCAGCGGCTCGCGAGTGGCTCGCCACTGGCTCGCTTCCGCTCTCACCTGCACAAACCAGCTCGTTATGAAGGGGCGCTGAGACCGTCTGCCGGGAGGGCGGAGCAGTGAAAATGGGGCGCTGCAAGGCTCGAAGGCGCCACGAGCGGTGACAATCTCGCGCGCAGTTATCTCTATCTAAGGCATAGCGCGATAAGGGATCGCCTTCCACAAGAACCACCGCCTTGCACAACCACACCGATTACCGCACCCCCAACTACCTGTGAACCGCCACCGCCGACGCAGTTTCACGACCGCAGTCGCGCCGGAGGTCAACCTGTCGCTTGCCGCTTCAGGTCGCTAGCGAACCCATGGAGGGGCGTTGATGCCATCGTCCTCAAGCCATCGTGAAATTGGTCGCGTCCAACCAGAAAGAGACCTTGAAGAGGACACCGATATCGAGCGTCCATGGTCGCTGGACGGCCTCCGCACGGGAAACCCATCCAGAGCAGGGGCAGCTCCGGTGCGTGTAAGCGTGCGGTGCATCGTCGTCGACGGTCCGGATGGCGAGGCCCTCCGCGCTCAGCAGGTGCACGCGATCCGGACTGCGCTCGCCTGGCTGGCGGAACGTCCTGCAGCCGGAAGCTGCTCCCAGGGGCTGTCATCCCGTACGGAGGCTGTCTCGAAGCGGGATTCGAACTAAGGGAGATCGAATGACCTCAGTGGCGACACCGGAGCGTCCGTGGGGTGAACCCGCTCCTGGCATGCCCTGGGCTGCGTCGGCGGCCCCGCAGTCCGCGAGCCAGGCCACTGTTCCGGTGGCCTGGCTCGGCCGCACCTCCACCGAGGACTCCCAGGACCCCACACTCTCGCTGCCCAGACAACTGAGGAACGCGCGGGCCGCACTGCCGCCGGGCTGGATGATCGTCGCTCACTTCTACGATGTCGAGTCCGGCCGCAAGGACCTGGACGTACGGGGTCAGGGCGTGGCCCACGAGCGCTTTGCCATCCCCATCCCACGCGACGGGGGAATCGCAGACCTCCTTGCCGAGGCGGAAAGCCCGGACCGTCGCTTTGCCGCCGTCATCTGCGAATCGATCGAACGAGTAGCTCGGCGGACCTATTACGGCACGAAGATCGAGCATGAGTTGGAGCAATGCGGCGTCGCGCTCTGTGCCGCTGACGAGCCGATCTCCGCCGACGGGAAGGGCAAACGCGCCACCCCGACACTGACGCGCCGAGTGAAGCAGGCTGTGTCCGAGTGGTACGTGTTGCAGATGCTGGAGCTGTCCTGGGACGGCTTCATCGAGCACACCCAGCAAGGCTGGAACGTTGGCAAGCCGCCCTACGGCTACAACGCCCAACGCGTCCCGCACCCCGTCCCCGCACGCCGCGAGCAAGGGGCCACCAAACACCGCCTCGTGCCCGACCCGGAACGCGGCCCGGTCGTCACCGAGATCTTCCGGCTACGGGTCCTGAAACGGCTCAGCTTCCGCCAGATCGCCGACTGCCTAAACCACGATCCAGCCACGTACCCGCCGCCCCAGCCCAACCGGACGGACACCGCCAGTGGGCGGTGGACAGCTGCTGGCGTGCGCTCGATCCTGGAGAACCCGAAATACACCGGCTATCAGGTATGGAACCGCAAGGCCCGGAAGTCTCGCGGCAACCGGGCCAACCCAGTCTCCGAATGGATCTGGTCGCCGAAACCCACCCACGAGCCCCTCATCACACGGGCCATGTTCGACGCCGCATGGCCCGCCCACCGCGCCCACCCGGGGTCCCGCAAAGAAGAAGCTGCTCGCGCGGGACGCTCCACCGCACGTGAGTACACGCTGCGGTCCTACGTGCGCTGTGTGCTGTGTGGACGGCGAATGTTCGGCAAGTACAGCAAGGGACGGTGTTATTACGCGTGCCAGCCCAAGAAGGACCACCACGCCGATGCGGCCTGGTACGCCACCCACCCCAAAGCGATCTGGATCAGTGAGCGCGTGCTCCTGGAAGCCGTCCATACCTTCTTCGAAGACCGCATCTTCGGCCCCCGCCGGGCGGATCTACTGGCGGCACAGCTCTCACAGGCGCTCCCCGAGCGGGGAGCGCCTGTGGCCGACATCGGCGCGCTGCGTCGTGAAGGAGAGCGACTGGCCCGCGGGCAACGTCGTCTGATGGAACAACTGGCGGGGGAGGACGACGGCGATCCGGAGACGGCGGCAGAGTTCCGCAAGAGCATTCGAAAACAGTTCGACCGCCTGGAGCGGCAGCGACGTGACGTAGCCGCCAAGATCACCGAAGCTGAGGCTGCCGCCACAGCAACTCCCGGGGCCGATGGGACTGACGCCCTTGGCCTTCTCGACATGCTGCCGCACCTGAACACGCGGATGGCGGATCTACCGGCCACCGTCCAGCGCGCGCTCTACGACGCCTTCCACCTACAGGTCCGCTACGACCACCGCGATCGCGGCGCCGAGGTCCGCGTCACCGTCGCCGCGCCGCTCCTCGGTGAGATCACCGGGATCGCCGAGCGCGCCGCGGCGACGTCACCGGGCGCTGACCAGCCCTTCAGTGTGCGCCCCCGGCAGGACTCGAACCTGCGGCCAAGCGCTTAGAAGGCGCCTGCTCTATCCACTGAGCTACGGGGGCCTGCCTGTGTCGCGGGTGGGCGGGCTCGCACGTCCCCGGAGTGACCACGGCGGGGTCAAGGATAGGGGGACGGGTGGCTCGTCCTGTTCGCTTCACGTCCGCGACGCCTTGTGGAGGTTCAGTGAAGCGGTCCCGATAATCGCAGGCGGGTGCGATTTCTGCAGCGCTTTTGGCGCTGTGAGTGGCGGGTGTTGCGCAGTCGTTATGGGTGCGGTCCGCATGGAGAAGGGCCAATCGGGGCGAACAGGGCGAACGACGCCAACGCGCGTCGAAAGCATCCATTTTTCCCGGGATCTACCGTGAATACGCTTCAAAACCGGAGCAAAATTGGGCATTCTGCACCTGTGGCGATCTTGGACGTACGGCCTGACCTGCTCGACGCGCTCACCGCCCTGCGCGACCGCGTCGCAGCCGCCCGCTTCCCCCTCCCGCTGCCCGGCGCCGAAGGCGCCCGCCGCGACCGCAGCGAACTGCTCGCGCAGCTCGACGACTATCTCGTGCCGCGCCTGCGCACCCCCGAGGCGCCCCTGCTGGCGGTGATCGGCGGCTCCACCGGCGCGGGCAAATCGACGCTCGTGAATTCACTCGTGGGGCGCAGGGTCAGCGAAGCCGGAGTGCTGCGGCCCACCACCCGCACCCCCGTGCTCGTCTGCCATCCCGAGGACCGCCCCTGGTTCGCGGGCAGCCGGGTGCTTCCCCGCCTCGAACGCGTCTGGGTGCCCCGGCAGGACACCCCCGGCACCCTGGACGCCTCCCACGGCACCACCGACCCCCTCGGCCCGGGCCTCCCCGGCTACGACCGCCACCGGCCGGCCTCCCACGGCGACACCGACGAGGACCCGCACGCCGCCCCCGACGGCACCGGCACCGGCACCGGGCCCGGCTCCGACACCGGCGACGACGACCACGGCACGGTCCTGCGCCTGGAGACCGACACCGCACTGCCCCGCGGGCTCGCCCTCCTCGACGCACCCGACATCGACTCCCTCGTCGCCCGCAACCGCGACCTGGCCGCCGAACTCATCTGCGCAGCCGACATCTGGGTCCTGGTCACCACCGCCGCCCGGTACGCCGACGCCGTCCCCTGGCATCTGCTGCGCACCGCCAAGGAGTACGACGTCACCCTCGCCACCGTCCTCGACCGCGTCCCGCACCAGATGGTCGCCGAACTCGCCGGCCGCTACGCACTCATGCTCGAACGCGAAGGGCTCGGCCACGTCCCCCGCTTCACCATCCCCGAACTGCCCGAATCCGCCGGCGGCTCCGGGCTGCTGCCGGTCTCGGCCGTCAACGGGCTGCGCGAATGGCTCGAACACCGCGCCGCCGACCCCACCGCACGGCAGGAGGCCGCCGGCCGCACCGCCGCCGGCGCCCTCGGCTCCCTCCGCTCCCGCATCGCGGCGCTCGCCGGCGCCTGCGCCGCCCAGTACGCCACCGCGCTGCGCCTCACCCAGCAGGTCGACGCCGCCTACCGCACCGCCGCCGAGCGGCTCCGCACCCGGCTGGCCGACGGCGAACTCCTCGCCGGCGACGCCGCGGCCCACTGGCGCGCCTACCCGCGCGACAGCCGCGCCGAAGACCTCGCCGACGCCCTCACGGACGGCCTCGTCGTCCTGCTGTCCGGCGCCGTCGCCGCCGCCGACGAGCGCATCACCGCCGCCCGCGCCGCCGACCCCGCCCTCGCCGGGGCCCTGCCCCTGCCCGCGGGCGGCCAGGAGGAACGCGGCACCATCGGCGTCCATGTCCGCCGGTGGCGACGCTGCGTCGAAGAGCTCGCCGACGAACACGTGCGCGCAGCGGGTCGCGCCGGGCCCGAGGGCGAGAGCGAACGCGCCGCCGCGCTGCTCATGGCGGTCCTGCTCGGCGGGCCCCGCACCACGGCCGCCCGCACCACCCTGGAGACCCTCCTCGGCGCCGAACACACCAGCCGGCTGCGCGACCACGGCGCACACCTGCTGAACGGCTGCATCGACAACGTCCTGCACGGCGCCCGCGATCTGCGCCTCGCCCCGCTGGACAGCCTCGTCTCCGGGCCCGAACCACAGATGGAACTCGTCGCCGCGTACTCCCTGCTCGGCCGGGAGTACGCGACACACCTGCGTGCCGCCGCCCTCACGGCGCCCGGCGCCTACAGCGTGCACAGGGAGAGGTGAGCCCGTGTCGGCCCCACACGACCACGACCCCGACGACACCCGCAGGCAGCGCACACACCCGCGCGCGGCCGCACTCCCGGACCCTCCGCAGCCCCACGGCCCGGCCTCCCCGCCCGGCCGCCCCTCGACCTCCGGGCCGCCCTCCGCTGGACCGTCCCCTGCCGGGACGCGTCCTCATGGACCCGCCGCTGACGCTCCCGCACCTGACGGCTCGGCTCCTGACGGCTCGGCTCCTGACGGGTCCGCCCCTCACGGCTCGGCTCACGGTCAGGTCCCTCACGGCCCGACCCCCTGCGGGCAGGCCGCCGACGGTTCGCACCCGGACACCGCCGAGACCGGCGCGGGCGACGCCTGCCGCGACGCCGGTACCCCGGACGCTCCCGGCACCACCGCTCGGGAGACCGGCCCCCCGACTCCCGCAGCCCCCGCGGGCCGGGCGGACGGCCGTCACGGGGACGCACCGCAGTCGGCGGACCGCGGCAGCGAGCGCGACGACGACCGTCCCGGAGACCCGTCCGGCCACGCCGCCCCCTCCGGTTCGTCCGAACACCCGTGGGACGACGGCCTGATCGCCCGCCGGGCCCGCCCCGAAGCACCCGCCGGTCACGAGACGGAGACGGCCCTGCCGCACCAGCCGGTCACCGACGTCCCGCAGCCGCCCGCCGGCATCCTCCGGCAGGTCAGAGACTCCCGGGAGGCCGGACGTGTCGAGGGAGTTGTGGGCATCGGGGGCGACAGGGAAGCCGGGGGAGCCGATCGGGCCGGGACGGTCAGGGAATCCGGTGGAGACGGGGGAGCCGAGCGGGCCGGGGGAGTGCGGGCGGTCCGGGAAGCCGGGGAGACCGGCAGCGCCCAGGACATCGCGGCAGTCGCGGGCTCGGCGCACGCCCGAGGCCCGGCGCAGAGGCTCGACTCAGCGCGGGTCACCAGCTCATCGCAGGCCACCAGTTCGGCACAGGCCGACAACTCGGCGCAGACCACCGGTTCGGTGCGGGCCGACGGCTCACCGCCCGCTCCCGGCAGGCCGCATGCGAGCGGCACACCGCGCACTCCCGGCACACCGCAGGCGACCGGTGTGCCGCCCGCTCCTGGCACGCCGACGGGCCGTCCGGCCGAGGCATACGGACCCGGCGCCTCCGGTGCGGCGCGCGCGACGGACGCCGGGACGGCCCGGCCCGGCACCGGTTCCGGCTCCGTCTCCGGCCAGGGCGCGGACCTGACCTCCGGACCGTCCGGAACAACGCCCTCCGCTGAGGCCCGCAACATCGCGGAGCAGACCGCCGGTCCGGCCACTGCCACCTCCCGGTGCGCCGCCGCCGAACCGCCTCCCGCACCGGGCCACCACGCGGAAGCGGTCACCGCCCACGATGCCGCCCCTGTCATGGAAAGGACCGGTGTGCCCGGAGCCGACGACAGCCAGGGCACGGTCGACGCGTGCGGCCGGGCCGAGGGGCACGGCGACTCGCTCGCGGACGGCGGCCGGTCCGGCGAGCGGGCCACGGTCGGCCCGTACGCGCAGCCCGGGGTGACGGACGGCACCGGCGTACCCGAGATCGACGCGGCGCCTCCGCTTCCGCCGCGCGCCGCCGCACAGGAGGAGGAACTGCGGCAGCGCCTCGGTGCGCTGCGCGAGCTGATCGGCCTGTCCCGCACCCGGCTCGACACCCGGGTCCTGGGCGAGGCGGGGCGCGTCCTCGACTCGGCTGCCGCCCGCCGGGCCCTGTCCCGTTCCTGCACGACCGTCGCCCTCGCGGGAGCCACCGGCAGCGGCAAATCCACCCTCTTCAACGCCCTCGCCGGTACCCAGCTGTCCGAGGCCGGGGTGCGCCGCCCCACCACGGCGCTGCCCGTCGCCTGCACCTGGGGCGCCGAGGCGGGACGCGCATCCGGCAGACTCCTCGACCGGCTCGGCGTACCCGGACACGCCCGCCACCACGCCCCGGATCCCGAGTCCGCCGACCTCGACGGCCTCGTCCTCATCGACCTCCCCGACCACGACTCCGTCGCCACGGAACACCGCGAGACCGCCGACCGGATCCTGGAGAAGGTCGACGCCGTCGTATGGGTCGTCGACCCGGAGAAGTACGCCGACGCCGTCCTGCACGAGCGGTATCTGCGCCGCCTCGCCGGGCACGCCGAGGTCACCTTCGTCGTCCTCAACCAGACCGACCGGCTCGCCCGCGACGCCGTCGACGCCGTCCTCGACGACCTGCGCAGACTCCTCGACGAGGACGGCATGGCGCTCGGCGAGCACGGCGAACCCGGCGCCGTCGTCCTGGCCGCCTCCGCGCTGACCGGGGACGGGCTGGGCTTCCTGCGGGAGGAACTCGGGACGTTCGTCGCCGCCCGGCACGCCGCCGTCCTGCGGCTCGGGGCCGACCTCGACGGCGCCATGGAACGCCTCCGCCCCGTCTACAGCGACCCCGCGCCCGGAACCAGCGGTTCACCCGCCGGCCTCACCGAAGAAGCCCGCGGCGACTTCGAACACCACCTTGCCGTCGCCGTCGGGGCAGCCGCCGCCGGGCAGGCCGCCGAACGCGCCTGGCTGCGCCAGGCCGAACACCTCACCAGCACCCCCTGGATGCGGCTCCTGCGCTGGTACGCGGCCCGGCCGGGGCCCGGCAACGTGCCCGACACCGCGCGGATCCAGACGGCCGGGCCCGCCACCCTCGGCTCCGCCGCGCTGCGCCGCCTGCTCGCCCGCACCGAACCCGGCACCCTCACCGTGAGCACCCCGGTACCTGCGGGCATCACCGGAGCGCCCTCCTCCGGTACGGACGGCGCCGCCGCCGGCACCCGGCAGCGCACCACCCTCCAACAGTCCTGTGCTGCACGCCCGGTGGTGGCCCAGGCGGTGCGGGAACTCTCCGACGCGGCGGCCCACGGACTGCCGCAGGCATGGGCCCGCACCGTCCGCGAGACCGCCCGGCGGGGCGCGGCGGGCCTGCCGGAAGCCCTGGACGAGGTCATCGCCTCCGTCCCCGGCGAAGGCTCGTCCCCTGCCGCTCCTGATGCCGAAGCCGCACCTGCCGCACCCACGGCGGCGGCCGCCGGGCCGACGGCAACCACCGCATCTGCCGCACCCGTCACTCCTGTTGCCTCGGCTGCGGCGCCGGGCGCCCCGGCCGTGGCCGAGCCCGGCGCGGCTGCCGGGACCGGAGCTGCCGACGGCGGCGTCGGTACAGGCAGTACGAGCGGTACGGGCAGCGTGCGTGGCGTCGACGGCCGCGACGATGCGGATGGCGTGACCGTGGCAGCGGGCGGGGGCGGCCGGGGTGCCGGGATCGGCGAGGCAGGTGTGGCCGGTGCCGAGCCGTCGCCCGTGGCCGGGGCGGAGGGGGAGCGTGCCGGCGAGCACGGGAGCGCGGAGCGGAAGCGTCCGCCGCGTCCGCCGTGGCTCTTCGCCGTCCTGGCCGGGCACGGTCTGCTGGCGGCGCTCCAACTGGCGGGCGCCGTCTGGCTGCTCGCCGCCGTCGTGGCGGGTGCCCGGGGCGCGGCGTTCGCCCCGCCGCTCACGGCTCTCGCGGCAGGCGTCGCGGGCGGACCGCTGCTGGCCTGGGGGAGCCGGGTGGCGGCACGCGGCCCCGCGCGCGCGTACGGACTGGAGCGCGAGCACACGCTCCGCGAACTGGCCGCTGCCTGCGGTGCGGAGCGGGTGCTGGAGCCGGTCGCCGCCGAGCTGGTGCGCTACCGGGAGGTCCGGGAGCGGTACGCGATCGCCTCGGGCGCGCTGGGCGTTCCCGGGCTGCCGCTCGACGACTCGCTGTCGGCCACAGGCGCCCTCGGCTCCTCCGCATCCACCGCATCCGCCTCATCCCCTGCGTCTCCCTCGTCCTCTGCGTCCACCGCATCCACTGCGGGCGCCGGCTCTCTCGCCTCCACCACTGTCACCGGATCCACGGCCTCCGCCGACTCCACTGACCCCGAACCACCCGTTTCAGCGGCCGAGTTGTCCACAACTCACCAGTAATCCCCAGTTTTCCCGCCCTTTTCCCACACCTCCCCCTTCCTCCCGCACCCTGGTTCCACCGACGACCTCGGAACCCACGGGACGAAGGGGGAGAGTCATGTACGAGACGCGTGTGACCGTCAACGGGCGGGTGGCCACCCAGGTCGACCACTGGACGGCGCCGAGCGGAGCGCCCGTCAGCAGATTCCGGCTCGCCAGCACCGTTCGCCGGCTCGACCGGCAGAGCGGCAGCTGGACGGACGCCTTCACCAGCTTCTACACGGTGTGGGCCTGGCGTGCCCTCGCCGTCAACATCGCCTCGTCGCTCGCACTCGGCGAACCGGTCCTCGTCAGCGGCAGGTTGCGGATCCGCGAGGGCGAACGCGAAGGCAGGCGCTTCGTCACCGCGGAGCTGACGGCCGAGACGGTCGGCCACGACCTCTCCCGCGGCACCGCCGCCTTTCTCCGCTCCTCCGGAGCCAAACCCGGGCTGGTCCCCGTACCGGGCGCGGACATCGACGAGGAGCCACCGGAGCCGGACGCCGGCGCGCCGCCGGGCCGGGCAGCGGCGGCACCAGCGGGAGGGCAGGCGAACGGAGCGCGGGCGGACGGGGCGCCGGCGCAGGAGTCTCCCGCATGGTCGGCACACACAGCGGAGGGAGGAATTCCATTTCCGGCGACGGCGCCGTGAACGTCCTGGTCCGCCGGATTCGGCGATAACGATTCCGAGTCGGAATGTGTCACGGACCGGATTCCAGGCAACTGGCGCACGCCCCTCTCTCTACCATCCAGAACCGTTACTGACCTGGGGGGTTGAGAGCTTTGCGGCAGAGTCCGCGACCGCGCGCGAGGTCGCACTGCCCAGAGGGGAAGCCGATGACTTTGGTACGCGGGCGGACCACGGCACACCGCCTCGCCGTCACCGCGGTGGCAGCCGGACTGTGCACCGCGGGCATGACGGCCCTGGCGAGCCCGGCCCAGGCCGGCGGCCGGCCCGACGGAACGGTCGAGCAGTACGGCGGGGCCCAGGCCACGCTCGTCGGACTCACCACACACGGCCCGGCCGTCATCCGCACCGACGGCGAACGGCAGGAAGTCAGCGCCGGACTCTTCGAGATGACCGTCGCGGGCGGGGGCTCGCTCCAGACCTACGGGCTCGACGCCCTCAACCCCGTCCAGGCCCAGACCCGTTACGCGGAAGGCTCCTGGAAGTCCTCCACGCTCCACGGCAACCGCAACGCCGGAAAGATCCGCTGGATACTCGAACACTCCTACCCGAAGGTCAACGACCTCCAGAAGCTGGCCGACGCGGCCGGCACCCGACACCTCACACCGCAGAGCGCCGCCGCCGGCACCCAGGTCGCCATCTGGCGGTTCGCGGAAGCCGGTTCACAGCGCCCCGACGACCACACACACGACAAGGCCCGCGGCCACACCGGCGACAGCGCCCACGGCACGGCCCGGCACGGACGGCCCGAGATCACCGCCGTCGATCCGGCCGCGGAGAAGCTCGCCGACCGACTCGTCAAGAACGCCCGGTCCATGCCGGAACCCGGGGCATCGCTCGCCCTCGGGCCGGCGGAGGTCTCCGGAAGGAACGGAGACCGCGTCGGACCCGTCACCGTACGGACCAACGCCACCACCGTCAGCGTCGCCCCCGATCCGCACGCGGTCTCCCGCGGAGTACGGATCGTCGACAAGGAAGGAAAGGAGACCGACACGGCCCACAACGGCAGCCGCCTGTACTTCGACGTGCCCCCGGGCTCCGATCCCGGCAGCGCCTCACTGACCGCAGAAGCCGCCACCAAGATTCCGGCCGGACGTGTGTTCACCCAAGCCGGGGGACGCGGCAGGAGCCAGACGCAGATACTCGCCGGCTCCAGCCGCTCCACCGTCTCCGCCACCGCCGGCGTCAACTGGGCGCCGAAGGGGCCCGTTCCGGCCGCCACCTTCGAGGAGGACTGCGCCAAGGGCGGAGTCGGCATCACGGTGGCCAACCACGGCGACGAACCCTTCACCCTCCGTGCCGGAGGGCAGCGCGCGGAGATCCCGCAGGACGACACCCGGACCGTCATGGTCCCCGTCGAAGAGGACCAGCCCTACCGGATCCCCGTCGCCGGACCCAACGGCTACGAGAAGACCTTCAGCGGAGTCCTCGACTGCGCCACGTCCGCCGCGACCGACAGCGTCGGGCCGCACGGCGCCGTCGCGGGCGGTGAACGGCCCGCCACCGTCGGCGGCGGGGAAGCGGTGATGGGCAGCAGCAAGGACCTCGCCGAGACCGGAAGCGGCGGCACACATCTGATGGCCCTGATCGCGGTCGGCTTCGTCGTCGCAGGCGGAGTGACCATGATCCTGGTGAGACGACGGGCCTGACCCCCAGGGCAGGCGCCGTACGTCCGCCCCGCCCCGCCCGACGGCGGACCGCGAGGCGGACAGCCGGCGGCGGAGGCGACACCGCGACGGTGCGCCGACCCCGCCGGGGTGGAGGAGGCGGTGGGAGGGGTGGGGAGGGGAGGGGGAAGGGGATCCCGTTTCCGGCCCGGACCCCCCGTGCGGCAAGATGGGTTGAGTATGCCCAGACGCGGTACGCCCGCAGTGAGCCGCGCTGTGTCGCTCGGTGTAGCCGCCCTTCCACTCCGCGGTGCTGCCGTGTGACAGGTGCGCGGTTCGTGGCGGGCGTACCGCGTGCGAATACCTACTGACTGCCGGACGGTTTCTCTTGGCTGAGTACATCTACACCATGCGCAAAGCGCGCAAGGCGCACGGCGACAAGGTGATCCTCGACGACGTCACCCTGAGCTTCCTGCCCGGCGCGAAGATCGGTGTCGTGGGCCCGAACGGTGCGGGCAAGTCCACCGTCCTGAAGATCATGGCCGGGCTGGAGCAGCCCTCGAACGGTGAGGCCATGCTCACCCCCGGTTACAGCGTGGGCATCCTGCTCCAGGAGCCGCCGCTGGACGAGTCGAAGACCGTGCTGGAGAACGTCCAGGACGGTGTGGCGGAGACCAAGCAGAAGGTCGACCGGTACAACGAGATCGCCGAGCAGATGGCGACCGACTACACCGACGAGCTGATGGAGGAGATGGGCAAGCTCCAGGAGCAGCTCGACCATCTCAACGCCTGGGATCTCGACGCGCAGCTGGAGCAGGCCATGGACGCGCTGGGCTGCCCGCCCGGCGACTGGCCCGTCGTCAACCTCTCCGGTGGTGAGAAGCGCCGGGTCGCGCTGTGCAAGCTGCTGCTGGAGCAGCCCGATCTGCTGCTGCTGGACGAGCCCACCAACCACCTGGACGCCGAGTCCGTGCAGTGGCTGGAGCAGCACCTGGCGAAGTACCCGGGCACCGTCGTGGCCATCACCCACGACCGCTACTTCCTGGACAACGTGGCCGGCTGGATCATGGAGCTGGACCGTGGCCGCGCCATCGGCTACGAGGGCAACTACTCCACCTACCTGGAGAAGAAGCAGTCCCGTCTGAAGGTCGAGGGCCAGAAGGACGCCAAGCGGCAGAAGCGCCTCAAGGAGGAGTTGGAGTGGGTCCGCTCCAACGCCAAGGGGCGGCAGGCCAAGTCCCGGGCGCGGCTGACGCGTTACGAGGAGATGGCCGCCGAGGCGGAGAAGACGCGGAAGCTGGACTTCGAGGAGATCCAGATCCCGCCGGGGCCGCGGCTGGGCAATGTCGTCGTCGAGGTGGAGCATCTGCACAAGGCGTTCGGCGAGAAGGTCCTCATCGACGATCTGTCGTTCTCGCTGCCGCGGAACGGCATCGTCGGCGTGATCGGCCCGAACGGTGCGGGTAAGACGACGCTGTTCAAGATGATCCAGGGCCTGGAGCAGCCCGACGACGGCAGCATCAAGGTCGGTGAGACGGTCAAGATCTCCTACGTGGACCAGGCGCGGGAGAACATCGACCCGAAGAAGACGCTGTGGGCGGTCGTCTCCGACGAGCTGGACTACATCAACGTCGGCCAGGTGGAGATGCCGTCGCGCGCCTATGTGAGCGCGTTCGGTTTCAAGGGCCCCGACCAGCAGAAGCCGGCCGGTGTGCTCTCCGGTGGTGAGCGCAACCGGCTGAACCTGGCGCTCACCCTCAAGCAGGGCGGCAACCTGCTGCTGCTCGACGAGCCGACGAACGACCTGGACGTCGAGACGCTGTCGTCGCTGGAGAACGCGCTGCTGGACTTCCCCGGCTGCGCCGTCGTCGTCTCCCACGACCGCTGGTTCCTGGACCGGGTGGCCACGCACATCCTCGCCTACGAGGGCGACAGCAAGTGGTTCTGGTTCGAGGGCAACTTCGAGTCGTACGAGAAGAACAAGATCGAGCGGCTGGGGCCGGACGCGGCGCGTCCGCACCGGGCCACCTACAAGAAGCTCACCCGGAGCTGACGGCGTGCGGCACAGTTACCGTTGCCCGCTGCGCTGGTCGGACATGGACGCCTTCGGGCACGTCAACAACGCGGTCTACCTCCGTTATCTGGAGGAGGCGCGGATCGACTTCCTGGCCGGCGTGGCGCGGCGGGCCGCGCCGGAGGCGTTCACGGGCGGCACCGTCGTCGCACGGCACGAGATCGACTATCTGCGTCCGCTGGTGCACCAGCCGGATCCGGTGGTGGTCGAGCTGTGGGTGACCAAGCTCAGCGCCGCCTCGGTGACCTTCGCCTACGAGGTGAAGGACACCGAGGGGGCGGCCGGCCCGTATGTGCGGGCGTCGACGGTCGTCGTGCCGTACGACTTCGACGAGCAGTACCCGCGGCGGCTGACGGCGGCGGAACGCTCCTTCCTGGAGGGCTATTTCGATGACAGCCAGCACGGCTGAGCGGCTGGTCTTCGCGGACCCGGGGGAGGCGGCGGGTCTCGCCGCCTTCCTCGGCCGGCTGGTGCGCTGGGAGAAGAACGCGGCCGTCCGGATCCGGTCGGCCGGCGGCGTGGCCGGGGTGTTCGCGAAGCCGGTGCGGTTCGAGGTGCTGGCGGTGCGCACCGGCCGGCTGCTGGAACCGGTGGAGCTGGATGTCACGGTCTCCGCCGGTGAGCTGCTGGAACGGGTGGACGAGCAGCACGAGGCCGTCGGGGTGCCGGCGGCGGTGACCGGCCCGTCCTGGGCGGGGCTGCTGCCGCCGCGCGGCGGCTGGGAGGAGTTCGGCACCGTGCCGGTGGATGCCGTGATGTCAGTGGCGGCGGCGGCGATCGGCGAGTTCAAGGAGCGCGCGGAGAAGCTGCCGCCGCAGCAGCGGGAACGGGGGACGCTCGACGCGCTCGCGGAGGAGATCTGGTCGCGCCCCCTGGGGCGCACGGGGCTGCCGCTGCGCGCCGCGCACGCCGCCCACGCGCTCGGTTTTCTGCGCGGTGCGGGCGCGGCTTCGCTGACCCGTACCGGGGCGTGGCTGCGGCTGCGGACGGCCTACGGCTCCGTGGTGGTACGGCGGCCCGGCGGCGGCTCGGGCGGCGGGCTGAGCGTCACGCCTGTCTGAGCGGGCGCGCCCGTCCGGGCGTCCCGCACGCTCGTCCCCGGGCGTCGTGCCTGTCCGGGTGCCGTACCTGTCGGGCGGCATGCCTGTCTGCGCGGCATGCCTGTCTGGGCGTCGTGCCTGTCGGGCGTCATGCCGTCTGAGCGGGCACGTCGGCGGTGTGCCGTGTGCCGGTGGATGATCCGGCCCTCGCCCGTACCCGGTTTCGCCCCTGGCCCAGGTGGCGGCCCCGCCGCGTGTACGACGCGGCGGGGCCGCCACAGCTGTTTCCGCCGCCGCTCTCCGCCCGGTCGGTGCTGTCCGCCTCTTCGCCTGGCCGCCGCCGTGCTGCCCCCAACCAGCCGCCGTTTTCCGCCTGTTGGTCTGTTCGCCTGCTCGTCCGTTGGCCTGTTGGCCCATTGGCCTGTGCTCCGCCGTGGCGGTGTGCTGCCCGTGCGGGGCGAACACCGTGGGGTCCGGCGGGTGTCGGGGGCCCGCGGCGGGGGTCAGTCCTTGTCCGGGGTGTCGTCCGTAGTGTCCTCAGGGGCGTCGTCCCGGGTGCCGTCCGCGGCGTCGTCCCGGGTGCTGTCCGCTGCGTCGTCCCGGGGGGAGTCCGGGGTGTCCGCGTCCTGGCCCGGGCGGACCTCGATGTGGTCGGGGCGGAGTTCCAGCAGGACGCGGTCGCGGATGTCGAGGGGGCGGGTGAACTCCGTGGGGAGTTGGAGGCGGCCGGAGCGGTCGATGGTGGTGTATTCGCGGCTGACGGTGGAGGTCTTGCCCTGTTCGTCGTGTGCGGTGCTGCGCAGCGTCTCGGTGCTGGTGCGTCCGTCGCGGATGGAGACGGTGCGGCTGACCTGGCCGGCGACGGAGTTGTCGTGGGTGACGACGAGGATGGTGGTGCCGAGTTCGGCGTTGGCGTGCCGCAGCGCGGCGAAGACGTCGGCGGCGGTGGTGCTGTCGAGTTCGCCGGTGGGCTCGTCGGCGAAGACGACGGAGGGATTGTTGGCGAGGGCGACGGCGATGGCGACGCGCTGTTGTTCGCCGCCGGAGAGCTGGTCGGGCCGGTGGTCGCGGCGGTCGGCGATGCCGAGCAGGTCGAGGAGTTCGAGGGCGCGCCGGGTGCGGTCGCGGCCGCGTACGGGCCCGCCCCGGCCGCGCAGCTTCATGGGGAGGGCGACGTTCTGGACGGCGCTGAGGTAGGGCAGCAGGTTGTGCGAGGTGCGCTGCCAGATGAAGCCGACGGTTTCGCGGCGGTAGCGCAGCCGGGTGCGGGCGTCCATGGCGAGCAGGTCGTAGCCGGCGACGGTGGCGCTGCCGGCGGAGGGGGTGTCGAGGCCGGCGAGGATCGTCAGGAGGGTGGATTTGCCGCTGCCGGACGCGCCGACGATGGCGGTGAGTTCGCCTCGCCGCACGAGCAGGTCGAGTCCTTGGAGCGCTTGGACCTCGACGCCTTCGGCGCTGAAGATGCGTACGAGCCGGTCGCAGACGATGAGGGCGTCGTCGTCGTGGTGGCGGGGCGCGGCGCGGTCGGCGGCGCGGCGTTCGAGGTCGGCGAGGGTGGCGGTGGCGGGTGGCGGCCCGGGTGTGGTGTGCCGGCTCATCGGGTCTCCTGGTGCTCGGTGCGGAGTTCTGCGGTGGGGCGGTTGGCGGCGCGGGTGGTGAGCCGGGCCTGGAGGAGGAGCCCGGCGGTGGCGAGCCCGAGGAGGGCGAGCGGCGGGAGGGTGAGGGAGGCGGGGTCGGCGGTGACGTGCGCGGGGAAGGTGTCGGGGGTTCCGGCGAGCGCGGTGAGGTCGATGCCGGGCCCGAGGAGGGGTACGGCGGCGAGGCCGGTGAGGGCGCCGGCGGCGGCGGTGAGGGCGTAGAGGGGGAGGCTTTCCCACAGCAGGAGCCCTTGGCCGTGGCGGCGGGGCAGGCCGAGGGTGCTCAGCCGGACGAGGAGGGCGCGGCGTTCGGGCACGGCGTGCAGGAGGGTGAGGAGGACGGCGAGGGCGGCGTAGCCGGCGGCGCCGAGGGTGGCGGCGGTGCAGAGCCGTTCGGCTCCGTGCTGGAGGACGGTGTCGGCGTAGCGGGCGCGTTCCTCGGAGCGGAGGGTGAGCAGGACGCGGGTGTCGGCGTGCGGCCCGGCCTTGTCGTGGATGCGGTGGAGGGCGGCGGGGTCGGGGTCGCCGTCGGCGAGGAGGGTGTTGGGGGCGAGGAGCGCGGTGCCGCGGGTGTCGGGGCGGGCGCGGGCGACGGCTTCGCGGGAGAGGACGAGGAAGGCGCCGTCGCGGACGGCGGGGGTGTCGTCGCGGGTGACGGCGGCCCGCACGGGCAGTTCCAGGCCGGGCAGGGCGAGTTCGGCGTGGCCGCCGTGCAGGGCGCGGGCGAGGCCCCGGGAGGCGAGGGCGGGCAGGGGCCGTCCCGCGGGGGTGCCGCGGGGGACGGTCAACGCGTCGGCGGGGAAGGCGCCTTGGTGGTTGCGTCGGGCGAGGCGGGCGTAGGCGGGGGCGTCGACGAGGGCGACGGTGAGGTGGTCGGTGACGCCGGGGAGTTCGGCGTCGTCGTGGACGCGCAGGGTGGTGGTGTGGGTGACGCCGGGTGCGTGTGCGGTGCGGCGGGCGAGTTGCGGCAGGAGGTCTTCGGCGTCGGGTGCTTCGAAGCGGGCGTCGGCGCCGACGGCGGCGAGCGCGGCCCGGTCGCGGCCGTCGTGGATGCCGGTGAGGACGCTGCCGCCGAATCCGGCGACGGTGAGGGCGACGAGGAGCGCGACGAGCGTGGGGGCGACGGTGGCGGGGGAGGGGGCGCGGGCGGCGCGGGCGAGGCCGAGGAAGGCGACGGGGCCGCGGCCGCGTGCGGCGAGCCGGGCTGCGAGGCGCAGCGGCAGGGGGTAGCAGCGCAGCAGGAGGACGGCGCAGGCGAGGGCGAGCAGGACGGGGGAGAGCGCGGCGAGGGCGTTGCCGTCGTCGCTGCCGTTCCGGCGCAGGGCGAGGACGGCGGTGGCGAGGACGGCGAGGCCGGTGAGTTCGAGGACGGTGCGGCGCCGGCTCGGCCGGGTGCGGGTGAGGTCGGTGCGTGCGGCGGTGGTCTGCACGCGGCGGTGGGTGAGGGCGGCGCGCAGCGGCAGGGCGAGGACGGCGACGGCGGTGGCTGCCGCGGCGGCGGTGAGGGCGGGGCCGGTGCGGGTGCCGTCGGTGAGGGTGAGGGCGAGGGCGGTGGCGACGGCGGCGGCGGGGAGGGCGACGGCGGCGGCGCGTGCGGTGAGGAGTGCGGTGAGTCCGGCGAGTGAGGCGCCGCGGGCGCGCAGCAGGACGTGTTCGTCGCGGCTGCGTTCGGCGGTGAGGACGCCGGCGAGGAGCAGCACGGCGAGCGCGGTGGTGGCCAGTCCGAGGCCGGAGATGAGCAGCAGCGGCTGGACGGCGGCGTGTTCCTTCTGGAAGCCGGCGAGGGTTTCGCGCAGGTCGGGGTCGAGGGTGAGGGCGCCGACGCCGGCGTGCTGCTGGAGGCGGGCGGCGGGGGCGCCGGAGGTGAGGGCGGCGAGGCCGTCGGCGGCGTCGGCTGCCTGGTGGCCGGCGAGGCGGCCGGTGTCGAGGGGCTGGTGGAAGAAGAGTTCGGCGCCGTCGGGGAGTTCGATGAGGGCGCGGGAGGCGTCGGGGTGGAGGAACGCGGTGAAGTGCCAGTAGTGCTTGGGTGCGCCGCCGCCGGGTTCGGGCGGGACGGTGACGAGGGCGGGGCGGCGGGTGCTCTCCTCGGCGTTCCAGTAGACGCTGTCGCGCAGGTGGGTGCTGCTGCCGCGGGGGGCGAGGATGCCGGTGATCTCGACGGTGGTGGTGCCGGCGGGGCCGGGCAGGTGGAAGGTGTCGCCGACGCCGAGTTTCATGCGCCGGGCGGTGTCCTCGGTGAGGGCGGCCTGGAGGCGCCGGTGGCCCTGGGGGCCGTGGACGGTGGCGCGGGGGCGGTGTCCGGAGACGAGCCGGGTGGCGCGGTCGAGGCCGGATTGGGTGCTGAGGGTGGCGCGGGGCGGCAGATCGCGGCTGGGCCGGGGCAGTCCGGGGTCGGTGGCCTCGGCGGGGGTGGCGTTGTGGACGCCGTGGGCGGCGGGGGCGCGGTCGGGGGTGAGAGGTGCGGGGACGGCGTCGTGGAAGGCTTTTCCGGCGCGGTGGACGGTGCCGGGGCGTACGAGGTCGCGCAGGACGTCGGGTGCGGCGTCCTGGGGTGCGGCGGTGGCGGTGGCGGAGAGGGCGCGCTGGGCGGGCCGGATGTCGTCGAGGGTGGCGCGCAGGGCGTGGTCGGCGGTGGTGTCGGCGAGGCGGGGCAGCGCGGCGGCGGTGAAGACGGTGACGAGGACGAGGGCGGCCAGCAGCCAGGTGCGGCCGGCGTCGGCGCGCAGCCGGGGCCGCAGCCAGCGGTCGGCGCGCCGGGTCCGCGACCTGCTGCCGGCGCCGTCGGTGCCGTCGGTGCTGCGGGGGCCGGTGGTGCCGGTGGCGGCGGTGGTGGTCGTGTCCGCGGGGGTGCGGGCGCCGGGGGTGGGCTTCATGGCGGGTTCACTCTCCGCGTTCCGTGCGCAGGGCGGTGACCGGGTCGGTGCGGCGCAGCGCGGTGGCGGTGGTGGCGACGGCGAGCAGCGGCACGGCGAGGGTGGCGGCGAGGAGGGCGGCCAGCGGCCCGGCCGGCAGGTCGACGAGGAGGGTGGGGACGGGCGGCCGGGCCTGCGCGGTGAGGGTGACGAGCGGCACGAACAGGTGGGTGATCAGGGCGCCGAGGGCGAGGCCGAGCACGGCGGACAGCCCGATGAGGAGGCCCTGTTCGGCGACGAGGGCCCGGGTGAGGCGTCGGCGTGAGGTGCCCAGGGCGCGGAGCACGGCGTGTTCGCGGGCGCGTGTCCGGGCGGCTGCGGCGGTGCTGACGGCGAAGCCGGTGGCGGCGAGGACGGCGGCGGCGACGGCGACGGCGCTCAGGGCGCTGCGGGGGCCGGCGCCGAGCGGGTCGGTGTGCAGGGCGTCGGCGGTCTCGTCGCGGACGTGGACGGCGCCGAGGGCGGGTTGGTCGCGCAGGGCGCGGGCGACGTGCGCGGTGGCGCCGTCGCGGGTGGCGACCCACCAGGTGCGGGGTTCGAGGAGGGTGCCGTCGCGGTCGGCGAGCACCCGGTCGAGTGCGGCGAGGTCGAACATCAGGGCGCCGGCGCCGGGTCGGTCGCCGGCGTCGCCGGAGCGGACGGTGGGCAGGGCGCGGACGGAGCCGGTGATGCGGACGGTGAGGTCCTCGCCGGATATCTGGGCGGTGGCGGTGTCGCCGACGTGGGCGTCGTGGGTGCGCAGATAGGCGTCGGTGGCGAGGGCGGGCAGCGGCGCGTCGCCGGTGGCGGCGACTCCGGCGGCGCCGGGCGCTGTGGCCTCGGCGGTGACGAGGGCCGGCTCGGTCTTGTAGGGGATCGGCGGCGGTGCGGAGCCGGTGGTGTGCCGGAAGGTGAGCGCGGTGTCGCCGGTGGCGGTGCGGGCGGGCCGGGCGGTGGGGTCGGCGTGGCCGCCGCTGCCGAGGGTGCCGCCGGGGTCGACGGTGCGCAGCCGGGTCTTCCAGCGGTCGGCGTGCGGGGCGTGGACGGTGCGGGTGCCGTGCGGCCCGGTGGTGGTGAGGCGTTCGACGGTGAGCTGCCGTTCCCGGTCGTGGGTGGGGGCGTTCCAGGACAGGGCGAGCCGGGTGAGGCGCAGCGGCCCGGCGGGGGTGCCGCCGGAGCGGGCGAGTGCGGTGTGCACGCTGTGGGCGCGGCCGTCGGCGGGGATGTCGCCGAGCAGGAGCCGGTAGGGCACGCCGTAGCGGTCCTCGACGGTGAGGAGGAGCGTGGCCTCCTCCTCGCCGTCGCCCCCGCCTTCACCGGCGGCGTCCCCACCGGAACCGGAGCCGGAGCCGGAACCCTCGCCCCGCGAACCGCTGCCGTCGCTGCCCTTGCCGTCGTGGTCGTCTCCGCCGTCGGAGGCGCCGTCCCCGTGCTCGGTGACGTCGGACAGCCGCAGGCGCAGCCGGAGTTCGCGGGCGTCCGCGGGCAGCCGGATGCCGGCGGTGCGGGACGTCCCGGCGTCCGGGCCGGCGAGGGGGCGCAGCAGCTCCGGCAGCGGGCGCGGGCTCAGGTCCTCGCGCAGCAGGGGCAGTCCGGGCCGGGCCTGCCGGGTGTCGGTGGCGAGGACCTGCACGCTGCGGCCGCCCTCGACGGGGTAGTCGGTGCGGGCGACGGGCGCGGTGGCGGCGATGCCCGGCACGGAGTCGAACAGGCCGCCCTGGGCGAGCGGGGGTGTGCCCGCGCCGGAGACGGACAGGTCGGCCCCGGTGCGGAAGTCGGCCTGGTCGTCCTGCGAGCGGTCCCAGCCGGCGCCCTGGCCGAGGGCGAACACGCCGGTGGCGACGGCGAGGACGAGCAGCAGCGCGGGTCCGGCGCCGCGCAGCGGGCGGCGGGCCAGCTGCCAGCCGGCGAGGGCGCCGGCGAGGCCGCGGCCGCGGGCGGCGAGCCGTTCGCCGAGCCGGGCGGCCGCCGGCAGCACCCGCAGCACGAGGACGGCACCGGCCAGCAGCGCCAGCGCGGGCGCCGCCACCAGCACGGGGTCGATGCCGAGGGTGCCGCCGGCCTCGTCGGCGAGGACGCCGGCGCCGTCGGCGCGCTGCCGCAGCTGCCAGTAGGCGACGCCGGCGAGCGCCACCAGGGCGAGGTCGGCGCCGCCGCGCAGCACGGTCGCGGCGGTGCGCCGGCCGCGCGCGAAGGCCCGCGGGGAGGTGCGGACGGGCCGGTGCGCGGGCCCGTCCTCGGTGGCGCGGCGGCGCAGGGCGGGCAGGAGGAGCAGCAGGGCGCAGCCGAGCGCGGCGCCGGCGGCGGCCCAGCGGCTGCCGGGCGGCAGCCCGGTGACGGGTTCGACGCCGGCGCGGGCGAGCGGCCCGTAGGCGGTGAGCAGCCGGACGGCGGGCCCGGCGAGCAGCGGTGCGGCGACGGCGGCGGGCAGGGCCAGCAGCAGCGCTTCGGCGGCGGCGAGGGCGGCGACGCGGCGGGCCGAGGCGCCGCGGGCCCGCAACAGGGCGTCCTCACCGGCGCGTTCGGACCACAGGAGCCGGGCGACGAGCAGCAGGCACACCCCGGTGAGGAGGGCCAGTTGCAGCGCGGCGACCAGCAGTGTGGAGCGGGTGACGAGCAGGGACCGTTCCAGCTCGTCGAGGAGGCCGGGCAGTTCGCTGGTGGCGGTGGTGTGCGGGGCGTCGGCGAGGGAGCCGAGTGCCTTGGTGGAGTCGCGCACCGTGGTGCGCAGCCGGCCGAGGTCGGCCGCGGTCACCGACGACAGGTCGGCGCGGGCCTGCCAGCGGGCCTCGGCGGGCGGGAGCGGCCCGGTACCGCCGGGGCCGTCGGCGAACGAGGCGGCGGGGACGGTGAGGGGGCCGTAGGTGGTGTAGTCGAGCGCGGCGATGCCTTTGCCGCGCAGCGGGTCGAGCCGCCAGTAGGGCGAGCCGGCCGAGCGGGGCGCCCAGATGCCGGTGACGGTGACGTGCACATCGGGCGGCCCGTCGAGTCTGCTGCGGACGCGGAAGGTGTCGCCGGGCTCCAGGCCGAGCCGGGTGGCGGCCCGTTGTTCGACGGCGGCCTGGACGCGGGGCGCGGACGCGGAGCCGCGCGCTGCCCGGGGCCAGGTGCCGTCGACCATCCGCACCTGGGAGCGGTCCAGGGAGGCGAACCGTGTCAGGTCGGGGTCGTCCGCCTGTCCGCCGGGCGCGCCCTGGGCGTCCTGCGCGGGGGTGCCGCGCGGGTGGAGGGAGCGGGGCAGCGCGTAGGCGGCGGAGCCGAGGGTGCCCCGCACGGTGACGGGCAGCCCGCCGTAGGCGTCGTGTGCGGCGCGGCGCACGGCGTCGTCGGTGCGGCCGGCCTGCCGGGCGGTGACGTCGGAGCGGATGTCGAGGACGGTGCGGCCGGGGGCGCGTTCCAGGGCGCGGCGCAGCCCGGCGTCACCGAGTGCGGTGGAGAAGGCGGTGAGCGCCGCCAGCAGGCAGGTGGCCAGGACGACGGACAGCAGTGCGGCGGACACGAGCAGCCGGTGCGCGCGCATCCGCGACAGTATGAACCGCGTCACGCTCCGAGCCCCCCTGCCCGTGTGTCCGTTCCGTGCACCGTGTGCGGGTCGGCGCGCGGGCGGGCCGCGGCGCCGGGCCGGTGTTCACGGTGTCGCCCCGCGGATGGGCGTGGGGCGTGGTGCGGTACCGAGCGGGTCCGGGTCCCCCGTTGCTGCCGGGCTGCCGGGGCGGCCGGGCGGCTGCCGGGCGGCCGGGGCCGTCCGTGCGGGCACACGTCCGCCGTGGCGGTGTGCGGCGGGTGGGTACAGCCGTTCGCTCAGTCCGCGGAGTTGACCATAGACCCGGCGGCGTAAACGAGGTAGTCCCACAGCTTCTTCTCAAGCGGAGCGGGAAGTTCCAAGCTGTCGACGGCGTCGCGCATGTGCCGCAGCCAGGCGTCGTGCGCGGCCCGGTTCACGGTGAACGGGGCGTGCCGCATCCGCAGCCGCGGGTGGCCGCGCTGCTCGCTGTAGGTGCGCGGCCCGCCCCAGTACTGCATGAGGAACAGCGCGAGCCGCTCCTCGGCGGGGCCGAGGTCCTCCTCGGGGTACATCGGCCGCAGCAGCGGGTCCTCGGCCACTCCCTCGTAGAAGCGGCGGGCCAGGCGGCGGAACGTCTCCTCGCCGCCGGCCTGCTCGTAGAAGGTCTGCGTCTCCAAGGTGCCGCGCGGAATCTCCATCACCCGTCCATGGTGGCAGAAGCCGGGGCAGGACATCCCGGGCCGGCCGCGTACTCCTTCCGGCCTACGCCCCGCGTCCTGCCCGTGGCCCGCTCACGCGGCGTCCCAGCGGAAGAGCCGGGAGGCGATGAGCGTCATCACGGCGGCGAAGGCCAGCAGCCCGCCCATCACGGGCAGCGCCGCGCCCCAGCCCTCGCCACGGCTGAGCACGTCCTGCATGGCCGTCGCCAGATGCTTCAGCGGCAGGAACTCGCTGACGGTGCGGACCCACTGCGGGGCCGCCTCCAGCGGGAAGAACGAGCCGGACAGGAACGCCATCGGCAGGATGACGATCTGGGAGAGGCCGTTGGCGGACTCCTCGGTCTTCGCGAAGGAACCCACCAGCAGCCCGATGGACAGGAACGCCAGCGTCCCGCACAGCACCAGCGGCACGCACAGCCACCAGCTGCCGCTCAGCCGGAGCCCGTAGTACGGGGTGACGGCGACGCCGAGGAACAGCGCCGTCTGCACCATCGCCGTGGCGAGCGTCACACCGACCCGGGCGCCGATCACCGAGCCGGCGCCGACGGGGGCCAGCCACAGCCGCCGCAGCAGCCGTTTCCTGCGCCAGCTGACCAGGTTGAACGCCGAGCCGAAGACCCCGCTCATCGCCACGGCCCAGCCCAGCAGGCCCGGCGTGAGGAACTGGATCGGCTTGGTCGACTCGTCCTCGACCTGGCCCGCGGTGAGCCGGTAGGCGGGCGGCTGTCCGGTGGCCCGCTGGTTGGCGTGCTGGACGACCGAGTCCAGCACGCCGCGGATCGTGGCCGAGCGCACCTGGTCGGCGGCCGAGAACCGCAGCACCAGCGCGCCCGGGCCGTCGCCCTGGTGGACGACGGCGTCGGTGTCGCCCTTGCGGAGCTTCTCCAGCGCCTCGTCGCGGGCCGCGCGCGAACCGTCCGTCTTGGTGATCTCCAGTACCTCGCGCAGCCCGGCCCGCTCGCCCTCCGGCAGGGAGTCGAGCATCTTCACGTCGCCGACCTGCACCAGATGCGCCGGTTCGGAGCTGTCGTCCTTGAACAGCGCACCGAACAGCAGCAGGAACATCAGCGGGAACAGCAGCGTGAAGAACACGGCGGCCCGGTCCCGCAGCAGCCCCCGTGTCATGGCCAGCGACAGGCTGGCGAACGCCCGCGTCCTGCGCGCCCGCCGCGCCTCCGTCGTGCTCATTCCCGGTACTCCCGCCCCGTGAGCTGGAGGAAGACGTCCTCCAGGTTGTCCACCCCGGCCTCGGCCATCAGCGCCCGCGGCGCCCCCACCTTCAGCACCCGGCCGTGGTCCATGACGGCGACCCGGTCGCACAGCGCCTCCGCTTCGTCCATGGAGTGCGTGGTGAGCACGACGGTGCGGCCCTCGCCGTTGATGTGCCGCAGCAGATCCCACAGATTGCGCCGCGCCTGCGGGTCCAGGCCGGTGGTCGGCTCGTCCAGGAACACCAGCTCCGGGTCGTGCACCAGGGCGCAGGCGATCGACAGCCGCTGGGCCTGCCCGCCGGAGAGCCGGTCCTCGCGGGTGCCGGCCTTCTCGGTCAGCCCGACGGTCTCCAGCATCGCGTCGGCCCGGTCGGGCGGCACGTCGTAGAGGGCGGCGAAGGTGTGGATCTGCTCGTGGGCCGTCAGCCGCTCGAAGAACGACGACGCCTGCAACTGGACGCCGATCCGCCGCAGCAGCGCCGGTTTCCGCGGCCACGAGGGGATGCCCAGCAGCGTGGCGCGGCCCTCGTCGGGCTCGCGCAGACCCTCGACCAGCTCCATGGTGGTGGTCTTGCCGGCGCCGTTCGGCCCGAGGATGCCGTAGAACTCGCCGTTCTCCACCTCGAACGAGACCCCGTCGGCCGCCCGCGTCTCCCCGTACCGTTTGCGCAGCCCCTCGGCCGCTATGGCGTACTGCGGCGGTGCTGACGTCCCTGACGTCGCTGACATCGCTGACATGGCCGGGACGCTAATGAGGGAAGGTCACCTTCCGGCCTCGCGCGGACGTCGGATCACCCGCACATTGGGAGCATGGCCGCACAGCCCGGGCCGCCCCTGGACGCCGGGGACGCGCTCGCGCTCACCGAGCGGCTCGTCGAACGGGTCCGGGCCGCCGGCGGGCTGCGCGACCCGGCCTGGCACGCCGCGTTCGCACGGGTTCCGCGTGCGGCGTTCGTCCCGTTCTTCTACGCGCCGGCGCCCGGCGGCGGCCACGAACGGCTCTGGCGCGACGACCGCGATCCGCGCCGGCGGGCCCGCTGGGCCGAGGGCGTCGCCTCCGACCGGCCCCTGGCGACCCGGCTGCGCGACGGCGAACTGCTCTCCTCCAGCAGCCGGCCCTCGCTGATGGCGCGGATGCTGGAGTCCCTGCGGATCGGGGACGCGGGCGGCGGCGCCCGCCACCACGGCGGTGCCGGCCCCCGCGTCCTGGAGATCGGCACCGGCACCGGCTACAACGCGGCCCTGCTCGGCCACCGGCTCGGCGACGGCCGGGTGACCACCGTCGACGTCGACCCGGTCATCACCGAGGCGGCCCGCCGCCATCTCGCCGCCGCCGGCCGCCGCCCGCACGTCGTCACCGGCGACGGCTTCCTCGGCTGCCGCGCCCGGGCGCCCTACGACCGGATCATCGCCACCTGCGCGGTACCGCTCGTCCCCCCGCCGTGGATCGAACAGACCGTGCCCGGCGGGCTGATCCTCACCCCGCTGGCCACCGGCCTGCTGGCGCTGCGGGTGGCGGAGGGCGGACGCGCCTGCGGCCGGTTCGCGCCGGTACCGGCCTGCTTTGTCCCGCTGCGCGGCGGCGCCGTGCCCGGCCCCGGACCCGGACACCCCCGGGACGCCGAGGGCCCCGGCACCGCCGGGACCCCGGGCCCCGCCGGTGACTTCGACTTCCTGCTGGCCCTGGCCGGGGCGGTTCCGGCCCGGGGACCGGACGGGAGGCCGGAACCCGCGACAGGGCCCGGCCTGGCGAGCGGACACGAGCCCGGGCACGGGAACAGGCCCGGACACGGGAGCGGGGCCGGGCACGGCAACAGCGACAGCGACAGCGACGGGCACGGCCCCGGTCGGCGGGAGCTGTTCGCACTGTGGCAGGCCGCGGGCCGTCCGGGCCGGGAGCGGTTCGGGGTGGCGGTCTCGGCGGGCGGACGCCAGTGGGCCTGGCTGGACGATCCGGACGGGCCGCACACCTGGCCGCTGGGGCGGCCGGCGGCGGGCGGCGGCAGCGGGGAGGGAACCGCGGTGGCTCCCGGGGCGTGAGGGAGGGCAGGAACGCGGCCTCTCCCGTGCCGTCCGGCCCGGTGGCCGGACAGTGCACGGGGGACGGCGGGCGTGCGGCCCGAACACCCGGAATTCCACCGTCCGTTCTGTTCGGGGGCCGTCGGCCGGGCTCCGGGCGGGGCGTCTCGGTCGCGATCCGAACAAGATCCCGCCCGATGGGCTGTGGCGGCGGGGGCCGGCGGCCATACTGCTGGCCGGGGGGGCGCCGGGACGGCCCGGCGGCCGGGAGGACAGAGGGAATCGAGGGGGAGGTCCCGAGCAGTGACACAGCCGACCGCGCCACCACCCACCGCCCCACCACCGGCCCCGGCGGCCGGCGGTGCGGCCCCGGACCCCGGGCAGCCGCCGGGCCGGGGCGGCGCGCGGGACTCCCTCCGCCCGGCGCTGGAGCGGCTGCGCGCGGCGGCCACCACCGAGCCGGGCAGGCTGCGGGCGATCGGCGCGGTGCTGGCGGCGCTGCTGGTGCTCTCCGGCGCGGTCACCGCCTGGCAGGCCGCCGACCGCGTCGCGGCGGCGGACGCCGTGCGCGGCAGCAGTCAGCCGCTGAGCGCGGACGCGGCGCGCATCTACCGTTCGCTGGCGCACGCCGACACGGCGGCCTCCAGCGGCTTCCTGGCGGCAGACGCCGGTGACACGGAGCGCCCCGAGGTCCGCGAGGACTACGAGAAGGACATCGCCGAGGCGTCCGGGCTGCTGGCCAAGGCCGCCGCCAACTCCGGCGGTTCGGGCAGCGCCCGCCGGCAGATCACCGACCTCAACCGGGAACTGCCCGTCTACACCGGTCTGGTGGAGACGGCGCGCGCCAACAACCGGCAGGGCCTGCCGCTGGGCGGCGCCTATCTGCGGCACGCCAACCAGAAGATGCGGGACGAACTGCTGCCGGCGGCGAAGAAGCTGTACTCGGAGCAGAACAAGCGGCTCGGCCGCGACGACGCCGACACCACCGCCTGGCCCTACCCGGCGCTCGCCGTGGGCCTGGTGGCGCTGGGCGCGCTCGGCTGGGCGCAGCGCCGCCACTTCCGGCGCACCAACCGGGTGTTCAGCCCGGGCCTGCTGGGCGCGACCGCCGCGTGTCTGGCCTCCGTGGTGTGGCTGGGCGCGGGCCAGGCACTGGTCCGCTCGGGCATGGACGACGCGCAGGAGAAGGGCGCACGCTCGCTGCACGCGCTCAACGAGGCGTGGATCGGGGCGCTCCAGGCGCGCGGCTTCGAGAACATGACGCTGGTCGCGCGCGGCGGCGGCGCCGCCTACGAGAGCAGCTACACCCAGCAGATGGAGGCCGTCGCCGGCGGCCGGGCCGCCGAGGGCGGAAAGCTCCACGACGCGTTGACGGCCGCCGACGACGCGGAGGGCAGGAGCGCCGTCCGCTCCGCCCGCGGGGCCGTCGTCACCTGGCAGCAGCGGCACACGGCGGCGCGCGCCGAGGACGACGGCGGCAACTACGACGGCGCGGTCGAACGCGTCATCGGCGCCGAGGGCAGCACGGATGTGAGCTTCCGGAAGGCCGACCGGGCGCTGGAGAAGGCGGTGGCGCACGAGCAGCAGCAGTTCGAGGAGGCCGCCGACGGGGCGCGCTCCTGGCTGGTGGCGCTGCCGGCCGGCGCGCTGGTCCTGGCCGTGCTGGGCGCTGTCGCGGCGCTCGCCGGCGTCGGCCGCAGGATCGGGGAGTACCGGTGAGGCCGGCCGGGAGCGGTGCCGGGGGCCGACGGCGCACGAGGGGAGAGCACATGACAGCGGCAGGGCACCGGCCTCCGGAGGCGGACGAGCGGGCGGGCGCTCCGGCGCCGGGCGCCCGGCCGCGCACCGGGACGCGCCGCCGCCGACGGGCCGTCCTGGGCACGGCGGCGCTCGCCGCCGCCGTCGCCGCGGCCGTGGTCCCGGCGTCCGAGGCCCGGCACGGCGGGACGGGCGCGCACGAGGCGTCCGGCACGGCGCACGCGGCTTCGGCACGCCCCGCGGGCGCCCGTGCGGCCGCGCCCGCACAGGACTTCCGGCCCGGCGCTCCCGAGCCGGAGAAGTGCGCGGACGGCAAGAGCCCGGACGCGAGCCTGAGAGCGGACGGCGGTTCGGGGAAGACCGTCCGCGCGATCAAGAAGCGCGGGAAGCTCGTCGTCGGCGTCGACCAGAACAGCTATCTGTGGGGGTTCCGCGACCCGACCGACGGCAGCATCCAGGGCTTCGACATCGACCTCGTCAAGGCCATCGCACGCGACATCCTCGGCGACGACGGGCCCGACAAGATCACCTACAAGACGATCCCCACCAACAAGCGCTTCGAGGCCATCGAACACCGGGACGTCGACATGGTGGTGCGCGCGGTGACGATCACCTGCGAGCGCAAGCGGGACGTCGCCTTCTCCACCGCCTACTTCGAGGCCGGCCAACAGCTGCTGGCGCCGGAGGACTCCGATGTCAAGGGCTTCGACTCGTCGATGAACGGCCGGCGCATCTGCTACGCGTCCGGTTCGATGGCCGAGACGATGATGACCTCCGACCGCTTCCGCGCCCTGGGTGCGAAACCGGTCGTCGTCCCGAACCAGCTCGACTGCCTGGTGCGTCTCCAACTGGGCGAGGCCGACGCCGTCGTCACCGACAACGCGCTGGCGGCCGGGCAGGCGGCGCAGGACCCCTCCGTCGAACTCGTCGGCACACCGCAGACGGTGGAGCCGTACGGTGTGGCGATGCACCCCGACGCCGACGACCTGGTGCGCCGGGTGAACAAGGTGCTGGAGGACTACCGCAAGGACGGCTGGCGGGAGTCCTACAAGGAGTGGCTGGCGGACAACATGGATACGAAGGACGGGAAGGAACCGGCACCGCCGAAGGCGCGCTACAGCGACTGACGGCAGCGAGAGACAGCGAGGTGATCGATGGGGCCCGCGGGACCCACCTCCGGGGTCATGAGCAGGGAGGAGGCCGACCGTGCGCTGGAGCGGCTGGACGCCGAGCACGAGGCGGTCGAGGCTTCCTTGCTGGCGCTCCAGGACCACGCCGGGCGCCGGCTGCTGGAGGGCGCCGAGCTGACCGGCACCACGGCGCACCGCTGGGCGCGCGCCGAGGCGGCCATCACCCTGCTGTGGAACGGCTTCGAGACCTACACCCGCACCCTGCGCACCGCGCACGAGCTGCGCGGCCGACGCCGCTGGCCCAGCCGTGACGACCTGGCCGAGCTGACCCGACTGCTGCGCGGCACGGTCACCGTCTCCGGCGGCGCCGTCGCCGCCGCGGGAGCCGAGGGCGCCCCGCTGGCCGGCGGCGCCCGGCTCGCCGAGGAGGTCACCCTCGGCGGGCTCGTCGAGCGGATGAACGAGTGGTACGCGCAGGCCCTGGACGTGGTCGCGGCGGCCGACTCGGTGTGGTCGGCGCTGCCCGCCCGGATCGACATGCTCGCCGCCGAACTCCAGCGCGTCCGCTCGTTGGCGCACTCCGTGGGCGTGCGCCCCGGGGAGCACCCGGCGGGCGACGATCTGGAGCGCACCACGGCGGAGTTGACGGCGCTGCGCGCCCAGGTGCTCACCGACCCGCTCGCCTTCTGGTCGGCCACCGGCGGCAGCGGCGCCCCCGGCAGCGGACGGCCCGACACCGCGCGCTACGACGCCGCGGCCCGCGCGCTGGAGGAGGTGCGCCGCGAGATCGACGCCGTGCTGGGCGTCCGGCAGGACGCCGAACAGCGGCTGATGAAGCTGCGCGATCTGCTCTCCCGCGCCGACCGCACCCTGGCCGAGGCGCGCACCGCACGCGGCGAGGTCCTGGCGAAGATCGCGGCCTACGAGGTGCCGGCCGTCAGCGGACCGCCGACACAGCTGCACGAGCAGTTGAGCACGGCCGCCGACTACCGCAGACACGCCCAGTGGAACCGGCTGTCGCCGCTGCTGGAGAGCCTGGAGAAGAGCGCCGAGGACGAACTGGAGCGCGCCCGCGCCCAGTTGTCGGCCGTCACGGCGCCGCTGGCGGTCCGCGCCGAGCTGCGCGGCCGGCTGGACGCGTACAAGGCGAAGGTCGCCCGGCACGGGCTGGCCGAGGACCGCATCCTGATGGAGCGCTACGACGCGGCCCGCCGGATGCTGTGGAGCGCGCCGTGCGATCTGCGTGCCGCCGAGGAGGCGGTGCTGCGCTACCAGCAGGCCGCGCAGGAGAGCCTGCGGCCGCAGCAGCACGGCGGCCGGCCGGCGGAACGATGAGCATGGGGGAGAAGTGAGCGAGCAGGCGAGCGCGGCGGCACATTCGGCACAGCCGTGCCAGCGGCCCCAGTGCGAGGGCAGCTACGAGGACATGGGCGGCGGCGAGCTGTACTGCGACAACTGCGGGCTGGCGCCCGTGGTGGCGCCGGGCGGCCTGCTGGGCGCCACGCCCACGGGCCTCACCAGCGCGGGCCGGGACAGCCGGGGGAGTCGGGGGAGCCGGGGGAGTCGAGGGAACGACAGCGGGCCCTCGTCCTCGCTGCGTTCCGGTTCCACCTCGCAGGGCACCTCGTCCCGCTCCCGCTCCTCGCACCGCTCCGTCTCCGGACGGCTCTCGCGCACGCTCTCCGGTTCCGCTTCCCGCTCGGTGTCGGTGCGCAGCGGCAGTTCGTCGGCGAAGAGTTCCAGCCGCGGCCGGCTCGGCGCCGGGCTGGTGCAGATGCCCGAGGTGCCTCGCGCCGATCCCGCGACGGTCGTCCTGGACAACCCGGAGGTGCCCGAGCGGAAGCGTTTTTGCAGCAGCGGCGGCTGCGGCGCGCCCGTCGGCCGCTCCCGCGGCGGGCGCGCCGGCCGCACCGAGGGCTTCTGCACCAAGTGCGGGCACCCGTACTCGTTCGTACCGAAGCTGAAACCGGGCGACATCGTGCACGGCCAGTACGAGGTGGCCGGCTGTCTGGCGCACGGCGGGCTGGGCTGGGTGTATCTGGCGGTGGACCGCGCCGTCTCCGACCGGTGGGTGGTGCTCAAGGGCCTGCTGGACACCGGCGACGAGGACGCCATGGCGGCGGCGATCGCCGAACGCCGGTTCCTCGCCGAGATCGAGCACTCCAACATCGTGCGCATCTACAACTTCGTCGAGCACCTCGACCAGCGCACCGGCAGCCTCGACGGCTACATCGTCATGGAGTACGTCGGCGGCAAGTCCCTCAAGCAACTGGCCAACGAGCGGCGCACCCCCGAGGGCCGCCGCGATCCGCTGCCCGTCGAAGTGGCCTGCGCCTACGGCATCGAGGCGCTGGAGGCACTCGGCCATCTGCACAGCCGCAACCTGCTGTACTGCGACTTCAAGGTCGACAACGCGATACAGCAGGACGACCAGCTCAAGCTGATCGACATGGGCGCGGTGCGCCGCATGGACGACGACGACAGTGCCATCTACGGCACCGTCGGCTACCAGGCGCCCGAAGTCGCCGAGGAGGGCCCCTCGGTGGCCTCCGACCTGTACACGGTGGCCCGCACCCTGGCCGTCCTCACCTTCGACTTCCAGGGCTACACCAACGTCTACGCCGACAGCCTCCCCGAGCCCGGCAATATCGAGGTCTTCCAGAGGTACGAGTCGTTCTACCGTTTCCTGGTGCGCGCGACCGACCCCGATCCTCGCCGCCGGTTCGCCTCCGCCGAGGAGATGGCCGACCAACTGCTCGGCGTGCTGCGGGAGGTCGTCGCCCTGCGCACGGGACGGCCCCGCCCCGCCGTCTCCACCCTGTTCGGCCCGGAACTGCGCGTCGTGGACACCGAGTTGCTGGCCCCGGCATCCGGCGAGTTCTCCCAGCTGGGCGCCCGCGACCCGGACGCCGCACGCGGCCTGCTCGGCCGCCGCCGTGCCCGCACCGCCCGCTTCTCGACACCTCTCCCGGCCGTCCCCGCCCAACCGGGAGCCGCCACCCCGTCCACTCCGACCACCCCGTCCACCCTGCCCACTCCGACCAACCCGCCCCCGCAGCCCGGCACTTCGCCCACGGCCGGCGCCCTGCCCGCGCAGCACACCTCCGGCTCGGTTCCCGTATCCGCCGCGTCCACTCCGTCCGCCGCGCCGTCCACCCCGTCCACCGGGCCCTCGCCCTCCACCGGGCCTTCGCCCACCACCGGGCCTGCTTCCGCCACCGGGCCTTCGTCCGCCGTCCCCGCCCGCCCGGCGGCCCCGCCCGCGCCACCGGCCACCCCGGCGCCCGGCACACCCGTCGCCTCCGGCTCGCCCGGCGCGCCCGGCGCGTCCGCCGCACCCGTGGCGCTCGTGCCCGCGCAGCCCCGCCCGGCCGCGCTCGCGCTGCCCGTGCCGCGCGTCGACCCGTCCGACCCCAACGCGGGGTTCCTCGCCGGGCTGCTGGCCGCGGCGCCCGGCGATCTGATCGCCGCGCTCGCCGGTGCCCCCGCCGACTCGCTCGAACTGCGTCTGCGTGCCCTGCGCGCCCACCTGGAGACCGTCGACAGCGACATCTGCGCACAGGCCCGCACCGCCGCCGAGGCGCTGGACGGACTGGAGGCCCGGCACAGCGAGGACTGGCGGGTGGTGTGGTACCGCGGCCTGTACGCGCTCGTCACCGGGGACCGGGAGACCGCCGCGCTCTCCTTCGACGCCGTCTACGACGCCTTTCCGGGTGAGATCGCGCCCAAGCTGGCCCTGGGCATCTGCGCCGAGGTGCTCGACCAGCTCGACAACGCGGCCGAGTACTACCGCCTCGTCTGGACGACCGACCCGTCCCATGTGTCCGCCGCGTTCGGGCTCGCCCGGGTCCGGCTGGCCACCGGCGACCGGGCCGGCGCGGTCGCCGCGCTGGAGTCGGTGCCGGAGACCTCCAGCCACTGGACGGCGGCCCGGGTCGCGGCCGTCCGCGCCCGGCTGCGGCAGCGCTCCCCGCACGAGCCGCTGCTGGCCGACCTGGAGGCCGCGGCACAGCAGGTCGAGGGACTACGGCATGCTGGACTCGACGCGGTGCGCCGTGCGGAGCTGACCTGCGAGGTGCTCGGCAGCGCGCTCGACTGGGTGCTGTGCGGCGCCCCGTCCCCGGCGTCACCGGCGTTCCCGGCAGCACAGGCGCCCCAGGCGTCCACGGCAGCCGGCGGCGGCCCGCCCCCGGGCAGGCAGCTGCTGGACAGCCCGCTCACCGAGGAGGGGCTGCGCTTCGGCCTGGAACGCTCCTGCCGGCTGCTCGCCCGGCTCGCACAGACCGGCACCGAGAGGATCGAACTGGTGGAACGCGCCAACCGCTTCCGCCCCAGGACGTGGGTGTGACCATGCCTCAGCTCGACCAGATGTCCGCCTGCCCCCGGTGTGAGGAGCCGGTGGAGGAGGGCGACCGCTTCTGCGGCGCCTGCGGCACCGACCTGCACGCGGCACGCGCCGCCGCGGCGGCCTTCGACGGTACGCCCCCGCCGTCCGGCGGACCCGTGAACGGCGCGCGGCCCCGGCAGGACGGCGCGGCCCCCGCCTCCGGCACCGAGGCGCCCGCGTCCCCGTCCCCGGCCGCGTCCCCTGGCGGGGCCGGGCAGCAGGGCCGGGGAGCGGACCCCGCCGCACCGCAGGAGGACTTCCCGCTGGCACCCGCCGCGGCGCCCGTACCGCAGCAGGCCCCGGCGACCGGTGCAGCCGGTACGGCGGGCACGGCCGGTACGGCGGACACGGCGGGGACAGCCGGTACGGCCGGTACGGCCGGTGCGCCGTCCGGGCCGCCGCGCGACCCGCGCCGGGAGCCGCAGGCCGCACCGCGCGATCCGCGTACCGTCCACGACGAGCCCGCCGCGCCCCACCCCGAACACTCGGACGGCACCGTCGAGGAGTCGGTCAGCGCACCGCTCAGCGGGCCGGAGCCGCTGTGGCCGCGGTGCGTGGCCTGCGGCACCGGCGCCATCGACGACGACGGGTACTGCGAGCACTGCGGCCACAAGCAGCCGCGGGAACGGGACCACATGGAGACGGCGCTGGAGACCGTGGCGGCGGCCAGCGACCGCGGTCTGCGCCACCACCGCAACGAGGACTTCTACGCGGTGGCCGAGGCCCGCACCGGCGAGGGCGCCCCGGTGACCATCGCCGTCGTCTGCGACGGCGTCTCCTCGGCCACCCGGCCCGACGAGGCGTCGGCGGTGGCGGCCCGGGCGGCCCGGGACGCGCTGGCGCTGGCCGTGCCGCGCGGCAGCGGACCGCGGGACGCCATGCACGAGGCGCTCGTCGCCGCCTCCGAGGCCGTCGACGAACTCGCCGCCGACACCCCGCCGGACCCGGCGCGCAACGCCCCGGCGTGCACCATCGTCGGCGCGCTCGCCGGGGAGGGGATGCTCACCGTCGGCTGGGTCGGCGACAGCCGGGCCTACTGGGTGCCGCACGACCGGACGGAGCAGCCGTCCCGGCTGACCGAGGACGACTCCTGGGCGGCGCAGATGGTCGCCGCCGGGCTGATGAACGAGGCCGAGGCGTACGCCGACGCCCGGGCGCACGCCATCACCGGCTGGCTCGGCGCCGACTCCTACGAACTCGACCCGCACACCGCGACGTTCGCGCCGCACGGCCCGGGCGTCGTCGTGGTGTGCACCGACGGCCTGTGGAACTACGCCGAATCGGCCCAGGACATGGCGGCGGCCGTACCCGAAGCCGCGCTGTCCCGGCCGCTGATGGCCGCGCAGCACCTGGTCGGCTACGCCCTGGACGGCGGCGGCCACGACAACGTGACCGTGGCGGTCGTCCCCTTCCCGGGCCCGGCAGCGGCGCCGCAGCAGACCGACGGCGCCGCGGGCGCTGCCCGCGTCGACGGGGCTGCCGGGGCGGACGGGACCGGCGGGGCGGAACACGCCGGATAAGCGGAGCGAGCCGTCAGCGGAGCGCGTCGGGCGAGTCGTGAGGAGACGGGAAGAACAGCAGGGAAGACAACGGAACAACGGGACAAGGGGACAAGGGAACAAGGAAGCAAGTAAGCAAGGAAGCACGGGAGCAAGGGAGGACACGGCAAGCAAGGGAAGCCGCAGTAACACGGGGGTCCGGGGGGACCACGGGGGAAGACGGGGGATCCCGGAGGGTGTCGAGGGGGCGCGGGAATTCCCGGGGTCCCGGAGGCCCTCGGGGCCTCCCGTGGGAGCAGCACGGGAGACCGCCGGGGGAAGCACCGCGCGCCGCGCACCTTCCGCCCGCCCCTTCGCCTTCGTCACGCGAGAGCAGGAGCGGAACAGATGGCCAATTTCTCCAAGTCGAACGCGCCACGTTTCTCGGTCGACGTGTACCAGAACGAGTATCTGACCCAGGGCGCGGGCGAGGTGAACGCGATCGTCACCGTCACCGCGACCGGAGGCGGAACCTCCGGGGGGCTGCCGCTGGCCGCGGGCGCGGGCGGGCCCGACGCCGCGGTCGTGATCATGGTCGACTGCTCGGGCTCGATGGACTACCCGCCGACCAAGATGCGCAACGCCCGGGAGGCGACGGCGGCCGCCATCGACACGCTCTCCGAGGGCGTGTCCTTCGCCGTCGTCGCCGGCACCCACCAGGCCCGCGAGATCTACCCCGGCGGCGGCCGGCTGGCCGTCGCCGACGCCGGCACCCGCGACGAGGCCAAGGAGGCGCTGCGCGGGCTGCGGCCCTCCGGCGGCACCGCCATCGGCACCTGGCTGCGCCTGGCCGACCAGCTGCTCGGCGGCTCGGGCGCCGCCATCCGGCACGGCATCCTGCTCACCGACGGCCGCAACGAGCACGAGGAGCCGCACGAGCTGCGTGCCGCCCTCGACGCCTGCGCCGGCCGCTTCACCTGCGACGCCCGGGGTGTGGGCACCGACTGGGAGGTCAAGGAGGTCACCGGCATCGCCTCCGCGCTGCTGGGCACGGCCGACATCGTGGCCGACCCGGGCGGGCTCGCGGCGGACTTCACACAGATGATGGAGACCGCCATGGGCAAGGAGGTCGCGGACGTGGCGCTGCGCCTGTGGACGCCGCAGGGCGCGCGGATCCGCTTCGTCAAACAGGTCGCGCCGACCGTCGAGGACCTCACCGGCCGCCGCACCGAGACCGGCCCGCGCGCCGGCGACTACCCGACGGGGTCCTGGGGGGACGAGTCGCGCGACTACCACGTCTGTGTGGAGGTGCCGGCGGCCGACGTCGGCCAGGAGATGCTCGCGGCCCGGGTCTCCCTCGTCCTGCCGGAGCCCGGCGACGCCACCGGCCGGACCCTGTCGCAGGGCCTGATCCGGGCGGTGTGGACGGACGACATGGTCGCCACCACGGCCATCAATCCGCAGGTCGCGCACTACACGGGCCAGGCCGAGCTGGCCCAGGCGATTCAGGACGGACTGGACATGAGAAAGTCCGGGGACGAGCGCGGCGCGACCGCCCGGCTGGGCCGAGCCGTCCAGCTCGCCAGCGCCTCCGGGAACGCCGATACGGCGAAACTGCTTTCGAAGGTGGTGGACGTGGTGGACGCTGCTGCGGGTACTGTTCGACTGAAAGCCAAGGTCGCCGAGGCCGACGAGATGACACTGGAGACGCGGTCCACCAAGACCGTGCGCGTCAAGAAGTGACGACGGCGCCCCACCGGGGGCCGCCGAAGTGACTCAGCGCACGGCGCCGCCGGGCCGGATCGGGTACTCCGGTACCTGCGGTGTGCGCGCCTCGCTGACGGATGGCGCCGACGCCGAGGGTGCCGCCGGCGCCGGGCGTGATCCGCGCCGTCCGGCGCCCCGGTCGTCCGCCGTCCACAACACGTCCAGGAACACAGCAGGAGCACTGAGGGGGAGGCACTCACCATGCCGACTTGCCCGAACGGTCACCAGTCGGCGGCCGACGACTGGTGCGAGGTGTGCGGGCACCGCATGACCGGTGCGTCCGCCCCGCCCGCCGGTGCCGCCCCGCCGCCACCACCGCCTCCCCCGGCGCCCGGCGGCGCCCCGCCGCCTCCGCCCCCGCCCCCGCCGGCCCCCGGCGGCGGCTACGGCTACCCCGGTCCGTCCGGTCCGTCCGGTCCGTCCGGCCCGTCCGCCCCCGGTGCCCCGCCCGCCCCCGGTGCCCCGCCCGCGTCCGGCGGCCCCGGCGCTCCCGCGGCGCCCGGCTACGGCTACCCCGGCCCCGGCGGCCCCCAGGCCCCCGAGGGACCCGGCCACGGCTACGGCTACCCGGGGCCCGGAACGCCCGCCCCCGGCCAGGGCCCGGGCCAGGACCGCGCCGAGCTGTGCCCGCAGTGCGGTACGCCGCGCGAGGCACAGGCGCCGTTCTGCGAGGAGTGCCGCTACAACTTCCTCACGCACACGCCGACCTCCTACGCTCCGCCGCCGCCCGCGGGCGGCGGCGGAGGCGCGGGCGGCCCCGGCGCTCCCGGTGCCGGTGCTCCGGGCGGGTTCCCCGGCCAGGAGCCGCAGGGCCCGCCGCCCCCGCCGTCGTTCCCGGGCCCGGGCCAGGGCCCGCCGCAGCCGGGCCAGGGCCGGTTCGACTACGACCGCTCCCGCCCGTCCGAGATCAACCGGCCCGCCGAGCCGCTCGGCCCGTTCGGCGACGAGCAGCCGGGCGGCCCGGCCGGTGCGCAGCCCGCGGGGCCCGCCGGGGACTGGGAGCTGTCCCCGCCGAGCGCGCCCGTGCACCCCGGTGCGCCCGCGCAGCAGCAGGGCGGTCCCGGCGCCCCGCCGATGCCCGGGCAGGGCCCCGAGGCCGGCCCGCCGCAGCCCCCGCAGCCGGGCCCGCCGCCCGGCCCGGACGGCGGAGCCCCCGGCTTCCCCGGCGGCGATCCGACGGTGCCGCCCGGCTACCCGGGCGCGCCCGGCCCGGGCGACCACGCGCCGCAGGGCCCGCCGGCCCCGCAGGCCGACTTCCAGCAGCCCGGCCAGCCCGGCCAGCCCGGCCAGCCCGGTCACCAGGGCGACTTCCCGCAGCCCGGTCAGCCCGGTCACCAGGGGGACTTCCCGCCCGGCCCGCCCGGCCAGCCCGGTCAGCAGGGCGGTTTCCCGCAGCCGGGTCAGCCCGGCCAGCCGCCGCAGGGATCCCCCGGTCAACCCGGACAACCCGGTCAACCCGGCCAGCACGGCCAGCCCGGTCAGCCGGATCCGCAGGGCGCTCCCGGCCGGCAGCCGGGCCAGCCGGGTCAGCAGGGCGGCGGGCCCTGGATGGCGGTCGTCGCGCCGGACCGTGAGTACTTCGCGGCGATGATGCACCGCAGCGGCCCGGAGGCCGCCGGGCTCAACCTGCCCGCGTACTCGCCCGAGCAGCAGCTCCCGCTGAACGGGCACCAGGTGACGATCGGCCGGCGCCGCGCCTCCACGGGCGAGGCCCCGGACATCGATCTGGGCCGCCCGCCGGAGGACCCGGGCGTCTCGCACCAGCACGCGGTGCTCGTCCAGCAGCCCGACGGCAGCTGGTCCGTCGTCGACCAGGACTCCACGAACGGCACCACGATCAACGGCGCCGAGGACCCGATCCAGCCCTATGTCCCGGTGCCCCTCAAGGAGGGCGACCGGGTGCACGTGGGCGCCTGGACGACGATCACGCTCCACCGGGGCTGACCCGGCCTTCCCGGCCCCGGGCCGCCGCCTCACCGGCGCGGCCCGGGGCCGCTCGCTGTCCGCACCCCGGACCCCGCGCCGACCGGGCCCGCTCCGACCGGCCCCGGACCGCCGGGCGTCACGAGTCCGCTTCCTGCCGCCGGGCGCGGAACGCCGCCGCCTTGGTGCGGCTCTGGCACGCCGTCGAGCAGAACTGCCGGGCCGCGTTGCGGGACGTGTCGACGTAGACGCGGTCGCAGCGGGCGGCCCGGCAGACCCCCAGGCGGTCGGAGAGGTCGCCGCCCAGGGCGAGCGCCAGTCCGGTGGCACAGCTGGCGGCGGCGCTGACGGCGGGGGAGTCGTCCGCGCCGTGGAAGTGCAGCCGCACGGGCTCGCCCGGGTCGCGGTGGAGGTACGGCCGGGCGCCGGTGGCCAGCAGCAGGGAGTTGACGGTGGTCACCGCGTCGTCGGGACGGCCGGCGCAGACCGCCTCGAAGGCCCGGCGCAGCTCTTCCGCGGTGCGCACGAGACAGGCGGCCTGGTCGGAGTCCATCCCGTCGGCCCGCACGAACGGCAGGGCCGTGGCGATCGCCCCGGGAAGGCCGTCGCCGCTCGGTGCCTCAAAGGGTCTGCCGCGGGCTTCTCCGCTGGTCAGCGCGTTGACGACGGCCACGGCCTCGTCGAGCCGCAGCATCACGTGACTGTCGAACTGCACTTGACCGGTCACCTCTTCCATGGTTGAGTCAGCCGCATGTTACTGGCGTCAGGTGTTACGCCGGTAACGCCAGTAAGGCCGGCAGCGCCGGTCGCGCCGGGTTTCCCGCGCTGTCCGGGCCGCGTCGTCGACGCGGTCCGGCCGGTCACCACCGCCACGCACCCAGGAGGACGTCGCAGTGCAACGCATCGGCATCATCGGAGTGGGCGAGATCGGCCGGGCCCTCGTGCAGGGCCTGTGCGAGGGGGACGGCACCCTGCCGGAGGTGTTCCTCTCCCCGCGCGGAGCCGGCGCGGTCGCGGAGCTGTCCGAGCGCTTCGACAGCGTGCGGGTGTGCGCCGACAACCAGCAGGTGGTGGACCGCTCCGACCTGGTGATCGTCGCCGTGCGCCGCCAGGACCGGCACGAGGCGCTCGCGGGCCTGCGGGTGGACGCCGGCAAGCCGGTGGTCGATGTGATGGCCGGCGTCGGCCTCGACGAGCTGCGCCGGCTGCTGGCCACCGACGCCCCGCTGGTACGGGCGATCCCGCTGCCCGCCGTACGGGAACGCCGCGCCGTCACGGTGACGTACCCGTCGCACCCGGCGGTCGACCCGCTCTTCGAGCGCCTGGGCGGGGTGCTGCCGGTCGCGGACGAGGCGGCGTTCGACGTCTTCTCCGCGCTGACGGGCACGCTGACCGCCCACTACGCGTACCTCGCCCGTCTCACCTCGTGGGCTGTCGGTAACGGTGTCGCCCCCGAGGACGCGGACCGCTATGTGCGCGGCCTCTTCCAGGGGGTCGGCCGTGCGCTCGGTGACGGGACCCGTTCCCTGCACCGGCTCGCGGCCGACCACGAGACCCCGAACGGCAACAACGAACGCGTCCGCGCCACATGGTTCACCCCGGCCAACTCCGAAGCCCTCGGCGCCGCCCTCGACGACCTCCTCGCCGATCTCCGGGGACACCGGGGAGATCGGGGACATCGGAGAACCTGGGACACCGACGCGGCGGTCACCGGCAGCGGCGGTTCGTCCTGAACATCGGCGCACCGTCGCACCGTCCGGGAGACCGGAGCGGCGGCCGGGTGCCCAACGGGGCCCGGAAACCCCGGAGTTGGCGGACCGGACAGCGCGCACGGCGGTGATGACACGGCCCGGCAGCGGGGGGTGACGCACACCGGGCGGCGGACGCCGTACCGCGGGAGCGCCGCGGCCGGACACCCCCGCCCCCCCCCGGTCCGGGCGGCCGGGCCAACACCCGTCCACCGGCGCGATCTTCACGTCTCCCCGCCGCCCGGCCCGTGCGACCGGACAGCGGGCGGCGGACGCGGGAACCGGTCACCGGGTGCGCGGTCTCCACAGCGGTGCACCGCCGCCGGGCCGGGTGTGTGCCTCAGCGCGGTCCCGGTACCCGGGGGCCCGCCGCGTCGCCCTTGCCGAGATCGACCGCGCCCCGGCCGCTCTCCAGGGCGAGGGACTGTTCGTCGACGATGCGGATGCCGCGGCCGTCCAGGGCCTTCTTGATCCGCCAGCGCAGCTCCCGTTCGGTGCCCAGGCTCTTGCCGGGCATGGTCTTGGCCGAGACCCGCAGCCGCATGGAGTCCAGGGTGACCTCGTCCAGCCCGAGCAGTTCCACCGGGCCCCACAGGACCTCGTCCCACGGGCTGTCCTTGCTCATGGCGTCGCCCGCCTCGACGACGGCCGCGCGCACCTCGTCGAGGTCCTCGTCGGCCCGTACCTGCACATCGACCAGCGCCGTCGACCAGCCCTGGCTCAGATTGGCGACGCGCTTGATCTCGCCGTTGCGGATGTACCAGATGCCCCCGCCGTCGCCGCGCAGCTGCGTCACCCGCAGCCCGATCTCCATGACCACGCCGGACGCCTCCCCGACGTCGACCCGGTCCCCGACGCCGTACTGGTCCTCCAGCAGGATGAACATGCCCGCGAGGACGTCCATCACCAGGTTGCGGGCGCCGAACCCGAGTGCTACGCCCGCGACTCCGGCGCTCGCCAGCAGCGGCGCCAGGTTGATGCCGAGCCCCGACAGCACCGTCAGCGCGGCGGTGCCGAGGATGACGAACGAGGCGACGCTGCGCAGGATCGAGCCGATCGCCTGCGAGCGCTGCCTTCTGCGCTCCCCGTTGACGAGCATGCCGCGCAGCGCGTTGCCGCTGTCGGCGACCTCCGAGCGCCGGTTCATGCGCGCTATCAGCTTGGTGATGGCCCGCCGTATGACATAGCGCAGGACCACGGCGACGGCGCAGATGAAGAAGATGCGCAGCCCCGTGGCGAGCCAGTCCTGCCAGTTGTCCTGGAGCCATCCGGCGGCCTCGCCCGCCGACTCCTGGGCGTCCTCCAGCGAGCGGGGAGCCCGGGGCCCCTCCGGTTCGGGTGAGGGAGAAGCGCTGAGCAGCCAGTACACAGGGGTGACCTTCCGTGTGAATCACATCCGTGGGGCAGTCCCCGGAAGCCGCGACCACACTAACGGCGCAGAGCCTTCACAGTTGGTGCCGGTTCGCAGGATGTGCACAGCGGTGCAGGCGCTGCCCGGTGAGGGAGAGTTCGGCCGGAAATCCCCGCGCGGGGGGCGGACGCGCGGTGTGGTTGACAACACATTCGGTGGGTTGCCCGGTCGTGGTGGCGAAGGGAGCACACGCCGGGACACACTGAGGGGAGATCGTCCCGGCGCGAGCCACGCGCCGCCGACGTACAAGGAGGCACCGTGCCGCATGTTCTGGTCCTCAACGCGTCGTACGAGCCGCTCGGCGTCGTACCGCTCCGCCGCGCGCTCATCCTCGTGCTCAACGAAAAGGCCGTCAGCCTCGAGGATTCCGGCGCCCTGATGCACAGCGCGACCCGTGTGATACCCGCCCCGAGCGTCGTCCGTCTCAAGCGCTTCGTCCGCGTGCCGTTCCGCGGGGCCGTCCCGCTCACCCGGCGGGCGCTGTTCGCCCGGGACGGCGGCCGGTGCGCGTACTGCGGTGGCGTCGCAACCAGCGTCGACCACGTCATCCCGCGCAGCCGGGGAGGGGCGCACGCCTGGGACAACGTCGTGGCGGCCTGCCGCCGCTGCAACCACGTCAAGGCCGACCGTCAGGTCGCCGAGCTGGGCTGGAGGTTGCGGCATCAACCCGCGCCGCCGTCCGGACTGGCCTGGCGCATCATCGGCACGGGCCATCGGGACCCGCGCTGGCTGCCCTACCTCCAGCCATATGGTGCGGACGACGACCTCGCCCGGATCGACGGCAGAGCCTCTGCCTGAGATCCGGGCTTTGTCGTCCGTGGCGGCGCGTCCCCGGGACGCGCCGCCACGGCGTCGTCCGGCCGGGGCGCGGCACGAGCTGCGGCTCGGCGGCGCGCCCGCGGCGGACGACCCAGGCTCAGCGCCGGCGCCGGAGGCTCAGCGCGCCGCGTCCCCGCCCTCCACCGCGTAGATCTCCATCGACCACAGCGAGATCCCGTACCGGGCGTCGGCCCGCTCGTCCCCCTGGACGCGGACGAAGCGGGTGTCGCGCGGCGCGTCCATGCGGACCGTCTCCCGGCCGCCGCGCCCGTCCCGCACCCTCGCCGCGGTACGCCAGCGCCTGCCGTCGGGGGAGACCTGGACGCGGTAGCGGGACGCGTGGGCCTCCTGCCAGTGCAGCACCACCTTGCCCACGCGCGCCCGTTCGGCCAGTTCGATCTGCACCCAGTGGCCGTCGCCGGCCGGCGAGGACCAGCGGGTGGAGCGCCGGCCGTCGGCGACCGCGGCGGCGGGGAAGTCGCCCGTCTCGTCCGCCGAGGAACGGGCCCGGCCGGTGCGGGCCAGATCGGGGCCGCCGGTGCGCGGGTGGGCGCGGACCGTCAGCGTGCGCTGCTGCCCGCCGAAGGAGACGGGGATCCGGTGGCTGCCCGGCCGTACCGAGGCGTCCGCGGTGATCCGCAGCGGCACCTCCAGGCTGCTGCCGCGCCGCACCGTGGTGTGCGCGGGCGTGTCCACGGTGAAGCCGCGCGGGGCCCGGGCCGTGAACTCGCCGTGGGTGTCGCGCTGCCGGTTGCTGGTCAGCCGCACATGCGTACGGACGGGCTCGCCGCCGACCTCGGCGTCGAGGACGGTGCGGGCCGGGGACAGCGAGACCGCGGGGGTGTCGCCGTACCACGGGATCACCTCGTGCACCACCGGCGGCTCGGTGCCCCGCGCCCACACCAGGCGCACCGCGTCGGCGCGCGGCACACGGTGCGCGCCCGCGTCCAGCTGCGTCCACCCCGACGGCGAGAGCGCACCCAGCCGCCGCCAGCCGGCCCCGGGGACGTGCGCCTCCACCCGGGCGCGGGTACCGGAGCCGGGCCCGGTCAGCACCGTCACCGCACGCAGCGGCCGGGGCCGGGGCAGCCGCACGGTGAGCGCGGGCCGGCCGTCCGCTTCCGTGGCCGGTTGCGGGCGGGAGGGCGGGCGCAGCATCGGCGGCGCGTCGGGCAGGAGGTGATCGCTCGCCGGGACGCCCGCGGCCCGGTACGCCGTGTCCGGATCGCCGTCGACGACGCGGGAGAGCGGATGCCCCGGCTCGGCGTCCGGCACACCGCGCACCGTGGGCGCACCGGCGGACGCCCCCTTTCCGCCCGGTGCGCCGCCCCCGGCCGGTGAGGTGCGGGCACCGACGAAGGCGTCGGACAGCCGCAGCGCCCGGTCGGCGAAGCGCTTCAGCACGCCCTGGCCGACGGTCGCCTCGCTCTGCGCGCTCCGGTCCCGCAGCCGCCGCACCTCCAGCCGGGACCGCCAGGCCGCAGCGCCGTCGCCCCGGGCCTGCGCCAGCAGCATGTCGACCGCGTGTTCCCCGGCGCCGCCGAGCCGCGCCAGCTGCTCCAGCCAGGGCCGGACCTCCTCGGCGAGCTCGGCCGGCACCTCGTCGGGCGCGGTCCGCATCGTCGTGAAGGCGGCACGCAGCCGCTTGCCCGCCGCGCGGAGCCGGTCCTCCTCGCCGCTGTCCCAGGCGCTCCAGAAGGCGTCGGTCAGCGGCCGCAGATAGGCCGACTCCGTGCCGTCCAGCACGGACGAGGCGTCGTTGGCGGCCAGCGCGTGCACGGCCGCGCGGGTGCCGCGCCCCGCGCCGTCGCCCGCGACCTCGTCGACGGCGGCCCGCCAGGAGTCCCCGGGACGGTAACCGTGCGGGTTCCAGGCGAAGTCGGCGGCGGTGAACAGCGCGACGCGTGAGGCGACGGGCTGTTCCATGGCGTTGGCCAGCACCCCGGCGGAGCCCGTGGCCACCTCCGGCGCGCGGCCCCGGTACGGGCCCAGGAAGATCCGGTCCTCGGCGAAGTCGTTGACCGGGTAGTTGTCCGTCATCAGCAGCTGCTTCCGGCCGAACGCCCGCTGCGCGGCCTCCAGTTCGGCCCCGCTGACGGTGCGCGGCACGACACCGACACCGCTCCAGCCGACGACGATCCGCGCGTCCAGCTTCCGCGCCAGCTCCGAACGGTAGGCGGTGGCGCCCCGCTGGTAGAACTCCGTCGGCAGCACCGACAGCGGCTCGGCGCCCGGGTGCCGCTCCGCCAGGTGCCGGGCGACCGCACCGGCCAGCTCCGCCTGGGCGCGGGCGGCGGCCTCGGGGCCCGAGCCGTAGGCGTCGGAGTCGGCGCCGCAGTGCCATTCGCTGTAGCTGACGTCCTCGAAGCGCAGCTGGAAGACGCGTACGCCCAGCGCCCACATGGCGTCCAGCTTGCGCAGCAGCGCCGCACGGTCCTCCCGCGAGGAGAAACACAGGCTCTGGCCCGGCGCGACGGCCCAGCCCAGCTGCACATGGTTGCGCCGGGCCCGCTCCGCCAGCTCCCGGAAGCGGGCGCGTTCGGCGGCCGGATACGGGTCGCGCCAGCGGGTCTGCCGGAAGGGGTCGTCGCCCGGTGCGTAGAGGTAGCGGTTCTGCTTGGTGCGGCCGAGGAAGTCCAGCTGGTCCAGGCGCTGCCGGTGGGTCCAGGGGCGGCCGTAGAACCCCTCCGTGACGCCGCGCACGGCGGCGGCCGGCCAGTCCCGTACGGTCACCCCGGGGAAGCCGCGGGTGCCGTGCCGCTCGGTGACGAGCCGGCGCAGCGTCTGCGCGGCGTGGAAGAGCCCCGCGCCGTCGGCCCCGTCGAGCGCGACCGTGGGCCGGCCCCGCAGCTCTCCCGCCGCGAGCCGGTAGCCGCCCGCCGGCAGCTCGCCGCGCGCCGGAGCCCGCAGCTCCCGCAGCGCCCCCTCGGCGGACGCGCGCCCCACCCGCACGACCAGCCCGCCCCGGACCGCCTTCCCCTCCGATGTCTCCTCCCGGATCTCCCGCACCCCGGCGGCGCGCAGCACGGAACGGACCGTCTCCAGGGCGGGACCGTCCGCCCCCTCGTCCGCGACGAGCACGGCCTCCCTGCCCGCCGGGACGAAGCCGCCCCGGGCGCTCATCGTCTGCGGACGGGGCCACACGGGCGGCAGCCCGGCCCGTGCGCTGTCGTCCTCGGAGGCACCGGCCGTCCCGTCGTCCGGCGCCGCCGGTGCCGCCTGCCCCACGGAAGTGCCCAGCAGGGAGGACGAGACGAGCGCCGCGGTGAGCGTGACGGCCCCCGCCCGCCATCTGCCGCCCCGCGGACGGACACCCTCGCCCCGCGCTGTCGTCGCCACCGCTGATCCCTCCCCCACAGGACCGTGCCCCCACCGTCCCGCTCGTCCGTGCGCCCCCTCACTCCGGAGAGTGAGGGGTCATGTGCCCTCCGCATTCTAGGAGTTCGCACGAGCCCCGTCCGCCGCGTGCCGCTCCCCGCTCCGGCCGGGAAGGGGGTGCGGGCCACCGGAAAACCTGTCGCGCGGGGGCCCGTTCGTCCGTTCTTCCTTCGCCGTCGCGGCCGTCGGGCGCCACATCTTTGGCGGAACCGGACGTGACCTGGGCCACGTTCCCGGGCTAGACACGTCTGCGCGTCGGCTTACTGGGTAATGGCGACCCTGTCCGCCTTCCTCAACGAACGGAGGCCCCCGTGGCCGCGTCCGCTGAACTCCTGATGTCCGCCCTCGCCCCGCTTCCGCAGCAGAGGGCGCTGTCCAAACAGGGGCACGAGCCGGCAGACCTGTCCGCTGTGTCCGCCCCCGACTCCGGACTCGACGGCTCGTGCATCTGCGGCTGTGCCGACACCCCCCTCACCAGCGAGCCCCCGCTCATCGACCTGGCCCCGCTGACCAGCGAGCCCCCGCTGGCGGAGGCCCCCCTCACCAGTGAACCGGCCGGCGTCCCCTTCGGCACGGACCCGGCAGCGATCTGACGCCGTCTCCCGAACAGGCCCGACATGCGGATGGGGGCGCCTCGGAGCGGGGGTCTCCCGGAGGGGGGCGGAGCCTCCTGTAGCGGGGGGCTGTGGCGCCACCCCGAGCCATAAAAGGTGGGACCTATACCTTCCACGCACGGCACAACTTCCGGCACCATACCGAAAGCCGACCAAGAGATCCGACCTCTGGTCCCGGTGTGGCAAGGGAGTTGGAAGCCATGGCGACACCCACCCCCCGCAGACACCCCCGCAGGCACCCCCGCAGGCACCCCCGCAAACACCTCCGCGGACGCCTCCTCCTCACTCTCACGGTGGGAGCGGCGGCGTCCCTGCTCCCCCTCCAGGCCACGGCGGCCCCCACCGCACCCCCCTCCGGGGCGGAGCGGTGCACGGGCCCCGTCCGCCCGGCCTCGCAGATGCGGATCGAGCCCTGCGACACCCCCGACCGTGTCATCGAGAAGGCCGCCAAGACCGTGCCCACGAAGGGCCAGTACGCCTGGCAGCAGCGCGAGGTGACGGCGTTCACGCACTTCGGCATGAACACCTTCACGAACCGCGAGTGGGGTTCGGGCGCCGAGGACCGCTCCTTGTTCGACCCGGAACACATCGATTTCGACCAGTGGATGCGGGCGTACAAGGCGGCCGGCGCCGAGCAGGTCATGCTCACCGCCAAGCACCACGACGGCTTCGCCCTGTGGCCCACCCGGTACACCGAACACTCGGTGGCGAACAGCCCCTACGGGCGGGACATCGTCGGCCGGTACATCCGTGCGGCCCGCAAGGCCGGGCTCAAGGTGGGCGTGTACCTCTCACCGGCGGACGGCGCCGAACTGCCGCACGCGTGGCACAAGAAGTGGCTGGAGCGGATCGCGGCCAAGCAGGAGGCGGGGGAGCAGCTGTCCACGGTCGAGCGGACGGCGCTGGAGGACGGCGGTTCCCCGCAGGGGCGGGGCCGCTACGGCAACGGCAGCGAGCCGCGGATGCGGACCTTCCCCACGCTGGTGCCGGGCGACGACCGCGCGGACGATGTCGCCGCCGGCCGGCTGCCCCGGTTCCGGGTGAAGGTCAACGACTACGACGCCTACTACCTCGACCAGGTCTATGAACTGGTCACGCAGTACGGCCCGTTGGACGAGCTGTGGCTGGACGGCGCGAACCCGTGGAGGGACGCCGGGATCACCCAGGAGTACAACTGGAAGGAAATCTTCCGGGGTATTCACGAACTGGCGCCCGACACCCCGGTCTTCGGCGGCCCGCAGGGCGTGCGCTGGGTCGGCAACGAGAACGGCATCGCACGGGAGACGGAGTGGAGCGTGACACCGCACACCGTCGACCCGTCGACCGTGCACGCGGGCGGCCTGCCCAACGACTCCACGGACCCGGACATCGGCTCCCGCGAGCGGCTCCTCGACCCGTCGACGAAGTACCTCCAGTGGTACCCGGCGGAGGCGGACGTCTCCAACCGGCCCGGCTGGTACCACCATCCCGAGGAGCGGCCCAAGACGGCGGCGCAGCTGATGGAGCTGTACGAGAAGAGCGTGGGACGCAACGCCTCGCTGCTGCTCAACGTCCCGCCGGCGAGGAACGGCCGGATCGACGCGGCGGACGTGCGGGAGCTGACCGCCTTCGGCAGGTCCGTCCGCGCGGTCTACGGCACCGATGTGCGCGCCAAGGGCGCCGGCCCGTACACCTTCGACCGGATCGCCCTCGGCGAGGACATCCGCAAGGGCCAGCGTGTGGAGGGCTTCACCGTCGAGGCCCGCACGGACGAGGGCGGCGGCTGGCGGAAGATCGCCTCGGGTACCACCGTCGGGCACCGGCGCATCCTCGCGCTGCCCGAGCCGGTGACCGCGCGTGACGTCCGGGTCCGGATCACCGCGAGCCGCGCGAAACCGCACCTCGGGCCCGTCACCCTGCATCTGTCCGGGGCCGCGCGGGGCGGGGCGGGAGGCGGACGCTGAGGCCCGTCCCCGGGACGGCGCCGGGGCCCGCCCCCGGGATGGGGCACCCCGCCGCGCGGGCCGTTCACCCGTCCGCTATGTTGGCGATGTGAGCAACGAGGTTCGAGTGAGCACCGAGACCGGCCGGGCCGCGAAGGCCGCCAAGGCCAACAAGAACGCCCTGCGCGCCGGCACCGTGACGGCGGGCGTCGCGCTGATGACGCTGCTGTCGTCCCCCGCCTTCGCGCTCACCCGCGACGACGGCGACGACCCGGGCCCCGGCCTGAGCGTCCTGGAGACCCTGGGCCTGTACGTCGCCGCGCCGATCGTGCTCTTCCTGGTGATCGCCGGCCTGGTCATGGTGGGCGACAAGTCCCGCAAGAAGAGCTGATCCACCGCACGGCAGCGGTCGGACGCAACCACAGGGCGCCCCGCCGGGGCGCCCTGTCGCGTACCGGGCCCCGGCGGTCCGGTGCCGTCCCGCGCTCCGGGTGACCGCACCCCCCCCCGGTAGCGGACCCTGCCCGGCAGCCGCCGGGTCCGGAAGCCGCCCTGCCCGGCGGCCGGCCGACCGCACTCGGCGCCCGGACCGCCGCGCTTGAGCACGGAGTTGTCCGGATTCCTCGACAGGTCTGTCACATCCGTCGGTTTCCGCTCCGTGCCGGGGAATCGCGCAGGGCATGACGCACGACGCACCCCTCTCCCCCCGGCCGCTCGCCGCGCTGAGCGAGGCCGCTCCCAGCGTGATGACCGTCCGCGCCCTGCACGAGCACGGCGTCACCCCCGCCACGACCGCGGAGCGCTGCCGCCCCGGCGGCCCGTGGCGCACCCTGCTGCCCGGCGTCTGCCTGCTGCGCTCCGGCGAGCCGACCGGCGGCGAACGGGCCCGGGCGGCGCTGCTGTACGCGGACGCGGCCGGGGCGGCGCCGGACGCGCGGACGGCGGCCGGGCCGGTCGCCATGGTCACCGGTCTCGCCGCGCTCGCCCTGCACCGCTTCGCCGCCGCGCCCTCCCTGCGCGACTGCGAGCGCGTCGACGTCCTGGTGCCCCGCGGCCGGCGGCTGCGCTCCGCCGGCTGGGCCCGCGTCGTGCGCAGCCCGGTGCTGCCGGACGCCGAGGAGGTGACGGGGCTGCGCGTGGCCCCGGTGCCGCGTGCGCTGGCGGACGCGCTGGCCGGGCTCACCGACGCCACCCGGGCGCGACGGCTGCTCACCGAGGCGGTGCGCGGCGGCCACTGCGAGGCGGGCGTGGTGCTGGCCGAGCTGGCCGGGGCGCGGCTGCTGGAGCGGGCCCACCTGGCGGACGCCGTCGCGGGACTGCTCGCCGAGCGGCGTGCCCAGGCCGAGGGACGGCTGTACGACATGGTGCTCCACCACGAACTGCCCGATCCCTGCTGGAACGTGGAGCTGCGCACTCCGCGGGCCCGCTCCCTGGGCACCGTCGACGCCTACTGGCCCGACCACGGTGTGGCCCTGGAGCTGGACGAGCGCTCCGGGCCGCACGGCAGGTCCGAACCGCACGGCAGGTCCGAACCGTACGGGTCCGACGCGGCCTGGCGGGCTGTGGTGCACCGCCGGGAGATGCTGGAGGAGCACGGCGTCACACTCCTCCACGTCACCCCGGACAAGCTGCACACCGCGCTCGGGCAGCAGGCGGCCGTCGTGCGGACCGCGTTGATGACCTCTGCCGAGCGCGGCCCGGTGCCCGCCGTCCGCGCACTGCCGCGCTGACGGGGGCGGTGCGAGGGATGTCACACCCGGGGCCTACGGTGGCCCGCATGGCTGTGAACCGTGCATTCGTCAACGTCCTCGCCGACCCCGAACGCCTCGCCGAGACCAGGGACTTCTACGTCGCGCTCCTCGGGCTTGAGCCCATGTTCGACAGCGACTGGTTCGTCAATCTCCAGGACCCGGAGGGCTCCGGCAGCGAACTGGGCATCTGGCGGCGGGATCACGAGCTGGTGCCGCGGGAGTACGCCGGTGCGCAGGGGCACCACCAGGGCACCGTCGCCACGTTCGTCGTCGACGACGTGCACGCGGCGCACCGCACGGCAGTGGAGCGCGGGTTCACCGTCGTCGAGCCGCCGCGGGATGTCTTCTACGGGCAGCGCAGCATGCTGGTCCGCGACCCCAACGGCCAGCTCGTGGACGTCTCGACGCCGACGGAGGATCTCCCGGAGGAGGGCTGACGGCCCACCGGGTGCGAGGCCGGGGCGGCGGCGGGCCGTCGGCGCCCGCTCAGCCGGCGGCGGCCCCGAACCACCTCGGCAGCTGCTCGTCGAGGCTGCGCTGGTCGTCACCGACCCAGGCGACGTGCCCGTCGGGCCGCAACAGCACGGCGGGAACGCCGAGTTCACCACCGTCCCCGCAGGACGTGCCGTGCGCGCCGGGCGTGCCGGAGCCGTCGACCCGGTCGACCCGGTCCGTCCAGCCCGCGACCGACAGCCGGCCCGTCCGGTCGAGCAGCAGTCCCCGGCCGGCGTGCATCAGTTCGTACAGGCGGCGCCGCCCGAGCCGTACGTCCCGCAGCCGCCGGCCGAGCAGGCGGTGCCCCTCGCCGAAGTCGTAGCGGACGTCGATCGCGGTGATCTTCCCGATCAAACGGCGGTTCACCTCCTCGCAGTCCATCAGCTCCGCGACCAGCCGCCGCACGGCCCGCGGGCCCGGCTCGGTGGACAGCAGCTGCATCTGCGCACGGGTGTTGTCCAGCACGGCGGCGGCCACCGGGTGGCGTTCGGCGTGGTAGCTGTCCAGCAGGCCCGCCGGTGCCCAGCCGGCGACCTCGGCCGCCAGCTTCCAGCCCAGGTTGAACGCGTCCTGCACGCCGAGGTTGAGGCCCTGCCCGCCCAGCGGCGGATGGACGTGGGCCGCGTCGCCCGCGAGCAGCACCCGGCCGGTCCGGTAGCGCTCGGCCTGCCGGGTGGCGTCGCCGAAGCGGGCCAGCCGGCGTGGCGCGTGCACGCCGAAGTCGGTGCCGGCGACCGCCCGCAGCTGCTGCCTGACCTCGTCGAGCGTCGGCGGGACGGAGCGGTCGGCGCTCACGCCCGCCGCGGGGACGACGACGCGGAAGAGCCCGTCGCCGAGCGGCCCGACGCCGAACCGCTTCTCGACCGCGCGGACCTCGGCCACCACGGCGGCCACGGCCTCCGGCGCCGCGGTCAGCCGCATCTCGCCCAGCAGCGTGTCGACCCGGGAGGGTTCCCCGGGAAAGGCGACGCCGAGGAGCTTGCGGACGGTGCTGCGGCCGCCGTCGCAGCCCACCAGATAGCGGGCGCGCAGCCTGGTGCCCCCGTCGGTTGCGACGGTGACCCCGTGCGCGTCCTGGCACAGCCCGGTCAGTGCGCTGCCGCGCCGGATCTCCACGCCGAGCGCGGTGGCGTGCTCGGCCAGCAGGCGCTCGGTGGTGGGCTGCGGGATGCCCAGGACGTAGCCGTGCGCGGTGTCCAGCCCGGCAGGCCAGGGCTTGTCCAGGGCGGCGAAGAACCCGCCGGTCTCGTACTTCCTGCCGTGTGCGAGGAACCGCTCCAGCAGCCCCCGCTGGTCCATGATCTCGATGCTGCGCACGTGCAGCCCGAGCGCGCGGACGAATCCGCTGGGTTCCGCCTCCTTCTCCAGCACCTGGACGCGCAGGCCGTGCAGCCGTAGTTCGCAGGCCAGCATCAGGCCGGTCGGTCCGCCCCCGGCAATGATCACGTCGGTCATGCGACCCCCCTCGTGGTACGGCGGAGCGCCCGTGACGTGGGCTCCCGCCGCTTCGGGTGGGTCATCCTGCGGGACGGGGCCGGTCTTGCCGCAAGGCCCGTGGGCCGCTATAGGTTGAAAGTGGCGGGGAGCGGCAGACGGCTCCCCGCCTTCGTCGTTTCCGGGCCCGGACGAGAGACCGGGCGCCCGCCCGGGGCAGGCGTACCCCGTGAGCGGAACTCCGGCGCCCCGGGGCGGGGCCGCGTGGAAGGATGGCGCGAGGACGACACCACCGGGAACGTGGAAGTGGGGAGATCACCAAGTGCCTGGCACGAATCTGACGCGTGAGGAGGCCCGCGAGCGGGCCCGGCTGATCGGCGTGGACGGCTACGAGATCGAGCTGGACCTCAGCGGCGCCCAGGCGGGCGGCGAGCCCTCCCCGGGCGGTGACGGCGAGGGCACGGGCACGTTCCGCTCGGTGACCACCGTCCGTTTCGACTGCGCCGAGGCCGGCGCCGCCACGTTCGTCGATCTCGTGGCCCCCCGGGTGCGGGAGATCACGCTCAACGGCGAGAGCCGCGATCCGGCCACGGCCTTCGCCGACTCGCGGATCGCCCTGGACGGGCTGGCCGCCGGCCGCAACGAGCTGCGGGTCGTCGCCGACTGCGCCTACACCAACACGGGCGAGGGCCTGCACCGCTTCGTCGACCCGGTGGACGGCCAGGCGTACCTCTACACGCAGTTCGAGGTGCCGGACGCGCGCCGGGTCTTCGCGAACTTCGAACAGCCCGACCTGAAGGCGACGTTCCGCTTCACCGTCACGGCCCCCGACGGCTGGAAGGTGATCTCCAACTCGCCCACGCCGGAGCCGGTCGAGGGCGAGCACGGCACCGTGTGGCGGTTCGCGCCCACGCCCCGGATCTCGACGTACATCACCGCGCTCATCGCCGGCCCGTACCACGCGGTGCACAGCTCCTGGCAGGACAAGGGCGCGGGGGAGGGCGGACGCACCGTCCCGCTGGGCCTCTACTGCCGTCCCTCGCTCGCCGAACACCTGGACGCTGACGCGATCTTCGAGGTCACCCGGCAGGGCTTCGACTGGTTCCAGGAGAAGTTCGACTACCCGTACCCCTTCGAGAAGTACGACCAGCTGTTCGTGCCCGAGTTCAACGCGGGCGCCATGGAGAACGCGGGCGCGGTCACCATCCGCGACCAGTACGTCTTCCGTTCCAAGGTGACCGACGCCGCCTACGAGGGCCGGGCGGAGACGATCCTGCACGAGCTGGCCCACATGTGGTTCGGCGACCTGGTCACCATGGAGTGGTGGAACGACCTGTGGCTGAACGAGTCGTTCGCCACCTACACCTCCATCGCCTGCCAGGCGCACGCCCCCGGCAGCCGCTGGCCGGACGCCTTCACCACGTTCGCCAACCAGATGAAGACCTGGGCCTACCGGCAGGACCAGCTGCCCTCCACCCACCCGATCATGGCCGAGATCCGCGATCTCGACGACGTCCTGGTCAACTTCGACGGCATCACCTACGCCAAGGGCGCCTCCGTCCTCAAGCAGCTCGTCGCCTACGTCGGCATGGACGAGTTCTTCCAGGGCGTGCGCACCTACTTCAAGCGGCACGAATGGGGCAACACCCGCCTGGAGGACCTGCTGCGCGCCCTGGAGGAGACCTCGGGCCGCGATCTGCGGTCGTGGTCCACGGCGTGGCTGGAGACCGCCGGCATCAACGTCCTGCGCCCGGAGGTCCCCACGGCCGACGACGGCACCATCACGTCCTTCGCGATCCGCCAGGAGGCCCCGGCGCTGCCCGCCGGCGCGACCGGCTCCCCGACCCTGCGCCCGCACCGCCTCGCCGTCGGCTTCTACGACCTCAAGGACGGCCGGCTGGAGCGCACCGACCGCATCGAGCTGGACGTCGACGGGGAGCGCACCGAGGTCCCGCTGCCGGCCGGCACCAAGCGGCCCGACGTGGTGCTGCTCAACGACGGCGACCTCACCTACGCCAAGGTCCGGCTGGACGCCGAGTCCCTCGCGACCGTCACCGGGCACCTGGGCGACTTCACCGACTCCCTGCCGCGCGCCCTGTGCTGGGCCTCCGCCTGGGACATGACCCGCGACGGCGAACTCGCCACCCGGGACTACCTCGACCTGGTGCTCTCCGGCGTCGGCAAGGAGTCCGACATCGGCGTCGTGCAGTCCCTCCAGCGCCAGGTCAAGCTCGCCCTCGACCTGTACGCGGCGCCCGCCTGGCGGGAGACCGGCCTGGCCCGCTGGGCCGAGGCCGCGCTCGACCACCTGCGCACCGCCCGGCCCGGCAGCGACCACCAGCTCGCCTGGGCCCGCGCGTTCGCCGCCGCGGCCCGCACCGACGCGCAGCTCGATCTGCTCGCCGGACTGCTCGCCGGCACGGAGACCATCGAGGGCCTCGACGTGGACACCGAGCTGCGCTGGGCGCTGCTGGAGCGGCTCGCCGCCACGGGCCGCGCCGGTGAGCAGGAGATCGACGCCGAACTGGCCACCGACCGCACCTCGGCCGGCGAGCGGCACGCCGCCGCCGCGCGCGCGGCCCGGCCCACCCCGCAGGCCAAGGCCGAGGCGTGGGCGTCCGTCGTCACGGCGGAGAAGCTGCCCAACGCCGTGCAGGAGGCGGTCATCGGCGGCTTCGTGCAGACCGGTCAGCGCGAGCTGCTGGAGCCGTACACCCGGCGGTACTTCGACGCCCTCGGCGCGGTGTGGGAGGAGCGCAGCCGCGAGATGGCCCAGCAGATCGTCGTCGGGCTGTACCCGAGGCTCCAGGTCTCGCAGGAGACGCTGGACGTGACGGACGCCTGGCTGGCGGAGGCCGAGCCGGGCCCGGCGCTGCGCCGTCTGGTGACCGAGGCCCGCGCCGGTGTGGAGCGCGCTCTGCGCGCCCAGGCCGCCGACGAGGCAGCGGCGGCGCGCTGACCGCGGCACACCACAGGCGTCGGCCCCCCGTCCCGAAGGCGGGGGGCCGACGTGTGGGGAGGCGGACCCCGGGGCCGCGGGCGCCGGTGCAGTCGGCGCCCGCGGCCGTACGGTCCGCCGCGGTGCGGGCCGCGTGTGGGTCGCGGCCCGGCCGCGGCGGACCGCCGGGATCCGAGCGGTGCCGTGCCGTCCGGGCGGCCCCGGCGTGCGCCGGAGTGCGTGACGGTTCGGATGCGGCACCGGGTCCGCGGGGCTCCGGCCGGGGTGGGGAAGGCGGCCGGAGCGCCGGGTCATGCGGGGGCGCGGGGACGCCGCGCCCGCGCGGCAGAGGTCACTTGAAGGCGACCTCGTCCAGCATCACGGAGGCGACGCCGTTCGCCCACAGCTGCTCGACCTGGGCGCGCTCCGCCGCGTTGGGCTGGTCGTTGGTGCAGGACGGACCGGCGCCGCCGCCGGACATCAGCTCGTCGCAGGGGCCCTCGTAGTGGTCGGGCAGGCCCAGCACATGGCCCGTCTCGTGGGCGACGACGCGGTTGGAGTCGTACTGCTGGTTCTGCGCGTAGTCCAGGAAGATGTAGCCGCTGCCGTGCCCGTCCGTGGAGGCGTAGGAGCCGCGCGGGTCGTTGCCCTCGCGGTAGTCGAACGAGGCGCCGCTGCCCTCCTTGAGCTGGACGTTCTTGACGGCGGAGTTCCACACCGAGGCGCTGTTGGCGATCTGGCTCTGGAAGGTGGGCGCCTTGCTGGCGTCGTAGGTGACCGTGACCTGCTGGGCACCGGGGTTCTTCGCCTGCTTCTTCATGGCGGCCTTCACGACGGCCTTGAAGAACGCCTCGTTGTTCTTGCTGTTCTCGCCGGTGAAGCCCTGGGTGGTGGTCGTCGTGGAGGAGGAGTGCGCACGCGAGGCGGTGGCCCCGTCGGAGGCCGTCGCGGGAACGGCGCCCAGGCCGAGGCTCACGGCCAGACCCAGGCCGACCGTCGCGGAAAGGGCCGTCTTGCGGTATCTCATGGGGGGTCTCCTCGGGTTCCGAGGGACCGGCACCGCGCCGGGCTGTGCGGGTGGGGGGCGGCACCGGGCCCTTGGGACGGATTCCTGCTGACGAGAGTGTGTGCGAGCCGGTGCCGTTCCGGGATGATGCCAGCAGGCGATAGGACGGCCCAATCCCCCGATGCCGCCGAGGTGTTCACCGGCCGACCACCGTCTGGCCGGGCGGCCGATACCGCCGTATGCTCCGGCCCGTGGAGCTGGAAGTGAGGCATCTTCGTGCGCTGTGCGCGATAGCCGACACGGGCAGCGTGCACAAGGCCGCCCGCCGGCTCGGCATGACGCAGCCGTCCCTGACGACCCAGCTGCGCCGCATCGAGCAGGCCGTCGGCGGCCGGCTGTTCTCCCGCGGCCGCGACGGCAGCAGGCCCACCCCGCTCGGCCGTGCGGTGCTGGTGCGGGCCCGGCCGATCATCGCGCAGATGACGGAGCTGGTCGACGAGGCCAGGGACGCCGCGGGCCGCGCGGCCCCCGGCGGCCGGACGCGGCTGCGCCTGGGCAGCACCGGGAGCCGGGCCGTCCCCGGGTGGCTGCGCCGCCTCGGCGTCCGCTTCCCGGACGCGGACATCACCTTCCAGACGGACGTCTCGGCGAACACGCTGCTGCGCATGCTGGAGGACAACCAGCTGGACGTGGCCTTCGTGCACGAGGTCGAGGGCGCCCCGCTGACCGTGCCCGAGAGCGTCGGCACGCGGGTGCTGGTGCACCGGGAGCCGCAGTTCGTCGCGGTGCCGGCCGGGCATCCGGCGGTGCGCGAGGGCCGTCCGGTGAGCATCGAGGAGCTGGCCGGCGAGCAGTGGATGGTGGATCCGGCCGTCGACGGCGACTGGTACGGGCTGCGCCGGGTGTTCGCCGCGGCGGGCGTGGCCCCGCGCATCGTCCACGGCGACTACCACTCGGCGGGCGAACTGGTCGCCGCCGGGCAGGTCGTCACCCCCTGCCAGGCCACCTCGCGGGGCCGGCCCGGCATGGAGATCGTCCCGCTGCGCGGCGATCCGCTGGGCGTACGGCTCCTGGTGGGCTTCCGCGCGGTGCGCACCCCGGGCCTCCCGGCGGACCCCGGGCCTCCGGACCACACCGGACCGGCGGCACATCCCGAACACCCCGAAGGCCCCGGACACCCCGAAGGTCCCGGACACCCCGGACACACCGCATCCGCCGAACAGGCCGGACACGTCGAACACCCGGGGTCCGCCGAGGACTTCGAGGCCGTCAACGACGCCGTCTTCGAGGAGCTGCGTGCCGCCTACGAGGAGGTGGCACGCTCCAGCGAGGTCTACCGCCGCTGGCTGGCCCGCCAGGAGGACCCGCCGCTGCGCGTCGTCGCCTGAACCGCGACGGGCCCCGGCCGAGCGGAACCCCGGCGCCGCGGCCGGCCGGGACGGAGCGCGCCGCCCCGGCCGGTACGCCTCAGGCCCCCTCGGGCCGTACGGCGGTGGCGTCCGCGCGCTGCGCGGTCAGCGCCCGGGCGAGGTCGTCGCGGGACTCCGCCACGAGCCGCCGCAGCGCCGGCGCCGCCTGCGGGTGGGCCTCCAGCCAGGCGTCGGTGGCCTCCAGCGTCGCCCGGTCGCGCTGGGCGGCCGGGTACAGGCCCCGCACGACGGCCATCGCGATCTCGATGGAGCGCGAGGCCCACACCGACTCCAGCATCTCGAAGTAGCGGGCCGTGTACGGCGCGGTCAGCTCCGCCTGGCCGGGCTGGGCGAAGCCGGAGATGGTGGCCTCCACCAGGGCGTTGGAGAGCCGGTCGGACTCCACGACGGACGCCCACGCCTGCGCCTTGACCGCCTCGTCGGGCCGGGCGGCCAGGCAGCGCACCTGGTGGCGCTTGCCCGAGGCGGTGTCGTCCCGGGCGAGTTCGGCGGCGACGGCGCTCTCGTCGGCCGCTCCGGCGGCGGTCAGCGACTCCAGGAAGGTCCACCGCAGCTCCTGGTCGACGGTCAGCCCGTCGATCCGTGCGGAGCCGTCCAACAGGCCGCGCAGCAGCCGCAGTTCCTGCTCCTGCCCGGCCACGGCCGCCAGGAAGCGGGCCCAGGCGAGCTGGTGCCCGCTGCCCGGCTCCGCGTTCCGCAGCTCGGTGACGGCGCCCTCGGCCAGCCGCTGCTGGGCGAGCGCCCGGTGCTCCTCGGCGGTGTACATGTCGACGGCGAGCTTCGCCTGGGAGTGCAGCAGTTGCAGCACCCCGATCTCGCTCTCCCGCCCGGCGAACCGCAGCACGATGTCGACGAAGTCCCGCGCGGGCAGCAGCCCGTCCCGGGTCAGGTTCCACAGCGCCGACCAGCACAGGGCGCGGGAGAGCGGGTCGGTCAGCTCGCCCAGGTGCGCCCGCAGCGTCGCCAGCGAGACCTCGTCCAGCCGGACCTTGGCGTAGGTGAGGTCGGCGTCGTTGACGAGTACCAGGTCGGGCCGTTCGGCGCCGGCCAGCTCGGCGACGACGCTGCGCTGCCCGGTCACGTCCGTCTCGGCGCGGGCGTAGCACTCCAGCGTCCCGGCGGCGGCGTCGCGCCGGTAGAGCCCGACGGCGACGCGGTGCGGGCGCAGCTCCGGGTGCGCGTCGGGCGCCTCCTGGAGGACGGCCAGCTCGGTGACGCGGCCGGCGGCGTCGTGCGCGAGCTGCGGCGTGAGGACGTTGACGCCGGCGGTCTGGAGCCAGGACTTCGCCCAGTGGCCCATGTCGCGCCCGGAGGTCTCCTCCAGCACGGACAGCAGGTCCTCCAGCCGCGTGTTGCCGTACTGGTGCCGCTTGAAGTAGCGCCGCGCGCCCTCCAGGAACGCCTCCTGCCCGACGTAGGCGACGAGCTGCTTGAGGACGGCGGCGCCCTTGGCGTAGGTGATGCCGTCGAAGTTGAGCTTGGCGTCCTCCAGGTCCCGGATGTCGGCGGTGACCGGGTGGGTGGAGGGCAGCTGGTCGGCGCGGTAGGCCCAGGACTTGCGGCGGTTGGCGAAGGTGACCCAGCCGCGGGTGAACCGGGTGGCGCCGACCAGCGCGAAGGCACCCATGAAGTCGGCGAAGGACTCCTTCAGCCACAGGTCGTCCCACCACTCCATGGTGACCAGGTCGCCGAACCACATGTGCGCCATCTCGTGCAGGATGACGTTGGCCCGGCCCTCGTAGGACGCCTCGGTGACCTTCCCGCGGAAGACGAACTCCTCCCGGAAGGTCACACAGCCCGGGTTCTCCATCGCGCCGATGTTGTACTCGGGCACGAACGCCTGGTCGTACTTGCCGAACGGGTACGGGTAGTCGAAGTGGTCGTGGAAGAAGTCCAGGCCCTGCTTGGTGACGGTGAAGATGTCGTCGGCGTCGAAGTACGGCGCGAGCCCCCTGCGGCACAGCGCCCCCAGCGGCACCTCCAGCTCGGTGCCGTCCTCGAAGGTGCGCCGGTAGGTGTCGGAGACGTAGTGGTAGGGCCCGGCGACGACCGCGGTGATGTAGGTGGAGATCGGCCGGGTGCGGGCGAACCGCCGGATGGCGCTGCCGTCCTCCAGGGCGCGCGCCTCGCCCTCCTGCGCGCCGTTGCTCAGCACCGTCCAGTCGGCCGGGGCGGTCACGGTGAACTCGAACGGGGCCTTCAGGTCGGGCTGTTCGAAGTTGGCGAAGACCCGGCGCGCGTCGGCGGGCTCGTACTGCGTGTAGAGGTAGGTCCGGCCGTCCTCCGGGTCGACGAAGTGGTGCAGGCCCTCACCGGTGCGGCTGTAGGCGCACTGTGCGTCGACCGTCAGCTCGTTGTCGGCGCGCAGCCCCGGCAGCGCGATCCGGGTGCCGTCGAAGACCTCGTCGACGGGCAGCGAGGCGCCGTTGAGCGTGACCGAGTGCACATGCGGGGCGACGAGATCGGCGAACGAGGTGGCGCCCTCCTCGGCGCAGCGGAACCGGATCGTCGTCGTCGAGCGGAAGGTGCGCGGCCCCTCGGCCGGCGGGGGAGCGACGGCGGACCGCAGATCCAGGGCGACCTCGTACCCGCTCACCTCCAGCAGTGCGGCACGCCGGCGTGCCTCCTCGCGGGTCAGATTCTCTCCGGGCACGGCGTGGCTCCCTCTCCTTGATCGCGCAAGCTGAACGGGTCCGCTCAGCATCCCATGCGCCCCCGGGTGGTGAGCAGGGGGAATGTCCCGGAGGGCCCATACGCTGACGTGACACACGAGCACGTATGCGGCCGATCCCCGTCCGTGGTGAGAGCACTGCTGATACGAGGAGAGACGACGATGACGAGCGAGACCACCGCCGATTTCTGGTTCGACCCCGCCTGCCCCTGGGCCTGGATGACCTCGCGCTGGATGCTGGAGGTCGAGAAGGTGCGCGACGTACGGGTGCGCTGGCGTGTGATGAGCCTGTCGGTGCTGAACGAGAACCGCCTGGACGAACTCCCCGCCGAGTACGCCGACTTCAACCGGCGCGCATGGGGTCCGGTCCGGGTCTGCATCGCCGCCGAGCAGCAGCACGGCGCCGAGGCGCTGGGCCCGCTGTACACGGCGCTCGGTATGCGGGTGCACAACGGCGGCCGCGAGTGGAGCCGTGAGCTGATCGAGGAGGCGCTGGAGGAGGCCGGACTGCCCCGCTCGCTGGCCGACGCCGCGGATTCCACGGAGTACGACAAGGCGCTGCGCGCCTCGCACGACGAGGGGATCGGCCTCGTCGGGCAGGAGGTCGGCACCCCGGTCATCGCGGTGCCGGGCCCGGAGGGCGGGCGCATCGCCTTCTTCGGTCCGGTGGTCACCCCGGCCCCCAGGGGCGAGGCCGCGGCCCGTCTGTGGGACGGCACGCTGATGGTCGCCTCGACGCCGGGCTTCTTCGAGCTGAAGCGCACCCGCGACGTGGGGCCGATCTTCGACTGACCGGCCCGCACGGGCGAGAGGGCCCCCGGAGTGTCACGTCCACTCCGGGGGCCCTCTCCGTGTCCCGCCTGCGTGAAGGTTGAGAAGACGATCACGAGGACGGGACGGCTGGGGGACGGCGGCCGGGGTCGCCGGCCGGGCCGTCCTGGCGCCGTGGCGCCGGGCCGTCAGGGCGCCAGCAGCAGGTTGTTGGCGCGCTCCTTGGCGGCGGTGTACCGCTTGGCGACGTCCTGCCAGTTGACGACGCGCCACATGGCTTCGATGAAGTCCACCTTCTGGTTCTTGTACTGGAGGTAGAAGGCGTGCTCCCAGGCGTCGAAGACGAGGATCGGCACCGAGCCCTGGCCGACGTTGCCCTGGTGGTCGTAGATCTGCTCGATGATCAGCCGGCCGGTGACGGGCTCGTAGGCGAGGACGCCCCAGCCCGAACCCTGCGTGGTGGCGGCGGCCTTGGACAGCTGCGCCTTGAACCGGGCGAAGGTGCCGAAGGATTCGGCGATGGCGTCGGCCAGTTCGCCGGTGCCGTCCTTCTCCAGCGGCTCGCCGCCGCCGTCACCGGTCATGTTCTGCCAGTAGATGGTGTGCAGGATGTGCCCGGAGAGGTGGAACGCGAGGTTCTTCTCCAGCCCGTTGATCGAGCCCCACTGGTCCTTGTCCCGGGCCTCGGCCAGCTGTTCGAGGGTGTCGTTCGCCCCCTTCACATATCCCGCGTGGTGCTTGTCGTGGTGCAGCTCGATGATTTCGCCGCTGATGACCGGCTCCAGCGAGGAGTAGTCGTACGGCAGTTCCGGCAAGGTGTAAGTGGCCACGTTCTCGCCTCCTGCTCGCTAATGCACATTACTTGCAACAGGAAGGTAGCAGCAACAGTGCGGCGAGGAGCGGAGCGGCCCCCCGCCGCGGGGGCTGCTCCGCCGGTGTCGGCGCAGGTCAGCTCGGTCGGAAGTCCTGGGCCGCGGCCGTGGGGACGGTTGCTCTGTCCGTGCGGTGTGCGCGGGTCCCCGCGCGTCCTGCGGGTCTCCGCGGGAGCCGGCGGGCGTCCGTGGTCGTCGACGCGGCGTCCGTGCGCGCGAACGACGGCGGGCCACGACCGGAGTCGTGGCCCG
>NZ_BJMM01000016.1 GCF_006539165.1 Streptomyces cacaoi | reverse complement strand
GCCCGCCGCGCCGTTCCACCGGCGCGGCGGGCGGCACGGCCGTGTGTGCGCGGTGCTGCGCCCCCGGCGGCCGTTCCCCGGGGCGCGCCCTCCCGGCCGGTACGGTGGCCCCCGCACCGCACGGTGCACACCCCGGCGCGTCCCTCGCGTCCTTCGGATCCACCCCGTACCACCGCGTACCACCCCGTACCACCGCGTCTACCGCGCAGGAGCACTGAGATGCCCTTCACCCGCCTCGCCTCCGCGACGACACCGACGGCGCACCTCGGTCTGGGCCTCGCCGCCGTCGGCCGCCCCGCCTACCTCACGCTGGGCCGGGCCGCCGAGTTCCCGGACGAGCGCACCGTCGAGGCGCTGCGTGAGCGCACCCACCAACTGCTCGACGCCGCCTGGGCGCAGGGCGTGCGCTACGTGGACGCCGCGCGCTCCTACGGCCGGTCCGAGGAGTTCCTGGCCGAGTGGCTCGCCGCGCACCCGGAGGCGGACGACGTCGTCGTCGGCAGCAAATGGGGCTACACGTACACCGGCGAGTGGCGACTCGACGCCGAGGTCCACGAGGTCAAGGACCACTGCGTCGACGCCTTCGACCGCCAGCTCGCCGAGAGCCGCGAACTGCTCGGCGACCGGCTGGACCTGTACCAGATCCACTCCCTGACGCCGGACAGCCCCGCGCTCACCGACACCGCCCTGCACGCGCGCCTCGCCGCGCTCGCCGCCGAGGGCGTCACGCTCGGCTTCAGCACCAGCGGCCCGCGGCAGGCGGACACCGTACGGGCCGCGCTGGAGCTGCGGGCGGACGGCGAGCCGCTGTTCCATACGGTGCAGAGCACCTACAACCTGCTGGAGCCCTCGGCCGGGCCGGCGCTGGCGGAGGCGCACGAGGCCGGGCTCACCGTCATCGTCAAGGAGGCGCTGGCCAACGGGCGGCTGGCCGGGGAGCACGCGCCGCAGCAGTTGCGGGATGTGGCGGCGGCAGCGGGCGCGACGCCGGACGCGGTGGCGCTCGCCGCGGTGCTGCGCGCTCCGTGGGCCGGGGTGGTGCTCTCCGGCGCGGCCACCGTCGCGGAACTGCACGCCAATCTCCTGGCCGCCGCGACCGATGTGGACGAGCCCCAACGCGCCCTGCTGGAGGGCCTCGTGGAGGAGCCGGAGGCGTACTGGCGGCACCGGTCGGGCCTGCCCTGGAGCTGACCGCACCGGCCGGGCGGGAAAATGCGTGCATGAGGCAACGGTTTCCGGGCAGGTCACTCCTTGCACAGTGACCACAGGAGACCCATAGATGAAGAAGGCATCGACAGTCGCGGCGGCCTGCACCCTGGCCGTGGCAGCCGTAGCGGGAACGATCGGCTTCACGGCCGGCGCGTCCAGCGCGGAGGCCCGGAAGCGCCCGGAACCCGTCGTCCAGGACGAGTTCGACCCGCTCGGCCCCGCCATGCACGAGCTGCGGCACGCCGGCCGCACCGTCCACTACAGCGACACCGGCCGCGACTCCCGCACCCGCGGCGAGCCGGTCGTGTTCATGGGCGGCACCGGCACGACGGCCCGGGCCTCGGGCATGACCGAATTCCTGCGCACGACGCGGGGGAAGCTCGGACTGCGCATGATCTCCGTCGAGCGCAACGGGTTCGGTGACACGGAGTTCGACAAGAAGCTCGGCTTCGACGACTACACCTCCGATGTCCGGGCGGTCCTCGACGAACTCGGCATCCGCCGCGCCCGGGTGGTGGCGATCTCCGGTGGCGGCCCGTACGCGGCGCACTTCGCCGCCGACGAGCCGCAGCGGGTCGCCTCGCTGCATCTGGCCGCCGCCCTCCCGCCGTTCGGAAAGAAGTCCGAGGACTGCGGCCTGGACGACGCGGAGTTGCGCAAGAAGCTCGGCGAGCAGATCCGTGATCCGCGCAAGTGGTGGGCCTTCCCGGACGACAGCCCGGTGCGCCGCATACCCGGCTTCACCGACCGGGCCGAGGAGGACGGCGCCCGCTCCTACTACCAGCGGGGCCAGAAGGGCGACCCGTCGGCCCAGGTGCACGAGCAGAAGCTCTACTGCGAGCGCCCCGGCCCCGACCTCTCCGCGCTCAAGGCGCCGACGTTCGTCTACACGGGTCTGAAGGACACGACGGTGCCCCCGTCCACCCAGCAGCGGTGGAGCGAGGAGCTGCCCGGCAAGCCGGTCGTGCGCCGGTACGCCGACAGCGGGCACGACGTCCAGTACCGGCACTGGGACCAGATCCTGCTCGACATGGCCGGCTACCCGGACCGCACGGCCGTCTGCGTCAAGGGCAAGAGCCGCGCCCTGCCGGCGAGGAAGGCCGAGCACGAGCTGAAGAAGGGCGCCACGCTGGGCAGTTGCGCCTGGAACGGGCACAGCGGCAGCTGACCCCTCCGGCCGCGTCCCGCGCGCGTGTTCCTTCCGCACACGGCGCCCCGTCACCTCCGGTGGCGGGGCGCCGTGCCGTGTGCACGCGCCCGTCCGCGCGCCGGGTACCGAACGTAATCGATGAGACGTTCGTGTCTCGTATGCTTTAACCTTGTCTCATGAGCCTGGACCGCGAAGAGCTGCTCGGCACCGCCGCCGAGGTGCTCACCCGCAGACCGACCTCCTCCATGGACGAGATCGCCAGGGCCGCCGGCATCAGCCGCGCCACCCTGCACCGGCACTTCGCCGGGCGGGACGCGCTCGTCCGTGCGCTGGAGGACCTCGGGCTGCGCCGGCTGGACGCGGCGCTCGACGCCGCACGGACGGAGGAGGGCGACGCCGCCGAGGCCGTCCGGCGCGTGGTGGCGCAGGCCGAGCCCCTCGCCGGCTTCCTGGCGTTCCTCGTCACCGAGAACCAGCTGTTCGAACCGGGCGAGCAGCACCCCGGCTGGGAGCGCATCGACGCACGGATCGCCGCGCTCTTCCGGCGCGGGCAGGACGAGGGCACCTTCCGTATCGATCTCACCCCGGCCTGGCTCACCGAGGCGCTCTACGCGCTGATCACGGCCGCCGCCTGGGCGGTCCAGGACGGCCGGGTCGCGGCCCGCGACTCGGTACGGATGACCGTCGAGCTGCTGCTCGGCGGCGCACGACGGAGCATGGAACGATGAACAGCGAAAGCGGCCGGTCCGGCCCCGGCGACGGCCACGGACAGCTCACCGCCGAGCCGCCACCGGCCTCGCGGCTGCGCTGGGTCGCACTCGGGGTGCTGGTGCTGGCGGTGCTGCTGGTCGGCATCGACGTCACCGTCCTCGGCCTGGCCGCGCCCTTCCTGAGCGAGGATCTGCGCCCCTCCAGCACACAGTTGCTGTGGATCGGCGACGTCTACTCCTTCGTCATCGCCGGGCTGCTGGTGTCCATGGGCAGCCTCGGGGACCGCATCGGCCGTAAGAAGCTGCTGCTCACCGGGTCGGTCGCGTTCGGCGCGCTGTCCCTGCTGACGGCCTACGCCACCAGCGCCGAAACGATGATCCTGTGGCGTGCGCTGATGGGTGTCGCCGGTGCCACCCTGATGCCCTCGACGCTGGCGCTGATCCGCAACATCTTCCCCGACCCGCGCGAGCGCAGTCTGGCCGTCGGCATCTGGGGCGCCATGACCGCCGCCGGTACCGCGGTGGGGCCCGTCATCGGCGGCTTCCTGCTGGAGCACTACTGGTGGGGCTCGGTCTTCCTGATCAACCTGCCCGTGATGGCGGTGCTCGTCGTCGTCGGCAGCAAGCTGCTGCCCGAGTCGAGGAACCCCTCGCCCGGGCCGTGGGACCTGCCCAGCGTCGCCCTGTCCATGGTGGGCATCATCGGCGTCGTCTACGCCGTCAAGGAAGCCGCCGCCTACGGGGTCCGGTGGGACGTGGTGGCCGGGGCCGTCGTCGGCGTCGCCGCGCTGATCGCCTTCGTCCGGCGGCAGTTGCGGCTGCCCTCCCCGCTGCTGGACATGCGGCTGTTCCGCAACCGCGGCTTCACCGGAGCCGTCCTCGCCGACCTGCTGACGATCCTCGGCCTGTCCGGGCTGGTCTTCTTCCTCTCGCAGTTCTTCCAGATGGTGCAGGGCCGCACCCCGTTCCAGGCCGGACTGGCCGAACTGCCCGCGGCGCTGGGCTCGGTGGCGGCCGGGCTCGCCGCCGGGTACGTGGCCCGCCGGACCTCGGTGCGCGGCTCCGTCGCCGGCGGGCTGCTCGCGGTGGGCCTCTCGCTGGGCGCCTGCACCTGGCTCCAGCCCTCCACCGGCTACTGGCTGCTGGGCAGCGTGCTGCTCGTCGTCGGACTGGGGGCCGGGCTCGCGTTCACCGTCACCTCCGACGTCATCCTCTCCGCCGTCCCCAAGGAGCAGGCGGGCGCGGCCTCCGCGGTGTCGGAGACGGCCTACGAACTCGGTGCCGCGCTCGGTATCGCGCTGCTCGGCTCCGTCGTCACGGGCGTCTACCGCACGTTCGAGACGCCGCCCGGAGTGCCCGAGAACTCGGCCGAACACGCCCGCCACTCGCTGGGCGAGGCCGTCGAGACGGCCCGCACCCTGCCCGGTGGCGCCGGCGGCCGGCTGCTGGACGTGGCCCAGGACACCTTCGCCGAGGGCCTGCGGTTCGGCGCGGGCTTCGGCGCCGTCATCCTGCTCGCCGCCGCCGGCCTCGCCTGGCATCTGCTGCGCGATCAGAAGCTGGGCGACGTCCCGCAGGAGCAGTGAGCAGTGACCGCTGGGCACTGAGCGCCGAGCGACCGGGGCGTCGGGCGCCGGGGTCCGGCGCCCCGGTGTCGGCCACGGAACGGGAACGGGCGTCGGCCCCCGCACGGAACTGCGCGGGGGCCGACGCCCGTTGATGCCGTTCGGCCGTTGTTCCGGCCGCTGTTCCAGCCGCTGTCCGGTTGCCGTCCGGGCCTCCAGGTGGAGAGAGGCGGGCGGCCCGGGAGCGTCCGGGCCGTGGGGCGTCAGGCCGCCTTCGCCTTGGTGGCGTAGACGTCGACGTACTCCTGGCCGGACAGCTGCATGACCTCGCTCATCACCTCGTCGGTGACGGCCCGCAGCACATACCGGTCGCGGTCCATGCCGTCGTAGCGCGCGAAGTCCAGGGGCTCGCCGAACCGGACGGTGATGCGCCGGCCCCCGCCGATCCGCGGCAGCCCCTTGCCGCCGGGCTGCACCTCGTCGGTGCCGATCATCGCGAAGGGGATGACCGGTGCTCCCGTCATCAGCGCGAGCCGTGCGATACCGGTGCGGCCCCGGTAGAGGCGGCCGTCGGGGGAGCGGGTGCCCTCCGGGTAGATCGCGAAGAGGCTGCCCTCCTCCAGGATCCGGCGGCCCGTCATCAGCGCCGCGACCCCGCCGCGTCCGCCGTCCCGGTCCACCGGGACCATGCCGACGCCGGTGAAGAACCACGCCATGATGCGGCCCTTGAGGCTCTTGCCGGTGACGTACTCGTCCTTGCCGATGAAGAAGACCTGGCGGCGGGTGACCAGCGGCAGGATCAGCGAGTCGATGAACGTGAGATGGTTGCCCGCCAGGATCGCCGGCCCCGTGCCGGGAATGCGTTCCGCTCCCTCGACCCGCGGCCGGAACAGCAGGCGCAGAAGCGGGCCGAGCACTGCTTTGATCAGCAGGAAACGGGACAACGGACCCTCCGCCCAGTCGGTATCGGTCGTGCGCGCACAGCCGCGCAGTCGAGGACGATACTCGCCGCTACCGGTGAGTCGCACACCGGGTTCATTGTCCCGATACGAAGAGTTGACGCGGGATGTCCCGTATCGGCGGCCCGCTTCCCGCCCCTTCCTCGTCACCCCGGTCGCCCCCTCCGGTCGTCATCGGGTCCTCCCACCCGTCCGCGTCCGCACCCTCCTCGACCGGGTACGTGTTTCCCCCGCGTTCCGTTCCATGTCTCCCGTTCGTCGAACAGTCGCATCTACGATCATGCGGTCGTCAGCAACGTCGGAGCACATGTCTGGGAGGACGGCGGGCTCGTCGAGCGGGCGCCGGTGTCCTCGGCCGAGGAGGGGCCATGGAGAAGGAGCAGCAGCCGGGTCGCAGAACCGTGCTCTCGGCGGCGGTGTTGTCCGCCGCCGGTGCCGGTGCCGTCGCGCTGGGCCCGGCGGGCAGCGCACAGGCCGCACCCGCGGAGGCCGCCGGGGCACCGGCAGCGGCCCGGGCCGGACGGCACCGGCATCACGAACTGCCCGTCCCCGCCGTGGTCGCCCACCGCGGCACCAGCGGCTACCGCCCCGAACACACCCTCGGTTCCTATCAGCTCGCGCTCGACATGGGCGCCGACGTCATCGAACAGGACCTCGTCCCCACCAAGGACGGCCACCTGGTGTGCCGGCACGAGAACGACATCACCGCCACCACCGATGTCGCCGACCACCCCGAGTTCGCCTCCCGGAAGACGACGAAGAGCGTCGACGGCACCGAGCTGACCGGCTGGTTCACCGAGGACTTCACCCTCGCGGAGCTGAGGACCCTGCGGGCCAAGGAGCGCATCCCCGAGACGAGGCAGCACAACACGCTCTACGACGGCCGCTGGCGGGTGCCCACCTTCGAGGAGGTCCTCGACTGGGCCGAGGCCGAGGGCCGTAAGCGGGGCCGGCGCATCTGGCTGCACATCGAGACCAAGCACCCCACCTACTTCCGCGGGCTGGGCCTGGGCCTGGAGAAGCCCCTGGCCAAACTGCTGCGCCGGTACGGCCGGCACAAGGCCGACTCCCCGAACTTCGTGCAGTCCTTCGAGCCCAGCAGCATCCAGCGGCTCGGCCGGCTCGTGCACTGCCCCGGCGTCGTCCTGCTCAGCACGGCCGACTCGCGCCCCTGGGACTTCGTCGAGGCGGACGACCCGCGCACCGTCGCCGATCTGATCACCCCCGAGGGGCTGAAGTGGATCGCCGGGTTCGCGCGGGGCATCGGGCCGACGCTCGAACTCGTCATCCCGCGCAACGCGGACGGCACCCTCGGCGAGCCCACCGACCTGGTGCGCGACGCCCATGCGCAGAAGCTGGTGCTGCACCCGTACACCGTGCGCAACGAGAACACCTTCCTGCCCGTCGACCACCGCAGGGGCGACGACCCCAACGCCTACGGCGACGCCTTCGGTGTCTTCCGGCGGTACTTCGCGACGGGCATCGACGGGCTGTTCTCCGACAACTGCGACACCGCGCTGCTGGCCGCCGCCGCGTTCCGCGACGAGGACTGAGGCGCGAGAGTCGTACCGGGGCCGGGCCGGGCGCTGTCACGGCGGCCCGGCCCCGGTACGGTCCGGTCGGCCGCGAACACGCCGTATACGCCGAAAACGCCCGCGAGTTGGGAATGTCACAGGGTGCCATCCGTCCGCCGCGTTCCCGTGGCCCCGCATGCCTGCGCAGAATGCTGACGACAAAGGTTGCGCCACCCGGACCCCGGGGAAGGGTGCCATAGGCAACCGGCGTCACCAGGGCAGACAGCACGGGCGCGACACCCTCACACCCGCGTGCCCGCGCACACGATTTGGGGAGGCAGGCGCACATGGGCATGAGCGTGACCATCTCTGCGGCGGGCGAGCGTGACGCCGAACAGATCCTGAAGCTCCAGTACCTCTGCTTCCAGAGCGAGGCCGAGCTGTACGGCGACTACCGCATCGAACCGCTCGTCCAGACGGTCGAGGAGTTCCGCTCCGAACTCGCCCGGGGCTGTGTGCTGGTGGCCCGGCTCGGCGAGGAGATCGTCGGCTCCGTACGCGGCGCCGTCGTCGAGGAGGGCACCGGGCGGATCGGCCGGCTGTGTGTGCACCCCCGCCTCCAGGGGCACGGGCTCGGCGGCCGGCTGCTCGCCGCCGTCGAGGCGGCCCTCAGTGCCGAGTTCGGGGTCCGGCGCTTCCATCTGGTGACCGGCCACCGCAGCGAGGGCAACCTCCGGCTCTACCGCAGGTCCGGCTATGCGCAGGTCGGCACCGAGCGGGACCGGCAGATCACCCTGACGGCGATGGTCAAGGAGGCCGGCGCCGACTCCTTCGCCACCAGCGCGTGACGGCCCGCCGCATCGCCGACAGCGCCTGACGGCCGGCCTCTTCGGCGAATGACGCACCGCGCCGCCCGCAGGTGACGGACCGGCGCGCTCGGGACACGGCACACGGGGCCCGGGCGGATGTGCACCGCCCGGGCCCCTGTGCTGCCGGTGTGCTGCCGACGTGCTGTCGGTGTGCCGCCGGTTCCGTCCGGTGCGGCCCTCGGCGGTTCGAAGTCCGCCTCAGCCCTCGGCCGTGCGGGAGCGCCGCAGCCACCACAGGCCCGTGACCGGCAGCAGGACGGGGATGAACAAGTAGCCCATGCCGTAGTCGGACCAGACGGTGGAGTCGGGGAAGGCGGACGGCTCCACCAGCGTCCAGGTGCCGACGCCGAGCACGCCGAGCAGTTCGACGCAGCAGCACACCAGGGCGGCCCTGCGGGCGTTCTCGCCGCCGCGGACCAGCGCCAGGGTGATGAACGCGTACACGACGGCCGCCACCGCCGAGAGGACATAGGCCAGCGGAGCCTCGTGGAAGCGGGTGGACAGCTGCACGATCGACCGGGAAGCGGCGCCCACCGTGAAGATGCCGTACAGGGTGACCAGCAGCTTGCCGGGACCGGTGTTGATCCTGCCGGGCCGCCCGCCGGACGCCCCGGTGCCGGCGCCCTGCCCGCTCTTCTCCGTACCGGTCTGCTGCCCGGCGCCGGTGTCCGTCCCGGCCGTCGCTGTGGCTTCCGTCTCAGGCACCGGTGCCGCCTCCCCAGATGTCGTGGAGCCGCACCTGTAGCACGGCCAGCACCACGGCGCCCGCGACCACCGTCAGCGAGCCCCACTTGGTGCGCTCCGTCAGCGAGATCAGGCCCACCACCGGGACGCACGCGACGACACCGATCTGGTAGCTGAGGAAGATGACCTTGCCGTCGGCCGGTTCCTCGCCGCGTGCGAGCTGCACGATCCCCACCACCAGCTGGACGAGGGCGAGCAGCGTCACCACGGCCATGCCGATGAAGTGCCAGTCCTTCGTCGGCTGGTCGCGGTAGGCGGCCCAGCCGCACCAGGCGGCCAGGGCGAGCGCGGCCACGCCCAACGCGACGGTCAGGGGGGTGAGCATGCGCAGATTCTATGAACCTCCCGCCTGCCCGATTCCTCCGCCCCCGGCGGTACGGGACCGCCCGGCGGTACGGCAGCGCCCCGGTGGCGGGGGAGCGGGCGGCCCCCCGGCCGGACGGCGCGGCCCGGACGGAATACTGGAGGGTATGTATGACGATGTGCTGCCGGCCTCCGCGGCGTCGGGCGACCCCCGCACGGAACCCGGCCCCGGCCCGGGCGGTGCCGACTCCGGGGCCTTCGGGGTCTTCGGCGTCTTCGACGCGCTGCTGTTCGACAACGACGGGACCCTGCTCTCCTCCATGGAGTCGGTCCGCCGCTGCTGGACCGCGTGGGCGGAGGAGTTCGGCATCACGCCCGAGGAGTTCGCCGCCGTGGAGCTGCACGGCCGTCCGGCCGCCGAGATCGTCGCGGATCTGCTGCCGCCCGAGCGGGTCCCCGAGGCGCTGGCCCGGATCGAGCGGCTGGAGGTGGCGGACGTGCCGAACGGCGGTGTCCTTCCGCTGCCCGGCACGGCGGCGCTCCTGGCCTCGCTGCCCGCCGACCGCTGGGCCGTGGTCACCTCGGCGACCCGGGAGCTGGCCGAGGCCCGGCTGCACGCGGTGGGCATCGACCCGCCGATGGTGATCGCGGCGGACGACATCTCCCGGGGCAAGCCGGACCCGGAGCCGTTCCTGCTGGCCGCGCGCCGGCTCGGGGTGGACCCGGCGCGCTGTGCCGTGTTCGAGGACGCGCCCGCCGGGATCCAGGCGGGCCGTGCCGCGGGGATGCGCACCGTGGCCTTGGCCACAACGCACACCCGCGAGGAGCTGGCGGACTGCCCGGGAGGCCGTCCGGACTTCGTCGTCGACGATCTGTCCGCCGTAACGGCGCAGGTCACGGGGGCGGGAGTGGAGCTGGGCAGCAGGGACCCGGCCGCACCGCGCTGACCAGTGCGTCTCAGGGCCGCGTCCAGGATGCGGACGCGGCCCTGCTCTTCCGTCGTCCCGTCTGCTTTACTGAAGACCATGAACACGACGAGCTGCCGCACCCTTGCGACCGAGGCGAAAACGACGCCCGGTGCTCGTTGTATGCGCATGCGCATCATGCGGCGAATGTGTGCCTTCTGAGGGCCCCCGCCTGAGCCGACCGAGCCGGCTCGCGCCCCGAAGCGAGCCATGAGCGCGAGACGATCCCGCACAGCGTGTGGTCGTGCGGCACAGCCGCCCTCCGGCCGAACGCCTCCCCACCACCCGCGACCGCGTCGCTGACGCGGGACGCCGGGCAGGACGGGGCGGGGCCGGTGCGCCGCCCGCGGGCCGTCCGCCCGCAGCTCGAAGCTCCGCAGCACCCGGGACCGATCCGGACCCGGGATCCCCCTGCCGTACCGGCGTCCGCCGCGAGCCACGGCACCCTTTCGCACCCCAACAACGACGGAAGCCCTGTGATTACCACTACGGACCTGACGAAGGTCTACCGCACCCGAGACCGCGAAGTCACCGCCCTGGACGGCGTGAACCTCCACGTCGACAAGGGAGAGGTCTTCGGCGTCGTCGGCCAGAGCGGTGCCGGGAAGTCCTCCCTGATCCGCTGCGTCAATCTGCTGGAACGCCCCACGTCCGGGACCGTCTCCGTGGACGGCCAGGACCTCACCGCGCTCGCCGGCTCCGGCAAGCGCGCGAGCCGGGCGCTGCGCGAGGCCCGGGGCCGCATCGGCATGGTGTTCCAGCACTTCAACCTGCTCTCCTCGCGCACCGTGCTCGGCAACGTCGAGCTGCCGCTGGAGATCCTCGGGCACTCCGGCCAGGAGCGGACCCGCAAGGCGAAGGAGCTGCTGGACCTGGTCGGGCTCGCCGACAAGGCGAAGGCCCACCCGGCGCAGCTGTCCGGCGGGCAGAAGCAGCGGGTCGGTATCGCCCGTGCGCTGGCCGGCGACCCCAAGGTGCTGCTGTCCGACGAGGCGACCTCGGCGCTCGACCCGGAGACCACCCGCTCCGTGCTCCAGCTGCTGCGCGAGCTGAACCGGCAGCTCGGCCTGACCGTTCTGCTGATCACGCACGAGATGGATGTGGTGAAGGCCGTGTGCGACTCCGCGGCCCTGATGAAGGGCGGCCGGATCACCGAGTCCGGCACCGTCGCCGAGCTGCTGGCCACGCCCGGCTCGGAGCTGGCCCGTGAGCTGTTCCCGGTGGGCGGCGCGCCCTCCGAGCCGGGCCGGACGGTCGTCGACGTCACCTTCCACGGGGAGACGACGACGGAGCCGGTCATCTCCAAGCTGTCCCGGACCTACAACGTGGACATCTCCATCCTGGGCGCCGCCATGGACACCGTGGCGGGCAAGCAGGTCGGCCGGATGCGTATCGAGCTGCCCGGCAGCTTCGACGACAACGTGGTGCCGATCGGCTTCCTGCGCGAGCAGGGCCTCACCGTCGACGTGGCGGCCGTCGCGGACGCACCCGTCACCGACGCGCCCGCCACCGATGCACCTGGCACCGACGCACCTGGCACCGACGCACCCGCCGGCCGCGGGGAAGCGCTCACCGAGGAGGACGCGAAGTGAGCTGGTCCGAGATACAGCCGCTGCTGTCCGAGGGCTTCCTCGACACCCTGTACATGGTCGGCTGGTCGACGCTGATCGCGCTGCTCGGCGGGCTGCCCATCGGGGTGCTGCTGGTACTGACCGACAAGGGCGGGCTGTTGCAGAACGGCCCGGTCAACAAGGTCGTCGGCGCGATCGTGAACGTCGGCCGCTCGCTGCCGTTCATCATCCTGCTGATCGCGCTGATCCCGTTCACCCGGTTCGTGGTGGGCAGCTTCATCGGGCCGACGGCGGCGATCGTCCCGCTGGCCATCGGCGCCATCCCGTTCTTCGCGCGGCTGGTGGAGACCGCGGTGCGGGAAGTCGACCGGGGGCTGGTCGAGGCCGTGCAGGCGATGGGCGGCAGCACGTCCACGGTCGTGTTCAAGGTGCTGCTGCCGCAGGCGCTGCCGTCCCTGATCGCCGGGCTCACCACCACGGTGATCGTGCTGATCGGCTACTCGGCGATGGCCGGCACGGTCGGCGGCGGCGGGCTGGGCTCGGTCGCCGTGCAGTACGGCTACCAGCGGTTCGAGACGAGTGTGATGGTGGCGACCGTCGTCGCGCTGATCGTCCTCGTCACGGCCGTGCAGATCATCGGTGACGCCGTCGTCCGGGGGCTGGCGGGTCACCGCGGGGCCGGCGCCGGTGCCGCGGGCAAGCGGCTCGCGCGGTTCGGCCGGGGGCGCACCGTCGCGGTGGCCGCCGCCGTCGTCGTCCCGCTCGCGCTGATCGGCTACGGGCTCGGCTCCGGCGGCGACGACAAGCAGACGCTGAAGATCGCCGCCTCGCCGACGCCGCACGCGGAGATCCTGGAGTACGTCGAGAAGAACCTCGCCGAGAAGGAGGGGCTCAAGCTCGACATCCGGAAGTTCAACGACTACGTCGTGCCGAACACCGCGACCGAGAGCGGTGAGGTCGACGCCAACTTCTTCCAGCACAAGCCGTATCTGGACGACTTCAACGAGAAGAAGAACACGCACATCGTCCCCGTCGTCAACGTCGAGCTGGAGCCGCTCGCGCTCTACTCGAAGAAGGCGCACGACCTGAAGGAGCTGACCGCGGGCAAGACCGTGGCCGTGCCCAACGACAGCACCAACGAGGGCCGGGCGCTCCATCTGCTCGCCGACCACGACGTCATCGAGCTGAAGTCCGGCGTCGGGCCCGAGGCCACCCTCGGGGACATCGCCGACACCAAGGGCCTGAAGTTCCAGGAGCTGGAGGCCGCTTCGGTGCCGCGCGCCCTGGACGACGTGGACGCGGCGGTCGTCAACGGCAACTACGCGGTGGACACCGGCCTCGATCCGCACAAGGACGCGCTGGTCTCGGAGAAGGTGAAGGGCAACCCCTACGCCAACTTCCTCGCCGTCAAGGACGGTGACCAGGACGATCCGCGGATCAAGAAGCTGGCGAAGCTGCTCAACTCGGAGAAGGTCAAGAAGTACATCGAGGACAAGTACGACGGGGCCATCGTCCCCGCCTTCGGGTCCGTGGGTTCGTGAGGCACATCGTGAGGCCCTGAGAGCACGGAGGCCGTGCGTCTTCGTATCGACAAATCTCTTATCAGCGCCGGGTCCCGTCCGCCGAGGGGGCCCGGCGCTGCACATACCCGGGCGGATGCTGCATGCTGTGCAGACCCCGCCAGGTGAATGACGTGTGTATGGAGCGGCGCATGACCTCGACCTTCCCGGACATTTCGATCAGCACGGACCGCCTCGTGCTGCGCCCGTTCGAGGAAGCGGACGTGCCGGCACTCACCGAGATGATGGCGGACGACCAGATCGCCGCCTGGACGACCCAGCCCGTGCCCTACACCCGGGACGAGGCCCGCGACCACGTCACCCGCCGCGCCCCGGTGGCCCGCACCAGCGGGGACGGCATCGTCTTCGCCGTCACCGAGTTCCTCACCCAGCGCCTCGTCGGCACCGTCGAACTGGGCAGCACCGACTGGCGTGTGCTCTCGGCCGAGGCCCGCTACGCCACCGCCTCCTGGGCGCGCGGCGAGGGCTACGCCTCCGAGTCCCTGCTGGCGGTGGCCCAATGGCTCTTCCACGACCAGAAGTTCGAGCGTCTGGAGCTGCGCACCGCCGCCGACAACACCGCAGGCCAGCAGGTTGCGCAGAAGCTCGGGTGCATCAGCGAAGGCGTCCTGCGCAACGCGTGGATAGCCCGCACCCGCACCGAGGACGGAGGCTGGGCGGAGATCCGCACCGACCTCATCGTGTGGAGCCTGCTCCCCGAGGATCTCGACGGCGCCTTCGAGCAGATGGCCGAGGCCGGCGGATACGCCCCCTACCCGGACTGGCACGGAGCCCACTGACCGCGACACCGGCCCGGCCGCACCGGCGCGGTCCGGCCACCGAAGCCGACCGCGGCTGCGTCGACGGCGCCGCGCGGGGGTAGTCTCGGTTGGCCCGACCTGCGATGAGCCCACACCAGCCAGGAGACACACGCCCATGGCCGACCGCGTCACCGTGATCGGTTGGGACGGTTCGCCGCTGACCGACGCGGCCCGCTCGGCTCTTTCGGCGGCCACCCTCGTCGCCGGAGCCGCACACCATCTGGCGCTCCCCGAGGTGCCCGCGCACGCCGAACGCATCCGGCTCGGCAGCGCCACGCTCGCCGCCCGCCGCATCGCCCGGCACCGCGGCACCGCCGTCGTCCTCGCCGACGGCGACCCCGGCTTCTTCGGTGTCGTGCGCACCCTGCGCGCCCCCGAACACGGCCTGGAGGTCGAGGTCGTCCCCGCCGTCTCGTCCGTCGCCGCCGCGTTCGCGCGGGCCGGGATGCCCTGGGACGACGCCCGGATCGTCGTCGCGCACTCCCGTACGCTGCGCCGCGTCGTCAACGTCTGCCGCGCCCACAAGAAGGTCGCCGTGCTCACCGCGCCGGGCGCCGGACCCTCCGAACTCGCCCTGCTGCTCAGCGGAGTCCACCGCACCTTCGTCATCTGCGAGGGGCTCGGCACCGGCCGCGAGGAGGTCTCCGTGCTGACCTCCGACAAGGTCGTCGACCGCGCCTGGCGCGACCCCAACGTCGTCATCGTCATCGGCGGCGCCGACCACGGCACCCCGCAGGGCAGCGGCTGGCTCGCCGGTCAGGACATCGGCCATCCGTCCGAGGCGCGCGGCTGGGCGCTGCCCGCCACCGCGTACGCGGGCGAGGGCTTCCCCGCCGGCGCGGGCGACTCCGTCCAGCTGCGCGCCGCCCAACTCGCCCGGCTCGGGCCGCGCGTCGGCGATCTCGTGTGGGACATCGGCGCGGGCTCCGGCGCGCTGGCCGTCGAGGCGGCCGGGTTCGGCGCCGCGGTCATCGCCGTCGACAGCGACGCGGACACCTGCGCCCGGATCCACGCCGCGGCCCGCCGGTTCGGTGTGCAGCTCCAGACGATGCACGGCGTGGCCCCGCACGTCCTGGAGGATCTGCCCGAGCCGGACGTGGTCCGGATCGGCGGCGGGGGAGCGGAGACGGTCGCCGCCGTCGTCGACCGCCGGCCGTCCCGCGTCGTCACCCACGCGACCACACGGGACGAGGCGGAGGCCGTCGGGCGGGTGCTCGCCGAGGGCGGATACGCCGTCGAGTGCGCGCTCCTCCAGTCGGTCGAGCTGGACAGCGGCACCTGGTCGGAGACCGAACGCGCGGTCGTCTTCCTGCTGTCGGGGGTCCGTTCCTGAACCGTTGTGACACGCGTCGCGACGAACCCTGACGAAGTGCGCTATGTCTCCTACCCATGGCCGGAGGTGCACGCCGTGCCGGGTAGGCTGATGGACTGTTGTGCCACTGTTCGGGCTTGGTGCTTCGTCCGTCATTGTCCGAATGGTGTAGGCGGAGGTACGTGCCGCACCGTGTGCGTGCTCGTTCTTCATCTACGGGGTGAGGCGGTCGTCCGCCGGGTTGGAAGGAGCACTAGCGATGGGCGAGGGGAACGCATGACTGACACCGGTCAGGTCCCGGGAGAGGGGCTGCCGGAGAACGCGGGCGGTCAGCAGGAGGGGTACCACGGCACGCCGGCCGACGGCGGCTACACCTTCGCGGACGCGGCCGGCGGTATCGGTGCTCCCGCCCCGGACGGCTCCGTCGTCGGCCCGCACGGTGTGCCCGAAGCGGCCGAGGAGGAAGACCTCCTGATGCCCGGAACGCAGGGCGCCTGGACCGAACAGCAGCAGCACACACCCGCGGCACAGCCCCTGCCGCAGCACGAGGCCGGGCACCCGGCCGTGCAGTACGCCCCGTACACCGGAAACCCCGAGTACGCCCAGCAGGCCGACCACGCCCAGCAGTTCCCGCACGCACAGCACTCCCCGCACGCACAGCAGGCCGAGTACGCCCAGCACGGCCCGCAGGTCGAATACGCACAGCAGGTCGAGTACGCCCAGCAGCAGGCCGGGTACGCCGGTGGCGCCGAGTACGCCGGGCGTGCCCCGCATGCCGAGTACGCCGGGAACACCGGAACCGTCGGGGGTGCCGGGATTGCCGGGACCTCCGAAGACGCGGTGCAACAGGCCGCGCCCCACCAGCAGTCCGGCCACCCCGGGGCGCAGCCCGGCCCGGAGATGGCGCCCGGTGCCGTACCGCCCGGCCCCGCGCAGGAGTTCACCGGCGCGCAGGCGGCCCAGCAGCAACACCCCGGCGGCCAGGGCCCGTTGCCGCAGCCGCCCCACGAGCCGCAGTACGCGCAGGAGGCCGTGCCCGGCCACCACGCCCAGGACCTCGGCCACGGCCAGGAGCCGGTGCCCGGCCAGGAGGCGCAGCCCGGCACTGGTCTGCCCGACGCCGGCCACCGTACGCAGTCGCCGCAGGAGCCGGTGACCGGAGCCGAGGCGGACGCCCCCGCCGGCGCCGGGCCGCACGACCACGGCGCCGTACCGGCGGCAGCGCAGGCCGCCCCGCAGCAGGGGCACACCCAGGGCGGCTCCCGCCGTCCCCTGCACCTCGGCCCGCCCGTGCCCGAGCAGTCCGGCGCCGTCCGCCCGCTCTCCGACCGCGGCCCCGTCGTCCCGGGCGGCAACGCCCAGGCCCAGCAGGCGCCGCCGCCCGCCGAGGCGGCCCGCCCCGCGGCGCAGGGTGACGCCGCGACGGCCGAGGAGGCGTCCCGCACCGGCGGCATCCCCGTCACCTCGTCCCGGCCCGGAGGCCCCGTCCAGGAGCCGCAGCGGTCGAAGGCGCAGCAGCCGCAGCAGGCACAGCAGGCCACGGCAGGGGAGTCGCAGGCGACAGCCCAGGAGGGGCGGACGGCTTCCCAGACGACGCAGGCAACCACACCGGAGCCGCAGGCGGTTGAGGAGCCCGCCCCGAGTGCGCAGGACGCACCGGCGCCCGCGCGGGACGCCGCATCGGCGACGCAGGAGGCCGTGACGGCCGAGCCCTCGCCGGAGCCGTCCGTTCCGGAGCAGCCCGGGTCGTCCACCGCTGAGGGCCCGGCGCAGTCCCCGCAGCAGCAGACGGCCGAGCCCGGCGCCGTGTCCGGATCCGCCTCCGGCGCCGAGCCGGTGACGCCCGTCGATGACGGTGCCGACGGACAGCCCTCCGCCCCCGGCGCCCAGCAGCCGGCGGCCGAGCCGGCCGGGCAGCCCTCGCAGCCGGAAGGCGGCAAGCAGGCCGCCGAGGCCCCGGCCGCCGGTGCGCAGGGCGAGGAGGCGGCCGTGGCCGAACAGCAGCCGGAGGCCGGGCAGTCGGGCGCCACCGAGCAGCAGCCGGAGGCCGGGCAGCAGCCCACGCCCGAGCAGCAGCCGGTGGCCGAGCAGCAGTCCGCGACCGGGCAGCAGGAGGGACAGCTTCCTGTGCAGCAGGACGGACAGGTTCCTGGGCAGGTTCCGGCACAGCAGGACGGGCAGTCGCCCACGCCGTCGGGTGGACAGCCGTCCCCGCAGCCGGGCGAGCAGTCGGTCGGGCAGCCGCAGGAGGCGCAGCAGGCGGGGTCGGAGAGCGCATCCGAGCAGGGCGGGCCCGCCTCCGGGGCGACGGCGCAGCCGGCCGCGTCCGAGGGCCCGACCCCCGCCGACGCCGCCGACACGACGGTGGACCCGACCGCCGCGGAGGCAGCCGTCCCCCCGGCGGTCCCCCCGGCCGAGGAGACCTCGCTGCCCGGGCCGCAGCTCGCCGAACTCCCGCCGCAGCGTGACGCCGGTACGGACGCGTCCGACGGCGGGTCGGGGACAGCGGAAACGGTCACTCCCGAGCAGAACGCCGAACAGCCCGGCCCCGCCGCGCAGTCCGGGGCCGACGAGCAGCAGGAGACGGCCGCTCCGGCCGGGAACCCCCCGGGGCCCGGCGGCGACACCGTCCCGGCGCCCCGCCAGGAGACGGTGCCGGGGCCGCAGTCCGAGACGCTGCCCACCGTGCCCCCGCAGGCCGGTGAGCCGCAGCCGCCGACGGCGCCGTCCATTCCCGCCCCGTCGGCCCCTCCGATAAACCAGGGTGCTCACGAGGCGCCCGCCCCCACCAGCGAGGGGGAGGCGGGCGCCTCGAACCGGGCCGCGCACTCCCCGCAGCCCACCGGGCCCGGCACCGGCCCGCAGCAGGACGCGGACGGACGGGCGGAGGACGCCACGCAGCAGCCCGACGGCGTCGCCGCGGACGCCCCGGCGACGGAGTCGGGCGAGCCGACTCCCGCGCACGGCACCGCGGTCGACACGGTCGCGGCTCCGCTCGACGTGACCGGCGAATCCGCCGCGCCGCACCAGGAGGCGGCACCCGGCGCAGCGCCGGAGCACGCCGAGCCCGCCGGGTCCACCGGGTCCACCGCCGAACCGGCCGGAACCCCCCGGTCCGCCGAGCCCGCCGCCGACGAGGCGTCGTCCACCGGAACCGAGCCGACGAGCGGTACCGGGGACGCGCCCGCCGCCGAACCCGCGGAGGCGCCCACCGACGGTGCCGCCGAGCCCGGCAAGGGCGAAGCCGCACAGGCCCCCGAGGCCGCGCAACAGGCCACGGCAGAAGCCGAGTCGGCCGCCGGGGCTGCCGAGGACGCCGAGGCTTCCGAGGATCACGGGGTCACCGACGCCCCGGCGCAGGCCGGAACCGCCGAGGCCACCGCGACCCCGGAGCCGACCGTCGACGGCAAGCCCACCACCGCCGAAGCGGGCACCACCGGCACGGACGCCACCGAGACGGACGCGAGCGGCACGGCAGCCGCAACCGCCGCAACGGCAGCCGCCGAGACGGAGGCGACCGAGACGGCAACCACCGAAACGGAGAAGGCCGTTACGGCAGCCACCGAAGCCGAGACCGCAGGGTCCGGAGCAACCGAATCCGGAGCAACCGAAGCCGGAACCCCGGAGTCCGGAGCAACCGAAGCCGGAGCAACCGAGGCCGGAACCACGGAAGGCGGGCCCGCCGGGGCCGAAACCCGGTCAGCGGAGGCCGGAACCGACCCCGCCGAGGGCGAGTCGGCCGATGGTGAGACGGCGGCCGGGCCCGTCGGGGAGCCGGCGCCCGGCTTCGCGGAGGCCGAGCGGGAGGCGGTGCACCGGCTGATGCGGGAGCGCCGGGACATCCGCAACGGCTTCCGCCCGGACCCGGTTCCGCACGAGGTGCTGCTGCGCGTGCTGGAGGCGGCGCACACGGCACCGAGCGTCGGGCACTCGCAGCCCTGGGACTTCGTGGTCATCCGCTCGGCGGAGACGCGGCGCACGATGCACGAGATGGCGCAGCGCCAGCGCGAGGCGTACGCCAAGTCGCTGCCGAAGGGCCGCGCCAAGCAGTTCAAGGAAATGAAGATCGAGGCGATCCTCGACACCCCGGTCAACATCGTCGTCACGGCCGATCCGACGCGCGGCGGCCGGCACACGCTGGGCCGGCAGACGCAGCCGCAGATGGCGCCGTACTCCTCGGCGCTGGCGGTGGAGAACCTGTGGCTGGCGGCGCGGGCCGAGGGGCTCGGCGTCGGCTGGGTCAGCTTCTTCGACGAGCGTGAGATGGTGCGCGCGCTGGGGCTGCCCGAGCATCTGGAGATCGTCGCCTATCTGTGCGTCGGCTACGTCGACGAATTCCCGAAGGAGCCGGAGCTGATGCAGGCCGGGTGGTCGAAGCGGCGCCCGCTGTCCTGGGTCGTGCACGAGGAGTCCTACGGGCGGCGTGCGCTGCCCGGGGCCGAGCCGCACGATCTGCTGGGCGAGACGCTTTCCGCGATCCGGCCGCTGGACGCCAAGGCGCTCGGCGAGGCGTGGGAGCGGCAGAAGCGGATGACGAAGCCGTCGGGCGCGCTGGGCTGTCTGGAGATCATCTCCGCCCAGCTGTGCGGGCTGTCCCGCAAGTGCCCGCCCCCGGTGCCGGAGCCCGCGGCGGTCGCCGTCTTCGCGGGTGACCACGGGGTGCACGCGCAGGGCGTCACGCCCTGGGCGCAGGAGGTCACGGCGCAGATGGTCGCCAACTTCCTGGGCGGCGGGGCCGTGTGCAACGCGTTCGCCACCCAGGTCGGCGCCGAGGTCTGCGTCGTGGACGTCGGGGTGGCGGGCGAACTGCCGTCCTCGCCGGGCCTGTTGCCCCGCAAGGTGCGGCCCGGCACCGACGACATGACGGCCGGTCCGGCGCTCAGCAGGGAGGACGCCGTCCGCGCGATCGAGGTCGGCATCGAGACCGCCCGCGATCTGGTCGCGGCGGGCAACAAGGCGCTGCTGACGGGCGAGATGGGCATCGCCAACACCACCGCCTCCGCCGCGCTCGTCGCCGCCTGCACGGGTGTCGATCCCGCCGAGGTCACCGGCCGGGGCACCGGCATCAACGACGAGACGCACGCACGCAAGGTCGATGTCGTCCGGCGGGCGCTGGAGCTGCACCGCCCGGACCCGGCGGACGCGATCGGGCTGCTGTCCGCGTTCGGCGGCCTGGAGCACGCCGCCATGGTCGGGCTGATCCTCGGTGGCGCCTCGCTGCGGACGCCGGTGATCCTGGACGGGGTCAGCGCGGGGGCGGCGGCGCTCGTGGCCCGGGCGCTCGCGCCGGAGTCGCTGGCCGCCTGTATCGCCGGGCACCGCAGCGCCGAGCCGGGGCACGTCGCGGCGCTGACCAAGCTGGGGCTGCGCCCGCTGGTCGATCTCGATCTGCGGCTCGGCGAGGGCACCGGCGCGCTGCTGGCGCTGCCGATGGTGCAGAGCGCGGCCCGCGCCATGCACGACGTCGCGACCTTCGACTCGGCGGGCGTCACCGAGAAGGGCTGACCGGACGGGACCGGCACCGGTTTCGGACGGCACCGGTTTCGGACAGCACCGGCTCCGGACGGCACCGGCTCCGGACGAAACGGGCTTCGGCCGGTACCGCCTCCGGACAGGAGCGACACCGCGCGGGACCGGCGCTCGACGGGAGCGCACCCGACGGTGGCGGCGGGGCGGGCATCGCACACCGTGCGGCGCCCGCCCCGTTGACGTGGCTCCCCGGCTCCCCGGCCCCCGGGCTGCCGCGCCGCGGAGCGGCGAAGGGAAGAACCTCGACGACAGCCGCCGCGCGGCCCCATCGTCGCCGGTCAGCGAGCCACCCGGTCCCCCGCCGTCCGCACGCAGGTTCTATGGTGTGCTGAATCCCTCTCGACGGTGAGACGGGAGTGACCTTCTCGACGGTGCCGCCGCAGCGGCGCCCCCGCGCGACAAGGATGCGCCCCAGATGCCCGAAACCCCGGCCTATCCCGTAGGACTCCGCCTCGCCGGACGCCGCGTCGTCCTGGTCGGTGGCGGCACCGTCGCACAGCGGCGGCTGCCGGCGCTGCTGGCGGCCGGGGCGGACGTCACGCTCGTCTCGCCGGGCGCCACACCCTCCGTGGAGGCGATGGCCACCGCAGGCGAGATCACCTGGGAGCGCCGCCGTTACGCCGAGGGCGATCTCGCCGACGCCTGGTACGCGCTGGCCGCCACCGACGACGCCGAGGTCAACGCGGCCGTCGTCGCCGAGGCGGAGTCCCGCCGCGTGTGGTGCGTCCGCAGCGACGACGCCGACGCGGGGACGGCCTGGACCCCGGCGACCGGCCGCAGCGGCGGCGTCACCGTCGCCGTCCTCACCAGCGGCGCCCCGGACACCGGCCGCGACCCGCGCCGTTCGGCCGCCGTGCGGGACGCCGTCGTCGCCGGCCTCGGTGACGGCAGCCTCGTACCGCCGCAGCACCGGCCGCGTACCGGGGGAGTGGCGCTGGTCGGCGGCGGGCCCGGCGACCCGGACCTGATCACGGTGCGCGGCCGCCGGCTGCTGGCCGGGGCCGATGTGGTCGTCGCCGACCGGCTCGGCCCGCGCGACCTGCTGGACGAACTCCCGCCGCACGTCGAGGTGATCGACGCGGCCAAGATCCCCTACGGCCGGGCCATGGCGCAGGAGCACATCAACGCGGCCCTGATCGAGCACGCGAAGGCCGGCCGCTTCGTCGTCCGGCTCAAGGGCGGCGACCCGTTCGTCTTCGGCCGCGGCATGGAGGAGGCGGAGCAACTCGCCGCCGAGGGCGTGGAGGTGACGGTCGTCCCGGGCATCTCCAGCGCGATCAGCGTGCCGGGCGCGGTCGGTGTGCCCGTCACCCACCGGGGCGTGGCCCACGAGTTCACCGTCGTCAGCGGCCATGTCGCACCGGACGATCCGCGCTCCCTGGTGGACTGGCCGGCGCTGGCACGGCTGCGCGGCACCCTCGTGCTGCTGATGGCCGTGGAGAACCTCGGTGCGATCGCCGACGCGCTGATGGCGCACGGCCGTTCGGAGGAGACCCCGGTCGCCGTCGTCCAGGAGGGCACCATGGCCACCGAGCGCCGGGTGGACGCCACCCTCGGCACCGTCCGCGCCCGCGCGGCGGCCGAGGGCGTCCGGCCGCCCGCCGTCGTCGTCATCGGCGACGTGGTGGGCGTCGGCACCGGGGGTACGCGGGGGTAACCGCGGCGTGCCGGCGAGCAGCACCGAGCATTGGCACTTCGAGCGCGAGAAGGCAGTATCGGCACCGTGCCCTCCTCACACGCACCGGGCGGCCCGGATCCCTCCACCGGGACGGGGCAGCAGACCGGCAGCATCATCACCGTCGACGACCCCGACGACCCGCGGCTGAGCGACTACACCGGGCTCACCGACGTCGAGTTGCGGCGCCGCCGCGAACCGGCCGAAGGGCTGTTCATCGCCGAGGGCGAGAAGGTCATCCGCCGTGCCCGGCACGCCGGTTACCGGATGCGCTCGATGCTGCTGTCGGCCAAGTGGATCGACGCGATGCGGGACGTCATCGACGAGGTACCGGCGCCGGTCTACGCCGTCAGCCCCGAGTTGGCCGAACGTGTCACCGGCTACCACGTGCACCGCGGCGCCCTCGCCTCCATGCAGCGCAAGCCCCTCCCGGAGCCCGGCGCGCTGCTGAGCGGCGCCGAACGCGTCGTCGTCATGGAGTCGGTCAACGACCACACCAACATCGGCGCCATCTTCCGCAGCGCCGCCGCCCTGGGCATGGACGCCGTCCTGCTCTCCCCGGACTGCGCCGACCCGCTCTACCGCCGCTCCGTCAAGGTCTCCATGGGCGCCGTCTTCGCCGTGCCCTACGCCCGCCTCGACCCGTGGCCGCGCGGACTGGAGACGGTGCGCGACGCCGGTTTCCCGCTGCTCGCCCTCACCCCGGACGAGAAGGCCGTGCCCCTGGAGGCGGCCACCGGGCCCGCGGCGTCCCGGCGTACGGCGCTGCTGCTCGGTGCCGAGGGGAACGGCCTGTCGACGCGGGCCCTGCGCGCCGCCGACGAGTGGGTCCGCATCCCCATGGCGCACGGCGTCGACTCCCTGAACGTGGGCGCCGCCGCCGCTGTCGCGTTCTACGCCGTCACCCGCTGAACACCCGCGCGGGCGGGGTCTGTCGGGCCGGAACCGTCCGCGCCCGCCGAGCCGCCGCCCTCCGACCGCGGCCCCCGGAGCGCTCTGCTCAGGGACCCTGCGGCGTCACCGCAGCCGCCGACGACACCCGCGCCGGCACATCGCCCAGCCCGTGGCTCGGCCCCTGACAGCCCTGCGCCGCCGCGATCCCCAGGGCCACCAGCAGCGTGACGATCACGAACACGATGAGCCGCTGCCGCAGCAGCCGCCGCCGGCGCGCGGCCGGGCTCGGCCCACCGGGCCGGCCGCCGCCCCGCGAGGCCCCCGCACCCGTCCGGGGCGCGGGCGTACGCCGCGCCGCCGGGCGCTGCGAACCCGTCCGCGCGCCCTCCTGGTGCCCCTCGCGCGGCGCCCGCGGCGCGGAGGCACGCGGGGCGGAGGCACGAGGAGCCGAACCGCGCCCGCCGGTCGGACTCTCGCGCTCCATGCCGCGGACGTCCTCCCGCTGGGTGCGCTGCTGCGCGTACTCCTGGGGTCTGCGCGACTGGCCCTGGCGCTGGCCCGGCGCCGTCCGCCCGGCACCGCCGTGCGCCCGCGCGCCCCCCGTGGAGACGGAGCCCTCCGCGCCGCCGTCCGGCAGCCCGCGCGCCTCCCGCGCCGCGATCTCCTTGAGCCGCAGCGAGAGCTGGAGCGTGCTCGGCCGGTCCTCGGGGGCCTTGACGAGACAGGCGCGGATCAACGGCGCGAGCGCCGCGTGCACCCCGGCCAGATGGGGCTCCTCGTGGACGACGCGGTACAGCATCACTTCCGAACTGCCCTGGCCGAACGGCGAGTCGGCGGTCGCCGCGTACGCCAGCGTCGCGCCGAGCGCGAACACATCCGTCGCCGGGGTGACGGCGGCGCCCCTGACCTGCTCGGGCGAGAGGAACCCGGGCGATCCGACGGCCGTGCCGACGTGGGTGAGCGTGCTCGCGCCCGTCGCCCACGCGATACCGAAGTCGATGATGCGCGGGCCCTTGGGCGAGAGCAGGATGTTGGACGGCTTGAGGTCCCGGTGCACGACACCGGCCTCGTGGACGGCGACCAGCCCCTCGGCGAGCGCCGCGCCGATCGACGCCACCTGCGCCGCGGGCAGCGGCCCGCTCTCGTTCACCTTGGCGTGCAGGGAGGGACCGGGCACGTACTGGGTGGCGAACCAGGGCCGGTCGGCCTCCAGATCGGCCGCCACCAGCCGGGCGGTGCAGCCGCCCCGGATCCGGCGTGCGGCCGAGACCTCCCGGGCGAAGCGCGAGCGGAACTCCTGGTCCTCGGCGAGATCGGGGCGGATCACCTTGAGCGCCACGCGCTGACCCCGCCGGTCGGAACCGAGATAGACCACGCCCATCCCGCCGGCCCCCAGGCGCCGGTGGAGCCTGAACGAGCCGACGACTCGCGGGTCCTCGCGCCGGAGCCGCATCATCGCCATGTCCGTTCCCCTGCCTCCGGTGTCCGGTGGGGAGCGCCCCACCCCGCTGACCGGTCCGTCCGTCGACCACAGCTTACGGACTGCCCCGACGTGGCGACGACAGGCCGCGCACGTCGCCGTAGACGGATTGTCAGAGTCCGGAGCGGGCCACGGAATCCGCGCATGGCGCGGCTTCCGCACCACCGTGCGAGCGCCTGGCACGCCGTCAAGCATCGCCCTGCGCAAGGCGATTGGTCCTCGCTCCCGCTTCCGCCCGCACGCGCACGACGGCCCGGCGTCCGCCCGGGGAGACGGTGCGCCGAGGCGGTGCCGTACCGGCCGGCCGACCCCGTGCCGGGGTCCGCCGCGGCCCCGTGAACGGTCCGGGAGTGAGCGAAGTCACCGCCTTCGCCGCCTCCCGGCCGAACGCCCGCCGCTCTGCCCGGACACCGTCCGGACGTCCGGTCCGGGGCAGCGGATCGGGCACCATCGGGCAGTGCGTCGGGGCACCGTCGGGCAGAGCATCGGGCCACCATCGGGCGGTGCGTCGGACAGCGCACCGGGGAGCGCCTCGGGCGGCGGTGGGCGGCGTCGGCGCGGACCCGGATCCTCCCCCTGGGGGATGTCCCCCGATGGGGCCTGCGCGCCTCCACCCAGGGGAGTACCCGAGGCCGTCTTCCGTCATCCTGCGGGAGGCCCCGGACTCGGTACGCGCGCATGACGCCTGAGCAGGAGCCCTTGCCTAATGTTGTCGTCAAGCGGCGGGCGCAGCACTCGTCCCCCGAGGTCAGACGCCCGCCGCCCCATCACGACGGGAGCGGACCATGGCACACACGGCAGGGCGCACGACGCCCCGAGGACAGGGAAGGCTGGCGGCGCTCGCCGCCCTCGGCACCCGTCCCGGAGGCCGGCGTCATCCGCTGGTGGCCGTGGCCATGGTGCTCCCGCTCGCCCTCCTGCTGGGCATCGTGTCGGGCTGGGGACACATGGTGCTCGCACAGGCGTCGTCCGTGGCCGGAATGCTGGGGTCCTGAGCGGGGCCCCGGGCCCGGTGGAGCGGACCGGGTCGGGGACTTCCGGCCTACAGCCCCGTGGGGACGGGGGTGCGGCGGACGGCACGAGGCCCGGGCAGCTGGGGAGCTGCCCGGGCCTTACTCTGCCCGCCCCTCCCGCTGCCTTCCCTCCGCCTCCCGCCCCTTCCCCGGGAGTCCCCGCCCCGTCCCACCCGGCGGCCCGTAACCTGGCCTCGCCGCACGCGGACCCTCCGGGCCCGGCGCCCCCGCGCCCCGGTGACGGCCCGGCACGACCGCCAGGAGCGCCCACGGTGCACACCCCGAGCCGAGCGAGCACGACGAACACCGCGCATTCCGTGGATGCCGCTCGCTCCGAGAACGCTGCGCACACCGCGAACCCCGCGGATGCTGCGCCCGCTTCCCACGCTGCGCACGCCATGAACCCCGCGAACCCTGCGAACACTGCGAACGCCGCGAACACTGCGAACGCCGCGAACACTGCGAACACCGCGAACCGGGCGAAGGTCTCGAACACGGTCGCCCCTGCCGGTTCTGCCGACACGGCCGACACGGCCGACACGGCCAACCCCCCGCTCCGGCAAGCCCTTTGTGCCCTCCTCGGCGCGCCCGAAGGGCACGGCACCGAGGTGCTGGCCGAGCGCCCCGACGCCACCGTCGTCCGTCACGGCTCCCTCGTCGCCAAGGCCCACCCGCCGGACACCGCCGCCCCCGGCCTCGCCGCCCGGCTCGCCGTGGCGGCCGATCCCCGGTACGCCGGCGTCCTGTTGCCTCCCGCGCCCGGCGACCGCACCGTCGTCCGGCTGCCCGGCGGCCGGCTCGCCAGCGTCTGGCCGTACGGCACCCCGGTCGACCCGGACGCCCCCGACGCCGCCCCCTGGGAAGCCGCCGCGACGCTCCTCGCCCGACTGCACACCACGCCCCCGCCCACCCCGCCGGACGGCCTCGTCCCGCGGGACGACCTCGTCCCACCGGAGGACCTCGCCGTGCCGGGCGGCCTCGCCCTGCCCCCGATGCGCGGTCCGGCGAAGGCGGCCCGTGCCCTGGCCCGGATGCGAGCCGCGCCCCTCGGATCGCGCGCGCACCGCGCCGCCGCGCTCACCGTCGAGCGTGCCTGGGCGACGCTGCCCGCCTGGTGCCGGGACGAGGCGCCGCCCCCGCCCGGGGCCGGAGTCGCGCTCTGCCACGGCGACTTCCACCTCGGCCAGCTCGTCCGGCACCCCGCGCCCGACGGCCCCTGGCACCTGATCGACGTCGACGACCTCGGCCACGGCGACCCCGCCTGGGATCTGGCGCGCCCGGCCGCCTGGTACGCCGCCGGCCTCCTCCCGCCCGGCTCCTGGCAGCGCTTCCTCACCGCCTACGAGACGGCTCACGCCTCCGCGCGCTCCGCGCTTCCCTGGCCCCCGGGTGATCCCTGGCCCCGCCTGGACGCACCGGCCCGCGCCCTCACCGTGCAGTCCGCCGCGCTCGCCGTCGCCAAGGCCGGGGCCGCCGACCGCGCACTGGACGAGGCCGAGGACGCCTGTGTGACGGCCTGTGCGCGGATCTCCGCCGTCGGTGCACCGGCCGAACTCCCGCTCGGGCAGGGGGATCCGGGCCCCGGGTCGTAGTCTGGGGCGCACAGGACCGGGAGCCGGAACGGCCGGGGGACCGGTGGAGAGGAACCGAACATGATGCAGTGTCCGAAGTGCGGCGCTCCGATGCAGACGTACAACCGCAACGGCGTGCAGATAGAACAGTGCGGCGGCTGCCGGGGGATCTTCCTCGACTACGGCGAACTGGAGGCGCTCACCAGGCTGGAGGCGCAGTGGGCACAGTCGGCGCCCCCGCCCGCGCCGCCCGCCGCCCCGCAGGGCTACCCGACGGGCCCCGCCTGGGGCGCACCGCACCACGGCTCGCACGGTCACCACGGCCATCACGGTCACGGCCACCACAAGGGCTTCGGCCGGATGCTGTTCTCCTCCTGAGCTCTCCGCCGCCTCCCGGCGGAGAGTGGAGAGACCCTCCCGGCGGAGAGTGGGGAGACGAAGAGGGCCCCGGCCGATGACCGGGGCCCTCTCATGTGGTGGACGATACTGGGATTGAACCAGTGACCTCTTCCGTGTCAGGGAAGCGCTCTCCCGCTGAGCTAATCGTCCGTGCGCGGTACTGGGATTGAACCAGTGACCTCTTCCGTGTCAGGGAAGCGCTCTCCCGCTGAGCTAACCGCGCGGAAGGTCCTTGCGGACCCGGTGGACGATACTGGGATTGAACCAGTGACCTCTTCCGTGTCAGGGAAGCGCTCTCCCGCTGAGCTAATCGTCCTTGGAGGTGGAGACGGGATTTGAACCCGTGTAGACGGCTTTGCAGGCCGTTGCCTCGCCTCTCGGCCACTCCACCAGGAGCGTAGGGGTCGGGAAGATCCCCCACTTCGAGCGGACGACGAGATTCGAACTCGCGACCCTCACCTTGGCAAGGTGATGCTCTACCAGCTGAGCCACGTCCGCAGGCACTGTCCGGAATCCGCTCCGGGCTGTACCTTGCCCCGGGGCGCTTCCGCGTCCCGGCGACGTGTTGAACTCTAGCGGATTCCCCGGCCAGCTCAAATTCCGTTTCCGCAGGGTGACCGCCCCGTGGCCCCATAGACTCGACCACGTGTCCGATCTGACCCCGCTCGCCCGCTTCGGCGGGTGGCTCGCCACCGACCTCCGTGATGTCACCAGCGATCCCGCGGCTCTCGACTCGCGGGGCTGGTGGGCCGTCGTCGCCGACTTCGAAGGCGGGCTGCGCTGTGCCCGCTTCGGCGACGTCCGGCCCGCACCCACCCCGGCACCGGTACCGGGCCGTTGGCGCGGCCCGGCGCCCGGGGAGTGGAGCAGCTCCCTGGACCACGCCGGATACACCGCCGGGGTGCGGCGCATACGCGAGGCGGTGGCGGCCGGCGACGTCTACCAGGCCAACCTGTGCCGCGTCCTGTCCGCCCCGCTGCCCGACCCCTCGCCCGCGGCGAGCGACATCGACCAGCTGACGGCGCTGCTCGCCCGCGGCAACCCCGCCCCGTACGCGGGCACCGTCCGGCTCCCGGCGCACGGCGTCGAGATCGCCACCGCCTCGCCCGAGCTGTATCTGCGCCGGAACGGGAACGCCGTCGAGTCCGGCCCCATCAAGGGCACAGGCCGCACCCGCGAGGACCTCCGCGAGAAGGATCACGCGGAGAACGTGATGATCACCGACCTGGTCCGCAACGACCTCGGCCGGGTGTGCGTCCCCGGCACCGTGACCGTCCCCGCCCTGTGCGCCGTCGAGGAGCATCCCGGCCTCGTCCACCTCGTCTCCACGGTGCGCGGCGAGACCGCCGCCGGCAGCGACGGCTGGGCCGCGCTGCTGGCCGGCACCTTCCCGCCGGGCTCGGTCTCCGGAGCCCCCAAGTCCAGCGCGCTGCGCCTCATCGGCGAGCTGGAGCCGGTGCCCCGCGGCCCGTACTGCGGCGGGATCGGCTGGGTCGACGCCGACCGCGGCACGGGTGAGCTGGCCGTCGGCATCCGGACGTTCTGGATCGACCGTACGGAGGCCGGGCCGGTGCTGCGGTTCGGCACCGGCGCCGGCATCACCTGGGGCTCGGATCCCGAGCGCGAATGGCGGGAGACCGAACTGAAGGCGTCCCGGCTGCTCGCGGTAGCGTCGGGGGAGTACGCAGTGCGTGCGACCGGCATCGACGACCGGGCCGGTGACAGGGCCGGCCCCGAGCAGCCCACGAGGTGAACTGGCGTGAAGATCTGGCTCGACGGCGCGCTTCGGGACGCGCACAGCGCGCACGTCTCCGTGCTCGACCACGGACTGACCGTCGGCGACGGTGTCTTCGAGACCGTGAAGACCACCGACGGCGCCTCCTTCGCCCTCACCCGGCATCTGCACAGGCTCGCCGCCTCCGCGCGCGGCATGGGTCTGCCGGAGCCCGACCTGGACGAGGTGCGCCACGCCTGCGAGGCCGTCACCCGCGCGAACCCCATGCCGCGCGGACGGCTGCGCATCACCTACACCGGCGGCCTGTCCCCGCTCGGTTCGGACCGCGGCGAGGCCGCCCCCACGCTGGTCGTCGCCCTCGGTGAGGCCAGCGCACGCCCGGACGTCACCTCGGCGATCACCGTGCCCTGGACGCGCAACGAGCGCGGCGCGCTGACCGGGCTGAAGACCACCTCGTACGCCGAGAACGTCGTCGCCCTCGCCCGGGCCCGCCAACAGGCCGCCACTGAGGCCCTGTTCGCCAACACGCACGGCAGGCTGTGCGAGGGAACGGGCAGCAACGTCTTCGTGGTGCTCGACGGCGAGCTGCACACCCCGCCGCTCGCCTCGGGCTGCCTGGCGGGGATCACCCGCGCGCTCACCGTGGAGTGGACCGGCGCCCAGGAGACCGATCTGCCGCTGGACGTGCTGGAGCGGGCCGACGAGATCTTTCTGACGTCCACCCTCCGCGATGTCCAGGCCGTCGGCCGGCTCGACGGCCGTGCCCTGCCCGGCACCCCGGGCCCCGTCACCGCCAAGGCCATGCGCGTCTTCGCGGAACGCTCAGCCGACGACCTCGACCCGTGACCTTCCGCGCCCGGCCGGTAACTGCCGGGCGCACGGCCGCAATTCGGGTGACGGGAGCCGGACGCCCGGGGTAGAACCCCGGGGTGACCACGACTCTCCGCCCCGCCGGCCCCGAGACCACCACCGAGGGTGGGGGCCGGTCGCGGGCCTTCGCCATCCACGTCAACTCCCGCCCGGTGGGCTCCGTCCGGCTCACCGGGCCCGTACCCGGACGCCCCCCGGTCGGCCAGGTGCGGGAGCTGCACGTCGAGCCGGACGAGCGCCGCAGAGGCCGCGCCACGGTGGCCCTCCTCGCGGCCGAGGAGGTGCTGCGCGGCTGGGGCTGCGCCCATATCGACGCCGGCGTGCCGCTCGGCCCGGAGAGCGCGGACGGGCCCGCCCCGGCCGAGCGCCTGCTCACCGCCCTCGGCTACCGGCACCGCAGCACTCACATGGTCAAGCAGCTGCACACCGCACCGGACCTGCCGCAGGGCAGCAGCGCCCGGCCCATGTCGGCGGCGGAGTTCCCGGCCTGGTGGGAGAAGAACGCGGCCTCCTTCCGCGCCGGCCTCGTCGAGCGCGGCCTCACCGAGGAACAGGCACAGCAGGTCTCGGCGCACACGCTGCGCACCCAGCTCCCCGACGGCGCCGCCGGCCGCGACGCCGCCCTGCGCGTCCTCGTCCACGAGGGCGTCGACGTGGGCACCCTGTGGATCGGCTACCGCGCGCTGCCCCGGCCGGACGTGGACGCCTGGGTCTACGACGTCGAGGTCGCCGAGGAGCGGCGCGGCCGCGGCCACGGCCGCGCGCTGATGCTGCTGGCCGAACGGGTCTGCCTGGACGCGGGCGCCGGCCGGCTCGGCCTCAACGTCTTCGCCGACAACCCGCGCGCACGCGGGCTGTACACCTCACTGCACTACCGGACCGTCGAGCAGCACTACGCGAAACGGCTGGGCTGAGACACCCCTGCTGGGCCGCGGCTACCGGCCCAGCAGCCGGTCGGCGATCTCCTCGATCCGCTCGCGCAGCCCCTCCTGGCTCTTGCCGCCGTCCAGCCGCTCGCCGTCGATGACATACGTCGGCGTACCGGTCACACCGATCGCCTGGCCCTCCGCCTGGTCCGCGTCCACCGCCAGCAGATGCCGGCCGTCGATGAGCGCCGACTCGAATTCCCCGGCGTCCAGGCCGAGTTCGGCCGCCACCTCGACCAGCACCTGCTCGCCCCGCTCGCCCAGCTCACCGGTGCGCGCCAGCACGGCCTCCTCGTACGCCTGCCCCCGGCCCTGCGCATACGCCTCCTCGTACGCCTGGGCGGCGGCGTAGGCGTGCTTGTGCCGCTCCAGGGGGAAGTGCCGCAGCCGGATCTCCAGCGCGTCACCGTAGCGCTCGCGCAGCGCACGAAGATCGTCCTGTGCCCGGTGGCAGTCGGGGCACTGCAACTCGCACCAGACGTCGAGAACGGCGCGGTCGGGGCGTGCGGCGGCGGAGCCGGCAGTGGTGCTGGTGTCCATGGGGACAGTCTCTCAGCCGCGAGGAGGGCCCCGACCCCGAGATGCCCCTGATCCCGCTCCGTTCCGTGGCCCGTACCGCGGGACGGGTGCGACGATGGAGACATGCTGACCACGACCGTCTGCGCCGCCCTCTCCGCCGCCGGGCTCGCCGTCGCCTTCCTGACGGCCTGGCGCCGGCGCTTCGTCGCGGCGACGCGCATCGCCGCCGTCTCCCTGCTGCCGGTCGGGCTGGCGATGTCGGGCCTGGTCGGCCTCGGCGGCAAGATCGTCCGGGCCTTCGGCAGCTGGGCCGCCGACCTGGTGCTCAAGCCCACCGTCTGGGCGGGCTTCGCCGTCCTGGCCTGCGCCGTCGTCCTCTATGTGATCGCCCGCTTCGCCGGCCGGCGCAGCACGGGCGCCGCCTCCTCCCGCACGGAGCGCCGCGCCACCGAGCCGGCCGCCGACACCCCCGCACTGGGCACGTCCGGCCCGCCCGCCCGCAAGCCGGCCGCAGGAAAGCAGCCCACGGCCTCCTCCGGCGGCGACGAGGACTTCTCCGACATCGAGGCCATCCTCAAGAAACACGGCATCTGACCCGGCCCCGGAGGGCGGGCACGGCCTAGCACGTCCGGCCCCGCGCGGCGGGCTCTTCCGCCAACTCCCCGCCGAACGAGGCACGTTGAGAACGGCGCGGCAGCGGGCTGCGACATGATCACGGCGCGATGGACACGACGCCGAACTCCGTGATCGAGCCCGCCGAACCGCCGCCCGTAACCTCCGACCCGGAGCCGACGCCGCTCACCGAAACCAAGGGCTGTCTCTACGCCCTCTCCCAGCCCCCGTTGATGCTCTTCCTCGCCGTGATCGCCCTGCTGCTCGGCCTCACCGGCGTACACGACCTGCTGCTCCTGTGACCCCTCAACTCCGGGCCGTGGCCCCTGCCGACCCGCGCTGCCGCGCACGGTAGGCGGCCACGTGCAGCCGGTTGCCGCAGGTACGGCTGTCGCAGTAGCGCCGCGAGCGGTTGCGCGAGAGGTCGACGAACGCGCGCCGGCAGTCCGGCGCCGAACACCGGCGCAGCCGGTCGCGCTCCCCGGAGACGAGGACGAAGGCCAGCGCCATGCCGCCGTCGGCGGCCAGGTGCTGGGCGACGGACGAGCCGGGCGCGAAGTAGTGCACGTGCCAGTCGTAGCCGTCGTGGTCGGTGAGCTGCGGTGTCGTACCCGCCTCGGCGACGAGCGCGTTGATCAGCCGGGCCGCGCTCCGGGCGTCCTCGGCCTCGAAGACCTGCGCGAACCGCTCCCGTACGGTGCGTACCGCTTCCAGATCCTCGGCGGTGAGCGGACCGACGTCGCTGAGGCTGTGGCGCTCCACGAACTCCGCCAGATCCGCCACGCTCGCCAGGCTGTCGTCCCGGTCGCCGTCCGCGACCGTGTTCAGCAGACCGACAGCCTGGTCGAGCGCGCACCGGGTGTCGTGGTTGAGCTGCACGGGTCGCTCCTGCCGTATCCGGGGCGCCTTGCGGCCTGATGATGCGGCAAGGCTAGTCGCTCACCGGCGGCGGAACGGCGCTCTCGTACGGGCCCGTTGGCCGGGTGCACACACAGCGACGCCGCCACCGCGTGAGGTACACGGTGGCGGCGTCGCTGTGTGTGTGCCGGTCGCGGTCGCGAGCGGCACACGGTGCCGGGCCCCGCAGCCGTCGCCCCGAGTCGGACGGCTGCGGCGACCGGCGGCCTCAGCTCTCGGCGAGGATGTGCGAGAGCTCGGTGTCGAGGTCGAAGTGACGGTGTTCGGTACCGGGCGGCACGGCCGCGTCGGTTCGCTTGAGGAAGGATTCCAGTGCCCGCGCCGGGGCTTCGAGCAGTGCCTCGCCCTCCGGGGAACTGAGGGCGATGCAGGCCACGGACTGGCCGTGACTGCGGGATGGCCAGACTCGGACGTCCCCGGTGCCCGTGGGCCGATGGAGGCCCTCGGCCAGGAGATCGCGGGCGAAGACCCACTCGACGGTCTCCTCGGCACCGGTGTGGAAGGTGGCGTGCACGGCGTAGGGGTCCGCCGTGTCGTACCGCAGGCCCGCAGGTACAGGCAGTGACGACTCGCTCGAAACAACGAGGCGCAGGTGCAGCTCGCAGCTCACCGTTGTGTTCATAAGCGCCAGGGCCTTTCGCTCAGTGTGCGCTCGGGGATTCGCACGTCGGCGAACTTCGACATGCCACCTACGCGTCGGTTGTAAACCCCTCTGCCGGATTTGTGCGGAATCAGGTCCTTCATATGGCTCTTGTAGGGTTTGCAGCATGCCCCCGATCCAGTGAACCGCGGTGTCCGGAAGGGGTCCGGTACCTTGTCCCTCATGGGCGCGGAGAGTGACGAGAAGCCACTTGGCTCGCGGGCACCGGCCTTCGTGCAGGCGTCCAGGCCGCTCCATCTGAGCTGGCGTGCCGGGATCTTCCTGGTGGGTCTGGCCGTCGTGGTCGCCGGCGTCATCATGCTCCCGCTGCCCGGACCCGGCTGGCTCGTGATCTTCGGCGGCATGGCTGTATGGGGCACCGAGTTCGTCTGGGCGCAGCACGTGCTGCGGTGGACGAAACAGAAGGTGCACGAAGGGACACAGTGGATGAAGCGCCGCCGTGCGGAACGGCGGGCCCGCAAGGGGCGCTCGTGATGGTCCGGAGCACCCGCTGACATGGGGTAATGTTGACCCCGCCAGCGGGCGATTAGCTCAGCGGGAGAGCGCTTCGTTCACACCGAAGAGGTCACTGGTTCGAACCCAGTATCGCCCACGTATCGCAGGCAGAAGCCCGGCAGTCGACCGACTGCCGGGCTTCTGTCGTGGGCCGGTTCCGTCCGGCGAGAGGTGTTCGCCGGCTCTCCCCGCGGAGGTTGGGTGTTGGGGCACAACCGCTATCGCTTCCAGGCGCGTTGGACGCTGGAGGCGCCGCCGGACCAGGTCTACTCCGTGCTCGAACGGGCCGAGGAGTACCCGCGGTGGTGGCCGCAGGTGCGGGGCGTGGTGATGGGCGGTGCCGACGGCGGGCGGGGGCGTATCCGCTCGGTGCTCCCCTTCGAACTGCGGGTGACCGCCTGGGTGATGCGCCGGGATCCGGCGGCCCGGGTGCTGGAGATCGTGCTGAGCGGGGACATCGAGGGCTGGGCGCGGTGGACGGTGCGGCCGTGCGGTGACGGGGCGGTCGCGCTGTTCGCGCAGGAGGTCGAGGCGCGCAGGCGGCTGTTGCGGCTGCTGGCGATCCCCGGGCGGCCGTTCTTCGTCGTCAACCACACGCTGATGATGCGGGCCGGGCAGCGGGGGCTGCGGGCTGCGCTGCGCAGAGGTTTGGATGAAGGCTGAGGAGCACTGTATGGTTCTGCACGTGCCGCACGCCGAAAGGCGGGCCACCCGGGGCGATTAGCTCAGTGGGAGAGCGCTTCGTTCACACCGAAGAGGTCACTGGTTCGAACCCAGTATCGCCCACCCCGAGTTCCTCACCGAGGCCGCTCCCGTCCAGGACGGGGCGGCCTTTTTCGTGTTCGGCCGGTCACGTCCGGGCGGGGAGGGCGGACAACCGTTTCGCGGTCCGGGGCGCGTGCTCGGTACGATTCCAGCGCGCGGCGAGTGTCCGCGTATCCCGGACAGAGTCAGGAGAGACCGGTGTCAGATGCCCGAGTGACCATCCAACGCGATTCCGAGCGGGAAGAGCGCGTGGTGACGACGGGCACTACGGCCGGTGCGCTCTTCGAGGGGGAGCGGTCCGTGATCGCCGCGCGGGTCGGCGGGGAACTCAAGGACCTCGCGTACGCCGTCGCCGACGGGGACGAGGTCGAACCCGTCGAGATCACCAGCGAGGACGGGCTGGCCATTCTGCGGCACTCCACCGCGCATGTGATGGCGCAGGCCGTCCAGGAGCTGTTCCCGGAGGCCAAGCTCGGCATCGGGCCGCCGATCAAGGACGGTTTCTACTACGACTTCGATGTCGCCGAGCCGTTCACGCCCGAGGATCTCAAGCGCATCGAGAAGAAGATGCAGCAGATCCAGAAGCAGGGGCAGCGCTTCTCCCGGCGGGTCACCAGCGACGAGGACGCCCGCGCCGAGCTGGCCGGTGAGCCGTACAAGCTGGAGCTGATCGGGCTCAAGGGCGGTGCGGCCGAGGCCGCCGAGGGTGCCTCGGCCGAGGTGGGCGGCGGCGAGCTGACCATCTACGACAACCTCGACGCCAAGACCGGCGAGCTGTGCTGGAAGGACCTGTGCCGCGGCCCGCATCTGCCGAGCACCCGGCTGATCCCGGCCTTCAAGCTGATGCGGTCGGCCGCCGCGTACTGGCGTGGCAGCGAGAAGAACCCGCAGCTCCAGCGGATCTACGGCACCGCGTGGCCCAGCAAGGACGAGCTGAAGGCGTATCTGGAGTTCCTCGCCGAGGCCGAGAAGCGCGATCACCGCAAGCTCGGCACGGAGCTGGATCTCTTCTCCATCCCGGAGGAACTGGGCTCGGGTCTGGCCGTCTTCCACCCCAAGGGCGGCGTCGTCCGCAAGGTGATGGAGGACTACTCGCGCCGGCGGCACGAGGAGGCGGGGTACGACTTCGTGAACACCCCGCACATCACGAAGGAGCGGCTCTTCGAGATCTCGGGGCATCTGCCGCACTACGCCGAGGGCATGTTCCCGCCCCTGGAGTTCGACGAGCAGAACTACCGCCTCAAGGCGATGAACTGCCCGATGCACAACCTGATCTTCCGGGCCCGTGGCCGGTCGTACCGCGAACTGCCGCTGCGGCTCTTCGAGTTCGGGACCGTCTACCGGTACGAGAAGTCCGGTGTGGTGCACGGGCTGACGCGGGCGCGCGGCTTCACCCAGGACGACTCGCACATCTACTGCACCAAGGAGCAGATGCCGGACGAGCTGGACAACCTGCTCACGTTCGTCCTGAACCTGCTGCGCGACTACGGCCTCAGCGACTTCTATCTGGAGCTGTCCACCCGGGACCCGGAGTCGGACAAGTTCATGGGGACCGACGAGGAGTGGGAAGAGGCCACCGACGCGCTGCGGCAGGCGGCCGGCAAGCAGGGCCTGGAGCTGGTCATGGACCCCGGGGGTGCGGCCTTCTACGGGCCGAAGATCTCCGTCCAGGCGCGGGACGCCATCGGCCGTACCTGGCAGATGTCCACGATCCAGGTCGACTTCCAGCAGCCGCAGCGCTTCGAGCTGGAGTACACCGCGGCCGACGGCTCGCGGCAGCAGCCGGTGATGATCCACCGCGCGCTCTTCGGCTCCATCGAGCGGTTCTTCGCCGTCCTGTTGGAGCACTACGCGGGGGCCTTCCCGGCCTGGCTCGCGCCGGTGCAGGCCGTCGGGATCCCGATCGGGGACGACCATGTGCCGTATCTGACGGAGTTCGCCGCCGCCGCCAAGGCCAAGGGGCTGCGGATGGAGGTGGATTCCTCGTCCGACCGGATGCAGAAGAAGATCCGCAACGCGCAGAAGGCCAAGATCCCGTTCATGGTGATCGCCGGTGACGAGGACGTCGCGAACGGTGCCGTCTCCTTCCGGTACCGGGACGGCTCGCAGAAGAACGGCATCCCGCAGGACGAGGCGCTCGCCGAGATCGCCGACGCGGTGGAGCGCCGGGTCCAGGTGTAGGGCCCGTGGACGCAGGAGGGGGCGGCTCCCGCCGGGCCGCCCCCTCGTCGTGTCCACCGGGGACGGACGCATAAGGTGGCGACCATGACGAGTGGAGAGCCGGAGCAGCAGATCGGAGTGGGGGACCCGGACGGGTTCCAGCGCCTGTGGACCCCGCACCGGATGGCCTACATCCAGGGCGAGAACAAGCCGAGCGGGCCCGGCGCCGAGGACGGCTGCCCGTTCTGTGCGATCCCCGGGAAATCCGACGAGGACGGGCTGATCGTCGCCCGCGGGGAGCAGGTCTACGCCGTGCTCAATCTCTACCCGTACAACTCCGGTCATCTCATGGTGCTTCCGTTCCGGCACGTCGCCGACTACACGGAGCTGACCGAGACGGAGACCGCCGAGCTGGCCCGGTTCACCCAGCGCGCGATGACCGTGCTCCGCCGCGTCTCGGGGGCGCACGGGTTCAACCTCGGCATCAACCAGGGCAGCATCGCCGGCGCGGGGATCGCCGCGCATCTGCATCAGCACGTCGTTCCGCGGTGGGGCGGCGACAGCAACTTCATGCCCGTCGTGGGGCGGACGAAGGTGCTGCCGCAGCTGCTCGCCGACACCCGTGCCCTGCTGGCCGAGGCGTGGTGAGCCGCGGCTGAGCGCGCTCGTACGCGAGGAGGCCCGCCCGGTGCGTCCGGGCGGGCCTCCTCGTGTGTGCGGCCGTGGGGCGGTGGCGGTCAGACGTTGTAGACGTCGGCCTGGTGCGGCTTGGGGTCCTGGACGGCGCCGCTGAGGTTGCCCGCGCGGCTGTTGAACTTCTCGACGTCGCAGCCGTTCTCGGCCAGCACCCGGATCGCCGCCGCGTGCACGACGCGCAGCACCGGGGTGGCGGCACGCATCGCGTCGTCCGCCATGAAGCGGTGCCGCCAGGGCTTGTCGGCCCAGGCGTGCCGCAGGCCGAAGGGCTCCGGCAGCGACAGCTTGCCGCCGAGGAAGTCCAGCACCGGCGGGAACCAGGTGAAGGGGGCGCGGGCGGCGAGGCGCACCACCTCGCGCGCTTCGACCAGCGGCAGTTTGACGGTGCGGGTCTCCCAGAACTTCACGCTCTTGGAGACCGTCTTCGTCTTCGCCTTCGGGCCGCTGGTGAACAGACCGTGCACCGGGCCCAGGGCGTATCCGGTGATCTCGATGCGCAGCGTGTGGTGCAGCACCGTGACGCTGATCAGCAGCGTGATCACCAACTGGCCGTCCCAGAGCACGAACTGGACACCGAGGTAGTGCCGGTTGCCGGCGCCGAAGTGCTGCTCGTTGCAGATGCGCTGGATCTCGAAGTCCTTGATGCGGTAGCCCTCGACCTCCTGGCCCTCCGGGCGCTTGACCGCCTTGGCGCCCTCCGCGACGGGTGAGACCACCCAGTGGCGTATCGAAGGCGTGGGGAAGCCGCCGGTGTGCAGCGGGCCGCGCTCCAGCCTGCGCAGCTGGTCGTGGATGGCGCGCACCACGTCCCAGCTGCGGAACGGGTTGATGTCGTCCTGGCCCTCGGCGGGGACCAGCTCCTCGGCGAGCTGCCAGCTTCCCCAGCGGGTGCCCATCCCGAGTATGCCCTTGGGCCCGGCGTAGAAGACGACGTTGCTCGCCTGCTCCGCCGCGACCTTGGCCAGCCCGAGCCGGATGCGCTCAGCGCCCGCGTCGCCCGGATCCTGCGGTACCGCCTCCGGGATCTTCGCGCCGACGCCCGTGCCGCCCAGCATGCCCTCCCAACGGCCGCGCAGATCCTTCGCGTAGCGCTCGCAGATCCGCTTGGCCCACAGCCAGCCGATGATGGGAGTGACCAGCATGACGCGCAGATACAGCGCCCAGAAGCCGCCGAACGGCAGCCGGACGGCGAACAGCACGATCAGCGCGCCCACCGCGACCAGCGCGACCGTGCCGATGAGGCCCGCCCTGCGGTCCTTGGAACCGGCGAGGGTGCGGCGCAGCTGGAAGCCGCCCAGCCACAGCACCACGCCCGGCAGGAACAGCAGTCCGAACAGCACCATGATCATGGTCAGTTTGGCGTCGCGCTGCTTACGGACCCGGGTGGCGGCCAGACAGTGCTCGACGACGGCCTGCGGCTCGATGCCGAAGGACTGGATGAGCGCGGCCCGGGCGCCGCCGAGCAGCCGGGTCTGCACCGCGCGGGAGTACGCCTCGCCCAGGTTGGGTTCGAACAGCGAGAAGCGCGGTTTGCTGAACGAGGCGTCCGGGTTGGCCTCGATCAGCTTGGCGACCTCGTCGTCCCGGTAGGCGGCGGAGGCCAGCGCCTGCGTCGCGGCCGTTCTGCCGCCGGAGGATCCGCCCGCGATCGGCACCTGGGCGCCGGGGGTGAACTCGGTCGCGACATCCTCACTGAGGCCGCTGAGATCGTCGAATCCGGCCACTGGGCCCCCACTTCGCTCGACTTCCTGCTCCCCCGAGCTGTCCGGACAGAGGGGAACCCCGCCCGGTGTTCTGCGGCTTTCGTCCGCTTCCGGGCACGGGATCCGTCCGCTTCCGCGAAAAACACCACCGACCACGACGGTTTCCCAACTGCCGTGGTCGGCACACATCTTGCCTCACGGGGGCAGGGCTCAGCGACCCGCTTCCGCGGCCGCCTCCCGCTCCAGGAGCTTCGCGGCCAGCTGCTGCGGCATCGGCTCGTGCCGCACATAGGCGCGGGAGAAGCGGCCCGTGCCGTGCGACATCGACCGCAGGTCCAGCGGATACCTGCTGATCTCGATCTCGGGGATGCGGGCCCGCACCCGGGTGTCGCCGGACGGGGCCTGCTCGGTGCCGAGCACCTTGCCCCGGCGGCCCGACAGATCGCTCATCACCGCGCCCACGTAGTCCTCGGCGACGGTCACCTCCACCTCGGCGACCGGTTCCAGCAGATGCATCCGCGTCCCGCTCGCGCACTCGCGCAGGGCCAGGGCGCCGGCCGTCTGGAACGCCGCGTCGGAGGAGTCCACCGAGTGTGCCTTGCCGTCCGACAGCGTCACCCGCACGTCCACCAGCGGGTAGCCGGCGGCCACGCCCTTCGCCGCCTGGGTGCGTACCCCTTTCTCCACGGACGGGATGAACTGCCTCGGCACGGCGCCGCCGACCACCTCGTCGACGAACTCGATGCCCGAGCCCTCCGGCAGCGGCTCGACCGTGATCTCGCAGATCGCGTACTGGCCGTGGCCCCCGGACTGCTTGACGTGCCGGCCCCGGCCGGTGGCCTTCGCCGCGAACGTCTCGCGCAGGGACACCCGGTGCTCGACGGTGTCCACCCGCACCCCGTAGCGCGAGCGCAGCCGCTCCAGCGCCACGTCCCGGTGCGCCTCGCCCAGGCACCACAGGACGAGCTGGCGGGTGTCCGGGTTCTGCTCCAGCCGCATCGTCGGGTCCTCGGCCACCAGCCGGGCCAGCCCCTGCGACAGCTTGTCCTCGTCGGCCTTGGCGTGTGCCTCGATGGCGACGGGCAGCAGCGGGTCCGGCATCGCCCAGGGCGCCATCAGCAGCGGCTCGTCCTTGGCGGAGAGGGTGTCGCCGGTCTCGGCCCGGCCGAGCTTGGCCACACAGGCGAGGTCGCCCGCGATCGCCTTGTCCAAGGGGCGCTGCTGTTTGCCGAAGGGTGCGGACAGCGCCCCGATCCGCTCGTCCACGTCATGGTCCTCGTGGCCGCGGTCGGCCAGGCCGTGCCCGGAGACGTGCACCGTCTCGTCGGGCCGCAGCGTGCCGGAGAAGACCCGGACGAGCGAGACGCGGCCCACGTACAGGTCGGAGGACGTCTTGACCACCTCGGCCGCCAGCGGGCCCGCCGGGTCGCAGGCGAGCGCGGGACGCGGCGCGCCCTGCGGGGAGGTGACCTCGGGGATCGGCCGCTCCTGTGGCGTGGGGAAGCCGCCGGAGATCAACTCCAGCAGTTCGACGGTGCCCAGGCCCTGTGTACCGCCGTCGGCGGCCGGGGCGGCGGCGAGGACGGGGTGGAAGACGCCGCGGCTGACGGCCTTCTCCAGATCCTGGACCAGCGTCTTGGTGTCGCACTCCGCGCCGTCGAGATAGGCGTCCATGAGGCTCTCGTCCTCGCTCTGCGCGATGATCGCCTCGATCAGCCTGCCGCGGGCCTCCTCGGCTGCCGCGGCCTGTTCGGCGCCCGGCTCGCGTTCGCACCGTTCGCCGCCGGTGTAGTCGAACAGCCGCTTGCTCAGCAGCCCGAGGAGCCCGGTCACCGGTGCGCTGCCGTCCGGCCGCCGGGCGCCGTACGCGGGCAGGTACAGCGGGACGACGGCGTCGGGGTCGTCCCCGCCGAACACCCGGCGGCAGTCGGCGACCATCGTGTCGAAGTCGGCCCGCGCGGCGTCGAGATGGGTGACGACGAGGGCACGCGGCATGCCCACCGCAGCGCACTCGTCCCACACCAAGCGGGTGGCACCGTCGACGCCGTCCGCCGCCGAGACGACGAAGAGGGCGGCATCCGCCGCCCTCAGCCCCGCCCGCAGCTCCCCGACGAAGTCGGCGTAGCCGGGGGTGTCCAGCACATTGACCCGGATACCGTCCCAGCCGATCGGCACCAGCGACAGCTGTACGGAACGGTGTTGCCGGTGTTCGATCTCGTCGTGGTCGGAGAGGGTGCCGCCGTCCTCGACCCGGCCGGCCCTGGTGACCGCGCCGGAGGCCAGCGCGAGGGCTTCCACCAGCGTCGTCTTGCCCGCGCCGCTGTGGCCGACCAGCACCACGTTGCGCAGCGACGCGGGGTGGTCGGCCGCCGTTGCCCTGCCGGCGGCTCCGGTGTGTGCGTGCGCTTTGTCGGCCATCTCTCCCGCCTTCCGGTTGAGAACCTGCTGGACCGCGCTGACATCCGCACCGAAGGGGGCCGGGGCCGTGCGAACACAGAGGTCACCGGGCCCCGGACCGCGATGTGATGCAGGTCTCCTCCGAGCTTTCCACCGCGCCCGGAGCGCGTCCATACGTGGAACCGCGGGGGAACGACGGATCCGTGCGCACGACGGGGGGACGACGCGGAGACGCGCCGGAAGACGGCGGGAAGGCGGCGGGGAGACGCTGGGGGACGCCGCGGAGACCGGAGGAGAACGGCCGGGGAACGGCGTCCGGTCGCGTCGAACACGGCGTCGGCGGACGGTGTGCGACGGCCTTCGCACAGCCGTGACTACGATGGGCCAGCCGGTGACCGCACGACGGTCCCGTCCGCTCGCCTCGCCACAACGATTCCGGGACAGCCATGCTGAACAAGTACGCGCGTGCCTTCTTCACGCGTGTCCTCACACCATTCGCCGCGATGCTGCTGCGCCTGGGCGTGAGCCCGGACGCGGTGACGCTGGTGGGCACCGGCGGGGTCATGGCGGGGGCCCTCGTCTTCTACCCGATGGGCGAGTTCTTCTGGGGCACGCTCGTCATCACGCTGTTCGTCTTCTCCGACCTCGTCGACGGCAACATGGCGCGGCAGTTGGGGCGCTCCAGCCGCTGGGGCGCCTTCCTCGACTCGACGCTGGACCGGGTCGCCGACGCCGCGGTCTTCGGCGGTATCGCCCTGTGGTACGCGGGCCGGGGCGACGATCTCGTGCTGTGCGCGGTGACGTTGTTCTGTCTGGCCAGCGGTCAGGTCGTCTCGTACACGAAGGCGCGCGGCGAGAGCATCGGGCTTCCGGTGAACGTCAACGGGCTGGTCGAGCGGGCCGAGCGGCTGGTGATCACCCTTGTCCTGGCGGGCTTCTCAGGTTTCGAGCGGACTTTCGGCGTCCCCTGGATCGGGGTGCTGCTGCCCGTCGCCCTGTGGGTGGTCGCGGCCGGCAGCGCCGTCACGCTCGGCCAGCGGGTGGTGACCGTGCGCCGTGAGGCCGCGGAGGCCGAGACACAGGCCGGTGCGAACGGCGGGAACGGCGGGAACGGCGGGAACGGCGCCAACGGTGCGAACGGCTCCACCGGCGGCGGCTCGGCGGCCGGTGACCACAGCAGCAACGGCAGCGCCGGGAACCACGGCACGGACCACGGCACGCGGCGCGGCAAGGAGCACGCCGAGGAGCAGGGGAGGACGGTGTGAGCGCGGCGCGGGAACGGCTCACCGACGCCCTGTACGGGCTCGGCTGGGCGGGGGTCAAGCGGCTTCCGGAGCCCGCGGCGGCGGCGCTGGGCCGGCGGGTCGCCGACACCACGTGGAAGCGCCGGGGCAAGGGCGTGACCCGGCTGGAGTCCAACCTGGCGCGGGTGGTGCCGGGCGCATCCCCCGCACGTCTGCGACAGCTCTCGCACGCCGGGATGCGCTCGTACATGCGCTACTGGATGGAGTTCTTCCGGCTGCCGGCCTACAGCGAGCGGCAGATCCGCGACGCCTGCGAGATACACGACGTCCACCACCTGACGGACGGCCTCGCCGCCGGCCGGGGCGTCGTCCTGGCGCTGCCGCACCTGGCCAACTGGGACCTGGCCGGTGCCTGGGCGGTCACCGCGCTGAAGACGCCGTTCACGACCGTCGCCGAGCGCCTGAAGCCGGAGACGCTCTACGACCGGTTCGTCGCCTACCGCGAGGGCCTCGGCATGGAGGTCCTGCCGCACACCGGGGGCTCGGCCTTCGGGACGCTCGCACGGCGGCTGCGGGCGGGCGGCATGGTGTGCCTGGTGGCCGACCGCGATCTGTCGGACACCGGGATCGAGGTGGAGTTCTTCGGCGAGACGACCCGGATGCCGGCCGGCCCCGCGCTGCTCGCCCAGCAGACGGGCGCTCTGCTGCTGCCGGTCACCCTCTGGTACGACGGCACCTCCGTGATGCAGGGCCGGGTGCACCCCGCCGTCCCGGTGCCGGAACTGGAGGGCCGCAGGGAGCGGGTGGCCGCCATGACGCAGGGGCTGGCCGATGTGTTCGCCGGCGGTATCGCCGAGCACCCCGAGGACTGGCACATGCTGCAACGGCTGTGGCTCTCCGACCTCGACAAGGACCGGGCCGCCGGGCGGCAGCGGGAGGGGAAGCGATGAGGATCGGGGTCGTCTGCCCCTACTCCTGGGACGTGCCCGGCGGGGTCCAGTTCCATGTGCGGGATCTGGCCGAGCACCTGATCCGGCTGGGCCACGAGGTGTCGGTGCTCGCGCCGTCCGACGACGAGACCCCGCTGCCGCCCTACGTCGTCTCGGCCGGGCGGGCCGTGCCCGTGCCCTACAACGGCTCCGTCGCGCGCCTCAACTTCGGCTTCCTGTCGGCCGCGCGGGTGCGCCGCTGGGTGCACGAGGGCGACTTCGAGGTGCTGCACATCCACGAACCGGCCACGCCCTCGCTGTCGTTGCTGGCGTGCTGGGCCGCGCAGGGCCCCATCGTGGCGACCTTCCACACCTCCAACCCCCGCTCCCGGGCCATGATCGCGGCCTATCCGATCCTCCAGCCGGCGCTGGAGAAGATCAGCGCGCGGATCGCCGTCAGCGAGTACGCGCGGCGCACCCTCGTCGAGCACCTGGGCGGGGACGCCGTCACCATCCCCAACGGCGTGGACGTCGGCTTCTTCGCGGACGCCGAGCCCCAGCCGGAGTGGCAGGGCCGCCCCGAAGCGCCCACGATCGGCTTCATCGGGCGGATCGACGAGCCCCGCAAGGGCCTGCCCGTCCTGATGAAGGCCCTCCCCGCGATAGTCCGGGAGGCCCCCGGCACCCGGCTGCTGGTGGCGGGGCGGGGCGACGAGGAGGAGGCCGTCGCCGCGCTGCCGGACGAGCTGCGCTCCCATGTGGAGTTCCTCGGCATGGTCAGCGACGAGGACAAGGCCCGGCTGCTGCGCAGCGTCGATCTGTACGTGGCGCCGAACACCGGCGGGGAGTCCTTCGGGATCATCCTCGTCGAGGCGATGTCGGCGGGCGCCCCGGTGCTCGCCAGCGATCTGGACGCCTTCGAACAGGTGCTGGACGGCGGTGAGGCGGGCGAGCTGTTCGCCAACGAGTCCGCCGAGGCCCTGGCGGCGGGCGCCCTGCGACTGCTGCACGACCCGGAACGCCGAGCCGGTCTGCGGGCCCGCGGCACCCGGCACGTACGGCGGTTCGACTGGTCGACGGTCGGTGCCGACGTGCTCGCGGTCTACGAGACCGTCGCCGACGGCGCGGCCTCCGTCGCGCCGGACGAGCGCATCGGGCTGCGGGCCCGGCTCGGCCTGGCCCGGGACTGAACGAGACCCGAGGACCTGACACGACGATGCCCACCGTGACGACCCTCATCTGGATCGCCCTGGCCCTGCTGCTGATCGGCGTGTACCTGAGCTGGACGGCGGGGCGCCTGGACCGGCTGCACGCGCGGATCGACGCGGCCCGCGCCGCCCTGGACGCCACCTTGCTGCGCCGCGCCTCGATCGCCCAGGAGCTGGCCACGGCCGGAGTCCTCGACCCGGCGGCCTCGATCGTCCTCTACCAGGCGGCGCACGACGCGCGCCAGGCCGAGGAGGACCAGCGCGAGGTCGCCGAGAGCGAGCTGACGCAGGCGCTGCGCGCGGTGTTCGCCGACAGCGCACAGATCGAGGCCGTCCGTGCGGCCCCCGGCGGCGAGGACACCGCACAGGAGCTGACCGCGGCCGTGCGCCGGGTGCCGATGGCCCGGCGGTTCCACAACGACGCCGTACGGGCGGCCCGCGCGCTGCGGCGGCACCGCAAGGTGCGCTGGTTCCGGCTGGCCGGGCACGCGCCGTTCCCGCTGGCCTTCGAGATGGACGACGAGCCGCCGCCCGCGCTGGCCGACCGGAGCCAGTAGCGGCAGCCGCGGCAGCGGCCGTCGGCGCGGGCCCGGCGGACACGTCGGCGCAGGCCACAGCTGTGCGATTGGCTCTTTTCCGGAGGGGCCGCGCTCGGCCAACGTGGCGGGCGGACCGCCAAGGGTCCGGTCGCCACCCATCCGTCGAGTGAGGTCACCGTGTCAACTCCGTCCGCATCCGCAGCCTCCCCGTCCGCCCCGTCCCCGTCCTCCCCGGCCGCCGCGACCGGCACGGCGCGCGTCAAGCGCGGTATGGCCGAACAGCTCAAGGGCGGCGTGATCATGGATGTCGTCACCCCGGAGCAGGCCAGGATCGCCGAGGACGCGGGGGCCGTCGCGGTCATGGCCCTGGAGCGGGTCCCGGCCGACATCCGCAAGGACGGCGGGGTGGCCCGGATGTCCGACCCGGACATGATCGAGGGCATCATCGAGGCCGTCTCCATCCCCGTGATGGCCAAGTCCCGGATCGGCCACATCGTCGAGGCCCAGGTGCTCCAGGCGCTCGGTGTGGACTACATCGACGAGTCGGAGGTGCTCACCCCGGCCGACGAGGTCAACCACAGCGACAAGTTCGCCTTCACGACGCCCTTCGTCTGCGGCGCCACCCACCTCGGCGAGGCCCTGCGCCGGATCGCCGAGGGCGCCGCCATGATCCGCTCCAAGGGCGAGGCGGGCACCGGCAACGTGGTCGAGGCCGTGCGGCACATGCGGCAGATCAAGCGCGGGATCGGCGAGCTGACCGTGCTGGACGACAACGAGCTGTACGCGGCGGCCAAGGAACTGCGCGCGCCCTACGAGCTGGTGCGGGAGGTCGCCCGGGCCGGGAAGCTGCCGGTGGTGCTGTTCTCGGCCGGCGGTGTCGCCACTCCGGCCGATGCCGCGCTGATGCGGCAGCTCGGCGCCGAGGGCGTCTTCGTGGGCTCCGGCATCTTCAAGTCGGGCGACCCGGCCCGGCGGGCCGCCGCCATCGTCAAGGCCACCACGTTCTTCGACGACCCGAAGGTGATCGCCGACGTCTCGCGCGGTCTGGGCGAGGCCATGGTCGGCATCAACTGCGACACCCTGCCGGAGGGTGAGCGCTACGCGAGCCGGGGCTGGTGAGCGGCGTGGGGGCACGGCCCGTCGTCGGCGTACTGGCGCTCCAGGGCGATGTCCGCGAGCATCTCGCGGCGCTGGCGGCCTCGGGCGCCGACGCCCGGCCGGTGCGCCGCCCCGAGGAGCTGGCCGGCGTGGACGGGCTCGTCCTGCCCGGCGGCGAGTCGACGACGATGTCCAAACTCGCGCTCGCCTTCGGCCTGATGGCCCCGCTGCGCGAGCGGGTGGCCGCCGGAATGCCCGCGTACGGGTCCTGCGCCGGCATGATCCTGCTGGCGGACAAGATCCTCGATCCGCGCTCCGGCCAGGAGACCGTCGGCGGCATCGACATGATCGTGCGCCGGAACGCCTTCGGACGGCAGAACGAGTCCTTCGAAGCCGCGCTGGAGGTCGACGGAGTGGAAGGGGGACCCGTCGAAGGCGTCTTCATTCGTGCACCATGGGTGGAGTCCACGGGCGCGCGAGCCGAGGTTCTCGCCACGTACGGTGACCATCCGGTGGCCGTACGGCAGGGCAACCTGCTGGCGACGTCCTTCCATCCGGAGCTGACGGGGGACCACCGGGTGCACGGACTGTTCGCGGAGATGGTGCGGTCAGCACGGTGAGTTGCTGGCGGTAGGATCTCCGCCTGACCGACGTTGGTGACTGTGAAGGAGCGAGGCTTTGTCCGGCCACTCTAAGTGGGCTACCACCAAGCACAAGAAGGCCGTGATCGATGCCAAGCGCGGCAAGCTCTTCGCGAAGCTGATCAAGAACATCGAGGTCGCGGCGCGCATGGGCGGGGCGGATCCGGACGGCAACCCGACGCTCTACGACGCGATCCAGAAGGCGAAGAAGCAGTCGGTTCCCAACAAGAACATCGACAGCGCCGTCAAGCGCGGTGCCGGTCTGGAAGCCGGCGGCGCCGAGTACGAGACGATCATGTACGAGGGCTACGGCCCCAACGGCGTGGCCGTCCTCATCGAGTGCCTGACCGACAACCGCAACCGCGCGGCCTCCGACGTGCGCGTCGCGATGACGCGCAACGGCGGCTCCATGGCCGACCCGGGCTCCGTGTCCTACCTGTTCAACCGCAAGGGCGTCGTCATCGTCCCGAAGAACGGGCTGAGCGAGGACGACGTGCTGGGTGCCGTGCTCGAAGCGGGCGCCGAGGAGGTCAACGACCTGGGCGAGTCCTTCGAGGTCGTCAGCGAGGCCACCGACCTGGTCGAGGTGCGCACCGCGCTCGTCGAGGCCGGGATCGACTACGACTCGGCCGACTCCAGCTTCCTGCCCAGCGTCCAGGTGCCGCTGGAGGAGGAGGGCGCGCGCAAGATCTTCAAGCTGATCGACGCGCTGGAGGACAGCGACGACGTGCAGAACGTCTACGCCAACTTCGACGTCTCCGACGACGTGATGGCGAAGGTCGACGCCTGACGGACGCCGCTTCGGCCCCCTCGGGGCAGCCGCGCACCGGCGTACACCGACGGCCCGGCGGGACCCGCTCCCGCCGGGCCGTCGGTGCGTGCGCCCACGCCGACACGCCCCGGCGGCGCGGTCGGTGCCACCCGATAACCTGCGGGAACGACGAGTAGGAGACGGACGGCCCGGTGCGGCCGGCCGGCGCGAGGGGTGGAGGCGCGTTGCGCGTACTGGGAGTTGACCCGGGGCTGACCCGCTGCGGTGTCGGCGTGGTCGACGGGGTCGCGGGCCGGCCGCTCACCATGACGGCCGTCGGCGTGATCCGGACCCCGGCCGAGGCCGAGACCGCCGAGCGTCTCGTCGGCATCGAACGGGGCATGGACGAATGGCTGGACGCACACCGGCCCGAAGTCGTCGCCGTGGAACGGGTGTTCAGCCAGCACAATGTGCGTACGGTCATGGGCACGGCCCAGGCGAGCGCCGTGGCGATGCTGTGCGCGGCACGGCGTGGACTGCCCGTCGCACAGCACACGCCCAGCGAGGTCAAGGCGGCCGTCACCGGCTCGGGCAGCGCCGAGAAGGCACAGGTGGGCGCCATGGTGACGCGGCTGCTGCGGCTGTCGGCGCCGCCCAGACCTGCGGACGCCGCCGACGCGCTGGCGCTCGCCATCTGCCACATCTGGCGCGCCCCCGCACAGGGCCGTCTCCAGCAGGCCCTCGTCGCTCACCGAAGGAAAGGCAGCACACGATGATCGCCTTCGTCTCGGGGCCGGTGGCCTCGCTCGCGCCGGACACCGCGGTGGTGGAGGTCGGCGGCGTCGGCATGGCCGTCCAGTGCACCCCGGGCACGCTCTCCGGGCTGCGGGTCGGCGAGCCCGCCCGGCTGGCCACCTCGCTGGTGGTCCGGGAGGACTCGCTGACGCTCTACGGCTTCGCGGACGACGACGAGCGTCAGGTCTTCGAACTGCTCCAGACCGCCAGCGGGGTGGGGCCGCGGCTGGCCCAGGCGATGCTGGCCGTGCACACCCCCGACGCGCTGCGGCAGGCCGTCTCCGCCGGGGACGAGAAGGCGCTGACCGCCGTGCCGGGCATCGGCAAGAAGGGCGCGCAGAAGCTGCTGCTGGAGCTGAAGGACCGGCTGGGCGAGCCGACCGGCACCGGCGCGCGCGCCGTACGCGGGGGCGCGGGCGCACCGGCAGGCGCCGCGGGCTGGCGGGACCAACTCCACACCGCGCTCGTGGGGTTGGGGTACGCCGCGAAGGAGGCCGACGAGGCCGTGGCGGCGGTCTCCCCGCAGGCCGAGGCCGCGCTCGCCGAGGGCGGCACCCCGCAGGTCGGCCCGCTGCTCAAGGCCGCCCTCCAGACCCTCAACCGGGCCAGGTGATCCGGGTGCCGCCGTCCCGCCCGAACCCCGCGGCGCTCCGGGCGCTGCCGCCCCGGCCGGGCGCGCGCCGGGCCGCGGGGGAGCACCGTCCCACCATCCAGCGGAGGCACAGCGCATGAACCCGGAGAACCGGCTCGTCGGCGCGGAGACCGACGGCGAGGACGCCGACGAACAGGCCGTCGAAGCGGCCCTGCGGCCCAAGCAGTTGGGCGAGTTCATCGGGCAGCCCAAGGTCCGCGAACAGCTCGATCTCGTGCTGCGTGCCGCGCGCGCCCGCGGCGGCACCGCCGACCACGTGCTGCTCTCCGGGGCGCCCGGGCTCGGCAAGACCACTCTTTCGATGATCATCGCGGCGGAGATGGGCGCCCCGATCCGGATCACCTCGGGCCCCGCGATCCAGCACGCCGGCGACCTCGCGGCGATCCTCTCCTCCCTCCAGGAGGGCGAGGTCCTCTTCCTCGACGAGATCCACCGCATGTCCCGCCCGGCCGAAGAGATGCTGTACATGGCCATGGAGGACTTCCGCGTCGACGTGATCGTCGGCAAGGGGCCCGGCGCGACGGCCATTCCGCTGGAGCTGCCGCCGTTCACGCTCGTCGGCGCCACCACGCGGGCCGGGCTCCTGCCGCCGCCGCTGCGCGACCGCTTCGGCTTCACCGCGCACATGGAGTTCTACGAACCCGCCGAGCTGGAGCAGGTCGTGCACCGCTCGGCCCAGCTGCTGGAGGTGCACACCGACCCGGCGGGCGCGGTGGAGATCGCCGGGCGCTCCCGCGGCACCCCGCGCATCGCCAACCGGCTGCTGCGCCGGGTACGCGACTACGCCCAGGTCAAGGGCGACGGGGTGATCACCCGGGAGACCGCCGCCGCCGCGCTGGAGGTGTACGAGGTCGACGCGCGCGGCCTGGACCGGCTCGACCGCGCCGTGCTGGGCGCGCTGCTCAAGCTGTTCGGCGGCGGGCCGGTCGGCCTGTCCACACTGGCCGTCGCTGTCGGTGAGGAACGTGAGACCGTGGAGGAGGTCGCCGAGCCCTTCCTCGTCCGGGAAGGTCTGCTCGCGCGCACCCCCCGTGGCCGCGTGGCTACCCCCGCGGCATGGGCGCACATGGGGCTCACCCCGCCCCAGCAGCCGTCCGGACCGTCCGGTTCCAGCTCAGCGGCGCCCGGTGGCCCCGGGCAGCCCGGCTTGTTCGGAGCGTGACGGAGGAAACTCGCCGGGCCAGGAACCCCGGTGCCATGCTTGACGTTGTTCCATCGGCGAGGGCTCGCTTAGACTCCGCCGACGCCGTCCCTTGAGGGCGGCTTGCCCACCCCCGAATACCCAGGCCGCTGAGACGCGGCCATGCGAAGGAATATCTTCCGCCGTGGATCCTATTGCTCTGCTCCCGTTCATCGTGCTCATCGGGGCCATGTTCCTGATGACCCGCTCGGCCAAGAAGAAGCAGCGTCAGGCCATGCAGATGCGTGACCAGATGCAGCCCGGCACCGGCGTCCGGACGATCGGGGGCATGTACGCCGTCGTCAAGGAGGTCCGGGACGACGCGGTCCTCCTGGAGATCGAGCCGGGCGTGCACGCGCTGTTCGCCAAGAACGCCATCGGTGCCGTGCTCGGTGACGAGGAGTTCGACCGCATCGTCGGCGGCCACGAGGGCGAGGAGCTCGACGGCGACGTGGTCGTCCCGGACGACGCCTCTTCCCTGACGGGCGGAGAGTCCGGCACGAAGGCCGATCTGACGAAGAAGGACGGCGGCGAGGCTCCGGCCGACGACGCCGGGAAGGGCGGGTCCGGCAAGGACGAGCCCGCCGAGGACACCCTGTCCGAGGACGCGAAGGCTGACAAGGCCGACGAGGCCGAGCAGGACGAGAAGGAGGGGGACGCCGGCGCGAAGGACGAGGCTCCCCGCAAGGACTCCGAAGCGGCCGACACCACCAAGGCCGACGGGACCAAGCGGGACGGAGACTCCTCCAAGTAAGGTCGGCGCCGCCGGGCCAACCGACCGGGTCCGGCGGCGTGGCATCACGTCCGCAGACCACTTCGCGTGCCGCCGGCCGCCCAGCCGAACTCATCGGGCGGCACGGGCGGTTGGACAGGGAGAGACGAGAAGGTGGCAGCACCGAAGAGGGGTCGAAGGACTCCCGGAGCCCAGGGGAAGCCATGGCGTCCCCTGGTGCTGATCATCCTGGTCATGGCCGGGCTCGTCGGGGGCATGTTCCTCTCGGGCCACAAGGCGCCTCGGCTGGGGATCGACCTCGCCGGCGGTACGAGCATCACGCTCGAGGCGAAGAACCAGCCGGGCAAGCCCGACGCCATCAACAAGACCAACATGGACACCGCCGTCAGCATCATCGAGCGGCGGGTCAACGGTCTGGGCGTCCAGGAGGCCGAGGTCCAGACGCAGGGCGACCGGCACATCATCGTCAACATCCCGAAGGGGACCAACTCCCAGCAGGCGCGTGAACAGGTCGGCACGACCGCGCAGTTGGCCTTCCGCCCGGTGCTGACGCTGGCACAGTCCGGCCAGAACACACAGCAGCCCGTCCCCACGCCCTCGGGCAAGTCCGGTGACAGGTCACCGGGTTCGTCGGACGACAAGTCCGGCAAGAGCGGCGGCGAGAAGGGCTCCGAGGACGGCAAGTCCGACAAGGGCGGGGACGAGAAGGCGTCGGGCGGCTCCGACGACGAGTCGGATGCAGCCGGTTCCTCCGAGGGTTCCGCCCAGGACGCGCCCGGTCAGGGCCGCGCCGTCACCGACGGCCTGAAGGCGCAGGGCGCCAAGAACGAGCCGACGCCCACGCCGAAGGACAGCGAGTCCGGCAAGCAGTCGCCGTCGCCGTCCCTTCCGCCGCAGCAGCCGCAGCAGCCCGGTGTCCCGGCGGATCTGGCCAAGAAGCTCCAGAAGCTGGATTGCAGCAGCAAGGAGGCCCGGGCCAAGGCGAGTGAGCGTGCGGCGAGCGCCAAGGGCTCCGAGCCGGTCGTCGCCTGCGACGCGCACGACAAGATCAAGTACGCGCTGGGTCCGACGGCCGTCCAGGGCAAGCACGTCGACGACGCGAAGGCGGTCTTCGACCAGCAGCGGGCCCAGTGGATCGTCCAGATGTCGTTCGACGACAAGGGATCCAAGGAATTCGGTTCCATCACCGGCAAGCTGATGCGCAAGCAGCAGCCGCAGAACCAGTTCGCGATCGCGCTGGACGGTGAGGTGCAGTCGGCGCCCACCGTCAATCAGAAGCTGACGAACAACGCCGAGATCTCCGGCAGTTTCACCCAGGAGTCCGCCGAGGAGCTGGGCAACATCCTCTCCTACGGCGCCCTGCCGCTCTCCTTCGAGGAGTCGGACGTCACGACGGTCACCGCCGCGCTGGGCAGCGACCAGCTCACGGCGGGCCTCATCGCGGGCGGTATCGGCCTCGCGCTCGTGATCATCTACCTCGTCACCTACTACCGCGGCCTCTCCCTGATCGCGATCGTCAGCCTGCTGGCCTCCGCGCTGCTGACGTACACGATCATGACGCTGCTCGGGCCGACGATCGGCTTCGCGCTGAACCTGCCGGCGGTGTGCGGTGCGATCGCGGCCATCGGCATCACCGCGGACTCGTTCATCGTCTACTTCGAGCGGATCAGAGACGAGGTGCGCGAGGGACGGACCCTGCGGCCCGCGGTCCAGCGCGCCTGGCCGCGTGCCCGGCGGACGATCCTCGTCTCGGACTTCGTCTCCTTCCTCGCCGCCGCCGTGCTGTTCATCGTGACGGTCGGCAAGGTCCAGGGCTTCGCGTTCACCCTCGGCCTGACGACGGCGCTGGACGTCGTCGTGGTGTTCTTCTTCACCAAGCCCGTCATGACGCTGCTGGCGCGCAGGAAGTTCTTCTCCGAGGGCCATCCCTGGTCCGGCCTCGATCCGAAGCGACTCGGAGCCAGGCCGCCGCTGCGGCGCGGGCGCCGTTCCGCCGTCAGCTCCGAAACGAAGGAGGCCTGAGGTGTCCCGTCTCGGCAACATCGGCGCCCGGCTCTACCGGGGCGAGATCGGCTACGACTTCATCGCCCACCGCAAGCTCTGGTACAGCATCTCGATCCTGATCACCATCACGGCCTTCGTCGGGCTGGTGGTGCGCGGCCTCAACATGGGCATCGAGTTCGAGGGCGGTGCCGTCTTCACGACGCCCAAGACCACCTCCTCCGTCGAGCAGACGACGGAGTCGGCGGAGAAGGTCTCCGGGCACACCGCGATCGTCCAGGAGCTGGGCGACGGCGGAATGCGTGTGCAGGTCGCCGGCGTCGACACCAAGACCTCCGACAAGGTCAAGGACGCGCTGGCGGACGAACTGCACGTCGACACCGAGAAGATCGACGCGCAGCTGGTCGGCCCGAGCTGGGGCGAGCAGATCGCCAACAAGGCGTGGCAGGGGCTCGGGATCTTCATGGTCCTGGTGGTGATCTATCTCGCCATCGCCTTCGAGTGGCGCATGGCGGTGTCCGCCTTCGTCGCCCTCTTCCACGACATCACGATCACGGTCGGTGTGTACTCGCTCGTCGGCTTCGAGGTCACACCGGGCACGGTGATCGGTCTGCTGACGATCCTCGGTTACTCGCTGTACGACACGGTCGTCGTCTTCGACGGTCTGCGCGAGCAGAGCAAGGGCGTCACGAAGCAGACGAAGTTCACCTACAGCGAGATCGCGAACCGCAGCATCAACGGCACCCTGGTGCGGTCCATCAACACCACGGTGGTGGCGCTGCTGCCGGTCGCCGGGCTGCTGTTCATCGGTGGCGGGATGCTCGGCGGCGGCATGCTGAACGACATCGCGCTCTCCCTCTTCGTCGGTCTGGCGGCCGGTGCCTACTCCTCGATCTTCATCGCGACTCCGCTGGTCGCCGACCTCAAGGAGCGGGAGCCGCAGATGAAGGCGCTCGCCAAGCGGGTGCGCGCCAAGCGGCTCAAGGCGGAGGAGCGCGAGAGCCACGAGCAGGCCGGGAACGCCGAGGGCGCCGACGACGCGGCGGGCTCCGAGGACGACGGCCCGCGGGACGATCCGGAGGCCGGGGGGCGGCAGCCGGCGGCGACGGGGGCGCCCGGGCAGCGCCGTCAGCCCTCGTCACGCAACCGCGGCAAGGGGCGCTCCTCGGGCGGCCGGAAGCGGTAGCCCCGCCCCGGGACGGATTCCCGACAGCGCACACGCACCACGGCGGGTGCCGGACTCGACGTCCGGCACCCGCCGTTCGCGTTTCGCCTTCCTGCCCGTGTGCCCGTCTGCCCGTCTGCCCGCGCGCCCGCGCGTCCGCCGTCTGTGCGTCCGCGCCGTCCCGCGTCCCCGGGGTGGTCGGGGGCGGCCAGGGGCGGTCAGGGCCGTTCGCGCTGTTCGGTGCCGGTGCCGGTGCCGGTGCCGGTGCCGGTGTCCGTGCCGGTGCCGCGGTCGACGCGGGGGTAGGCCCGGCGCAGATGGGTGTCGAGCGCGGCCACGGCGCGCTCGGCGTCGCCGTCCTCGATGGCCGCGAGGATGCGGGCGTGGTCGTCGGTGAGGGCGGTGACGCCGGCGGCGGTGTCGGTCATCTCCTCCACGGCGCGTGCCGCGTACCGGTGCACGGAGGTACGGATCGCGGTCATGAAGGCGACCAGCAGGGGATTGCCGGACAGCTCGGCCAGGCCCACATGGAAGGCCGTGTCCAGTTCGTGGAAGGCGGCCAGTTCGAGCCCGGGGGCGCGCATCTCCGCCACGGCCTTCCGCAGCGGCGCGAGGTCCGCCGCGTCCGCCTCGCGGGCGGCGGTCTCCACGGCGAGCCGCTCGATGGCCCAGCGTGCCTCGACGACGTCGGCGAGCGCGAAGGCGGAGAGCCCGAGATGGGTGCCGACGAGGCCGGAGAGCGCGCGCCCGGGGTCGGCGACGAGTATCGCGCCGGCGTCCGGTCCCGAGCCGGTCTGCGCGGTGAGCACCCCGCGGGCCTCCAGGACGCGCATGGCCTCGCGGACGGAGGGGCGGCTGACGCCGAGCAGCGCGGCGAGCTGCCGTTCGCCGGGGAGCCGGTCGCCGACGCGGAGTTCCCCGGAGGCGATGCGCTCGTCGATGCGGTCGAGCACGGCCTCGAAGGTGCGGGTGCGGCGTACGGGGCGCCACTCGGAGTGCTGCCCGTCCCCGGTTGTCGCGTTGCCCATCTGCTGGTGTCTCCTCGCGTCGGTCTCGCCACGGTGCTGCCGCGGGGGACACCCGCGCGCTTCCATCTTGCATGAAGGTGCGGTGTACACATACCTTGCTGTGGTCAGACCACACAACGGGAACGGAGGCGCCGTGCGGGTAGCACTCTTCGTCACGTGCGTGAACGACACGCTCTATCCCCGGACCGGGCAGGCCGTCGTCACGCTGCTGGAGCGGCTCGGCGTCGACGTGGACTTCCCCGAGGGGCAGACCTGCTGCGGGCAGCCGCAGTTCAACACCGGGTACCGGCACGCCACCGAGCCGCTCGTGCACCGGTACGCGCGGGCGTTCGAGGGCTACGACCACATCGTCGTCCCGTCCGGTTCGTGCGCCGCGATGGTGCGGGACAACTATCCGCGGATCGGCGCCAAGGCCGAGCGGGAGGGGCGCGGCACCGAGCTCTCGGAGATCGCCGCCGATGTGGTGCCGCGCACGTGGGAGTTGACGGAGTTCCTCGTCGACGTGCTGGGCGTGACGGACGTCGGCGCCTGGTTCCCGCACACCGTCACCTACCACCCCACCTGTCACGGGCTGCGCATGCTGGGGCTGGGGGAGCGGCCCCGGAAGCTGCTGGAGCAGGTGCGGGGGCTGGAGCTGAAGGAGCTGCCGCAGGCCGAGGAGTGCTGCGGCTTCGGCGGGACCTTCGCCGTGAAGAACGCCGCGGTCTCCACCGAGATGGGCCTCGACAAGGCCCGGCACATCGAGGAGACGGGGGCGCGCGCCGTGTGCACCGTCGACAACTCCTGTCTGATGCACATCGGGGGCACGCTCAGCCGGCAGGGCGCCGAGGCGCGCCCCGTCCATCTGGCCGAGATCCTCGCCTCCACCGAGGAGCACCCGTACGGAGGTCTGTCATGAGCGGCACCTACCTCGGAATGCCCGCCTTTCCGAAGGCGGCGGCCGTCTCCACGCAACAGCCCACGCTGCGCGGCAATCTGACGCACGCCACCCACACCATCCGGGAGAAGCGGGCCCGCGCGGTGGGGGAGCTGGCGGACTGGTCGCGGCTGCGGGCCGCCGGTGCGGCGATCAAGAAGCGCACCCTGCGGCACCTGGACCGCTATCTGGAGCAGGTGGAGGAGCGGGTCACCGCGGCGGGCGGCACCGTGCACTGGGCGCGGGACGCGGCCGAGGCCCAGCGTCTCGTCATCGATCTGGTGCGGGCCACCGGCGAGAGCGAGGTGGTCAAGGTCAAGTCGATGGCCACCCAGGAGATCGAGCTGAACAACGCGCTGGAGGAGGCCGGGATCTCGGCGTACGAGACCGATCTGGCCGAGCTGATCGTGCAGCTGGGGGACGATCTGCCCAGCCACATCCTGGTACCCGCCATCCACCGCAACCGCGCCGAGGTCCGCGACATCTTCCGGCGGCAGATGGGCCGTTGGGGCCGCCCGGCGCCCGAGGGGCTCACCGAGGACCCGGCGGAGCTGGCCGAGGCGGCGCGGCTGCATCTGCGGGAGAAGTTCCTCAAGGCCCGGGTCGGCATCTCCGGCGCGAACTTCGTGGTCGCCGACACCGGCACCCTGTGCGTCGTCGAGTCCGAGGGCAACGGGCGGATGTGTCTGACGCTGCCGGAGACGCTGATCTCCGTCGTCGGCATCGAGAAGGTCGTGCCCAGCTGGCAGGATCTGGAGGTCTTCCTTCAGCTGCTGCCGCGTTCGTCCACCGCGGAGCGGATGAACCCGTACACCTCCACCTGGACGGGCACCACGGACGAGGACGGGCCGCGCGAGTTCCACCTGGTGCTGCTCGACAACGGGCGTACCGACACGCTCGCGGACACCGTGGGGCGCCAGGCGCTGCGCTGCATCCGCTGCTCGGCCTGTCTGAACGTCTGCCCCGTCTACGAGCGGGCCGGCGGCCACGCCTACGGCTCGCCCTATCCGGGGCCCATCGGCGCCATCCTCACCCCGCAACTCCGGGGAACGGGAACGGAGTTGGACGCTTCGCTGCCGTACGCCTCCTCGCTGTGCGGGGCCTGTTACGAGGTCTGTCCGGTGGCCATCGACATCCCGGAGGTGCTGGTGCATCTGCGGGAGCGGGTGGTGGAGGGCGGCCCGGCGACCGTGCGCGGGCAGCGCACCACCCTGCGCCCCGCGTCCGGGCACGCCGCCGAGCGCGCGGCCATGCGCGCCGCGACCTGGGCACTGGACCACCCGGGCGCACTGCGTGCGGGCCAGCGGCTCGCCGCCCGCTCCCGGCGGCTGGTGCCGCGCCGACTGCCCGGCCCGGGCGCCGGCTGGACACGGAGCCGGGACATCCCGGACATCCCGCCGGAGTCGTTCCGTGACTGGTGGCGGCGCGAGCGCGGCGCCGGCACGGCGGACGGGCCCACCGGGGGCGAGCACGGGAGCGACGGGAGCGAACGCGGGAAGGGTGGTGCCGTATGAGCGCGCGCGAGGAGGTCCTGGGCCGGATCCGGCGGGCCCTGGCCGATGTTCCGCCGGACGAGCGGCCCGCGGACGTGCCCGTCACCCGGGACTATCTCCCCGAGCACACGGACCCCGATCCGGAGGCCGCCGCCGCGCTGCTGGCGGAGAACCTGGCGGACTACCGGGCCGTGGTGCACCGCGTCACCGCCGGTCAACTGCCCGGCTGCATCGCCCGGTTGCTGGCCGGGCGGGGCAGCCGGCGGATCGTGGTGCCGCGCGGGCTGCCCGAGCACTGGCTCTCCGGCGTCGCACCCGGTGTCGAGCGGCTGGCGGACGCGCCGGAGCTGACGCACCGGGACCTCGACGCGGTGGACTCCGTCGTCACGGGTGCTGCCGTGGCGATCGCGGAGACCGGGACGGTGGTGCTGGACGCCTCCGCCGACCAGGGCAGCCGGCGGATCACCCTGGTGCCCGACCACCACATCTGCGTCGTGCGGGTGCCCGAGCAGGTGGTGACCTCCGTGCCGCGCGCCCTGGAACGGCTGGACGCGCGCCGGCCGCTCACCTGGATCTCCGGCCCGTCGGCGACGAGCGACATCGAGCTGGAGCGGGTGGAGGGCGTGCACGGGCCGCGCCTGCTGGAGGTGGTCCTCGTGACGGGCACCGAGCCGCCCGGCGAGTCCGGGGAGGTCGGCGCCGCCGGAAGGGCCGAAGAGGTCGGAGCGGCCGGGGGAGCAGGGGAGGCCGGGGAGCGTCAGGAAGGGGCCCACGACCGCTAGAGATCGGATCTATTTCCCTTCGAAGTGATCTGTGTCACGGCTCAGTTGGCAGGTTAGGCGTTACGTTCCTCAGCGGAAACGCGTCTGTCATTTAAAGATCCCATCTCTCTGCTCCGGTGAGCCGCCGTCCCCATGGCTGGGCCCCAAGGCGGGGGGAGGGGAGGAGACTTCGTGACACAGGTCGAGCCGCCCGCCGAAGCCGTCGGGCACACCAGGCAGAAGGCACCCCGGAGAGTCCTCTGGGTCGCCGTGCTCGGGGGCCTCTCCGGCCTCCTGTACGGCTACGACTCGGGGGCGATCTCCGGGGCGCTGGAGCCGCTGACCGACGAGTTCGGCCTGAACTCCACCGGGCAGGGGCTGGTCACCAGCCTGCTGCTGCTCGGAGCGCTGCCCGCCATCGTCGGCGGCTCGCTCGCCGCCCGCCGCTGGGACCGCCGGCATCTGCTCGTCCTGGCCGGGGCGATCTTCGTGCTCGGCTCGATCGGCTGCGGCCTCGCGCCGAACGCCGCCACGCTCATGGTCTGCCGGTTCGTGCTCGGCTTCGCCGTCGGGCTGGCCAACATGTTCGGTCTGATCTATCTGAGCGAGCTGGCGCCGAAGCATCTGCGGGGCCGGATCACCGCGCTGTACCAACTGTCGGTGAACATCGGCATCCTCGCCGCCTACGCCGTCGGCGACGCCCTCTCCGCCTCCGGCGCCTGGGAGTGGATGCTCGGCCTCGGCGCCGTACCCGCCGCCGTGTTCCTCGTCGGCATGGTGCTCAGCCCCGCCGGCCCCCGCTGGCTGATGATGCGCGGCCGCGAGGAGGAGACCCGCCGGGTGCTGCTGAAGCTGCGGCCCGACGCGCGCGAGGCCGAGGCGGAGGTCGCCGAGATCCGGCAGAGCCTGGCACACCAGCACGCCGGGCTCCGGGAGCTGGCCGGGGAGTACCGGCCCGCGCTGGCCATCACCCTCGTACTGACCTTCTTCCAGGTCTTCACCGGCATCAACGCCGTGGTCTACTACGCGCCGATCATCTTCTCCCACCTCACCGGCGGCTCCGACGCCGGAATGATCGCGAACTACGGGGTCGGCGCCGCCCTCGTGCTGTCCACCGCCGTCTCGCTGCCCTTCATCGAACGCCTCGGCAGGGTACGGCTGTTGACCCTCTCCCTGGCCGCGCAGGTGCCGCCCATGGTCGTCCTCGCGCTCTTCCCGGACACCGCCGTTCTCGCCGTGCTCTGCGTCTTCGTCTACACCTTCGCCTTCGGCTTCGGCCTGGGCCCGGTCTTCTGGCTGTACTGCCCCGAGGTGCTGCCGCTGCGTGCCCGTGCGCTGGGCATGGGCGTCATCACCTTCACGCAGTACCTGCTCAACTTCCTCTTCTCGCTGGTCTTCCCGGACGTCCTGAAGGCGATCGGCTCCTCGGTCTTCGGCATCTTCGCCGTCCTGTCCGCGCTCGCCGCCTGGTACGTGGCCCGCAGGGTGCCCGAGACCGCCGGCCGCTCCCTGGAGGAGATCGAACAGTTCTGGCAGCGCGGCGCCCCGGCCCGGGTACCGACTCCCCGCGGCTGAACGCCCGCGGCAGCGGAAGGCCCCCGCCGGAAGGAAGCCCGGCGGGGGCCTTCGTTCTGCCGGTGGGGCGCCGTCCGGCGGTCACAGCTCCCAGACGACGGGGAGGGCGGCGTCGGCGCCGTCCCGGGAGTAGTCGTGGGAGACCTCCAGCAGCTCGCCCATGCGGGCCTGCCAGCGCTGGTTGACCGGCAGCGCGTCCAGTTCGGCGAGCATCCGGGCGTAGTCGTCGACCTCCAGGACGTGGAACAGCTCCGTACCGCTGCGCCAGATCGTCCAGGACGTGACACCGGCCGCCTTGATGGCGGTGACCAGCTCCTCGGGCACCTCGCGGTGTGCGGCCTCGTACTCCTCGACGCGGTCCGGCTTGACGGTGGTGCGCAGCGCGACCTTCATGATGCTCCTCTCCGTCGGTCTCTCGGCTCGGCTCGGCTCACGGCCCGTCCGGGACCGGAAGCCCGGGCGGCAACAGGCCCTCCGTACGCAGGTCCCGCCACAGCCCGGCAGGCAGCGGTGCCGCCAGCAGCGACGCCGCGTCCCGGATCTCGGCGGCGCTGCGGCCGCCCACCAGTACGCAGGCGACGGCCGGGTGGGCGAGCGGGAAGCGCAGCGCGGCGGCCCGCAGCGGAACCCCGTACCGCTCGGCCACCCGCTTGATGTGCAGCGCCCGCTCCAGGACCTCCGGCGGGACGGGCCCGTAGTCGAAGGTCGCCGAGGGCCTCGGGTCGGCGAGCAGGCCGGAGTTGAAGACGCCGCCGATCACCACGGACTTTCCGCGTGCCACGGCCTCCGGGAGCACCTCGCGCGCCCCGTCGTGGTCGAGCAGCGTGTAGCGCCCGGCCAGCAGGACGGCGTCGGCGTCCGTCTCGCGCAGGAACCGGGCGGGCATCGCCGACTGGTTCATGCCCACACCGATCGCGCCGACGACGCCCTCGGCACGCAGCCGCTCCAGCTCCGGGTAGCCCTCACGGAACGCCTGCCCCGGATGGTCGTCCGGGTCGTGCAGATAGGCGATGTCGACCCGGTCGAGGCCGAGCCGCTCCAGGCTGTCCTCCAGGGAGCGGCGGACGCCTTCGGCGCTGAAGTCCCACACCCTGCGCCGGTCGGCGGCGACGGCGAAGCCGCCCTCGGTGTCCCGGCCGCCCGGGCCGCCCGGCTCCAGCAGACGTCCGACCTTCGTCGACAGGACGTACTCGGCGCGCGGCCGGTCCCGCAGCGCCGCGCCCAGCCGCCGCTCGGAGAGCCCCAGCCCGTAGTGCGGCGCGGTGTCGAAGTAGCGCACACCGGCGTCCCAGGCGGCGTCCACCGCGCCCCGCGCCTGCTCCTCGGACACCTCGGTGTACAGGTTGCCGAGGGCTGCTGTGCCGAACGACAGCCGGGTGACCGGGACCTCGCTCGCCCCCAGCGTCGTCGTCGGCAGCGGCGCAGCGGGCGGCGGTACCGGCGGGGTCACGAGGCCGCCGGGCGCAGCCGCAGCCCGTGCATCCCGCCGTCGACCGCCAGCGAGGTGCCGGTGACGGAGGCCGCCGCCGGACCGGCGAGATAGGCCACGGCGGCGGCGACCTCGTCCGCCGTCACCAGCCGGCCCATCGGCTGCCGTGCCTCCAGCGCCGCGCGCTCGGCCTCCGGGTCGTCCGCCGCGTCCAGCAGCCGGCCCACCCACGGAGTGTCGGCGGTGCCGGGGTTGACGCAGTTGACACGGATGCCCTCGCGTATGTGATCGGCCGCCATGGCGAGCGTCAGCGAGTACACCCCGCCCTTGGTGGCGCTGTACAGGGCGCGCTGGGGGAGCCCGGCGGTGGCCGCGATCGAGCAGGTGTTGACGATCGCGGCGTGCGCGGAGCGCCGCAGATACGGCAGCGCGGCGCGGGTGGTGCGCACGATGCCGAGCACGTTGATGTCGTAGACCCGGTGCCACTCCTCGTCCGGGTTGTCCTCGACGGTTCCGGCCGCGCCCACGCCCGCGTTGTTGACGAGGATGTCCAGCCCGCCCAGGTCCGCCGCCGCGGCGTCCACGGCGGACCGTACCGAGGCGTCGTCGGACACGTCCGCGCGGTAGGGCAGCAGCGGTGCCGTGGCGGCCTCCGGGGCGAGGTCGAGCACGGCGACGCGGGCGCCGAGATCGGACAGGGCGCGGGCCACGGCGTGCCCGATGCCGGAACCGCCGCCCGTGACGACGGCGGTGAGTCCCTGGAGTGAGGTCATGCTGCCTCCCTTTCGCTGTCGGTACCGTTGCTGCCCTTGCTGCCCTTGCCGCCCGTGCCGTCGGGGCCGTCGGTGGTGTTCCCGGTGGCCTCGGCCTTGTCGATCTCGTCGATCTCGTCGGCCTCGCCGCTGTCGGACGCCCAGAACTCCCCGTCCGGGTAGGTGTAGCGGGCCAGGGACGTCTCGTACATCTGCGCGGAGAAACCGGGTGCGGTCGGGGTGACGTAGTGCCCGTCGCGCACCGCGGCCGGGGTCAGGAAGTGTTCGTGCAGATGGTCGACGAACTCGATGGCCCGGTCCTCGGTCGTGCCGGAGAGCGCGACGTAGTCGAACATCGAGAGGTGCTGGACGAGTTCGCACAGCCCGACCCCGCCCGCGTGCGGGCACACCGGCACGTCGAACTTCGCGGCGAGCAGCAGGATCGCGAGGTTCTCGTTGACGCCGGCGACCCGGGCCGCGTCGATCTGGAGGACGTCCAGCGCGCCGGCCTGGAGCAGCTGCTTGAACACGACGCGGTTGTGGACGTGTTCGCCGGTGGCGACCTTCACGGGGGCGACGGCGCGGCGCACCGCGGCGTGCCCGAGGACGTCGTCGGGGCTGGTGGGCTCCTCGATCCAGTACGGGTCGTAGGGCGCGAGCGCCCGCGTCCAGCGGATCGCCTCCGGCACGTCCCAGCGCTGGTTGGCGTCGACGGCGATACGGACGGCGTCCCCGACGGTCTCGCGGGCCAGCCGACAGCGGCGGACGTCGTCGTCCAGATCGGCGCCCACCTTCAGCTTGATCTGGGTGAACCCGTCGGCGACGGCTTCGCGGGCCAGCCGCACCAGCTTCTCGTCGGAGTAGCCGAGCCAGCCCGGCGAGGTGGTGTAGCCGGGGTAGCCGCGCTCCAGCAGCCGCGCCCGGCGCCCGGCCGCGCCCTCCCGGCCCCGGCGCAGCAGCTCCAGGGCCTCGTCGCGGGTGAGCGCGTCGGTGAGGTAGGTGAAGTCGACCTGGGAGACGAGCCATTCGGGCTCGGCGTCGGCGAGCAGCTGCCACAGCGGTTTGCCCTCGCGTTTGGCCGCGAGGTCCCAGACGGCGTTCAGCACGGCGCCGACGGCCATGTGCATCACGCCCTTCTCCGGGCCCAGCCAGCGCAGTTGGCTGTCCCACAGCAGATCGCGGGAGAGCGTGCCGGGGTCGGCGCAGAGCGCGGCGACGGGACGGCCGACGACATGGTGGCGCAGCGCCTCGATGGCGGCGACCTGGACGTCGTTGCCCCGTCCGATGGTGAAGGTGAAGCCGTGCCCCTCCAGCCCGTCCCCGGCGTCGGTGCGCAGCACGACGTAGGCGGCGGAGTAGTCGGGGTCGGGGTTCATGGCGTCGGATCCGTCGAGCCGACGCGAGGTGGGGAAGCGGACGTCGTGGGTGTCGAGAGAGGTGATGACGGCGTCCGTGCGGGAAGTGGCGGTCACCGAACGGCCTTTCGTACTCGTCCGCGGCGCGGGGCGTCCGCGCGCGGGTGCGGGGGCATGCCGGAGCCGCTCATGCCGGGGTGAAGGTCTGACGCTGGGTGCCGAGTCCGTCGATGCCGAGCTCGACGGTGTCCCCGGCGCGCAGATAGGGCTGCCCGGGCAGCCCGAGCGCGACCCCCGCCGGGGTGCCGGTGTTGATGACGTCGCCGGGCTCCAGCACCATGTACCGGCTCAGATACCGGACGAGGTACGGGACGTCGAAGATCATGTCCTTGGTGCTGCCGTGCTGCCGCTCGGTGCCGTTGACGGACAGCCGCAGCCCCAGGGCGCCCGGGTCGCCCACCTCGTCTGGGGTGACGAGCTGCGGCCCGAGCGGATTGAAGGTCTCGCAGGACTTGCCGAGGTCCCACTGCGGCGACAGCTCCAGCTGGAACTCCCGCTCGGAGACGTCGTGGCTGACGGCGTACCCGGCGACGACCGCGGTGGCCTCCGCCGGGGTCTCCAGATAGCGGGCGCGGGCGCCGATGACGACGGCGAGCTCCACCTCCCAGTCGGTCTTCACCGAGCCGCGCGGGATGAGCACGTCGTCGTACGGGCCGACGACGGTGCCCGGGTCCTTCATGAACACCACGGGACGCTCGGGCACGGCGGCACCGGTCTCGGCCGCGTGGTCGCGGTAGTTGAGCCCGACGCAGACGACCTTGCCGGGCCGGGCGACGGGCGGCGCCACGCGCAGGCCGTCGGTCTCCAGCCGGGGCAGGGAGCCGGCGGCGAGCGCCGCGCGGGCCCGGTCCGGGCCGCCGCCGGCGAGGAAGGCCCCGTCGATGTCCGGGGTCAGACCGCGCAGGTCCCACACCGTGCCGTCTTCCGTCAGGGCGGCCGGGGTCTCGGCCCCGGGAGCGCCGAAGCGCATCAGTCTCACCGTCGGCTCCTTCGCAGTCGCCCGCCCGAGGGCAGGCCGGGTAGTGCTCGGATGGCTGTGCCATCAGACGGCAGGATCCTACGGATTGCGCCGGTGGATCGGCAATAGACATCGGATGTATCCAGCCGTTTCCCCGTGGGAGCCGCCTCACATCCTTGTCCCGGACCGGCGCGCTGGGCTATACCGGAGCGCGCAGAAGTCATCGGATGTCTCGCCGGCGTCCGGCACCGGCCCGAAGGAGTGCCCGTGGAGCTGACCGTGGACGCGCACCACCACCTCTGGGACCCGGGAGCCCGCGCCTATCCCTGGATGGACGGCCCCCGGTTCGACCCGATCCGGCGTCCGATGACGGAGCGCGACCTGCGGGCGCACCTCGGCGCCGAGGCCCGCGGCATCCTCGTCCAGACGGTCGCCGACCCCGCCGAGACCTCCGACTTCCTGCGGATCGCCGCCGGCTCGCCCTCCGTCGCCGCCGTCGTCGGCTGGGCCGACCTCACGGAGCCCGAACCCGCCCTCCCCGACGACCCGTTGCTCGTCGGACTGCGCCACCAGGCCGAGGACGAACCCGACCCGGACTGGCTGCTGCGCCCCGACGTCCAGCGGTCCCTCGCCGCGCTCGGCGCCCGCGGCCTCGTCTACGACCTCCTCGTGCGCGCGCCCCAGCGGCACGCGGCGCTCGCCTGCGCGCGCGCCCTGCCCGAGGTCTCCTTCGTCCTCGACCACGCCGGGAAGCCGGGCATCGCGGCGGGCGAATGGGACAGCTGGGCGCCCTGGCTGACCGCGATGGCCGCCTGCCCCAACGTCACCTGCAAGCTCTCCGGGCTGATCACCGAGGCGCCCTGGGACAGCTGGGACACGGCCCAGCTGCGCCCCTACGCCGAGCACGTCCTCGACGCCTTCGGGCCCGAGCGCGTCATGTTCGGCTCCGACTGGCCGGTGTGCGAACTCGCGGGCGGCTACGGGGCGGTGCGCCGGGTGACGGCCGAACTCCTGGCCGGCTGCTCCGCCGCCGAGCGCACCGCGGTACTCGGCGACTGCGCCCGCCGCGTCTACGGCCTGCCCGCCGTCTGAGGCCGCACACCGGGCCCCCGACCCGATCGGCCCCGTCGGACCCGGCGAATCCCAGGTGAGAGACTCGTCCCATGACTGACAGGAGCGCCCCTGCCGCCGCACCGTCCGCCGTCGCCGGGAGCACCGGCATCACCGAGGAGGCCCGCGCGCTGCTGGCCGACCGGATCCACGACGTGCCGGACTACCCGAAGCCCGGCGTGGTCTTCAAGGACATCACGCCGCTGCTCGCGGACCCGACGGCGTTCGCCACGCTCACCGACGTGCTCGCCGGGGCCGTCGCCCGGCACGGCGCCACCAAGGTCGTCGGCCTGGAGGCACGCGGCTTCATCCTCGCCGCCCCCGCCGCCGTCCGCGCGGGCGTCGGCTTCGTGCCCGTCCGCAAGGCCGGCAAGCTCCCCGGGGCCACGCTCGCGCAGGCGTACGAGCTGGAGTACGGCAGCGCCGAGATCGAGGTGCACGCCGAGGACCTCACGCCCGAGGACCGCGTCCTGGTGATCGACGACGTGCTGGCCACCGGCGGCACGGCCGAGGCGTCCGTCCAGCTCATCCGCCGGGCCGGCGCCCGGGTCGCGGGCGTCGCCATGCTGCTGGAGCTGGGCTTCCTGGACGGCCGGGCGAAGCTGGAGCCCGCGCTGGCGGGCGCCCCGCTGGAGTCCCTCGTCACCGTCTGACCACCCCGCGTGCCTGGCCGGGGCCAGGCCGTCGTCCCCGGCCGCGGGTGCGCCGGGGCGCCGGGTGTGCCGCGCACCACTGGGGCATACCGCGGCGGACGGATACGTTGCACACATCGGACGGCCACCACCGGCCGGGTCCCCGCCCTCTCCGGGAGGGCCCGCCGTACGGCGGTGGCTACCATGGCAGTCCGACCCGGGGTCCATCGAGGAGTGCTTTTGCCAGACGAGGCCCAGCAGCTCGCCGCCGCGCAGCGCGAGGACGCAGCAGGGCGCGGCGGCGCCGCGGCGACGGGTGCGTCGTCCGCGCAGGGCGGCGTGGCCGGCGGCTCCCGCGGCGCCAAGGGCGCGGCGAGGAACGAACCCGCCCCGAAGAAGGCGCCCCGCACACCGGCCGAGGCCCGCTCCGAGGCCGCCGGTGCGTCCGGCGCCCCGGACCCGGGGCAGGACGGCTCCCGGGACCGCGAGCGGGTGGCCCCGGCCCGTGCCGTCTCCGGCGTCTCCGGGCGCTCCGGCTCCTCCAACCGCGTACGCGCCCGGCTGGCCCGGCTCGGGGTCCAGCGCTCCAGCCCGTTCAACCCGGTGCTGGAGCCGCTGCTGCGCATCGTCCGCAGCAACGACCCCAAGATCGAGTCCTCGACGCTGCGCCAGATCGAGCGGGCCTACCAGGTCGCCGAGCGCTGGCACCGCGGCCAGAAGCGCAAGAGCGGCGACCCGTACATCACGCATCCGCTCGCCGTCACGACGATCCTCGCCGAGCTGGGCATGGACCCGGCCACGCTGATGGCCGGGCTGCTGCACGACACCGTCGAGGACACCGAGTACGGCCTCGACACCCTGCGCCGGGACTTCGGCGACCAGGTGGCCCTGCTGGTCGACGGCGTGACCAAGCTCGACAAGGTCAAGTTCGGCGAGGCCGCGCAGGCCGAGACGGTCCGCAAGATGGTCGTCGCCATGGCCAAGGACCCCCGCGTCCTGGTCATCAAGCTCGCCGACCGGCTGCACAACATGCGCACGATGCGCTACCTCAAGCGGTCCAAGCAGGAGCAGAAGGCCCGCGAGACGCTGGAGATCTTCGCCCCGCTGGCACACCGGCTGGGCATGAACACCATCAAGTGGGAGCTGGAGGATCTGGCGTTCGCCATCCTCTACCCGAAGATGTACGACGAGATCGTCCGGCTCGTCGCCGAGCGCGCGCCCAAGCGGGACGAGTATCTGGCCGTCGTCACCGACGAGGTCCAGGCCGATCTGCGCGCCGCCCGGATCAAGGCCACCGTCACCGGCCGCCCCAAGCACTACTACAGCGTCTACCAGAAGATGATCGTCCGCGGCCGGGACTTCGCGGAGATCTACGACCTGGTCGGCATCCGCGTCCTCGTCGACACCGTGCGCGACTGCTACGCGGCACTGGGCACCGTCCACGCCCGCTGGAACCCGGTTCCGGGGCGGTTCAAGGACTACATCGCGATGCCCAAGTTCAACATGTACCAGTCGCTGCACACGACGGTCATAGGGCCCGGCGGCAAGCCCGTCGAACTCCAGATCCGCACCTTCGACATGCACCGCCGCGCCGAGTACGGCATCGCCGCGCACTGGAAGTACAAGCAGCAGGCCGTGGCCGGTGCCTCCAAGGTGCGCACCGATGTGCCCAAGGGCGGCAAGGACCAGGACACCATCAACGACATGTCCTGGCTGCGCCAGTTGCTCGACTGGCAGAAGGAGACGGAGGATCCGGGCGAGTTCCTGGAGTCCCTGCGCTTCGACCTCTCCCGCAACGAGGTCTTCGTCTTCACCCCCAAGGGCGATGTCATCGCCCTTCCCGCGGGCGCCACTTCGGTCGACTTCGCCTACGCCGTGCACACCGAGGTCGGGCACCGCACCATCGGCGCACGCGTCAACGGCCGCCTGGTGCCGCTGGAGTCGACGCTCGACAACGGCGACACCGTCGAGGTCTTCACCTCCAAGGCGTCCGGCGCCGGCCCGTCCCGCGACTGGCTCGGCTTCGTCAAGTCCCCGCGCGCCCGCAACAAGATCCGCGCCTGGTTCACCCGGGAGCGGCGCGACGAGGCCATCGAGCAGGGCAAGGACGCCATCGTCCGCGCGATGCGCAAGCAGAACCTGCCCATCCAGCGCATCCTCACCGGCGACTCCCTGGTCACCCTCGCGCACGAGCTGCGCTACCCGGACATCTCCGCGCTCTACGCGGCCATCGGCGAGGGCCATGTCTCGGCGCAGAACATCTGCCACAAGCTGGTGCAGGCCCTCGGCGGCGAGGACGAGGCCAAGGAGGATCTCGCCGAGACGGCGCCCCCGATGCCCACCCGCACCCGGCGGCGCAACACCGCCGACCCCGGCGTGGTCGTCAAGGGCGTCGGCTCCGATGTGTGGGTCAAGCTCGCCCGCTGCTGCACACCCGTGCCGGGCGATCCCATCATCGGCTTCGTCACCCGGGGCAACGGCGTCTCGGTGCACCGCGCCGACTGCGTCAACGTCGACTCGCTCTCCCGCGAGCCCGAACGCATCCTCGACGTCGAGTGGGCCCCCACCCAGTCCTCGGTGTTCCTGGTGGCCATCCAGGTCGAGGCGCTGGACCGCTCCCGGCTGCTCTCGGACGTCACCCGCGTGCTGTCCGACCAGCACGTCAACATCCTCTCGGCCGCGGTCCAGACCTCCCGCGACCGGGTGGCGACCTCCCGCTTCACCTTCGAGATGGGCGACCCGAAGCACCTCGGCCACGTCCTGAAGGCCGTCCGCGGTGTGGAGGGCGTCTACGACGTCTACCGCGTGACGTCCGCGCGGCGGCCCTGACCGTCGCGCACCGGCGGGCGGACCCGACGAAGCGACACGGAGCGGGGCCCCGCCCCCGAACTCCCGGCCGATGACCGGGCTTTCGGGCGCGGGGCCCCGGTGTCCTGCCGGACCCGTGCGGGCCGCCGGCTCAGCCGCCGAACTCCTGGAGGCCCTTGAGTGCCTGGTCGAGCAGGGCCTGCCGCCCGGCCAGCTCCTTCTCCAGCTTGTCGGCCTTGGCGGTGTTGCCGGCGGCGCGGGCGGCCTCCGCGTCGGCGCGGAGCTTGTCGACGGCGTCCTGGAGCTGGCCGGTCAGCCCCTCCGCACGGGCCCGGGCCTCCGGGTTGGTGCGGCGCCACTCGGCCTCCTCGGCCTGCTGGATCGCCTGCTCGACCGCCCGCATCCGGCCCTCGACCTTCGGCCGGGCCTCACGCGGCACGTGCCCGATGGCGTCCCACCGCTCGTTGAGCGAACGGAACGCGCTGCGCGCGGCCTTGAGGTCGGTGACGGGCAGCAGCTTCTCCGCCTCGGCGGCCAGCTCCTCCTTCTGCGTGAGGTTCTCGCGCTGCTCGCTGTCGCGCTCCGCGAACGCCTCGCTGCGGGCCTGGAAGAAGACGTCCTGCGCACCGCGGAAGCGGCTCCACAGATCCTCCTCGTGCTCCCGCTGCGCGCGCCCCGCGGCCTTCCACTCCTGCATCAGCTCGCGGTACTTGGCGGCGGTGGGCCCCCAGTCGCGGGAGTCGGAGAGCGCCTGCGCCTCGGCGACGAGCTTCTCCTTGCGCTTGCGTGCCTCCTCGCGCTGCGCGTCGAGGTGCGCGAAGTGCGCCTTGCGGCGCTTGGAGAAGGCCGACCGGGCGTGCGAGAAGCGGTGCCACAGCTCGTCGTCGCTCTTGCGGTCCAGCCGCGGCAGGCCCTTCCAGGTCTCGACGAGCGCGCGGAGCCGCTCCCCGGCCGCCCGCCACTGCTCGCTCTGCGCCAGCTCCTCGGCCTCGGCCACCAGTTGCTCCTTGGCGGCGCGTGCCTCCTCGGCCTGGCGGGCCTTCTGCACCTTGCGCTCCTCGCGCCGCTCCTGCACCGTCTCGACGAGCTTGTCGAGACGGGTGCGCAGCGCGTCGAGATCGCCGACGGCGTGGTGCGCGTCGACCTGCTCCCGCAGGTGCTCGATCGCCGTCGTCGCGTCCTTGGCCGACAGGTCGGTGGTCTCGACCCGGCGCTCCAGCAGACCGATTTCCACGACCAGACCTTCGTACTTGCGCTTGAAGTAGGCGAGGGCCTCATCGGGCGAGCCCGCCTGCCACGACCCGGCGACCTTCTCGCCCTCGGCCGTCCGCACGTACACAGTCCCCGCGTCGTCGACGCGGCCCCACGGGTCGCTGCTCACAGCGCCTCCTCCACATGATGCCTGTGCAGGGGCGCGCGGCCCCCGGCATCGTCCACGGTTTTCGTCCGGCCGACAGAATGGTCTGGCCGTCGGCGCAGGCACCCTACACAACGCCAACATAGGCGACCGCCGCCCGAGCTGTCCGCAATCCGCGCACCCGGAATTGCCCGGCGGCCTCCGCGCCCCGCACGGCTCACGCGCGGGGCGCGCTCGCGGGCGGAAGCGGTCAGGACCTGCGCACCGTCGCCTTGTCGATCACGACGGTGGCGTTGGGCAGGCTGCCGCCGGTCTGCGGATCCGGTGACACCCCGGCCTTCGCGATCTTCTTCAGCACGTCCATGCCCTGGGTGATCTTCCCGAACGGTGTGTAGTACGGCGGGAGTTCGCTGTCCTCGAAGACGAGGAAGAACTGGCTGCCGCCGGTGTCCTTGCCCTTCTTCGACCGCGGGTCGTACTCGTTGGCCATCGCGACGGTGCCCGCCGGATACGTGTTGCCCTTCAGCCGCTTGTCCTTGAGGTTCTCGTCCGGCAGCGTGTAGCCGGGCCCGCCCAGGCCGTTGCCCTTCGGGTCCCCGCACTGGAGCACGTGGATGCCCTGGTCGACCAGGCGGTGGCAGCGGGTGTGGTCGAAGAACTTCTCACCGGCCAGGAAGTCGAAGGAGTTGACCGTGTGCGGCGCCTTCGCGGCGTCCATCTCGATGTCGATCCCGCCGCAGGTGGTGTCCAGCCGCATCGAGTACGAGGCCGACTTGTCGATCTCCATGGCCGGTTCCTTCTTCCACTGCTTGCCGTTGGGCTCGCCCTTGGCGGGCTTGTCGCAGGGATCCGGCGCCTTGCTGGGGGTCGGCGAGTCCATCGGGTTCTCGGCGGCCTCGTCCTTCTCCTTCTCCTCGTCCCCGTTGAGCCCGCCGGACGCCGCGTAGGCACCGCCGGCCGCCAGGACGATCACCACCCCGACACCTATCGCGACATTGCGTATCCGCCGCCTGCGCCGGGCTTCCGCCTTGCGCTTCAGCTGACGCTCGAACTTCTCGCGGGCGAGCTGCTTCCTGCGCTGCTCACTGCTGACCACGGTCGCGTCTCCTTCGGGCCTCGTACGGGGGACTGCGGGGCTTCCGGGAACCCGGGGCCCCCGGGATCACGGCCAAGGGACCACAGGGGCCGGGCGAGGGGACCGGACCGGGCGCTGCCGGCCACCCGGCGCGGCCACGTACGGTATACGCCGGGGTACGGGTTCGACCCCCTCGGACCGGCGCCGGTAGGCTGGCGGTTGCCTGACAGGCGACACAGGTGCCCCGACGTCCTTCGACGTCACCGCCCGTGCCGCCGTTCCCGTTGCCGGACGAATGAAGGACGATCGTGCTCGTTGCCGGGTTCCCCGCCGGGGCCTGGGGGACCAACTGTTATCTGGTCGCCCCCGCCGCCGGTGAGGAGTGCGTGATCATCGACCCGGGCCACCAGGCCGCCCAGGGCGTCGAGGAGGCCGTCGCCAAGCACCGGCTCAAGCCGGTCGCCGTCGTCCTCACGCACGGCCACATCGACCATGTCGCCTCCGTCGTCCCCGTCTGCGGGGCCCACGACGTGCCCGCCTGGATCCACCCCTCCGACCGCTACATGCTGAGCGACCCCGAGAAGGGGATCGGCCAGATCATCGGGCAGCCGCTGATGGGCGAGCTGACGGTCGGCGAACCGGACGATCTCGTGGAGCTGACCGACGGTGCCACGCTGGAACTGGCCGGACTGCGGCTGGACGTCGCGCACGCCCCGGGCCATACCAAGGGGTCGGTGACCTTCCGGATGCCCGAGCAGGCCGACATCCCGCCGGTCCTGTTCTCGGGCGACCTGCTGTTCGCCGGCTCCATCGGACGCACCGACCTGCCCGGCGGCGACCCGGCGGAGATCCTCCACTCGCTGGCCCGCGTGTGCCTGCCGCTGGAGGACGAGACCGTGGTCCTCTCCGGGCACGGCCCCCAGACGACCATCGGCCGTGAGCGCGCCACCAACCCCTTCCTGCGGCAGGTGGCCGAGCACGGGCCGGGCGACGGCGGCACAGAGCGCGCCGCCGCCCCGCGACGAGGAATGTGACGAGACGCTTCGTGAGTACTTTCAAGGCCCCCAAGGGCACCTACGACCTGCTGCCGCCCGAGTCCGCCGACTTCCTCGCGGTCCGTGAGGCCCTCGCCCGGCCGCTGCGCAGGTCCGGCTACGGCTACGTCGAGACGCCCGGCTTCGAGAACGTCGAGCTGTTCGCGCGCGGTGTCGGCGAGTCCACCGACATCGTCACCAAGGAGATGTACACCCTCACCACCAAGGGCGGCGACGAGCTGGCCCTGCGCCCCGAGGGCACCGCCTCCGTGCTGCGCGCCGCGCTGGAGGCGAACCTGCACAAGGCGGGCAACCTCCCGGTGAAGCTGTGGTATTCGGGCTCCTACTACCGCTACGAGCGCCCGCAGAAGGGCCGCTACCGGCACTTCTCCCAGGTCGGCGCCGAGGCCATCGGTGCCGAGGACCCGGCGCTGGACGCCGAGTTGATCCTGCTGGCGCACGACGCCTACCGCTCGCTGGGGCTGCGCGACTTCCGCATCCTGCTCAACTCCCTCGGCGACAAGCGGTGCCGCCCGGCCTACCGGGCCGCGCTCCAGGAGTTCCTCCGCGGCCTCGACCTGGACGAGGACACCCGCGCCCGGATCGAGATCAACCCGCTGCGCGTCCTCGACGACAAGCGCGAGAGCGTGCAGCGGCAGCTGACCGGCGCGCCGATGATGCGCGACCACCTGTGCGAGGAGTGCAAGACCTTCCACGAGGAGGTGCGCTCGCTGCTCACCGACGCCGGTGTGGCCTTCGAGGACGACCCGCGGCTGGTGCGCGGGCTCGACTACTACACGCGTACCACTTTCGAGTTCGTCCACGACGGCCTCGGTTCGCAGTCGGCCGTCGGCGGCGGCGGGCGCTACGACGGGCTCTCGGAGATGATCGGCGGCCCGGCGCTGCCGTCCGTCGGCTGGGCGCTCGGCGTCGACCGCACGGTGCTGGCGCTCCGGGCCGAGGGCGTCGAGCTGGAACTGCCCGCCGCCACCGAGGTGTTCGCCGTCCCGATCGGCGAGGAGGCGCGCCGCCGGATGTTCGCCCTCGTCACGGCGCTGCGCCGGGAGGGTGTCGCGGCGGATCTCGCCTACGGCGGCCGGAGCATGAAGAACGCCATGAAGTCCGCCAACCGCTCGGGCGCCCGCTACGCGTTGCTGCTGGGCGAGCGCGATCTCGCCGAGGGCGTGGCCCAGTTCAAGGACCTCCACAGCGGGGAACAGACATCCGTCAGCCTCGATCGTGTGGTGGCCGAACTGACGGCGAAGCTGCGGTAACTCCCGGTGCCGTGCGGCAGAATGAGACCGCACGGACGGGACCGACGAGTAGGACGAAGAGCGCTATGACGACGACGGCACCCCTCGATACGGCGCGTACGGACGCGGATGGGCACAAGGGGGGTGCCGTCGGCGCGAGCCGCGCGTTCTCCTGGACGCTGATCATCACCGGCGCGGCCGGGCTGCTCGCGGCCTGGGTGATCACCCTGGACAAGTTCAAGCTCCTGGAGGACAAGAACTTCAAGCCCGGGTGCAGCATCAACCCCGTCGTCTCCTGCGGCAACATCATGGAGAGCGACCAGGCGTCCGCCTTCGGCGCGCCCAACCCCATGATCGGGCTGGTGGCCTACGGCATCGTCATCTGCGTCGGCGTCACGCTGCTGACCCGGGCCACCTTCCCCCGCTGGTACTGGCTCACCTTCAACGCCGGCTGCCTGTTCGGCGTCGGCTTCTGCACCTGGCTGATGTACCAGTCGCTGTACAACATCGGTTCGCTGTGCCTGTGGTGCTGCCTGGCCTGGGTCGCGACGATCATCATGTTCTGGTTCGTCACCGCGCACAACGTCCGCAGCGGCTTCCTGCCGGCCCCCGCCGGGCTGCGCTCCTTCGCCGACGAGTTCCCGTGGGTGCTGCCGGTGCTGCACATCGGCGTGATCGGCATCCTGATCCTGACCCGCTGGTGGAGCTTCTGGACCAGCTGACGCGCCCGGCGGCCGGCGGCCCGCCCCGGCTCGGCGTGCCCGCCCGGGCGGCACCGCTCACTGTGCGCCCCCGGCCGGCCCCGCCCGCACCGGCTGCCTCGGCGTCTGTCAGTCGTCTGGCTTAGGGTTTCGGCGTGGAGCCCGACCTTTTCACCGCCGCAGCAGAGGACCGACAGGCCAAGGAGCCCTCCGCCAGCCCGCTGGCGGTGCGGATGAGGCCACGCAGCCTGGACGAGGTCGTCGGCCAGCAGCATCTGCTCCGCCCCGGATCGCCGCTGCGCCGGCTGGTGGGCGAGGGCGGCGCGGGCCCGGCCGGTACGTCCTCGGTGATGCTGTGGGGCCCGCCGGGCACCGGCAAGACCACGCTCGCCTATGTCGTCAGCCAGGCCACGGACAAGCGGTTCGTGGAGCTGTCCGCGATCACCGCGGGCGTCAAGGAGGTCCGTGCCGTCATCGACGGCGCCCGGCGCTCGTCCGGCGCCTACGGCAAGGACACCGTCCTCTTCCTCGACGAGATCCACCGCTTCAGCAAGGCCCAGCAGGACTCCCTGCTGCCCGCCGTTGAGAACCGCTGGGTCACCCTCATCGCCGCGACGACGGAGAACCCGTACTTCTCGGTGATCTCCCCGCTGCTGTCCCGCTCGCTGCTGCTCACCCTGGAGCCCCTCACCGACGACGATCTGCGCGGGCTGCTGCGCCGCGCGGTGAGCGCCGAGCGGGGGCTGTCCGGCGAGGTGACGCTGCCGCAGGACGCGGAGGATCATCTGCTGCGGATCGCGGGCGGTGACGCGCGCCGGGCGCTGACGGCGCTGGAGGCCGGCGCCGGGGCCGCACTGGCCAAGGGCGAGCCGGAGATCTCCCTGTCCACCATCGAGGAGGCCGTCGACCGCGCGGCGGTCAAGTACGACCGCGACGGCGACCAGCACTACGACGTGGCCAGCGCGCTGATCAAGTCCATCCGCGGTTCCGACGTCGACGCCGCGCTGCACTATCTGGCGCGCATGATCGAGGCGGGCGAGGACCCGCGGTTCATCGCGCGCCGTCTGATGATCTCGGCCAGCGAGGACGTCGGCATGGCCGACCCGACGGCGCTTCAGACGGCGGTGGCCGCCGCACAGGCCGTCGCGATGATCGGTTTCCCGGAGGCCCGGATCACCCTCGCCCAGGCCACGGTCGCGCTCGCGCTGGCGCCCAAGTCGAACGCGGCCTATCTCGCGGTCGACGCCGCGCTGGCGGACGTCCGCGCGGGCCTCGCCGGCCCCGTCCCGCCGCATCTGCGCGACAGCCACTACAAGGGTTCGCAGAAGCTGGGCCACGGCCAGGGCTACCAGTACCCGCACGACCTGCCGGGCGGTATCGCCGCACAGCAGTACGCACCGGACGCGGTGCACGGCAAGCGGTACTACGAGCCGACGCGGTACGGCGCGGAGGCGCGGTACGCCGAGGTCGCCGAGCGGGTCCGGGCCCGGCTGCGCGGCGAGGCGGAGTGAGCGTGCGCCGCTGAGCCGCGCTGCTGTTCCGTGCCGCTGAATCGCGCCGCTGAGCCGCGCTGTTGCTCGGTGCCGCTGAGCCGCGCCGCTGTGCCGTGTCGCCGCGGCCGTTCAGCCGGCGGCGGTGAACAGCGCGTGCATGGCGTGCCGCAGCTCGGGGACGCCGCCCACCGGCTCGGGGAAGTCGTAGCGCGCGTCCATGCATCCGGCCTCGGCGGACCAGCCGCGCACCCGCAGCCCGAAGCGGTCCAGCGCGAGCGGCGCGACCGTCTCTCCGGCCCGGCACAGGCACAGCGCCCTGATCTGTTCGCCGTGCGCCGAGGCGAGGTGCTGGAGCAGTTCGGCCTCGTGCGGCGCGAGGGGGTCGGGAGCGGCGGCGGCGAACTCGTCCGGCTCGACGCCCTCGGCGCCCCACAGATCGTCGACGTACGCCTCGCCCACCTCCAGGCGCAGCATGCGCCGGGCCGTACCGGCGGCCGGGACGGAGGGATGCGCCTGCGCGAGCAACCGTGCGCAGGCGGCGCGCTCCTCGCCGCGGACGGGGGTGAGCCAGCCGGCCACCCAGGCGCGGCCGCGGATGCGGTGCGGCACCGAGACGGGTGCCACATCCGTGATCTCCATCACCGCCGCCAGGTCGTCGTCCTGTGCGTAGGCGCAGGCCCTGGCCTCGGGGGAGTCGGCCGGGACCAGCACAATCACGTCCCCGTCCGGGGTCACGGCGCGTGCCGCGCAGTCTCCGTCGCCGGGTGTTCCGGGACCGGCCTCGGCTCCGGGAATGGTCAGCACGGCCGATACGCTGGACTGCACGAGAGTTCGTACGCGCTCGGCGGCGGTCGGTTGCCGGGCGTCTTCCATGGGACGCGGCTGTTCCCCCTCGGCGTCGGTGCCGGGCAGGGAAATCCCAGGTCGAAACATGCGTACTCCTCAGCTAAGGTAAGCCTCACCTAACTTACACGGAGGTCCGTTCAACGTGAACCAGTCGCGTCCCAAGGTCAAGAAGTCGCGTGCCCTCGGCATCGCGCTGACCCCGAAGGCCGTCAAGTACTTCGAGCAGCGCCCCTACCCGCCGGGTGAGCACGGCCGGGGCCGCAAGCAGAACAGCGACTACAAGGTCCGTCTGCTGGAGAAGCAGCGCCTGCGCGCGCAGTACGACATCAGCGAGAGCCAGATGCGCCGCGCCTACGACCGCGCGCGCAAGACCGGCGGCAAGACCGGTGAGGCGCTCGTCGTCGAGCTGGAGCGCCGGCTCGACGCGCTCGTGCTGCGTTCCGGCCTGGCCCGCACGATCTACCAGGCGCGCCAGATGGTCGTGCACGGCCACATCTCGGTCAACGACCGGAAGGTCGACAAGCCGTCCTTCCGGGTCAGCCCCGACGACGTGGTGATGGTCCGCGAGCGCAGCCGCAGCAAGCACCCGTTCCAGGTCGCCCGTGAGGGTGGCTACGCGGGCGAGGGCGAGACCCCGCGCTATCTCCAGGTCAACCTCCAGGCGCTGGCGTTCCGCCTCGACCGGGACCCGAACCGCAAGGAGATCCCGGTGGTCTGCGACGAGCAGCTCGTCGTCGAGTACTACGCGCGCTGAGTCCGCCTCCGGACGGGCCCGCCTTCAGCCCGCCTGCCTTCCGTCGGGGCCACCCGGCGGCGGCACGGCGGGCTGCGGCCTGTCCGGAGCCGGTGCGCCCGGTGCGAGCGGTCCGGCCGGGCCGCCCGCCGGTACCGCCCGCATCCCGGCCCGGCCCTCCAGCACCGTGCTGTCGACGACGGTGAGCAGCCCCAGTTCCCTGCCGCGGGTGAACGCCGCGCGGTAGACGACGCTGCCCAGCGTGTCCGCCAGCTGCGCACGCGCCGCCTGGGTCAGCTCCTCGAAGTGCCGCGAGCCGAAGCGCTGCGCGCTCAGCAGCCGCCAGCCGCCCTCGGCCGCGCCCATCATGGTCGCCGCCCACTCGGGGTCCTCGTCCGCCGTCAGCGGGGCGAGATGTTCCAGCGCCATCGCCAGCCCCAGGATGTCGTGGAACTCCCGCTTGATGGCCAGGCACTCGGCCGTCAGCTCCCGCGCGGTGTCCCGCTCGCCGCGCGCCATGTGCACCCACGCCAGCAGGCACAGCGCATACGACTGCGCCCACCGCTCGCCCCGGTCCGCCGCCAGCTCCCGGGCCTCCTCGCACATCTCCAGCGCGGTCTCCAGCTCACCGTCGAAGGCGTACGCCATCGCCAGCTCGACCTGTGCCAGCACGACCAGGGCCGACAGCTCACCGAGCCGCCGGAACCGCTCCAGCGCCTGGTGCAGCAGCCCGATCGCCCGCGGCACCTCGTCGTTGAGCACGGCCAGCCCGCCGAGCATCTGGAGCGCGTACGCCGCCGAGATCTCGTCCCCCTCGGCCTCGCTCAGCTCCCGGCACTCGTGCAGCGCCGCGAGCGCCGCCGTCCTGCGCCCCCGCACCAGCAGGACGAGCCCGGAGACCCACAGCGCCTTCGCACGCGCCCGCGGCTGGCTGTCCTCGCGGGCGAGCGCCCGGTCCAGCCAGTGCTGCCCCTCGGCCACCCGGCCGCAGCCGACCCAGTAGAACCACAGCGTGGCCGCCAGATACTGCACGGAGTGCGCCTCCTGCGGGTCGGCCAGGCTGTACTCCAGCGCGAGCCGCAGATTCGGCAGCTCGGTCTCCACCCGCGCGGTCACCTCGGCCTGCCGGGGCCCGAACCAGTCCAGCTCGCACCAGGTGGCCAGGCCCAGATACCAGTCGCGGTGCCGCCGGCGCAGCGCGTCGGCCTCGCCCAGCTGCTCCAGCCAGCCGGCGCCGTACTCGCGGACGGTCTCCAGCATCCGGTAGCGGGCCTGCCCGTCGCGGTCCGGCCCGTCGTCGCGCACCAGCACGGACTGGGCGACGAGTTCGTCGAGGGCGCCCAGCACCTGCTCGGCCGGGAGCGTCTCGTCCGCGCACAGGTACTCGACGGCCTCCAGCCCGAAGTCCCCGGCGAAGACGGACAGCCGGGCCCACAGCAGCCGTTCGGGCGCGGTGCACAGCTCGTGGCTCCAGCCGATCGCGGTGCGCAGCGTCTGGTGGCGGGGCGGTGCGCTGCGGCTGGTCCCGGCCAGCAGCCGGAACCTGTCCTCCAGGCGGTCCACGATCTGTTCCAGCGAGAGCACCCGCAGTCGCCCCGCGGCCAGTTCGACGGCCAGCGGGATGCCGTCCAGCCGGCGGCACAGCTCGGTGACGGCCCCGTCCGGCGGAGGCGGTTCGGGCAGCACGGCGCGGGCCCGCTCGGTGAACAGCGCCACGGCCTCGTCCACCGGCATGGGTGCCAGGGTGAACACCTGCTCGCCCTCGGTCTCCAGCGGGCGCCTGCTGGTCGCCAGGATGCGCAGTCCCGGTGCGCGGCGCAGCAGCGCGTCCGCGAGCCCGGCGCACTCGGCGACCAGGTGTTCGCAGCCGTCCAGCACCAACAGGGCCTCGCGGTCTTCGAGATGACGCAGCAGCGCCGAGCGCGGAGCGCGTACAGTGCCACCGCCGAGGCCGAGCGCCTCCGCCACGGTGTGGTCGAGCAGGGCTCCGTCCCGCAGGGCCGAGAGCCCGGCGAGCCATACGCCGTCGAAGAAGCGATCCTGCAACCGCCCCGCAGCCCGTACGGCGAGCCGTGACTTGCCCACACCGCCGACTCCCGTGACGGTCACCAGCCGCGACCGGCCGACGGCCGAGCACACCGCGTCGAGTTGGGGCGCCCGCCCCACGAAACGGTTGAGCTCGGCGGGGAGCCGGCCGCCCGCCCGGGTGCGCGGGGAGGTGCGGGCACCCTCGTCGGACGGACCGGAATGCTCGAAGGATCGCATGAGACACGGAGCGTACTGGCCTGTTTGCTGACCGTACAATCGCCCGGACCGATGACAGCACCCGCCGCGTACCCCCGCGTTCACGCCCAGGAATGCGGTACGGAGGGGTCCGTACGGCGCGATAAGGTCGTAGCTCATCCGCCGTCGCGGTCGGCCAGCCGGCGAGCGGCGGCCCGAGACCGAGGGAAGCGGTGCAGCGTGTCCGGAGGAGAAGTGGCCGGCCTGCTGGTGGCCGTCTTCTGGGCGATCCTGGTGTCATTCCTCGCCGTGGTGCTGGTGAGGCTCGCACAGACGCTCAAGGCGGCGACGAAGCTGGTGACGGGAGTGACGGAGCAGGCGGTCCCCCTGCTGGGAGAGGCGTCGGCCACCGTCCGCTCCGCACAGAGCCAGCTGGAGCGGGTGGACGCCATCGCCACGGACGTCCAGGAGGTCACCTCCAACGCCTCGGCGCTCTCCTCCACCGTCTCGACCGCGTTCGGCGGCCCCCTGGTGAAGGTCGCCGCGTTCGGCTACGGCGTGCGCAGGGCCCTGGGCCGCAAGAAGACCGAGGGTGCAGCGCAGACCGGCGGCGTGGTCGTCGGCCGCACCGTGCCCGCCGCCCGGCGCGGCCGCAAGCGCGGAAGGGGCTGAGGCCGCCGTGTTCCGTCGCGCCTTCTGGTTCACCACCGGCGCCGCAGCCGGGGTGTGGGCAACCACCAAGGTCCAGCGCAAGATCCGCAGCCTCGCGCCGGACGCGCTCGCCGTGCGGGCCGCCGGCAAGGCCGTCGAAGGCGGCCACCGGCTGCGGGACTTCGCCCTCGACGTCCGCGCCGGCATGGCGCAGCGCGAGACCGAACTCAAGGACGCGCTGGGCCTGTCGGCGCCGGCCGAGCCCCCGCGGGACGAGCTGCCCGCCCGGCCCGGCCCCCGTCAGCTCGGTGCCGTCCGGCCGGGCCGGCCGATCCCCTCCACCTACACGTACGACCGGAAAGAGGACCACTGATGGAGTCGGCTGAAATCCGCCGCCGCTGGCTGCGCTTCTTCGAGGAGCGCGGGCACACGGTCGTGCCGTCGGCGTCGCTGATCGCCGACGACCCGACCCTGCTGCTCGTCCCCGCGGGCATGGTCCCCTTCAAGCCGTACTTCCTGGGTGAGGTCACCCCGCCGTGGAAGCGCGCCACCAGCGTGCAGAAGTGCGTGCGCACGCCGGACATCGAGGAGGTCGGCAAGACCACCCGGCACGGCACGTTCTTCCAGATGTGCGGCAACTTCTCCTTCGGCGACTACTTCAAGGAAGGCGCCGCGAAGTTCGCCTGGGAGCTGCTCACCACCGCGCAGGACGAGGGCGGTTACGGCCTCGACCCGGAGCGCCTGTGGATCACGGTCTACGAGAACGACGACGAGGCCGAGCGCATCTGGCGCGACGTCGTCGGCGTCCCGGCCGAGCGCATCCAGCGGCTCGGCAAGGACGAGAACTACTGGGACATGGGCGTGCCCGGCCCGTGCGGCCCCTGCTCCGAGATCAACTACGACCGCGGCCCGGAGTTCGGCCCCGAGGGCGGCCCCGCGGTCAACGACGAGCGCTACGTGGAGATCTGGAACCTGGTCTTCATGCAGTACGAGCGCGGCCCCGGCGAGGGCAAGGAGTACCCGATCCTGGGCGATCTGCCCAGCCAGAACATCGACACCGGGCTCGGCCTGGAGCGCCTGGCGATGATCCTCCAGGGCGTGCACAACATGTACGAGATCGACACCTCGCGTGCCGTGATCGACAAGGCCACCGAACTCACCGGCATCGCCTACGGCGCCGCCGAGCAGACCGATGTCTCGCTGCGCGTCGTCTCCGACCACATCCGCACCTCCGTGATGCTCATCGGCGACGGCGTCACCCCCGGCAACGAGGGCCGCGGCTACGTGCTGCGCCGCATCATGCGCCGGGCCATCCGCAACATGCGGATCCTGGGCGCGACCGGACCGGTGGCCGAGAGCCTCATCGACGTCGTGATCAAGACGATGGGCCAGCAGTACCCGGAGCTGATCACCGACCGGAAGCGCATCGAGACCGTCGCGCTCGCCGAGGAGGCCGCCTTCCTCAAGACGCTCAAGGCCGGCACCAACATCCTCGACACCGCCGTCTCCGAGACGAAGCAGGCCGGCGGCTCGGTCCTCCCCGGCGACAAGGCGTTCCTGCTGCACGACACCTGGGGCTTCCCCATCGACCTCACGCTGGAGATGGCGGCCGAGCAGGGCCTCAGCGTCGACGAGCGGGGCTTCCGCCGGCTGATGAAGGAGCAGCGGGAGCGGGCCAAGGCGGACGCCCGGGCCAAGAAGACCGGCCACGCGGATCTGTCGGCCTACCGCGAGATCGCCGACAGCGCGGGCGCCACCGACTTCACCGGCTACGCCGCCACGGAGGGCGAGACGAGCATCGTCGGCCTCCTCGTCGACGGCGTCTCCGCGCCGGCCGCACACGAGGGCGACGAGGTCGAGGTCGTCCTGGACCGCACCCCGTTCTACGCCGAGGGCGGCGGCCAGCAGGCGGACACCGGGCGGATCCGGCTGCACAGCGGCGCCGTCATCGAGGTCCGCGACGTGCAGCAGCCGGTGCCGGGCGTCAGCGTGCACAAGGGCAGCGTGCAGGTCGGCGAGGTCACCGTCGGTGCCTCCGCCTTCGCGCAGATCGACGCCACCCGCCGCCGCTCCATCGCCCGCGCGCACAGCGCGACGCACCTGACGCACCAGGCGCTGCGCGACGCGCTCGGCCCGACGGCCGCGCAGGCCGGTTCGGAGAACGCGCCGGGCCGCTTCCGCTTCGACTTCGGCTCGCCGGCCGCCGTGCCGGGCACGGTGCTCACCGACGTCGAGCAGAAGATCAACGAGGTGCTCTCCCGCGAACTCGACGTGCACGCCGAGTACATGGCCATCGACGAGGCCAAGAAGCAGGGCGCGCTCGCGGAGTTCGGCGAGAAGTACGGCCAGACGGTGCGCGTCGTCACCATCGGCGACTTCTCCAAGGAGCTGTGCGGCGGCACGCATGTGCACAACACTTCGCAGCTGGGCCTGGTCAAGCTGCTGGGCGAGTCCTCGATCGGCTCCGGCGTGCGCCGCGTCGAGGCCCTGGTCGGGGTGGACGCCTACCAGTACCTGGCGCGCGAGCACACGGTCGTCTCGCAGCTGACGGAGCTGGTCAAGGGCCGTCCCGAGGAGCTGCCCGAGCGGATCTCCGGGATGCTGACGCGGCTGAAGGAGGCCGAGAAGGAGATCGAGCGCTTCCGCGCCGAGAAGGTGCTCCAGGCCGCCGCCGGGCTCGCGCAGGGCGCGAAGGACGTGCGCGGTATCGCACTGGCCGCCGGACGGGTGCCGGACGGCACCTCGGCCGACGACCTGCGCACGCTGGTGCTCGACGTACGGCAGCGGCTCGGCAGCCGTGCCGGTGTCGTCGCGCTCTTCGCCGTCAGCAACGGCCGTCCGCTCACGGTGATCGCCACCAACGAGGCGGCGCGCGAGCACGGGCTCAAGGCCGGTGACCTGGTGCGTACCGCGGCCAAGACGCTGGGCGGCGGCGGTGGCGGCAAGCCGGACGTCGCGCAGGGCGGCGGCCAGAACCCGGAGGCCGTGGACGAGGCGATCGCGGCCGTCGAGCGCCTGGTGGCCGACGCCGGAGGCAACGCCTGATGACGCTGCGGCGCGGCAGACGCCTCGGCGTCGACGTCGGGGACGCCCGGATCGGGGTCGCGAGCAGCGACCCCGACGGGGTCCTCGCGACCCCGGTCGAGACGGTGCCGGGGCGTGACGTCCCGGCGGCGCAGCGGCGGCTGGCGGCCCTCGTCACGGAGTACGAGCCGCTGGAGGTTGTCGTCGGCCTTCCCCGTTCGCTGCACGGCGGGGAGGGCCCGGCCGCGGCGAAGGTCCGCGGCTTCGCCGAGCAACTGGCGAAAAACATCACACCGGTTCCGGTCAGACTCGTCGACGAGCGCATGAGCACGGTCACGGCCGCGCAGGGCATGCGGGCCTCGGGAGTCGGCTCCAAAAAGGGACGTTCGCGTATCGACCAGGCGGCAGCGGTCGTCATTTTGCAGAGCGCGCTGGAGACCGAACGGGTATCCGGCCGTCCTCCGGGCCAGTGCGTCGAAGTGGTTGTCTGATCGCGGTACGGTAACGTGCCGCGCGATACGGCAGCCGATGAACGGCATTCGCACACGTCCCGGACAACTCCGGCACACGGCCGGACCCTCTGAGAACCGGCTGTCGCCACGCGTTCACAAGGGGATCGATGACTGAGTACGGCCGGGGACATGGCCCCCAACCGTGGCACCCTGATGACCCCCTCTACGGGGACCAGGGGTGGAGCGGCAGCCATCCGACCGGGTACCCGGCCGACTGGGACGCCGCGCAGCAGGGGGCCGTCGCCGGTCATCCCGGATACCCGGACCCGGCCGGTGCTCAGCAGCAGGCGTACCAGCCGTACCCCCCGCAGCAGGCCGTGCCGCAGTACGGCGGCTGGGACGGGGGCGCGGCCGGCCATCAGCAGGTCTACGACCCCTCGGGATACGGCCAGGCCGGCGCCGATCCGTACGGTGTGCCGCCCGCCGACCCGTACGGCATGGGCGACCAGCAGTTCCTCCACACACCGCCGCACGGCCACCCGCAGAGCTACGAGCCGCACGACCCCTACGCACCCCAGTACGACCCGCACCACCAGCAGTTCCAGCAGGCCCCGCAGCAAGCTCAGCAGCAGGCCCAGCAGATGCAGCCCCAGCAGGGGCATCCGCCGCAGTACCAGCAGGACGTGTACGCGTACCCGCAGGCACACCCGCAGCCGCACGAGCAGGCCGTCGCCCAGCCCGCAGCGCCCGCACCCGCGCACGCCGACCCGGAGACCGGCTGGGACCCCGGCCCCGACCAGGGCGAACACGCCTTCTTCGCGGACCGTGACGAGGACGACCGGCGCTTCTTCGACGACGCGGACGACGGGGACGACGAGGGCGACGACGCCAGGAACCGGCGCGGAGGCGGCAAGAAGCGCAGCGGAGCGGCCTGCGCCGTGGTCTCGCTCGCGCTCGTCGCGGGTGTCGGCGTCGTCGGCTATTTCGGCTACGACTTCTACCAGTCGCACTTCGCCGCGGCCCCGGACTACTCGGGCGGGGGCTCGGGCGAGGTCATGGTCGAGATCCCGGACGGCGCCTCGGTGGCCGACATGGGCACCGTCCTCAAACGCGAGGGCGTCATCAAGAGCGCCGGTGCCTTCACGGAGGCGGCCGAGGACAACAGCAAGGCGCAGAGCATCCAGCCGGGCACCTACACCCTGCGCAAGCGGATGTCCGCCGCCGAGGCCATGAACATGATGCTCGCCCCCTCCAGCCAGAACGGGCTGATCATCGCGGAGGGGTGGCGGGCGAAGAAGGTCTACGAGGAGATCGACAAGAAGCTCGACGTGCCCGAGGGCACCACGGCGAAGGCCGCGAAGAGCGAGGATCTGGGCCTGCCGAAGTGGGCGGACGGCAAACCGGAGGGCTTCCTCTTCCCGTCCAGGTACAGCGTCGGCAAGAACAGCGAGCCGGCGGATGTGCTGCGGCGGATGGTCAAGCGGGCCGAGGCCGAGTACACCAGGACGGGGCTGGAGGAGCAGGCGAAGAAGGCCGGCAAGACGCCCGCCGAGGTCGTCACCATCGCCTCGCTCATCCAGGCCGAGGCCCAGCAGGACCACGAGTTCGGCAAGGTGTCCCGCGTCATCTACAACCGGCTCGACAAGAACATGCACCTCGGCTTCGACTCGACGATCAACTACGCGATGGGCCGCTCGACGCTGAACACCTCCGTCGACGACACCCGCTTCCCCTCGCCGTACAACACCTATCTGCACTACGGCCTGCCGCCCGGGCCGATCGGCAACCCCGGGCACCAGGCGATCGAGGCGGCGCTCAACCCGACCAAGGGCGACTGGCTGTACTTCGTCACCGTGAAGCCCGGCGACACCCGGTTCACGGACAGCGAGTCCGAACACCAGAAGAACGTGCAGGATTTCAACCGCGAGCAGCGCCGGCAGCGGTAGCGCGCGCCGGGTGCGCCGGTCCGGGGGCGCGGAGCGGGGGCCGCCTGACGCGTTGTAGGTTCCGGGGCGTCACTGCGGAACCGAGACGAGGAGATGGGCGAGCGATGCCCGAGCCGGCGCACGAGCAGACAGAGCAGCAGGGGACCGGCGGGGGAGCGGCGCGCTCCGGCGCGTGGCGTGCCGCCGTACTCGGCTCGCCCATCGCGCACTCCCTCTCGCCGGATCTGCACCGGGCCGCCTACGCCGCGCTCGGCCTGCGGGAGTGGACGTACGAGCGGCACGAGGTGGACGAGGACGACATCGGCGGTTTCCTGTCCGGCCTGGGCACCGGCTGGGCGGGGCTGTCGCTGACGATGCCGCTGAAGCGGGCCGTCATCCCGCTGCTGCACGAGATCAGTGCGACCGCTGCCTCCGTCGAGGCCGTCAACACCGTCGTGTTCACCCCGGAGGGGCGGCGGCTGGGGGACAACACGGATATCCCCGGCATGGTCGCCGCGCTGCGGGAGCGCGGGGTCGAGCGGGTGGACGGTGCGGCCGTGCTCGGTGCGGGCGCCACCGCGTCCTCGGCGCTGGCGGCGCTCGCCCAGATCTGCGACGGCGAGGTCACCGCGTATGTGCGCAGCGAGCAGCGGGCCCGGGAGATGCACGGCTGGGGCGAGCGGCTCGGGGTGCGGGTGCGTACGGCGGACTGGACCCGTGCCGCCGAGGGGCTGCGGGCGCCGCTGGTGATCTCGACGACCCCGGCCGGCGCGACCGACGGTCTGGCCCAGGCCGTGCCCGAGCGGGCCGGCACGCTCTTCGACGTCCTCTACGACCCGTGGCCGACGGCGCTCGCCCGGGCATGGCACGGGCCCGTGGTCGGCGGCCTCGATCTGCTGGTGCACCAGGCCGTGCTCCAGGTCGAGCAGATGACCGGCCGCCGTCCGGCGCCGCTGGCGGCGATGCGGGCGGCGGGTGAGGCGGCGCTGCGCGCGCGCACGGCCGGATAGCCGCCGGGCCGGACGGGGCGGGGCTCTCCGCACGGATGCGGAACGTCCGGTTTCCTGCGCGCGGCCCCGTTCTGTCCGGATCCCGGGCCGTCGACAGGCCGTACGGCCGGACGTGGCAGGATCGGGGAGCAGTCACGGAGAGGGGCCGCTCTGCGGCCGAGAGGAGCACACCGTTGAGCAGGTTGCGCTGGCTGACCGCGGGGGAGTCGCACGGACCCGCACTCGTGGCGACGCTGGAGGGTCTTCCGTCCGGCGTCCCCGTCACCACCGACATGGTGGCCGACGAGCTCGCCAGGCGGCGGCTCGGGTACGGGCGGGGCGCCCGGATGAAGTTCGAGCGTGACGAGGTCACCTTCCTCGGCGGTGTCCGCCACGGGCTCACCCTCGGCTCCCCGGTCGCGATCATGGTCGGCAACACCGAGTGGCCGAAGTGGGAGAAGGTCATGGCGGCCGACCCGGTGGACCAGCAGGAGCTGGCCGAACTCGCGCGCAACGCGCCGCTGACCCGCCCCCGGCCCGGCCACGCCGACCTCGCCGGCATGCAGAAGTACGGCTTCGACGAGGCCCGCCCCGTGCTGGAGCGGGCCTCCGCCCGGGAGACGGCGGCGCGGGTCGCGCTGGGCACCGTCGCACGCTCCTACCTGCGGGAGACGGCCGGGATCGAACTCGTCTCGCACGTCGTGGAACTGGGCGCGGCGAAGGCCCCCTACGGCAGCGTGCCGGCGCCCGGCGACGTCGCCCGGCTGGACGCCGACCCGGTGCGCTGCCTCGACGAGGACGCGAGCGCGGCGATGGTGGCCGAGATCGACCAGGCGCACAAGGACGGCGACACCCTCGGCGGCGTCGTCGAGGTCGTCGCGCACGGCGTGCCCGTCGGCCTCGGCTCGCACGTCCACTGGGACCGCCGGCTGGACTCGCGGCTGGCCGGGGCGCTGATGGGCATCCAGGCGATCAAGGGCGTGGAGCTGGGCGACGGCTTCGACCTGGCGCGGGTGCCCGGCTCGCAGGCGCACGACGAGATCCTGGCGCCCGAGGAGCCCGGCGGCGGCATCCGGCGTGCCTCCGGCCGCTCCGGCGGCACCGAGGGCGGGCTGTCCACCGGCGAACTGCTGCGGGTGCGCGCCGCGATGAAGCCGATCGCGACCGTGCCCCGCGCGCTGGCCACCGTCGACGTCCGGACGGGCGAGGCGAGCAAGGCGCACCACCAGCGCTCCGACGTGTGTGCCGTGCCGGCCGCCGGCATCGTCGCCGAGGCGATGGTCGCGCTGGTGCTGGCGGACGCGGTCGCCGAGAAGTTCGGCGGCGACAGCGTCGGCGAGACCCGCAGGAACGTGACCGGCTTCCGCGAGAACCTGGAGATCCGGTGACCGGCCCGGCCGTCGTCCTCGTCGGCCCCATGGGCGTCGGCAAGTCCACCGTGGGCGCGCTCCTCGCCGAGCGGCTCGGGGTGACCTGCCGGGACACCGACCAGGACATCGTCGAGACGGCCGGCAAGCCGATCTCCGAGATCTTCCTCGACGAGGGGGAAGGGCACTTCCGCGAGCTGGAGCGGGCCGCCGTGCGGACCGCGCTCGCCGAGCACTCCGGGGTGCTCGCGCTGGGCGGCGGCGCGGTGCTCTCCGAGGAGACCCGCGCGCTGCTGGCCGCGCACCCGGTGGTGTTCCTGGAGATGGACGTGTCCGAGGCCGTCAAGCGGGTCGGGCTCGACGCGCCCCGGCCGCTGCTGCTGATCAACCCGCGGCAGCAGTGGCGCACGCTGATGGAGGAGCGCCGGCCGCTGTACACCGAGGTGGCCCGCGCCGTCGTCAGCACCGACAACCGCACGCCCGAGGAGGTCGCGGACGAGATCCTCGCCGCGCTCGGCCTCGACACCCCACAGCCGGAGAAGCAGCAATGACCAGCCAGGACTCCTCCCTCACCCGGATCGCCGTCGGCGGCAGCGCCGGCACCGCGCCCTACGACGTCCTCATCGGCCGGCAGCTGCTCGGTGAGCTGCCCGCACTGATCGGGCAGAGCGCCCGCCGCGTCGCCGTGCTGCACCCTGAGGCGCTCGCCGAGACGGGCGAGACCCTGCGCGCCGACCTCGCCGACCAGGGCTACGAGGCGATCGCCGTCCAGCTGCCCAACGCCGAGGAGTCCAAGACGGCCGAGGTCGCCGCCTACTGCTGGAAGGCGCTGGGGCAGACCGGCTTCACCCGCACCGATGTGATCGTCGGCGTCGGGGGAGGGGCCACCACGGACGTGGCGGGCTTCGTGGCGGCCACCTGGCTGCGCGGGGTGCGCTGGATCGCCGTGCCGACCACGGTGCTGGCCATGGTGGACGCGGCCGTCGGCGGCAAGACGGGCATCAACACCGCCGAGGGCAAGAACCTGGTGGGCGCCTTCCATCCGCCGGCCGGTGTGCTGTGCGACCTGGCGGCGCTCGACTCGCTGGGCACGCACGACTACGTCAGCGGCCTCGCCGAGATCATCAAGGCCGGGTTCATCGCCGACCCGGTGATCCTCGACCTCGTCGAGCAGGACCCCGAGGCCGCCCGCAGCCCGCGCGGTCCGCACACGGCCGAGCTGATCGAGCGCTCGATCCGCGTCAAGGCCGAGGTGGTCTCGGAGGACCTCAAGGAGTCCGGCCGCCGCGAGATCCTCAACTACGGCCACACCCTCGGGCACGCCATCGAGAAGAACGAGCGGTACAACTGGCGGCACGGCGCGGCCGTTTCGGTCGGCATGGTGTTCGCCGCCGAGCTGGGCCGGATCGCCGGGCGCCTGGACGACACGACGGCCGACCGGCACCGCGCGGTGCTGACCTCGGTGGGGCTGCCGGTCACCTACCGGGGCGACCAGTGGCCCAAGCTGCTGGACACCATGAAGGTCGACAAGAAGTCCCGGGGCGACCGGCTGCGCTTCATCGTCCTCGAAGGGCTCGCCAAGCCGACCGTGCTGGAGAGCCCGGACCCGGCCATGCTGCTGGCCGCGCACGCCGAGATCGCGGACTGACGTCCGCACGGCGCCGGCCGCGCGTGCCCCCGCGCGGCCGGCGCCGCCCCGCTCGCCCCCCGCCGCCGGAACCCGTCCACCGGTGGCGGAGAGGAAGCGGAACCGCCGGACACCCCCGCTGCGTCGGGCACTCGGGGGCCGCTTCGGCCGTTCGTACGGTGACGGCCCGGAGAGGTACCTTCGGTGTCCGAAAAACACACGGCGTCGGCCTCGCGGCGCCCGCACACGTGAGACGGAGTGGGGTCCGGATGCAGCACAGCGGTGCCCATGGCGCCTACGGAGGTCCCCGGGCCACCCAGTGGCCCGCGCCTCCCCCCGGCACCTTCCCCCCGGGGGTCCCCGCGCACCCGCATCCTCCGCACCCGCCGCACCCCGCGCAGGCGGCCCAGCCTCCGCAGCAGCCGCCGCACGAGCCCTCCCCGCAGCAGCAGGGCCGGCCGCCCGGTCCGCCGCCGCCTCCGCACCCGGGCCCGGCACAGCAGCATCAGCCGCCGCCACCCCCGCAGCCCCCGCACCCCCGGCACCAGCCGCATCCGGCACCGCCGCAGCAGCAGCCCGCGGCCCCCGCATCCGGCGCGGCGCCGCTGGCCGCCACCGAGACCACCGGGCACATCAAGCTGCCGTCCGGCGCTCCCGTGCAGGTGCCGGCGCCCGGCGCCACCCCGGCACAGCTCGACGGCACCCGCGCCGCCGTCGCCGTGCTGCTCATCGGCCCCGCCGGTGCCGGCAAGACGACGGTCGCCCGGTACTGGGCCGAGCACCGGGCGGTCCCCACCGCCCACATCAGCCTCGACGACGTCCGCGAGTGGGTGCGCTCCGGCTTCGCCGATCCGCAGACCGGCTGGAACGACAACTCCGAGGCGCAGTACCGCCTCGCCCGCCGCACCTGTGGCTTCGCCGCCCGCAACTTCCTGGCCAACCACATCTCCTGCGTCCTGGACGACGCGGTCTTCCCGGACTGGCCCGTCGTCGGCCTCGGCGGCTGGAAGCGGCACGTCGGGCCCGGACTGATTCCGGTCGTCCTGCTGCCCGGCCTGGAGGTCGTGCTGGAGCGGAACGCCCAGCGCAGCGGCAACCGGCGGCTGTCCGACGAGGAGGTCGCGCACATCCACGGCCGGATGGCGGGCTGGTACGGCTCCGGTCTGCCGATCATCGACAACTCGCACCGGGACGTGGCCGAGACGGCACACATGCTCGACAGCGCCGTCGCCCGCAGCCTCGCCAGCCCCGTCCGCTGGTAGCGCGCGCCGAGGGCGTCCGCGGGGCCGGCCGCCGTGCGCCCGCGGACGCCCGTGCCGCGGCCGGATGTCGCCCGCACGGCCCCTCCCGGACGGCCCGTCCGCACCCGAATGCGTACGCTCGGCGTATGTCAGAGGTGCATGTGTCCCGCCGCGCACGACTGCGCGACCGCTGTGCGGCGAGCACGGCCCACGACGGCCCGGCCGACGCCGTGCTCGTCTCCAGCCCGTCCAACGTCCGCTATCTGACCGGCCGTGCGGTCCAGGGCGGCGTCCTGCTGCTCGGACCCGACGGTCACGACACGCTCTTCTGCCCGCCGGGCGAGAGCGCGGGCGGCGCCCATCCCGCCGACGATCTGCGCGAGGCGGCCCCGCCGGCGGACGCAGCGCAGACGGAGCCCGGCACCGCCGCCGGCGTCCCGTCCGGCCCGGCCGATGCTGCGCCCGCCGGGTCAGCCGGGTCAGCCGGGTCAGCCGGGTCAGCCGGTTCCGCCGGGGCCGCCGGGGCCGCCGGGGCCGCCGGGGATGCAGCCGTGGCCGCCGCCCGGCTCGCCGCCGAGAGCGGGGCCCGGGCGCTGGCCGTCGAGGAGCACCATCTGACCGTCGCCCGGCACCGGGCGCTCGGTGCGGCGGCCCCCGCGCTGCGTCTGGCCGACCTCGGGCTGGCGGTCGAACAGCAGCGGCTCGTCAAGGACGAGGAGGAGATCTCCGCGCTGCGTGTGGCAGCCGAGATCACCGATCAGGCGCTCGGCGAGCTGCTGGAGTCGATCCTGGTCGGCCGCACCGAGCGGCACCTCGCGCTGGAGCTGGACCGCCGGCTGATCGACCACGGCGCCGAGGGCCCGGCGTTCCCCACCTCGGTGGCGACGGGCCCCCACTCCGGCCTGGCCGGGCACCGGCCGACCGACCGGCGCGTGGAGGAGGGGGACTTCCTCACGGTGCGGTTGGGCGCCCGCTACCGCGGCTACCGCTGCCAGATCGGCCGGACGTTCGTGATCGGTACGGCGCCCGACGACTGGCAGATCGAGCTGTACGACCTGGTCTTCGCGGCGCAGCGGGCCGCCCGCGAGGCCCTGGAGCCGGGCGTGGAGTGCCGTGAGGTGGACCGGGCGGCCCGGCAGGTGCTGGAGGGCGCGGGCTACGGTCAGGCGCTGGGTTCGACCACAGGTCAGGGGGTGGGCCTGGAAATCGGTGAGGACCCTCGGCTGTCACCTGCGGCCATGGGTAAACTGGACGCTTGTGTGCCGGTCACCGTCGAGCCGGGGGTCCATCTCCCGGGCAGGGGCGGCGTCCGGATCGACGACACGCTCGTCGTTCGCCCGCAGGCGGACGGCGGACCCGAGCTACTCACCATCACGACCAAGGAGCTGCTCGCCCTCTAGCCCCGTACGCGGGGCTCAGCCCACGGGCCGTCACGGGGCGCGGGCACGCGCCCTGGTCTCCGCAGCAGCAGTCTCAGGAGATTCCGCGACCGTGGCATCCACGAACGACCTCAAGAACGGCATGGTGCTCAAGCTCGACGGCGGCCAGCTCTGGTCGGTTGTCGAGTTCCAGCACGTCAAGCCCGGCAAGGGCCCCGCTTTCGTCCGCACCAAGCTGAAGAACGTGCTCTCCGGCAAGATCGTCGACAAGACGTTCAACGCCGGCACGAAGGTCGAGACGGCCACCGTGGACCGACGTGACATGCAGTTCTCGTACATGGACGGCGACTACTTCGTCTTCATGGACATGCAGACCTTCGACCAGCTCCACGTCGACCGCAAGACCGTCGGCGACGCGGCCAACTACCTCATCGAGGGCTTCGACGCCACGGTGGCCATGCACGAGGGCGAGGTCCTCAACGTCGAGCTGCCGGCCGCCGTCGAGCTGGTCATCAAGCACACCGAGCCCGGTGTGCAGGGCGACCGCTCCACCGGCGGCTCCAAGCCCGCCGAGCTGGAGACCGGTTACGAGATCCAGGTCCCGCTGTTCATCACGACCGGCGAGAAGATCAAGGTCGACACCCGCTCCGGCGAATACCTCGGCCGGGTGAACAGCTAACCGTGGCTGCCCGCAACAAGGCCCGCAAACGCGCCTTCCAGATCCTCTTCGAGGCCGACCAGCGCGGTGCGGACGTCCGAACCGTGCTCGCGGACTGGCTGCGGCACGCACGGACCGACACCCGGCAGCCGCCGGTCTCCGAGTACACGATGACGCTCGTCGAGGGCTACGCGGACAACGCGGCCCGCATCGACGAGCTGCTCGGGACCTACGCGGTGGGCTGGACCCTCGACCGCATGCCCGACGTCGACCGCAGCATCCTGCGGCTCGGCGTCCAGGAGCTGCTGTGGGTGGACGACGTGCCCGACGCCGTCGTCCTCGACGAGGCCGTTCAGCTCGCCAGGGAGTTCTCCACCGACGAGTCCCCGGGCTTCGTCAACGGCCTGCTGGGCCGGCTGAAGGAACTGAAGCCGACGCTTCTGCGCTGAGCCGGTCCCACGACGCACGACGGGGCGCCCCTTCGAGGAGGGGCGCCCCGTCGTATGTGCTGCCGTCCGGCCCCGCGGGGGCGGGGAGGTTCAGACGTCCTCGTGCGAGACCGCGCGGCGGGCGTCGGCGTCCAGGACGCCCCAGCTGATGAGCTGCTCGGTGAGGACGGAGGGCGACTGGTCGTAGATGACCGCGAGCGTGCGCAGGTCGTCCTGCCGGATCGAGAGGACCTTGCCGTTGTAGTCCCCGCGCTGCGACTGGATCGTGGCGGCGTACCGCTGGAGCGGGCCCGCCTTCTCGGCCGGCACGTGGGCCAGCCGCTCCAGGTCGAGGACGAGCTTCGGCGGCGGCTCGGCGGCCCCGCCCGGCGTGGTGCCCGGCAGCAGCTCCTGCACCGGCACCCCGTAGAAGTCCGCCAGTTCGGCCAGGCGCTGGACGGTCACGGCCCGGTCGCCGCGCTCGTACGAACCCACCACGACCGCCTTCCAGCGGCCCTGGGACTTCTCCTCGACACCGTGGAGGGAGAGGCCCTGCTGGGTGCGGATGGCGCGGAGCTTCGCTCCGAGCTGTTTGGCGTATTCGCTGGACATATGGCTCCCCGGAGGCTGTTTCGCTGAGCGGCGACGCCGCGCGCTTGGTAACTCACTGTGAGGTTACGCAGCGTAATGTGCCGCGTCAAGCCGAGGGGGTCCAGACGGCTGGCACCCACCCCCGGCGGGGTCTTCGACGGGCCCCTGGTAGCGTTGACCGACGACAAACCGACGTCCTTTAAGGCCCGTCCCGTGAGGCGGGGAAGGAGGTCCGATTCTTCATGGACGACAGCAGCGCCCACGGCAGCCCGGAGTCTGCCGGGTCCGCACAGCCCGCTCCGGCCCGCCCCGTACTGGAGGCGCCGGACATCGCGCGGGTCCTCACCCGCATCGCCCACGAGATCGTCGAGCGCGCCAAGGGCGCCGACGACGTGGTGCTTCTCGGTATCCCCACCCGCGGGGTCCACCTCGCCGGACGGCTGGGAGCCAAGCTCGAAGAGATCACCGGCCGCACGGTTCCGGTCGGTTCGCTCGACATCACGATGTACCGCGACGACTTGCGGATGGGTCCTCCGCGCGCCCTCGCGCGCACCGAGATCCCGGCCGAGGGGGTCGACGGCTCGCTCGTCGTGCTCGTCGACGACGTCCTCTACTCCGGCCGCACGATCCGTGCCGCGCTCGATGCGCTCGGTGACATCGGGCGACCGCGGGCCGTTCAGCTCGCCGTGCTCGTCGACCGCGGTCACCGGGAGCTTCCGATCCGCGCCGACTATGTCGGCAAGAACCTGCCCACCTCCCAGCGGGAGACCGTCCGGGTGCAGCTCGCCGAGGAGGACGGCCACGACGGCGTCCTGCTGGGCGCGCGCGCCGCGCAGGACGCCGGACAGCTCGCCGACGACGCCCGGCACGGCGGCAACGCCCCCGCGGGCTGACCCCAGCCGCCCCGGCCCCCGCACGTCTCCCACGTCCGGGGTGCCTTCGCACGTACCCGCCCGCGCCCCCCGGCGCCCGCTGCGCCTGCGCGCGCCCGGTGCCCACCCGTATCCCTGCATGGAAGGCACGAGGCAACAGATGAAGCGCCACCTCATCTCGGCCGCCGACCTCACCCGCGACGACGCCGTCCTGATCCTCGACACCGCGGAGGAGATGGCCCGGATCGCCGACCGGCCGATCAAGAAACTGCCGACGCTGCGCGGCCGCACCATCGTCAACCTGTTCTTCGAGGACTCCACCCGGACCCGGATCTCCTTCGAGGCCGCCGCCAAGCGGCTGTCCGCCGACGTCATCAACTTCTCGGCGAAGGGCTCCTCCGTCTCCAAGGGCGAGTCCCTCAAGGACACCGCGCTCACCCTGGAGGCCATGGGTGCCGACGCCGTCGTCATCCGGCACGGCGACTCCGGCGCCCCGCACCGGCTCGCCACCTCCGGCTGGATCGGCGGATCCGTCGTCAACGCCGGCGACGGCACGCACGAACACCCCACCCAGGCGCTGCTGGACGCCTTCACGCTGCGGCGCAGGCTCGTCGGGCAGGAGGGCGCTGACCTCGCCGGGAAGCGGGTCACCGTCGTCGGCGACATCCTGCACAGCCGGGTCGCCCGCTCCGACGTCCGGCTGCTCAGCACCCTGGGCGCGCACGTCACGCTCGTCGCACCGCCGACGCTCGTGCCCTACGGGGTGGAGAGCTGGCCGTGCGAGGTCTCCTATGACCTGGACGCCGTGCTGGACACCTCGGACGCCGTGATGATGCTGCGGGTCCAGCGGGAGCGGATGAACGCCGCCTTCTTCCCCACCGAGCGCGAGTACGCCCGCCGCTACGGGCTGGACGGCGAGCGGATGGCCCGGATGCCCGAGCACGCCGTCGTCATGCACCCCGGGCCGATGAACCGGGGAATGGAGATCACCGCGCAGGTCGCCGACTCGCCCCGCTGCACCGCCGTCGAGCAGGTCACCAACGGGGTCAGTATCCGGATGGCGGTGATGTACCTGCTGCTCGGCGGGTCGTCGCCGTCCGGACCGTCGCCGTCCACCACCCAGGAGCCCGGCATGCAGCACCGCGCCGGCAGCAGCGAGGAGAACAACTGAGATGACCGCATCGGACAAGACGCTGATCCGGGGCGCCCGGGTGCTCGGCGGTGAACCGCAGGACGTGCTGCTGGCCGAGGGCACGATCCAGGAGGTGGGCCGCGGTGTCCAGGCGCCCGGCGCACAGGTCGTCGAGGCGGAGGGCGCCGTGCTGCTGCCGGGCCTCGTCGATCTGCACACCCATCTGCGCGAGCCCGGCCGGGAGGACTCCGAGACGGTGCTGACCGGCACGCGGGCCGCCGCCCGGGGCGGGTACACCGCGGTGCACGCGATGGCCAACACCTTCCCGGTGGCCGACACCGCGGGCGTCGTCGAACAGGTGTGGCGCCTGGGCAAGGAGTACGGCTACTGCGATGTGCGCCCGGTCGGCGCCGTCACCGTCGGGCTGGAGGGCAAGCAGCTCGCCGAGCTGGGCGCCATGCACGAGTCGGCCGCCGGTGTGCGGGTCTTCTCCGACGACGGCAAGTGCGTGGACGACGCCGTGATCATGCGGCGTGCCCTGGAATACGTGAAGGCGTTCGACGGTGTCGTCGCCCAGCACGCCCAGGAGCCGCGGCTGACCGAGGGCGCGCAGATGAACGAGGGCGTCGTCTCCGCCGAGCTGGGGCTGGCCGGCTGGCCCGCCGTCGCCGAGGAGTCGATCATCGCCAGGGATGTGCTGCTGGCCGCGCACGTCGGGTCCCGGGTGCACATCTGCCATCTGTCGACGGCGGGCTCGGTGGAGCTGGTGCGCTGGGCCAAGTCGAAGGGCTGGAACGTGACCGCCGAGGTCACCCCGCACCATCTGCTGCTGACCGACGAGCTGGTCCGCTCCTACGACCCCGTCTACAAGGTCAACCCGCCGCTGCGTACCGAGGCCGACGTCATGGCGCTGCGCGAGGCGCTCGCCGACGGCACCATCGACTGCGTCGCCACCGACCACGCCCCGCACCCGCACGAGGACAAGGACTGCGAGTGGGGCGCCGCCGCCATGGGGATGGTCGGGCTGGAGACGGCGCTGTCGGTCGTGCAGCACACCATGGTCGACACCGGGCTGCTGGACTGGTCCCAGGTCGCCGACCGGATGGCCCACCGCCCCGCCGAGATCGGCCGGCTGGCCGGGCACGGGCGGCCCGTCGCCCCCGGCGAGCCCGCCAACCTGGTCCTTCTCGATCCGGCTTACCGTGGACAGGTGGACCCCGCGGGCTTCGCCTCCCGCAGCGGCAACACCCCCTACAAGGGCCGTGAGCTGCCCGGACGCGTCAGCCACACCTGGCTGCGGGGCCGCGCGACGGTTGTCGACGGGAACTTGCAGTGAGCACTGAGACCACCCCCGCGGTCGCACTCGCGGCCGCACAGAAATCCCAGGAAGTCACCGACTGGGCCGCCCGCATCGGCTGGGTCGTCGGACTGATCCTCTTCATCGCGTTGCTGTACTGGCTCATGCGCCAGGGCTGGAAGTGGCGCGGCACCCTCCAGGGCGATCTGCCCGAGCCGGAACCCGTGCCCGGGACGGCCGGGAAGCCGCTGCTGACCCTGACCGGCCGCTACCACGGCTCGACCGGTGCCGGGCAGTGGCTGGACCGGATCGTCGCGCATGGCCTGGGCACCCGCAGCCGTGCCGAGCTGACCCTCACCGAGGAGGGGCTGACCGTGCTGCGGCCCGGCGCCCGGGACTTCTTCGTCCCCGCCGCGCGGCTGCGCGGGGCCCGGCTGGACACCGGTATCGCCGGCAAGGTCCTCACCGAGGGCGGGCTGCTGGTCGTCACCTGGCAGCTCGGCGGGCGCACGCTCGACTCCGGCTTCCGCTCCGACCGCGCCGCCGACCACGCGGCCTGGGTCGAGCGCGTCAACGCGATGAGCAGTACCCGTGACGACGACGCCGTCGCCACTTCGCACCACACTCAGGAAGGCGCATCATGACGACCGCCGCCAGGGGAGCCGTCCGCCGGACGGCACCGCACGCTCTGCTCGTCCTGGAGGACGGCCGCACCTTCCGCGGCCGGGCCTACGGGGCGGTGGGGGAGACCTTCGGAGAGGCCGTGTTCTCCACCGGCATGACCGGCTACCAGGAGACGCTGACCGACCCGTCCTACCACCGGCAGGTCGTCGTCATGACCGCGCCGCACGTCGGCAACACCGGTGTCAACGACGAGGACCCCGAGTCGAAGCGGATCTGGGTGGCCGGCTATGTCGTCCGCGACCCCGCCCGGGTCCCGTCGAACTGGCGCTCCCGCCGCTCGCTGGACGAGGAGCTGGCCGACCAGGGCGTCGTCGGGATCAGCGGCATCGACACCCGGGCGCTGACGCGGCACCTGCGCGAGCGCGGGGCGATGCGCGTGGGCATCTTCTCCGGCCCGGCCGCCGAGGCCGGCGAGGAGGAGCTGCTCGCCCGGGTGCGGGAGGTCCCCGCGATGCAGGGCGCCGATCTGTGCGGCGAGGTCGCCACCGACGAGCCGTACGTGGTGCCCGCGATCGGTGAGAAGCGCTACACCGTCGCCGCCGTCGACCTCGGGATCAAGGGCATGACCCCGCACCGCATGGCCGAGCGCGGCATCGAGGTGCACGTCCTGCCGGCCGCCGCGACGCCCGAGGACATCGACGCGGTCCGGCCCGACGGGGTGTTCTTCTCCAACGGGCCGGGCGACCCGGCCACCGCCGACGACGCCGTCGCGCTCATGCGCGGCGTCCTCGACCGCGGCATCCCGCTGTTCGGGATCTGCTTCGGCAACCAGATCCTCGGCCGGGCGCTGGGCTTCGGCACCTTCAAGCTCAAGTACGGCCACCGCGGCATCAACCAGCCCGTCCAGGACCGGACCACGGGCAAGGTCGAGATCACCGCGCACAACCACGGCTTCGCCGTCGACGCCCCGGTGGACGAGGTCAGCGAGACGCCCTACGGCCGGGCCGAGGTCTCCCACGTCTGCCTGAACGACGGTGTCGTCGAGGGGCTGCGGCTGCTCGACCGGCCCGCGTTCAGCGTCCAGTACCACCCCGAGGCGGCGGCCGGCCCGCACGACGCCGCCTACCTGTTCGACCGGTTCGTCGCGCTCATGCGCGACAACCTCCAGCACAGCGTGAACCTCATGGAGGAGCAGCGTGCCTAAGCGCACCGATATCCAGTCCGTCCTGGTCATCGGCTCAGGACCGATCGTCATCGGGCAGGCCGCCGAGTTCGACTACTCCGGCACCCAGGCATGCCGCGTCCTCAAGTCCGAGGGCATGCGCGTCATTCTGGTCAACTCCAACCCGGCGACGATCATGACCGATCCGGAGATCGCCGACGCCACCTACGTCGAGCCGATCACCCCCGAGTTCGTCGAGAAGATCATCGCCAAGGAGCGCCCCGACGCGCTGCTGCCCACCCTCGGCGGGCAGACGGCGCTGAACACCGCGATCTCGCTGCACGAGGCCGGCACGCTGGCCGAGTACGGCGTGGAGCTGATCGGCGCCAACGTCGACGCCATCCACAAGGGCGAGGACCGCGACCGGTTCAAGGAGGTCGTCGAGGTCGTCCGGGAGAAGACCGGGCACGGCGAGTCCGCCCGCTCCTACATCTGCCACTCCATGGACGACGTACTCAAGGGCGTCGAGGAGCTGGGCGGCTACCCCGTCGTCGTGCGGCCCTCGTTCACCATGGGCGGCGCCGGCTCCGGCTTCGCACACGACGAGGAGGAGCTGCGCCGGATCGCGGGCCAGGGCCTGACGCTCTCGCCGACCACCGAGGTGCTCCTGGAGGAGTCCATCCTCGGCTGGAAGGAGTACGAGCTGGAGCTGATGCGCGACAAGAACGACAACGTCGTGGTCGTCTGCTCCATCGAGAACTTCGACCCGATGGGCGTGCACACCGGCGACTCGATCACCGTCGCGCCCGCGATGACGCTCACCGACCGCGAGTACCAGGTCCTGCGGGACATCGGGATCGCCGTCATCCGCGAGGTCGGCGTCGACACCGGCGGCTGCAACATCCAGTTCGCGGTGAACCCGGCCGACGGCCGCGTCGTCGTCATCGAGATGAACCCCCGGGTCTCCCGCTCCTCGGCGCTCGCGTCCAAGGCCACCGGCTTCCCGATCGCGAAGATCGCGGCCAAGCTCGCCGTCGGCTACACGCTGGACGAGATCCCCAACGACATCACCGAGCAGACCCCGGCCTCCTTCGAGCCGACGCTCGACTACGTCGTCGTCAAGGCCCCCCGCTTCGCCTTCGAGAAGTTCCCGGCGGCCGACAACACGCTGACCACCACCATGAAGTCGGTCGGCGAGGCCATGGCCATCGGGCGCAACTTCCCCGAGGCGCTGAACAAGGCGCTCCGCTCGCTGGAGAAGAAGGGCAGCCAGTTCGACTTCGGCACCCCGGCCGGCGACCTCGGCGACAAGGACGCGCTGCTCGCCGAGTCCCGGCGGCCCACCGACGGCCGGCTGGAGACCGTCATGGCCGCCATCCGCGCCGGCGCCACCCAGGAGGAGGTCTTCGAGGCGACGAAGATCGACCCCTGGTTCGTGGACCAGCTCTTCCTGATCAAGGAGATCGCGGACGAGATCGCCGAGGCGCCCGAGCTGAGCGGTGAACTCCTCGCCGAGGCCAAGCGGTACGGCTTCTCCGACGCACAGATCGCCGCCGTCCGCTCGCTGCGCGAGGACGTCGTCCGCGAGGTGCGGCACGCCCTGGGCGTCCGCCCCGTCTACAAGACGGTCGACACCTGCGCCGCCGAATTCGCCGCGCGCACCCCGTACTTCTACTCCTCCTACGACGAGGAGACCGAGGTCGCGCCCCGCGAGAAGCCCGCGGTGATCATCCTGGGCTCCGGCCCCAACCGCATCGGCCAGGGCATCGAGTTCGACTACTCCTGCGTCCACGCCTGCTTCGCGCTGCGCGAGGCCGGCTACGAGACCGTCATGGTCAACTGCAACCCGGAGACCGTCTCCACCGACTACGACACCTCCGACCGGCTCTACTTCGAGCCGCTCACCCTGGAGGACGTCCTGGAGATCGTGCACGCCGAGCAGCAGGCGGGCCCGGTCGCCGGTGTCCTCGTGCAGCTCGGCGGCCAGACCCCGCTCGGGCTCGCCCAGGACCTCAAGGACGCGGGCGTGCCCGTCGTCGGCACCTCGCCCGAGGCCATCGAACTGGCCGAGGAGCGCGGCGCGTTCGGCCGGGTGCTCACCGAGGCCGGCCTGCCCGCGCCCAAGTACGGCACGGCCTTCTCCTTCGCGCAGGCCAAGGGCATCGCCGCCGAGATCGGCTACCCGGTCATGGTCCGCCCCTCCTATGTGCTGGGCGGCCGCGGCATGGAGATCGTCTACGACGAGCCGTCGCTGGAGGCGTACCTGGAGCGGCACGCCGGGCTGATCGAACAGCACCCGGTGCTCATCGACCGCTTCCTCGACGACGCCATAGAGATCGACGTGGACGCCCTCTACGACGGCCACGAGCTGTACCTCGGCGGCGTCATGGAGCACATCGAGGAGGCCGGCATCCACTCCGGCGACTCGGCCTGCGCCCTGCCGCCGATCACCCTGGGCGGCTACGACATCAAGCGGCTGCGCGCCTCCACCGAGGCCATCGCCCGCGGCGTCGGCGTCCGCGGCCTGATCAACATCCAGTTCGCGATGGCCGGCGACATCCTCTACGTCCTGGAGGCCAACCCGCGCGCCTCCCGGACCGTCCCGTTCACCTCCAAGGCCACGGCCGTCCCGCTCGCCAAGGCGGCGGCCCGGATCTCGCTGGGCGCGACCGTCGCCGAGCTGCGTGCCGAGGGCATGCTGCCGGCCGACGGCGACGGCGGCGACCTCCCGATGGACGCGCCGATCTCCGTCAAGGAGGCCGTGCTGCCCTGGAACCGCTTCCGCGACGTCCAGGGCCGGGGCGTGGACACCGTGCTGGGCCCGGAGATGCGCTCCACCGGCGAAGTCATGGGCATCGACTCGGTGTTCGGCACCGCCTACGCCAAGTCGCAGGCCGCGGCGTACGGGGCGCTGCCGGGCAAGGGGCGGGCCTTCGTCTCGGTCGCCAACCGGGACAAGCGCTCGCTGATCTTCCCGGCCCGGGAACTGGTCGCCATGGGCTTCGAACTGCTGGCCACCTCCGGCACCGCCGAGGTCCTCAAGCGCAACGGCATCAACGCCACCGTGGTGCGCAAGCAGAGCGAGGGCACCGGCCCGTCCGGCGAGCGGACGATCGTCCAGCTCATCCACGACGGCGAGGTCGACCTCATCGTCAACACGCCCTACGGCACCGGCGGCCGGCTCGACGGGTACGACATCCGCACCGCCGCCGTCGCCCGCGCGGTGCCCTGCCTGACGACCGTCCAGGCGCTGGCCGCCGCCGTGCAGGGCATCGAGGCGCTCGCCCGGGGCGAGGTCGGTGTCCGCTCCCTCCAGGAACACGCCCACCACCTGACCGCAGCCCGAGCCCGCTGACCGCCCCGCCCCCGCCCTCCTCCCGACCGGGGAGGGCGGGGGCGGCACCGGGGCCCGACCCACCACGGAAGCCCAACACCCCATGTACGGACTCCTCTTCCGCACCCTCTTCGCGCGGATGGACCCGGAGCGCGCCCACCACCTGGCCTTCTCCTGGATCCGCGCGGCCGCCCGCACCCCGGTGGTCAACACCCTGACCGCCGCCGTCCTGGCCCCCCGCCACAAGGCGCTCCGCGTCGAGGCACTGGGCCGCCGGATGCACGGACCCGTCGGCCTGGCCGCCGGCTTCGACAAGAACGCCGAGGGCATCGACGGCCTCGCCATGCTCGGCTTCGACCACGTCGAGGTCGGCACCGTCACCGGACGCGCCCAGCCCGGCAATCCGCGGAAGCGCCTCTTCCGGCTCGTCCAGGACCGGGCCCTCATCAACCGGATGGGCTTCAACAACGAGGGCTCGGCCGCCGTCGCGGCCCGCCTCGCCGCCCGCCGCCCGGCCTTCCGTACGACGCTGGGCGTCAACATCGGCAAGACCAAGGCGGTGCCCGAGGCGGAGGCGGTGCACGACTACGTGACCTCCGCCGAGGCGCTCGCCCCGCACGCGGACTACCTCGTCGTCAACGTCTCCTCGCCGAACACCCCCGGCCTGCGCGACCTCCAGGCGACCGAGCATCTGCGGCCGCTGCTGACCGCGGTGCGCGAGGCCGCCGACCGCGCGGTCACCGGCCGCCGCGTCCCGCTGCTGGTGAAGATCGCCCCGGATCTGGCGGACGAGGACGTCGACGCCGTCGCCGATCTCGCCCTGGAGCTGGGCCTGGACGGCATCATCGCCACCAACACCACCATCGCCCGCGAGGGCCTGGGCCTGACCTCGCCCGCCGTGCTGACCGCCGAGACGGGCGGGCTGTCCGGCGCACCCGTCGCCGACCGCTCCCTTCAGGTGCTGCGCCGTCTCCACGCCCGCGTCGGCGACCGCATCACGCTGATCGGCGTCGGCGGCATCACCACGCCCGAGGACGCCTGGCGCCGCATCCTGGCCGGCGCCACCCTCGTCCAGGGCTACACCGCCTTCCTCTACGAGGGCCCGTGCTGGATGCGCCGGATGCACCGCGGCCTCGCCGCACTGCTGGAGGCCAGCCCGTACGCGACCCTCGCCGAGGCGGTCGGCGCCGAACACCGCACACCGGACGGCGGCCCCCACGACCGGAAGGCGGCAGCATGACGCACCACCCCGGACCCCCGGCCGACGCCGGCCACACCTCGCACGCCCCGGATCCCGTCCCGTTCGGCGCCCGGCTGCGCGCGGCCATGGACGCCCGCGGCCCGCTGTGCGTGGGCATCGACCCGCACGCGTCCCTGCTGACCGCGTGGGGGCTGAGCGACGACGTCGCCGGTCTTGAGCGGTTCGCGCGGACCACCGTCGAGGCGCTGGCCGACCGGGTCGCCGTACTCAAGCCGCAGGCCGCCTTCTTCGAACGGTTCGGCTCGCGCGGTCTGGCCGTCCTGGAGACGGCGGTCGCCGAGGCCCGGCAGGCGGGCGCCCTGGTGCTGATGGACGCCAAACGCGGCGACATCGGTTCCACGATGGCCGCCTACGCCTCCGCCTTCCTCGATGCCGGCAGCCCGCTGTTCAGCGACGCGCTCACCGTGAGCCCCTACTTGGGATACGGAGCGTTGTCACCGGCGCTCGCGGCGGCCCGCGAGAGCGGCGCCGGACTGTTCGTGCTGGCGCTGACGTCCAACCCGGAGGGCCACGAGGTGCAGCGCGCGGCGGACGCGGACGGCCGGACGGTCGCGGAGACGGTGCTGCACCACCTGGCCGAGGAGAACGCGGGCGCCGAACCGCTGGGTTCCTTCGGCGCGGTGGTCGGGGCGACGCTCGGCGATCTGTCGGCCTTCCCGCTGTCCGTCAACGGGCCGTTGCTGGCCCCGGGGATCGGTGCCCAGGGGGCGACACCCGCCGATCTCCCGGCCGTGTTCGGCGACGCGGTGCACAACGTCGTACCGAGCGTGAGCCGCGGGGTGCTTCTGCACGGTCCCGATACAACCGGACTTCGCGATTCCGCCGCGCGTTTCGCCGACGAGATCCGTACGGCTCTCGGTTAGGCCCGTGCCAACTCCCGAGTAGCCGGGGAAAAGCGTCGCAATTGCCCTGAAACGTCGGGCCTGCACGGAGGCTGACCTGGACTTTTCGTCTGTTCTCGCTGACTGTGGAGCGACCGGACGCTAGTCTCCGTCGAGAGCAGCGCGAACAGGCGCGTTGCTCGTTGCTCCGCAGGTGTAGGGCTACTAGGTTCCTCACCGGTCCGTATCCGACAGTTCGACATCCGAGGTGACGTAGGCGTGGCTCTTCCGCCCCTTACCCCTGAACAGCGCGCAGCCGCGCTCGAGAAGGCCGCCGCGGCTCGCCGGGAGCGCGCCGAGGTCAAGAACCGGCTGAAGCACTCCGGCGCTTCGCTCCATGACGTGATCAAGCAGGGCCAGGAGAACGATGTCATCGGCAAGATGAAGGTCTCCGCACTCCTGGAGTCCCTGCCCGGCGTCGGCAAGGTCCGCGCCAAGCAGATCATGGAGCGGCTGGGCATCTCCGAGAGCCGCCGTGTGCGTGGCCTCGGTTCCAACCAGATCGCTGCCCTTGAGCGCGAGTTCGGCGGCGCCAACGCCTGACGGTCTCAGGCACTCACGTGAACCGGGATAATCGCTGCATGAGTTCCGCAGTTCCCCGGGGGGAGACCCCGGTACCCCCGGTCGCCACGTCGCGACTGACCGTGCTCTCCGGCCCCTCCGGGGTCGGCAAGAGCACGGTCGTCGCACATATGCGCAAGGCCCATCCCGAGGTCTGGCTCTCCGTCTCCGCCACCACCCGAAAGCCCCGCCCCGGCGAGCGCCACGGGGTGCAGTACTTCTTCGTCAACGACGAGGAGTTCGACAAGCTGATCGCCAACGGCGAGCTGCTGGAGTGGGCGGAGTTCGCCGGCAACCGCTACGGCACACCCCGCCAGGCGGTGCTGGAACATCTGGACCAGGGCGAACCCGTCCTGCTGGAGATCGATCTCCAGGGCGCCCGTCTGGTCAAGGAGTCCATGCCCGAGGCCCGGCTCGTCTTTCTCGCGCCGCCCTCCTGGGAGGAGCTGGTCCGCCGGCTCACCGGCCGGGGCACCGAGGCGCCCGAGGTGATCGAGCGGAGGCTGGAGGCGGCCCGCACGGAGCTGGCCGCCGAGGCGGAGTTCGATGTGAGCCTCGTCAACACCTCCGTCGAGGAGGTCAGCGCCGAGCTGCTAGCCTTGATGCGTATCGATTGCTGATTCCTCCCCGCCTCCGTCCCGGTACGGTCCGGCCGGGAACCGGAACGGAACACTTCCGGGCAGGACCCGGCAACGGACGATCCCACTTCTTACCCCTTCGGAAGGCAGAGAGTGTCCTCTTCCATCACCACGCCCGAGGGCATCATCAACCCGCCGATTGATGAGCTGCTCGAGGCCACCGACTCGAAGTACAGCCTCGTGATCTACGCGGCCAAGCGCGCCCGCCAGATCAACGCGTACTACTCCCAGCTCGGTGAGGGCCTCCTGGAGTACGTCGGCCCGCTGGTGGACACGCACGTGCACGAGAAGCCGCTGTCGATCGCCCTCCGGGAGATCAACGCCGGTCTGCTCACCTCGGAGTCCGTCGAGGCCCCCGCGGCCGTCACTCCGTAACGGCGCACACCGCTTCACAGGGCCCGGCAGCGCGGCTGCCGGGCCCTTGGTGTGTCATGGATCCGGTACCGGAGCGCCGGCCGGCGCGGTGGCAGTGGGGAGAGACGAGTGACGAACCAGCAGGTGAGCCGGGCGCGGCCGAAGGTCGTGCTGGGCGTGAGCGGCGGTATCGCCGCGTACAAGGCGTGCGAGCTGGCGCGCCGGCTGACCGAGAGCGGCCACGACGTACGCGCCGTCCCGACGGACGCGGCGCTGCACTTCGTCGGCGCCGCCACCTGGTCCGCGCTCACCGGGCATCCGGTGGCCACCGAGGTGTGGGAGTCCGTGCACGAGGTGCCGCACGTCCGTATCGGGCAGGAAGCGGATCTCGTCGTCGTGGCTCCGGCGACCGCGGACCTGCTGGCCAAGGCGGCGCACGGGCTCGCCGACGACCTGCTGACCAACACCCTGCTGACCGCCCGCTGTCCCGTGGTGTTCGCGCCCGCCATGCACACGGAGATGTGGGAGCACCCGGCGACCCGTGCCAATGTCGCCACGCTGCGTGAGCGCGGTGCCCATGTCATCGAGCCCGCCGTCGGCCGGCTGACCGGTGTCGACACGGGCAAGGGCCGGCTGCCGGACCCGGACGCGATCTTCGAGTTCTGCCGCCGGGTGCTCGCCCGGGGCGCCACCGGGGCGCACACCGATCTGGCCGGACGGCACGTCGTCGTCAGCGCGGGCGGTACCCGGGAACCACTCGATCCGGTGCGGTATCTGGGAAACCGCTCCTCGGGCAAGCAGGGGTACGCGCTGGCGCGCACGGCCGCCGCGCGGGGCGCTCGGGTCACGCTCGTCGCCGCGAACAGCGCCCTGCCCGCCCCGGCAGGCGTGGACGTCGTGCCGGTGGGGACGGCGCGGGAGCTGCGGGAGGCCGTCGTGGAGGCGGCGCGGGACGCGGACGCGGTCGTCATGGCGGCGGCCGTGGCCGATTTCCGGCCTGCCGTGTACGCGGAGGGGAAGATCAAGAAGCGGGCCGGCCAGGAGCCGGAGCCGCTGACGCTGGTGCGCAATCCGGACGTCCTGGCCGAGCTGTCGGCGGACCGCCCGCGCCCCGGCACCGTCGTCGCGGGCTTCGCCGCCGAGACCGACGACGTCCTCGCCAATGGACGGGCCAAGCTCGCCGCGAAGGGCTGTGACCTGCTCGTCGTCAACGAGGTGGGGGAGAAGCGGACGTTCGGCGCGGAAGAGAACGAAGCGGTCGTTCTGGGTGCCGACGGCAGCGAGACACCGGTGCCGTACGGGCCGAAGGAAGCGCTTGCCGACACCGTGTGGGATCTGATCGCGCAGCGGATGCCGGCGGCGGGACAGGGCTGAGCCGGTGGCCGGGCGGGCGGCCCCGTGCGCGATGAGCACGGGGCCGGATTTCGTCGTACGCGGTCGAACGGGGCCGGGATCGCACTCTTGACCGTGATCGACGGTGACCGACACGGCGGGATTTTGCCGGATACGCTCCGCCCCCCAAGTGGCACGCGAGTTCGAATCGAGGTCCGCATGGTCGTCTCGGAGTTCGAGAGTCCGTGATTGGATGCCGGTGGAGATGGATAAACTGGCCGCGGACCGTGCTCCGGGCGCAGCCCCGACGGTCCGCCCCATGCTCAGCCAGCAGCCGCTGCAACCCCAGGGAGCGATGTGTCGCGCCGTCTGTTCACCTCGGAATCCGTGACCGAGGGTCACCCTGACAAGATCGCTGACCAGGTCAGCGACACCATTCTCGACGCCCTCCTCAAGGAGGACCCGCACTCCCGGGTCGCCGTCGAGACGCTGATCACCACCGGCCTCGTGCACGTCGCGGGCGAGGTGACCACCAAGGCCTACGCGCCCATCTCGACGCTCGTACGCAACAAGATCCTCGACATCGGTTACGACTCGTCGAAGAAGGGCTTCGACGGCGCCTCCTGCGGCGTCTCCGAGTCCATCGGCGCCCAGTCGCCCGACATCGCGCAGGGCGTGGACACCGCCTACGAGCGCCGCGTCGAGAGCGACAGCAAGGACGTCGACGAGCTCGACGAGCAGGGCGCGGGCGACCAGGGCCTGATGTTCGGCTACGCCTGCGACGAGACCTCCGAGTACATGCCGCTGCCGATCACGCTGGCGCACCGGCTCTCGGAGCGGCTCTCCACCGTCCGCAAGAACGGGACCATCCCCTACCTGCGGCCCGACGGCAAGACGCAGGTCACCATCGAGTACAACGGCGACAAGGCCGTGCGGCTGGACACCGTCGTGGTCTCCTCCCAGCACGCCGCCGACATCGACCTCGACTCGCTGCTCGCGCCCGACATCCGCGAGTTCGTCGTCGAGCCGGAGCTGAAGGCCCTCGTGGACGAGGGCATCAAGCTCGACACCGAGGGCTACCGGCTGCTGGTCAACCCGACCGGCCGCTTCGAGATCGGTGGCCCCATGGGCGACGCCGGCCTGACCGGCCGGAAGATCATCATCGACACCTACGGCGGCATGGCCCGCCACGGTGGCGGCGCGTTCTCCGGCAAGGACCCGTCCAAGGTGGACCGTTCCGCCGCGTACGCCATGCGCTGGGTCGCCAAGAACGTCGTCGCCGCGGGGCTCGCCTCCCGCTGCGAGGTCCAGGTCGCCTACGCCATCGGCAAGGCCGAGCCGGTCGGTCTGTTCGTCGAGACCTTCGGCACGGCCTCGGTCGACGTCGAGAAGATCGAGCAGGCCATCTCGGACGTCTTCGACCTCCGCCCGGCCGCGATCATCCGCGACCTCGACCTGCTGCGCCCCATCTACGCGCAGACCGCCGCCTACGGCCACTTCGGCCGCGCGCTGCCCGACTTCACCTGGGAGCGCACGGACCGCGTCGACGCCCTGCGTAAGGCCGTCGGCCTGTAATCCCCCATCTCCGGCCCGCGGGCTCGGCACCCCACGCTGGCAGGGTGCCGGGCCCGCGGCGTGTTCAGGCGGTGCCGTGGCCGTCGGCCGCTCCGTTCCAGGCCGGCGGTGTGCCGGGTGGGGGCACGGTCGGGGGACGGGTGGGCATGGGCGGCGGCTCGGGCGCGACGAACGGTCCGGGTGCGTCGTCGTGCCCGGGGTGCGACCCGTTGGGGGCGTCGGAGGGCGCGGTGCGGTGCCGTGCGCCGTCCTCTGCCTCCGTGCTCCCGGCTTCGGCCGGCTGTGGGCCGGTGTCGCCGCCGGGCACATGGATCCCCATACGGGAGAGCAGATACCGGGCCGCCTCGGCGTCGGCTCCGCACCGCTGGGCGACGTGGACGAGGCTCTGGGCGAGCGTGGCGGCCTCGGGACCGTCGGGGTCGAGCTTCAGGCGGGCCACCCAGCGCCGGAACAGATCGGCCGCGTCCTCCTCCGGAGGTTCGGCGGAGGCGGCGCCGTCGTTCATCGGCATGGCGAAGGGCGGAGCACCGGTGGGGCCGCTGCCGTTGGACGGGTCCGGATCGAACGGGTCCGGATCGAACGGACCGGGAGCGGAGGGTTCCGGGGGCTCCCCGGGGTCGGTGGGCGGCTCCGGGTAGGGGATCAGGTGCTTGAGCCGGTCGGGGACGTCCGTGTCGTGTGCGACGGACGAGAGCTGGGCGAGCATGCCGATGTCGTCGACGGCACGCTTCGGTTCGTTCTCGTTCTGCGCCAGCCACCAGACGACGGCGCTGCCCGGCGTCTTGAGCACGTCGTCGCTGAGGTATTCGCGAAGGTTCTGTTCGTGCCGGCGTTTGTGCTCCCAGACGTCCTTCTCCTTGCGGACGGTGGAGAGGTCGTCCAGCCGGGCGCTGTCCTGGTCCGTCAGCGTCAGCGTCACGTTCTCCGCCATCACGTCGAGCCGGCCGGCCGGGTCGGGGCGCATCGTGCCCAGCTCGCCGCTCAACCGGTACTGGGCCAGGGCGAAACGGTGCGGTTCCAGGTCCTCGGTCAGTTCTGCCGCCCGTTCGAGGACCGCCTGGACCGCGAGCCCCGCCGGGTTGACCGAGGGCGCGTGCGGTGGTGCGGCGAGCGGGTGCCAGCGCACGGTCGCGGAGAACCGGAAGTCGTAGTCCGGCCACGCGCTGGGCAGGGCGACGTCCCGGACGTCGTGTGCCCGGATCTCCGGTGGCGGAATGGGCAGATCCGGTTCGGGGGTGAACTCCCGGGCGAGCGGATCCGGTCGGGAGCCGGTGGCCCGCACCAGGAGCAGGGCGAGCGATCCCAGCGCGGAGGTGGCGAAGAACCACAGGGGGAGCGGCCAGTGGAAGGCCAGCCCGATCACGGTGGTGAGCAAGGCGGTGAGCACGGTCGCGAAGGCCGCCACCGTCCGGCGTCCGTAGGTCATGACGGCACCTTCTCCCTCGGGGCGGGCTCCAGGCCCAGTGCGACGGCGCACCGCTCCCAGAACTTCTCGAACAGGGCGGGGCCTCGTGGATGGCCGGCCGACCGCTGCCGTACCTGGAGATGGAGCCGGCTCAGGTCCGTGCCCCGGCCCCGGCAGGAGTTGACGAGGATGCCGAGGAGCCGGTCCCCGGTCGTGTCCGGTTCCTCCAGCGCGGTGTCGAGCCAGGTGCGCAGCGCTCCGGCCCGGTCGCGTTCGGGAAGCAGCCGCCAGACGGTGTCCCAGCCGTCGGTCAGCCGGCGGCGTACGTCGCCGTCGGACAGCAGGGTCCGGTAGCGCGGAGCGGTGTCCGTGGGCCTCTCCGGGGCGACGAGCGCGAGGAAGAGCCGGATGTCGGATGCCCGGTCCGCGCCGTGCGCGTCGGTGAGCTGGGCCAGGAGGCGGCGGAACAGCCGGTGGTCGTCGGCGGTGAGCCGCGCCAGCGCCTCCTGTGCCTTGCGGCCGGCCGGGCCGCGCTGTCTGCGGGCGAGGTGCAGGAGCCGGACGAGCGCCTGGTGGGGGTAGTCGGCGGCGAGCACCCGTGCGCACACCTCGACGAGCACCTCGGCCAGCCTCGGGCCGGTTCCCGACGAGCGGGACCACTCGTACGTCCGGCGGCGGAAGTAGCCTCCGTGGCGCTCGTCGAGGAGGCCGAGGGTGAGGGCCTTGCCGGCGCTGGAGGCCCGTGCGGTGGTGTACCGCGGCTCTGCGGACTCCCGCGACTCCGTCCAGGACTCGACGAGCCGGACGAGGACGTCGGGCCGGTCCGTGCGCAGGGTCTGCTCGGCGAAGCGCTCGATCAGCGCGTAACGGTCGGCGGGGCCGACCCGGTCCGCGTCGACCGTCTTCTCCGCCCAGGTGCCCAAGGTGTCCCGCAACGCGGGGTAGTTGGTCCAGAAGTATTCCCGGACCGCTGCCGCGTGGCCGTCGGGCAGGTGGACGGTGCCGTCGGCGTGGACGGTGCCCTTGAGGTCGGCCAGCCGGTCGCTGAGCGCCCGGCGGTGCAGGAGCGGGGTGTCGAGACGGGGATGACCGACGGCCGACAGCAGCCGTTCCGTCGCCCGCTCGACGACGTCGGAGCGGGCACCCTCCAGCAGGGCCGTGCACAGGTACAGCGACAGGGAGCCCGCGTCCGGGAGGCCGGCGAGGACGGGTCGGATGTCCGCGCTGCCGGGTGTGAGCGTGTCGAGTGCCTCGCGCAGCCACTGCGCGCAGTGCGTGGTTCCGGAACCGGGGCGCTCCCGGGCGTGGAGGGCACCGGCCGCGAGCGCGGCGACGTCCGCCATGGCGGCGTGGGCCAGGAAGTCCGCCAGCCAGGCGTCTCGCAGATCGTCGGGCCCGGGGTGGATGCCGTCCGCGCGGAGGTGCATGCGCAGCGCGCGCCAGGGGTCGGGCCGTTGCAGCGGCGCGAGGCAGGGCAGCAGCGCCGACGGGATCAGGCGCTGCGGCGTATCGGGCAGGGCGACGGCCAGGATCGCGGACTTCGACCGGACCTCGGCACGGAAGGAGGGAAGCGCCGTCAGGAGGCTCTCCTTGCGGGCCGTGTCGACGCCGGTGAGGTCGAGCAGCAGCCGGTCCCCCTCTTCCACCAGCCCGGGATCCAGGGCCCGTTCGTCGCCGCTGGCCTGGCCGTCCAGCCGGTGCAGCCGGCCGGTGGCGGAGGGGTTCTCGGACAGCAGGGCCACGCCGGCGGTGTGCTTGCCCGTGCCCGGTGCTCCGTGCAGCAGGACGGTGCCGTGCTCGCCGAGCCGGCGCCGGGCGGCCTGGAGCCCGGGGGGTGCCGCGAACCGTGCGCGGAGCCGGGCGGGTTCGTCGTCCGTGAAGGTGCGGAAGCGGCGGGTCGCGCGGCCGGTGAGCAGTGCGGCCGGATCCAGCAGGTTCTCGGCCCCGAGAAGGAAGTTGAGGTTGGTCTGCGGGCCCGACCCGGTGTGCGTGGCGCCGATCGGGCCGCCGAGGGTGGTGTGGTTCTCGGTGGTCACCGGCCGCCGTCCTCCTCGGGGTCCGCGGCCCGCTCGGCTGCCGGGGCGTGCTGCGTCGTCTGGTGCATGCCGCCGCTGTTGCTGCCGTTCAGGTAGTTGCCGACGCCGCCGGAGAAGGTGTTCGTCGTGTGGCTGGGGCCGGCCGTGTGCTGGTCGCCGGCCACGTGGGTGGTCGCGTTGTGCTGGTCGCCCGCGATGTGGGTGTTGTGCGTCGTGTTGTTCTGCGGCCCGGAGCCGGTGTGGAGGTTGCCGGTGGGGTTGCTGATCAGCGGGCCGATGTTCCCGGAGATGTCCTGGGCCTGGACGATGTGGCCGTCGTGGTCGCCGTGCGAGGTGTTGTGCGTGGCGTACGTGGGCGGTGCCGGCGCCGCGCCCTCCGTGCGGGAGCCCGGCAGCGCGGGCGGCGCGTGCACCAGCTCCGCCAGGTCGCGGAAGAGTACCTCCAGGTCGCTGTCCTTGGTGCGCGGGCTGAACGTCCGGAACTGGAGCTCCGCCAATTCGCCGAGTGCCTCGGGGAGTTCGGAGCGCTGGAGCGGCTGCTGCCGGGGTGCGACGAGGACCGGGATCACATGGGCGCCGCGTTGCAGCACGGAGATGATCTCCCGCCGTGTCCAGTCCTCCTCGTCGTCCAGCCTGCGTCGGCCCCGGGCGTCCCGGGCGTCGAGCCAGCGGTCGCCGATGACCGCGAGGAGTACGGTGCAGCGTCCGACGGCGGTTTCCAGCTGCTCCGGGTAGTGCCGGCCGCCGCTGATCGAACCGTGGTCGTAGAAGACGCGCTCCGGGCCGTACGCCGCCGCGATGCCGTCCGCGATGAGTGCTGCCGCCGAACCTTCGTCATCTGTGCGGTAATTGACGAAAATATCCGGATCTGCCATGAATCTTCACCTTTCTGGTCTCGGGGTTGTCGGATCCCGTGCCGGGGTCGTCGACCGGCGTCGGCCGGCGCTCCGCGGTGCTCGGCCGTGGTCAGCTGTGGCCCGCCGTGATCAGCGGTGGTCGGTGGTGGTCAGCCGTGCGGCTCCGGGTGCAGTACGGCCGTCAGCCGCTGGTCCAGTTCCCGGGCCGCGCGGTGTGTGGTGTGGCGGGCGAGAGTGCGCTTGAGCTTGCGGAGGTCGGTGCGGATGGTGGCCGAGCCGACGGCCTCCGCGTGGTCCAGCAGGGGGCCGGCCAGGGTGCAGGCGTGGTCCAGTTCGCCCGCCTGCGCGTGGGCGAGCGCGCGCCGCGTCCCGTAGCGCGCCTGGTTGCGCAGGGCGTGTTCGGGCAGCCGCGCGATCTGCTCGTCCAGGACCGCGGCGGCGGCGCGGGGCCGGCCGAGATCGTGCAGACACCAGCCGGTGATCATGGAGACCGGGTCGGGAAGGTGCACGGTGCCGATCACCGGGCCGTCCGGGGAATCCGCCGTGGCGAGCTGTTCGCGTGCCCGCTCCAGTGCCCGCATGCAGGCGGAGTGGTCCCCGGCCAACGCGTGGCCCTGCGCCTCCTGTTGTGCTGCCAGCCCGGCGATGCGCGGCGGGGGATGCGCTTCCTGTGCCCGCCGTGCCAGCTCCACGGTGTGTGCGGCGTCGTCCCGGTAGAAGGCGATCAGCGCCTTGCGCACCAGTGCGTAGGCCGCGAGGTCGTGGTCGCCGCCGGCCTGGGCCAGCCGTACGGAGCGCTCGGTCCACCACAGGGCGCCGGTGTCGTCCCCGTTCTCCTGGACGAGCCAGCCCACGAACTCGGCGTAGCGGGAGGCCAGTTGGAGCAGTTCCGCGCGGAGCGGGGCGGCCGCGCGCCGGGCCAGGGTCCGTAGCGTGTGGGTCTGGGCGACGAGCGTGGGCAGCAGGGCTCCGGGCGGGGCGGACTGCCCCAGGGCGCGGTACTGGTCGAAGAGGAGCCGGGCGCTGCGGAGGGCGTGGGGAGCCTGGGTGTGTGCCGGTCCCGACCCCAGTCCCAGGGCCACGACGGACGCGGCGCCGCCGGCCACCAGCGTCCTGCGGTCGACGGGGCGGAACCAGCTGTCGCCGTCGGGGGAGAGGTGCATGTGCCATTCCTCACCTTCGTCGCAGGGGTCGGGGAGCGTTTCCGGAGCTGTTCCGGAGGGGCGTTGCGGCACGAGCCGGGCCAGCCGGCCACCGGCACCCAGAGCGGAGTCGCACAGACGGGCCAGTTCGGGGCCCGCGGGTTTCAGGCCCCGTTCGACCTGGCTGAGGTGACTCTTGCTGTAGTGCACGCGATCGCTGAAGCGGCCCAGGGTGTACCCCGAGGCCACTCGCAGTCGACGCAGTTCGGGACCGAACAGGAGCGGCTGCTGATCCACTGGGACCTCCATGGCTCTCGCTCCGGGCAGCAGCCGGCACCCAGAAGCGTGGGGCAGCCGGGCCCGGATCAACAAGGCGAAGGGGACCGTTTCCCGTTCCCCGCTCGGTAAGCAACAGCACGTGACGGGTGGCCGTCGAGAGGGCGCTGAGCGGAGTGAGTGCTCACTCATTGACGGAGTGAGTGCTCACTCCGTACTGTGCGGGTATGGATGAGAACAGCAACAAGGCGGAGAAGCAGGGGAGTTCGGGGCGGAAGCGGGCGCCTGCCATGGAGGCGGGGCGGCGGCGGGAGATGATCGTCTCGGCCGCGCTGCCGCTGGTCGTCGAGTACGGGGCCGCCGTCACCACGGCGCAGATCGCGCGGGCGGCCGGGATCGGGGAGGGGACCATATTCCGGGTCTTCTCCGACAAGGACGCGCTGTTGGCGGCGTGCATGGATGCCGCCGTGCGGCCGGACGACACCGTCGCGCACCTCGAAGCCATCGCGCTGGAGCAGCCGTTGGAGGAACGGTTGCACCAGGCGTGCGAGGTGTTGCGGGGGCACATGAACCGGATCGGGCAGGTCGCGGGGGCGCTGGCCGCGGTGGGCAAGCTCGATCGGATGCGGCGTCCGGAGGCGGGCGCCAAGGGGGAGATGCCCGACCGGGAGGCCGGGCTGGCCGGGCCGCGGGCGGCGCTGGCCGCGCTGTTCGAGCCGGACCGGGATGCGCTGCGGCAGCCGCCCGAACGGCTCGCCGCCGTCTTCCAGATGATGCTGCTGGCGAGCGGACGCCCGGGTACGGCCGAGCCGTTGGACAACGACGAACTGGTCGGGCTCTTCCTGCACGGGGCGGTGCGTGCGCCCGGGGCGCCCGAGGGGGGCGCGTGACGGGCGGCGGGCACGCCGACCCGTACGAGGGACTCGGTGCGGTGCGGCGGCGGGCGGCCACCGTCGCGCTGCTGGGGTGCGCGTTCCTCGCGATGCTGGACGGCACCGTCGTCGGGACGGCGCTGCCGCGCATCGTGGAGCGGATCGGAGGCGACGACTCCTGGTACGTGTGGCTCGTCACCGCCTATCTGCTCAGCTCGTCGGTGAGCGTGCCGGTGTACGGGAGGTTCTCCGATCTGTACGGCAGGCGGCTGCTGTTGCTCGGCGGGCTCGGGGTGTTCCTGGCGGGCTCGCTGGCCTGCGGGCTCGCCGGGTCCATGCCGGTGCTGATCGTGGCCCGCGCCGTCCAGGGGCTCGGCGGTGGCGCCCTGTTGACGCTGGGCATGGCACTCGTGCGGGATCTGCATCCGCCCGAGCGCGGCGGCGGGCTCGTACGGATGCAGACGGCGATGGGCGCCATGCTCGTGCTCGGCATGGTGGGCGGGCCGCTGCTGGGCGGGGTGCTGGCCGACCACGCGGACTGGCGCTGGGCGTTCTGGATGAACCTGCCGCTCGGTGCGGCCGCCGCCGCTGTGCTGTGGCTGCTGCTGCCCGAACGCCGGCCGGAGCGGGCGCGGGGCGGACGGCTCGACGTGGCCGGTCTGCTGCTGCTGTCCGCCGGGCTGTCGCTGGTGCTCGTCGCGTTCAGTCTGCGGGGCAACGCGCCGGACGGCGGCGCGGGTTGGGCGGACCCCGCGGTGGCCGGGAGCCTCGTCGCGGGGGTGGCGCTGCTCGGGGCGCTGCTGCCGGTCGAGCGGCGCGCGGCCGTGCCCGTGCTCCCGCTGCGCCTGTTCCGGCGGCCGACGTACGGCTCACTGCTGCTCGCCGGGTTCTTCTTCCAGCTCGCCGCGCTGCCCGTCGGGGTCCTGCTGCCGCTGTACTTCCAGCACGTACGCGGCCAGACGGCCACCGTCTCCGGGCTGTCGCTGCTGCCGTTCCTCATCGGTTCGGTGGTCGGCAACCGGTTGACGGCCGCCGCCGCGCTCCGCACCGGGCGCACCAAACCGGCGCTGGTGACCGGCGCCTGCCTGCTGCTCGGCGGGACGGCGGGCTTCCTGTGGCTGGACCCGGCGACCGGCGCCGTGCCCCTGACGTGTCGGCTGCTGGTGGCGGGGCTGGGGTCGGGCCCGGCGATGGGCGGGCTGATGATCGCGACCCAGAACTGTGTGCCGCGCTCCGACATGGGCGCGGCGACCGCCGGGGCGATGCTGGCCAAGCAGATCGGCGGCGCCTTCGGACTGGCCGTCGTCCAGACGGTGCTGGGCGCACGGGGCCCGGACGCGGCGGGGATCGGCACCGCCGTCGGCGGGGTCGGGACCGTGGCGGGTGCGCTGGCCCTGGCGGCGGTGGCGGTCCCCCGGGGCGTCCGGGTACCGAGCCGCGCCGAGCGGGCGACCGGTCCCGAGCCGGCGGCGGTCTCCCGCACGGCGAACTGAGCCGGCGTGGCCCCGAGGTGTGCCGTGGGTGGTCCTGGTGTGCGGCCTCGGCGTGCGGTGGGGCGGACCGCGCGCGGGTGTCGAGCCGGGCGAAGCTGCACAGCGGGTGCGGGTGTTCCTCGGCATCCCTTGGCATTCCTCGGCATCCCTCGGCTCCTGGGTAGGGCGGGTGCACTGACCGGGCCGCGTCGTCCGAGTCCGGGGGGCGGGCCACGGAGCGCTGAGGTCAGGACGCGGTCCTGGTCGGGTCCGGCTCCGTGCCGCTGGGCTTCCGGCCCCGGCCCGACTCGGCCGGGTTCGCCCCTGGCCCCTGGTCGACCCCGGCCCCCTGCTCCGGCCCGCCCTCGCTCGTGCCCCGGCTCCCGCGCCGCCCGACTCCGGCCCCGGTTCGGCCCGACCCTGGCCCGTCCCGGCCCACGCCGTTCCGATTCCGGGGTGCGGCGCCACGAAAGGCTGAGGCCCGGACGCGGCCCTGGTCGGTGCGGCCCCGGTTCGTCCCTGGCCCCCGGTGGACCCGGCCTTGGTCGGGCTTCGGCTCCCCGGTCCGGTCCGGCTCCGGTCGTGCCCCGGCTCCCGCGCGGCTCGGCCCCGGCCTCGGTCGGGCCCCGGCTCCCCGGTCCGCCTTGGCCCCGGTCGGGCCCCGGCTCCCGCGCCGCCCGACTCCGGCCCCGGTTCGGCCCGGCCCCGGCCCGTCCCGGCCCACGCCGTTCCGATTCCGGGGTGCGGCGCCA
>NZ_BJMM01000015.1 GCF_006539165.1 Streptomyces cacaoi | reverse complement strand
TTGGTCGGGCTTCGGCTCCCCGGTCCGGTCCGGCTCCGGTCGTGCCCCGGCTCCCGCGCGGCTCGGCCCCGGCCTCGGTCGGGCCCCGGCTCCCCGGTCGGGGCCCGGCTCCCGCGTCGGCTCGACTCAGCCCCGCTCCGGGCTCAGCCCCCGCTCCGGCCCCGGCTCCGCTCGGTCCCGCCCCACTTCCGCCCCGGCGGATGTCCGGGGCGTCTGCTAAGACTGGGGCTGTGAGCAGGGGCGATGAGCAGTCGGAGGCGGGGGAGTCCGGGGCGCCCGAGCAGCTTGCGTTGATCCGGGAGACGGTGCGGGAGCGCAAGGCGCGGCAGCCCCGTGCCAAGCCGCGTACCTGGCGCAACGCGGAGCGGGCCGCGCGGCTGCCCGTCGCCCGTGTGCTCGTCGACAAGGGCATGGTCCATCTCGACCGCTACTTCGACTACGCCGTGCCCGCCGCCATGGACGAGGAGGCACAGCCCGGTGTCCGGGTGCGCGTCCGGTTCGGTGCGGGGGAGCGCGAGGGGCGCCGCGAGGGGGGCGGCCTCGTCAACGGGTTCATCGTCGAGCGGCGGGCCGACACCGACTTCGCCGGGCGGCTGGCGCCCCTCGCGCAGGTCCTCTCGCCCGAGCCGGTGCTCGGCCCGGAGCTGCTCCAGCTGTGCCGCGCGGTGGCCGACCGGTACGCCGGTTCCCTCGCCGACGTCGTCCAGCTCGCGGTGCCGCCGCGCCGCGCCCGTCCCGAACAGCAGCCCTCACCACGGCGGTTGCCCCGGCCGGACATGCCGGAGCCCGGCGGCTGGAGCCGCTATCCGCAGGGCCCGGCCTTTCTGGCCGCGCTCCGGGAGAAGGCCGCGCCCCGTGCGGTGTGGACGGCGCTGCCGGGCCCGCAGGACTGGGCCGTCGAGCTGGCCACCGCGCTGGCGACGGCCCTGGCGGCGGGGCGCGGCGCGCTGGCAGTGCTGCCGGACGGCAAGGCGGCGGCGCGCCTCGACGCGGCGCTGACCGCGCTCGTCGGCGAGGGCCGGCACGTGCTGCTCACCGCCGACGCCGGGCCCGAACCGCGCTACCGCCGCTGGCTCGCCGTCCGCCGTGGCTCGGTCCGCGCGGTCATCGGCACCCGCGCCGCCATGTTCGCCCCCGTGCACCGGCTCGGGCTGGTGGCGATCTGGGAGGACGGCGACGCGGCGCACAGCGAGGAGCGCGCTCCCCAGCCGCATGCGCGCGAGGTGCTGATGCAGCGTGCCGTCACCGAGCAGGCCGCGTTCCTGCTCGGCGCGCACGGCTGCACCGTCGAGGCGGCGCAGCTGGTGGAGTCCGGCTTCGCCAGGCCGCTGACCGCCGAGCGGGAGACGGTGCGGGCGGTGATGCCCCGGGTCCGCACGGCTGCGGAGGGCGACGAGGCGCGCGATCCGGCGGCGCGCAGCGCCCGGCTGCCCAGCCTCGCGTGGCGGACGGCCCGGGACGCGCTGGCGCTGGGGCCGGTCCTGGTGCAGGTGCCGCGCCGCGGCTATGTGCCGCGGCTGGTGTGCGAGCGCTGCCGCGAGCCGGCCCGCTGCCGGCACTGTTCGGGCCCGCTGGAGGCGGGGGCCGAGGGGGCCGCGCTGCGTTGCGGCTGGTGTGCGCGCGAGGTCGTCGACTGGCACTGCGGAATGTGCGGCGGGGGCCGGCTGCGCGGCTCCGTCTTCGGTGCCCGGCGTACGGCGGAGGAGCTGGGCCGGGCCTTCCCGTCGGTCCCGGTGCGCACCTCCGGCGGCGAGCACGTGCTGGAGACGGTGCCGGGCGGCCCCGCGCTGGTGGTGGCGACCCCGGGCGCCGAGCCGGTGCCCGAGGGCGGCGAGGGGTATGCGGCGGCGCTGCTGCTGGACGGCTGGGTGCTGCTCGGCCGGCCCGATCTGCGGGCCGGGGAGGAGGCGTTGCGCCGCTGGCTGGCGGCGGCGTCGCTGGTGCGCGGCCACGAGGCGGGCGGTTCGGTGGTCGTCGTCGCGGAGGAGACGCTGCGTCCGGTGCAGGCGCTGGTGCGCTGGGATCCGGCCGGTCACGCCCTGCGCGAGCTGGCCGACCGGGCCGAGCTGGGCTTTCCGCCGGTCTCCCGGATGGCGGCGGTCACCGGTCCGCCGCAGGCCGTCGCGGGGCTGTTGGAGGCGGCGCGGGAGACGGGGCTGCCGGCCGAGGCGGAGGTGCTCGGTCCGGTTCCGCTGCCGGTGCCTGCCGCGGGGCGGCCGCGCAGGCCGGGCGATCCGCCGCCCGGTGAGCAGTGGGAGCGTGCGCTGGTGCGGGTGCCGCGGGGCAGCGGTGCGGCGCTGGCGTCCGCGTTGAAGACGGCGCAGGTGCGGCGGTTGACGCGGCGCGAGGGCCCGTCGGCGCAGCTGCGGATCGACCCGCTCGACATCGGCTGACGGCCCGCGCCCGTCCGCCGCCCGCGGTGCCAGGAGTCGAGGCACGGACGGTGCCGCCGGGATCGGTCCCGCGCGTTACGGCTCCGAGGGAGGCGCCGTTCGCGCGCGAGGAGCGAGGGCCGTCTTGTGGGGGCGCGTCAGTCCTCGGGCCGTGTCTGTGCCGGTGCGGCGCTCCCGGAGAGGGCGCGCAGAGCGTCGAAGGCCCGGAGGACGTGTGCGTCCAGGCTCTCCGCGGGGTCGTCGATCCAGGCCTGGACCGCTTGGTGGAAGGCGGCCCATCCGGTCACGGCGGCCAGTCCGGCCAGCCGGTCTTCGACCCCTCGTTGCCGCAGCGCGTCCGCCAGGGCGTCGCTGAGTGACGCGGCCTTGGCCAGGTCGCGTTCGCGGAGCGCCGGGGTCGTCGCGATGACGTGCCGCCGTGGTGCGGCGAACGGACGGTTGCGCTCCAGGAGCGGTTCGGCCTTCCGGCAGGCGGCCAGCACCATGTCGAGCGGCTGGAGGCCGTCGGCGGCTTCGGTCACCGCGTGCACCAGTGCGGCGCGCAGGTCGGCTTCGCCGTCGAAGAGCACCTCGCGCTTGTCCGGGAAGTGCCGGAAGAAGGTGCGCTCGTTGACGCCGGCACGGGCGGCGATCCCGGCCGTGGTGGTCCGGTCGAACCCGTGCTCCTGGTACAGCTCCAAAGCTGCCTGCTGAAGGCGGCGACGTGCTTCTGCTCCGCTCCGTGGCATGCCCCGAGGGTACCGCATATGGCAGTCACTGGCGTTTCTTGACGCCAGTGACTGGCGCTACCTAGGCTCGGCGGCCGATGTACGTAGTGCCAGTTACTGGCGTCAAGTGGGGGAGACCTTCATGCATGTTTTCGTCACCGGTGGTTCGGGCCAGACCGGACCCGCGGTCGTCGCCGAACTCATCGCCGCCGGCCACACCGTCACCGGGCTGGCGCGCTCGGATGCCGCGGCCGCCCGGCTGGAGTCGCTGGGTGCGACACCGCACCGAGGCTCACTGGACGACCTCGACAGCCTGCGCAGCGGCGCCGAAGCCGCCGACGGTGTCCTGCACATGGCCTACGGCGGCGACTTCTCGGACCTCGACGACATGATGCGGCGCGACCGGACCGCGATCGCGTCGCTGGGCCGGCCGTTGGAGCACACGGGAAAGCCGTTCGTCGTCACCTCGGGCACCCTGGTCATGCCCGCGGGCCGGGAGAGCACCGAGAAGGACGAGCCCGACGCGGCCGGAATGGCGCCCTTCAGGATCGCGGGCGAGCGAGCCTGCCTGGGCTTCGCCGACCGGGGCGTACGCGCGAGCGTGGTCCGCCTCGCCCCCACCGTCCACGGTCCCGAGGACCACGGCTTCATCCCCATGCTCATCGCCACCGCCCGGAAGACCGGCGTCTCGGCCTACGTCGGAGACGGCGCCAACCGGTGGCCCGCGGTGCACCGGCAGGATGCGGCGGTCCTGTTCCGGCTGGCGCTGGAGAAGGCGCCGGCCGGCAGCGTGCTGCACGGAGCGGCCGAGAGCGGCGTCGCCCTGAAGAGCATCGCTCAGACCATCGCCCGGGGCCTGGGCCTGCCCACGGCCTCGCTCACCCCCGACGAGGCCGCCACGCACTTCGTCAGCCCGTTCATGGCCGCCGCCTACGGCTTCGACGGGCCCGTCTCCAGCTCTCACACCCGGGAGCTGCTCGACTGGTCTCCCACCCACCCGACGCTGCTCGAAGACCTGGAGCACGGCGACTACTTGGCCACGCCCGCTCCCTGAACCCTCTGCGCCGTCCCGGACACCGGCCGCACGCACGACCGCTGCCCGGCACCGGGGAGGGCGCCGGGCAGCGGCACGGACGGGGACGGAGGGCGGAGTCGGCCGGGGAGGACGCCGGGTGGTCGGACGAAGGGGTGCGGAAGGCTCGGTTCAGCCGTTGCGGGGGGCCGGGAGGCTGCCGTGCCGGGGTTCGTGGGGGGCGGCGGTCTGGGCCGGCTGGGCGGGGGCGGGGCGTGCCGCCGGAACGCCGGGCCGGTGGGCGGCGGAGACGGGGCGGGGAACGGCCGGGACGGTCTCCGCGGGGCGTGCCGCGGCGGCCCCGTCGCTCTCGGAGGTGGAGCGGGCCGTGCCGCGGCGGGCGCCGTAGCGGCGGTGCACGGCCTGCTTGGTGACTCCCAGCGCCGAGCCCACGGCGTCCCAGGAGAAGCCCAGGGAGCGGTCGAAGTCGACCGCGGCGGTCACCAACGTCTCGACGCTGTCGCGGAGTTCCTGGGCGAGCCGGACGGTCGGTGCGGGCGCGCGCCCGTAGACGACGAAGCCCGCGGACGGACCGGTGCGCCGCGGGCGGTAGACGTTGCCGAGCTGGGCGGTGAGGGTACGCAGCGCGTCCACCTGCCGGCGGACCCGCTCGATGTCCCGCACCAGGAGGTGCAGGCTTGCCCGTGCCTGGGCGTCGTGGGTTGCGTGGTCGGCCATGAAAAAGCCTCTCGAACCGGCTGAAAAGGGGCTGTTGAGCTGTGCTGAACTCTGCTGAGGAACGGTGCGGAACCAGGGAGGTCGCCGCGCGGAACGGGCGGTGCCTGATTCGGTCAACCTGACTTGACCAACGCACTGATGGGCGCTCTGGTCACGCTGTGGGGGCGCTCGCGCCGCGCTCACAGGGCGCGTTGGGGTCCGCACGCCCCCGAGGTGCGATGCCGTGCGCCGACCGTAAACTGGGCTGTCTTTGCAGCGGTGACGGTCGGCCCGGTGCCGCCCGCCGCAGTCCGTTCCGCACCCGTGTGAGAGGTAGTCCGCCACCGATGAGGCTCGTCTTCGCCGGCACCCCCGAGGTCGCCGTCCCCGCGCTCGACGCCCTGCTCGCCTCCGGCCGGCACGAGATCGCCGCCGTGGTCACCCGGCCCGACGCGCGGGCGGGGCGCGGCCGGCGGCTCGTCCCCAGTCCGGTCGCGCAGCGCGCCGAGGAGGAGGGCATCGAGGTGCTCAAGCCCGCCAAGCCGCGGGACGAGGACTTCCTCGCGCGGCTGCGGGAGATCGCCCCCGACTGCTGTCCCGTCGTCGCCTACGGCGCCCTGCTGCCCCGGGTCGCGCTCGACGTGCCCCGGCACGGCTGGGTCAATCTGCACTTCTCGCTGCTGCCCGCGTGGCGCGGTGCCGCGCCCGTGCAGCACGCGCTGCTCGCCGGTGACGAGGTGACGGGCGCCTCCACCTTCCAGATCGAGGAGGGGCTCGACTCCGGCCCCGTCTACGGCGTCGTCACCGAGGAGGTGCGCACCACGGACACCAGCGGCGATCTGCTCACCCGGCTCGCGTTCGCGGGTGCGGGGTTGCTCGCGGCCACCATGGACGGGATCGAGGACGGCACGCTGCGGCCCGAGCCGCAGAAGGAGGAGGGCGTCTCCCTCGCCCCGAAGATCTCCGTCGAGGACGCCCGGATCGACTGGAGCGCGCCCGCGCTCCGCGTCGACCGGCTCGTCCGCGCCTGCACGCCCGCGCCCGGCGCCTGGACCGTCTTCCGCGACGAGCGGCTCAAGGTCCGCTCGGTCGCGCTCGCCCCGGACGGCGCCGGTGACGGTTCCGAGCCGGGCCCCGGGGAGCTGCTGGTCGGCAAGAACTCCGTGCTGGTCGGCACGGGTTCGCACCCCGTGCGCCTGGAGTGGGTGCAGCCGCAGGGCAAGAAGCCGATGCCGGCGGCCGATTGGGCACGGGGCACCCGGATCGCGGCGGGCGAACGGCTCGGCTGAACCGGCTTGCCGGAGCGCGACGGGACGGTACCGGCGCCCGCACCGGTGGCGGCGACGGCGGGGCACCGGTGGCGGCGACGGCGGCGAGGCCGAGGCGCCGAGGGTGCCGTGGTGGCCGTCGGCCGTGCCGTACGGCGGTGTGCGGGGCGGGCGGGGGGCGGGCGGCGTCGGTGCCGGTGTGTTCGACGTAGGGTGGAGGCGACCCGCGGTTTTCGGGACCCGTCCCGCTTTCGTCTCTTCTTCCCCGTACCTCCGGAGCACCTTTCCTCGTGAGCACCCGGCAACGCCGCCCCGCCAAGCCCTACCGGCGTCCCCGCAAGGACCCCGTGCGCATCCTCGCGTTCGAGGCGCTGCGCGCCGTCGACGAGCGGGACGCGTACGCGAACCTCGTCCTCCCCCCGCTGCTGCGCAAGGCGCGGGAGAAGGGCCCGGAGGCCGGCGGTCTGGACGGGCGGGACGCGGCGCTGGCGACCGAGCTGGTGTACGGCACGCTGCGCCGGCAGGGCACCTACGACGCGATCATCGCGGAGTGCGTGGACCGGCCGCTGCGCGAGGTGGACCCGCCGGTGCTGGACGTGCTCTCGCTCGGCGCGCACCAGCTGCTGGGCACCCGGATCCCCGGGCACGCGGCGGTCAGCTCCACCGTGGAGCTGGCCCGGGTGGTGCTCGGCGACGGGCGGGCGAAGTTCGTCAACGCCGTGCTGCGCAGGATCACGGCGCACGATCTGGACGGCTGGCTGGACATCGTCGCGCCGCCCTACGACGACGACCCCGAGGAGCATCTGGCCCTGCGCCACGCGCACCCGCGCTGGATCGTCTCGGCGCTGTGGGACGCGCTCGGCCCGGCGGGCAACAGCCGGGCCGGGATCGAGGCGCTGCTCGCGGCGGACAACGAGCGGCCCGAGGTCACCCTGGTCGCCCGCCCGGGCCGGGCCACGGTCGAGGAGCTGCTGACCGGTGAGGCGGAGCCGGGACGCTGGTCGCCCTACGCGGTCCGGCTGGCCGAGGGCGGCGACCCGGGCGCGCTGGACGCGGTGCGCGAGGGCCGCGCCGGTGTGCAGGACGAGGGCAGCCAGCTCGTCGCGCTGGCCCTGGCGAACGTGCCGCTGGAGGGCCCCGACTCCCGCTGGCTGGACGCCTGTGCGGGGCCCGGAGGCAAGGCCGCGCTGCTCGGCGCGCTGGCGGCGGGGCGCGGGGCCACGCTGCTCGCGGCGGAGAAGCAGCAGCACAGGGCGCGGCTCGTGGCCCGCTCGCTGGCGGGGAACCCGGGCCCGTACGCCGTGGTCACCGCGGACGGCACCCGCCCGGCCTGGGCGCCGGGCACCTTCGACCGGGTGCTGGTCGATGTGCCGTGCACCGGGCTGGGGGCGCTGCGCCGCCGGCCCGAGGCGCGCTGGCGGCGCACCCCCGAGGACGTGCCCGGGTTCGCGCCGTTGCAGCGCGGACTGCTGCGCGAGGCGCTGGCCGCCGTGCGCGTGGGCGGGGTCGTCGGCTATGTGACGTGCTCGCCGCATCCGGCGGAGACCCGCGCCGTCGTCGACGACGTGCTGGGCGAGGGCGCGAAGGGCGGCCCGGCGGCCGAGCGGATCGACGCGCGTGAGCAGGTGCCGCCGCTGCCCGGGCTGGGCGACGGGCCGGACGTCCAGCTGTGGCCGCATCTGCACGGCACTGACGCGATGTATCTGGCGCTGCTGCGCCGTACCGCCTGAGCAACGGGCAACGGGCAACGGACGACGGGCGACGAGCAACGGAGAGCGGGCCACGGGCAGCGGACAACCGGCAACTCGCCCCGCACACACGGAGCACCGGACACCGACGGAATACTGGGAGCCATGGCAGCACAGATCAACCCGAGCATCCTGTCCGCCGACTTCGCCCGCCTCGCCCAGGAGGCGCGGGCCGTCGAAGGCGCCGACTGGCTGCATGTCGACGTCATGGACAACCACTTCGTCCCGAACCTCACGCTCGGAGCGCCCGTCGTCGAGGCGCTGCGCAAGGCGACGGACACCCCGCTGGACTGCCACCTCATGATCGAGGAGCCGGACCGCTGGGCCCCGCAGTACGTCGAGGCCGGCGCCGGCTCGGTCACCTTCCACGCCGAGGCGGCCGCCGCGCCGGTGCGCCTCGCGCGGGAGATCCGGGCCCAGGGCGCGCGTGCCTCCATGGCGCTCAAGCCCGCCACCCCGATCGAGCCGTACGAGGATCTCCTGCCCGAGCTGGACATGTTGCTCGTGATGACGGTGGAACCGGGCTTCGGCGGGCAGGCGTTCCTGGACATCATGCTGCCGAAGATCCGCAGGACCCGGCAGTTGATCGACAAGCACGGGCTCCAGATGTGGCTCCAGGTCGACGGCGGCGTCTCGGCGTCCACCATCGAGCGCTGCGCCGAGGCGGGCGCCGATGTGTTCGTGGCCGGTTCGGCCGTCTACGGCGCGGACGATCCGGCGGCCGCGGTCCGCGGGCTGCGGCAGCAGGCGGAGTCGGCCGGTGCGGCGCACCACGGCTGCGCCGGCTGAGACACCGGGGGCGGCCCTTCGGGGGCGTTCCCAGGGGGACGACCGCGGCCGGTGACGCGTGGGCACGCACGGTGGCGCCCGCGCGTTACGGGCCGGGGTACGGCAGCTGAAGTCGGCGGGTGAGCCCGGACCGCGGCCGCGGGGGATCTGCAAGGATGAACGCGCAGCGCAAGAGCGCTTACGGCGCGGATACGGCAAGACAGTGAGGTGAGTGCGGTGTCGTCGGGGCGAGTCACGCGTATGGGACCCGCCGAACTCATGCAGGCGGCGGCGATGGCCCGCCGCTTCTATCTGGAGGGCAAGTCCAAGATCCAGATTGCCGACGAGTTCGGGGTCAGCCGGTTCAAGGTGGCCCGGGTGCTGGAGACCGCCCTCGAACGTGATCTGGTGCGGATCGAGATCCGGGTGCCGGCCGAGCTGGACGCGGAGCGCTCCGACGCGCTGCGGGCCCGGTTCGGGCTGCGGCACGTGGTCGTCGTCGAGTCGCCCACCGAGGCGGTGGACGACGCGGCCGACCCGGAGAACCTGGGCGAGGTGGCAGCCGATCTGCTCGGCGAGCTGGTCACCGACGGGGACGTGCTGGGCCTGGCCTGGGGGCGTTCGACGATCCACATGGCCGCGGCCCTGCGGCAGTTGCCGCCGTGCACGGTCGTCCAGCTGACCGGGGTGTACGACGCCGGCACCGCCGACCGCGGCTCCGTCGAGGCGGTGCGCCGCGCGGCCGAGGTCGCCGGGGGAGAGGCGCACCCGATCTACGCGCCCATGCTGCTGCCCGACAGCGCCACCGCCGCCGCACTGCGCCACCAGACGGGGATCGCCCGCGCCTTCGAGTACTTCGACAAGGTCACCGTGGCGGCCGTCTCGATCGGCTCCTGGGAGCCGGGGATCTCCACCGTCTACGACATGCTCAGCGCCGAGGAGCGCGACCACTACTCCTCGCTGGGCGCGGCGGCGGAGATGTCCGCGCACCTCTTCGACGCCCGGGGCCGGCGCATCGGCCGGGATCTGGGGGAGCGCTGCATCACCGTCGAGGCGGAGCGGCTGCGCCGTATTCCGGAGGTCGTCGCCATAGCGGGCGGCCACCGCAAGGCCGCCGCGATCGGTGCCGTGCTGCGCTCCGGACTGGTCACCAGCCTGGTGACGGACACCGCGGCAGCGGATTGGCTGCTGAACGAGGAAGAACCGGGGCCCCGTCCGGCGTTGGAGAGGACGGACCCCGACAGTGCCGACGGCCCCGGCGGTACGGGCCGGTCCGAACGCGCCGACGGCTCCGTGTAGCCGGGGCAGTTCGCGCCGCGCCCTCACACACGAAGGGTCCGTGCGAGCTGACTGGGAGCCGTCATGCGCATGACGTTACGATCTGTCCGGGTCCCGGCCGAAGGACGGCCGGTCCGTTACGTGTCCGAGGAGGGCAGGGCAGCACGCCATGACGACCAAGAGCACCAAGCTGCCGGGGCTGGGCAAGCAGTACGAGATCTCCACCCGGGCCGGCCGGCACATCTCCGTCGTCGCACATCAGGACGGCCGGCGCTTCCTCGGGTTCTACAAGGAGGAGGACCCGGACGCCTGTGAGGCGACGGTGCCGCTCGACCGGGACGAGGCCGAGTCGCTGGCGGAGATCCTCGCCCCCGGCGAGGCGCCCCGGCTGGGCACCTGCGAGATGGAGATCGACCTGGTCACCGTCCGTATCCCGCTGTCGGGGCAGTCCCCCTACAGCGGGCTTCCGCTGGGAGACACCAAGGCGCGCACGCGCACCGGTGCCTCCATCGTCGCCGTCCTGCGCCGGACGGGGGCGGTGCCGTCACCGACCCCCGACTTCCGCCTGGAGGCGGGCGACACCCTCGTCGCCGTCGGCACCCGGGAGGGTGTGGATGAACTGACCCGGATCCTCGCCGGCATCTGACCCCTCGGGGGAGATGACCGGCGGGCCCGGACCAACAGAAAGGCCATACGTGCACGACACCACCGTCCTGTTGATCGAACTCGGCGCCGTCGTCCTGGGCCTGGGCCTCGTCGGCCGGTTCGCCGGCCGTATCGGGCTCTCGCCCATCCCGCTCTACCTGCTGGGCGGGCTGGCGTTCGGCCAAGGCGGGCTCTTCCCCTTGACCGCGAGCGAGGAGTTCATCGAGGTCGGTGCGGAGATCGGGGTCATCCTGCTCCTGTTGCTGCTCGGCCTGGAATACAGCGCATCCGAGCTGGTCACGAGCCTGAAGACGCAGTACCCCTCGGGGCTGGTCGACTTCGCGCTCAACGCCGTGCCGGGCGCGCTGGCCGCGCTGTTGATGGGCTGGGGTCCGGTGGCGGCGGTGGGTCTCGCCGGTGTCACCTGGATCTCCTCGTCCGGGGTGATCGCCAAGGTGCTCACCGATCTGGGCCGGCTCGGCAACCGCGAGACGCCGGTCATCCTCGGGGTGCTCGTCATCGAGGACCTCTCGATGGCCGTCTATCTGCCGCTGCTGACCGCGCTGGTGGCCGGGCTGGGGCTGGCCGGTACGAGCGTGGCGATGCTCATCGCCGTCGGCACGGTCGGGCTCGTGCTGGTGATCGCGCTGCGGTACGGCAAGTTCATCAGCCGGATGGTCAGCTCGGACATCCCCGAGATGCTGCTGCTCGTCGTCCTCGGGCTGACGCTGCTGATCGCGGGCATCGCGGCGAAGCTCCAGGTGTCCGCCGCCGTGGGCGCGTTCCTGGTGGGCATCGCGCTGTCCGGGGAGACGGCCGAGAACGCGCGCAGCCTGCTCAGCCCGCTGCGGGATCTGTTCGCCGCCGTCTTCTTCGTCTTCTTCGGGCTGAGCACGGTGCCCTCCCAGATCCCGCCGGTGCTGCTGCCCGCGCTGATCCTGGCGGTCGTCACCTCCGTCACGAAGATCATCACCGGCTGGTACGCGGCGCGCCGTGCCGGAGTGGGCAGCCGGGGCGGGCTGCGGGCCGGCGGGGCGCTGGTGGCGCGGGGCGAGTTCTCCATCGTCATCGCCGGTCTCGCCGCGGGCGTCGACGACCGGCTGACCCCGCTGGCCACCGCCTATGTGATGATCCTGGTCGTGCTCGGGCCGCTGACGGCGCGTTGGACGGAGCCGGTGGTGCGCCGGGTCAAGCAGTTCGCGGACAACCGCTCCGGTGGCTCCGGCGGTTCCGGTGGCGCGAAGCCGGCGGACGCGGCGGTGCCCGCGCCGGCCGAGGCCGCCGAGGCGGCGGGCACGGCACAGCCGTAACCCTCTGTTTTCTCCCGCGTGCAGGGGGTCTTGCGCCGGGCGGGCGCCGCCCTCGACAGTTGGCGCGAGCCGCGCCGGCCGGTGCGGTCTGCCGCAGGCGGTGGGGGTGGCCATGGAGCACGCGGTCGTACTGGGTGCCGGGGTGAGCGGGCTGTGTGCCGCACGCGGACTGGCCGGGCACGCGCGGCGGATCACGATCGTCGAGCGCGACGTGCTGGACGACAGCGGCGGCCATCGCGGTCCGGCGCTGCCACGGCGCGGGGTTCCGCAGGGCCGGCACGTCCATGCGCTGCTCGGCACCGGCAGCATGGCGCTGGAGCGGCTCTTCCCCGGGCTGGCCGAGGAGCTGGTGCGGGCCGGCGCGGTGCGTTCGCAGCTGCTCTCGCAGGCCCGCTACGTCCTCGGCGGCGCACCGCTGGCCCGGGGCGAGACGGGCGTGGTCGCGCTCCAGGCCACCCGGCCGCTGCTGGAGTCCGTGCTGCGCCGCCGGGTGCGGGCGCTCGACAACGTCGACTTCCTGGACGGGCACGATGTGCTCGGCCCCGTCTTCCAGGACGGGCGCGTCACCGGCGCGCGGGTGCAGCCGCGCACGGACGGGCCCGCCGGTGCGCCGGGCGGCGCGGAGCCGGGCACGGAGCGCGCCGGGCAGGAGTCGGGCGCCGGGGGCGCGGGGGAGCCGGTGACGCTCTCCGCCTCGCTGGTCGTCGACGCGACCGGGCGCGCGGGGCGCTCGTCCACCTGGCTCGCCGCGGCCGGGTTCACGCCGCCCGAGGAGGAGCGGACGCGGATCGACGTCGGCTACGCCACCCGCTTCCTGCGGCTGCCCGAGGGCGCTCTCGACGGCGACCGGACGGTCCTGAGTGGCAGCGTTCCCGGCCGTCCCGGCCGTGGCTGCGGCCTGTTCCTCCAGGAGGAGGGCCGCTGGATCCTGACGGTCGCGGGCATGGCGGGCGATCATCCGTCCACCGACGAGCCCGGCTTCGCCGCCTTCGCCGACTCGGTGCTGCCCGCCGATGTGGCCGCGGTCGTGCGGGCGGCCGAGCCGCTGAGCGAGCCCGTGCTGCACCGCTTCCCGTACAGCGTGTGGCGCCGGTTCGAGCGGCTGGAGCGGCTGCCGGACGGGCTGCTGGCCATCGGGGACGCGGTGTGCAGCTTCAATCCCGTCTACGGGCAGGGCATGACGGTGGCGGCGCTGGAGGCCGAGGCGCTGGAGAGCTGTCTGCGCTCGGGGCTTCCCGGGCTGCCGCGCCGGTACTTCGCGCGGGCGGCGCGGGCCGTCGCGCCCGCCTGGGAGCTGGCCCGTGCCGCGGATCTCGCCGTGCCGGAGGTGCCCGGGCGCAGGCCGCCACTGAGCGGGGTCACCGGGCGCTATCTCGACCGTGTGCTGACCGCTGCCCACCGGGACCCGGGGCTGGCGGCGCTGTACGTCCGGGTGGTCAGCATGCTCACCCCGCGCAGCCGGCTGGTGCATCCCCGGGTGCTCCGGCGGGTGCTGCGTGCGGGGCGGGGCGTGCGGGGCTGAGCTGCCGCGGGCCGGGCGGTACGTGCGGCCGGTGCGGGCGGGGCGGGGCAGGTGGCCGGTGCGGGCGTCCAAGGTCGAGTATTTGTGCGATCGCACAGCGGGTGCGGCCCCGGTACGGCGGATCCTCCGTTGCCGTTCATGTGTGCGGGCGTGCAACACTGAAGTACGTGCGTTTTCTCAATGATCAGCGGCCTCCGTACGACCTGACGTACGACGACGTCTTCATGGTGCCGAACCGCTCCGCGGTCGGCTCCCGGCAGGGCGTGGACCTCTCGACGCCGGACGGCACCGGCACCACCATCCCGCTCGTGGTCGCCAACATGACCGCCATCGCGGGACGCCGTATGGCCGAGACGGTCGCGCGCCGCGGCGGCCTCGTGGTGATCCCGCAGGACATTCCGCTCGACGTGGTCACCGAGGTGATCGGCTGGGTCAAGCGGCGCGATCTGGTGCTCGACACCCCCATCGTGCTGGAGCCCGGCCAGACCGTCGCCGACGCGCTGTCGCTGCTGCCGAAGCGGGCGCACGGCGCGGGCGTCGTCGTCCGGGACGGGCGCCCCGTCGGCATCGTCACCGAGGCCGACCTCACCGGCGTCGACCGGTTCACCCAGCTGTCCGAGGTGATGTCCAGCGAACTGCTGGTGCTGGACGCCGACATCGACCCGCGTGAGGCGTTCAACCGGCTGGACGCCGCGCACCGCAAGCTCGCCCCGGCCGTGGACGCCGACGGCCGGCTCGTCGGCCTGCTCACCCGCAAGGGCGCGCTGCGCGCCACCCTGTACACCCCCGCCGTGGACGACGCGGGCCGGCTGCGGATCGCCGCCGCCGTGGGGATCAACGGCGATGTCGCCGCGCGCGCCGAGGCGCTGCTGGACGCGGGCGTCGACACCCTCGTCGTGGACACCGCGCACGGCCACCAGGAGCGGATGATCGAGGCGCTGCGTGCCGTGCGGGCCCTGGATCCGTCGGTGCCGGTCGTCGCGGGCAACGTGGTCGCGGCCGAGGGCGTCCGGGATCTGATCGAGGCCGGGGCCGACATCGTCAAGGTCGGCGTGGGTCCGGGCGCGATGTGCACCACGCGGATGATGACCGGTGTCGGCCGTCCGCAGTTCTCCGCCGTCCTCGAATGCGCCGCCGAGGCCCGCAAGTTCGGCAAGCACGTGTGGGCCGACGGCGGGGTGCGCCACCCCCGGGACGTCGCCATGGCGCTGGCCGCCGGCGCCTCCAACGTGATGATCGGCTCCTGGTTCGCCGGCACCTACGAGTCGCCCGGCGACCTCCAGCAGTCCGCCGACGGACGGCTGTACAAGGAGTCGTTCGGCATGGCCTCCGCGCGTGCCGTGCGCAACCGCACCAGCGACGAGTCGGCCTACGACCGGGCACGCAAGGGCCTGTTCGAGGAGGGCATCTCCACCTCGCGGATGTTCCTCGACCCGGCCAGGCCCGGAGTCGAGGACCTGATCGACTCGATCATCGCCGGGGTCCGCTCGTCCTGCACCTACGCGGGCGCCGGCACCCTGGAGGAGTTCGCCGAGCACGCCGTCGTCGGGGTGCAGAGCGCCGCGGGATACGCCGAGGGCAAGCCGCTGCACGCCAGTTGGTGACGCGCGGACTTCCGGCCGGGGCGGCCACGGCGGCCCCGGCGCGGTCTTCCGCGGCCGTCGCGGCCGTGTTCGGATGACGGCATGACGACGTACACGCGTGATGCCAACAGCGGTACAGGTCCCGGCGCGATCACCCCGGACGGCTGCGCGGTCGAGATGTACGCGCGCCTGCCCGACATGGGGGAGTCCGCCGTCATCGCCTCCGCCGTCGCCGCTCCGCGCGGTCTGCGCCTGCTCGAACTGGGCGCCGGCGCGGGCCGGATGACGGGCCCGCTGGTCCGCAGCGGCTTCCGGGTGACCGCCGTCGACGAGTCCCGGGGCATGCTCGACCGGATCGAGGACGCGGAGCTGGTGCACGCCCCCGTCGAGGGGCTGGATCTGGGCCGCCGTTTCGATGTCGTCACCCTCGCCTCGTTCCTCGTCGACGCCCCCGATCCGGCGCTGCGCGCCGGGCTGTTGGCGACCTGCGCCCGGCATGTGGCCGCCGACGGCTGCGTCGTCGTCCAGCGGCAGCACGCGGCGCGGCAGCCGGACGGGCCGCCCGGCAGCGGGCGGCGGGTCGGCGGCGGCATGACCCTCACGACGACCGCCGTGGAGGACCTGGGCGACGGCGTCGTCCGGCACGAGGTGCACTACCTGTTCGAGGATCCGGCGGCGGGGCGCCGTATGGAGTGGACCCAGACCTACTACGCGCGGCGGATGTCCGAGCCGGAGTTCGCCGGGGCGCTGGCCGAGGCCGGTCTGGCGCTGGACCGCTGGCTGACCGACCGGCACGACTGGGCGCGGGCCGTGCCCGCCCGCTGACGGTGCGCTCCGGGGCCCGGGCGGGCCGCCGGGCCCGCCCGCGCCCCGTGGTGTACTGCACGGGTGCCACTGAACGATCTCGACCAGCGCATCGTCCATGCCCTCGCCGAGGACGCCCGCCGTACCTACGCCGACATCGGCGCCGAGGTGGGGCTGTCGGCCCCGGCCGTCAAGCGCAGAGTGGACCGGCTGCGGGCCGAGGGCGCCCTGACCGGTTTCACCGTGCGGGTGGACCCGGCGGCCCTGGGCTGGCGCACCGAGGGGTTCATCGAGGTGTACTGCCGCTCCCGTACCTCGCCCGAGGATCTCGAAAGGGTGCTGTCCGGCTACCCGGAGGTGGCCTCCGCCTCGACGGTGACGGGGGAGGCCGACGCCCTGGTGCAGGTCTTCGCCTCCGACATGCGGCACTTCGAGCGGGTGCTGGAGCGCATCGCGGGCGAGCCGTTCGTCGAGCGCACCAAGTCCGTCCTCGTCCTCTCCCCGCTCGTCCGCCGTTCCCTGGCGGGGCCGCCCCGGGAGTGAGCGCCGGCGGTCCCGCCGGGGAACGGCAGCCGAGCGCCCGGCTCCCGGAATCGGCTACCGGGCCCCGGGAGTCGAGCGCGCGGCGCGGCGGCCGAATTTAGGCGGCCGGGCCTACGCGCCGGCGCCCGGGCGCAGGACGGCGAACACGGCGCGGGCCGGGGTGCCGTCCGCCGTCTCCCAGGCGCCGGTGACATGGCCGACGGCGCCGGCGGGTGTCTCGTCGGAGGCGGGGGCCGGGGCGTCCCCGGCGGGCTCCAGGACCCGGTGGAGCCGGAGGGTGGCGCCGTCCGGCGCGGTCAGCACCGTGCCGTCCCGGTCGTCGGCGGCGTCCGCGAGGTCCGCGGGGACGGCGGTGCCGTCGGTGTGGGAGGCGGTGACCTCCGGGTCCGGGGTGTCGCTGATGCCCTGGTCCTGGGCCTGTGCCCGGCCGGCGATCAGGGCCGTCAACTGGGCGACGAGCACCGGGTCGTGGCAGCCGTCGTAGGCCCAGCGCCGCCCGAGCACCCCGTGTTCCATGGTGCCGACGAGGGCGTCCTCGGCGCCGTCGAGCGGGGCGCCGCGGTAGGTGAGGGGCAGCAGATAGGTGGCCGGGCGGGGCCCTGAGGTGTCGGTGGCCACGATGAACTCGATGCCCACCTCGCCCTCCGGATCGTCCAGCCGGAACCCGCCCGCCCTGGCCAGGCGCGGCCCGTCCTCCGCTCCCCGGTACCAGGGGCGGGACGGCAGCCAGGCGCCGAGCAGTTCGAGCTTGGTCGGCTTGAGGACGGTGCGGTGTACGACGGCCATGTCCGGGACCTCTTTTCTCCGCGGGGCGGCTTCGGGACGCCCCTACTCTCGCAGCCGCCCGGCCGCGCCGGGGAGACGGCCCGGAGGGACCGGGAGGCGGGCGGGTGGACGACGCGAGGGGCGCGCGGTGGATCGCGCAACGGATCGCTGTTCCGGGCCGGATGTGCGCAACGGACCGTCGGCGGCGTGCAAATGATCAGCCTTGTCGGCCCTGTGCGCCGCACGTAGCGTCATATGCACGCGCTGTGCGGCCGTCCTGCCGTGCCGCCGGGAGCCCCAGGCATCGCGGGTGCTTCCGGCGCTGCCGTGCCGCCTGCCGAGGCTCCCCGACCGAACCCTGATCAGGAGCGATCCCGCATGACCTCCACCGTGCCCACCGCCGTGTCCGCAGAGCGCCCCGAAGAGCGGCCCGGCGAGCGCCCGTTGACGATGTTCGGGCCCGACTTCCCGTTCGCCTACGACGACTTCCTCGGCCACCCCGCCGGTCTCGGCTCGGTGCCCGCCACCGCGCACGGCACCGAGGTGGCCGTCATCGGCGGCGGCCTGTCCGGGCTGGTGACGGCCTACGAGCTGATGAAGATGGGGCTCAAGCCGGTGGTGTACGAGGCCGACCGGCTCGGCGGAAGGCTGCGCACCGAGCGCTTCGAGGGCGGTGACCCGTCCCTGTACGCCGAGATGGGCGCCATGCGCTTCCCGCCGTCCTCCACCGCGCTCCAGCACTATCTCGATCTGACCGGGCTGGAGACCTCGCCGTTCCCCAACCCGCTGGCGCCCGGCACCCCTTCGACGGTCGTCGATCTCAAGGGCGAGTCGCACTACGCACGGACGCCGGCGGATCTGCCGCCCGTCTACCACCGGGTCATGGAGGCGTGGAACGCCTGTCTGGAGGAGGGCGCCGACTTCTCCGCGATGCAGCGGGCGATCCGCGAGCGGGACGTGCCGCGCATCCGGGAGATCTGGTCCCGGCTGGTCGAGCAGCTCGACAACCAGACCTTCTACGGCTTCCTGTGCGACTCCCCGGCGTTCGCCTCCTTCCGGCACCGGGAGATCTTCGGCCAGGTCGGCTTCGGCACGGGCGGCTGGGACACCGACTTCCCCAACTCGATCCTGGAGATCCTGCGCGTCGTCTACACCGGGGCCGACGACGACCACCGCCGGATCGTCGGCGGCAGCCGGCAGTTGCCCGAGCGGCTGTGGGAGCGGGCGCCTGAGAAGCTCGTGCACTGGCCGCAGGGCACCAGCCTGGCCGCGCTCCACCCGGACGGGAAGCACCGCCCGGGCGTGACGCGGCTGCATCGCACCGCGGGCAACCGCATCACCGTCACCGACGCGGGCGGTGACGTCCGCACCTACCGGGCGGCCGTGTTCACCGCGCAGTCCTGGCTGCTGCTCAGCCGGATCGAGTGCGACGAGGCGCTGCTGCCGATCGACCACTGGACGGCGGTCGAGCGCACCCACTACATGGAGTCGTCCAAGCTGTTCGTGCCCGTGGACCGGCCGTTCTGGCGGGACACCGATCCGCGTACCGGCCGCGACACGATGAGCATGACCCTCACCGACCGGATGACGCGCGGCACCTATCTGCTGGAGAACGGCCCGGACGACCCGGCCGTGATGTGCCTGTCGTACACGTGGTGCGACGACAGCCTGAAGTGGCTGCCGCTGGACGCGGGCGAGCGGCTGGAGGTCATGCTCAAGTCCCTCGGCGAGATCTATCCCGGTGTCGACATCCGGCGGCACATCACCGGCAACCCGCTGACCGTCTCCTGGGAGGACGAGCCGTACTTCATGGGCGCGTTCAAGGCGAACCTGCCCGGCCACTACCGCTACCAGCGGCGGCTGTTCACCCACTTCGTGCAGGACGAGCTGCCCGCCGACCGGCGCGGACTCTTCCTCGCCGGTGACGACATCTCCTGGACGGCCGGCTGGGCCGAGGGCGCCGTGCAGACCGCGCTGAACGCCGTATGGGGCGTCATGCACCACCTCGGCGGCGCCACCGACCCGGGCAACCCGGGCCCCGGCGACGCCTTCGACCGCCTGGCCCCGGTGAAGCTGCCGGAGGACTGAGCCGGACCGGCCGGGCCGGGGCCCGCCGCCGGTCCGGCGGGCCCCGGCCCCGCGGCTCGTTCCGTCGGGTTCCGCCCGCGGCCGGTGCGGTCAGGCTCCGGTCGCGCGTACCGCGGTGCGGAGTTCCTTTCCGCGGGCGATGAGGTCCTGGACGTCGGTGTGGGCCAGCTGCTGGTCGAGGATGATCTCGTCGACGCCCGCGCGGGCCGCGCCCGCGACGTCCTCGGCGACCTGTTCCACGCTGCCCTGGAACGGGCCGCGTTCGCCGTCCACCGGACGGTCCCGGACGTCGAGGAAGGCCCGCAGTGTGACGGAGAGTCCGGACGGGTCGCGGCCGGCCTCCGTGGCCAGTTCCGTCAGCCGGCGGCGGCCCGCCGCCACCTGCTCGTTCGACAGGCCGGAGGGCATCCAGCCGTCGGCGCGGCGCACCAGGCGGCGCATCGAGCGGTCGTTCCCGGCCGCCAGCAGCACGGGTATCCGGCCGGCCGGCTTGGGGCCGACGGCGGACGGTGAGAAGCGGGTGCGGGTGCCCTCGTAGGAGACGGGGTCCGCGCCCCAGACGGCCTCGCAGACGTCCAGCAGTTCGTCGAGCGCGGCGCCGCGTGCGGCGTGGTCGGCGCCGGCCGCCGCGTACTCGTCCCGCGACCAGCCGGAGCCCAGCCCCGCCACGACCCGGCCGCCGCTGGCCGCGTCCAGCGAACCCAGCGCCCGGGCCAGCAGGAACGGCTGGTGCAGCGGGCCGACCAGCACCGACGAGCCGAGCCGCACCCGCTCGGTGACGGCGGCGGCCAGGGAGAGCGTGACGAGCGGGTCGGCGACGGAACGGAAGTAGTCGGCCCAGGGTTTGCCCGGTATGAGGTACATGTCGTCGACGGGCTGTTCCGGGCGCATGATCCGCTCCAGCACCCAGACGCTGTCGTAGCCCGCCTCCTCGGCGGCGCGCGCGGCGGTCGTCACATCGGTACGCAGGTCGTAGGAGCCGGTTTGCGGGAGTCCGAAGCCGAGTCTGATGGTCATGCACGCGCCTCCTGAGCCGGCCGGCGGGACGGCACGGTGGCGGGCCCGCCGGGGTGATCGGTGAGCAGCTTCTGTAGCGGCGCACTCGCGTGTGTGCGCGTAGTGCGTGTCGTCAGAAGCTAACCCATGTGACGCGTTCGATCACCGGTCCCGACCTCGTCAACTCACATGATCCGTCAGCCCCGTTGTCGCTGTTCGATAGGGTGCCCCGGCATGGCGCGGGGTCGGCCCGCGCCTTGGCACATGGACACCCGTGGAAAGGCCGTCGGAATGACAGGCAGTGGCAGGAAGAAGACCCTCGGTCTCGTGGCTTCGGTCGCGATGGCGGCGGCGGTCATGGGCGTCACCGGATGCTCCAGCGACGGCGACTCCGGCGACAAGTCGGGGGACAAGAAGCCCGCGGAGAGCAGCTCGGCCGGGCAGGACTCCGGCGGCAAGAGCGACGACGGCGGCAAGAACGACCAGCAGGGCGGCGGCGGTTCCGGGATCGGCGGGGGCCCGCAGGTGAAGCAGTCCTCCCCCCAGGAAGCGGTGGCGAGCTGGGTCGGCGCCATCGTCAAGGGCAAGCCGAAGGAGGCGTGCCTGGTGATGGCGGAGCCGGCGAAGGGGTCGGCCCCGGCGAAGGTCGGCTCGCCCGAGCGGTGCAACAGCGGTGCGCCCGACGTGCAGAAGATGCAGAAGGGCGTGGGGCGGTTCCGTGAGGCGTTCTCGCCGAAGCCTCCGTCGGACAACCCGAAGGTGGAGGCCGCCCAGGTGCCGGCGAACGGCGGCAAGGCCGTGATCCCGGCCGACAAGGTCACCGTGGACGGCAAGAGCCTGGACAAGATCATCGTGTCCAACTCCACCGGAGTGACGGAGGACCAGCTCGACGTCAAGTTCACGTCGGCGAAGATCAAGGACGCCTGGTACGTGACCGACTTCGCCTTCAACATCGGCTGACCGGACGCCGGGAAGCCCCGGTACCGGGGCGGCGGAGGCGGCCGATGCCCCGCTTCCGCCGCCCGGCCGTTCCGGCCCGGCCCGCCGCGCGGCTCAGCTCCGCAGCGGGGTCAGCAGACAGCGGCCGGCGAAGCCGACGGTGGCGTCCAGGCCCTCGGCGGCCTCCTCCAGCAGCGGCGCGAACGCCCGCAGCGCCCACAGCCCGCGGAAGGCCGCCCACGCGCCGCCGCGCGCCCGCTCGGGCGACCACGAACCGGCCAGATGCGTCAGCGGGTCGGCGACGTCCAGCAGATCGGGGCCGGGCATCAGATCCTCGCGGATGCGCTCCTCCAGCCCGGTCAGCAGGTCGCCGATCCGTTCGAAGTCCCCTTCCAGCTCGTCGGGGAGCAGGTCCAGGGCGCGGCAGGTGTCGAAGAGCGCGAGCGGCAGATCGTGGCCGAGGTGCGCGTTGAGGCCCGCCAGCGCGAACTGGAACGGGTGCACGGCGGGATGGCGGCGCATCCGGAACAGCGGACGCCAGCAGGCGGGGGCGCGGTGCCCGGCCGTGTCGGCGCGGACGGCGTCGAGGTAACGCTCAGCGAACGCCGCGCCCAGCTCGGCGGTCGCCGTACGGCCGTCGAAGTGCCCGGCTGCGAGCCGCCGTTCCAGCTCCTCGGTCACCGTGAGATACATCCGGTTGAACGCCGCGATACCGTCGCGGCCCGGCAACCCGCCCCCGATCAGGCGCATTTCCGCCGTCACCCGGCCGACCCGCGCGGCCGCCGCCGTGCGCCGCGCGGGCCCCTGCCCCACGGAGGGCGCCGCCGTTCGCTGCGCGGCACGTGCCGCCGTCTGCTCCCCTGTCGTCATGGACGCAGCGTGACAGCTTCCTTGACCGTGCGTGGTCAGCGCGGCGTGTACTGCCCACGGACGGAGGACTCAGGCACCGCACGGACTTCCGTACCGGGCCCGCCGGTTCGCGAGGTCGTCCAGCGCCCGCGCGGACGGTGAGCCCGGGTCCCCGGTGATCAGCACCACCTGCTGGTCGTCCTCGGGTACCAGCAGCACATCGCAGTTGAGCCGCAGTCTGCCCGCCACCGGATGTTCGACGGTCTTGACCCGGTGCCCCGGCGCGTGCACCGGACGGGCCTCCCACACCTGCCGGAACTCCTCGCTCCCGGCGCGCAGTTCGCCCAGCAGCCCGGCCAGCCGCGCGTCGTGCGGGTAGCGCCCGGCGGCCATGCGCAGCCGCGCCACGACGATGTGCGCGAACTCCTCGGCCCCCGAACTCTCGTACAGCCGCCCCCGTCCCAGGAAGCGGCGCCGGGCCAGATTGGCCCCGCCGTCCCGCAGGTCGTCCCCGAGCAGGGCGGCAGCCGGCGGGTTGCAGGCGACCACGTCGTAGACGGCGTCCGTGACGATCGCCGCCGTGCCCGGCAGCCGCTCCAGCATCGCCGCCACGTGCGGGCGCACCCGCCGCACCGCACCGTCGGCGGGCGGCGGCCCCGTCGCCCCGGCCAGCCGGAACAGATGGCTGCGCTCGGCGGGCGCCAGCCGCAGCGCCCGGGCCAGCCCGTCCAGGATCCGCGGCGACGGCCGGGGCCCGCGCGCCTGCTCCAGCCGGGTGTAGTAGTCCACCGACATGTGCGCCAGCTCCGCGACCTCCTCACGCCGCAGCCCCGGCGTGCGGCGCGGCGCCTCCGTCTCCACGACGCCCAGCGCGCGCGGCGACAGCGCCTCCCGGCGGTCCCGCAGGAACCGGGCCAGCTCCCGCCGCCACTCCTGCCCCGCCATGGCGCCTCCTCCCTCCGGCCCGCTCGGCCGGACGGCCCCGCCTGGTACAGGTGATCCCTGGCAGCAGGGCCCTCGGCCAGGGAACCGTGGATGCCATGAACGATCGCACAGCGCTGGTCACGGGCGCGAACAAGGGAATCGGCCGGCACATCGCCCAGCAGCTCGTCGCCGCGGGGCTCACGGTGTACGTCGGCGCGCGGGACGCCGAGCGGGGCCGCAGGGCCGCCGAGGAGATCGGCGGCACCGCCCGGCCGCTCACCCTGGACGTGACCGACCCCGACAGCATCGCGCGCGCCGCCGCCCAGGTGGACCGGCTGGACGCGCTGGTCAACAACGCGGGCATCTCCCCGGACCTCGACCCGCCCACGACCGCCTCCGTCGAGGACTTCCGCCGCACCTACGAGACCAATGTCTTCGGTGTGGTCGAGGTCACCAACGCCTTCCTGCCCGCGCTGCGCCGCTCACCGCAGCCGCGCATCGTGAACATCTCCAGCGGCACCGGCTCGCTCGGCCTCAGCGCGGACCCCGGTTCGCCGTTCGCCGTCTCCCAGGGCAGCGGCGCCGCCTACCGCTCCTCCAAGACCGCGCTCAACGCCCTGACGCTCTTCTACGCGCAGACGCTCCAGGACGCCGGGGTCAAGGTGAACGCGATGGCGCCCGGCCGCCGGGACACCGACCTCAACGCCGCGGCGGCGGGCGGCGGCGACCCGGCCGAGGCAGCCGAAGGGGCCGTCCGCCTGGCTCTGCTGCCCGACGACGGCCCCACCGGCACGTTCGTCTCCTGGGACGGCACACCCGTGCCCTGGTGAACCGTCCCGTCCGGTCAGCGCCGGGCCGTGTGCCGCACGAACGCGGCCCACGCGCCCGGCCCCACCGCCAGCCCCGGCACGCTCGTGTCCTTGGTGTCCCGCACATGCACCAGCCGGGGCCCGTTGGCCACCTCGACGCAGTTCCCGCCCCCGCTGCCGCTGTGGCTCGACTTGTGGTAGGGCAGCGCCACTTCCACGCAGTCCCCGCCGTCGCTGCCGCTGTGTGTGGACTTCTGGTAGGGGAGCGCGACCTCGACGCAGTCCCCGCCGTCCGGCCCGCTGTGGCTCGACTTCCGGTAGGGAAGCGCGACTTCGACGCAGTTGCCGCCGTCGGGGCCGCTGTGTGTGGACTTCTTCCAGGGCGCGGCTACCTCGACGCAGTCTCCGCCGCTGCCGCCGCTGTACGTGGACTTCCGCCACTCCAGGGCGACTTCCACGCAGTTACCGCCATCGGAGCCGCTGTAGCTGCTCTTGAACCAGGACAGGTGATCGAGATGGCCGACGCCCCGCTGGGTGCTCATTGCTCTCCTGCCAACTGCTCGATGAAGGCCGCTGACTCCTTGACGTTCAGCGCCTGTGACCGCAGCTTGCCATAGCGAAGCTCGAACATACTCACCTCGGTCGGATCGCTCACAACATGGCCGATCCCCTGCGACTCGAAGTACGCGTAGCGCTGATGGTCAGCCGTCTCGACAGTGACCATGGGGCCGTTGAGTCCGGGGTGGAAGCCTGTGGCGTGAGGGACGACCTGTATCTCCACATTGCGGAGCTTGGCTGTAGTGAGGAGACGCTCGTACTGGCGGAGCATCGCCTCTCGGGAGCCGATCGGGTTGCGCAACACCGTCTCGCCGATGATGAACGAGAAGGTCGCGAGTGGGGACTTGGTCAGCAGCTTCTGCCTGCTGATGCGTGCGTCCACGCGGTCCTCGATGGTGGCCTCGTCGAGCACGGGCGTACTGGACGCGAAGATGGCCCGCGCATACTCCTCGGTCTGGAGGAGTCCCGGCACCAGCAGCGGGTCGTAGTCGAACCGACTCACCGCCTCCAGCTCGATCAGGACGAAGTCCCGGAAGAACGCGGGAAGTTTGGCGAAGTCGACCTCTTCCTGGAGTTCCTCCAGGACACCCCCGGTGTTCAGCACCCGCTCCGCCGCGGCGGTGAACTTCGCCTTCGCCGGGCGGCGCCCCTGCTCGATGGAGGCGACCTGTTCGAGCGAGTACTCGACCAGCTCGGCCAACTGCTCCTGGGTGAGCCCGGCCCGCCTGCGGAAGAGCCGGAGCAGTCGGCCGTAGGCGACCCAGACCGCGGGCCGGTCCCGCCCGTTGCCGCCGCCCTGCCGCTTGCGTCCCGCGCCCGTGCCCGCGCAGACGCCGGGCTCTCGTGGTGGCGGGATGTCCGTCGAACTCCCCTGCTTCCGGGGCTGGTTGCTGTCGGCGCTGTCCATGCGCGTCTCCGCTGGCTCTGTGCGGGCCTGACGTCTGACGGACGTCACGCTACGCGCGTGGCCGCGCGGTTACCGTGCGAATCCACCCTCACGCGTCACATTCGCCAGGGAAACGCCACCCGTTGCGGTGAGCAGGGCGAGGACGGCGGTGCGGACCTGTTCGGCGACGGCGTCCGGGGTGGAGGTGTCGAGCTTGCCGTCCAGGTGGAGAAACGCCAGGCCGTGGACGAGGGCCCAGACGGCGGTCCACAGGGCGTCGGGGTCGGCGGCGGGGAAGGCGCGCCGGACGATGCCGCGGACGTACTCGGTGATGGCGGCGATCGCGGCGGCCCGTTCGCTGTTGTCGGGGGTTCCCGGAACGCAGGGTTCGGCGAACATCGCGCGGAACAGCGCCGGATGGTCGAGCGCGAAGCGGACGTAGGCGACGGCGACGGCCGCGAGTTCGTCGGGGGTCCCGGGCGCGGGGTGGGCGGCGCCGAGGTGCTCGGCGAGTTCGCGGTAGCCCTCGGCGGCGACGGCGGAGACGAGCGCTTCGCGTTCGGGGAAGTGGCGGTAGGGGGCGGTCGGTGAGACGCCCGCGCGGCGTGCGACGGCCCGCATCGACAGCGCGGCGCTGCCGTCCTCCTCCAGCAGTTCGCGTGCGGCCCGCAGGCAGGCGGCGCGGAGATCGCCGTGGTGGTACGCGGTCGTTCGTGGCACAGGTCACGCCCCTCTCATGTGTGCACCGCTTACATTCTCCGTCGTGCTCCGTCTAATGTGAGCGGTGCACACATTCTAGTCGGTCGCCCCGGGCGGTCGAGCCGAACAGCGCAGAGCCGAGCAGAGCCGAACTGCGCTGAACAGAGCTGAGAGCGAGGGATTCGGATGACCAGCGAGCTGTTCTCGCCGTTGTCCCTGCCGTCCGGACAGGTCCTGGGCAACCGGATCGCGAAGGCGGCCATGGAGGAGAACCTGGCCGACGACGGCCAGCTGCCCGGCCACCGTCTGCGGGAGCTGTACCGGCGCTGGGCGGCGGGCGGCAGCGGACTGCTGATCACCGGCAACGTCATGGTGCACGCCGAGGCGCTGACCGGGCCCGCGGGCGTCGTCCTCGACGAGGCCGCACCGCTGGAGCCGTTCACCGCGTGGGCCGAGGCGGCCAGGTCCGGCGGCGGGGCGGCCTGGATGCAGATCAACCACCCGGGCCGCCAGGTGCCGGCCGGGATGCCGGGCGTCGTGTGGGGCCCGTCCGCCGTGGGCATCGATCTCGGCCGGCACAGCGGCCGGTTCGGCCGTCCCGTGGCGATGACGCCCGAGCAGATCGAGGCCACGGTCGCCCGCTTCGCCGTCACCGCCCGCCGCGCCGAACAGGCGGGCTTCGACGGGGTGGAGATCCACGCCGCGCACGGCTATCTGCTGTCGCAGTTCCTCTCCCCGCTCGTCAACCGGCGCACCGACGCGTGGGGCGGGTCGCTGGAGAACCGGGCGCGCATGCTGCTGGACGTCGTCCGTGCCGTCCGCGACGCCGTCTCGGCGTCCTTCGCGGTCGCGGTGAAGCTCAACTCGGCCGACTTCCAGCGCGGCGGGTTCGACGCCGGCGACGCGCGGCAGGTCATCGGGATGCTCGCGCCGCTCGGCGTCGACCTGGTCGAGGTGTCCGGCGGGAGCTACGAGAGCCCGGCGATGACCGGCCGCCCCGCCGACGAGCGCACCCGGGCCCGCGAAGCCTACTTCCTGGACCTGGCACGGGATCTGGCGCGCACCAGCCCGGTGCCGCTGATGCTCACCGGCGGCATCACCCGGCGCGGGACCGCCGAGGACGTGCTCGCCGACGGTGTGGCCCTCGTCGGTATGGGCACCGCCCTGGCCGTCACCCCGGACCTGCCCGACCGCTGGCGGCACGGCCGCGAGGCCGACCGGCGGATACGGCCGGTCTCCTGGTCCGACAAGGCGCTCGCCTCGGCCGCGAGCATGGCCCAGGTCCGCCACCAGATGCGCCGCGTCGCGCACGGCCGGGCGCCCAGGCCCGGCACCCACCCCGCGCGCGCCCTGCTGTGCGAACAGGGCCGCCAACGGGGAGCCCTGCGCCGCTACCGCACCTGGCTGACGACGACCCGGCACGGCGGCGCGGCGACGAGCCGGGCCGGATGACCCGGCGCGACGACGAGCCGGGCCGGATGACCCCGGCGCGGCGGCCGGGCCGCGCGGCACCCGGGGGCGGGGGTCAGTCCGTCAGCAGCTGCGCCAGATGCTCCGCGGCCCGGACGAGAGGGTCCGTTCCCGCGTTCGCGTGGGCGGAGCGTGCGCGGGTGAGCCGGAAGCCGTGCCGACGGCCCCAGAACGCGGCCTGCACCGCGTGCAGTTGGGACCAGCGCCGGACCCGCTCGCGGTCCAGCTCCGCCGCCTCGGCGTAGACGTCGAGCAGCCGGTGGACGGCCCTGCCCAGGTCGGGCGCGTCCAGCAGGGCGGGCACCCGGGCCTTCAGCAGGCTGCCGCCGTCGTAGGCGGGATCACCGGCGCAGCCCTTCGGGTCGACGGCCAGCCACGGTTCGCGCTCCGCACGCAGGATGTTGCGGGCGTGGAAGTCGCCGTGCAGCATCAGATCCGGCTGGGTGCGGGCCAGCTCGTGGACGGTCGCGACGGCGGCGTCGACGGTGCGGCGGGGGAGGGAATGCGCCAACTCCGCGTCGTCGCACCGGAGTTCGGCCTCCCAGGTGGCGGCCTGGTCGGCCAGCCGGGGCAGGCCGGGCGGCGCCGGGACGGCGAGACGGCGGCTGAGGCGCCCGGCGACGGTGGCCAGTGCGTCACTCACCCGGCTCCCGGTCCCGGTGTCGTTCGCGGTGCCGCTCCCGTTTCCGCTCCCGCTCCCGCTCCCGCTCCCGTTCCCGCTCCCGTTTCCGTTTGCCGTCCGGTTTCCGTGTGCGGTCCCGGCCTCGGCCCCGGCCCAGGACTCGGCCAGGGTGACGGACGAGGCCCGCTCCAGCAGCATCGCGAACCGCTCGTCGTCGCGCTCGTGCAGCCGGACGGCGCCCCGGCCGCCCCACACCGCGAAGGCGTCCGGCTCGTGCACGTTGCCCGGGTGCGGGAACGACACCTTGAGCACGGCAGCCTCGCCCTCGCCCTCGACCCCGGCCCCGCGCCGCCGCACGGGCACGATCAGCCCGACCGCTCCGTGGGTGACCTCGCCGTCCGGCACGCAGGACCACCGGTCCAGCAACTCGGCCACGATCCCCGGCAGTTCGGCGAGCCAGGCGGCCCCGGCGGCGCCCTCCCGCTCGGTGGTCTCGTGGACGAACGCGTCCGGAATCGTACGGGTGGGGCGGGGCGTCGGGGTCATGCTCTCTCCGGGAGGAGGGCGTCCGGTGTCACGTCCGTCATGGTGCTCATCGTGGCGTACGGCGGGGGAGCGGGGCGCGTCGGGGGCGCGTGCGGGCGTGCGGGGGTCCGGTGCGAGGCGCGTGGCGCCTCGTCGTGATCCGGCGCGGCGCCTCGTGGTCCGGCGGTGTCCGGCAGCGTCCGGCGGTGTCCGGCGGCGTTCGGCGGCCACCGTCGTCCGGGGCCCGGTCGTGGGCCCGGCGCGGCCCGTACAGCCCCGTACGGCAGCCGTACAACCGCCGTGCACCGCCGTACGTTTCGCGTCGGCACGCCCTTCTGACCTGGTAGGACGCGCGCCGGGGCGGCACCGTCGTGCGGCATGAACACCCAGCACCGTCCCGTCACCGTGACGACCCCGGCTTCCCCTGCCTCCCCGGCCGCTGGAGCCCTTCCGCCCGCGCGCGGCCTGACCGTCCAGCTCAGCTCCACCCGGCGCGGGGCCCGGCTCGCGCGGCGGTTCGTGGCGCAGCACCTCGCAGACTGGGGCTTCCCGTTCGACGGCGGACTCTCCAGCACCGCCGCACTGATCACGGCCGAACTGGCCGCCAACGCCGTACGCCACTGCGGCGGCACGGGACGGGACTTCCGGGTGCATGTGCTGCTGCCGCCGCCTCCCGAGCCGCTGCGCATCGAGGTCACCGACGCCTGCGCGGACCGCCCCCTGCCCGCCGGACCGCCCAGCCCGGCGCCGGACGGCGGCTCGGGGAACGGCCTGCTGCTGGTGGACACGCTGGCGGCGCGGTGGGGATGCACCGTGAACGACGCGATCACCAAGACGGTGTGGGCGGAGCTGTACCGGTAGCGGGTGGGGCGCGCCCGTGGGCCGTGGGGCGAAATCGGGTGCGTCGCGCGCCGCGTGGTGCTGGGCTGCCGTCCATGACGGAACTGCGCACCCGGCGGCTCGTGCTGCACCTGCTGACACCCGACGAGGCCCACTGCCTGATCGACGGCGTACGTGCCACGACCGACCGGTGGGCGCCGGACTACCCCGGGCCGCTGGATCTGCGCGGCGCGACCGCGTTCCTCGACGCCTGCGCGGTCGGCCACGACCCGCGCCCCTTCGGCACGTTCGAGATACGCCGCGCCGAGGACGGCCGCGCGATCGGCGGCCTCGGCTTCCACGGGCCGCCGGGCGAGGACGGGGCCGTGACGGTCGGCTACGGGCTGGTGCCGTCGGCGCGTGGCGCGGGCTACGCCACCGAATCCCTGCGCGCACTGCTGGAGTTCGCCTGGTCCCGCGGCGTCACCCGGGCGCGGGCCGACACCGGCGTGGACAACCTCGCGTCGCAGCGGGTGCTCGCCGCCGTCGGTATGCGGTGCGTCGCGGAGAACCGTGTACTGCGCTGGTACGAACTACCCGCCCCCGACAACGGCCCGGCCTCCACGCCTGTGCCCGTGCCCGGCGGGGGCTCCGCCTGAGGGACCTCCGCGCGAGGATCCGGCCGGGCCTTCGCGTCTGTGCTCGGCGGGGGCCTCGCGTCTGCGCCTGGTGGGATCTCCGCTTCTGCGTCTGGCGGCGGCTCGGCGTCTGCGCCTGGTGAGGGCTTCGCGCCTGCGTCAGGCAGGGCTTCCGCGCCTGTGCCTGGCCGGGGCTTCGCGTCTGCGACAGGTGGGGCCTCCGGCTCTGTGTCCGGCGGGGGCTTCACGCCTGTGTCGGGTGGGGCCTTGTGTCTGGTGGAGGCTCCGCGCCTGCACCGGGTGGGGGCTGCACACCCGCGTCAGGCGATGGCGCCACATCCGTGCCCGGCGGCGGGGCACCACCGTTGCCGGGTCCGTTTGCCGGGCTGCCCTGAACGCCCGGTGCCCGCGCCGACGGTTGTTCTCGGCGGCTGACTCGGCCGGGCGCGCAGGGCGGGAGCCGTCGCCCGGGGTGGGAGCCGTCGCCCGGGCGGGAGCGAGCGCCCGGTGGGGAGCGGTCCGCCGGGTGGGAGCGGGTGCGTAGGGCGGGAGCGGTCCCCGGGTGGGAGCGTTCGCGCAGGGTGGGAGTGGTACGGCCACCCTCGGGCCTCGCCCTGGGGCGGCCCGGCGCTTAGCGTCGAGGACATGCAGAGCGACACGGCATCCGCCACCGCATCCGTCACGGCGTCCGACCCGGCGTCCGACACGGTGCCCGTCACGGCGTCTGCCATGGCACCCGACCCGGCGTCCGCCATGGCAGACGGCACGCCCTCCGGTGCGGCCTCCGGTGCGGTGGTGCCCGGCGCGGTCTCCGCGCTCGCCCGGTTCCTGCGTGCCCGCCGCGCACTCCGCCGGCCCGAGGAACTGGGTGTGCCGGCCGGTGCCCGGCGCCGTGTGGCGGGGCTGCGCCGCGAGGAGGTCGCCCGGCTCGCCGGAGTGAGCACCGACTACTACGTACGGCTCGAACAGGGCCGTGAACGCCACCCGTCCGCGCAGGTGGTGGACGCGCTGGGCCGGGCACTCGGACTGGAGCCGGACGCCGTCGCCCATCTGCACCGGCTCGCCCGGCCGGCGCCGCGCGACCGCCGCACACCCGCCGCGCAGCCGGAGACCGATCCCGGTCTGCTGCACATGATGGCCGCCTGGCCGCACACCCCGGCCGTGATCCTCGACCACTGCCTGGCCGTACCGGCCGCCAACGCCCTCGGCAGAGCCCTGTTCGCGGGCCACACCCACAGCGACGACCTGGTCCGGCTGGTGTTCCTCGACCCGGACGCCGAGGACTTCTACCCCGACTGGGAGCAGGTCGCGGCCGACACCGTCGCCGGACTGCGTGATTCCGCCGGTACCGCGCTCGACGACGCACGGCTCGGCGAGGTCGTGGCCGAGGTGTCCGCCCGGAGCGCGGCGTTCCGCGAGCTGTGGGCACGCCACGAGGTCCGCAGGAAGACCCGAGGGAGCAAACGCTTCCGCCACCCGCTGGCCGGTGAACTCACCCTGCATTACGAGTCGTTGACGGTGAACAGCGCGCCCGGACTGCAACTCGTCGTCTACCGGGCCGACCCGGGCAGCCCCGCCGAGGAGGCGCTGGCCCTGCTGGGCAGCCTCACCGCCGGGGATGACGAGGACGACACCTCCGCCTGGACCCGCGCCCGCCCCCATACCCGCCCCCATACCCGTCCCCGTCCCCGTTCCCGTCCCGGTCCCTGGGGGCGCCCCGCCTGATCCCGGCCCGACTCCACCCGGCGGCCCACGAGTTCGGCTTCGGCGCCGAACCGTGACATCGCGCTGTCCGACTCCCTGACGCCTGTGCTGCTCCGTGCCGCTCCGTACTGCACGCTGTATCACTCTGACCCGTTTTGCACCGCTCGGCGCCATTTGTGCCGCACGGTCGCCGTGCCCAGCACACCGGCTGGGCCCCTTTCCCCCTCAGCCCTGAGGCTTCCGCCTCACCCCTGAGGCTTCCACCGCACCCCGAGAAGGAGTACGCATGTCCCCGCACGACAACACCCCTGCCGCCGCGTCCAAGGTCGTCGCGATCACCGGCGCGAGCAGCGGCATCGGCCGGGCGACCGCGCTGCGGCTGGCCGGTGAGGGCCACCGGGTGGTCCTCGGCGCCCGCCGCACCGACCGGCTCGGCGCGCTCGCCCGGGAGATCGAGGAGGCGGGCGGCAGCGCCGATGTGCGCCGCCTCGACGTGACCGACCGCGCCGACGTCGCCGCATTCGTCGACACCACCGTCGAACAGCACGGCCGCATCGACGTGTTCGTCAACAACGCCGGGGTGATGCCGCTGTCCCGGCTGGACGCACTGCTCGTCGACGAGTGGGACCGGATGCTCGACGTCAACGTGCGCGGCCTGCTGCACGGGATCGCCGCCGTGCTGCCGCACTTCCAGCGGCGCGGCAGCGGCCACTTCGTCACGGTCGCCTCCATCGGCGCGCACCAGGTGGTGCCGACGGGCGCGGTCTACTGCGCCACGAAGTACGCCGCGTGGGCCGTCACCGAGGGGCTGCGGCAGGAGGTGGACCCGAGCATCCGCGTCACCACCGTCTCGCCCGGCGTCGTCGAGTCCGAGCTGGCCGAGACGATCACGGACCCCGTCGCGCAGGAGGCGATGCGCACCTACCGGGCGGACAGCATCCCGGCGGACAGCATCGGCGCCGCCCTCTCCTACGCGCTCGCCCAGCCGCCCGAGGTCGACGTCAACGAGATCGTCGTCCGCCCGGCCAAGCAGCGCTGACGGGCCGGCCCGCCTCCCCGCACGCCCGCGCCCCCGCGCCGCGGGCGTGCGGGGAGGCGGCCGTGTCCGCTTCGGTGCTCACCGGGGCGGGTCCTGGTAGCGCCGGAAGGTGGTGGTGCTGCCCTTGTCGGGACCCACGTCCCAGTTCAGCTTCAACTCGTCGCCGTCCTGCGTCGCATCCGCCGCACGGTCCGGCGCGTCCTCGCCGCTCTTCTCGCACAGCAGGGCGATCCGGTACTTCCCCGCGCCGGAGCGCTTCTCGTACCGGCCCCGGCACTCCAGACCGCTGTCGGCCAACGTGGCAGTGATCTTCCGCTTGTCGGACGGGTCGTCGTGGAAGAGCCCGAGCGCGCCGTGGCCGTCCGACATCCAGATCGCCTCGATGCCGGTGCCGGTCGCATCCCCGCTGGGGATGTTCTCGGTGTCCTCCGGATCCTCCCCGTCCTCCGGGTCGTCCGCCGACGGCGACTCGTCCAGGGAGTCGTCCGTGGCCTCGTCGGACGGTTCCTCGCCCGGGTCGGTCGACGGCTGTGCGCTCGACTTGTCGTCCGCGCCCTGCTCCTGCGAGGAGGACGCGTCGTCCTTCTCGTTCCCGCCGCCGTCCCGGGTGGCCAGGAAGATCCCGCCGCCGGCCAGCAGCGCCACGGCGACGGCCGAGGCGATGACGATCGCCGCCCGGCGCCGGCTCTTTCCCGGCGGCCCCGCCGGCGGACCGCCCAACGGGCCTCCCGGCGGCTGCCCGGGCGCACCGTAGGCACCGAACTGCTGGGCCGGGCCCGGCGGTTGACCCGGCGCACCGGGCGGCCCCGGCTGCGCGTAGGGGTTGTGCCCGGCACCGGGCGGCGGCGGGGGAGCGGGCGCGCCGTACGGACCGTGCTGCGGGTACTGGCCCTGACCGTACGGGGGTTGCCCCTGCGGCGGCTGTCCCTGCGGGGGTTGCCCCTGCGGGGGTTGGCCCTGTGAGGGCTCGCCCGGGGCCGGTGGGGGGCCTGCCGGAGGGCCGGGCGGTCCTGCCGGGGGCGGGGGCGGGGGCGGTGCGGGGTGGCGCGGGTGGCCGTCGTCGGGCGGTGGCTGCGTCATCGGTGAGGTCTCTTTCGACAGGACTGCGACGGTGCGACGTGCGGAGCCCGCCCGTCAGGACGGAGCCTGCCCAACCTTCCGCACGCGACGCGGGGGTCGCAAGGGCGTTCCGGAGCGGGCCGCGGGAGCCGACGGACCGCACCTGCACAGCCGCCACAACGGAACCCCCAACTCCGGCCGCCCGTCGGGTCACAGACCGACTGGAGCGGTGTTGCCGGAGTGCTGAACCACCCCGCCGTACCGCGTCCCCGGTCGCCGTCCCGGCCTTCGTCGCCGTTGCCGTTCCCGTCCCCGTCCCCGTCGTGGCGCGGAGCCGCGGGCTCCTGTTGTTCGCCGTTCGGCGTGCGCTCAGTGCGCTCAGCCCTCGTCCGGGCGCGGGTGCGGGCGGGGCCCGTCCGTGCCGGTGGTGTCCGTCTGCTCGTCGTAGCCGCTGGTGCCCTCGTCCAGCAGGGGCTCCTGGGCCTTCATGTGCGGCGGTGCGAGGGCCTTCAGGACGTGGTAGCCGGTGAGGACGACCAAGGTGCCCAGGGCGATACCGCTCAGCTCGAAGTTGTCGGTGAACTTCAGGCTGACGTTGCCGACGCCGATGATGATGCCCGCGGCGACCGGCACCAGATTGAGCGGACTGCGCATGTCCACCCGGTTGTTGATCCAGATCTGCGCGCCGAGCAGCCCGATCATCCCGTACAGGATGACCGTGATGCCGCCGAGCACCCCGCCCGGGATCGCGGCCACGATCGCGCCGAACTTCGGGCACAGGCCGAACAGCAGGGCGAAGCAGGCGGCGGCCCAGTACGCGGCGGTGGAGTAGACGCGGGTGGCCGCCATGACGCCGATGTTCTCCGAGTACGTCGTCGTGGCGGGGCCGCCGAACGCGGTGGACAGGATGCTGCCGGCGCCGTCCGCCGAGATGGCCGTGCCGAGCTTGTCGTCCAGCGGGTCGCCGGTCATCTCGCCCACGGCCTTGACGTGTCCGGCGTTCTCCGCGACCAGTGCGATGACGACCGGCAGCGCGACGAGGATCGCCGACCACGAGAAGTCCGGGCCGTGCACCGGCGGAAAGCCGAACCAGTCGGCCTTGGCCACACCCGACAGATCCAGCCGCCAGTGGTCGGTGACCTTGCCGCTCGCGTCCTGGGAGTGGATCTTCCCGAAGACGGTGTCGAAGCCCCACGACATGAGGTAGCCGGCCACCAGGCCGAGGAAGATCGCGACCCGCGACCAGAAGCCGCGCAGACAGACCACGGCGAGGCCGGTGAGCAGCATCGTCAGCAGCGCCGTCCACTGGTCCTGCGGCCAGTACGTGGAGGCCGTCACCGGCGCCAGATTGAAGCCGATCAGCATGACGACGGCCCCGGTCACCACCGGCGGCATCGCCGCATGGATGATCCGCGCCCCGAACTTCTGCACGGCCAGGCCGACCAGGAAGAGCGCGACCCCGACGGCCAGGATCGCTCCCGTCACCGTCGCGCTGGAGCCGCCCTGGCCCCTGATGACGGCGGCGACCCCGACGAACGAGAGGCTGCACCCCAGATAGCTGGGGACCCGGCCGCGCGTCGCGAGCAGGAACATCATGGTCGCGAGGCCCGACATCATGATCGCCAGGTTCGGGTCCAGGCCCATGAGCACCGGGGCGACGAAGCTCGCGCCGAACATGGCCACCACGTGCTGGGCGCCGAGCCCGGCCGTGCGCGGCCAGGACAGCCGCTCGTCCGGCCGCACGACGGCCCCGGGCGCCGGAACGCGTCCGTCGCCGTGCAGTTTCCAGCGCACGCCGAGGCCGCCGCTCATGTTCGCTCCCGAGGTTGTTCCGTCCGGCCCGTACCTGATCGCATTCCTGGCCGAATCTGATCGCCCCACATGATATGTGGCCGGGAAACCCCCTCCGACCTGGCCCGACGCCCTTCCGGGGCGGACGTACCCGCACGCACCAACTCGGCGTGGGGCGGCCGTGGTTGAGCCAAGTGGGCCGAGTGGCGGGGGCGGGGGCCGGGCGCTCGACTCCGGATGCCCGTCTCCGGTGCCCGTCTCCGGTGCCCGACTTCGGGTGCCCGTTTCCGGGTGTTCGGCCCCGGCGCTGTGCTCGGCGCCCGGATCCGCGGATGGAGCGGCGCCCCGCCTGGCCCCGGCTCCGCCGGTGGAACGGCCCGTCGCCCGGCCCGGCTCTGCCGGTGCGCGGTGCCCGGCTTCGCTGATGGAGCGGTGCCCGGCTCGGCCCAGCTCGGCCGATGGAACGGACCGTCGCCCGGCCCGGCTCCGCCGATGCACGCCGCTCCGCCTCGTCCGATGCCGCGCGGGAGGAGGGCCCTCAGTCGGAACCGGTGCGCAGTACTCCGGCTCCCACGACGAGCCCCAGCAGCAGCGCCGTGACCACGCCGAACGAGACCGACAGGCTCGTCGTCTGCGCCACCCAGCCCACGATGGCCGGCGCCCCCAGGCCGGAGGCGTACGCCAGCGTGGCCACCCCCGCGATCGCCTGGCCCGGGCTGCCGCCCGCGCGCCGCCCCGCCGCGGCGAAGCACAGCGGGACGACGACCGCGATGCCGATGCCGATGAGCGCGAATCCGGCCACCGCGACCGGCGGCGTGCGGGCCGCGACCACGAGCGCGGCGCCCGCCGTCGCCAGCAGCCCGCCGGTGCGCACCGTGCGGACCGGACCGATGCGCCGGACCACCGCGTCACCGGAGAGCCGGGCCAGCGCCATCGTGCAGGCGAAGGCCGTGTAGGCGGAGGCGGCCAGCCCCGGCTCGGCGCCGGTCACATCGTCGAGGTAGATGCCCGACCAGTCCATCGAGGCGCCCTCGGCGAAGACGGCGCAGAAGCCCAGCAGTCCGACCGCCAGCGCGCCCCGCGAGGGCAGCGCGAACCGCGGCGGAGCCTCCTGCCCGTCGCCCTCCGGCGCGTCCGTCCCGCCCGCCCCGGCCGCCCGGTTCTTCGGGTCCGCCCCGGCCGCCGTGGACGGTGCCGGGCCCGGTGTCCAGCGGGTGGCGACGACGGCGACCAGCGCCAACAGCGGTGCGGCCAGGCCCAGATGCAGCCGCGCGTCCAGCCCGGCGTGTGCCGCCAGCGCGCCCCCGGCGCCGCCGACGAGCGTGCCCACGCTCCACAGCCCGTGCAGCCCGGACATCACCGAACGCCCGTACAGCTCCTCGACCCGGACGCCCTGCGCGTTCATCGCCACATCCATCAGGCCCAGCCCGCAGCCGTACAGGAACAGCGCGGCGCACAGCCACACCAGCGCCGGTGCGAGCGGTGGCAGGACCAGCCCCGCGAAGCACAGCACCGCGACCCCGGCCAGCGCACGCCGCGGCCCGAAGCGGTGGGTGAGCCGCGCCGACAGCGGCATCGCCGCCGAGGCGCCCGCCGTCATGAAGACGAGCGCGAGGCCCAGCCAGCCCGTCCCCAGCCCGAGGTGCTCGCGCAGCCACGGGATCCGGGTCGCGAACGTCCCGCTGGCCATCCCGTGCGCGGCGAACACCACCGCCACCGCGACCCGCGCAGCCCGCACCTGCCGCTCCGGCCGCCGGCCCGGCGCACCACCGCGCCCCGCCGGTCCTCCTGCTGGTCCTCCCGCCGGTCCTCCCGGCGGTTGTCCCGGAGTCTGGCCCGGAGGCGGCTCCGGCTGCCTCCCGGGAGCTTGTTCCGGTGCCGGTCCCGGCGATCGGCCCGGCTTCGGCCCGGGCGGTGCCGCGCCGACGAGGCCGGCGTCCCCGCCGCCCGCGCCGCCCGCGCCGCCCGCACCGCCTCCGGCGACTCCGCCGTCACCGGCCGCCTCGGCCCCGCTCCCGCTCCCGCTACCGCTCCTGCTCCGCATCCGCGCCTCCCGCCCGTTCCGGCTGCCGCCGCCCGCCCCACGCCGGTCCTTCGCTGTCGAACCGCCGTCCGCCGTTGCCAACCGCCGTCCGTCGCCGTCGGCCGTCCGCCCCTTGTGGGACCGGTCGGACCGGCACGACGGGGACCGTCCGGTCCGCTGATCCGCACCGTCCGGCCCGCTGTTTCCGCGGCGGCCGACCGCTGTTCCGTTGCGGCCGTCCGCTGTCGTGGGCGGTCGCCGCGCGGAGATCGTGCCCCGGTCGCGTGTGCGACGAACACTCCTCGGGGCCGCAAGCGGCGGTTCCCGCATGTGAGCGGCGTACGGGGACGCTCGTGTCCCGCTCGGCTGTGAGTCAGGCCACACACCTCGCCCGCATGGGTACCCGGAGGCCGTGGCAGACTGGACGCGTACTACCAGTGACGTCAGCGCACTCCGGGGTCGGTGAAAGTCCGAACCGGCGGTTACAGTCCGCGACCCGATCGCCGCCAGCGACCGGTTGACCAGGTGAGATTCCTGGACCGACGGTGAAAGTCCGGATGGGAGGCAGTGCGCGGCGGACCGGAACCGGTGTCGCCGTGGCGGTGGACGCCCACCGCCGAGGGCGGAGGGGCCCGCCCCGTGCGTGGCCGTCGTTCGTGGTCCGTCCACAGTCCGTATCGCCCCGGAGTCCGTGCCGAACAGGCAGGAGGACCCGGTGGCCCCCCACCACGGGACACCCGAAGCGGCGCGAGCCGAGCGTGCCGCCATGCAGCGCGCCATCGAACTGGCCGCGCGAGGACTCGGCGCCACCAGCCCCAATCCGGTCGTGGGCTGCGTCGTTCTCGACGCCGCCGGCCGCCCGGTGGGCGAGGGCTGGCACCAGCGCGCCGGCGGACCGCACGCCGAGATCCACGCCCTCGCCGAGGCGGGGGACGACGCACGGGGCGGCACCGCCGTCGTCACCCTGGAGCCCTGCGACCACTCCGGCCGTACCGGCCCGTGCACCCGCGCGCTCATCGACGCCGGTGTCGCCCGTGTCGTCTACGCCGTCGCCGACCCCAACCCCGGTGCCGCCGGTGGCGCCCGCACCCTCGCCGCCGCCGGGATCAGCGTCGAGGGCGGCCTGCACGCCGACGAGGCCGCCGCCGGCAACGCCGCCTGGCTCACCGCCGTCCTCCACCACCGCCCCCACGTGACCTGGAAATACGCGGCCACGCTGGACGGGCGCACCGCGGCGGCCGACGGCTCCAGCCGGTGGATCACCTCCCGCGAGGCCCGCGCCGATGTGCACCGGCTGCGTGCCGCCTCCGACGCCGTCCTGGTCGGCTCCGGCACGGCACGCGCCGACGATCCGCATCTGGCCGTGCGCGGAGTGCCCGGCGCCGTCCAGCCGCTGCGCGTCGTCCTCGACACCGAGGCCGCCGTCGTCCGCCCCGGCGCCCGGGTGCTCGACGACGCGGCGCCCACCCTCGTCGCCGTGGCCAAGGACGCCGACACCACCGCGCTCGACGGCGCCGCCGAGATCCTGCGCCTGCCCCGCGGCGCCCGCGAGGGCCCCCACGCCGACGGTGCCGACGGCTCCGGCCGCCCCGGCGACCGCCGCCCCGGGCTCGACCTCGGCGCGCTGCTCGCCGCGCTGTACGCACGCGGGGTGCGCTCCGTCCTGCTGGAGGGCGGCGGCACGCTCGCCGGTGCCTTCGTCGCCGCCGGGCTGGTCGACCGGGTGGTCGGCTATCTCGCCCCCGTCCTGCTCGGCGCCGGACCGTCCGCGCTGGGCGAGGCCGGAATCAGCACCATCGCCCAGGCGTTGCGGCTGACCGTGAGCGGCACCGAGCGCCTCGGCCCCGATCTGCGGATCACCGCCGTCGGCCACCCGGCGCCGCCCGCGCGGGCCGGCCACCGGCCGTCCACCACAGCGAACGAGGAGTCCTGACGTGTTCACCGGAATCGTGGAAGAGCTGGGACAGGTTCTCGCCGTCGAGGACCTGGGCGAGCAGGCGCGGCTGCGGCTGCGCGGCCCGAAGGTCACCGAGGGCGTACGCCACGGGGACTCGATCGCCGTCAACGGGGTCTGCCTCACCGTGGTGACCAGCGAGGACGGGGAGTTCACCGCGGATGTGATGGCCGAGACGCTGCACCGCTCCGTCCTCGGCTCGCTCACCGAAGGCGCGCCCGTCAACCTGGAGCGGCCGCTGGCGTTCGGCGGGCGGCTCGACGGCCACCTCGTGCAGGGACACGTCGACGGCACCGGCACCATCGCCGAGCGCCGCGAGACGGCCGGCGGCACCGACATCACCGTCACCCTGCCCGGTGCGCTGGCCCGGTACGTCGTCGAGAAGGGCTCGATCACCGTCGACGGGGTCAGCCTCACCGTCGTCGACGCCGCCGAGGACCGCTTCACCATCTCCCTCATCCCGACCACGCTCGCGCTGACCACCCTCGGCACCAAACAGCCCGGCGACCCCGTCAACCTGGAGGTCGACGTCCTCGCCAAGTACGTGGAGCGGCTGCTCGGCCACGCCGGGACGGGCGGCGGGGACAGCGGGGGCGGCAGGGACAGCGGGAACGCCGGGGACGGTGCCGCGGCGTCCCGGAAGGAAGCGGTCCGGTGAGCGTCCTGGAATGGCTCAACAGCCAGGCGTTCGCCGTTCTCGGCCAGCACATCCTCTGGTCGGACATGCTCGGCAACACCATCGGTCTCGTGGCGCTCGCCCTGGGCTGGCGCCGCTCCATCCTGACCTGGCCGGCGCAGCTGCTCTCCGGCCTGATCCTCGTCGGCGCCTTCGCCTACGCCCATCTGGCGGGCGGCGTCGGCAAACAGCTGCTGGTGATCGTCGTCGCGCTGTGGGGCTGGCGGCAGTGGCGGCGCGGGCACCAGCAGGCGCAGGACGGCTCCATAGCCGTGCGGTTCGCGAGCTGGCGCGAACGCGGCGTGCTGGCGCTGGGCACGCTGGTCGGCACCCTCGCCGTCGGCTGGCTGTTCGGCCTCGTGCCGCAGCTGTCCTGGAACCCGTGGCCGGACGCCTACATCTTCGTCGGCACCCTCGCGGCGATGGTGGCCCAGGCGCGCGGCCTGGTCGAGTTCTGGTTCGCCTGGCTGCTCGTCGACGTGGTCGGCGTCCCGCTGGCCTTCAGCAGCGGGCTGGCCTTCTCCGGCCTCGTCTACGTCGTCTACCTCGGGCTCGTCCTGTGGGGGCTGCGCTCGTGGTGGCAGCGCTCCCGGGTGGATGCCGCGGTGCTCGCCGCGGCCGAGCGGACCGGGGCCGAGCCGGCGGGGGCGGCGCTGTGAGCCGCGCGGCGAGCGGGGCGCCCGCCCCGCCCCGCGAGCCCCGCCCCGCGCCACGAGCACAGAGCAAAGGAGTTACGCCCATGACCGCGCAACCCGAGTTCCCCGAGGGGCCCGAGCCCGCCGGAACGCCTCCGTTCCCCCGTCCCGCCCGGGCCGCCGGCGCCGCGGACGGCGCGGCCGGGACCGACCCCGGCACCGGGCTCGTCCTCGACCCCGTCGAGGAGGCCGTGCGGGACATCGCGGCCGGCCGGCCCGTGGTGGTCGTCGACGACGAGAGCCGGGAGAACGAGGGCGATCTGGTGGTGGCCGCCGAGCTGATCACCCCGGAGATCGTCGCCTTCATGATGAGCGAGTGCCGGGGCCTGATCTGCACCCCCATGGACCCGGCGGACGTCGACCGGCTCGCCCTGCCGCAGATGGTCGAGCGCAACACCGAGTCCATGGGCACGGCCTTCACCGTCTCCGTCGACGCCACCGGCGCACACGGCGTCACCACCGGCATCTCCGCCGCCGACCGCGCCACCACCATCCGGCTGCTCGCCGACCCCGACACCACCCCTGAGGACTTCGTCCGCCCCGGCCACGCCTTTCCGCTGCGTGCCCGGCCCGGCGGGGTCCTCGCCCGGCCCGGCCACACCGAGGCCGGGGTCGATCTGGCCCGGCTGGCCGGGCTGCGGCCCGCCGCCGCCATCGTCGAGATCGCCGGCGAGGACGGCGAGATGCTGCGGCTGCCCGAGCTGGTCCCGTTCGCGTACAAGCACGGGCTGCGCGTCATCTCCATCGAGGACCTCGTGGCCTACCGGCGCTCGGCCGAGCCCACCGTCCGCCGGGAGGCGACGACGCGGCTGCCCACCCGGCACGGCACCTTCCACGCCTACGGCTACCGCTCCACCGTCGACGGCGTCGAGCACATCGCGCTGTCCGTCGGCGCCACCGGCGGGCCCGACGATCCGGACGGCGGCGAGGACGTCCTGGTGCGGGTGCACTCCGAGTGCCTGACCGGGGACGTGTTCGGCTCCCAGCGCTGCGACTGCGGGCCCCAGCTCGAAGCGTCCCTTGAACGGGTACAGCGCGAGGGCCGCGGCGTCGTCCTCTATCTGCGCGGCCACGAGGGGCGCGGCATCGGGCTGCTGTCCAAGCTGCGCGCCTACGAACTCCAGGAGCGCGGGCGCGACACCCTCGACGCCAATCTGGAGCTGGGCCTGCCCGCCGACGCCCGGGACTACGCCGCCGCCGCGCAGATCCTCACCGACCTCGGGGTGCGCTCGGTGCGGCTGATGACGAACAACCCGGACAAGACGGCCGCCATGGTCCGCGGCGGGCTGCGGGTCACCGGCCGGGAGCCGATGCCCGTCCAGGCGGGCGAGCACAACCTGCGCTACCTGCGTACCAAGCGGGACCGTATGGGGCACGACCTGCCGTGGCTGGAGGCCGGACACACCTCCCCGTGCGGCAGCCAGTGAGCCCCGGACACCGGCACACCCCGGCACACCCCGGAACACCCCGAAAAACCCCGCACACCCTGAAGCGTGCCGGAATACCCCGGACACCCGCACCGACCCCGAACACCCGGCACACCCTGACACCCGGCACACCCCGGACACGAGGAGCACGAGGAGCACCGTGAGCGGCAAGGGCGCACCCGAACTGACCGTGAAGAACTGCGGCGACCTGCGCGTCGCCGTCATCGCCGCGCAGTGGCACGAACAGGTGATGGACGGGCTCGTCGACGGCGCCGTACGCGCCCTGCGCGAGCTGGGCATCGACGAGCCGACGCTGCTGCGCGTCCCCGGCAGCTTCGAGCTGCCCGTCGTCGCGAAGGTCCTCGCCGACCGCGGCTACGACGCGATCGTCGCGCTCGGCGTCGTCATCCGCGGCGGCACCCCGCACTTCGACTACGTCTGCCAGGGCGTCACCCAGGGCCTGACGGAGGTCTCCGTGCGCACCGGCGTCCCCGTCGGTTTCGGCGTGCTGACCTGCGACACCGAGCAGCAGGCCCTCGACCGCGCCGGCCTGCCGGGCTCGGCCGAGGACAAGGGGCACGAGGCGGTGACGGCCGCCGTGGCCACCGCGACGACCCTGCGCTCCGTCGCCGAACCCTGGCGATAGCCGCAGGTCGCCAACGCGTAGGCTGGGACCACCATGGCCAACAAGACATTCGAGCAGCTCTTCGCCGAGCTCCAGCACAAGGCCGCCACCGGCGACCCCACCACCTCCCGCACCGCGGAACTCGCCTCGCTCGGCGTGCACGCCATCGGCAAGAAGATCGTCGAAGAGGCCGCCGAGGTGTGGATGGCCGCCGAGTACGAGGGCGAGGAGCGCACCGCCGAGGAGATCTCGCAGCTCCTCTACCATCTCCAGGTCCTCATGGCCGCCCGGGGCATCTCCCTGGACGACGTATACGCTCACCTCTGAGCACGACCTGAGCACCACCCGAGCACGACCCGGGCCCTGCCCTGAGCACGGGCCGAGCCCGGCCCGAGCAGGGGCGGGCCGCCGGTGCCCCACGTCCCGCGCCGCACAGCCCGCACCCCCGCACACTCTGCACCCCCCCCCGCACCTTCCCCGTCCGAGAAAGGCCGCATCATGCTGCGCATCGCCGTCCCCAACAAGGGTTCCCTCTCCGGCCCTGCGGGGGAGATGCTGCATGAGGCCGGCTACCAGCAGCGCAAGGCGTCCAAGGAACTCGTGGCCGTCGACCCGGAGAACGAGGTCGAGTTCTTCTATCTGCGCCCCCGCGACATCGCCATCTACGTCAGCTCCGGCAAGCTCGACATCGGCATCACCGGCCGCGATCTGCTGCTCGACTCCGGCGCCGAGGCGGAGGAGGTCCTGCCGCTCGGCTTCGCCCGCTCCACCTTCCGATTCGCCGCCAAGCCCGGCACCGTCGAGGAGATGGCGGACCTGAACGGGCTGACGATCGCCACCTCCTACGAGGGCATCGTCGCCGCCCACCTGAAGGAGCGCGGCATCGACGCCTCCGTCGTGCACCTCGACGGCGCCGTGGAGACCGCCATCGAACTGGGCGTCGCCCAGGTCATCGCGGACGTCGTGGAGACCGGCACCTCGCTGCGCAACGCCGGTCTGGAGATCGTCGGCGAGCCCATCCTGGAGTCCGAGGCCGTCGTCGTGCGCCGCACCGGCGAGGGCTCCGACGGCCCGAAGGTCCAGCAGTTCCTGCGCCGCCTCCAGGGCGTCCTGGTGGCCCGTGCCTACGTGATGATGGACTACGACATCCGCGCCGAACACCTGGAACAGGCCGTCGCCCTCACCCCGGGCCTGGAGTCGCCCACCGTCTCCCCGCTGCACGACCAGGGCTGGGTCGCCGTGCGCTCCATGGTCCGTACGAAGGAGGCGCAGCGCATCATGGACGACCTCTACGAGCTGGGCGCCCGCGCCATCCTCACCACCGGCATCCACGCCTGCCGGCTGTGAGTGCGGTGCACAGCAGCGGACCCGAAGAGCCGACCCCGACCTCTGCGAACCCCATGCCTTCGACGCCTCCCATGTCTTCGACACCCTCGACGCCCTCCGCGTCCCGACTCCCCGCCCTCCCGGTCACGTTCCGGCCCACCGTCACCCGTGTGGTGCTGCTGACCGTCGGCGTCCTCGCCTTCGTCGTCATCACCGGTATCTCCTTCCTGCTGGAGATCGGCGGCGGCGAACGGGCCAGCTTCGTGTTCACCGCCGCGCTGTTCCTCGCCGTGCTCGTCCTGCTGAGCCGGCCCCGCGTCACGGCGGACGAGGGCGGCCTCACCGTCGTCAACCTCACCACCAAGCGCCGCCTCGAATGGGCGGAGGTTCTCGGCGTCCATCTGCGCCCCGGCGACCCCTGGGTCGCGCTGGACCTGGCCGACGGCACCAGCATGGCCGCCATGGGCATCCAGCCGGGCATCGCCAAACAGCAGGCCCTGCGGGACGCCCGCGCCCTGCGCGCCCTGGTCGAGCACCACGGGGCCGGGCCCGCCACCGACCGCTGAACCGGCGCGCGTTGACGCCCGGGCGGACGCCGCACCCCGCCCGGGCGTGAACGCGGGAAGCCGGGAAGCCCGGAAGCGGGCCGCAGCGGCTTCGCGGCCACCGGGCCCGTGACTACTCTGGGCGCAGGCAAGAGCCGCCCCCGCACCCTCGCGGGCCCCTGCGACCCGAGGAGTGACCACCTCCCGCGATGGACGGAACGTCCAGCAGTACGAGCGCCGTGGCAGCCGGTCGTGCGGAGGCCGTGGCATGACGGACACGACCCTCCCGATGGCGCTGCTCGCCGCGGCCTTTGTGCTCATCCTCGCCAACGGCTTCTTCGTCGCCGCCGAGTTCGGGCTCGTCACCGTCGAGAGACCCGAGGCCGAACAGGCCGCCGCGCGGGGCGACCGGGCCGCCCGGGCCGTCGTACGGTCCCTGCGCGAACTCTCCTTCCAGCTGTCCGGCACCCAGCTCGGCATCACCCTGACCTCGCTCGTCACCGGCATGCTCGCCGAACCCGCCCTCGCGCGGCTGCTGGACGGGCCGCTGACGGCCGCCGGGATACCGAGCGGCGCGGTCGGCGGCACCGCCGTGGTGGGCGGCATGCTCCTCGCCTCGGCCGTGCAGATGGTCGTCGGCGAACTCGTCCCGAAGAACTGGGCGGTGTCCCGGCCGCTGGCCGTGGCCCGCTTCGTCGCCCGGCCGCAGTGGCTGTTCGCCGCACTGCTCCGGCCCGTCATCGCCGGCCTCAACGCCGCCGCCAACCGCATCGTGCGGCTGTTCGGAGTGCAGCCCGCCGACGAGCTGGCCTCCGCGCGGACCCCCGGCGAACTCGACTCCCTCGCCCGGCACTCGGCCCGGGCCGGCGCCCTCGAACAGGACACCGCCGAACTGTTCGTCCGCACCCTCGCGTTGGGCGGACTCACCGCGCAGCACGTGATGACCCCGCGCGTCCGCGTCAGCGCCCTCCAGGCACAGGCCACCGCGCAGGACGTCCTCAACCTCACCCGGGCCACCGGGCTGTCCCGCTTCCCCGTCTACCGGGACGGGCTCGACGAGGTCACCGGCATGGTCCACCTCAAGGACGCCCTCGCCGTCCCCGCGCAGCGGCGGCTGCACACCCCCGTCGCCCGGATCGCCGTCGGCCCGCTGCTCGTGCCGCAGTCGCTCCCCGTACGGCCGCTGCTGGAGCGGCTGCGCAGCCGGCAGCCCATCGCCGTCGTCGTCGACGAGTACGGCGGCACCGCGGGCGTCGTCACCCTGGAGGACATCGTCGAGGAGATCGTCGGCGACGTACGCGACGAGCACGACGGCCAGTTGCGCGACGAGGCGCCCACCCTCGCCCCCGCGCCCCCGGGCGCCGAGGGCCGGCCCGCCTGGGAGGCCGACGGCGGCTGCCGGGTCGGAGCCCTGCGCGCCATCGGCCTGGAAGCGCCCGAGGGGCCCTACGAGACCGTGGCGGGCCTCGTCGCCGATCTGCTCGGCCGTATCCCCTCGCCCGGCGACACCGTGGAGCTGCGCGCCCCCGACGGCGCCGCCGAAGGGGCCGTACGCGTCTGGCAGTTGCGGGTGCGGCGCGTCGCCCACCACCGCGCCGAACGCGTCCGGGTGGTCGCCGGTGGCCGCGCCCGCACCCCGGCCGCGGCACGGCCCGCAGGGCGGCACGGGGCGGTGGCGCGATGAGCCTGCTGCAACTGCTGTTCGCCGCGGCGCTGGTGCTGGCCAACGGCTTCTTCGTCGGCGCCGAGTTCGCGTTGGTCTCCGTGCGCCGCAGCCAGATCGAGCCGCTGGCCGCCGACGGCTCCGCACGCGCCCGGCGGGCGCTGCGCGGGCTGGAGAACCTGCCGCAGATGATGGCCGCCGCCCAGTTCGGCATCACCGTCTGCTCCCTGACCCTCGGCGCCGTCGCCGAGCCGACCGTCGCGCACCTGCTGGAGCCCTGCTTCCACGCGGTGCATCTGCCCGACGCCCTCGTGCACCCGCTGGGCTACGTCCTGGCGCTGGCCGTCGTCGTCTTCTTCCACCTCGTCATCGGCGAAATGGTCCCCAAGAACCTCGCCATGGCCGCCCCCGAACGCACCGCGCTGTGGCTCTCGCCCGCGCTGGTGGCCTTCGCCCGGCTCACCCGGCCGGCGACCGCCGCGCTGGGCGCCTGCGCCGCCCTCGTGCTGCGGGCGTTCCGCGTCGAGCCCAAGGACGAGGTCGAGGCCGTCTTCACCAGCGAACAGCTGGGCCGGATGGTCGACGACGCGCGCGAGGCCGGGCTCCTCGACCGCGACGAGCACGAACGCCTCGGCGGCGCCCTGGAGTTGGGCTCCCGGCGGCTGACCGACGTCCTCCTCGCCCCCGCCGGACTGGTGACGGTGGACGCCGCCGTCACCCCGCGCCAGGTCGAGGAGCTGACGGTACGCACCGGCTTCTCCCGCTTCCCCGTCCGCGCGACCGACGGAGGCTTCCTCGGCTACCTCCACGTCAAGGACGTCCTCGACCTGGAGGAGCACGACCGCGCCGTCCCCGCGCACCTGTGGCGCCCCATGACGACGCTGCGCGGCGAACTGCCCCTCGACGACGCCCTCGGCGCGATGCGGGACGGCGGCGCCCACCTCGCCGCCGTCGTCGACGCCGCCGGGCGGCTCCAGGGGCTGGCCGCGCTGGAGGACGTCCTGGAGACGCTCGTCGGCCAGGTGCACGACCCGGCGCACGCCGCGCCCCGGGTGCCCGCGGCGCGCGGAGTCAGTCCGGGGACGGGGACGGCGGACCGGGCGGACCCGGCCGCGGACCCTCGGGACCGCGGCCCGAGAGCACCTCGCCGTACGCCTGCATGAGATCGGGCAGCCGCAGCGTCGCCAGATCGTCCCGCGACGGGGTGCCCGCGTAGCCCGACAGCCGCAGATCGCGGTAGGCGCAGCTCTTCTCGTACAGCGTGCGCAGGAAGCGGCCGTTGCCCAGCTCGTCGATCCAGCCCTGGTCGACGACGTGCCCGCTGATGCTGCGCAGCTCCTCCAGCGCCTCCTCGTCCCACACGTCGCCGTTGTCCGCCGCCAGCACCTCGCCGATCGCCGTCAGCTCCATCGGCCGGTAGCTGGGGAAGTCCACCCGCGTGGTGAACCGCGAGGACAGCCCCGGGTTGACGGCCAGCAGCCGGTCCATGCCCTCCGGATAGCCGGCCAGGATCACCACCAGCTGATCCCGGTTGTCCTCCGCGCGCTTCAGCAGCACCTGGAGCGCCTCGTCCCCGTACGCGTCGCCCTTCGTGTAACCGGAGTTCGACAGCGCGTACGCCTCGTCGACGAACAGCACACCGCCCAGCGCCGAATCGATCAGCTCGTTGGCCTTCACCGCCGTCTGCCCCAGGAACTCGCCCACCAGATCGGCCCGTTGCGCCTCCACCAGATGGTCGCCGCCCAGCAGCCCCAGCGCGTAGAACGCGCGGCCGAGTATCCGGGCGACGGTCGTCTTGCCCGTGCCCGACGGGCCCGAGAAGACGAAGTGCCGCTTCGGCGGCTGCACCGGCAGGCCCTGCCCCGCACGCAGCCGCGCCATCCGCAACTGCGCCGACAGCGCCCGCACCTGACGCTTGACCGGCTCCAGCCCGACCATCCGCTCCAGCTCGTCCAGCGCCTGCTTCAGCAGCACCGGATCGGCGGGGCCGCTCGGCAGGCCCGCGTCCGGGTACCGGCCGCCGCCGGGCGAGGTGAGCGCGCGCACCGCTCCCGTGTCCACCCGGACCGGCTCCGCCGGATCGCCCGTGTCCTCCAGCCGCAGCCCGTCCCCGTCCGGGCCGGGCCCCGGCTCCAGGGGCTCCGGGCCCTCACCGGCGCCCGGCACGTACTCCCCGGGCGTGCCGTACGGCTGACCGCCGAACGCGTCGCCCGGTGCCGCGGCACCCGACGGCGCGGCGCCGCCCGCCCGGCCCGGGTCGGCCGGCTGCCCCGGGTCCGCCGGGTCGGCCGGCTCGGTGAGCGGATCGCCCGCCCGGTCGGACAACTCCCGGGCACCGCCGTCCCGTCCGCCCGACAGCAGGCCCGTCGCCACGTCCTCCGCGCCGCCCGCCGCCTCGCCGTCGGCGATCGCCGTCAGCCGCGCCGCCGTGTCCATGAACGACGCGTCGATCCTGTGCACCGCCCGGTACAGCGGCAGCGCCGCCGCGCTGCGGCCCGTGCCCTCCCGGGCCCGCGCCAGCCAGTACCGCAGCTCCTTGCGCTGCGGCTGCTCGCTGCGGCAGCGCATCAACGCCGCGGCCAGCAGCGGCTCCGCCTGCCCGTACATCTCCAGCCGGACCCGGGCCATCCCCGCGAACAGGCCCGCCTCGATGCCCAGCAGCGGATCGTCCACCAGCGACTCGGTGTGGGCGACGAGCCCCTCCCAGTCCTTGGTCAGATAGGCGCGGCACGCGTGCAGGAAGCGCACCTGCGGATCCGCGTCCACGGGCGGGCACGAGGCCAACGCGCGGTCCAGCTCGGCGACATGACGGCCGTCCAGCCAGTGCGAGGCGTGCGCCAGCAGCAGATCGCGCCGGTTCTCCAGCACCGGCTGCACCCACCAGCCCAGCCAGTACCAGGAGTTGAGCGTACGGGCGTGCCGGGAGCGCTGCTCGCCGAAGCGGTCGCGGTGGTGGTACATGCGCAGCAGCGCCGTCGCCGTCTCCGCGCGCAGCGCGTGCAGACCGAGCCAGGCGTCCGCCATACCCGGATCGAGGCGCACGGCCGTCCGGAACTCCTCCTCGGCCTGGGCGTACCCGCCGACCGTGTACGCGTCGACACCGCGCAGCCAGGCGAGTTCGGCCGGGGCATACAGGCCCTGGGGGTCCTGTGTGCCGAAGTTCCTCACGTCCCCCACGAAAACGTCCCCCGTCGTCTGCCGGTTATCACCCGGGGTTCCCGCGCTGTTCCGCATCGTACCCGCGTGTCGTCCCCGGCCGAAGGGAGGTGTACGGCCCCGATGGACCGGTGTGTGCGGGCCGGGCACCCGCCGTGCGCAGGCGCCGTCGAGGGCGGCGGACGGCCCGCCGGAGAGCCCCGGAAGCGGCATCGCACCGGCCCCAGGAAGCAACACGAAGAGTGAGCAAAACGCGGCTGAGCGCTTCCGCTTGGGGCCGGGAGAGCAGAACGAAGCCCCCGGTCACGGGGGAACAACCGGGGGCTTCGTGTCTACAGGCGGCCTGCGTAGACCGCTTGTTGGAAACGTAATCGGTCCCGGGGGCGCCGGTCAAGCCGGTCGGCCCGAGAGGCACAAGAAGATCGGTCTCAACTCCCGCTTGTTATACGAAGCGTGAGATCCACGGGTCCTCCCGCTGCCCGCCCCGGCCCCTCGAACACCTCGTATCCGGGCACCGGGAACTCCCCGAACGGACCTTCCGGAACGGCCGCACCACCCTCCTGCCGGGCAGGACGGCTGCCCGTTTCCCGTCCGGAAGTGACCGTTTCGCGCACGAGAAAATCCGCGAACGGGCGCGACGGATCCGCCGCGAAATGCGCCCGCTCCGCCGGCATCCAGCCCGCCCAGAACTCCGCCTGAGCGGCCCCGTCCCGCTCCCGGCCGCGCCGCCACGCCGTCGCGCGCGGCACATCCATCCACAACAGGCAGGCCAGAGAGGAGCGCAGCGCCGCACGCCCCGCGCCCACTCCCTCCACGAGGACGACCGGCGCCGGGCACACCACCGACGTCCGCTCCCGGGTCCGCTTCACCCAGTCGTAGACCCCGTAGCGCGCGCTCTCCCCCCGCTCCAGGGGCGTGAGCACCTCTGTGACGAACCGCTCCGTCCAGTCGAACAGCGCACCGTGCTCGGCGATGTCGTCCAGGTGCACCACGGGCGCCCCACCGCACAGCCCCGCCAGCCGCCCCGCCAGCGTCGTCTTCCCCGACCCGGCGTACCCGTCGACCCCGACGAGCCGCACCGGCCCGCACGACGGAGCCAACCGCGGCACCAGCCGGGCGAACGCTTCGAGCGAGGTGAAGGACGGCATCACCCCAGCGTACGCGGCAGAACAGGTACACCTGCCGCGCCGGGGGCCCGGCGGGAGCGGGGCCTGCGCGGAGGCGCGTGCCCGGGGCGGGCCGAAGTGTGTGCGCTCGGGTGTGCCGCAGGTGTGGCACGGGCCACGGGGAGCGGCGATAGTGGGCTTCCGCCGACACCGTCCGGGCCACCACGACCGACCCGAACAGCCACCGCACCCGTACCGACGAGAGCCCGAAGACAACCCGACGAGAGCCGGTCCGGACCCGAGACCGGGCCGGACCGGGATCCGAGCACCGAGGAAGAGACGAAACCGAGCACCCGGAACCGGAAGCCGAGCGAGACGAGCGAGCACCGGGCCGGACCGGGACCCGAGCACCGAGCCGAGAGCCGAGCGAGAACCACGCGAGAACCGCACCGCACCGCACCGAGGACTGGGGGCACCCCGCATGACCAGCAGCAGACCCGCCGCCCGCCGCACCGTACTCACCGCCGCCGTCGCCGTCGCCGCCTCGGCGGCGTCCGTCTCCGCCTCCGGCCCCGCACTGGCGGCCGACGGCCGACCGGGTGCCGGTGCCGGCCCCGGCGCCCCCGCGCCCGGCCACCCCCGCGCCCCCGCCCGCACCCGGCCCGGCAGGAAGGAACCACACGTGGACCTGCGTACCTGGTCCTCCCGGCGGGACTGGAGCTCGGGCCGTGCCCGCGGGACGGCCCCGGCCGACGGATCCCGCCCCGGCATCGTCCTCGCGCGCCCGGCCGGCACCGTCGACTACCGCGACCCGCACACCGGCAAGGGCGCCACCTGGGAGTACGCCACCTGGACCTCTCCGGCGTACGAACCGGCCGTCCCCGCGGGCGAGGCCATCGCCTCCTGGAACGCGCACACGCCCGCCGGAACATGGATCCGGGTCGAACTGCGCGGCACCTACTCGGACGGCACCGAGACCCCCTGGTACACGATGGGCGTCTGGACGTCGGGCGACGGCGCCGACGTCCCGCGCCGCACCTCCGTCGACGACCAGGGCGACGGGAAGAGCACCGTCTCCACCGACACCCTCGCCGTCGACGACCTCTCCGGCGGACTGCGCCTCGCCTCCCTCCGGCTGCGCCTCACGCTCTGCCGCGCCCCCGGCAGCGAGGCCACCCCGACCGTGTGGCGGGCCGCGGTCATGGCCTCCGACGTACCGGCCCGCTTCGAGGTGCCGGAGTCCGAACCGGGCCTCGGCCGTGCCGTGGAGCTGAAGGTGCCGCGCTACTCCCAGGAGATCCACAAGGGGCAGTACCCCGAGTACGACAACGGGGGAGAGGCGTGGTGCAGCCCCACGTCCGCCCAGATGATCGTCGAGTACTGGGGGCGCCGGCCCACCGAGGAGGACCTCGCCTGGGTCGACCCGGACTACGCCGACCCGCAGGTCTGCCACGCGGCCCGGCACACCTTCGACTACCAGTACAACGGCTGCGGCAACTGGCCCTTCAACACCGCGTACGCCGCGACGTACCGCGACATGCAGGCCGTCGTGACCCGCCTCGACTCCCTCAACGACGCGGAGGAGTTCATCGCCGCGGGCATCCCGCTGATCACCTCGCAGTCCTTCATCGAGTCCGAACTCGACGGCGCCGGCTACGGCACAGCGGGCCACCTGATGACCGTCATCGGCTTCACCGCCTCCGGCGACGTCATCGCCAACGACCCCGCGTCCCCCGACAATCCGTCGGTCCGCCACATCTACAAACGCCGGCAGTTCGAGAACATCTGGCTGCGGACGAAGCGCAAGGACGCCTCCGGCAAGGTCCTGGGCGGTTCGGGCGGTGTCTGCTACGTCTTCTTCCCCCTGAAGTTGACGTCGGCCCAGCAGCGGGTGCTGAGCAAGCACGGTCTGAGCTGAGCCTCTGCCTGACGTACGGCGCGCACGCGGTGCCCACCACGTGTCGGCACCGCTCGCGCCCGTCCTGTGTCAGGGTCCGTACCGGTCGGCCGCGACCTTGATGGAGCTGTGGTCGTCCAGCCCCTTCCGGTCCGGGGGAGTACGTCGGCCGCTTGCCGTGGTGGCTTCAGCGAGCATCGCGAGGGGGCACGATCCTCGCCCCCGGCGATCCAGCGCAGTCGATCCAGCCCATCGACGTCCGCAACGTTGCCGAGTTCGCGCTTGACCATGCCGCAACCCGGCTGCCAGGGACCTTCAACGTCGTCGCCCCCATCGGCCACGACACGATGAGCGGACTCCTTTCAGCGTGTGTGGAGGTGACAGGACGGCGAGGGCACCTCACCTGGGCCCCCGACGACCTGTTGACCGCCCACCAGGTGAAGCAGTGGACAGAACTGCCCTTGTGGCGGACCCACGCAGGGACGGGCATCTCACCAGCGAAGGAAGCCGCGATTCTGGCTCGCGTTGGGGCCCTGACTGCCCAACTGTCGAGGGCCGAGAGCGTCTCCGCACCGAGTTTGTGAGCAGCGGCAGCAGCACTGAACTCCTCGATCCGCTCACCGAGGGCGGTCGCTTCGCCCCCACGTGGTTGAACCGTGGATGGCACAGCTGGGTCCGCACGGCAGCCATGCGCTCGACGATGCCGGCTCCTCGCCATTCCGCGGGCACAAGGAACACCGGGTCCAACGCGGCCTGAGCGCCGTCGAGTTCCTCGCGCAGCAACCGGGCTCGGGCGAGGTCGACCCTGGCCTGGTTCGTGATCAGAACCGGATGCGTGCCCTCGGACGGTTGCGACGAGGCGCAATGCCCATCGCCGTGCTGGAGCTGCCCTGACAGTGGGATGGAGCTTGTGCCGTGCGGTGGGCAGTCTGCACTGCCAAGGACCTCCACATGTGGTCTCCGACCGCTGCGCGATCTGCCAACAATCGGTTTGCTGGTGCCACACGAGGAGGATTCATGAAAGCAGTAACGCTCGACAACATCGACGACTTCGTGGCCGGGGCTGCCGTCCTGGGCGCCGGCGGCGGATGGGGTCCGCATATCCCCATGTTGATGGTCAAGGACGCGGTGAGGCGATACGGCCCCGTTCCCATCGTGCAGCCGGACGACCTGCCCGCCGATGGACTGGTGATTCCGGTCGGGGCTGGTGGCGCGCCGACCGCGCTCATCGAGAGGTTCTTCGAGGGCTCCGAGTGGCGAATCGCGGTCCGGGCACTCGAGAAGCGCCTCGGGCGCAAGGCGGTCGCGCTGATGGCCGCCGAGCTTGGCGGCGGCAACGCCGTCTTGCCTGTCGCCGCAGCTGCCGAGCTGGGTCTGCCGGCGATCGACGCCGACGGGATGCGTCGGTGCTTCCCCAAGGTCGAGATGACGCTCTGGCAGCTGGAAGGCGTGCCGGCTTCGCCGGGTGTGGTTGCCGACACGAAGGGCAACGTGGTGCTGATCGAAGGCGTCGACAACTACGAGGTCGAGCGGATCACCCGAGCGACGCTGGTCCAGATGGGAATGATGGCCGTAGCGGCGATGTACCCGATGACCGCACAGCGCGTGCAGGAAACCTCCATCATCGGTTCGCTGACCTACTGTCACGAGATCGGCAAGCGCCTCCGCGCGGTCGCCGGTGGAGCCGGGAACGGCTACGACGACCTCCTGGAGTTCTGCGAGGGCAGGATCGTCTTCACCGGCAAGGTGATCGACCTCGAACGGCGCACCGAGGGCGGCTGGAATCTCGGCACCGTCACGCTTGAGCATGTGGAGGACTCCGACCGGATCATGCGTCTGGACTTCCAGAACGAGAACCTGGTCGCGCTCGAGAACGGTCGCCCCGTCGTGACCAGCCCTGACCTGATCACGACCCTTGACGTGGAAACTGCACAAGCCGTGCTCACCGACGGCCTCGCCTACGGCCAGCGGCTGCACGTCCTGGCGACTCCGGCGCACGAGCGGTGGCTGACGCCCGAAGCCATCGACCTGGTCGGGCCGCGCGCATTCGGATACGACCTGGACTACGTCCACTTCTTTGAGGGAGCAACGGCATGAAGGAGCTTCGAATCGGTATCGACGTCGGAGGGACGAACACCGACGTCGCTGTCGTCCATCAGGACGGCGATGTCTTGGCCTGGCACAAGGCACCCACGTCGCCGGATGTGTTCGAGGGCATCCGGGCAGCTCTTGTCGGCGTGCTCTCAGAGGTCGACGGCACGGCGGTCGGACAAGTCATGCTGGGCACCACGCATCCGGTGAACGCCATCATCCGCCGGTCCGGACTCGGCCGTGTGGCACTTCTGCGGATCGGCGCTCCGGCCACTCGCGCAATTCCGCCGTTCGCGGAGTGGCCGGAAGATCTCGTGGATGTCGTACGAGGCCCGGTGGAGATTGTTCGAGGAGGTCACGACGTCGATGGGCGCGTGTTCGTCCCCCTCGACGGTGAAGCCGTGACGAAGTTCGCTGAACAGTGTCGTGACGTCGACGGCGTCGCGGTCGTAGCCATGAACTCGCCGATCAACGCTGACCACGAGCTCCAGGCGGTCGCGATCCTCCGGGGCGTGCTCGGAGAGGACGCCATGATCACTGCCTCCCACGAGGTCAGCGGACTCGGCCTCCTGGAGCGCGAGAACTCAGCGATCCTCAACAGCGCCCTCGTCGACGTCGCACGGACGGCCCGCGACGGCCTCACCGGCGCGCTGGCCGACCATGGCATCACCGCCGAGATGTTCTTCACGCAGAACGACGGAACCCTCATGACTGCGGACGGAGCCGTGCGTCGGCCGGTGATGACCATCGGATCCGGACCCACCAACTCCATGCGGGGAGCCGCCTACCTCTCGGGGGTCGACAACGCCATCGTCATGGATGTCGGCGGCACTTCGACGGATGTCGGTCTGCTCGTCGATGGGTTCCCCCGCGAGTCCGCACTGGCCGTCGAGGTCGGCGGCGTGCGTACCAACTACCGCATGGCCGACCTGATCTCGGTGGGAATCGGCGGCGGCACGATCGTCGGCTCGACGAGTCCGCCCCAGGTCGGCCCCGACAGCGTGGGCTACCGGATCACCGAGGAAGCGCTCGTCTACGGCGGAAACACACTCACTCTCAGCGACATCAGCGTGGCCTCCCGGCGCGCTCAGTTCGGCGATCCGTCGCTCGTGAGCCTCACCGACGATTCCGTGGAGGAGGTGCTGGCCCACGTCGACGAGCAGTTCAGCATCCTTGCCGACAGAATCAAGACCTCCCGAGGCGAACTGCCGCTGATCGCCGTCGGCGGGGGAGCCCACCTGATCCCGGACGCCATCCCTGGTGTG
>NZ_BJMM01000014.1 GCF_006539165.1 Streptomyces cacaoi | reverse complement strand
AGCGGCGCGGGCCGTCGGCGGGGGAACGCTCTGCGCGCTCGACCGCGACCGGCACGGCAGCTGGCTGGTGGCGCACCGGGAGAAGGACGGAACCCTGCACGCCCACCTCACCGTGACCAGGCCCCGGGACTGGTTCACCGCCGTCGACTTCACCGACACCGCCGCGGCCACCGCACGCGTCGCTGAGGAGTTCGGCGGCTGGGCGCCGGAACTCACCGCCCTCCTCACCGCGAGCGGAACCGCACCGGTCTGGCGTCCCCTGTACGCCCTGCCCGCCGACCACAGCTGGCAGCGGGTGCCGGGCGCGACCCTGCTCGGCGACGCCGCCCACCTCTCGGCCCCCAGCGGCGAAGGCGCCAACCTGGCCATGCAGGACGGCGCCGCACTCGGCGAGGCCCTCGCCGCACACCCCGACGACGTCGAGACGGCCCTCACCGTCTACGAGAAAGCGCTCTTCCCCCGCGGCACAGCAGCCGCCCACCGCGTCGGCCACCACCCCACACCCCGGCAGCTGATCGCCTTCTTCACCGGTACCCCGTCCCCCGGCGCGCACTGACCGAAGACCCGGCCCCGGGTCCGCGGACCCGCGCGCCCGTTCTCAGGTCTGTGCCATGTCCACGAAGCGGGAGTAGTGGCCCTGGAAGGCGACGGTGATCGTGGCCGTCGGGCCGTTGCGGTGCTTCGCGACGATCAGGTCGGCCTCGCCGGCGCGGGGGGACTCCTTCTCGTAGGCGTCCTCGCGGTGCAGCAGGATGACCATGTCGGCGTCCTGTTCGATGGAGCCCGATTCCCGCAGGTCGGACACCATCGGCTTCTTGTCCGTGCGCTGTTCGGGGCCTCGGTTGAGCTGCGAGAGGGCGATGACGGGCACCTCCAGCTCCTTGGCGAGGAGCTTCAGGTTCCGGGACATCTCGGAGACCTCCTGCTGCCGGCTCTCCGGACGCCGTGAGCCGCCCGTCTGCATCAGCTGGAGGTAGTCGATGACGATCAGCTGGAGGTCGTTGCGCTGCTTGAGGCGGCGGCACTTGGCGCGGATCTCCATCATCGACAGGTTCGGCGAATCGTCGATGTACAGCGGCGCGTCCGTCACCGCCGGCATCTGGCGCGCCAGCCGCGTCCAGTCCTCGTCGGTCATCGAGCCGGACCGCATGTGGTGCAGCGCCACCCGGGCCTCGGCGGACAGCAGCCGCATCGCGATCTCGTTGCGGCCCATCTCCAGCGAGAAGATCACGCTCGGCATCGTGTGCTTGATGGAGCAGGCCCGCGCGAAGTCCAGGGCCAGGGTGCTCTTGCCCATGGCGGGACGCGCGGCGATGACGATCATCTGGCCGGGGTGCAGGCCGTTGGTGAGGGAGTCGAGGTCGGTGAAGCCGGTGGGGACGCCGGTCATCTGGCCGCTGCGGGAGCCGATGGCCTCGATCTCGTCGAGGGCGCCCTCCATGATGTCGCCGAGCGGCAGATAGTCCTCGGTGGTGCGCTGCTCGGTGACGGCGTAGATCTCGGCCTGGGCGGAGTTGACGATGTCGTCGACGTCGCCGTCGGCCGCGTATCCCATCTGGGTGATGCGGGTGCCGGCCTCGACGAGCCGCCGCAGCACGGCCCGTTCGTGGACGATCTCCGCGTAGTACTCGGCGTTGGCGGCCGTCGGCACCGCCTGGACGAGGGACTGGACGTAGCCGGGGCCGCCGACCCGGGCGATCTCGCCGCGCCGGGTCAGCTCGGCCGTGACCGTGATCGGGTCGGCGGGCTCGCCCTTGGCGTACAGGTCGAGGATGGCCTGGTAGACGGTCTCGTGCGCCGGGCGGTAGAAGTCCTGGCCCTTGAGGACCTCGACGACGTCGGCGATGGCGTCCTTGGACAGCAGCATGCCGCCGAGGACCGACTTCTCCGCCTCCAGATCCTGCGGGGGCACCCGTTCGAACCCGCCGGGAGGACCTTCGGGGCCGCGCTCGTGCTGGTCGTCGAACCCGCCGGGGCCGCCCGGGCCGCCGTCGCCGGAACGGGGGCCGCGGGACTGCCCGTTGCCCTCGGAGCGGTGCCGTGCGGCGGGAAAGCTCTCCTCCGGGAAGCCGGACGCCCAGGCATCCTCGACGTGTTCGGGCTGCTGCGTCATCCCGCCACCTCCTCCCGTCCCACGGGCCGGTCTACGACAGTCCTCTGACAGATCGCCGACGCGGCCGGGGACGCCCGGGCCACCGGGAACGCCGGGAGCGCCGGAACCACCGGGAGCCAGGGCCACCCGGGCCCGTTCAACGGTTACGGCGTCACGGTGCGACGGTGAAGAAGCGAGAAACGGGAGGCGGTCGGCTGGTCCACGGTAGGGGGGCGGGACGGTTCAGCCAATCACGTAATCCACAGGGGGCTGTGGACAGTGGGCCCCGTCCTGTGGAGAAGTCGGCCAAAGCTGTGCACGACCCGGGGGACAGCGCTGTGGATTACTCCGGCGGCCTCCCGCCGCACCCGGTCTGACCTGCTGCTTCGTCATCCACGCCCTGTGCGGGGAAAAAACTCCGGCAGGTTGCCCCCAAGAGCGTCACCGAGGGTGTCCACAGCGCTGCCACCCGCCTATCGGTAAGCGTCACATCACAGTTGCGCTCATTACTTGTGGATGTTTGGATCGAACCCATGAACTCCGTCCCCCCATCCGGCCGTGCGGCGCTGCGCCGGCACGACCGGGAGATCCTCGGTCTCGCGCTGCCGGCCTTCGGCGCACTGGTGGCGGAGCCCCTCTTCCTGATGGCCGACTCCGCCATCGTCGGCCACCTCGGCACCGCGCAGCTCGCCGGCCTCGGTGTCGCCTCGGCCCTCCTCCAGACCTGCGTCAACGTCTTCGTCTTCCTCGCCTACGCCACCACCGCCGCCGTCGCCCGCCGGCTCGGCGCCGGGGACCGGTCCGCAGCGCTGCGCCAGGGCGTCGACGGCATCTGGCTCGCCCTGCTGCTCGGCCTGCTCGTCGTCGCCGTCGCCCTGCCCACGGCCCCGGCGCTCCTCGACGCCTTCGGCGCCTCCGCGACGGCAGCCCCCTACGGCACCACCTATCTGCGCGTCAGCGCCCTGGGCATCCCCGCCATGCTCATCGTGCTGGCCGCCACCGGTGTGCTGCGCGGGCTCCAGGACACCCGGACCCCGCTGTACGTCGCCGTCGGCGGGTTCGTCCTCAACGGCGTCCTCAACCTGCTGCTCGTCTACCCGGCCGGGCTGGGCATCGCCGGCTCCGCCTGGGGCACCGTGATCGCGCAGTGGACGATGGCCGCCGTCTATCTCACCGTCGTCGTACGCGGCGCCCGCCGGCACGGGGCCCCGCTGCGGCCCGACCTGGCCGGCATCCGCGCCAGCGGCAGGGCCGGCGTACCGCTGCTGATCCGCACGCTCTCGCTGCGCGCCGTCATGATGATCGCGACCGCCGTCGCCGCCCGCCTCGGCGACGCCGATGTCGCCGCACACCAGATCACCCTCACGCTCTGGTCGCTGCTGGCCTTCGCGCTGGACGCCATCGCCATCGCGGGGCAGGCCATCATCGGCCGCTACCTCGGCGCCGAGGACGAGGCCGGCGCACGGGCCGTCTGCCGGCGCATGGTGCAGTGGGGGGTCGGCTCCGGCGTCGTGCTCGGCGCGCTGGTCCTGCTGGTCCGGCCGCTGTTCATGCCGCTGTTCACCACCGACCAGGCCGTGATCGACCAGCTCACGCCCGTCCTGCTCGTCGTGGCCGTCACCCAGCCCGTCGCCGGTGCCGTGTTCGTCCTCGACGGTGTGCTGATGGGCGCCGGGGACGGGACGTATCTGGCCGGGGCGATGCTGGTGACCCTCGCGGTGTTCGCGCCCGTCGCGCTGCTCGTGCCCACGCTGGGCGGGGGGCTCACCGCCCTGTGGTGGACGGTCGCCGGGCTCATGATGACCACCCGGCTGATCACCCTCGCCCTCCGCGCGCGCTCGGGCCGCTGGGCCGTGCCCGGTGCGGTGCGTGCCTGAGCGGTTCCGTGTCCTTCCGGCTGTCTCGGCCGGCTCCCCGGCTGTGCCCCCGGCGCTTCTCGTCGGGGCTCCCGGCGTGCTTCCCGTTGCGGTTCCCGCATCGCGCCGGGGCCCCACAGAAAGCGGGAAGGGGCGGGGACGGGGAGAAAAAGAGCAGGGCCGCACCCGGGAGATCCCGGGTGCGGCCCTCACTCGCGGCCGAGCCGAGCCACAGCGAAAACCGTGGACTCAGGCCACAGCGCCGAGCGTCACGCCGCGGCGACGTCCACGTCCAGCTGGGCGGAGACGTCGGCGTGCAGCCGCACGGACACCTTGTGGGCGCCGAGCGACTTGATCGGCGCACCGACCTCGATGCGCCGCTTGTCCACGTCGGGACCGCCGGCGGCCTTGATGCCCTCGGCGATGTCCGCCGGGGTCACCGAGCCGAACAGCCGGCCCTGGTCGCCGGCGCGCACGGTGAGGCCCACGGAGAGCCCCTCCAGCTGCGCCTTGATCTCGTTGGCCTGCTCGATCGTCGCGATCTCGCGGATCTTGCGGGCGCGGCGGATCTGCTCGACGTCCTTCTCGCCACCCTTGGTCCAGCGGATCGCGAAACCGCGCGGGACCAGGTAGTTGCGGGCGTAGCCGTCCCGCACCTCGACGACGTCGCCGGCGGCACCGAGGCCGGAGACCTCGTTGGTCAGGATGATCTTCATGATTCGGTCACCCTTTCCTTAGCGCGCGGTCGAGGTGTAGGGCAGCAGCGCCATCTCACGGCTGTTCTTGACGGCCGTGGCGACGTCGCGCTGGTGCTGGGTGCAGTTGCCGGTCACCCGGCGGGCACGGATCTTGCCGCGGTCGGAAATGAACTTCCGCAGCAGGTTCGTGTCCTTGTAGTCGACGTAGGAGATCTTCTCCTTGCAGAACACGCAAACCTTCTTCTTCGGCTTGCGAGCAGGCGGCTTCGCCATTGTCTCTCTCCGTTGTTTCCGAAAAGTTCGAGATTCCTAGAAGGGAGGCTCGTCCGAGTAGCCGCCACCGCCGCCGGGGCCGCCGCCCCAGCCGCCGCCACCCTGGCCGCCACCGGCCGGAGCGCCCGTGGCCCAGGGGTCGCCCGCGGGGGCGCCGCCCTGCGGGCCGCCGGAGCCGCCGCCCCAGCCGCCACCGCCCTGGCCGCCACCGCCGAAACCGCCACCCTGGCCACCGCGGCCGGTGGTCTTGGTGACCTTGGCCGTGGCGTTGCGGAGGCTGGCGCCGACCTCGTCGACGTCCAGCTCGTAGACCGTGCGCTTGATGCCCTCGCGGTCCTCGTACGAGCGCTGCTTGAGGCGGCCCTGGACGATGACGCGGGTGCCCTTGGTGAGGGACTCGGCGACGTTCTCCGCCGCCTGCCGCCAGACCGAGCAGGTCAGGAACAGGCTCTCGCCGTCCTTCCACTCATTGGTCTGCCGGTCGAAGGTGCGGGGCGTGGACGCGACGCGGAACTTCGCGACCGCCGCACCGGAAGGGGTGAAGCGCAGCTCGGGGTCGTCGACGAGATTGCCGACGACCGTGATGACGGTCTCGCCTGCCATGGGTGAACCTCTCGGCGGGGTGCTGCTGGCTGCTGTGGTGCTGGGTGGGGGGTGGTGCTACTCGGTTCCCAGGACGTAGCTGAGGACCGTGCCTCAGTGGGTCGAGGGACGCAGAACCTTGGTCCGCAGGACGGACTCGTTCAGGTTCATCTGGCGGTCGAGCTCCTTGACCACGGCAGGCTCGGCCTGCAGGTCGATGACCGAGTAGATGCCCTCGGGCTTCTTGTTGATCTCGTAGGAGAGACGACGACGGCCCCAGGTGTCGACCTTCTCGACCTTGCCGCTGGCCTCACGGACAACGGAAAGGAAGCTCTCGATCAGGGGGGAGACAGCGCGCTCCTCCAGATCGGGGTCGAGGATCACCATCACCTCGTAGTGACGCATGTGAGAACCCACCTCCTCTGGACTCAGCGGCCACGGTCGTTCCGTGGCAGGAGGGTCTATGCGTGTCCACGTCCTCGCCGTCGGTAGCGGTGGATTTTTCCGGTGCCGGACGGCGGCGACGCAGACGGACCAGCGTACCCGGACCGTGCCGTCCGGTTGAAATCCCGGGGTGTCCCGCCGCACTCTGGACATCTCGGGTGTGACCGGCGTTACAGTGCGCCGCCCTCACAGTCAGGAGGTGCGCCATGGCACACGCAGTGGGCCGCAGACTCTCTCCCTTCACCTACCTCAACACCGACGGCAGACCGCATCCCGTCGAGAACTCCCTGGCCACGGTCACGCTGGTGCTGGGCGCCGTCGCGGCGCTCACCGCCATCTGGCACGGGCTGCATCTGATCAGCTCCTACACCGGGGTGGTCGGCGTCCTGACCGGCGCCTGGGCACAGATGATCTCGGCGACGACGGGCGAGCGGTTCGTGGCGGTCATCGGCATGGGCGCCGCCGCGATCGGCTTCTATCTGGGCGTGGCGCACGGCGGCTTCCTGCCGACCTGACGACCCGGTCCCCGGCTCCGTACGCCGCGCGGGGCCCGCTCCTCTCCCCGCGCGGCGGAGCCGGGGGCCGTACGCGTGTGCGGGAACGTGCAGGCGCCCTCCCCTGGGCCGAACGGGGCGCCCAGGGGCACAGTAGGCTTCCCGCGAGCATCACTCAGTTCGCCGGAGGAGCGTCCCGCCATGAGTCTGACCCTGAGGACCATCAGCCGAGAGCAGCATCTGGCGTATATCCAGAGCCTTTCGTCGGCCAGTCACTGTCAGGTCCCCGCGTGGGCGGACGTCAAGAGCGAATGGCGCGCGGAGAACCTGGGCTGGTTCGACGAGCGGACCGGCCAGATGGTGGGCGCCGGGCTGGTGCTCTACCGGCAGCTGCCGAAGGTCAAGCGGTACCTGGCGTATCTGCCGGAGGGGCCGGTCATCAACTGGTACGCGCCCAACCTGGAGGAGTGGCTGCGCCCGATGCTGGCGCACCTGAAGCGGCAGGGCGCGTTCTCGGTCAAGATGGGCCCGCCCGTGGTGATCCGCCGCTGGGACGCCCCGGCGATCAAGAAGGGCATCCAGGACCAGGACGTCAAGCGGCTGCGGGACATCGAGGCCACGCACATCGAGCCGCGTGCCTTCGAAGTCGCCGACCAGCTGCGGCGGATGGGCTGGCAGCAGGGCGAGGACGGCGGCGCCGGCTTCGGTGACGTCCAGCCCCGCTACGTCTTCCAGGTGCCGCTGGAGGGCCGCTCGCTGGAGGAGGTCCACAAGGGCTTCAACCAGCTGTGGCGCCGCAACATCAAGAAGGCCGACAAGGCCGGTGTGCAGGTCGTCCAGGGCAACATGGCCAACCCCTACGACCTGGACGAGTGGCAGCGGCTGTACGAGATCACCGCCGAGCGCGACCGGTTCCGGCCCCGCCCCAAGGCGTACTTCCAGCGCATGTGGCACGTCCTCAACTCCGAGGACCCGCAGCGGATGCGGCTGTACTTCGCCGAGCACGAGGGCGAGCGCATCTCCGCGGCGACGATGCTGATCGTCGGCGGCCACGTCTGGTACTCCTACGGCGCCTCCGCCAACCACAAGCGCGAGGTGCGGCCGTCGAACGCGATGCAGTGGCGGATGCTCCAGGACGCGTACGCGCTGGGCGCGAGCGTGTACGACCTGCGGGGCATCAGCGACTCGCTGGACGAGAACGACCATCTGTTCGGCCTCATCCAGTTCAAGGTGGGTACGGGCGGCGAGGCCGCCGAGTACCTCGGCGAGTGGGACTTCCCCCTCAACAAGCTGCTGCACAAGGCTCTGGACATGTACATGTCCCGGCGCTGACCGGCCGCTGCCCTACCCTGCGTACCCCGTCTCCGGGCCGCTCCGCCCTTTCCCGGCGGAACCGGCCGACCGTCCTTCCCGTCCGAGCAGTCCGATCAGTCCGATCGAGAAAGGTGCCGTACCCGTCATGGCGCTCACCCTCTACGTCGACACCGATCGCTGGCGGGCGCACCAGCAGTCGGTGATCCAGCAGTTCCCCGGGATCGTCCCCGTCTGCAAGGGCAACGGCTACGGCTTCGGGCACGAACGGCTGGCCGACGAGGCGACGAAGTTCGGCGCCGACATCCTCGCGGTCGGCACCACTTACGAGGCGGCCCGCACGAAGGACCTGTTCGGCGGCGATCTGCTGGTGCTCACCCCGTTCCGCAAGGACGAGGAGCCGGTGCCGCTGCCCGACCGGGCGATCCGCTCCGTCTCCTCCGTGGAGGGTGTGGCCCTGATGCGCGGGGCACGCGTCGTCATCGAGGTCATGAGCAGCATGAAGCGGCACGGCGTCACCGAGGCCGACCTGCCGAAGCTGCACGCCGCGATCGACGAGGTACGGCTGGAGGGCTTCGCCATCCATCTGCCGCTGGACCGCACCGACGGATCCGACGCGGTGGAGGAGGTCATCGGCTGGATGGACAGGCTGCGCGCCGCACGGCTGCCGCTCGACACCATGTTCGTCAGCCACCTCAAGCCGAACGAATTCGCCGTCCTCCAGCAGCAGTTCCCGCAGACCCGCTTCCGCGCCCGCATCGGCACCCGGCTGTGGCTCGGCGACCACCAGGCCACCGAGTACCGCGGCGCGATCCTGGACGTCACCCGCGTGGCCAAGGGCGAGCGGTTCGGCTACCGGCAGGCGAGGGCCTCGGGCGACGGCTGGCTGGTGGTCGTCGCCGGCGGCACCTCGCACGGCGTCGGCCTGGAGGCACCGAAGGCTCTGCACGGCATGACCTCCCGCGCCAAGGGCGTGGCCCGCGCGGGCCTGGCCACCGTCAACCGCAACCTGTCGCCCTTCGTCTGGGCGGGCAAGCAGCGCTGGTTCGCCGAACCCCCGCACATGCAGGTCTCGATCCTCTTCATCCCGTCCGACGCCCCCGAGCCCCACGTGGGCGAGGAACTCACGGCGATCCTCCGCCACACGACGACGATGGTCGACCGCACGATGGACCGCTGAGCCCGGCCCGCCGGCCCGACGGTACGGGTCGACGGCCGACGAGCGGGACGAGCAGAACTCACGGCTGCGAACGCGCCGACGGCCGCCCCCGGCGAGGGAGTTCGCCGGGACGCGGCCGTCGGTGGTGGTGCCGTGCGGGTGTCCGGATCAGCGGTCGGCCTTGCCGTCGATGAAGTCCTGGACGTTCTGCCGGGCCTGGTCGTCGAAGTACTGGACCGGCGGGGACTTCATGAAGTACGAGGACGCCGAGAGGATCGGGCCGCCGATGCCGCGGTCCTTGGCGATCTTCGCGGCGCGGAGCGCGTCGATGATGACGCCGGCGGAGTTGGGGGAGTCCCAGACCTCCAGCTTGTACTCCAGGTTCAGCGGGACGTCACCGAAGGCGCGGCCCTCCAGGCGCACATAGGCCCACTTGCGGTCGTCGAGCCAGGCGACGAAGTCGGAGGGGCCGATGTGGACGTTGTCGGCGCCCAGATCGCGGTCGGGGATCTGGGAGGTGACGGCCTGCGTCTTGGAGATCTTCTTGGACTCCAGTCGCTCCCGCTCCAGCATGTTCTTGAAGTCCATGTTGCCGCCGACGTTCAGCTGCATGGTGCGGTCCAGGATGACGCCGCGGTCCTCGAACAGCTTGGCCAGCACGCGGTGCGTGATGGTGGCGCCGACCTGGGACTTGATGTCGTCGCCGACGATCGGCACCCCGGCGGCGGTGAACTTGTCGGCCCACTCCTTGGTGCCGGCGATGAACACCGGCAGCGCGTTGACGAAGGCCACGCCCGCGTCGATGGCGCACTGGGCGTAGAACTCGACGGCCTCCTGGGAGCCGACCGGCAGGTAGCACACCAGGACGTCGGCCTCGGCGTCCTTGAGCGCCTGGACGACGTCGACCGGCTGGGCGTCGGACTCCTCGATGGTCTCGCGGTAGTACTTGCCCAGACCGTCGTAGGTGTGGCCGCGCTGCACCGAGACGCCGGCCGGCGGCACGTCGCAGATCTTGATGGTGTTGTTCTCGCTGGCGCCGATGGCGTCCGCCAGGTCGAGGCCGACCTTCTTGCCGTCGACGTCGAAGGCGGCGACGAACTCGATGTCGCGCACGTGGTAGTCGCCGAACTGGACATGCATCAGACCCGGGACCTTGCTGTCCGGGTCGGCGTCCTTGTAGTACTCGACGCCCTGGACCAGCGATGCGGCGCAGTTGCCCACGCCGGCGATGGCTACGCGAACCGAACCCATTCCGGTTGCTCCCTGTGTGTTCTCGACGAGGCCCCGCGGACGCGGGGCCTCACTTGTCGGTGTCCTCGGACGGACCCGGCGCACCGTGTGCGGGGTCCGCGGACTCGTGCTCTGTTGGCCGGCTCCGGCGGCCGCCCGACCGCTCGCTCTCGATGAGTTCGCTCAGCCACCTCACCTCGCGCTCCACGGATTCCATCCCGTGGCGCTGGAGTTCGAGGGTGTAGTCGTCGAGGCGCTCGCGGGTGCGGGCCAGGGAGGCGCGCATTCTGGCGAGCCTCTCCTCAAGCCGGCTGCGGCGCCCTTCGAGGACCCGCATCCGCACATCGCGCGAGGTCTGGCCGAAGAACGCGAACCGGATGCCGAAGTGCTCGTCCTCCCAGGCATCGGGGCCCGTCTGGGAGAGCAGGTCCTCGAAGTGTTCCTTGCCCTCGGCCGTCAGCCGGTAGACGATCCGCGCTCGGCGGCCGCCGAGCGGCGCCGGCTGCGCCGTCCCGGACTCCGCCTCCGGCTGCCCGCTCGTCTCCTCCACCAGCCAGCCGCGCTGGACCAGCGTCTTGAGGCAGGGGTAGAGCGAGCCGTAGCTGAAGGCCCGGAAGACCCCGAGCGAGGTGTTGAGCCGCTTGCGCAGCTCATAGCCGTGCATCGGGGATTCGCGGAGCAGGCCGAGGACGGCGAATTCGAGGATGCCGGAGCGTCTGCTCATCCTGCGCCTCCCCTCTGCTCCTCCGGTCGGAGCTGTTGCCGTTCTTCCGTTGTCTCGCTCCGATGTATCGGCTCGATACATCCCGACGATAGAACGCCCGCTCGGGAGCGACAAGCGGGGGTCCGGTGAAGGGGCTCACATCATCGATTCCCTGCCGGTGGTATGCGCTGATTGAGGTGAATGCCGGTCAACGGGCGTTTTGGAGCTGCGTAGTCTGTCCGCTGTGCAGACCACCACTGGGAACCGTGCGGCGCCTGTGAGCGTCCTCGTCCCGGGTGCAGTGCGCTCGGGTCCGGCCTGGCCGTCCTCGCGCACTCGGGGGGACCAGACATCAACTGCCACCTTCAGGCGCTCTGCCGCCTGCCCGAGGAGTAGCTGTACCAATGAGCGAGCACCGTCGTAAGCCGCCGCAGGGGCGCGGCCGACGCGCAGCGCAGCCGCCACCGTCCGGCCGCCGTGCCGCGACGTCACGCGGCACAGGCCCCGGCTCCCATGGCAGCCGCGCGGAATCACGGAGGGCGGCGCAGTCGTCCGGCGGCGGTCGTCGGCGTGCGGCGGCGGCCTCGGCTTCGGGAGCGGGAGCGGGGCACGGCCGGGGGCGTGGCCGCGCCGCGCAGGTGCGCAAGAAGCGGTTCATCGACTACCCGCGCTCCGACAAGCAGGGCGCACGGCGCTGGGTGCCGTCGTGGAAACAGGTGCTGGGTTCCTGCTTCGGGTTCATCGGGCTGCTGATCGTGGCCTTCGCCATAGCACTGTGGATGGTGGACGTCCCCGACCAGGCGAAGGCGGAGGCCCGCTCGCAGACCAACGTCTACTACTGGGCGAACGGTGACCGGCTCGCGGTGGCGGGCGCGGAGGGCGAGAAGAACCGGCAGAACGTCTCGCTGTCGCAGATGCCCAAGTCGTTGCAGAACGCGGTGATCGCCTCGGAGAACGCCTCGTTCTGGGAGGACTCCGGCGTCGACCCGATGGGTATCGCCCGTGCCGCCTTCAACATGGCGACGGGCGGCGACACCCAGGGCGGCTCGACGATCACCCAGCAGTTCGTCAAGAACAACTACCTGTCGCAGGATCAGACGATCAAGCGCAAGGTCACCGAGCTGCTCATCTCCATCAAGGCCGGCGCCACGATGGACAAGCGGGACATCCTGGAGCAGTACCTCAACACCGCGTACTTCGGGCGCGGGGCCTTCGGTGTCCAGGCGGCCTCGCAGGCGTACTTCGGCAAGGACGTCGCCAAGATCGACGCCTCCGAGGGCGCCTATCTGACGACGCTGCTGAACGGCGCCGCGCTCTACGACCCCTACGAGGGCGACCAGAAGGCCAACGAGGCCCGCTCCCAGAAGAAGTGGAGCTCCGTCCTCCGCCGGGAGGCCGAGGTCGGCAAGCTGTCGAACGCGAAGGCCACCGAGCTGATCCGCAAGGGCCTGCCGGACATCAAGCCGCCCAAGAAGGCCATGGACAAGAAGGGCCAGAAGGGCTACCTGATCGATCTGGCCAACCGGTACCTGATCAACAACAACGTCCTCACGCGCGAGCAGCTCAACCGCGGCGGGTACCAGATCCGGACGACCTTCGACAAGAAGAAGACGTTCGCGATGCGGGACTCGGTCAACGAGATCTACGACAAGAACATCGACCCGAAGAAGCGGCCCGATCTGGACACCCATGTGCAGTTCGGCGGCGCGTCCGTCGACCCGCGCGACGGGAAGATCGTGGCCCTCTACGGCGGCAAGGACTACGTCAAGCACTTCACCAACAACGCCGACGAGACGGGTGTGCCCGTCGGTTCGACGTTCAAGCCGTTCGTCCTCGCCGCCGCCATGCGCGACGGCATCAGGGACCGCGACGGCGCCAAGGAGCAGTCGGCGGGGCAGCGCACCGTCGTCAACCCGGACACCAGCCGCTACGACGGCGACAACAAGCTGCTGATCCACAACTACGACGGGACGGTCTGGAAGAACGAGGAAGGCAAGATCTGGCGCCAGACCAACGACGGCGGCTACAGCTACGGCGACATCTCGCTGCGCGAGGCGATGGTCCGCTCGGCGAACTCGCCCTATGTGCAGCTCGGCATGGACGTGGGCATCCCCACCGTCCGCAAGGCGGCCGAGGACGCGGGTCTGCTCAGCTCCAGCCTGAACAAATCCAACGTCCCCTCGTTCTCGCTGGGTATCTCCACGCCCAGCGCGATCCGGATGGCCGGCGCGTACGGCACCTTCGCCACCCAGGGCAAGCGCACCGATCTGTACTCCGTCACCCAGGTCATCGACCAGGACGGCAAGAAGCTGCCCATGCCCCAGCGCCACAGCGAGCAGCTGTTCAGCCCGGACGTGGCCAACAACGTCACCGACGTGCTCACGGACGTCGTGCAGGACGAGAAGGGCACCGGCAGCCCCGCCCGGGCGCTGAACCGGCCGGCGGCCGGCAAGACCGGTACGACGGACGGCAACAAGTCCGCCTGGTTCGTGGGGTACACGCCGCAGCTGTCGACGGCGATCGGCATGTGGCGGATCAACGACGACGCCACCGCCAAGAACCGCAAGTTCCTGGAGATGTACGGCACCGGTGGGCAGAAGAAGATCCACGGTGCGTCGTTCCCGGCCCAGATCTGGACCGACTACATGATCGACGCGCTCAAGGGCACCAGCGTGGAGAAGTTCCCGGCCGCGCAGCCCCTCGGCGAGAAGGTGTTCGGGCCCGGCATGAGCCCGACGCCGACGCCGACGCAGACGGAGACCGAGAGCGAGGAGCCGGAGGAGCCCTCGGACAGCCCGTCCGACTCGCCCAGCGACTCCCCCGACCCGTCCGACAGTTGCAGCGCGCACGACCCGAAGTGCGACGAGAGCGGCAAGCCCGGCGACGACGAGGGCCAGACCGACGACGGCGGCGCCAACCAGGGCCCCGGAGGTGACGACTCCGGTCCCGGCTGGCCGGACGGCGGCGCCGGACACGGCGGCGCGGACGGCGGGGACGGCGGCCAGGGCGGCAACGACGACGGCGGCGGCCTGTTCGCCGGCACCGGCAACAAGCCGGACGAATGACGCCGCCCGCTCCGGTCCGTGGCCGCCACGGACCGGAGCGGCCCCCGGTGACGGGGACGGCTTCCCCAGGGTGCGGGCCCGCCGAACAGGCGGGCCCGCACCCTTTTCTCACGCACTTCCACGCATTTCCCGTATTCCCACGCACCGCACCGGTCTTCTTCGGCGGCCGGAGCCGGTGCGGCAGGATGAGCCCCATGACGCGCGCGCACCCGACCGAGCACTCCGACGACCGGACCGCCGCACACCCCGACCGTCCGGCCCCCGTCGTCCGCCCCACCGCGCACGACGAAACGGCCCTCGCGGCCGCCGAGTTGCTGGGCGGCCCCGCCGGACGGCGCACCGCGCGCCGCCCCCCGTGGCAGACCGCGGCCCAGGTGGCCGTCCTCGTCCTGATCGGCATGTTCGCGCTGGGCATGGTGCAGAAGCTGCCCTGCTACGACGGCGGCTGGTTCAGCGGCCAGACCGCGCAGTACGTGCACGCCTGCTACTCCGACATCCCGCATCTGTACACCGGCCGCGGCTTCGCCGACGGGTTCGTCCCCTACCTCGACCGGCTGCCCGACCAGCTCTCCGGCGGCATGGAGTACCTCGAATACCCGGTGCTCACCGGGGCGTTCATGCAGCTCGCCGACTGGCTGACGCTCGGCGTCGACGGGATGCAGGAGGAGCAGCAGCTCTACTGGATGGTCAACTCCGGGCTGCTGCTGGTGTGCGCCGTCGTCCTCGTGCTGTGTGTGCTGCGCACCCACCGCAACCGGCCCTGGGACGCGCTGATGGTCGCCCTCGCGCCCGCGCTGGCGCTCACCGCCACCATCAACTGGGATCTGCTCGCCGTCGCCCTGACCGCCGCCGGCATGCTGCTGTGGTCCCGCTCGCGCCCGCTGGCCGCCGGGATCCTCATCGGCCTGGCCACCGCCGCCAAGCTCTACCCGGCGCTGCTGCTCGGACCGCTGCTGGTGCTGTGCTGGCGGGCGGGCCGCTGGCGGGCGTTCGGGTTCGCGGCGGGCGGCACGGCGCTGTCCTGGGCCGTGGTGAACGTTCCCGTGATGCTGCTCGCACCGGCCGGCTGGGCGAAGTTCTACACCTTCAGCCAGGAGCGCCCCGTCGACTTCGGCTCCGTGTGGCTGATCGTCCAGCAGCGGACGGGCGCCACCCTGGAGAACGCCAACACCTACGCCATGATCCTGATGGCGCTCGGCTGTGCGGGCATCGCGGCGCTCGGCCTGTGCGCGCCCCGCAGGCCGCGGCTGGCCCAACTCGCCTTCCTGGTCGTCGCGTTGTTCGTGCTGACGAACAAGGTCTACTCGCCGCAGTACGTGCTGTGGCTGATCCCGCTCGCCGTGCTGGCCCGGCCGCGGTGGCGGTCCATGCTGATCTGGCAGTCCTGCGAGTGCCTGTACTTCCTGGGCATCTGGATGTACCTGGCCTACACCGGCAGCGGGGACAAACACCAGGGGCTCCCCACCGAGGGCTATCAGGTGGTGATCCTCGCGCATCTGCTGGGCACGCTGTATCTGTGCGCGGTCATCGTCCGGGACGCCCTGCTGCCCGAGTGCGACCCGGTACGCCGGGACGACGGTTCGGACGACCCCGGCGGCGGTGTCCTCGACCGGGCTCCCGATGTCTTCGTCCTCGGCCCGGCCGCCCGCACGGCCGGCCGGGAGACCCCCGCGTACCGCCGCGCCACGCACCGCCCCGGCCCCCGGGAGACGGTCGTGCGCTGGGGCACCGCCACCGAGTGAGCAGCGGGCCCGGCGCGCCGTCCTCCCGCCGCGGGGCGGGACCGCCCCGGCCGCGGTCCTGTGGAAAACCCGGGAAATGCCTCCGTTTCACGTGAAACCCCCGCACTCTCCTGTGAGGCTGTCTCCATGTCCGTGGCCCGCGACCTGCGCACCCTGCTCCACTTCCCCGGCTTCCGGAGACTGCTGTCGGTGCGGCTGCTGTCGCAGCTGGCGGACGGCGTGTTCCAGGTGGCGCTCGCCGCCTACGTCGTCTTCTCCCCGGAGAAGGAGACCTCGCCCGCCGCCATCGCCTCCGCGATGGCCGTCCTGCTGCTGCCGTACTCGCTGCTCGGCCCCTTCGCGGGCGTGCTGCTGGACCGCTGGCGGCGGCGCCAGGTCCTCTTCTTCGGCAACCTGGTGCGCACGCTGATGGCCACGGCCACCGCCGTCCTCATCCTGCTGTCCGTCCCGGACTGGCTGGTCTACGGCGCCGCCCTGTGCGTGACCGCCGTCAACCGCTTCGTCCTCGCCGGGCTCTCCGCCGCGCTGCCCCGCGTCGTCGACGAGGAGCGCCTCGTCATCGCCAACTCCCTGTCCCCCACGGCCGGGACGCTCGCCGCGACCCTCGGCGGCGGGGTCGCCTTCGCCGTACGGCTGCTCGCTCCCGAGACCGGCCGCCAGGCGGACGCCCTCGTCCTCGTCACCGCGGCCGGGCTCTATCTGCTGGGCGCGCTGATGTCCCTGCGGATGCGCAAGGAAACGCTCGGCCCCGACCCGGACGTCGTCCAGCCGAGGATGCGTACGGCGCTGGTCGGCACGGTGCGCGGACTGCTCGCCGGGCTGCGGCATCTGACCGAGCGCCGGGCCGCCGCCTACGCGCTGGGCGCCGCCGCCCTCATGCGGTTCTGCTACGGAGCGCTCACCGTCACCGTGCTCATGCTGTGCCGGTACGCGTGGAGCGACCAGGAGGAGCCCGGCGGGGACAACGGGCTCGGCCTGCTGGGCCTGGCCGTCGGGGCCTCGGGCGCGGGCTTCTTCGCCGCCGCGCTGATCTCCCCCTCGGCGGTGCGGCGTACCGGGGTCTTCGGCTGGATGGCGCTGTGCTCCGGCGCCGCGGCCGTGCTGGAGCCGGCCCTGGGGCTGCCGTTCCGGCCCGCGCCCATACTGCTCGCGGCGTTCGTGCTGGGGCTCGTCACCCAGTCCGCGAAGATCGCGACGGACACCGCCGTGCAGACCTCGGCGGACGACGCCTACCGCGGCCGGCTCTTCTCGCTCTACGACATGCTCTACAACGTCGCCTTCGTGGGCGCCGCCGGTGCCGCCGCCGCGATGCTCCCGCCGGACGGCCGTTCGGCCGCGCTGCTGCTGTCCGTCGCCGTGCTCTACGCTGCGCTGGCCTGTGTACTGGTACGCGCCCACCGGCGGCTTGGCCCGGCCACGGCCGCCGCCGCACGTCCGCCCTCCGCAGCGGCCCCGCCGTCCCGTTTCACGTGAAACGGGGCCGGGCCGACAGCACCGGCCCGGCCCCGCGGGCCCCTCCTCGACAACTCCGCTCCGACGGCCCCGACCCGACGGCCCGGAGTCTCCTCGACCCCGAGCGCTCCTCGGTCCGGGCGGCCCTCAGCCCTGGCGGGCGGCCCACCACTCCTTGAGGGCACGCACCGCCTCGTCCCGCTCCATCGGGCCGTGCTCCAGCCGCAGCTCCAGCAGATGCTTGTACGCCTGCCCCACCTCGGGGCCCGGCCGCAGCCCCAGCTCCGCCATGATCTCGTTGCCGTTCAGATCGGGCCGGATGGCGTCCAGCTCCTCCTGCTCCTGGAGCCGGGCGATGCGCTCCTCCAGGCCGTCGTACGCGCGGGAGAGCGCGTTGGCCTTCCGCTTGTTGCGGGTGGTGCAGTCCGAGCGGGTCAGCTTGTGCAGCCGGTTCAGCAGCGGCCCGGCGTCCCGGACGTAGCGGCGCACGGCGGAGTCCGTCCACTCCCCGGTGCCGTAGCCGTGGAAGCGCAGATGCAGCTCGACCAGGCGCGAGACGTCCTTGATCATCTCGTTGGGGTACTTCAGCGCCGTCATCCGCTTCTTGGCCATCTTGGCGCCGACGACCTCGTGGTGGTGGAAGGAGACCCGGCCGTCCTTCTCGAACCTGCGGGTCTTCGGCTTGCCGATGTCGTGCAGCAGCGCGGCCAGCCGCAGTGTCAGATCGGGGCCGTCCTCCTCCAGGTCCATGGCCTGGTCGAGGACCGTGAGCGAGTGCTCGTAGACGTCCTTGTGCCGGTGGTGCTCGTCCCGCTCCAGGCGCAGCGCCGGCAGCTCCGGCAGCACCCGGTCGGCGAGCCCCGTCTCCACCAGCAGCGTCAGCCCGCGGCGCGGACGGGGGGAGAGCAGCAGCTTGTTCAGCTCGTCCCGGACCCGCTCGGCGGAGATGATGTCGATCCGCCCGGCCATCTCCGTCATCGCCTGCTCCACCTCGGGGGCGACGGCGAAGCCGAGCTGCGCGGAGAACCGGGCGGCCCGCAGCATCCGCAGCGGATCGTCCGAGAAGGAGGACTGCGGGGTGCCGGGGGTGCGCAGCGTCCGCGAGGCGAGGTCCTCCAGCCCGCCGTGCGGGTCGATGAAGGTCTTCTCGGGCAGCGCGACCGCCATGGCGTTCACCGTGAAGTCCCGGCGGACGAGGTCCTCCTCGATGCTGTCGCCGTAGGTGACCTCCGGCTTGCGCGAGTACCGGTCGTAGATCTCCGACCGGTACGTCGTGATTTCCAGCACGAAGTCCGACTTCTTCAGTCCGACGGTGCCGAACGCGATGCCGACCTCCCAGACGGCGTCGGCCCACGGCCGCACCAGCGCCAGCACGTCCTCGGGGCGGGCATCGGTGGTGAAGTCGAGATCGTTGCCGAGCCGGCCCAGCAGCGCGTCCCGCACCGAGCCGCCGACGAGCGCGAGCCGGAAGCCCGCCTCCCGGAACCTCCGGGCGAGATCGTCGGCCACCGGTGACACCCGCAACAGTTCGCCGACGGCACGGCGCTGCACCGCGCTGAGCTGCTCGGCTGCGGGCGAGGCGGTCTGCTGGTTCTGGCTGTCACTGTTGGCGTTCGGCACAACAGCACAGGGTACGTTGCCACCCCCGCGGGGGGCTTCCCGCGCCCGCCGCCCCGCAAGATGATCATGTGGGACGGCCACGGCACTTCCCCCGTCCGCACCTCGTTACCATCAGGGCACCGGAACGGGAGCGGCACCCCCGTGCCGGCCTCCGATGCGCCCGGACGGCCGGACGACCGGGCGGGCCGGGCTGCCGGGCGGCACCACCGCAGCAGGCACCCTCCCGGAGCAGCACAGCACCGGGCCCGCACACCAGCAGAGCGACCGAGCACGACAGCACCACCAGCACCGCACAGCAGCATCCAGCACCACTCAGCAGCACCCAGCAGCACCCAGCAGCAGAGCACCACACAGCACCAGAGCAATCGACGGCGACAGACGACGGGACGGACGAGCGCGTGGCCGAGGCGGCTGACAGCCAGGCTCCCCCTGGCCCCGGGGTCAGGTACGGCACCTCCGGCTCCACCGGTGGAGAGAGCACCGCGACCGCGGGCGGCCCCGCGGGAGCCCCCGCCCCGCCCGGGCGCAGACGCGTCCGGCTCCCGGCGCCGGCCGCCCGCCGCCGCTGGCGACGCCGCGCGGCCACCGTCCTGCTCGCCGCGCTGCCCGTCCTCGCCGGCTCGGCCCTCCCCGCGGGGGCCGCGGCGCAGCCCTCCCGGGCGTCCGGTGCGGCGCCGCACGCCGCGCCCGCCGCCGGGCAGTCCCTCGCGCACCAGGCCCGGCAGGCGTCCGCACAGCAGCAGGCGTCCGCACAGCAGGCCGCCACGCACCCGCAGCTGCGCACGGCCGGGACCGGCTCGCGCAGCGTCGAGGTGTCCTTGAACCAGGTCACGCCGAGCGTCCCCACCGACGGCGACACCCTCACACTCAGCGGCACCCTCACCAACACCAGCCGGACGGCCGTCGGCCGCGCCCGGCTCGATGTGCGCAGCGGCCCGAAGCTGGACAGCCGCAGCGCCATCGAGCAGGCGGGCGCCCGCAAGGGCTATCTCTCCGGCGCCGACGGCACCGCCGTCGCCCGGAAGTACAGCCGCGAGATCGGCGGTATCGCCCCCGGCGTCACCCGCCCCTTCAGCATCAAGGTCCCCGTCAGCGCCCTGCATCTGGACGCGGACGGCGTGCACCAGATCGCCGTCTCCCTCACCGGCCGCGCCCGCGGCCGCGGCTACGACCAGGTCCTCGGCATCGGCCGGACCTTCGTGCCCCGCCAGCAGGGCAGCCCCGGGCAGAAGACGAAGTTCACCTACCTGTGGCCGCTGATGTCCACGCCGCATCTGACGGCCCGCACCGAGCCGGACGACCAGCAGACGCCCGTCTTCCAGGACGAGTCCCTGATCGACGAGCTGAAGCCCGGCGGACGCCTCCAGGAAATGGTCGAGCTGGGCAAGGACCTCCCGGTGACCTGGGTGCTCGACCCGGACCTCATCGCGACCGCCGACATGATGTCGCGCCGCTACCGTGTCGCGCGGGAGGACGGCGGCACCACCGCCGGCAAGGGCCAGGAGTACGCCCGGCAGTGGCTGGACGAGCTGGAGAAGGCCGTGCAGGGCAAGGAGGTCGTCGCGCTCCCGTTCGCCGACCCCGATCTGGCCTCCCTCGCCCACCGCGGCAAGGACGTGCCCGGCGCCCTCAGCTCCCTCGGCTCGGCCACCGCCCTGGGCCGCAAGGCCATCGAGGTGGCCCTGCACACCAAGCCCAGCACCGACTTCGCCTGGCCGTACGAGGGCGCCGTCGACCCCTCCATCGTCGATGTCGCCACCTCGGCCGGTGCGCGCAACATCATCGCCCGCAGCGACAGCATCCGGGACTCCCGGCTGCCCTACACCCCCACCTCGGCGCGCCCCATCGGCGGCGGCACGACGGCGCTCGTCGCCGACGCGCGGCTGTCGAAGGAGTTCGAGGGCGACATGACGCGGGCCGGCACCGCCTCGCTGGCCGTGCAGGAGTTCGTCTCCCAGTCCCTCTCGCTGGCCCGGCAGATGCCCACCCGGCAGCGGAGCGTCGTCGTCGCGCCGCAGCGCCGGCCGACCACCTCGCAGGCCCAGGCGATGGCCGCCGGGATCCGCGCCGTGCACGGCAGCAACTGGGCCGAGGCACAGCGGCTGTCCGACGCCGCCGATGCCAGGCCCGACCCGGGCGCCGACCGCCGGGTGCCGGGCGCCGCCCACTACCCGGCGGCCCTGCGCAGGACGGAGCTGCCGAAGGCCGCGTTCGAGCAGGTGCGGGACACCAAGGACACCCTGGACGACTTCAAGGTGATCCTCAGCCGCGCCGACCGCGTCGTCCCTCCCTTCGGCAACGCCATAGACCGCGAGATCTCCAACACCTGGCGCGGCGACGTGAAGGGCGCCGTCACCTTCCGGGACGCGGTGCAGAAGGATCTGCTGGACCTCAAGCGCAAGGTCCGCCTGATCAAGAAGTCGGACATCACGCTCTCCGGCCGGGAGGCCACCATCCCGGTCACCGTCCAGAACAACCTCTTCCAGCGCGTCGACGGCCTCGAACTGGAACTCAGCTCCAGCCGGATCGGCCTGGACGTCGGCGACGCCCAGCAGGTCAAGGTCGACGGCGGGCACAGCCAGTCCATCAAGTTCGACACGACCGCCAAGAACAACGGCCGGGCGATCGTCTACGCCCAGCTGTACACCGCGGACCACAAGCCCTACGGCGAGGTCATGAAGTTCCGGGTGAACGTGACCTCCATCACGTCCACCGTGCTCATCGTGATCGCCGTCGGCGTCCTGCTGATGGTGCTGGCCGGCGTCCGCATGTACACCCAGCGCAAGCGCCGCGGCCCGCCGCCGGACCCGGACGCCCTGCTGGAGCCCGGCCCCGACGACGGCGACGGCTCCGCGGACGACGGCAAGAGCGGCGGAGCCGGCCCCCGGGACGAGGACGGCCCCCACGACGAGGACGGAACCGGGAAGCCCGGGCCCGCCTCACAGGGGCAGCAGCCGCAGCAGGACGAGAAGAGCGACGAGAAGCAGGGCGGGAAGAAGGACGAGAACCGGGGCGAGAAGGAAGACACGGCAGAGCAGGAGAAGCAGGAGCAGCGGCAGGAGCCGGAGAAGGAGAAGGGCCCGGACGAGGACCGGCGGGCGAGCAGCGACGCCGCCACCGACGGCGGAAGCGCCGCCGGGCGGGCCGGGACCGACACCGGACGGCAAACCGACAGCCCTCTGGGCACGGGTGAGAAAGTGGAGCGTTGAGTCAGCCGGCGACCAGGGGCAGGGGTAGGTAGCGACGATGAACGCGCCGTATGGCGGCGACCGGGGCCGGACCCCCGGTGACGGCTCCGGCCGGCCGGAGGACCCGTACGCGCGGGACGAATACGGCCGCGACCCGTACGACGAGACGGGACAGCGGTCCGCCCCCGGCCCCGGCACCCGGTCCCCGCAGGACCCGGCCGCGGGACCGGACGCCGGTCCCCGGCAGCCGCACCCCGGCCCCCGCGCCTGGCCCTCCCCGCAGGGCTCGCACACGGATGACGCGACGGTCCAGTTCGGCGGCGCGGACGGACAGCGCCCCGACCCGTACGGCCCCGGCTCCTACGGCCCGGACCGGTACGACGCCGACCCGGCCGACCCGTACCGGGATCCCCGCCGGGCCCCCGGACAGCAGCAGCCGTACCCGCAGCAGCCCGACGGCCGCCCCGGCCCGGCACACCCCGGAGCCCAGCAGCCGCAACAGCCCCCGCAGGCACCCGCCGCCCCGCACCCGCACCAGGCGCAGCAGGCGCAGCAGGCGCAGCAACAGCCCGCCCAGCCGCAACCCGCCCAGCCGCAGAACCCGCAGGCCGGACAGGCACCGCAGACCGGACAGGCACCGCAGGCCGGGCAGGGGCAGCACCCGGCCGGGCCCGGCTACGGTCAGGCGCCCGAGACGTACGGCCCCCAGGGGCAGCAGTCCGCCGCCCGGCAGCAGTCGGCACGCCGTCCCGGCGGACAGCAGGCTCCGCCCGCCGCCCCGCAGCCCGACCCGCGGTCCGCGCAGCAGTCCCCCGGCCAGGGCGACGCCTTCGCGCACCTGTACCGCGACCAGGGCCACGACGTGCCCCGCGGCACCCAGCCGCCGCCCGGCCCCTCGCCCCAGCAGCAGCCGTCCCAGCCCCCGTACCCCGGGCAGCCGGGCGCGGCGCAGGGCCACACCCCGCAGGCTCCGGGCGCCCCGACCCCGCAGGCCCGGCAGAACCCGGCGCCCCCGCGCGACCCGTACCCGGACGGCGCCCGCTACGACGGCCCGCCCGCCGGTGCGCCGTACGGCGACGCCCCGCACACACCGGGCCGGTACGGCGCCCAGCAGCACGGCTCCGCCTCCCCGCACGGGTCGGCCCCCCAGCAGTACGGAGCGGCCCCCCGGCCCGGCCCGAACCAGGGCGGCCCGCAGCAGGGCACCCCGCAGCACGGCAACCCGCACCAGTACGGCCCGCAGCCAGGCGGCCGGCAGGGCGGGCCCGGACACCCGGGTGCGCAGGTACCGCCGGGGGCTCCGGGGCAGCCCGGCGCCCCCGTGCAGCCCGGTGCGCCGGGGCAGGCCGGTCCGCCCGGCCTGTCGTTCCCGCCCGAGCCGGGAGCGCCCGGCACGGCCGAGGAGCCCTCGTCGCCGACGGTGAACCTGGGGACGGTGGCCCCCGAGCGCCCCGCTCCGGCGGAACCCGCCGAGGAGAAGGGCGGATCCAAGGGCGGCGGACTGCTCAAGTCGAGCGCGATCATGGCCGCCGGCACCATGGTCTCCAAGGTCACCGGCTTCATCCGCTCGGCGATGATCGTCGCCGCGCTCGGCGGTGTCGGCCTGCTCGGCGACTCCTACCAGGTCGCCATCACCCTGCCGACGATGATCTACATCCTCACCGTCGGCGGCGGCCTCAACTCCGTCTTCGTCCCGCAGCTCGTCCGCGCGATGAAGGAGGACGGCGACGGGGGCGAGGGGTTCGGCAACCGGTTGCTGACGCTGGTCGCGCTGATCCTCGGCGGGCTCGCGGCCCTCGCCGTGTTCGCCGCGCCCCTGCTGGTGCGGATAATGTCCAGCCCCATCGCGAGCGACCCGCAGGCCAACACGGTGGCGGTCGCCTTCGTCCGCTACTGCATCCCGTCCATCTTCTTCATGGGCATCCATGTGGTGATGGGCCAGATCCTCAACGCACGCGGCCGGTTCGGCGCCATGATGTGGACCCCGGTCCTCAACAACGTCGTCATCATCGCCGGCATCGGCATGTTCATCGGCGTCTACGGCGTCTCGGGCACCTCGCACCTGACCGTCTCCACGATCCCGCCGGAGGGCGTCCGGCTGCTCGGTGTGAGCACCCTGCTGGGCCTGATCGTCCAGGCGCTGGCGATGATCCCGTATCTGCGTGCCGTCGGCTTCCGCGTCCGGCCGCGCTTCGACTGGCGCGGGCACGGCCTGGGCAAGTCGGCCCGGCTGGCCAAGTGGACGATCCTGTTCGTGCTCGCCAACCAGGCGGGCGTGGTCGTCGTCTCCAACCTGTCCACCGCTGTGGGCGCCAAGGGCGGGGACTCGGGCTCCTATCTGGCCTACAGCAACGCGCAGCTGATCTGGTCGATGCCGCAGTCGATCATCACCGTCTCGGTGATGGCGGCCCTGCTGCCGCGGCTGTCCCGGGCCGCCGCCGACTCCGACTCGGGCACCGTCCGCGACGACATCTCCCAGGGGCTGCGGAACTCCGCCGTCGCCATCGTGCCGATCGCCTTCGGCTTCCTCGCCCTGGGCATCCCGATGTGCACGCTGATCTACGGCTCCTCCGGCGTCGACTCGGCCCGCTCGGTCGGCTACATGCTGATGGCCTTCGGCGTCGGGCTGATCCCCTACTCCGTGCAGTACGTCGTCCTGCGTGCCTTCTACGCCTACGAGGACACCCGGACGCCGTTCTTCAACACCGTCATCGTCGCCGCCGTCAACGCGGCCGCGTGCGCGCTGTGCTACCTGGTCCTGCCGACGAAGTGGGCCGTCGTCGGGATGGCCGCCTCCTACGGGCTCGCCTACGCGATCGGCGTCGGCGTCGCCTGGCGCAGGCTGCGCCGCCAGCTCGGTGGAGACCTGGACGGCAAGCGGGTACTGCGTACCTATGTACGGCTGGCGGGCGCGAGCATCCCCGCGACCCTGCTGGCCGGCGCCGCCGCCTACGGCATCACCCAGGGCGTGGGCAGCGGCACCTTCGGCTCCATCGTGGCCCTGGTCGGCGGAGGGATCGTGCTGGGCGTCGTCTTCGTCTTCACGGCGAAGCGGATGCGCGTCGAGGAGATGACGGCCATGCTCGGCATGGTTCGCGCCAGACTCGGGCGGTGAACCGGCGCATACAACCATCATTCGCCGCTGCGTGTCGTGCATAGCGGCGGACTGTAGGCACAATGTTTTTGGCTGTGCCGAGGCAACTTCGGTCGACAGCCGCTACGGATGGGGAGGCAGGAACGACGGTGGCGGAACGGAGCACAGCCGCTGTCGGCGTGGCCGAGACCAGCGGGAACGACGGCGAGCCGCTGACCGCTCGGAACGGGGCCACGGACGACGGTGCGACGGACGCGACGGACGCACGCAGCCGCGGCACCGCACCCGCCCCGGCCTCCTCCGGCGGGTCGGCACAGTCCCCGGACGGCTCCGCGCCCCCGGAAGCCCCCTCCTCCCGGGCACCCGAGAACGCCGCGGCCGACGACGACGCCGAGACCACTGAGCCCGCCGAGACCACCGACGACGACGCCCGGAGCGCCGACGACGGGGCGGAGAACGGCGAGGGCGGCGCCGCCGAAGCGGACGGTGTGGCCGATGAGCACGGCGGCGCGCACACTGCCCGCCCGAGCGCGAAGAGAACGGCGCCCGGCTCCGGGAAGGCGGCGACGCAGAGCCCGGCCGACGCCGCCGAGAGCGCCACCCCCTCCACCTCGGAGCCCGAGTCCAAGCCCCGGGCCGAGCCCGAGTCGGGAGCCGAGGGCAAGGCCGACGCCGCAACGGCAGCCGAAGCCGAGTCCGGCGCCGACCAGGACGCCGACGCCGAGAACGCCTCCACCCCGGACGCCGACGACGCCTCACCCTCCAACTCGAAGGCGAAATCCGGCTCGAGGACGGGCGCCGGCAAGACCCCCGAAGCCTCCGCCCCCGCCGCCGGAAAGGCGGCACCGGAAGCGGCAGCGCCCGAAGAGACAAAGGCTGACGAGACAAAGGCAGAAGAGGCAAAGGCTGAGGAGGCAAAGGCCGAGGAGGCCGAGCCGGAGGTCGCCGAGCCGCCCGAGCTGCACAGCGGTCACAAGCTCGCCCGCCGCTACCGGCTGGAGGAGTGCGTCACCCGCCTCGACGGCTTCAGCAGCTGGCGCGCGGTCGACGAGAAGCTCCGCCGCGCCGTCGGCGTCCACATCCTGCCGGCAGGCCACCCCCGCGCCCGCCATGTGCTGGCCGCCGCCCGCTCCGCCGCGCTCCTCGGCGACCCCCGCTTCGTGCAGGTCCTCGACGCCGTCGAGGAGGACACGCTCGTCTACGTCGTCCACGAGTGGCTGCCGGACGCCACCCCGCTCGACGGGCTGCTCGCCAACGGCCCGCTGGAGCCGCACGAGGCGTACCAGCTCGTCAGCCAGCTCGCCCAGGCGCTGGCCGCGGCGCACCGCGAGGGCCTCGCCCATCTGCGGCTGACCCCGGCGTGTGTGCTGCGCACCGGCATGGGCCAGTACCGGATCCGCGGGCTGGCGGTGAACGCCGCGCTGCGCGGGGTCACCAGCGAGCGCGCCCCGCGCGAGGACACCGAGGCGATCGGCGCCCTGCTGTACGCGGCCCTCACCCAGCGCTGGCCCTACGAGGAGGACGCGCACGGGCTGCCCGGCGTCGGCGCCCTCGCCAAGGGCACGCTCGTCGCGCCGGACCAGGTACGGGCCGGCGTGCACCGCGGCCTATCCACCCTGGCCATGCGCGCGCTCGTCAACGACGGGGCCACCGCGTCCCGCCAGGAGCAGCCGTGCGCCACGCCGGACGAGCTGGCCAAGGCCGTCGCGGCGCTGCCCCGGATCCGTCCGCCGGAGCACTCCTTCACCGCCCCGCCCGCCTACCAGCGGCCCGCTTCACCGCAGGGCCCGGGCAGCGGCCCGGCGGCCCGCCCGGCGCCGGGTGCCGAGCCGCCCGCGCCGCCGACGCTGCCGGGCAAGACGGGCAAGGCCCTCAAGTGGGGTGTCTCCGCGCTGCTGATCGCCGCGCTGGGTCTGGGCAGCTGGCAGGTGGCGGACGCGCTGCTGGAGGGCGATCCGCCGCCGCCGGAGAAGCCCGCACCGACCCAGGCGCACGCCCCGGCGAAGTCCACCGGCAAGCCGATCAAGATCGTCAAGGCGAAGGACTTCGACCCCGAGAGCGGGGACGGCCGGGAGAAGCCCGACAGGGTCGGCGACGCCATCGACGGCAACCCCAACACCTACTGGCTGACGGACAAGTACTTCGGCCACCCCGACTTCGGCAACCTCAAGTCCGGCGTCGGCCTCATCCTGGATCTCGGCGAGGTGCAGCAGGTCAGCCGGATGAAGGTCGACTTCATGGGCAAGACCTCGGCCGGCTTCCTGGCGGCGCCGTCGGACGTGACGAGCATGCCCAGCTCGCTGAACAGCTTCAGCAAGGTCACCAGCGGCTCCGGCGAGCATCTGAACCTCAAGGCGAAGAAGCCCATCAAGACCCGCTTCGTACTCCTGTGGCTCACCAAGCTCCCGCTCTCCGACGACGGCAACTACCGTGGTCGCGTCACGCAGGTCCAGGTCGTCGGCTGAGACCGCGGGCGCTGCCCGGGCCGGCGCGGGGGCGAGGGGAGGGGCTGATGGCGACAGGCACGGGCGGTGCGGAGCCCCGGCCACCGGGCACGGACACCGCCGGGTGGGACGATCGCGAACTGCTCCGCCGGCACGTCGCGGGTGACCCGGACGCCTTCGGCGAACTCGTCCGCCGGCACCGCGACCGCCTGTGGGCCGTCGCGATCCGCACCCTCGGCGACCGCGAGGAGGCCGCCGACGCCGTACAGGACGCGCTGATCTCCGCCTACCGCTCGGCCCACACCTTCCAGGGCCGCTCCGCCGTGACGACGTGGCTGCACCGCATCACCGTCAACGCCTGCCTCGACCGGGCCCGCAAGGCCGCCTCGCGCCGGGCGGCCCTCACCGACGACACCGAGCGGCTGGAACACCTGCTGGAGCCGCACGAGTCGGCCGCCGTCCCCGCCGAACGCCAGGACCTCCACCGGCAGCTGATCTCGGCCCTGCGCCATCTCCCGGAGGAACAGCGGGCGGCGCTCGTCCTCGTCGACATGCAGGGCTATCCCGTGGCGGAGGCGGCCGAGGTGCTGGAGGTGGCCGTCGGCACGGTCAAGAGCCGCTGCGCCCGCGGCCGCGCCCGCCTCCTGCCGCTCCTCTCCCATCTGCGCGCCGACGGCTCACCGGCGGTCGAGCCCGGCGAGCCCGGCGAGCCCGGGGGATCCGGCCCGGTCGAGCCCGACCGGCGCGGCGCCGCGGGGAAGACCGGGAAGCCGGGGAAGCCCGGCGGGCCGGGAGCACCCGCGCAGCCGGACAGGCCCACGGAGCCGCCCGGCGCCCAGCCGGCACCGGGCGGACGGAACCAGGCGCAGGGGGCCTCCGTCCCAGCAGCGAGACCGGCGCCGGGGAGCACCAGAGGGAAGGGATCCGGGGCTGTGAAGGGAGGAGGGGGACAGGCATGACATCCACTTCTTTCCCGTCCGAGGATTCCGGCCCGGATGCGCACCCGGACGTCGACGAGCTCTCCGCGCTGGACGAGGGCCTGCTGCCGCCCGAGCGGGACACCGCGGTCCGGGACCATCTGGCGGACTGCCCGCTGTGCGCGGAGGTCCTCGACTCGCTGCGGGAGATCCGGGACGCCCTCGGCACCCTGCCCGGTCCGGCCCGTATGCCGGAGGACATCGCCGGCCGTATCGACGCGGCCCTCGCGGCCGAGGCGCTGCTGGACGCCGAACCCCCGCACGGCGCCGCCGGCCGGGCCGCGTCGGAGTCCGGGGGGACGGCAGCCGCCCCACGGGACGACGCCGCGGTTTCACGTGGAACAACGACGCCGCCCTCCGAGCCGGGCGACCCCGGGACCCCCGCACGCGTTTCACGTGAAACCGGGTCCGCACGCCCACGCCGCACCGGCCCGGACCGGCCCGCCGGTCACGCCTCCGGACCCGCCCGCCCCGGCGCCCCCGGACGGACCCAGGGGACCCGGAGAACCCGGGGGACACGACGACGCCGCACGCTGCTGCTGGCCGCCGCCTCCGTCGCCGTACTCGGTCTCGGCGGCGCGACGGCCGCGTATCTGACCTGGAGCGCGCCACGGGCCACCGATGTGAGCGCCGACCCGGGCACCGGGCCCGCCAAGGACGGGTCCGCGGGCAGCACCTCCGGTACGGACTCCGCCACCGGCGGCAGCGGTGACGCGGCCCTGAAGCGGAAGGTCCACGATCTGCTCGCCCGGCAGGGCAGCGGATCCCCCGGCAACCGCAGCATCCCGGGCGCCCCCGGTGGCTCTCCCACAGGCTCTCCCACGGGGTCTCCGGAGATCGACACCCGGCAGAGCCCCGAGCACGAGGACGGCACCACGCTCCGCGACGAGCGCACCACGGGTTCCGGTACCGGCGACACCACGCTCCCCTCCTGCGTACGCAAGGGCCTCGGCCGCTCGGAGACCCCCCTGGCCGTGGACTCCGCCGCCGCCTACCGGAAGCAGCCCGGCTACCTCGTCGTCCTGCCGAACGCCGGCGGCGACCCCGCACGTGTGGACGCCTACATCGTCGACTCCTCCTGCGTGGACACCGACCGCTCGGGCCCGGGCACGGTCCTCGTGAAGCGCACGTACCCCCGTGGGTGACCCCGGGCATCCCGGGGCGGGAATGTCTCCCCCGTAGGATCCGTTGGAGGGGGTGCAAGCCTCCCCACACGATCCGGTACACCGTCGGCAGACAAGGAAGACTCCCGTGAGCGACGTCCGCAACGTCATCATCATCGGCTCAGGTCCGGCCGGATACACGGCCGCGCTCTACACCGCCCGCGCGTCGCTGAAGCCGCTGGTCTTCGAGGGATCCGTGACGGCGGGTGGCGCGCTGATGAACACCACCGATGTCGAGAACTTCCCCGGTTTCCAGGACGGCATCATGGGCCCCGAGCTGATGGACAGCATGCGGGCCCAGGCCGAGCGCTTCGGCGCCGAGCTGGTGCCGGACGACGTCTCCGCCGTCGATCTGTCCGGCCCGGTCAAGACCGTCACGGACTCGACGGGCACGGTGCACAGCGCCAAGACGGTGATCGTCGCCACCGGGTCCCAGCACCGCAAGCTCGGCCTCCCCCAGGAGGACGAGCTCTCCGGCCGCGGCGTCTCCTACTGCGCCACCTGCGACGGCTTCTTCTTCCGCGGGCAGCACATCGCCGTCGTCGGCGGCGGCGACACCGCCATGGAGGAGGCGACCTTCCTCTCCCGCTTCGCCGAGTCGGTCACCATCGTGCACCGCCGGGACGCGCTGCGGGCCTCCAAGGCGATGCAGGAGCGGGCGTTCGCCGACCCGAAGATCTCCTTCGCCTGGAACAGCGAGGTCGCCGAGATCCACAGCAAGGAGAACAAGCTCTCCGGGCTCAGCCTGCGGGACACCGAGACCGGTGAGATCCGCGAGCTGGACGCGACGGGTCTCTTCGTCGCCATCGGCCACGACCCCCGCGTCGAGCTCTTCGACGGCGCCCTGGAGCTGGACGCCGACGGCTACCTCAAGGTGGACGCTCCCAGCACCCGCACCAACATCCCCGGCGTCTTCGCCGCAGGCGACGTCGTCGACCACACCTACCGTCAGGCCATCACCGCCGCCGGTACGGGCTGCTCCGCCGCGCTGGACGCCGAGCGCTACCTCGCGTCGCTCGTCGAGACGGACGCCGAGCACAAGCCCGAGCCGGAGAAGGAGAAGACGGCCGCCACCGTCTGACAGACCTCGGCGGCGCTCCGCCGCCGAACGCCCACAGCCCCAGCCCCCGCACACCGCAGAATCAAGGAGAACCCACCATGGCCGGTGCCACCGTGACCGCGACCGATGCCGACTTCGAAGACGTCGTCCTCAAGAGCGACAAGCCCGTGCTCGTCGACTTCTGGGCGGCCTGGTGCGGCCCCTGCCGTCAGATCGCCCCGTCCCTGGAGGCCATCGCCTCCGAGAACGCGGACAAGCTGACCGTCGTCAAGCTCAACATCGACGAGAACCCGGGCGTGGCCGCGAAGTACGGCATCATGTCCATCCCGACGATGAACGTCTACCAGGGCGGCGAGGTCGTCAAGACCATCGTCGGTGCCAAGGCGAAGGCCGCCCTGGAAAAGGACCTGGCGGACTTCATCGGCTGAACACCGACGGAAGCTCACCTCTCGTGGGGCGCGGTTTCACGTGGAACCGCGCCCCACGTGCGTGCCGGGACCCTTTCCCCTACGCCCTTCCGGCTCCCCCCTCGGCCCGCGTCTACAGCGGCCGGAGCGCGGGCTCCTTCTGCACGGCGCCCAGCAACTGATCGAGCGCCCGCTCCACGTCCTGCCGCCACGAGACCGTGGACCGCAGCTCCAGCCGGAGCCGCGGAAACCGCTGGTGCGGACGGACCGTCTTGAAGCCGACGGCCAGCAGATAGTCGGCGGGCAGCACACAGCTCGGACCCGTCCAGCGCGTATCGCCGAAGACCTCGATCGCCTTGAACCCCCGCCGCAGCAGATCCTTCGCCACGGTCTGCACGATCACCCGCCCCAGGCCCTGTCCCTGGAAGCCCGGATCCAGGAAGGCCGTCATCAGCAGCACGGCGTCCGGAGAGACGGGGCTCGTCGGGAACGCGAACGAGCGGGGCACATAGGCCGGCGGGGCATAGAGCACGAAGCCGACGGGCTCGTCGTCGACGCGGACGATCCGCCCGCACGAGCCCCACTCCAGCAGGACGCCCGAGATCCAGGACTCCTTCTCCGCCTCCGGCTGCCCCGCCCGGGTCGCTTCCTCACCGCTGACCGGGTCCAGCTCCCAGAACACGCACGACCGGCACGGCGTGGGGAGGTCGGCGAGATTGTCCAGGGTGAGCGGAACGAGCTGTCGCCCCATGGACACCATCGTATCCATGGGGCGACAGCACGTCGGCGGCTTTCGGTCGGCTACTCCTCCTGCTCCGCGGCATCCCCGTCCGCGAGCTGCTGCTGGAGCACCGGCCCCTCACCCGGAGCGAACTGGCCGAGAATCCGCTCCAGATCCTCCATGGAGGCGAACTCGACGACGATCTTCCCCTTCTTCTGCCCGAGGTCGACCTTCACCCGCGTCTCGAACCGGTCCGACAGCCGCCCGGCCAGATGATCGAGCGCCGGCGAGACCCGGGTGCCGGCCCGTGGCCGCGGCTTGGGTCCCTTCTTGGGCTTGTCTCCCATCAGCGTGACGATCTCCTCGACCGCCCGCACCGAGAGCCCCTCCGCGACGATCCGGTGCGCCAGCCGGTCCTGCTCGTCGGCGTCCTCCACCGACAGCAGCGCCCGCGCGTGCCCCGCGGACAGCACCCCGGCCGCCACCCGCCGCTGCACCGCGGGGGAGAGCCGCAGCAGCCGCAGGGTGTTGGACACCTGGGGACGCGACCGGCCGATCCGGTCGGCGAGCTGGTCGTGGGTGCAGTTGAAGTCCTTCAGCAACTGGTCGTAGGCCGCCGCCTCTTCGAGCGGGTTCAGCTGTGCCCGGTGCAGGTTCTCCAACAGCGCGTCAAGGAGCAGCTTCTCGTCCTCGGTCGCGCGCACGATGGCGGGGATCCGCTCCAGGCCCGCGTCCTTGCAGGCCCGCAGGCGGCGCTCGCCCATGATCAGCTCGTAGCGCTCCGGCCCCGTCTGCCGGACGACGACGGGCTGGAGGAGGCCGACCTCCTTGATGGAGGTGACCAGTTCGGCGAGGGCGTCCTCGTCGAAGACCTCACGGGGCTGCCGCGGGTTCGGCGAGACGGCCTCCAGCGGCACCTCGGCGAAGTGCGCGCCCGCGACCTCCCCGCCCACGCCGGCCTCCGCCGCGCTCTCCTCGGCTCCGGCCTCTGGGACCTCGTCCGCGGCGGCCGGAGGCGTTTCACGTGAAACCCCGTTCGGCTGCTCGGTACGGGGGGACAGGCCGGCGACCTTGGCGGCCGCGATGCCCCGCGAGCTGCGCTCCGGGGTCAGCACGGGCACGGCGGTGGGTGAGGTGGAGCCGGGGACCGGGCTGGTCTCCGGGGACTGGTTCGAGGAAGCTCCGGAGGTCTCCGCCTCCGCTCCGGTCGGTGCGGCCGGGATCAGCGCCCCCAGCCCCCGTCCGAGCCCCCTGCGCCGTTCGCTCACTGCGTCCCCTCCGCCATGGTGCTGTGCTGCGGCAACTGCTGCTGCTGTGATGGTTGTTGCTGGTGAAGCTGAGTCTGCTGGGCCTGCACATGCGGGTCCCGCAGAGCGATCTCTCGGGCGGCTTCCAGATACGACAGCGAGCCGCTGGAGCCGGGGTCATAGGTGAGCACGGTCTGACCGTAACTGGGCGCCTCGGAAATCCTCACGGAGCGGGGGATGTTCGTGCGCAGTACCTCGTTGCCGAAGTGCCCGCGCACCTCCTCGGCCACCTGGGAGGCCAGCCGGGTCCGGCCGTCGTACATGGTCAGGATGATCGTCGAGATGTGCAGCTTGGGGTTGAGGTGCCCCCGCACGAGGTCGACGTTGCGCAGCAGTTGGCCGAGGCCCTCCAGCGCGTAGTACTCGCACTGGATCGGGATGAGCACCTCGGCTCCGGCGACCAGCGCATTCACCGTCAGCAGCCCCAGCGACGGGGGGCAGTCGATGAGGATGTAGTCCAGCGGCTGGTCGTACGCCTCGATCGCCCGCTGGAGACGGCTCTCCCGCGCCACCAGGGAGACCAACTCGATCTCCGCACCGGCGAGATCGATGGTCGCGGGCGCACAGAACAGCCCTTCCACATCCGGCACCGGCTGGACGACCTCGGAGAGCGGCCTGCTCTCCACCAGGACGTCATAGATCGAGGGCACCTCGGAGTGGTGGTCGATTCCCAGCGCCGTGGAGGCGTTGCCCTGCGGGTCCAGGTCGACGACAAGGACGCGGGAGCCGTGCAGGGCCAGCGAGGCGGCGAGGTTCACCGTCGTCGTGGTCTTGCCCACCCCGCCCTTCTGGTTGGCGACGACCATCACGCGCGTCTCGGCGGGCCGGGGCAGCCCCTCGCCGGCGCGGTGCATGGCCTCGACCGCCTGCTGGGCGGCCCGGCCGATGGGCGTGTCGTCCATGGGCGGCGGCATTTCACGTGCTACGTCGGCGCGGGGCGCGCCCCCGCCCGTGCCGGCATCCCCTGATTCGGTTCGGGGGCCGGGGACCGGATCGGCCATCGGTCCCGCGATGTTGGCGTCGGACCGCAACGGTTCACTCTCCTCAACATCAGGCTCGCTATGTGCAGAGCCTCCCATGCTTTCGGTACTGCGAACCAGCGAGCCCCGCTCAGTTGTGGATGAATCCACGTCCTCGCGGGGCTCGGGTGCGGTCAGGCCGCGCATACCGGCAGCAGCGCGGCCCCTGCTGATGATTCCGTGCAAGAGTGAGCGGCGTTTCACGTGAAACACGATGCATACGCACCCGCCCACGCACGCAGCGACACTCCGTATGTGTAGTTTTAAGGGCTTTTATGGAGTAGGCGAGCGGCACAACTCCGGCCTCCGGTGCGGCACCTGAGTGACCGTCACCGGCGCCTGCGCCCGCCCCTGTTCCGCCCCGAGGGCCGGGCGGCCTTGGCCGCCTTGGCACGCCGCGCGGCGAACCGCACGCCTCCCGGACTCTCACCCACACGAGCGCGCACGATGGTCGAGGGCGGGTCGACGACGCCGTGGCCGATCTGCTCCACCGTGGTCTCCACGACCCCCAGCTTGTGCAGCGCGTCCCGGGCTCCCTTGACCTCTTCCTGCGCGGTGTCGCCCTTGAGCGCCACCATCTCGCCGTACGGCCGCAGCAGCGGAACGCCCCAGCCGGCCAGCCGGTCCAGCGGCGCCACCGCGCGCGCCGTCACCACATGCACCGGCGGCAGAGCGCCCAGCACCTCCTCGGCACGGCCGCGCATCACCGTCACATGGTCCAGGCCCAGCAGCTCGACGACCTCCCCCAGGAAGGTCGTCCGCCGCAGCAGCGGCTCCAGCAGCGTGATCTTCAAGTCCGGGCGGACCAGCGCCAGCGGGATACCCGGCAGCCCGGCCCCCGAGCCCACATCACAGACCGTCACGTCCTCGGGCACCGCCTCGGAGAGGACGACACAGTTCAGCAGGTGCCGCTCCCACAGCCGCGGCACCTCCCGCGGGCCCAGCAGACCGCGGCGCACACCCGCGTCCGCCAGCAGCTCCGCGTACCGCTCCACCGCCGGCAGGCTGTCACCGAACGCCTTGCGCGCAGCCGGAGGGGCAGGCGGCAGCTCGTGCTGCGCCTGCCCCTCCGGCCTCCGCTCCTGTGACGTCACGGGAGAACGACCACGCGGCGCTGCGGCTCCTCGCCCTCGGACTCGCTGCGCAGCCCGGCGGCCTTGACCGCGTCGTGCACGACCTTGCGCTCGAACGGCGTCATCGGCCGCAGCTTCACCGGCTCACCGGTGCTCCGGGCCTCCTGCGCCGCCTTGTCGCCCAGCTCCGCCAGCTCCGCGCGCTTCCGGGCCCGGAACCCGCCGATGTCCAGCATCAGCCGGCTGCGGTCGCCCGTCTCCCGGTGGACCGCGAGACGCGTCAGCTCCTGGAGCGCCTCCAGGACCTCACCGTCCTTGCCGATCAGCTTCTGCAGATCGCGCGAGGAGCCTTCGCTGATCACCGAGACCGCGGCGCGGTCCGCCTCGACGTCCATGTCGATGTCGCCGTCCAGGTCGGCGATGTCGAGAAGTCCTTCGAGGTAGTCGGCCGCGATCTCGCCCTCCTGTTCCAGGCGGGTCAGCGTATCGGTGCCCTCTTCCGGGGCAGTGGTGTCCGTCACGGCGGGGACTCCTTCGGTGCTCACTTCTTGGAGGGGTGCTTGGGACGCTGCGGGCCCTTGCGCTGCTGCCCGGACTTCTTCTGGCCGGACTTCTGCTGCCCGGAGCGCTGCTGGCCCGACTTCTGACCGGACTTCTGGCCGCTCTTCTGCGGGCCGCCGGACTTCTGGCCGGACTGCTTACGCGGGCCACCGGACTGCTTCGGCTTCGCCTCGTCCGCCGAGGTCTCGTCCGCGGGCTCCGTCTCGTCCGCGGCGGACTGCTGGGCCTTGGCGCCCTGGGCCACCGGGCCACCGCCCTGCCGCTGGGACTTCGACTGACGCTTGGGCTGCTGACGGCGGGCCCGGGCCGCCTCGGCGGCCTCGCGCGCCTCGACCTCCTTCGGGTCCTCCTTCAGCTTGCCCTGGGCACGCAGCTTCTCCTGACGCTCCTTGTAGGCACGCGAGCCGGGCGTCGGGTTCCGCTTGATCACGTACATCTGCTGGCCCATCGTCCACACGTTGGTGGTCAGCCAGTAGACGAGGACACCGACGGGGAAGTTGATGCCGAAGACGGCGAACATGATGGGGAAGACGTACATCAGCATCTTCTGCTGCTGCATGAACGGCGTCTTCACCGTGAGGTCGACGTTCTTCGTCATCAGCTGGCGCTGCGTGTAGAACTGCGAGGCCGACATCAGCACGATCATGATGACGGTGACGACGCGCACATCGGTGAGGGAAGCGGCCAGCTCCTGCACCTTGTCGGCGCTGTCCATGAACTTCGCCGCGATCGGGGCACCGAAGATCTTCGCGTTCCGCGCGCTGTCGACCTGGTCGGCGCTGAGCACACCCACCGGCTTGTTGCTCGCGATGTGGCTGAGCACCCGGAAGAGGGCGATGAAGAAGGGCGACTGCGCCAGGATCGGCAGGCAGCTGGAGAGCGGGTTGGTGCCCGTCTCCTTGTAGAGCTTCATCATCTCTTCGCTCTGGCGCTGCTTGTCGCTCTTGTAGCGCTCCTGGATCGCCTTCATCTTCGGCTGGAGCGCCTGCATGTTCCGGGTCGACTTGATCTGCTTCACGAAGAGCGGGATCAGGCAGATCCGGATCAGCACCACCAGGAAGAAGATGGACAGACCCCAGGCCCAACCGCTGTCCTCATCGAAGACCAGGCTGAACAGCGAATGGAACTGGACAATGATCCAGGAGACAGCGGTATAGAGAGGACTCAGGATCGTGTCCACGAATCAGGCTCCTTGGGCGTTGGACGGGGTCCGGTGCTGCTGCCAGCGGGAGCGGATCCGCTGGTGCCATACCGGGTGCTTCCGGGCGGGGACATGGTCGACGCCACCGGGCGACCACGGATTGCAGCGCAGAATGCGCCAGGCCGTCAGGGCCGTTCCCTTCACGGCACCGTGCCGGTGGATGGCCGTGTACCCGTAGTGCGAGCACGACGGGTAGTACCGGCACACCGGCCCGAGCATCGGGCTGATGGTCCACTGGTACAGCTTGATCAACCACAGCAGCGGGTACTTCACTGAGCTCTCCCTCCCGGTTCTCCGCCGGGGGTCCGGGGGCCCTCCCCCGGGGCAGCACAGCGGGGGGACCCTCCGAGCAGCCTCCGCAGCGCGGCGTCCAGATCACGGGCCAGCTCACCGTGGTCCGCTTCGCCCGCTCCGGGGAGCGCACGTACGACAACCAGGCTACCGGGGGGCAGCTGGTTCAGACGTTCGCGCAGAAGATGCCGCAGCCGACGCTTCACGTGGTTACGGACGACCGCGTTGCCCACGGCCTTGCTCACGACGAAACCCGCACGCGTAGGGGGAACCTCTCCCCCCGACGCGTGCGGGTCCCTTCGACTGCGGAGATGGACGACGAGGAGCGGGCGTCCGGCCCTGCGTCCTCGGCGTACCGCGGTCGCAAAGTCCTCGCGCCGCCTCAGCCGGTTCTCGGTAGGCAGCACGTCATGGACCTGTGGTCAGGCTGCTCAGGCCGACAGGCGGGCGCGACCCTTGCTGCGGCGGTTCGCGACGATCGCGCGGCCGGCGCGGGTCCGCATGCGCAGCCGGAAGCCGTGGGTCTTCGCGCGGCGGCGGTTGTTCGGCTGGAAGGTGCGCTTGCTCACTCCGGGGCTCCATGGGTACTTCGTGTCCCGCGCTCACCGTGGGACAGGCTGTGGGGAGTCGACCGGCTGTCACCGTGCGCCCACGAGTAGCTCGCAACGCCCGAGTGTGCACCGCTTTCTCGATCACCGGGCACTTGATGGCCGGGTGACCGGCCGATTTGCCCATCGGAGGCAGGCGGCAGCAGCCGTCGACAACTCGACCTCAGCACAGTACGCGCGGCCCAGGCCATCGGTCAAACCGGGGACGAGCGCACGGAAGCGGGCGGCCCGGACCGCGCCGCGGCGGGGTCGTCCGGGGCTGCCCCGGGGTTGTCCTGCCCTGCTACTGCACTCGTGCACAGCCTGTGGACAACGACTTGAATGGTGCACGGCCGCGTGACTACCGTGGCCGAACTTCCTTTCCTTCCCGACCGCCCCCAGAACCACACATTCGTGTGAGCCGGCGGTCTCCTCGAACGAATTCGTTCACCAGCGAGTGAGAGAGCGTGCCCCGTGGCTGACCTACCTGCCGATCTTGCCGCAGTGTGGCCACGGGTGCTGGAACAGCTCCTGAGCGAGGGCCAGGGAGTGGAAGCCAAGGACCAGCGCTGGTTGCAGGACTGCCAGCCCCTCGTCCTCGTCTCGGGCACGGCGCTGCTGGGCGTGCCCAACGAGTACGCGAAGGGCGTGCTGGAGGGCCGGCTCGCGCCGATGATCAGCGAGGCCCTCAGCCGCGAGTGCCAGCAGCCGATCCGCCTCGCGGTGACCGTGACCGGCCCCACACCCGAGCCCCCCACCCCGGCGGTGCCACCGCAGACCGCACCCGGCCCCTCCGCCCCGGCACCCCACCAGGGCCCCACGGCCCCCGCGGGTCCCACCAGCTCCAGCCATCCCGGCGAGCAGCAGGAGCGGCCGCAGCCGCCGCGCCCCCGGGAGAGCTACGAGGGCTACGAGGGCTACGAGCAGCGGGCACAGCAGGAGCCGTACGAGGGGTACGACCAGCGCGGCCGCCCGGGGCAGCACTCCGGCCCCCCGCACCCTCAGCAGCCGCGCCAGAACCAGGGCCAGGGCCAGCAGCCGGGCGGCTACGAGCAGTACGAACCCCGTGAGCAGTACGACTCCCGGGAGTTGCCCGCCTCCCGCTCGACGTCCGCGTACGCCGAGCACCCCGAGTACCAGGGATACGCCGAGTACGCCGAGTACACGGACTACTCCGCTCCGCCCGCCCCGGGCCAGGGGCACCCGCCGCCCGGACCGGGCCAGGCGCCCGGCCCCTGGCAGCCCCGCGAGGCGTACTCGCCCCCGCACTACGACGGCCAGCACTACGAGAGCCAGCAACGCGGCTACGAGCAGCAGCCGTACGACCAGGGCCAGCAGCAGCCCGGCTATGAGCAGTCCGGGTACGAACAGCAGTCGTTCGAGCACTACGAGCAGCAGCGGCGGGCTCCGCAGCAGCGTCCGCACGTGCCGCAGCAGGGGCGTCCCGCCGGGGCGCCCTACGACGGGCCCTCCCAGCAGCTGCCCGCGCCCAGTGGGGCCCCGGGCCCGCTGGCGGCGCAGCCCGCTCCGGCGACCGGGCCCGGGGAGCCGACGGCGCGGCTGAACCCCAAGTACCTGTTCGACACGTTCGTGATCGGCGCCTCGAACCGCTTCGCCCATGCCGCGGCGGTCGCGGTCGCCGAGGCGCCGGCGAAGGCGTACAACCCCCTGTTCATCTACGGGGAGTCGGGGCTCGGCAAGACGCACCTGCTGCACGCGATCGGTCACTACGCACGCAGCCTCTACCCCGGTACCAGGGTGCGGTACGTCAGCTCGGAGGAGTTCACCAACGAGTTCATCAACTCCATCCGCGACGGCAAGGCGGACGCGTTCCGCAAGCGCTACCGCGACATGGACATCCTGCTCGTCGACGACGTCCAGTTCCTGGCGGACAAGGAGTCGACGCAGGAGGAGTTCTTCCACACCTTCAACACGCTGCACAACGCGAACAAGCAGATCGTGCTGTCCAGCGACCGGCCGCCCAAGGCGCTGGAGACGCTGGAGGACCGGCTGCGCAACCGCTTCGAGTGGGGCCTGATCACCGATGTGCAGCCCCCGGAGCTGGAGACGCGGATCGCGATCCTGCGCAAGAAGGCGGTGCAGGAGCAGCTCAACGCTCCGCCGGAGGTACTGGAGTTCATCGCCTCCCGGATCTCGCGCAACATCCGCGAGCTGGAGGGCGCACTGATCCGGGTGACGGCCTTCGCCAGCCTGAACCGGCAGCCCGTGGACCTCGGTCTGACGGAGATCGTGCTCAAGGACCTCATCCCCGGCGGGGAGGACGCCACCCCGGAGATCACCGCGCCGGACATCATGGCGGCCACGGCCGACTACTTCGGTCTGACGGTGGACGATCTGTGCGGCTCGTCCCGCAGCCGCGTGCTGGTGACGGCCCGGCAGATCGCGATGTATCTGTGCCGGGAGCTGACGGATCTGTCACTGCCGAAGATCGGCGGGCAGTTCGGCGGCCGCGACCACACGACCGTCATGCACGCCGACCGCAAGATCCGTGCGCTGATGGCCGAGCGGCGCTCCATCTACAACCAGGTCACCGAGCTGACCAACCGCATCAAGAACGCCTGACCCGCTTCTCCGGCCCCGCGCCGGACGCCCACGACGCCCCTCCAACCGCCGCCGGTGGGAGGGGCGTTCTGCTGCCCTGACACGCCCTCCCGGCACCGGGCAACGGCTCCTGCCCGCCCCCACTCTTCCGCTTCCCGGCCGCTGCCTGTCCGCCTCCTGTCCGCCTCGCTTCCCCTTCCCTTCCCTTCCCCTTCCCTTCCGCCTCCCGGCGCACCTCCCGACAGGGGCCGGCCGCCGGGGACGACGGGCGGGAACAGCGGCCGGGACAACTGCCGCGGCGCTCCGCGCTGTTCGATTACGGTGCCGTACCGGGCCGGGATCCACAGATCGGGGCCGTTCGCCGCGTCCACATCCTGGGGACCGGGGAAGTTGTCCCGAGCGCGTCCACAACTGGCCCGGAGGCGGGTGGGTTTGCCGAGGTCAGGATGCTGTGTATTTGTGGGCGACGGTTCTCCACACGTTGTGGAGGAAGAACCGGGCAGCGGGCGGGTGTTCGCGGTTGTCCACGTCCCGCCCACAGGAAGAGGGCTCTTTTCCCCAGTGTTCACCTGCTTCTCCACAGAGCTGTCCACTGTTCGGCAACGCAACGCGCCTTCTCACCGGAGCGAGTGAAAGCGGTCACACGAAGCCGGTGGGTTGGGCTGTGGGAAACGTGGGTAAAACTGTGGGCGCCGCTGTGCAGAAGTCGCCCCGGCCTGTGGGCGCACTGTGCAGAACTTCCGGGCGTCCACAGAAGCCCCCGGTTCCTCCACCGCTCCGCCCACAGCCCCGGTGGACAAAATTCCGGCTCTGAGCTGCGGAAACGAGCTTTTCCACGGTTTCCACAGGCCCTACTACTACGACGACACATAGAGAGCCCGGGAATCGTTTGGAAGTGGGGGCTGTGCACAACTTGTCGCCTCGGGCATCGATCGCTCCGGCACCGAGTTGACCCGCACCCGCACCTGCTGTCAGCGCCGTGCGTCAGACTGGGTCCGGCAACAGCACGTGTGAAGGCGGCAGCAGGAGGCGGCTGAAGGTGAAGATCCGGGTAGAACGCGACGTCCTCGCGGAGGCGGTGGCCTGGGCGGCCAAGAGCCTCCCCGCCCGTCCGCCGGTGCCCGTCCTCGCGGGCCTGCTGCTGAAGGCCGAGGACGGAGCCCTGAGCCTTTCCGGCTTCGACTACGAGGTCTCGGCCCGCGTCTCGGTGGAGGCCGAGACGGAGGAGGAGGGCACGGTCCTCGTCTCCGGCCGGCTGCTGGCCGACATCTGCCGTGCGCTGCCGAACCGCCCGGTGGAGATCTCCACGGACGGGGTGCGGGTCACCGTCGTCTGCGGTTCCTCCCGGTTCACGCTCCACACACTGCCTGTGGAGGAGTACCCGGCGCTGCCGGAGATGCCGACGGCCACGGGCACGGTGCCGGGCGAGGTGTTCGCCTCCGCCGTCTCCCAGGTGGCCATCGCGGCCGGCCGGGACGACACGCTGCCGGTGCTGACCGGTGTGCGTATCGAGATCGAGGGCGACACCGTCACGCTCGCGTCGACGGACCGCTACCGCTTCGCGGTCCGCGAGTTCCTGTGGAAGCCGGAGACGCCCGAGGCGTCCTCCGTCGCGCTGGTGCCGGCCAAGACGCTGCTGGACACGGCCAAGTCGCTGGCGAGCGGGGACAGCGTCACGCTGGCGCTGTCGGGCTCCGGCTCGGGCGAGGGCCTGATCGGTTTCGAGGGTGCCGGCCGGCGCACCACGACGCGGCTGCTGGAGGGCGATCTGCCCAAGTACCGCACGCTGTTCCCGACCGAGTTCAACTCCGTCGCCGTGATCGAGACGGCGCCGTTCGTCGAGGCCGTCAAGCGTGTGGCCCTGGTCGCGGAGCGGAACACCCCGGTCCGGCTGAGCTTCGAGCAGGGCGTGCTGACGCTGGAGGCGGGCTCCAGCGACGACGCACAGGCTGTGGAGCGGGTGGACGCCGATCTGGACGGGGACGACATCTCGATCGCCTTCAACCCGAACTTCCTGCTGGAGGGGCTGAGCGCCATCGACTCCCCCGTGGCCCAGCTCTCCTTCACGACGTCGACGAAGCCTGCGCTGCTGAGCGGCCGTCCGGCGAAGGACGCCGAGGCGGACGACGCGTACAAGTACCTGATCATGCCGGTGCGGCTCTCGGGCTGATCCGGTGATCCGGGCTGATCCGGTGATCCGGGCTGATCCGGACCGGTCGGGTCTTCGGGCGGGGTCACCGGTGTCTCCGGGGCCCCGCCGGGCCCGCAGAACCTCTGCCCAGCGCCGGGCGTAGGGTCGAATCAGTACCAAACGCAGGAAACGGAAAACCGTAAGGGGCAGTGATGGAGCTCGGTCTGGTCGGTCTCGGCAAGATGGGCGGCAACATGCGGGAACGCATCCGCCGCGGCGGCCACACGGTCATCGGCTACGACCGGAACCCGGAGGTCTCCGACGTCGCGAGCCTGGAGGAGCTGGTCGGCCGGCTGAGCGGCCCCCGTGTGGTCTGGGTCATGGTCCCGGCGGGCGAGGCCACGCAGCAGACGATCGACGAGCTCGGCGAGCTGCTCTCGCCCGGTGATCTCGTGGTGGACGGCGGCAACTCCCGCTGGAACGAGGACGAGAAGCACGCCGGCGAGCTGGCCTCCAAGGGCATCGGCTTCGTCGACTGCGGTGTCTCCGGCGGCGTGTGGGGCCTGGAGAACGGCTACGCGCTGATGTACGGCGGTGACACCGAGCACGTGGCCATGGTGCAGCCGGTGTTCGACGCGCTGAAGCCCGAGGGCACGTTCGGCGCGGTGCACGCGGGCAAGGTCGGCGCCGGGCACTTCGCGAAGATGGTCCACAACGGCGTCGAGTACGCCATGATGCAGGCCTTCGCCGAGGGCTGGGAGCTGCTGGAGGCCGCCGACGCGGTCACCGACGTCCGCGAGGTCTTCCGCTCCTGGCAGGAGGGCACCGTCATCCGTTCCTGGCTGCTGGATCTGGCCGTCAAGGCGCTGGACGACGACGAGCACCTGGACAAGCTGCGCGGCATCGCCAAGGACTCCGGCGAGGGCCGGTGGACGGTGGAGGCCGCGATCGACAACGGTGTGCCGCTGCCCGCGATCACCGCCTCGCTCTTCGCGCGGTTCTCCTCGCAGCAGGAGGACTCGCCGCAGATGAAGATGATCGCCGCGCTGCGCAACCAGTTCGGCGGCCACGCCGTGGAGGGCGCGAAGTAGAGTCGAGGGCTCGTATCCGCGCCGGGCCCCGTGTGAGGGGGCCCGCAGACAGCACCGGGGGAGGCCCACGCCGTCGTGCATGTGTCCCATCTCTCGCTGGCCGACTTCCGGTCGTACGCCCGGGCCGAGGTGCCGCTCGGCCCGGGCGTCACCGCGTTCCTCGGGCCCAACGGCCAGGGCAAGACGAACCTGGTGGAGGCCGTCGGCTACTTGGCGACGCTGGGCAGTCACCGGGTGTCGTCGGATGCCCCGTTGGTACGCAGCGGCGCCCAGCGCGCGATCGTGCGGGCGCAGGTGCGGCAGGGCGACCGGCAGCAGCTCGTCGAGCTGGAGCTGAACCCGGGCCGGGCGAACCGGGCGCGGATCAACCGTTCTTCGCAGGTGAGGCCGCGCGATGTGCTCGGCATCGTGCGCAGTGTGCTGTTCGCGCCGGAGGATCTGGCGCTGGTGAAGGGCGATCCGGGTGAGCGGCGCCGGTTCGTGGACGAGCTGGTGGTGGCGCGCGCGCCGCGGATGGCGGGGGTCCGCTCGGACTACGAGCGGGTGCTCAAGCAGCGCAACTCGCTGCTGAAGTCGGCGGCGATGGCCCGTCGGCACGGCGGCCGGGGGGTCGATCTGTCCACGCTGGACGTGTGGGACCAGCATCTGGCCCGGGTGGGTGCCGAGTTGCTGGCGCAGCGGCTCGATCTGCTGGCGGTGCTGGAGCCGTTGGCGGACAAGGCGTACGAGCAGTTGGCGCCGGGCGGCGGCCCGCTGGCCCTGGAGTACCGCGGCCCGGTGACGGGTGCGTCACCGGAGGAGCTGTACACCGGGCTGCTGGGGGCGCTCGGTGAGGCGCGCAAGCAGGAGATCGAGCGCGGGGTGACGCTGGTGGGCCCGCACCGTGACGATGTGCTGCTCAGGCTGGGCGAGTTGCCCGCGAAGGGGTACGCGAGCCACGGCGAGTCGTGGTCGTATGCGCTGGCGCTGCGGCTGGCGGCCTATGAGCTGCTGGGCAGCGAGGGGCACGAGCCGGTGCTGGTGCTCGACGACGTCTTCGCCGAGCTGGACGTGCGGCGCCGCGAGCGGCTGGCGGAACTGGTGGCTCCGGCCGAGCAGGTGCTGGTGACGGCCGCCGTGGAGGAGGACGTGCCGGCGGCGCTGTCCGGTGCGCGGTTCGTCGTCGGCGACGGGGAGGTCGCGCAGCGGTGAGCGCGGAGCAGCCCGCGGAGCAGGGGCCCGGTGAGGCAGGCGAGGCCGGTGAGGCGGGGCCGCAGCCGCGTCCGGTGCCGGAGCCGAGCGGGGTGGATCTCGCGCGGGTGGCGCTGCGGGCGGCGCGGGAGCAGGCGCGGGCGCGCGGTGCCGAGGCGCAGCAGCGGCGGCAGGCGCGCAGCGGCGGCGGGTTGCGGTCGGGTGCGCGCCGGGACGGGCGGGATCCGATGGCGCTGGGCGCCGCGGTGCACCGGCTGATCGCGGAGCGTGGCTGGGAGACGCCGGCCGCGGTGGGCGGGGTGATGGGCCGCTGGCCGCAGTTGGTGGGTCCGCAGGTCGCGCAGCACTGCGAGCCGCAGCGGTACGACGAGGAGGAGCGCACGCTCCTGGTGCGGTGCGATTCGACAGCGTGGGCGACGCAGCTGCGGTTGCTGGCGCCGCGGCTGGTGGCCCGGCTGAACGAGGATCTGGGCCAGGGCACCGTGAAGTTGATCAAAGTGCGGGGTCCGGAGGCGCCGCGCAGGGGGCAGGGACCGCTGCGTGCGCCGGGGAGCAAGGGGCCGGGTGACACCTACGGGTGAGGTGGGTGCGCGCGGTGCGTGAGAGGTCGTCGCAGTGCGTGGAGCATCGGGTCCTCTCGAAGCGCTCAGCGCCGTCGTGAGCCTCTCGGCACCCCATACCGCATATGGGGAGTCGGCTCACGGAGATTGAGGGCGGCACATGCGGACTCAGGTACCGCCAAACCCCCATTCACATCGCCGCCACCGGTACACTGGGGGGCTAGAGCCTGTCCGGCGGAGCGACCGCGGTTGCTCCGCGAGGTAGGGCCCACCGCACTGTTGCGGAACATGTCGAACGACGCAGCCGCTCCGCATTGCCCAGGAGGCGGCCTGTGCTGTGCCAGAAAGGGCGCTTCGTGGCCGATTCCGGCGATCTCACCGAGAACGAGAACGACAACAACGTCTCCCAGTACGGCGATCCGTCCGTGCCCGACGCGGCGCCCCGCCCCGACGGGATGGCGGCGGCGGAGGTGCCGGAGCCGGTCGCGGGGCGCGCGCCGGCCGAGGAACCGTCGTATGACGCCAGCGCGATCACGGTCCTGGAGGGGCTGGACGCGGTCCGTAAGCGGCCCGGTATGTACATCGGGTCGACGGGAGAGCGTGGCCTTCATCACCTCGTGCAGGAGGTGGTCGACAACTCCGTGGACGAGGCCATGGCCGGGCACGCGGACACCATCGAGGTGACGCTGCTGGCCGACGGCGGTGTGCGGGTGGACGACAACGGGCGCGGTATTCCCGTGGGGATCATTCCGTCCGAGGGGAAGCCGGCCGTGGAGGTCGTGCTGACCGTGCTGCACGCGGGCGGCAAGTTCGGCGGCGGCGGGTACGCCGTCTCCGGTGGTCTGCACGGTGTGGGCGTCTCCGTCGTGAACGCGCTGTCCACCAAGCTGGTCGTCGAGGTCAAGACCGACGGCCACCGCTGGACGCAGGACTACAAGCTCGGGGCGCCGACGGCCCCGTTGCAGAAGAACGAGGCGACGGAGGAAACCGGAACTTCCGTTACTTTCTGGGCGGATCCGGACATCTTCGAGACGACGGACTACTCGTTCGAGACGCTCGCCCGCCGCTTCCAGGAGATGGCCTTCCTCAACAAGGGGCTGACCATCGCGCTGACCGACGAGCGCGAGGGCCACGTCGACGAGGAGGGCAAGCAGACCTCGGTCCGCTACCACTACGAGGGCGGCATCTCCGACTTCGTGCGCTACCTCAACTCCCGCAAGGGTGAGCTGGTTCACCCCACGGTGATCGACTTCGAGGCGGAGGACACCGAGCGCCTGCTGTCCGTCGAGGTCGCCATGCAGTGGAACAACCAGTTCAGCGAGGGCGTCTACTCCTTCGCGAACACGATCCACACGCACGAGGGCGGCACCCACGAAGAGGGCTTCCGCGCGGCGCTGACCGGCCTGATCAACCGCTACGCGCGCGAACGCAAGCTGCTGCGCGACAAGGACGACAACCTCACGGGCGAGGACATCCGCGAGGGCCTCACCGCGATCATCTCCGTCAAGCTGGGCGAGCCGCAGTTCGAGGGCCAGACGAAGACGAAGCTGGGCAACACCGAGGCCAAGACCTTCGTCCAGAAGATCGTCCACGAGTACTTCGCCGACTGGCTGGACCGGAACCCCAACGAGGCGGCCGACATCATCCGCAAGGGGATCCAGGCGGCCACCGCCCGGGTCGCGGCGCGCAAGGCGCGGGACCTGACGCGGCGCAAGGGCCTGCTGGAGACGGCTTCCCTGCCGGGCAAGCTCTCGGACTGCCAGTCCAACGACCCGGCCAAGTGCGAGATCTTCATCGTCGAGGGCGACTCCGCGGGCGGCTCCGCCAAGTCCGGCCGGAATCCGGAGTACCAGGCGATCCTGCCGATCCGCGGCAAGATCCTGAACGTCGAGAAGGCACGCATCGACAAGGTGTTGCAGAACGCCGAGGTGCAGGCGCTGATCTCGGCCTTCGGCACCGGTGTGCACGAGGACTTCGACATCGAGAAGCTCCGGTACCACAAGATCATCTTGATGGCGGACGCCGATGTCGACGGCCAGCACATCAACACCCTCCTGCTGACGCTGCTCTTCCGCTTCATGCGTCCGCTGGTCGAGGCCGGGCACGTCTTCCTGTCCCAGCCGCCGCTGTACAAGATCAAGTGGAGCCGGGACGAGTGGCAGTACGCCTACTCGGATCCCGAGCGCGACAGCCTGATCCAGCTCGGCCGGGAGCAGGGCAAGCGCATCAAGGACGACTCGGTGCAGCGGTTCAAGGGTCTGGGCGAGATGAACGCCGACGAGCTGCGCGTGACCACGATGGACGTCGAGCACCGGGTGCTGCGCCAGGTGACGCTGGACGACGCCGCCGCGGCCGACGACCTGTTCTCGATCCTCATGGGCGAGGACGTCGAGGCCCGCCGCTCGTTCATCCAGCGCAACGCCAAGGACGTGCGCTTCCTGGACATCTGAGCCTCGTCCTCCTCCTTCCCGCCCGCCCGCCCGTCGCCCCACCCACCACCCCAGATGCTGGGCTTCTCGAAACGAAGTCCGGCGTGGGACTAAGGACTTGATCTTCAACCATGGCTGATGAGACCCCCACACCCCCGGATCAGCCGGCTGCCGACAGCGAGCTGGTGGACACCTCCGCCGGCATGCGCGTGGAGCCGGTGAGCCTGGAGACCGAGATGCAGCGCTCGTATCTCGACTACGCGATGAGCGTGATCGTGAGCCGTGCGCTGCCCGACATCCGCGACGGGCTCAAGCCGGTGCACCGCCGGGTGCTCTACGCGATGTACGACGGCGGCTACCGGCCCGAGAAGGGTTTCTACAAGTGCGCCCGCGTCGTCGGCGACGTGATGGGCACCTACCACCCGCACGGTGACACCTCCATCTACGACGCCCTGGTCCGCCTCGCGCAGACCTGGTCGATGCGGATGCCGCTGGTCGACTCCAACGGCAACTTCGGCTCGCCGGGCAACGACCCGGCGGCGGCCATGCGGTACACCGAGTGCAAGATGGCGCCGCTGGCCATGGAGATGCTCCGGGACATCGACGAGGAGACCGTCGACTTCCAGGACAACTACGACGGCCGGAACCAGGAGCCCACGGTCCTGCCGTCCCGCTTCCCGAACCTGCTGGTCAACGGCTCGGCGGGGATCGCGGTCGGCATGGCGACCAACATCCCGCCGCACAATCTGCGCGAGGTCGCCGCCGGCGCCCAGTGGTTCCTCGACCACCCCGAAGCCTCCAACGAGGAGCTGCTGGAGGCCCTGATCGAGCGGATCAAGGGCCCCGACTTCCCCACCGGCGCACTGGTGGTGGGCCGCAAGGGCATCGAGGAGGCGTACCGCACCGGGCGCGGCTCGATCACGATGCGCGCGGTCGTCGAGGTCGAGGAGATCCAGGGCCGCCAGTGCCTGGTCGTCACCGAGCTGCCCTACCAGGTCAACCCGGACAACCTCGCGCTGAAGATCGCCGACCTGGTCAAGGAGGGCCGGATCGGCGGGATCGCCGACGTCCGCGACGAGACCTCCTCGCGCACCGGCCAGCGCCTGGTGATCGTCCTGAAGCGGGACGCCGTCGCCAAGGTCGTGCTCAACAACCTGTACAAGCACACCGATTTGCAGACCAACTTCGGCGCCAACATGCTGGCCCTGGTGGAGGGTGTGCCGCGCACCCTGTCGCTGGACGCCTTCATCCGGCACTGGGTGTCCCACCAGATCGACGTCGTCGTCCGCCGCACCCGCTACCGGCTGCGCAAGGCGGAGGAGCGGGCGCACATCCTGCGCGGTCTGCTCAAGGCGCTGGACGCGATCGACGAGGTCATCGCGCTGATCCGGCGCAGTGAGACGGTCGACGTGGCGCGCGAGGGCCTGCGGGGCCTGCTGGACATCGACGACATCCAGGCGAACGCGATCCTGGAGATGCAGCTGCGCCGGCTGGCCGCCCTGGAGCGGCAGAAGATCACCGCGGAGCACGACGATCTCCAGGCGAAGATCGACGAGTACAACGCGATCCTCGCCTCGCCGGCCCGGCAGCGGGAGATCATCGGCCAGGAGCTGACGGCCCTCGTCGACAAGTACGGCGACGACCGCCGCACCATGCTGGTGCCCTTCGAGGGCGACATGTCCATCGAGGACCTGATCGCCGAGGAGGACATCGTCGTCACGATCACGCGTGGCGGCTACGTCAAGCGCACCAAGACGGACGACTACCGGGCCCAGAAGCGCGGCGGCAAGGGGGTGCGCGGGACGAAGCTGAAGGAGGACGACATCGTCGACCACTTCTTCGTCTCCACCACGCACCATTGGCTGCTGTTCTTCACCAACAAGGGCCGCGTCTACCGGGCCAAGGCGTACGAACTCCCCGACGCCGGCCGCGATGCGCGCGGCCAGCACGTGGCCAATCTGCTGGCCTTCCAGCCGGACGAGCAGATCGCCGAGATCCTCGCGATCCGCGACTACGAGGCGGTCCCGTACCTGGTGCTGGCCACCAAGTCCGGCCTGGTGAAGAAGACACCGCTGAAGGACTACGACTCGCCCCGCTCCGGCGGCGTCATCGCCATCAACCTGCGGGAGATGCCGGACGGCCGCGACGACGAGCTGATCGGCGCCGAGCTGGTCTCCCCCGAGGACGATCTGCTGCTGGTCAGCAAGAAGGCCCAGTCGATCCGGTTCACGGCGACCGACGACTCGCTGCGCCCGATGGGCCGTGCCACCTCCGGTGTGAAGGGCATGAGCTTCCGCGAGGGCGACGAGCTGCTGTCGATGAACGTGGTCAGGGCCGGCACCTATGTGTTCACGGCGACCGACGGCGGGTACGCGAAGCGGACGCCGGTGGACGAGTACCGGGTGCAGGGCCGCGGCGGTCTGGGCATCAAGGCCGCGAAGATCGTGGAGGACCGGGGTTCGCTGGTCGGAGCCCTGGTGGTGGAGTCGACGGACGAGATCCTCGCCATCACCCTCAGCGGCGGTGTGATCCGCACGCGGGTCGACGAGGTGCGCGAGACCGGCCGTGACACCATGGGCGTCCAACTGATCAACCTGGGCAAGAAGGATGCGGTCGTGGGCGTCGCCCGCAACGCGGAAGCCGGCCGCGAGGCCGAGGAAGTGGAGGCCGCCGCTCAGCCCGGCACCGGGGACGAGCCCGCCCCCGGCGACGACCAGCAGGACGACTCCGGTCAGGCCGACCCGGCCGCCCAGGAGACCGACTAGGACGACGAGGAGCAGGGCGTGAGTGGTGCGCAGCCTCAGCCATCGACGCAGCCCCAGTCCCCACCCGCATCCCAGCCCCAGCCCGAGCGGCAGCCGCACCGGCCGCCGCAGGCGTACCCGGCTCCCTCGTCGGGCACGGGCGGCGCCAAGGGAGCCGGCGGACCGGAGGGGGATCCGTCCGGTTCCGCCGGGAGCGGCGGGCAGGGCGCGGTGCGCAAGCCGCGCACGGGCGCCCGGACGATCCCGCGGACCCGCAAGGCCCGGCTGCGGGTGGCCAAGGCCGACCCGTGGTCGGTGATGAAGGTCGGCTTCCTGCTGGCGGTGGCGCTGGGGCTGTGCACGATCGTGGCGGTCGCGGTGCTGTGGATGGTGATGGACGCCATGGGCGTCTTCTCCACCCTGGGCGGCACCGTGAGCGAGGCGACCAGCGCCGAGGGCGGCGGCGGCTTCGACCTGGAGTCGTTCCTGTCGCTGCCGCGGGTGCTGATGTTCACCTCGCTGATCGCGGTGATCAACGTCGTCCTGGCGACGGCGCTGGCGACGCTCGGTGCCTTCATCTACAACCTGTCCGCCTCCTTCGTCGGCGGCGTGGAGCTGACCCTCGCCGAGGACGAGTAGCGGCCTTCGGGCCCGGTGGGGCAGCCCGCGGGCTCCCCTTCCGGGCCCGGCCCGGATCCGATTTTGGGAGACGGGCTGAAGTGCGCTAATCTTTCGGTGCAGCGCGCGGCTATAGCTCAGACGGTTAGAGCGCTTCCCTGATAAGGAAGAGGCCCCTGGTTCAAGTCCAGGTAGCCGCACCGCACAGGCCGACAGGCCCGGCGCCCGATCCCTCCTCGGAGGGGTCGGGCGCTCTTCGTTGTACGGGCTCCGCCGTGCCCCGCCCGGGCCCGCACGGGCCGGCGGGGGCGCTCGGGTGCTCCGGGTGCCGCGATCGGCGCAGGTCCGGTGCGGATCTCCGGCTGGCCGACCGCGTTGACTGCGAAGGGCGTTCGGTATCATCGGCTGCCAGAGAGGTCCCAACGTCTAAGAAGGACGAGGTAGCGCGGTGAAGAAGCTTTTCCTGGTCGCCCTGGCCGCCATCGGCGGCCTCCTCGTGTACCGCCAGATCCAGGCGGACCGCGCCGAGCAGGATCTGTGGACGGAGGCGACCGACTCCGTGCCCGCAGGTTCGGGTGTGTGAAGCGCAGCGAACAGCGAACTCCATAGGCCCCGATCGCCGAGAGCGGTCGGGGTCTGTGTCGTCTCCGGGCCCTCCCGGCTCCCTGTGTCCCGCCCGGCCGGGCGCGCCGTTGCGGTTGGGTAACACCGCCCGCCCCGGCGGCTTGCGGCCGCAAAACTCTGTGGGGCGCGGTGCCTTCGGCGGGGCCCGGAGCCCGTGCGGCGCTGGGGCGGCCGATCCGCGGGAGGGGCGGGGTGGGGGACGTGACGAGGCGGCGCGGCGGTGCGCGGGCGGTCTGCGCCGTCGTGGCCCTGCTGACCCTGGCGGCGGCACCCGGCGCGAGCGCGGCCCGGCCGCCGCAGCCCCGCCCGTACGCCCTCTCCGACGAGGCGGCCGAGGTCCGCGGCACCGCCGAGGAGACGGACGCGCCGGCCCTCCGCCCCGGCCTGGCGGCGGACCGCATCCGGCCCGGTGAGGAGAAGTTCTACGCCGTCACCCTGGACGCCGCCTCCTCCGCGCACCTCGCCGTCACGGCCGTGCCGGAGCCGGGCAGCAGGCCGGCGCCCACCGACGGCGTCCAGGCCGAACTGCGCACCGTCTCGGGCCTGCTGTGCGACATGGACCAGGCGAGCGCGGCCGGGCAGGCCGCCTACCCGCTCACCGTGGCCACCTCCCGGATCGTCGGCCCCGGCACCACCCGGCAGTGCCGCGCCGAGGGCCGGTATCTGCTGCACGTCACCCGGCGCGAGGGCGGGGCCCGTTCGGACGCCTGGCCCGTCGAGGTCTCCTATCTGAAGGAACCCCCGGTACGCGGGCGCGTGCCGGCGCCGCGTCCGGGCGCCGAGGAACAGACCGACCAGAACAACGCGCGTCCCTCCCCGCCGACGGGCCGCCCGCGCACCGTGCACGGCGGGACGGGCTTCGACGACGCCGAGGCCGTGCGCGACGGCGTGTGGCGGGACCGGTTCGTCCCCGGCGAGACCCGCTACTACCGGGTCCCGGTCGACTGGGGGCAGCGGCTGTACGCGGACGCCGAAGTGCCCGGCGCCGCGCGGAAGGACGGCTCCCCGCCCCCGCTCGTCGCCGCCGGACTGCGGCTGAACGTCCACAACCCGGCGCGCGCCCCGCTCGACCGCGAGCAGTTCCGCGCCTGGACGGGGAACGGCAGCAGGGCCGACCGGTACTCCAACCCGGTGCGCTACGAGAACCGCTCCATGGACGCCGCGTCCCGCACCCACCTCGCCGGCTGGTACTACGTCGCCGTGACCGTGACCGCGCCCATGGCCGAGCCGTTCCCCGGCGGCGTCCCGGTCACCCTGCGGATCGACGTACGGGGGCGGGCGCGGAAGGGCCCCGCGTACGCGGGCGACGCGCGTGCGGCGGGCATCGGCGTCGCCGAGGACGACCGGAAGGCCGCCGGTACGGGGCGCACGGCCGGGCAGGTACGCGCCGACGCCCGGCTGCGCACGCTGGGTTGGACCGGCATCGGTGTGGGAAGCGCGCTGCTTCTCGGCCTGGCGGGCTGGTTCCTGGCCGCCCGCCGCCGGTCCGCTGCGGCGCCCGGTGGCCGGGCGCCGCGGTGAGCGCGCCGGGCGTCAGGAGGCGGCGGTGAGCGCCCAGACGCCCAGCGCGAGGCACAGCAGGGCGAACACCAGCAGCGGCACGGCGACCTTCGCCGGCGGACCGCCGCGCCGGGCCGGTGACCGGGCGGGTTCCGGCGCGGGGGCCGGTGTGGAGCCCGGAGTGGAGCCCGGCACCGGACCCGGGCCGCCGGGCGGCGGTGCGGCGCCGAGGCGTGCGGTGGGCACCGTGACCTGGGTACCGTGGTCGGCCGGGTGTGCAGGGGCGCTCACGGACGGCACGGGCGTCGGTGGCGTCCGCGGCGGCGTCGACAGCTGCGAGGGCGACAGCTGCGAGGGCGGCAGCTGCGAGGGCGGCGGCTGCGGCGGAGCCAGGGGGAAGCTGCCCGTCGTCGAGGGGCCGGGCGGAGGCACCGGGGGAGCCTGCCGGGGCGAGGGCGTCTGCGGGGGTGCCGCGGGGCCGTGTGAGGGCGTCACGGACCCGTGCACGGGCGTCGGCAGGGCCGGGGCGTGGTGGCCGGGCAGGGAGCTGTCGGCGGGGCCGGGAGAGCGGCGGTGGAGCGGTCCCCCGGGGCCGTAGCCCTCGGGCAGCGGGCCGATCCGGTCGACGATCTCCACCGGCCCGGCACCGGCCGCTCCGGCGGAGGCGGCCGTCCCGCTGCCGCCGAGCAGTTCGGCCGCGCCCGCCAGGGCCTTGCGGGTGCCGGTCGCGGTGCGGAAACGCAGCCCGCGGTCCGGCTGGAGGAGCCCGCCGAGCACCTGCCACAGCGGCTCGGGAACCCCCTCCGGCGCCGCGGGCATGCCGTGCTCGTAACGGGCCAGCACCGCACGGGAGTCGGGCCTGACGCCGGTCAGCAGATACAGGCCGACGAGGCCGACGGCGTAGAGGTCCGTGGTGAAGTCGGCCTCGCCGCTGAACATCTGCTCCGGCGCGAAGTAGCCCGGCGTTCCCATCACATGGTCGGTTCCGGTCAGCTGTGCGTCGCCCGGCCGGACGGCGATGCCGAAGTCGGACAGCCGCAGATGCGGAAGGCCCCGGCCCGTGGGCTCCAGAAGGACGTTGGCAGGTTTGACGTCCCGGTGGACGACGTCCTCGGCGTGCACGGCGGCGAGCCCGGCCAGCAGCTGATCGAGGAGCGTGCACACCAGACGCGGCGGCAACGGGCCGTGGTCGGCGACGAGTTGGGTGAGTGAGCCTCCCGCGACGAGGTCCATGGTGAACAGCACCTTGTCGTCGTCCGCGGCCCAGCTCGCGGGCGCGAGCACATGCGGATGATCGATACGCAGGGCCTGTTCCCGTACGAACCGCAGCAGCGTGTGCGCATCGCTCTGCTGTAGCACCTTGGCCGCCACATAGCGCTGCCGCCTCTCGTCCCAGGCGCGCCACACCCTCCCGACGCCGCCCCGCCCGATCGGATCGACCAGCTCGTACCGCCCGGCGAAAACCTCTCCCATGCTGACTGAGCCCGCCCCCTGTCCCGGCCCCGCGTCCCTGCCCTTGTCGCCCCTGCCGCCCCTGCCGCCCCTGCCGCCCCTGATGCCCCTGCCGCCCCCGGGCCCCCGACGCCCTGTTGCCCCCAGTTGCTGCGCTTGCCGTGCTTGCTGCGCTTGCCGTGCTTGCTGTGCTTGCCGTGCTCACTGTGTCCGCCCCTGCGTGCCGCGTTCCTGAGCCCCTGCCGCGGCGGGACGGGTTCAGCTCTGGTGGGCCTCGTAGTGCTTGACCGCGTCCGAGGTGCGTCCGGCGCCGTACACCCGGAGGAATTCCGCCAGTTCCGGGTGCGAGGGAGCCAGTGCGTTGGACGCGTCGATGATGTCGGCAGCGTCCGAGACCGAGCGCAGCAGTGCCTGGATCTCGCGGACGACGCGCTTGACCGGGGTCTGGGCGAGCCCCGACGAGACCGTCTGCGTCGAGTTGTTGAGCACGCTGCCGCCCGCGGAACGCCGGATCTCCTCCATGCGCTGGGTCGCGTCGCCCGCGCTGACATCACCGCGCGCGACCTCGGCGGCCAGCTCCTGGAGCGCCTGCACCCGCTGCACGACGGCCGGATTTCCGATCTTTGCGCGCTGCCCGCTCATGAGCTGCGAAAGCATAGGAGCGGACAGTCCGAGCACGCCCGCGAGGCGTGCCTGGTTGAGTCCCAGATCGTCGATCAGCCGACGGAAGAGAACCCCCAACGGCTCGCCGTACCACTGGCTCTGGAGCTCTCGCGCTTTCGCGGTGGCGTCCTGTGCTGCTGCGTCCATCCCGACTCCCGTGGGCTCCCCTGGAGGTCTTCGCTTGAGCGAACTTCCCGAGCATCCTACGGAGGCCGACAGGGGCGGGGCGATACCCGGTCGGAATTCCGCTCCGGGAGCCGGTACCCTGGTGCGCGACGGGGCCATAGCTCAGTTGGTAGAGCGCTGTCTTTGCATGGCAGATGTCAGGGGTTCGACTCCCCTTGGCTCCACGTCGACAGAGCCCCTCCGGCCTGCGTATACGCGGCCCGGAGGGGCTCTTTGCGTCCGCCCGGCCGACGCGGACGGGCGGCCTCGACGTGCGCGGCGGAGCAGCTGCCGCAGCCGTGTGCTGTTACGCGCTCTCCCGGCCCTCGTCGTGCGGTGGGAAGGGCAGCGGATGGGGCGGGTAGAGGACCGGGGTGCCGCCGCCGCGTGCGGTGTTGAGGAGGTGGCCCTGGCTCATGCGGCTGCCGTAGCCGATGACGCGCCCCTCCAGGACGGGCACCACGAGATCGCGGTGGCACGGCTCCTCGTCCGAGGTGAGGCGTTCCGCGCTCACCTGCTCCTGCACCAGCCAGCCCCGGTGCCCGAGGGACCGCACGGTGCGCTCCCACTCGTCGGCCGGGGTGTCGGCGCCGATGACGACGGCGCGGCCCCGGCAGCTGTAGGGCGCTTTGAGCACCAGCCGGGCGCGTTCGGCGACCGCCTCGGCGGGGGTGATCCCGTCGCCGAGCTTGCGGCTCCAGGGGACGAGCGCGTCCAGCGACCACCGCCACGCGGCGGGGAACAGCCGGCGGAAGCGCGGGTCGGAGAGGACGGCCATGCACAGTTTGTTCTCGGCGACCCAGCGTTCGGCCGGCAGGTTGGGCACCACCAGCGCGGGAACCGGGGGGCGTCCGGCGAACCGGCGCAGCTGTGCGTGGAAGGTGTGCCAGGTGTCGGCGGGCCCGCCCTCGACGGGCAGATGTTTGAGGTAGCCGAGGCGGAGCGCGGTCACGGCGGCGGCGTCCGCCGGGTCGGCCTCGACGGGTTCGCTGCCGCGCGCCCGCAGCTGTGCCGCCATCAGCCCGAACTCGAACGATGTGCCCTCCGGCGGCCGGAAGAGGCCGACCTTGCGCAGATGCGGTGGCTCCAGACCATGCCGCCGGCCGTGCGCGAGCAGCCAGTCCGCGAACCAGGCCGGGTACTCGATCGGGGCCGGGGGCACCTGCCAGTGCTCCAGTGCCGGTGCCGCGGCGGATTCGCGCCAGAAGCGGCCGAGCATCCCGGCGGAGAGGAGTCCGCCGGGACAGCTGGGGTTGAACTCCAGGACGCGCACCGTGCCGAGGGTGCTGCCGAGCAGATCGAGGCGGCACAGGTCCACGGCGGGCCCCGCGGCGTCTTCTCCGTCAGCTGCGGCGTTTTCTCCGTCAGCTGTCGTGTTCTCCCGGTCGGCTGCGGTGGTTTCCCGGTGCGCGGCGGCGCCCTCGGCTTTCCCCGCGCTCGCCGCGGCTTCCCGGTACGCGTGTACGACGGCGTCCATGGCGGCGGGAACGCCCAGGAAGTCGCGCAGTTCCGCGTCGTACGGGTAGCGGCGGACGAGGGTTTGCAGACAGCTGACGAGGGTCTCCACCCGGTAGCGCAGCACCGGTTCCGCCAGCGGGTGCAGGGCGGCCAGTGCGGGAAGCGCATGGAGGGGTTCGCGTACGCGGCCCCGCGCCGGTTCCGCCTTCCACACGCCTTCGGCGACGACCCGGGCCTTGACCTCCTCGAACCCCGCCCGCACGGCGCGCACCGCCGCCGCGTCGCGGCCGTGCCCCGTCCCGTCCGGCAGCAGACGCACATCGCGGTCGGGATCCACCAGCGGCCAGCCCGGGTCCGCTGCCGGCTCGACGGCGCCGGCGTGCGGGGACGGTGCCGTCGTTCCGTCGTACTCGGTGCTCATGGTCTCGGTAACGAGTTGTGGTTACGGACGGGCCGCTGCGCGCAAGCGAAAGGCTGGCTTTCCACTCGATCGGATGACGGGGAAAGGGTGGCGCAGCGCCACCCCCGCTGACGCTGCCTATGCTTACGGGCCGCTTTCCGAACCCCTGAGCGCACTGCTCGCCGACTTCGGGCGCGCCGGCACCGCCGACTTCCGCATCCCGGGCTCCGCCCGCGGAATCCCGGGCTCCAGCCCCTGACGGGCACCGGCCGTGCGCCGTCGGCCTTCCGGAACCCCGAGGGACACAAGGTCAGACGAATGGCACCGATGACAGGCCACCTCACCGCCTACGGCTCCGCGCCGTGCCCGAGCACACCCCTGCTCGACCACGGACCGGGCGGCACGGTGAGCTCGCGCACGGAACGGGGCCGCGTGCTCGTCGAGCTGCACGGGGAGATCGACCTGGCGGTGGTCGTCGCTGCCGAGCCCCGGCTGCGGGCGCTCACCGGCCCGGCCGGCGGCGCTTCCCGCGGTCATCTCGTCGCCGACCTGCGCCAGGTCACGTTCATCGATTGCAGCGGCCTGGCCCTGCTCGTCGACGTCCGGGACCGGGTGCTGGCGGGCGGCGGCCGGTTCACGCTGGTCTGCGACGACCGGCGGATCCTGCGGCTGCTGCGCATCACCGGCCTGGCGACGGTGCTGGCGCCGGTCGCCCGCATCGAGGACGTGCAGGACGAGGCCGCCACCGAGGACGCGGCCATCGAGAGCGCGGCCATCGAGGACGCGGCCATCGAGGACGCTGCCGCTGAGGACGGCGCCGACTCCGACTCCGATTCCGATTCCGGTTCCGACGCCGTCTCCGCCGCCGGTACGCAGGCCGCCGGAGACGGGGACGGAGCCGGAGGTGCCGGTGCCGACGGAGGCCGCGCGGACGTCCGGGAGAGCGCTCCGGTGGACGTCCGGGCGGACGGCACGGAGGGTCGCGTCGGCAGCGGCGGTGGGGGCGGCATGCCGGGTGCGGCGGCGGTGGGCCCGCCGGACGCGTCGAAGGGGCGGGAGACCTGAGTCTCCCGCCCCTTCGACGTACGGCCTCCCGCCGGTCGCGGAATCCGGCGCGCGTGCACTCCGCGCCGGCCCGTCCGCTCACCGGCCGGACGGCGGCGCCGTGCTCACTTCTCGCGGCGCTTCTCCGCCTCCGCACCGGTCTGCTCGGCGTGGGCGTCCGTGCCGAGGACGGCGGTGTCGTCCTCGGAGCCGGCGGGCGCCGGCGCGTTCGCTGCGGGGTCGGGCCGTCCGGCCTCGGCCGCTGCGGTGTCGGCCGCCGAGCCGTTGACGGAGGTCAGCCGCGAGGGGTCACCGACCTCCGTGGCGGGCGGTGGCTCGACCAGCCAGTCCGGGTTCGCCTGCCGGTCCCACCAGCGCCAGGCTGCGTAGGCCCCGCCGGCCAGCAGCCCGGCCAGGCCCATCCGCAGCACGAAGCGGCCGGTGCGGGCGCGCCGCCGGCGGCGCCGGGCCAGCTTCTCGATCTCCTCGACGGTCACCTCGCCGCGCAGCGCCGCGACGGCGGCCGCACCGCGCCGCCCGGCCTCCTCGCGGGCGGGCCCGGCCGCGGCTCGGACGTCCTCCACGGCGCTCTCCAGGCGGGGGCCCGCGTACGCGGCGGCGCGCTCGGCGGCGCGGCGGGCCTCGTGGGCCGCGCGGGAGGCGGCGCGGTCGACCTCGGCGGGCAGCGCCTCGCGGGCGCGCTCCACCCGGGGGCCGAGGTACTGGTCGTAGCCTTCCCGGGCCGACCAGCGGGCCTGCCGGGCGGCCTTCGAGACCTTGGGCCCCAGCCGCGCCTGTGCTTCCAGCGCGTAACGCGCTGCCGTGTCCTTGGCGTTGCCCGCGTGGGGCGCCGCCTTCTCGGCGGCGTGACGCACACTGTCCTTCGCTGTGCAGGTCGCGGCGCGCACGCTGTCCATGCGGGTCACGGGTTCCTCCTCCTCGGTGGGTCCCTGGGCGTCTCTCCGGAGAACGGAGGACAGAAGTCGTTTTCCACCCGATTTGAAGATCATGCCTAGATGTGGCCCGCCTGGCATGTGAGGGTGCTCATCCGGGTTATCCACAGGCCCGCCCGGCTTCTCCTGCGTCCGTGGGAGGATCGGGGGAGTCCAGGCAGACAGACGGAAGGTAGATCGTGGCCGAGCAGCTCTACGCCACCCTGAAGACCAACCAAGGCGACATCCTGGTTCAGCTCTTCCCCAACCACGCGCCGAAGACGGTCAAGAACTTCGTCGAGCTCGCCGAGGGCTCCCGTGAGTGGACCGACCCGTCGACGGGCCAGAAGTCCACGGCCAAGCTGTACGACGGCACGGTCTTCCACCGCGTCATCAGCGGCTTCATGATCCAGGGCGGTGACCCCCTGGGCAACGGCACCGGCGGCCCCGGGTACGAGTTCGAGGACGAGATCCACCCCGATCTCGCCTTCACCAAGCCGTACCTGCTGGCCATGGCGAACGCCGGCCCGGGCACCAACGGCTCGCAGTTCTTCATCACCGTCGCGCCGACGACGTGGCTGACGGGCAAGCACACCATCTTCGGCGAGGTCGCCGACGAGGCCGGCAAGAAGGTCGTCGACGCCATCGGCGGCACCGCCACCAACCCGCGCACCGACCGTCCGCTGGAGGACGTGAAGATCGAGTCGGTGGTGATCGAGCGCCGCTGACGCGGCCGGGCCGCGGAGCCGGCGCGCGTCCAGGGACGCCGCCCGGCTCCGCCCGCCGGTACACGAGGGTTCGCGTGGCAGTGAGGTGCGAACGGGGCGCCCGCACCGGGCGGTCCGCAAGACGAGGACGGTCCGGGAGGGGCGGATGAACGAGCAGGACGGGCCGCCGGGGGGCCCTGGTCCCGGGCAGCCGGCGGACGGGAGACCGGATCCGGCCGCGCCCGCGTACTGCTACCGGCACCCCGACCGTGAGACGGGCATACGGTGCACCCGGTGCGACCGGCCGATCTGCCCGGATTGCATGATTCCGGCCTCCGTGGGGTTCCAGTGCCCGGAGTGCGTCAAGTCCGGTTCGGGCACGGGCCATCCGGCCGCCGCGCCGGAGCCGCGGACGCTCGCGGGCGGCCGGCTCTCCTCGGACACCCGGCTGGTCACCAAGGTGCTGCTGGGCATCAACGTGGCCGTCTTCATCGCGGTGCAGATCGTCGGCGGGCCGCTGCTGGACCGCACGCTGCTGTTCGGGCAGGCGATCACCCAGGCGTACGGCCCGCTGGAGGGCGTCGCGGAGGGCCAGTGGTACCGGCTGGTCACCTCGATGTTCCTGCACCAGGAGATCTGGCACGTCGCGATGAACATGCTGGGTCTGTGGTTCCTCGGTCCGCCGCTGGAGGCGGCGCTGGGCCGGGTCCGGTACCTCGGGCTGTATCTGCTGTCCGGGATCGCGGGCGGGGCCGTCACCTATCTGCTGGCCGCGCCGCAGCAGGCGTCGCTGGGCGCCTCGGGCGCCATCTTCGGGCTCTTCGGGGCGACGGCGGTGCTGATGCGCCGGCTGCGCTACGACATGCGCCCGATCCTGATCCTGCTCGCGATCAACCTCGTCTTCACGTTCACGTGGAAGAACATCGCGTGGGAGGCGCACATAGGGGGTCTGGTCGCGGGGGCGGTGCTGGCCTACGCGATGGTGCACGCGCCGCGCGGTCGTCGGCGGCTGGTGCAGTACGGCGCCTTCGCGCTCGTCCTGGCCGTGGTGATCGTGCTGCTGGTGGTGCGGACGGCGCAGCTGACGCCCTGACGGGCCGGGCCGGCAGCGGCAGCGGAAGGGCCCCGGGCGGCGCCCGGCGGAGAGTTGTCCACAGCGTGCAGGGGATCTTGTGCACGGTGTGGCCCGCACGCGGAGACGGTCGTCCACGTGTGCGTTTTCTGTGGTGAGAAGCCTGTGACCAGGGGCTTCACAAAACAGCCCCGGTCACATCGGCGTCAACGTCCAGAAAGTTATCCACAGATCTTGTGAGTTATCCAAGGCTGTGGATCAGCCTGTGGATAACTTCTATTTCCACTGGGTGGAGACCACGAAGCCGCCCGCGATGAAGCCGAAGCCGACGACGATGTTCCAGTTGCCCAGCGGGTCCAGCGGCAGGGAGCCGTCTGTGACATAGAACACGACGATCCAGGCGAGGCCGATCCCGAAAAGCGCCAGCATCAGCGGGGCCACCCAGCGGCGGCCGCCCCCGCGGAGGTCGATGTTCGTGGCCTTCTTCTCCGGCGGAGGCGTGTAGTCCGCTTTCTTCCGGATCCGTGACTTCGGCACGAGAGGTTCTCCTGTCGATGCTGCGCTGCTGACCGCCGTACGGCCCACGGGAAGGGTGGTCCGTTAGCGTAGTGGTTTCCCAGGGCGGAGGGAGACAAGGGTACGGTGACCAGATCGTTCATCCGGCCTGCGCGGTTGGCCGCCATCGGGGTCTTCGCCCTGGCGGGACTCATCTTCTGGGTCAGCTTCAACACCGCGCAAGGCACGAACCTGCGCAGCGATGATTCCATGCTGCGCCTCTCCGACCTCATCCAGGACCGCAGCCGCAAGAACGCCGAGCTCGACAACTCCGCCGCGGCGCTGCGGCGTCAGGTCGACGCCCTCGCCCAGCGCGACGACGGCAGCACCGCCGAGGACAAGCGGCGGCTGCACCGGCTGGAGAAGAACGCCGGGCTGGAGAAGGTGCGCGGCTCCGGGCTGTCCGTCACCCTCGACGACGCCCCGACGAACGCCACCGCCAAGGTGCCGGGGCTGCCCGATCCGCAGCCCAACGACCTCGTGATCCACCAGCAGGACCTCCAGGCCGTCGTCAACGCCCTGTGGAAGGGCGGCGCGAAGGGCATCAAGGTCATGGACCAGCGGCTCATCTCCACCAGCGCGGTGCGCTGCGTCGGCAACACCCTCATCCTCCAGGGCCGCGTCTACTCGCCGCCGTACACCGTCACCGCCGTCGGCGATCCCGGGAAGCTGCGGCAGGCGCTCGACGCCGCTCCCGCGATCAAGAACTACCAGGAGTACGTGGACGCTTACGGCCTCGGCTGGAAAGTCGACGAGCACAAGGCGGTGACTCTTCCCGGCTACTCCGGCACAGTGGATCTCCAACAGGCCGAACCCGTGCGGTAGCGAGCCGTTCGGCGGCCGGGCGGCCGGCGGCCCCGGCGTCCGGGCCGCCCCGGCGGTGGGGAGTGACGGCAGTGGCGTTACGAACGGTCGTACGGAGTCTCAGCGAACTGTGCATCACCGTGGGCGTATTGATCGTCCTGTTCGTCGTCCACCTTCTGTACTGGACCGGTGTGCGGGCCGACAGCGCCTCCGACAGCGAGATCGCGCACCTGCGCAAGGAGTGGGCGGGACACAGCACTTCGCAGGGCTCCGGCGGCGGCAGCGGGACGCAGGCCGGCAAGGGCGGCGGGGCGGGCGACGAGGCGCAGTCCGGGGCGGACGGGGGCGCGGGCGGCCAACAGCCCGCTGCCGCGCGCCCGTACGTGGACGGGCGTTCCTTCGCCGTGATGTACATCCCCCGCTTCGGGCGGGACTGGGCCAAGCCCGTGCTGGAGAACACCGCGGAGGGCACCCTGCGCAAGGGGCTGGGCCACTACACCCGCAGCGATCACCTCGGTGCCGAGGGGAACTTCGCCGTCGCGGGACACCGGCGCACCTACGGTGACCCGTTCAAGGACTTCCCGCGGCTGCGGCCCGGCGACCCGGTGGTCGTCACCGACGGGGACACCTGGTTCACCTACACGATCACCCGCCGCCCCTACCGCACCCTGCCCACCGACACCGGGGTGCTCGACGCCGTGCCGGACCCGCTGGACAAGGCGGCCGCGCCCTACGACCGGCCCGGCCGCTACCTCACCCTCACCACGTGCGACCCGGAGTGGGGCAGCAGCCACCGGCTCATCGCATGGGCACACCTGGACGCCGTCCGTCCCGCGTCCGAGGGGAAGCCGGACGCGCTGACCCGTTGACGCCGTACTCTGGGTGAGGCCCGAACGGCGTACCGGCCTCGCCGGCACAGGCGTCGAGGTGGCCCGGAGGGGCCCGGAGAAGACCGGGGCGGACCGGAGAAGAGAGGACGGCATCGCGGGATGTACGGCTGGATCTGGCGGCATCTGCCGGGCAACGCGTTGGTGCGGGCACTGATCTGCCTGGTGCTGGTGGCCGGGGTGGTGTTCCTGCTCTTCCAGTACGTCTTCCCGTGGGCGGAGCCGCTGCTGCCGTTCAACGACGTGACGGTGGACGGCGCGGCGCCGGCCGCCGGTGCGACGGCCGTGGGGGGCGCGGCGTGAGCGCGCGCATCCTCGTCGTCGACAACTACGACAGCTTCGTCTTCAACATCGTCCAGTACCTCTACCAACTGGGCGCCGAGTGCGAGGTCGTGCGCAACGACGAGATCGTCACCGCGCGCGCCGACGAGGGCTTCGACGGGGTGCTCCTCTCCCCCGGGCCCGGCACCCCCGAGGAGGCCGGGGTGTGCGTCGACATGGTGCGGCACTGCGCGGCGGCCGGGGTGCCGGTCTTCGGCGTCTGCCTGGGCATGCAGTCGATGGCCGTGGCCTACGGCGGCGTCGTCGGCCGCGCGCCCGAACTGCTGCACGGCAAGACCTCCCGGGTGCTGCACGAGGGCGCGGGGGTCTTCACCGGGCTGCCCTCGCCGTTCACCGCCACCCGGTACCACTCCCTCGCGGTCGCGCCCGGCCCCGTGCCGGACGAGCTGGAGGTCACCGCCTGGACGGACGACGGCCTGGTGATGGGGCTGCGGCACCGCGAACTGCCCGTCGAAGGCGTCCAGTTCCACCCCGAGTCCGTGCTCACCGAGTGGGGTCACCGGATGCTCGCCAACTGGCTCGCCGACTGCGGCGACCGGGGCGCCGTCGAGCGTTCCACGGGCCTCGCGGCGGTGCCGGGCGCGGCCGGTCTGGGGACGGTCACGGGGTGACCTCCGGGCCCCCGGAGCACGACGGCACGTACGGCGGGCCCGACGGGGGCCCTCCGTACGGTGGAGGTCCCTACCCCGATCGCGACGCCTACCGGGCCGCCGTCGACGCGCTCGACGATCCGCTGAACGATCCGATCCCGGTGCCCGGCCCGCAGCCGGGCCTCCGGGCGCAGCAGGAGGCGCGGCCTCCGGCCGCTCAGGAGCCGCGCGAGCGGGGCCCGTTCGAGCCGGTCCGCGAGCCCGACCCGCTCCCGGACCCGGACCCGGAACCTGTCCGGGATCCCGCGCCCCTTCCCGAGCCCCCGCCCGTCCAGCAGGCCGCGCCGGCGCCGGGGCCGCAGCGGGCCGCGCCGGCACCGCATCCCGTGCCACAGCCCGCGCCCGCCCCGCAGTCGGCCCCGCAGCGGGTGCCCGAGCCCGCCGGGCAGGGCGCGCCCGCCCCGGCGTCCCGGCCCGCGCCGCAGGCCGTGCCGCACCCCGTGCCGCAGGCCGGTGCGCGGTCGGCCGCTCCGGCGCGGGAGGCCGCCCCTCCGGCGTACGGGACGCCACCGGGCGCCGGGCAGGACCGGGGGACGGTCGGGCTGCGGCGGCCGCGGCGGGAGGAGTTGGCGCGCCGTGCCGCCGGCCGCGGCCCGGTCGGGGGCCCGGCGGGGGAGCCGCTGCCTGCCGGGCCGCGTACCGAACGTCCGCCCGGGCCCTCGCGGTTGGAGGCACGCAGGGCGGCGCGGGCGCAGAAGCCGGGGCCCGGGATCATCGCGAGCCGCTTCCTCGGTGAGGCGTTCATCACCTTCGGCGTACTGATGCTGCTCTTCGTCGTCTACCAGGTGTGGTGGACCAATGTGCGGGCCGGTATGCAGGCCGGGGGCGCCACCGACAAGCTCCAGGAGAAGTGGGGCGACAAGAAGCCGAAGAAGTCGGTGGATCCCGAGCGCAGGCCCGGGGCGTTCAAGCCCGGTGAGGGCTTCGCGATCATCCACATCCCGAAGATCGGGATCTCCGCGCCGATCGCCGAGGGCGTGTCCAAGAGCGCGGTGCTCGACAAGGGGATGGTGGGGCACTACGGGAAGAAGCCGCTCAAGACGGCCATGCCGTGGGACGAGCAGGGCAACTTCTCGCTCGCGGGACACCGCAACACACACGGCGAACCGTTCCGGTACATCAACAAGTTGGGGCCCGGCGACACCGTCGTCGTGGAGACCCAGTCGAAGTACTACACCTACAAGGTCACCCGGCAGCTGCCGTCGACGTCACCGTCCAACACGAGCGTGATCGACCCGGTTCCGGCCCAGTCCGGCTTCACGCGTCCCGGCCGGTACGTCACGCTGACCACCTGTACCCCCGAATTCACCTCGAAGTACCGTCTGATCGTCTGGGGGAGGATGGTCGACGAGCGTCCGCGCAGCGAGGGCAAGCCGGACGCTCTCGTCGACTGACCGGCCGGACGGCTCCGGGCCGGTCCGGTACGGGCGGGCCCAGCGCCACGCGCACGAGCGTGGCGCCCAGTGCGAGATCGCGAAGGCGGCGGAAGAGTGACGAAGAGCAGGCGGGGGACCGGCCCGGAGGAGCGCGGGCCCGAGGACGCGACGGAGCGCGCCCAGGAGCCCGAGGAGCGCCCGGAGGCGGAGCCGGAGCCGGAGTCCGCGCCTGAGCCCGTGACTGCGTCTGTGCAGGGGGACGGTGAGGGCGCGGAGGCGGAGCCCGGCTCGGGTGCTGCGGAAGGTGCGGAGGCGGGGTCCGACCTGCGGCCTGCGGAGGCTGCGGAGGCGGAGCCCGGCCCGGACGCGAAGGGCAACGAGGACGGGGACGAGGGCAAGAGCGAGGACGCACGGGCCGGTGCCGGGGCGGAGGCTGATGCAGGGGCCCGGGCCGGGGCGGGGACGCGGGGGCGGGTGGCTGCCGTTGTCGGGGTCGTGGGCGAACTGCTCATCACCGGCGGGCTGGTGCTGGGCCTCTTCGTCGTCTACTCGCTGTGGTGGACCAATGTGATAGCCGACCGCGAGGCCCGGAAGGAGAGCGACCGGGTGCGCGAGCACTGGGCCGCGGGCGACTCCGGCGGGCCGGGCGCGCTGGACACCAAGGACGGCATCGGATTCCTGCACGTGCCGTCGATGACCTCGGGCGAGATCCTGGTCAAGAAGGGCACCGACCCGAAGGAGTTGAACCAGGGCATCGCCGGGTACTACACGAAACCGGTCAAGTCCGCGCTTCCGCAGGACCGTTCGGGCAACTTCTCGCTGGCCGCGCACCGCGACGGGCACGGCGCCAGGTTCCACAACATCGACAAGATCCACGAGGGCGACCCGATCGTCTTCGAGACGAAGAACACCTGGTTCGTCTACAAGGTCTACAAGACGCTGCCGAAGACCTCGAAGTACAACGTCGACGTGCTCGACCCGGTGCCGAAGGAGTCCGGCAAGAAGACCGAGGGCCGCTACATCACCCTCACGACGTGCACCCCCGTCTACACCTCCCGGCATCGCTACATCGTGTGGGGCGAACTGGTGCGTACCCAGGACGTGGACAGCAAGCGCACGCCCCCGGCCGAGCTGCGCTGAAGCCGAGGGGCCCGGCGGCTTTTCGCACGAGGGGACGGACCGCACGGGGTCACCGGTGAGTGGTCCGTCCGACCTGTGTACCGATGCACTCGAAGGGGTTGCACCGTGCGTACACGTGGTCGTTCACCGAGCCTGCTGTGCCCCGCCGAGCGGGCCTCGGGGCGGAATACGGACGGCTGTTGACGCGAGGTGAGCGGGTGCGGATTGGCTACGTTGCTCCCACCTTTTCCTCGTAACGGAGCGAGCGACGTATGACCCATGAAGTGCCCTCGTTGCCCCGCCCACGGGCCGACTCCGGAAAGCCGCCGGATCCCGGCGACGGGCCCGCCCGGCCGCTGGAGGACGGATTCTCCCTGCTCTGTCCGCGGGAACCGGGCCCCGCGCTCAGCGCGGAACTGATGGGCCTGTCCGACCCGTCGACGCTCGGCGGGGACGGCGCCGCCGGGGTGCGGGACCGGCGGCTGCACGCGGCGCTGGTGGCGCCGGTGCGCTATCTGCTCGACGCCGGCGGCAAGCGCTGGCGCGCACACCTGATGACGCTCGTCCTGGAGATGTTCGACGCCGGCGGCCGGCACTACGCGGAACTCGTCGCCGCGTGCGAGATGGGGCACGCGGGTTCGCTCATGGTCGACGACGTGGAGGACGGCTCTCCGGTGCGGCGCGGCGGACCGGCGGCGCACACCGTCTTCGGCGAGGCCACGGCCATCAACGCGGGCACCGCCGCCTACTTCAGCCTCGACCGCGCCATCCGCAACACCTTTCCCCGGGACGCCGCCCTGCGGCTCGCGGTGTACGAGACCTATCTGGCGCATCTGCGCGCCACCCACGCCGGGCAGGCGCTGGACATCCAGGGCCACGACCGGGAGCTGGAGCACGCGTTGACCACCGGCGACACCCGGCCGCTGCTGGAGATGCTGACCCTCACCCACCGGCTGAAGACCGGCGCCCAGGTTCGCGCGATGTGCGAGATCGGCGCGCTGGCCGGGCGGGCGGGGCCCCGGCAGCGTGCCGCGCTCGGCGCGTTCGGCGAGGCGCTGGGGCTCGCCTACCAGATCATCGACGACGTCGGCGACCTGCGCGGCGTCGTGCACCGCGAGAAGGCCACCAAGCGTGTGGCCGACGATCTGCGCAATGCCAAGGTCACCTTCCCGCTGGCGCACGCCGTCGCGCTGCTCCCCCGCGCCGAGGCCGCCGCCCTGTGGCGCGCGGTGCGCGAGGAGCCGGACGGGCCCGGCGAGGAGGCCCTGCGCTGCTGGGCCCGGACGATCGAGGACAGCGGGGCCGTCAAGGAGTGCGAGGAGCGGGCCGCGCGGCTGCTGGACGAGGCCGGGGCCGCCGCCCGCCCGTATCTGCCCGAATCGCCGCGCACCGAGGCCCTGTTCGAAGCCGCGGCCCGGGTGGTCCACCGCAGCTGGAGCAGCTAGCCCGGCCGGGGAGGGGCGTGCGGCCTGAGGCCGGGTCCGGAGCGCTGGGAGCGCTGGAGAGAGAGCAGAGCCCCGGCAGCGGGCGCTGCCGGGGCTCGTACGGGTGAGGTCGCCGTCGGGTCAGTGATGGCCGCGGTGGCGGCCGAAGCCGCCGAAGAGGCCGCCGCCGTCCCCTCCGTCGTCGTCACCGCCCTCGTCGGGGCCGGCGGGGCGGGTCATGATGTCGACCTTGTCGCCCTTCTTGCCGGGGGAGTTGGCGGCCGGGTTGGTCGTCACGACGATGGCCTCGTCGGACTGGTCGCCGTGTACGTCGCCGACGGTGAAGCCGGCGTCCTCCAGTGCGCTCTTCGCGTCCCCGAGCTTCTGGTTGGTGACGTCGGGCACGTTGGCCGGCTCGTCGTCGGACGCCTTGGCGACGGTCAGCTGGATCGGGGTGCCCTCCGGCTGCTTGCCAGGGCCCGGGTCCTGCTTGAGCACCGTGCCGGCCGGCTTGGACTCGTCGTCCTGCTCGGCCTTGTTGACCTTGAAGCCGAGCGCTTCCAGCTGCGTCTTGGCCGCCTCGAAGTCCTTGCCGACGACGTTGGGGACGGTCGGCCGGGACTCGGTGGCGACGGTCAGGGTGACCTGGGAGCCCTTCTGGACCTTCTGGCCACCCGAGGGGTCCTGGCTGATCACGGTGCCGGCCTGCTGCTCGGACTCCTCGGTCTCCTTCTTGACCTTGAATCCGGCCTCGTTGAGCTTCTGCTTGGCGTCCGCGAAGACCTCGTTCGTCACATCCGGCACGGCGCGCGGCTTCGCGCCCTTGGACATGATCAGGCTGACGGTGCTGTCCTGGTCGACCTCTTCACCGGCGCCCGGCGAGGTCTTGCAGACCGTGCCCTTCTTCTCGTCGCAGTAGACGCTCTTGCCCGTGGTGGCCTTCAGATTCGAGTTCTCGATCTGCCGCGTCGCCTCGGACACGGACAGGCCCGCCACGTCCGGCACCTCGGGGCTGTTGTTCGGGCTGTTGAACAGCGCGCGGCCGACGAAGATCGCGCCGACCAGGACGAGGATCACGGCCAGCGCGAGCAGGATCGTGGAGACCGGGCTCTTCTTCGGGCGGCGCCGCCCCTGCTGCTCGTCGTAGTAGCCGCCGTCGTCGGGCCGCGTCGGGGGCAGCATCGACGTCTGTGCGTCCTGCTGGCGCAGCGCGGCCGTGGGCTGGTCCTCGGGCGGGTAGTAGCCGCCGGCGCCCATCGCGGTGGGCGCCGCCACCGGCTGGCCGTCCAGGCACGCCTCGATGTCGGCGCGCATCTCATCGGCGCTCTGGTAGCGGTAGTCCGGGTCCTTGACCAGGGCCTTCAGCACGATCGCGTCCATGGCGGGCGAGATCTCGGGGTCGAAGGCGCTGGGCGGCTGCGGCTCCTCACGCACATGCTGGTAGGCGACCGCGACCGGGGAGTCGCCGACGAACGGCGGCCGCACGGTGAGGAGTTCGTACAGCAGGCAGCCGGTGGAGTAGAGATCGGAGCGGGAGTCGACGGTCTCGCCCTTGGCCTGCTCCGGGGAGAGGTACTGGGCCGTGCCGATCACCGCGGCCGTCTGCGTCATCGTCATCCCGGAGTCGCCCATGGCGCGGGCGATGCCGAAGTCCATGACCTTGACCTGGCCGTTGCGCGTCAGCATGACGTTCGCCGGCTTGATGTCGCGGTGGACGATGCCGTTGCGGTGCGAGTACTCCAGGGCCTGGAGGATGCCGACGGTCATCTCCATGGCCCGCTCCGGCAGCAGCTTGCGGCCGGAGTGCAGCAGCTCCCGGAGCGTGGAGCCGTCCACGTACTCCATGACGATGTACGGGATGGAGACGCCGGCGCCCGCCCCCGACGGGTCGTCGTACACCATGTCCTCGCCGGTGTCGTACACGGCGACGATCGCCGGGTGGTTCAGCGAGGCGGCCGACTGGGCTTCGCGGCGGAAGCGGGCCTGGAACGACGGGTCGCGGGCGAGATCGACGCGGAGCGTCTTGACCGCGACCGTGCGCCCCAGCCGGGTGTCCTGGGCGAGGTAGACCTCGGCCATGCCTCCCCGGCCGAGCACGGAGCCCAGCTCGTACCGGCCGCCCAGGCGACGCGGCTCTTCCATAGTCTCCAGCCCTCTCCGGTCTTCCGTGCCGCGGCGCCTGGATGGACGTCCGGCCTTCGGCACGGCGGTGTGCTGCTCGGCATACGGTACCCGGCCGTCCTCACGTGCCCGGCGTGACCGTGGTGACCGGGGTCACCCCTTGCCCGCCGTGTGCCTCACTGCTTTCCCTTGAGGACGGCTTCCATCACCCTCTTCGCGACGGGGGCGGCGAGCTTGCCACCCGCGATGTCGTCGCGGAGTGTGTCGGAACTCTCCACCACGACAGCGACGGCGACGGGAGATCCGTCACCCGTCTTCGCGTAGGAGATGAACCAGGCGTACGGGTTGTCCTTGTTGTTCTCGCCGTGCTGTGCGGTACCGGTCTTGCCGCCGACGGTGAAGCCGGGGATCTGGCCGGGCTTGCCCGTACCGTCCTTGACGACCGTCTCCATCGCCGACTGGAGCTTCTGCGCGTTCTCCGCGGAGATCGGCTGGCTCAGCTCCTTCGGCTTCGTCTGCTCGATGACGTTGAGGTTCGGCGCGACGAGCTGGTCGACCATGTACGGCTTCATGAGCTTGCCGTCGTTGGCGACCGCCGCGGCGACCATGGCCATCTGCAACGGGGTGGCGCGGTTCGAGGCCTGGCCGATACCCGCCTGCGCGTTCTGCGAGGCGATGTCCTTGGGGTAGATGCTCTTCGCGGGGCGGACCGGCATGTCCAGGTCCGGGTCCAGGGTGCCGCCCTTGACGTCCTTCTTGAAGCCGAACTTCTCGGCGGCCTCGATCATTTCGTCGTTGCCGAGCTCATGGCTCATCTTCGCGAAGACGGTGTTGCACGACCACTGGAGCGCGACGCGGATGCTGGCGTTCTTGCACTGCGGGATGTTGCCCTCGTTGCCGAGGTCCCTGGTCGTGCCCGGCAGCCGGTACGGGTCCGGCGAGTCCGTCTTGCTGTCGACGTCGTACTTGCCGCTCTCCAGGCCGGCCGCCGCCGTGACGACCTTGAAGGTCGAGCCGGGCGGATAGGTCTGCCGCAGCGCCCGGTTGAGCATCGGGTCGTCCGGGTCGTTCTTCTTCTGGAGGGCGTTGTACGCCTCGCTGTCCTTCTTGCCGACGCCGGCGAAGTTCGACGGGTCGTAGGAGGGCTTGTTGGCCAGCGCGAGGATGGCGCCGGTCTTCGGGTTGATCGCGGCCACCGCGCCCTTGGCGTCGCCGAGCCCGTCGTAGGCGGCCTTCTGTGCCTTGGCGTCGAGCGTGGTGACGACGTTGCCGCCCTTCTGCGGCTTGCCCGTCAGCATGTCGATGGTGCGGTTGAAGAACAGCCGGTCGTCGTCGCCCGTGAGTATCGGGTCGTAGAGGTTCTCCAGCTGGGTGGCGCCGAAGCCCTGCGAGGCGTAGCCGGTGACCGGCGCCCACAGCTTGCCGTTCTTGTAGGTCCGCTTGTACTTGAAGTCGTTGCCGTTGACGATGGTCGACCCGGTCACCGACTTGCCGTCGACGATGATGTTGCCGCGGGGCTGGGCGTACCGGGCGATGTCGACGCGACGGTTCTTCGTGTCGGTCTTCAACTCCTCGGCCTGCACGAACTGGAGATAGTTCGTACGGACCAGCAGGGCGAGCACGAGCAGCCCGCAGAAGATCGCGATACGGCGCAGGGGCTTGTTCATCGTGAAAGACCTCGCGATGCCTGGGTGTGTGCGGTCATGACGGCCTGACCACCTGGGTCATCTCGGCGTCGGGAGACGGCGCCGGGGCGGGCGCCGGGCGGCGCGCGGTGTCGCTGATCCGGATCAGGATGCCGATCAGCGCCCAGTTGGCGAGCACCGAGGAGCCGCCGGAGGCGAGGAACGGCATCGTCATACCCGTCAGCGGGATGAGGCCCATCACACCGCCCGCGACGACGAAGACCTGGAGACCGAAGGCGCCGGAGAGACCGACCGCGAGCAGCTTGCCGAACGGGTCGCGGGCGGCCAGCGAGATGCGGACGCCGCGCTCGACGATCAGCCCGTAGAGGATGAGGATCGCCATCGTGCCCGTCAGGCCCAGCTCCTCGCCGACGGTGGCGAGGATGAAGTCGGAGTTGGCGGCGAAGCCGATCAGGTCCGAGTTGCCCTGGCCCCAGCCGCTGCCGAGCACCCCGCCGGAGCCGAACGCCCACAGCGACTGGGCGATCTGGTCGCTCTGGGCCATCGTCTCCTTGGCGAAGGGGTGCAGCCACGCCTGGACGCGGTCCTGTACGTGCGGCTCGAAGGTGGCCACGGCCGCGGCGCCGCCGGCGGACAGCAGCAGACCGAAGACGATCCAGCTGGTGCGCTCCGTCGCCACGTACAGCATGATCACGAACAGGCCGAAGAACAGCAGCGAGGTGCCCAGGTCCGTCTCGAAGACCAGGATCATCAGGCTGAGCGCCCAGACCACCAGGATCGGGCCGAGGTCCCGCCCGCGGGGCAGATACAGGCCCATGAAGCGGCGTGAGGCCAGCGCCAGGGCGTCCCGCTTCACCATGAGGTAGCCGGCGAAGAAGACCGCGATGAGGATCTTGACGAACTCACCGGGCTGGAGGTTCAGCGGGCCCAGGCTCACCCAGATCTTCGCGCCGTTGCGTGCGGGGAAGAACACCGGCAGCACCAGCAGCACCAGGCCCACGGCCATGGAGATGTAGGTGTACCGCTGGAGCACGCGGTGGTCCTTGAGCACGACCAGGATCGCGACGAACAGCGCCAGCCCGATCGCCGAGTACATCAGCTGGTTGGGCGCGTCCGGCGAGAAGGCGCCGAACAGCAACTTGGCGCGGGTCTGGAGCCGCTCGGACTGGTCCAGCCGCCAAATGATCACCAGGCCGATGCCGTTGAGGAGCGTGGCCAGCGGCAGCAGCAGCGGGTCGGCGTACGGCGCCCAGCGGCGCACCACGAGATGGCCGACGCCGGCCAGCAGCGCCAGCCCGAACCCGTAGCCGAGCATGCCGGAGGGCAGCCGGTCGTCCATCGCCAGGCCGACGTTGGCGTAGGCGAACACCGGGATCAGCACCGCGAAGACGAGCAACGCGAGCTCGGTGTTGCGGCGGCTCGGCAGACCGCCCGAGGACACCGTGGTGTTACTGCCGGTGGTGGTGAGATTGCTGCTCATGCTGTTTGGCCGCCCCCTACGGCGCGGTGCACTGCTTGGCCAGCTCCTGCTGCTTCCCGGTCAGCCCGGAGCTGGGGTCGGGAGAGGGCGAGCCGCTGCGAGTGGAGTCGTGGGTGGAGCCTGAGGTGAAGGCGGCCGGGTTCGCCGTGCCGGTGCCGGTGCCGGTCCCGGTTCCGGTCCCGGTGCCCGTACCGGTTCCGGTGTCGCTGCCGTTGCCGGTCTCGGCACCGCCCTTCCGGCCCGCGTCACCGGGCCGGTTCTCCTCGTCCTTGCGTTTCTTGTCCGACTCGGGCTTTTCGGGCTTCTGCTTGCGGTCCGCCACGATCTTGCAGACCTCGGCCTGCTTCCCGAGTTCGTCGAGCTTGTCCCTGGCCTCGTCCCGGTTGTTCAGCGCGATCGTGTCGCGGACCTGGTTGCGCTGGAAGGTGGGCAGGTACTTGAGTTCGATCTCGGGAGCGTCCTCGTACACGTTGTGCAGCTTGACGCCGGCCAGCTCCTGGCTGATGCCCCGGTAGAGCGCGACGTGTTCGTCCTTGGCGCCGATGTAGTACTGCGTCTGCGTCCAGCGGTAGCCGCCGTAGAGCCCGCCGCCGACGACGGCCAGCGCCAGCGCGATCCACAGCGAGCGCTTCACCCACCGGCCCTTGCCGCCCCGCGGCTTGTTCAAGTCCTCGTCGGAGTACGGCCCGAACGCGCCCGCGGGCGCCGCCGGCCCGTCGGTGGGCGGCCCGAAGCCCTCCGGTGCGCCCTGCTGCCCCTGCTGCGGCACTCCGCCGCGGCCCAGTTCGGCCGCGCGGGCCGCGGGTGTGCGCAGCGTGCCCGGGTCCCCGCCCAGCGGCTGCTGCGTCTCGGCGACGGCGCCGACGATGACGGGGGTGTCGTTGAGGTATCCGGCGAGGGTGTCGTCGTGGTCGACGTCGAGCACGTCCGCGACGATGCAGGTGATGTTGTCGGGACCGCCGCCGCGCAGCGCGAGCTGGATCAGCTCCTGCACCGTCTCCTGGGGGCCGTGGTACCCGGCGAGCGCCTCCTCCAGCGTCTGGTGGGAGACGACGGACGAGAGCCCGTCCGAGCACAGCAGATAGCGGTCCCCGGCGCGCACCTCGCGGATCGACAGATCGGGTTCGACGTGGTCGCCGCTGCCCAGCGCGCGCATCAGCAGCGAGCGCTGCGGGTGTGTGGTGGCCTCTTCCTCCGTGATGCGGCCCTCGTCGACGAGCCGCTGCACCCAGGTGTGGTCCTGGGTGATCTGGGTGAGCTGGCCGTCCCGCAGCAGATAGGCCCGCGAGTCGCCGACGTGCACGAGGCCGAGCCGCTGGCCCGTCCACAGCAGCGCGGTGAGCGTCGTGCCCATGCCCTCCAGCTGCGGGTCCTCCTCGACCATGACGCGCAGCTGGTCGTTGGCGCGCTGCACCGTGGTGCCGAGCGAGGTGAGGAGATCCGAGCCGGGAACGTCCTCGTCGAGCTGGACCATCGTGGAGATCACCTCGGACGAGGCGACCTCGCCGGCGGCCTGGCCGCCCATGCCGTCGGCCACCGCGAGCAGCCGTGGACCGGCGTAGCCGGAGTCCTCGTTGTGCTCACGGATCATGCCGTCGTGTGATCCGGCGGCAAAGCGCAGTGACAGGCTCATGCGCACCTCGCCCGTCGGCTCCGGGTACATCCGCACGGTGCCCACCCTCCGGTCGTCATGTCGGTACTACTTCCGCAGCTCGATGACCGTCTTGCCGATACGGATCGGCGCTCCGGGCGGGATCGGCGTCGGTGTGGTGAGCCGGGTCCTGTCGAGATACGTGCCGTTGGTCGACCCGAGGTCCTCGACGATCCACTGGCCGTCACGGTCCGGGTAGATCCTGGCATGCCGGCTGGACGCGTAGTCGTCGTCCAGCACGATCGTCGAATCGTGTGCGCGGCCGAGGGTGATGGTCTGCCCCTGGAGGGCGACGGTGGTGCCGGTCAGCGACCCTTCGGTCACGACGAGCTTGGTGGGGGCGCCCCGGCCGCCACCGCGTCCGCGCCGGCCGCCGGCGGGCTGCTGGCGCTGCTGCTGGGGGCGCTGCTGCGGACGCTGGTCCTGAGCGCGCCGCGCGGTGCGCTGCGTCACCCGCGTCCCGAACAGGTCACTCCTGATGACCTGGATGGACACGATGACGAACAGCCACAGTACGGCGAGAAACCCCAACCGCATGACCGTGAGGGTCAGCTCTGACATTGCCCCCGCTTCACCCTTCGGCTTGCCGGTAAATGATCGTGGTGCTGCCCACGACGATGCGTGAGCCGTCGCGGAGCGTAGCGCGCGTGGTGTGCTGTCCGTCCACCACGATCCCGTTCGTGGAGCCGAGGTCCTGGATCGAGGGGGGGTTTCCCGTCCTGATCTCGCAGTGACGGCGGGAGACGCCCGGGTCGTCGATCCGGACATCGGCCTCCGTGCTGCGGCCGAGCACGAGCGTCGGCCGCGAGATCTGGTGCCGGTTGCCGTTGATCTCGATCCAGCGCCGGGTCTCCGCCCCCGGCATCGGACCGGCCGGGCCCGTCGGGCCGGGCGCGTACGGCGGCGGGCCGGACGGGACGGGCGGAGCCGAGGACGGGCGGGGAGGGTAGCCGCCCTGGCCGGCACCGCCGGGACCCTGCGGGCCCGCGCTCGGGGGTTGCTGCTGCGAGGTGCTGGAGGCGAGCGTGCGGCTGCGTACGCGGTAGAGGCCGGTGTCGAGATCCTCGGCCTTCTCCAGATGGACCTTGATCGGGCCCATGAAGGTGTAGCGCTGCTGCTTCGCGTAGTCCCGCACCATGCCCGAGAGTTCGTCCCCGAGCTGGCCCGCGTACGGGCTGAGCCGCTCGTAGTCGGGCGCGCTCAGTTCGACGATGAAGTCGTTGGGGACCACCGTGCGCTCGCGGTTCCAGATGGTCGCGTTGTTGTCGCACTCGCGCTGGAGGGCGCCGGCGATCTCCACGGGCTGCACTTCGGACTTGAACACCTTCGCGAAGGTGCCGTTGACGAGACCTTCGAGACGCTGCTCGAAGCGCTTCAGAACTCCCACGATGCACCTCCTTCCCAGATGCCCTCGGGCCTAGTGACGCCTCCCAGTGTCCCCGAACGCGGGCACGACGCGTCTGCGGTACTGCTTACTGATCGTATCCACGCGCGGTGGTACCGGGTGGTTCCCTGCGTGAGGCTGACCGGCCAGTGTTGCCTCTCACAGTGCCGTACTCCGTCGTATGTCCTCGCCACAGGTTCACATGGATCGTAAGGGCGCCGGGCCCCAGTGTCCCCCAGCGCCGGTGGAGAAGGGGCGGGATCGCGCGCGTGCGGGACACCGGAGCAGTGGCCGGAAAACTGCGGCTGGAACGACGCGGGTGGCCGGAAGCGGTGGTTGACCGAAAACGAGGGACACGGGGAATACGGGGGCGGCGAGGAGGAAGGGGGAGGGGGCGTGTGTGCGGTGCGGGGGGCCGAGGGTGAGGAAGGGCGGGTTCCCGGGGAACGGCCCCGAGGGGCGAGGGGGCGAGGGGGCGAAGGGGCGAAGAGGCGGGGGAGACGGGGAGACGGGGGTGTTCTCGCGGTGGCCGTTGCGGTCGTTGCGGCCGTTGCGGGTCGGGGTGACGGCTCGGGGCGACGACGGCTCGGGGGATCCGCGGTGCGCAGCGCATCGATCCGTGTGCGCAGTGTGCACGTGGGGAGCCTGTGGGACCGGGCTGTCCGGGGGCCGGTCATACGGATGTGAGTCCACCCCCGACAGCGTGCTAATGTTCTGGATGTCGGCAGGCGCCCGGCCCGACCGGGACCACGACAACACCCAATGCGCGGGTGGCGGAATAGGCAGACGCGCTGGATTCAGGTTCCAGTGTCCGAAAGGACGTGGGGGTTCAACTCCCCCCTCGCGCACCGAAGGAGAGGCCCTTTCGCCGGACGGAAACGTCGGCGAAGGGGCCTCTTCGCTGTGTGCCGCGTCTCCCCTCCGGATCTCCTCTCGCTTCCGGGTCCCGCCGGACCACCCACTCCGGGGCGGCTGCTGTCGGTGACGGCGTCGTGGCGGCGGTCAACTCGCCCTGTGGGATGGATCACTCGGGCCGGTGGGTGCCGGCCGTCGGACACACATCGGGCCGGGCCCGCGGAAGTGCGGGGCCCGGCCCGGGAAGTGTTCCGGCCGTGGACGGCCGGGACGCGGAAAGGCCGCGGAAGAGTCCGCGGGGCCGCGGAGCCGAATGGGCCGCGGATCAGGCGGCCAGCGAGGCGGCGATCTCCTTGCCGCGGCGCTCGGCGCTCTCGTGCGCCTGGGCACGGGACGCCTTGGCCATGTCGACCAGGCCCTCCATGCCGGGGGTGGACTCCGCCAGCGTCAGCTCCGGGACGATGAACTCCACGTCGAGGCCGAAGCCGCCGTCGCCGAGCATCTTGCCCAGGAGGTTCTGGACGAACTCGAAGCTCTCGCGCGGGGTGCCCGGGCCGTAGCCGCCGCCACGGCTGGCGATGACGGTGGTCGGCTTGCCGGCGGCGGTGCGGTTCTCCGTGCCGGTGGTGCGGCCCATCACGATCACGTGGTCCAGCCACGCCTTCAGCGAGGAGGGGATCGTGAAGTTGTACATCGGCGCGCCGATGAGCACGGCGTCCGCCTGCTCCAGCTCGCTGACCAGCTCCTCGCGGAGCGCGAAGTCCCGCACCTGCTCGGGCGTGCGGTCGGCGGGCGGAACGAATCCCGCGATCGCCGCCGAGGCGTCCAGGTGCGGCAGCGGGTTCGCGCTCAGATCCCGGTGGATCACCTTGCCGTCCGGGTGCTGGGACTCCCATGCCTTGCGGAAGGACGCCCCGACGTCCCGCGAGACGGAGGCGCCCAGCGGGTACAGGGACGAGTCTATGTGGAGCAGGGTGGCCATGATCATTCTCCTCAGCGGGGGGATACAGCAGAGGAACTTTCTGCTGTAGCTATTGGTACCACAGGGACTTACTTTTCTGCATCTCCTTGCGGATGGCCAGTACCCTGGGTGCATGACAGAGCTTCGCGAGCAGCGCGACCCCCCGCCCGGGCCGGCGGCGGAGAGCTGTACCGAGCCCGAGAGCGCCATCACCCGTGTCTTCCATCTCCTGGGGAAGCGGTGGACCGGCGTGATCCTGGCCGCACTCATGAGCGGCCCAGGACACTTCGCCGAGCTGCGCCGAGCCGTGCCCGGCATCAGCGAGCGCATGCTGTCGGACCGGCTGACCGAGCTGATCGCCTTCGGGCTCGTCGTCCGCTCCGTCGAGGAGGGGCCGCCGCTACGGGTCAGCTACAGCCTCACCGACTCCGGGTACGCACTGCGGCCCGCCATGGTGGAGCTGACCCGCTGGGCGGACGGACACCTGCCGACCAGCGCGGAGAAGTGCCCGGAGGCGTTCCGGGACTGACCCCGCTCCCCTCCGGCCGGGCACGGCCGGGCGGGGCCGGGGCTTCGGGGCCGTCGGCTCCGGGCCGCCGCGGCCGGTTCTTCCGTGGTGCGGCCGTTGTCGAACGGCGGCTGTGCGGTGTGCGCGGTGCCGGTGTGCGCGGTGCCGGTGTGCGCGCTGCGGCGGGGCAGGATACGGGCCGTGCACGGACCGTGGTGGCGGTTGGCCGGACTGTGGGGGCCCGCGCCCCCGCGCGGTCGTAGGGTGGACGCGATGAACGCCAACTCCCCCAACAGCGCCAGTGGCGAACCCGGGACGGAACGGCTGGAGAAGGCGGTGCGGGCGGCGGAAACCGCGCTGATCGAGTACGAGATCGCGGTCGAGACCTTCCGGGTCGAGGTGGAGAACTTCTCCCGGCTGCACCACCAGCGGCTCGGCCCTCTGCACGCCCGCCTCGACGAACTCGACGCACAGATCGCCGAGGCCGTCGCCGCCCGGACGCAGGACCCGGAGGACCAGCGCAGGGCCGACGAGGCCCGCGGCGCCGTGCTCCCCATGCCGCGCGTCGAGGAACTCTTCTTCGGGTGGATCGACTCGGGCGGCATGCTGCCCGAGGCGCAGGCCATGCTGAACGAGCAGTCCGTCAGCCCGCCCGGCCGCGTCCGCCCCAGCGAAGAGGTCCGCAAGGCCTACCGCGACCTCGTCCGCAGATCCCACCCCGACCTCGCCCAGGACGAGGCCGAACGCGACCGCCGCGAGGCGTTCCTGGTGCGCGTGAACAAGGCGTACGCCGAGGGGGACGGGCAGGCCCTCGCCGCGCTCGCCGAGGAGTGGGAGGCCGGACCGCTGCCCGCCGCCGAGGCCGAACTGCTGCGCAGCGAAGAGCTGTACGCACGTCTGGAATGGCTCGCCCAGCGCAAGGAAACGCTGTCGCAGATGGCGGCGGAGCTGGAGGAGAGCGCGATCGGCGCCATGCTCAAGATGGCGCCGGACGACCCCGACACGCTGCTGGAAGAGATCGCCGAGAAGCTTCTCGCCCAGGTTGCGGAGCGCGAGCAGGAACTCGTACGCGTCACGGAAGAACTGAGAAAGGAACGGGAGCAGGCATGAGCGCCCCCGGACAGCTGCCGCAGACCGACATCACGTCGCTGCCGGCCGACGCACTGCTGCTGGACGTCCGCGAGCAGGACGAATGGGACGCGGGGCACGCCGAAGGCGCCCTGCACATCCCGATGAGCGAATTCGTCGGCCGCCTCGGGGAGTTGACCGAGCGGCTCGACGACGGTGAGCGGGTGTACGTCGTCTGCCGCGTCGGTGGACGCTCGGCCCAGGTCGCCGCGTATCTGCTCCAGCAGGGCATCGACGCGGTGAACGTGGACGGAGGCATGCTCGCCTGGGAACAGGCCGGCAAACCGCTCGTGGGCGACAGCGAACCCGCCTTCGTCCGCTGACCCGTCCTTTCTCCTCCCCTCCGCCCCCGGTTCTCTCCGCCCTTTCCGCCTTCCTTCCTCAGCCGGCCGAGGTGTTCGCGAGATCCTTGCGCCGGTTGTCCTCGGTGGCCGCGTTCTCCTGCCCGCAGAGGAGGTCGCCCAGGGCCTCCTCGTGGGCGGCCGCCGGGCCGGCGGACAGTTCGAGCTGCTTGGCCCAGGCATGGAAGCGGTGCAGGGTGTTGTCGACGTCGGCACCCGCACCGCCGTGCAGATGCTGCGCCGTCTGCACCACGCGCCGCACGCCGTCCGCCGCCCAGCTCTTGGCCACCGCCACATGCTCGGGCGAGGGATGCCAGGCCGCCTGCCACAGCGTGGCCTCCATCGCCCGCAGATCGATGTAGCGGTCGGCGGCCTGCACGGCCACGGCCTGGAACGTGGCGACCGGATGCCCGAACTGCTTGCGCTCCGAGACGTAGGCGCTGGTCATCTCCAGCACCTGGCCGGCGAGACCGGCGGCCAGGGCGCAGTTTCCCGTGCACAGCAGCCGATGCAGATGACCGGCCGCCTCGGGGGCGGTGACGAGCTCACCCGCCGGCACCCGCACCGCGTCCAAGCGGACCTCGGCGTACCGCTCCCCGTTCGTCGAGAACTGTTCCGCGAGGCCCACCCCCTCCGCCCCGGGGCCGACGAAGGCCAGCACGGGCGCGCCCTCCGGCGTGTGCGCCGGGACCGCCAGCAGCTCGGCCGTCTGCGCCCACGGCACCGTGGTCTGCACACCGTCGAGCGCCCAACTCCCGCCCTGCTGACGGGCAGTGACCGCCAGCTCCGGCCGCTCGTGCCCCGACCCTCCGGCCGACGCCGCCGTCACGGCGCATGTGCCGTCCGCGATCCGTGGCAGCAGGCTCGCGCGCAGCTCCTCGCTGCCGTACGCGGCGACCGTCAGCGCCGCCGCGCCCGTCTCCAGCAGGGGGACCCGGGCGAGCACCCGGCCCGCCTCGCGCAGGACGAGGCAGAGCGCCGCCAGGTCCAGGCCGGAACCGCCGTGCTCCTGCGGCACGACGAGGCCGAGCAGATCGGACTGTGCCAACTGCTGCCACAGCGCCCTGTCGAAGTCCTCGGCGACGGCGCGCGACGTCATCGCCGGGCTGGGTACCGCATCGGGCGCCACCTTGGAGAACGCGGCCCGCGCCGCCTCCTGCGCTGCCTGTTGTTCCTCGCTGAAGCTGAAGTCCATGCCGTGCGCCCCTTTCCCTGCCCTCGTGCCCGGAGTGCCGTGCGGGAGCGTTACCTTGTGAGCTGATGGGGCGTCAGGTTAAGGGTGCCGGGCGCAGTTCGCCAGAGCGAGGGCGGGCCGGACCCATCCGTGCGGGCCTGTGCTGCTACGCGTCGAAGTCGACCTCCACCTTCTCCGTCAGCGGTCGGGACTGGCAGGCCAGCACATACCCGGCCTTCAACTCCTCGTCCTCCAAGGCGTAGTTGCGCTCCATATGGACCTCTCCCCCGAGCAGGCGGACCCGGCAGGTGCCGCACACCCCGCCCTTGCAGGCATACGGGGCGTCGGGCCTGTTGCGCAGCACCGCCTCCAGCACGGACTCGCCCTCGTCCACCGGCCAGGTGCCGCTGCGGCCCGCCAGAACCGCCCGGACGGAGACCGACCTGGCGGACGGCTGCGCGGCCGGACGGGGCGGCGCCGCGGCCGCGCCCGTGTCCGTGTTCGTGTCCGCCTCCGCATGGAAGATCTCCTGGTGGATGTGCTCACGCGGCACCTCCAGCGTCCGCAGCGCACGGGACGCCCCCTCGACCAGCCCGAGCGGACCGCACAGATACCAGCCGTCCATCGAGGCCGCCCCGCCCTCCGGCAACAGGGCGGGCAGCAGGGCACGGAGACGCTCCTCGTCGAGGCGGCCCGTCGGCAGCCCGCTCTCCTGCTCCTCCCGGGAGAGGACGGTGACGAGCTGGAAGCGCTCCGGGTAGCGGTCCTTGAGGTCGGCCACCTCCTCCAAAAACATCGTGGAACCCGTCGTCCGGTCGCTGCGGATGAGACAGAAGGACGCCTGCGGTTCGCGCGCCAGCAGGGTGGCCGCCATCGACAGCACGGGGGTGATGCCGCTGCCCCCCACCACGGCGGCGAACCGGCCGCGGCGCGGCTCCAGCACGAACCGGCCGGTGGGCGGCAGCGCCTCGACCGTGCTGCCCACCGTCAGCTCCTTGAGCGCATAGGTGGAGAACTCGCCCCCCTCCACCAGGCGTATCCCCACCCGCAGCGTGGCGGGCTCCTCCTCGGCTGGAGCGCACAGCGAGTAGGTGCGGCGAATCTCCTCGCCGGGCTCCGTCGTGCGGCGCAGCGCGATGTGCTGGCCGGGTGCGTAGCGGTAGGTGGCGCGCAGTTCCTCCGGCACGGCGAGGGTGAGGGCGACGGCGTCGTCCGTGAGCCGGTCCACGGCGGCCACACGCAGCGGGTGGAACACCCTCAGACCTCCTTGAAGTGGTCGAACGGCTCCCGGCACGCCAGACATCTGCGCAGGGATGTGCAGGCGGTCGACGAGAACCGGCTGAGCAGCTCCGTACCGGCCGCACGGCAGTGCGGGCAGCGGATCTGTTCGGTGAGGCCGTCGGCCCGACGGGCGGGGGAGAGCCTCACCGGGACCGGGCCGTCCCGCCCGGTGCCGGGCCGGGGCGGCGCCACCCCGTGCTCGGCCAGCTTGCGGCGCCCCTCCTCGCTGATGTCGTCCGTCGACCAGGGAGGGCTGAAGACCGTACGCACCGTGACCCGTTGGACGCCGGCCGCCGTGAGCGCCCGTTCGACGTCCTCGGCCATCGTCTCCAGCGCGGGGCAGCCGGTGTAGGTGGGGGTCAGCTCGACCTCGACCCGGCCCGGCTCGGGTTCGCTGACGCTGCGCAGGACCCCCAGCTCCGCGAGCGTGATCACCGGAAGCTCCGGGTCCGGGACCGAGCCGGCCAGCTCCCGCAGCGCCGGGAGCCGAGTGGGCCCGGATGCCGGCGGGCGCGTGCCGGGGGCGTCCTGCGGGGCCGGGCGCGCGGTCACCATGACGCCCCCGGGTGGCTGCGGTGCAGATGCTGCATCTCGGCGAGCATGCGGCCGAAGGGCTCGGTGTGCAGGCCCTGCCGGCCGGCGCCCGCGGACCAGGCCCCCGTACCGGGACCGTCGGGCACGGTGAGCCCCGCGCGGCCGAACACGTCCGTGAGCGTCCCGGACCATTCGGCGCGCAGCCCGTGCCAGTCGATGTCGAGGCCCTCGATCGGCTCGAACAGCTCGCCCGTGTAGCGCCAGAGCGCGTCCGCGGCCCGCTGCATACGCGCGTGGCTCTCCTCGGTGCCGTCCCCGAGACGGAGCGTCCACTGCTCGGCGTGGTCGAGGTGGTAGGCCGTCTCCTGTGCCGCCTTGGCGGCGACCGGAACGCAGGAGGCCAGGCGGTGGTGGAGCGGCAGCTGGTAGGCGGAGAAGTACAGCTGGCGCACGATCGTGTGGGCGAAGTCCTCGTTGGGCTGTTCCACCAACTGGCAGTTCCGGAAGGCCCGTTCCTCCCGGAGGTAGGCGATCTCGTCCTCCGAGCCCAGCTCGTCCCGCAGCTCGGCGTAGAGCGCACGGGCCTGACCGAGCAGATCCAGCGCGATGTTGGCGAGGGCGACCTCCTCCTCCAGCACGGGTGCGTGGCCCGCCCATTCGCCGAGGCGGTGGGAGAGGACCAGGGCGTCGTCGGCCGGGGGAAGCAGCGCCAGGGCCGGCGGAGCCGTGGCGGTCACAGGTTCTGCACCCCCTCCGGGACCTCGTAGAACGTCGGGTGGCGGTACGGCTTGTCCCCGGCGGGCTCGAAGAAGGGGTCCTTCTCGTCCGGGGAGGAGGCCGTGATCTCGCCGGCGGGCACCACCCAGAGGGAGACGCCCTCGGAGCGACGGGTGAACAGATCACGTGCGTTGCGCAGGGCCATGTGCGCGTCCGGCGCGTGCAGGCTCCCGGCGTGGGTGTGGGAGAGGCCGCGCCTGCTGCGGACGAACACCTCCCACAGGGGCCAGTCGGTGCCGGTCATCGGTCTCCACTCCTCGCTGCCCGCGGGGCGGCGGTGTGCGCCCCGGCGGGCTGCCGTTCCTGGTGTGCCGGCGGCTCCACGGGACGGGAGCGCTGTTTGGCGGCGTGGGCGGCGGCCGCCTCGCGGACCCAGGCCCCGTCGTCGTGTGCCCGGCGCCGCTGCTCCAGGCGCTGGGCGTTGCAGGGGCCGTTGCCCTTGAGGATCTCCTGGAACTCCTGCCAGTCGATCGGTCCGAAGTCCCAGTGGCCGCGCTCGGCGTTCCACGTCAACTCCGGGTCGGGAAGGGTGAGTCCGAGGGACTCGGCCTGGGGGACGCAGATGTCCACGAAGCGTTGCCGCAGTTCGTCGTTGGAGTGCCGCTTGATCTTCCACGCCATGGACCGGGCGCTGTGCGACGAGGCTTCGTCCGGCGGGCCGAACATCATCAGGGAGGGCCACCACCAGCGGTCGACCGCGTCCTGAGCCATGGCGCGCTGGGCCGGCGTCCCCCGGCTGAGCGCCAACAGCAGTTCGTAGCCCTGCCGTTGGTGGAAGGACTCCTCCTTGCAGACGCGGACCATCGCGCGGGCGTAGGGGCCGTAGGAGCAGCGGCACAGCGGCACCTGGTTGGTGATGGCCGCCCCGTCCACGAGCCAGCCGATGGCGCCGACGTCCGCCCAGGTCAGCGTGGGGTAGTTGAAGATGGACGAGTACTTCTGCCGACCGGAGTGCAGCTTGTCGAGCAGCTCCTCGCGGTCGGCGCCGAGGGTCTCGGCGGCGCCGTAGAGGTAGAGGCCGTGACCCGCCTCGTCCTGCACCTTGGCCATGAGGATCGCCTTGCGGCGGAGGGAGGGGGCCCGGGTGATCCAGTTGGCCTCCGGCTGCATGCCGATGATCTCCGAGTGCGCGTGCTGCGCGATCTGCCGGACGAGCGTGGCCCGGTAGGCGTCCGGCATCCAGTCCCGCGGTTCGATCCGCTCGTCCGCGGCCACGGCGGCGTCGAAATCGGCCTGGAACTCCTGCTCGCTCTTCTCCGGAGGAGCCCCGGCCCGCGCCGGGCCCGCCCCGCTCCCCGCCTCCCGCTCCCGCGGAGGTGATGTCGCCGATGCCATCCGAACCCCCAGATCTCAGACCGCGCCGTACCCGTGCCCACCTGCGGGCACCGGTCTCCACAGCAACCGACCGACCGATCGTTCGGTGCAAGCATGCGACGGCCTCCGGGTCCTGTCAAGAGCGATTGCTGCGGCCCCACGGGCCCGGAACGACGGGCGCAAGTACCCTCTGAGAGTCTCTGAGGCGGCCGGCCCAGTCATGGGCATGGAAAAGACAAAGGGGAGCAGGGAGGGCATGGAGCCAGCAGCGCACCAGGAGCCCGGGGCGGCGGACGGCGACGCACGTGCGCCCGGTGGTGCGCGGGGGGGCGGGTCCCGTGCGATCCCCGGGAACCGGGAGCGGCGTACTCCCGCTGCCGAGGAGCCGGAGGGCCGGGGCGAGCCGCCCACGGAGCCCGGAGAGCCCGCGGCGTCATCGACATCCATACGGGCGGACGAGGCCGACGGCGACTCGAACGGGCCCGCCGGGCACGGCAGTTCGGGTGGTGGCGAGGAGGCGGGCCCCGCCGGGCTGGCTCGGCTGTCGCTCCCCGCGAGGATCTTCGTGGCGATAACCGTGGCCGTCGTCGCGGTGGCCGTCGCCGTCCACGTGACGATGGTCTTTCTGCACGTCGCGCCCGACAACACCGTCAGCAGACAGCACTCCGACGCCGTCGACGACTACGTGCTCCCCGAGTTCGAACAGAACTGGAAGCTCTTCGCCCCCAACCCGCTCCAGCAGAACGTCGCCGTGCACGCCCGGGCCGCCGTCACGAAGGACGACGGCAACACCGAGACCACGGGCTGGGTCAACCTCACCGCCCTCGACGGCGCCGCCGTCCGCGGCAACCCCGCACCGAGCCACACGCAGCAGAACGAGCTGCGCCGGGCCTGGGAGTTCTACGCCAACTACCACGACGACAAGAGCCGTCCGGTCGGCCTGCGCGGCCGGCTCTCGGAGCAGTACATGAAGCGGATCGTCATGCGGCGCTTCGGTACCCGGCTCAACGGCGGCAGCGTCGAGCGCATCCAGCTGCGCTCGGCGATCACACCGGTGAAGCCGCCGCCCTGGAGCCAGGAACGCATGGACCTGCGGACCAAGTACGCGGTTCAGCCCTGGTGGCCGGTCACCAGCGCCGACCTTCCCGGGAGTGACTCGTGACGGACCCGACGGACGCCAGGAACGCGGGCCCGACCGCCGCGAGCGGGCAGGTCACGGCGCAGAGCGACGGGGAGCAGCCGCGGTACGGCCCGGCGCAGGGGCGGCACGGAGCGGTACCGCCGGCCGTCCCGGACAAGGCTGTCGCCGGGCCGCGGGCCCGGATCGAGGGCTGGGTCTCGCGGGGCCTCACCCGCGTCACCTCGTCCGCGCTGGGCCCGTACCAGACGGCGATCGTCCGTATCGGCTTCGGCCTGGTGTGGTTCCTCTTCCTGCTGCGCGAGTGGCCGCACCGGCAGGAGCTGTACGGGCCCGAGGGCCCCTGGAGCTGGGGTCTGGCCGAGCGGCTCATCGACTCCAACCACGCCTTCACGGTGCTGATGTGGTCGAGCAGCAACAGCTGGTTCGAGCTGGTGTACCTCCTCGCGCTGCTCTCCGCCGCGGCCCTGACGCTCGGCTGGCACACCCGTGCCTCGTCCGTGCTGTTCATGGTCGGTGTGCTCTCGTTGCAGAACCGCAGCGTCTTCATGGGCGACGGCGGCGACAACGTCATACATCTGATGGCGATCTACCTGGTGCTCACCCGGTGCGGCCAGGTGTGGTCGCTGGACGCGCGCCGGGCGGCACGCGGCCGGACGGAGGGGACCGCCGGTGTCGTTCTGTGGGCGGTGCTGGGCGCCGTGCTGCTGGGCGGCACCGTCGCGGGCGGTTTCAGCCTCGGCTGGTGCCTGTTCTTCTGGGCGCTGTGGGTGGCCAACGGGCTGTGGTGGGTGCTGCGGCGCGCGGGTGCGCGCGGGGGGCGGAGCGTGCGCGAGGCGCGCGATGTCTGCGACATCCTCGCCAACCTGGGCCACAACGCCGTCCTGCTCGTGATCATGGTCGAGGTCTGTCTGATCTACTCGACGGCCGGCTGGTACAAGATCCAGGGCACCCGGTGGCAGGACGGAAGCGCCGTCTACTACCCGATGAACCTGGACTACTTCAGTCCCTGGCCGGAGCTGAGCCATGTGCTCGCGGGCAACGGCCTCATGATCTTCCTGGTCACCTATGTCACGGTCGGCATGCAGATCGCCTTCCCGTTCACGCTGCTCAACCGCCGTGCGAAGAACGTGCTGCTCGCTTTCATGATCGTCGAGCATCTGGGCATCGCCGTTCTGCTGGGCCTGCCGTTCTTCTCGCTGGCGATGATCGCGGCCGACGCCGTCTTCCTGCCGACCGTCTTCCTGGTGTGGTCCGGGCGTCGCCTCGGCGCCCTGGCCGCCCGGGTACGCGGACTGCTGCCGCGCGGCCGTCGGCCGGACACCGGCCACGAGGAACGCGAGGAGCACGGGAGGGACGAGGCGATGGATCACGGCCCGGACGGTGCTCCCGCCGGGATCCCCGCCGCTCAGGAGTCGGAGGACGACGTCGCCGGTACCCGGCTGCCGGGGCGCTGAACACCGCTCCCGCCGCCGTTCCGCTGCCCGTAGGCTGGCCCGGTGACCAGGTACGACGGGAGAGCCGACGGCGCGGGCACCGGTGACGCCGCATGGGCCGCGTATGCGCCGCAGGGCGTGCTGCTGGACGGGTTCCACGCGCTCAAGCACGCGCTGCGTTTCGGCGCACGGGTGCCGGTGGCCCGGACGCTGGACCGCGGCGCGACGCTGGCCCTCGCCGAGGAGCTGGCGCCCGACCTGGTGGACGCTCTGGACGGTCTGCTGCACGAGGTGCCGGCGGAAAGGCTGCGTCAGCTGGTGCCCCGCCCGCACCCCACCGGGGTCGCCGGGCTCGCCCTGCGGGACACCGCTCGGGAGCTGGACCGGACCGCTCCCCTCGTCGTCCTGGACAACCCGCGCAACCTCGGCAATCTCGGGGCCGTGGTGCGGCTGGCGGCGGGCGCCGGGGCCGGTGGCGTGCTCACCACCGGCGACGTGGACCCCTGGCATCCTGCGGCTGTCCGCGCGGGCGCCGGGCTGCACTTCGCCACAGCTGTGGAGCGGCGCACGGTTCCTCAGCTGCCGGACGGACCGCTGTACGCCTTCGACGCGGACGGCGCCGATCTGCGGTCCGTGCCGCTGCCGGCCGACGCGCTGCTCGCCTTCGGCTCCGAACGCCACGGCCTCTCCGCCGAGGTCAGGGCGCGTGCCGACCAGCTGGTGGCGCTGCCCATGCGGCCCCAGGTCTCCAGCTACAACCTCGCCACCAGCGTGGCCATGGCGCTCTACCACTGGATGGCGCAGCCGGCCTGAGCGGCGTCCCGGCCCTCGGGCCGAGCACCCGGCGCATCGGCGTCCCGGAGGGAACGTCCTCGCGCTCCCGTGGAGACGTGGCGGAACGTCCCCACAGCTGACGCAGAAAAGCGTCGAGCCCGGGGCGCGGAGCCCCGGGCTCGGGAAAAGGTCTGCGCAGGAGCGCTTCTTCGCCGGGCAGGCGAAGAAGGGTCACAGATAGGGCCCGCCGGTGCGGCCCTTCGCGTCTTCGCCCGGCGCGCCCTCCTCGGGGAGGACACCCGGAGGCAGCGCCCTGCGCATCTGCTCCAGCTGTGCGCGTGCGGCCATCTGCTGGGCGAAGAGCGCCGTCTGGATGCCGTGGAAGAGGCCCTCCAGCCAGCCCACGAGCTGGGCCTGGGCGATCCGCAGCTCGGCGTCGGTGGGGGTGGAACCCTCGGTGAAGGGAAGCGAGAGCCGTTCCAGCTCCTCGATCAGCTCCGGCGCCAGACCGTCCTCCAGCTCCTTGATCGAGCTGGTGTGGATCTCCTTGAGGCGGGCCCTGCTGGCCTCGTCCAGCGGTGCGGCCTTCACCTCCTCCAGCAACTGCTTGATCATGCTTCCGATCCGCATGACCTTCGCCGGCTGCTCCACCATGTCCGTCACGGGGACCTCAGCCTGCTCGTCGCCTTCACCGTCACCGCTCTTGCCCGCGGCACCGCCGAGAGCCATACCGTCGGGCCCCACGACCAGGACCTGGGGGCTCTCCTGCGACTGTTCGTTGCTCGGCTGTGTCATGCCCCCATTCTGCATCGTCAGCTGTGCCGTGTGCCGGGCGAGCGAAGATCAGCCACGGCGCAGCAGCAGGGCCAGGAACGCGAGGCCGAGACCGATCAGGGCCATGCCGGCGCCCAGCGGCAGCACCGGCAGTACCTGCCCGGAAGGCTGCGTGGGGACGTTCTCCTCGCCGTCCTCGCGCGCCTCGTCGCCCCGCTCGGACACGGTGCCTCCCGAGCTGTAGAGATCGTGCTTCCCGATGGACTGCTCGGGCGGGGCCGGGGGTTCCTCCACGGCCTCTTCGGACGAGGACGGGCCGTCCAGGAGCGACGTGGGGCCCGGGGTTTCCCGCGGCCGGTGAGACCGCTCCCCCGTGGCCGCGCCCTCGTCCGGTGTGTGGCTCCCGGGGCCCTGCCGGCTGTCGTCCGGCTTCTTCCGGTGCGGACGGGCCTCGCCGGGGTTCCGGTGGCCGGCGCCGCTCTCGCCGGAGCCGGACGAGTGGCCGGTGCTGGGGTGCGGTCCGGGGGCGTCCCGTTTTCCGGGGGCCGACTCGGGCCGGGGTTCCGGGCGGTCGTCCGGACGGCCCGGCAGCGGCAGCAGCGCCCCGTCCGGACCGGCTGCTTTCGTGCTGCTCCGGGCCGCTCCCCCGCCGCCGTCCCCCTCGGTGTCACCGTGCCCGGACCGGCCGTCCTGCGGCGGCCGGTCGTGTGCGCGGGGGCCGGAACCGTCCGGGGGGCGGGCAGGAGGCCGTGCGTCGCCCGCCGTGGGGTCCCCGCCCGCGTGCCCGGGGGCGAACGTGCCGCTGATGCCCTCGGGGAGCGCGAGCCCGGGAGGCAGCGGGTGTTCGTCACCGGGGTGCGGCGGAGGCGCGTCGGGGGGCGTGCGCGGGGCCATGTGCGAGGGGCCGGGCAGGGTGAGCGGGGAGCGGGGGAGCTGGGCCTGCTGTTCGTGCCCGGGTGAGGCGGCGCGGGTGCCGGTGCTCTGCTGCGGATGCGCGCCGTGCCGGTCCGGGGGCGCGTGCCGGCTGTCCGGGGCGGGAGGCGTCAGCGAGGGCAGGGGAGACAGCGCGGGCGGAGAGGGCGGGGCGGGCAGGGAGTGCCCGGGAGCTGCGGGGGGCTGTGGCGAGGTGTCCGGGCGGAGGAGCCGTTCGGCGCGCTCCGGTGCGCCGCCCCTCTGCGGCGACGAGTGGGCCGCGGCGAGCGGCGGGGTGGGGAGGAGCAGCAGTGCACAGGTCGCCAGGGCGACTCCGATGCGTCGGCGGCGCGCTTCTGCCACGGCCGAGACCCTTCCGAGCTGGATGGTCCATAGACCTCACCAGCGTCACATGAAGGAGTATTTCCGGCATTTCAGACAAGCGGGCATTAGGGGGTCCGCTGCGGACCGCGTGCGCTCGTGTCGGCTGTGTGGCGTTCCCGGCCGTCCGGTTCCTCGGCACAGCTGCGGTGTCTCCGGCACAGCTGTGGCAGGTTTTCGCGGGCGCAGGCCCGGGTGAGGCCGCACCTCTGTGGAGGTACCCGGCGGCCGCCTCGGGAGCAGGCGCACAGCTGGGGCGTGCGGGCGGAAACTCGCGCAGCTGTGGAAGGAAGTTCCTCGCGTGGGCGGCGGTACGAGGGCCGGCGCGCGTGCCCGCCGGGCGGGCACGCGCGCGAGGCGGTGGTGCGGGGCGGCTCAGTCCGTGGTCAGCAGGATCTTGCCGATGTGCCGGCTGGCGTCCAGGGAGCGGTGCGCCTCGGCGGCGTCCCGCATCGGCACGGTGCTGTCGATGACGGCGCGGATGCGTCCGTCGGACAGCAGCGGCCAGACGTGTTCGCGGACGGCGGCCACGATGGCCGCCTTCTCGTCGGCCGGCCGGCCCCGCAGGGAGGTGGCCGTCACGGCGCCGCGCTTGGCCAGGAGGGCGCCCAGGTTCAACTCGCCCTTGTTACCGCCCTGGAGACCGATGACGGCGAGCCGACCGTTGGTCGCCAGCGCCTTCACGTTCCGGTCCAGATACTTGGCGCCCATGATGTCGAGGATGACGTCGGCTCCGGCCCCGCCCGTCGCGGAGCGGATCTCCTCGACGAAGTCCTGCTCGCGGTAGTTGATGAGCACGTCCGCGCCCAGTTCGGCACAGCGGTCGAGCTTCTCCGCGCTCCCCGCCGTGACCGCGACCCGGGCACCGACGGCCTTGGCCAGCTGGATCGCCATCGTGCCGATGCCGCTGGAGCCGCCGTGCACGAGAAGGGTCTCGCCGGGGCGCAGATGCGCCACCATGAAGACGTTCGACCAGACGGTGCAGACCACCTCGGGCAGACCGGCCGCCGTCGTCACGTCCATGCCGTCCGGGACGGGCAGCAGCTGTCCGCTGGGCACGGCGACCTTCTCGGCGTACCCGCCGCCGCCCAGCAGCGCGCACACCTCGTCGCCGACCGCCCAGCCGGAGACGCCGGGGCCCACGGCGGAGATCCGGCCGGAGCACTCCAGGCCCGGGTAGGGGCTCGCGCCCGGAGGCGGGTCGTAGAAGCCCTGCCGTTGCAGGACGTCGGCGCGGTTGACGGCGCCGGCAGCGACGTCGACGAGGACCTCGCCGTCCCCGGGTTCCGGGTCCGGGACCTCGGCCCAGACCAGCGCCTCGGGACCGCCGGGTTCGGGAATCGTGATCGCATGCATGCCGTCGACGCTACCGCTCGCTCCCGCGCGCGGCGCGGGGTGCCGCAGCAGCCGGACCGGCGACGGGGGCGGCGGCCGCGCGGGGCTCAGGCCGCGCAGGTGAAGCGGAGCTTCTGTTCCGGTGTGGGCATGTAGCCGCGATGGCAGCCGGTGCAGAACCAGAACCAGGAGTCGGGCTTTCCGGGGCCGGTCCCGCGGGTGTCCTTCCACAGCAGCCGGTCGGGGCAGTCGGGGCAGGTCGGCGGAGGGTCCATCGCGTCATCGTCACGCGTGGCGGCGGTCGGCAGGCCGTGCGCGCGACTCCGCCACCCGAAGGGATGAGCCCGGACCGGCTTCGGCGTCGCACAGCTGTGGGCGGAAGCCGGTCCCGCCGGTGCCGCCCACAGCTGTGGAAGTTTTCCCGCCGGCCGAGGCCGTCGGTGCCCGCCCGCGTGCGGTGCACCGTCGGCGTCAGCGCGGTTCGCCGCGGCGGTCGGTGGACTCGGGCATCTCGCGCGAGGCGCGGTTGATGACGACGACGCGGTCGGTGAGCTGGAGCGTGCCGGCCTCGGGGTCGTCGAACGCCAGTATCCGGTGGCCCCGGACGACGGAGACCACCAGGTCGGCGCACTCGCGTGGGGAGTGGCCCGCCTCGGCCTTGGTGACGGGGCGCTCTCTGAGGTCCAGCCCGGTGCCCTGCTGGATGAGGTCCTCCATCACCGTGCTGGCGTTCGGGCTGAGCATCGCCAGGCCGAGCAGCCGTCCCGCGGCGCTGGCGCTGGTGATGACGGCGTCCGCGCCGGACTGCCGCAGCAGAGGCGCGTTTTCCTCCTCGCGCACAGCTGCGACGATTTTGACGCGCGGGTTCAGCTGCCGCGCCGTCAGCGTCACCAGGACCGAGGTGTCGTCGCGCTGCGGAGCGATGACGATCTGCTTGGCGCGCTGTGTCTCCGCCCTGACGAGCACCTCGCTGCGGGTGCCGTCCCCCTCGACCCCCGCGAAACCCTCGGAGTTGGCGGCCTTGACGGCGGTCGGGTGCGGGTCGATGACGACGATCTGGTTGCGGGGTACCCCGGTCGACAGGAGCGTCTGGGTGGCCGAGCGCCCCTTCGTTCCGAAACCGACGACGACGGTGTGGTCGCGCAAGGCGGACCTCCAACGGGACAGGCGCCACTGCTGGCGGGTGCGGTCCGTGAGCGCTTCCAGCGTGGTGCCGATGAGGATGATCAGGAACAGCACGCGCAGGGGCGTGAGGAGGAGCGCGTTGACCAGGCGGGCGCTGTCGGAGGCGGGGGCGATGTCGCCGTAGCCGGTCGTGGAGAGCGAGACCGTCGTGTAGTACACGCAGTCCAGGAAGCTCATCTCGCCGTCGGCGTTGTCCCGGTAGCCCTCCCGGTCCAGCCACACCAGCAGCACCGTCACCGCCAGCACGCCCACGGCGGCGAGCAGCCGCCGCACCACCTGGCGGATGGGGCTGACCTCGACGCGGGGGAGCAGCACATAGCCGTGCCGCTCCTCCTCGCTCTCCTCCTTGGGGCTGCGCAGCCGCCTCACCACGGCAGGTCCACGACGGTCACATCGGTGCCCGGGGCGGCGCCGCCGGGCGGGACGACGGCGAGAGCGTCGGCGGCGGCGACGCCGCGCAGCATGGCGGGGCCCGCGTACCGCAGCGGCTGCACACGTGCCCGCAGCCCTGAGCCCTCCCGCACGACGGGTACGAGACGGGTGTCGCTCGGGTGGCCGCTCACCTCGGCGCCCAACGTCGCCTGGGCGAGCGGGCGTTCGACACGGCCGGCCAGTGCGTACAGCAGCGGCGCGGCGAGCGTGACCAGGCCGGAGAGCGCCGCCAGCGGGTTGCCGGGAAGCCCCACCAGATGTGCGCGCCGAGGAGCGTCCGAGGTGGACGGTGGTGCGCTCCCGGCGTGCGCCTGGGCGGGCAGCGCGGCCAGCAGCATGGGGTGCCCGGGGCGTACCCGGACGCCGTGGACGAGGAGTTCGGCACCGAGCCTGCGCAGCGTCGGCTGGAGATGGTCGACGGGGCCCGAGGCCGTGCTGCCCGTGGTGACGACCATGTCCGCCGTGGTGGCGGAGAGGACCTCGTACAGCGCCTCGGCGTCGTCGCCCAGCCTGCGTGTGGCGATGACGTCGGCGCCCAGGGCGTTCAGCCAGGGACCGACCATCGGGCCGAGCGCGTCCCGGATACGGCCGTCCCGCGGCAGCCCCCGGTGCAGCAGCTCGTCGCCCAGCACGAGGACCTCGGCACGCGGACGGCGCACCACCCGCAGCTCGTCGTAGCCGGCGGCGGCGCACAGACCCAGCACGGCCGGAGTGATGTGCAGCCCCTCGGGCAGCAGTTCGTCGCCCGTGCGGCACTCCTGGCCGCGGGAGCGGATGTCGGCTCCCGGCTGGGGCGCCTCGGGGGTGCGCAGCCGGCGCCCCTTTCCGGTGACGTCGGCGTTCTCGGCGCGCAGGACGGCGCTCGTGCCGGGCGGGATACGGGCGCCCGTGGCGATCCGCACCGCTTCGCCGTCGGCGAGCTGCGGTGGCTCAGCGGTGTCACCGGCGAGGATGCCGACGGCGTCGTCGCCTCCGTCCGCTCCGGCCACCGCCCAGGGGCCGGGGCCCGCCACGGCCCAGCCGTCCATCGCCGAGGTGTCGAAGGAGGGCAGATCCGTCAGGGCGCACACGGGGGCCGCCAGGGTGTGTCCGAGCGTGTGGTCGAGCGGCAGGGTCGTCGCGGGCAGTGCCGAGGCCGAGCGTGCCGCCTGCTCCCGCGCCTCCTCCCAGGTGGGCAGGGCGGCGGCACGCGGCCGGCGGGCGGCTGGGGATTCCGCGGTCTCCTGCGCGTCCTCGCCGGTCTCCTCGGCCTCTTCCGCGTCGGGGTCGTACGGCGCTCCGTCGCTCGCGTAGACGCTCTCCCCGGCGTCGTCCTCGGACGACCGGCGCGGGTCGTCGTTCCATTCGATGCGGCGGATCCTCTTCAGCCGGGGAGCCGGCGGCGGAGTGGGGCGGGTCCTGCCGCTGTTGGCCAGGGCGATGGCCTCGTCGAGTTCGTCGGCTCCGCTCATCGTTCGTCTTCCGTGTCCGGGTCGCGTGCGGTGCGGGGGGATGCGGTGGAGCCCGGCTGCGGCGGCTGCTCGCCGGCTCCCCCTTCCGTCCCGCCCGGTGCGCTCTCCTCGGCCCAACGCCGGGCCAGATCAGCTGCTTTGGCGGTGGCGCGGGCGATCTCCTCCGGCGAACCGCCCGCCCGGCCCGCGGCGTAGCCCACGAGGAACGTCGTCAACGGCGCCGCGGGCCGTGCGACGCCGTGGGCGGCGTCCCGGGCGAGGTCGAGCAGCGCGGCCTTGTCGGCGCCGCTCTCGATGCCCAGTTCGGCCTCGACGGCGGTAATCCATTCATCCAGCACAGTGCCATGCTCCCTGACGCGGGCGCGGGCCGTCGCCACGTCCTCCCAGGTGTCGCAGTCGTGGGCCGCGGCCGACGACGCGGGGGAGGTGACGCGGTGCAGCCGCAGCTGTGCGGGCAGCAGCCGCAGCGGCAGGTCCGACAGCGTGCCGTACTCCGTGTACAGCAGGGCGATTTCGCGGCGCAGCGGCTCCGTGCGGTAGGCGGCGGTAAGCGGCTGGTCACGGCCGTCGTGCACCAGGCTTCCCTCGCAGCCGTCCGGGATGCGCAGCAGCGCACGCACCGTTTCCCGGTCCAGGAACGGCAGGTCGGCGCCGAGGACGAGGACCGTTTCCTGCGACAGCAGACGCAGTCCCGCGTGCAGCCCGGCGAGCGGCCCGCTGCCCGGCGGGGATTCACGCGCCCACTCCACCGGCCTGGGCGTCGGTCTGCGGGGGCCGACGACGACCGTCTGTGCGGCGTCCGCGCAGGCCGTCAGCACCCGGTCCAGCAGGGGACGGCCGCCGACGGTGACGGCGGGCTTGTCCCGGCCGTCGAGCCGTCGTGCGGCGCCTCCGGCGAGGACCAGCGCCCCGTACGCCGGCGGTGCGGCGGACGGGGCTCCGGCGGACTGCGGGCCGGGGGCGGGCTGCGAAGCGTGGGTCACCCTCAGAGCGTACGGAGCAACTCCCCGGGGTGCTCCACGCAGTCCGCGACATGACGCAGGAAACCGCCCGCCGTCCCGCCGTCGCACACCCTGTGGTCGAAGGTGAGCGACAGCTGGACGACATCCCGCACGGCCAGTTCGTCCCCGACTACCCAGGGTTTGCGCACGATCCGCCCGACGCCGAGCATGGCCGCCTCCGGGTGGTTGACGATCGGCGTGGAGCCGTCGACGCCGAAGACACCGTAGTTGTTCAACGTGAAGGTTCCGCCTGTCAGTTGGCCCGGCGTGAGGGTGCCCGCGCGGGCGGCCTCGGTCAGCTGTGCCGTCCGCTCGGTGAGCTGTTCCGCGTCCAGGGTGTGCGCCTCGTGGACGACGGGGACGACCAGGCCGCGGTCCGTCTGTGCCGCGAAACCGAGATGCACCTGGGGCAGCAGCACGATTTCTCGCGCATCTGTGTCGACGAAAGCGTTCAGCTCCGGGAACCGGGAGAGCGCCGCCGTACAGATGCGGGCCAGCAGGGCCAGCAGGGAGACGGGTTTCCGCTCCCGGCCGCCCTCGGCCGCGCCCGGTGAGCCGACGGAGCGGGTGGGCGCCGAGTGGGTGAGCGGGGCGTTCATCCGGCGCTTCAGCGCGAGGAGTTCGGTCGCGTCCGCGTCCACCCAGCAGCTGGCGTCCGGGATCTCCCGGCGGCTGCGCGTGAGCCGCTCGGCGGCCGTGGCGCGCAGGCCCCGCAGGGGGATACGGCGTGCTCCGTCGCCGTCCGCCTGCGCACCGGCCGTACTGGGTCCGGGTCCGCGCTCCGTCGCCGCCTGTGGCTGCCGTACGGCGCGTTCGACGTCCGCGCGCAGGATCAGTCCGTCCGGGCCCGTGCCGTCCAGCGTGGCCAGGTCGATGCCGTGCTCGCGGGCCAGACGGCGGACGAGCGGGGAGATGACGGCGACCGGGCCCCGGCGGACCGGCGTCCCGTCGGCGTGCGGCACCCCGGCGCCGACGGCGGGGCGTGCAGGCCCGTCCGGCGCGCCCGGGCCGGTCGTCGGAACACCGTGACCCGCGGGAGCGCCGCTGCCGTTCACCTCCGGCACACGCGGCGGCGGTCCGGTGGGTGCGTCCCGGCCGGTGCCGGGGCCCGCCGGGGTGCCCGGCAGGGGCCGGGAGACACGGGGGCGGCGGCGGGCGGCGGGGGACGTGCCGTAGCCGACGAGGACATTGCCCGACCCGCCGACGTGTTCGAGTTCGGGCGCCGTCGGCTCCGGTGCGCCCGCACCACCGGACGCCTCCGCGCCCCGGAGACCGCCGGACGCCGCCTCGTCGGCCCGGGCGCCCGTCGCGACGGTCACCAGGGGGGCGCCCACGGGGATCTCCGCGCCCTCCTGCGCCTGGTGCGCCGTCACCACGCCTCCGTACGGGCACGGCACCTCCACCAGCGCCTTGGCCGTCTCCACCTCCACCACCGGCTGGTCGATCTCGATGGCCTCGCCCACGCCCACCAGCCAGCGCACCACTGTCGCTTCTGTGAGCCCCTCGCCCAGATCCGGCAGGGCGAACTCGCGTACCTCCGCCATCAGCGGCCACCCCCGTCCCCGCCCGGAGCGACCCAGGTGCTCTCCCACTGGAGCCGGGCCACCGCGTCCAGCACGCGGTCCACACCCGGCAGATGGTGGCGCTCCAGCATCGGCGGCGGGTACGGGATGTCGAAGCCGGCGACGCGCAGCACCGGGGCTTCCAGGTGGTGGAAGCAGCGCTCCGTGATCCGGGCGGCGATCTCGCCGCCCGGCCCGCCGAACCCCGGCGACTCGTGGACGACGACGGCGCGGCCCGTGCGCCGCACGGAAGCGGCCACCGTCTCCTCGTCGAACGGCACGAGGGAGCGGAGGTCCACAACCTCCAGATCCCACCCCTCGGCGCCGTCCTCCCGCGCCGCCTCGGCCGCCTCCAGACACACCGGGACGGACGGCCCGTAGCCGATCAGCGTCGCCGATCGGCCCGGCCGGCGCACCACCGCAGCGCCGATCCCCGGCACCGGCTCCGGTGCCTCGGGATCCCAGCCGTCCTTCGACCAGTACAGCCGCTTCGGCTCCAGGAAGACCACCGGATCGTCCGAGGCGATCGCGGCCCGCAGCAGCCCGTACGCGTCCGCGACGGTCGCCGGGGTGACGACGTGCAGGCCGGGGGTCGCCGCGTAGTACGCCTCCGAGGAGTCGCTGTGGTGCTCCACGCCGCCGATACCGCCGCCGTAGGGGATGCGGACCGTCAGCGGCATCGGCAGCCCGCCGCGCGTGCGGTTGCGCATCCGCGAGACATGGCTCACCAGCTGCTCGAACGCCGGCAGGGCGAACGCGTCGAACTGCATCTCCACCACCGGGCGCAGTCCGTACATGGCCATGCCCACGGCGGTGCCCAGGATGCCCGCCTCGGCCAGCGGGGTGTCCGCGCAGCGGTCGGGCCCGAACCGCTCCGCGAGCCCGTCGGTCACCCGGAAGACCCCGCCGAGGGTGCCGATGTCCTCCCCCAGCAGATGCACGGCCGGGTCCTCGGCCATCGCGTCCGCCAGGGCCCGGTTGAGCGCCTGCCCCATCGTGGCCGGCTTGCGTTCCGCGGCGCCGCCCGACGCCGACTGCTGCCGAACTGCCGTACTCATCGCTGCTCCTCCCCCGCCGTCCGGTGGCCCTCGGCGGCCAGTTCCGCGCGCAGCTGTGCCTCCTGCTCGCGCAGCTGCGGTGTGCGCTCGCTGTAGACGTGCGCGAACAGCTCCTGCGGATCCGGTGCCACGTCCTGGTGCATCCGCTCGCGCAGCTGTGCCGCTTTCTGTTCGGCCTCCTCGCGCACGCGGCGCGCTGTTTCCTCGTCCAGCAGCCCGCGCTCGCGCAGCTCCCTCTCCAGCAGCGCCAGCGGGTCGTGCGCCCGCCAGGTCTCCACCTCGTCGGCGGTGCGGTAGCGGGTCGCGTCGTCCGCGTTCGTGTGGGCCTCCACGCGGTAGGTGACGGCCTCCACCAGCGTCGGGCCGCCGCCGGAACGGGCACGCTCCAGCGCCTCGTCGAGCACCTCGTGGACGGCCAGCGCGTCGTTCCCGTCCACCAGACGCCCCGGCATGCCGTATCCCACCGCCTTGTGCGCGAGGGACGGCGCCGCCGTCTGCTTCGACAGCGGAACGGAGATCGCGAAGCCGTTGTTCTGCACCAGCACGACCACCGGCGCCTGCCACACAGCGGCGAAGTTGAGCGCCTCGTGGAAATCTCCCTCACTGGTGCCGCCGTCCCCCACCAGGGCGAGGACCGCCAGATCGTCGCCCTTCAGCCGGGCCGCGTGCGCGAGCCCCACGGCGTGCGGCAGCTGCGTCGCCAGGGGCGTGCACAGCGGCGCGACCCGCTGCTCGCGCGCGTCGTAGCCGTTGTGCGAGTCACCGCGCAGCAGCGAGAGCACCTCGACCGGATCGAGGCCCCGGGCCACGGCCGCCAGCGTGTCCCGATAGCTGGGGAACAGCCAGTCCCGCTCGCGCAGCACCAGCCCGGACGCCACCTGGCACGCCTCCTGCCCGGTGGATGAGGGATAGACCGCGAGTCGGCCCTGCTTCGTCAGCGCCGTCGCCTGCTCGTTGTACCGGCGGCCGTGCACCACCGCTGCGTACAGCCGCAGCAGCAGCTCCTCGTCCCCGCTTCCGGCGCGCCCGGCGCTCCCGGCCTCCGCGTCGCGTACCCCGAGCGCCCGGTGCGGCGTGGCGTCCGGAAGCAGCGGCGCCGGGTCCGTCCGCGGACGCCAGGACGGGGGCGGGACAGGCACATGGGCTCCCAACTGCTCCAGAACCGTCATGACGAGCACCTCCTCGTGGGAACGGGGCTGCGGCGGGATCTACGCGCCGGAGTGCCGCTGCCGAGGACGCGCGGATGTGGCCCCCGTACGCGGCGGACCCGGGCATGCCGGGCAGGGACGCCGACGGCAGCGACCGCGACGTCGTCCTCTACCGATTGTTCGGTCGACAGCGCATTTTGGCTACGGGTGGCCTCAGCCTGTGGACAAATGGCTCGCAGGGCCGTTCGATGACCGCAGAGCGTCCACCGAGGGGAGGCCGGGGACCGTGCCGGATGAACAGTTGGCCCCGCGCGGGACGGACCCCGCTCCCCACGGGGAGCCCGGGCCCGACGACGGATCCGGCGCCGGCGAGCGGTCCGGTGGCACCGGGCAGTTCGACGCCGCCCGCACGCCCGGTACCGGTGCGGCGGACGGGCCGGAGGAGCCCCCGGGGGCGGGCGCGGGCCGTGGGCACGAGGCGCCTGCCGGGGCGGGCGCGGGGCGCGGACCGGACGGGGACACGCGGCCTCCGGCCAGGCCCCTGGACGCGATCGACCGGGACATCCTGCGGCTGCTGCGGGCCGACGGCCGGGCCTCCATCCGCTCCGTGGCCGAACGCGTGCACGTCTCCCGGGGCAACGCCTACGCGCGGATCAACCGGCTGATCGAGGACGGGGTCATCCGGGGCTTCAGCGCCCGGGTCGACCAGGAACGCGCCGGACACGGGACCATCGCCTACATCACGCTCAAGATCATCCAGGATTCCTGGCGCACAGTGCGCGAGCAGTTGCAGGAGCTTCCGGGAGCGGCGCATCTGGCGTTGGTCAGCGGGGACTTCGACGTCCTGCTGCTGGTGCACACCCAGGACAACCGTGCGCTGCGGGATCTCGTCCTCACCCGCATCCAGTCGATCCCCGAGGTGGTGAGCACCCGCACGCTGCTGGTGTTCGAGGAGACGGACCTGGAGCCGGAGCTGTAGGAGGCGCAGCCGGCGCGGGCGGGCGCGCCCGCGCGCGGGTCAGTGGGTGCGGAGCCCCGCGAAGGCGGTGCGGACGACGGCCTCGGCGACCTCCGCGCTCGTGTCCCCCGAGCCCTCCCCGGCGGCCCGCTCGGGGCGGTACCACTCGGCAATCGAATTGATCATTCCGAACAGCAGCCGCGTCGCCAGCCGGGCGTCCACGTCGGAGCGCAGATCGCCCTCCGCCGTGGCTTCCTTGACCAGTCCGGCGACCCGCTGGTCGAACTCGCGGCGGCGGTCCATCGCCCAGCGCTCGGTGTCGGTGTTGCCGCGCACCCTGAGCAGCAACGTCACATACGGCAGTTCCGTCATCAGCACCTCGACCGTCCGGCGCGTGACGTACTCCAGCCGCTCCACCGCGCGCCCCTCGCGCGCCGCCGGCTCGTCCAGGATGCCGAAGAGGCCGTCCAGCGCCCGGCTTATCCCCCTGCGCAGCAGCTCTTCCTTGCCGCGGACGTGGTGGTAGATCGAGGACTTCGAGATCCCGGCGGCCTGCGACAGGTGTTCCATCGACGTGCCGTCGTACCCCCGCTCGTTGAACACCCGCACGGCGACGGAGAGCAGGGAGTCGGGCGTGTAGGTGTCGCGCTTGACCGTGGGCATGCGGCCGATGCTAGCGGTGCCCGGAACCGAGTTATCCACAGGTCCTCCGACCCCCTTGCACCGACCGATCGTTCGGTTGCAGTATCTACCACGTGAGCGGCCGCCGCCAAGCCCGTCGACCGCCCGCTCCGGCCCCGGGCCGGTGTCCGCAGCATGTCCGCGCACGCCCACAGCACGCCTACAGCACGTCCGCCGCACACCCGCCGCACACCCGCCCCTCCCGTCCGCCTACGGCCCCCGCACCGGGCCCGAGCCCTGACCGCTTCCCGACCGCTCCCCGCGCCGGGCCCGAACCCTGTCCGCCATCGGTACGCCGCACCACGCACGCCCGCACCCCGTGTACGCCCGCACCACGCGTACGGCCGTGCCGCCCGCGCCGGACGCACGCTCGTCGGCACGTCCGTCCGCACACCGCCCGAAGTCCGTTGTCGTCCCAGCTCAGCGAGGAGTTGGTCCCGTGACCACCGCAACCGGATCCACCACGACGCAGCTCGTCGACAAGCATCGCCCCACCCTGGAACGCGCCCTGGAGGCCATCCGCACCAGGGAGTTCTGGACCCCGCACCCCGAGCACCCCAAGGCGTACGGGGAGGAGGCGGCCGAGCAGGGCAAGGCGGCCTTCGAGGCGTTGCGCGGTACCCGGTTCGAACTCCCCGGCCAGCCGGTGTCCGGCGAGTGGGTGACGAGCGAACGGTCCCCCTACGGCCTGGAGTTGGACATCTCGTATCCGCGCACGGACGAGGGCGCGCTCGACGTGCTGCTGCCGGCGATGCGCGCGGCGATGCCCGCCTGGCGCCAGGCCGGCCCCGAGGTACGCGCCGCGGTCTGCCTGGAGATCCTCGCGCGGATCAGCGCCCGGACGTACGAGTTCGCCCATGCCGTCATGCACACCAGCGGGCAGGCGTTCATGATGGCGTTCCAGGCCGGTGGCCCTCATGCCCAGGACCGCGGGATGGAGGCGGTGGCCTACGCCTATGCCGAGCAGACGCGCACACCGGCCCGGGCCACCTGGGTCAAGCCCCAGGGCAAGCGCGAACCGCTGCGGGTGGAGAAGGAGTTCACCGCCGTGCCACGGGGCGTGTCCCTGCTCATCGGCTGCAACACCTTCCCGACCTGGAACGGCTTCCCCGGCTTCTTCGCCTCGCTGGCCACGGGGAACCCCGTGCTGGTCAAGCCGCATCCCGGGGCGGTGCTGCCGCTCGCGCTGACGGTGCGGATCGCACGGGACGTGCTCGGTGAGGCCGGGTTCGAGCCCGATCTCGTGGCGCTGGCCGCCGAGGCCGAGGGGGACGGCATCGCCAGGAACCTCGCGGTGCGCCCCGAGATCCGGGTGATCGACTACACCGGCTCCTCGCAGTTCGGCGAATGGCTGGAGGCCAACGCCCGCCAGGCGCAGGTGCACACCGAGAAGTCCGGCGTCAACACCGTGGTGATCGACTCCACGGACGACTACCGCGGCATGCTCGCCAACCTCGCCTTCTCGCTCTCCCTCTACAGCGGGCAGATGTGCACGACGCCGCAGAACCTGCTCATCCCCGCTTCCGGTATCGCCACCGACGCCGGGCACCGGACGTACGACGACGTGGTCACCGATCTCGCCGCCGCGGTCGACAAGCTGCTCGGTGACGACGCCCGTGCGAACGCGCTGCTCGGCGCCCTCGTCAACGACGCCGTCCGGGAACGGCTGGACGCCGCGCCCGGCCGCGGCCGGGTGGCCCTCGCCTCACGGACGGTGAAGAACGCCGAGTTCCCGGGGGCCACGGTGCGCACGCCCGCGATCCTCGCGGTGGACGCCGCCAACCCGGAGACGGAGGAGAACTGCCTGGACGAGTGCTTCGGGCCGGTGTCCTTCGCGGTGGCCGTGAGCTCCACGGAGGAGGCCCTCGCCCTGCTGCGGCGCACCCTGCGGGAGAAGGGCGCGATGACCGTCGCCGCGTACACCACCTCGCGTGAGGTCGAACAGCAGGTGGCGGAGGTGTGCTTCGACGAGCCGGCCCAGCTCTCGCTGAACCTCACCGGCGGGGTCTATGTCAACCAGACCGCCGGCTTCTCGGACTTCCACGGCTCGGGCGGCAACCCGTCCGCCAACTGCACGCTGTGCGACGGGGCGTTCGTGGCGAACCGCTTCCGGACGGTGGAGGTGAGGCGCATGTCCGCGGAGTGAGCCCGCCGACGAGGAGCGCGCCCGCCGAGTCCGCCGTCCGGCGGATGCCGGTCCGCCGTTGCCACGGAGCCTGTCGGCTCGGCTCCTTCTCCCTTCCTGCTCGGGGCCCCGGGCAGGAAGGGACGGAGCCGGGGCGCCGGAGTCGGCCCTCGCGGCGGGAGCGGAACGAGGGCATCGAGCCGCGGCGCGCCAACAGACCGGGTGGGCCGACAAACCGAGTGGGCCGACAGAGCGGGTGGGCCAACAGGCCGCGTGAGCCGACAAGTCGGGGCGGCCCGGGGCGGTCGTGGACAGCGGTGCCCCATGCGCGGAGGCGGTACCGGACGGAGGAGGTGAAGGGACGGCGCGGATCAGGAGGTCGAGGCGGGCCGGCCCGTCGAGACCGTCAGGTCGATCTTGTCCTTCTTCGGGTCGAAGTCGTCGGAGCTGCTGGGGCTCTGCTCCAGAACGGTGTTCTTGCCCCAGATGTTCTCGTCTTCCTTCGTGACCTCGCCGATGTCCCAACCGGCCGCGCGCAGGCACGCCTTGACGGAGGTCAGGTCCTTGACCGTCAGGTCGGGCATCATGACCTTGCGCTTGTCGTCGTAGCTCTCGCTCGCGTCGGTGCACTCGGTGGAGTCGATGGTGCGGCTCTTGTCCGGCCCCTTGAACGAGCCGTTGTGGCCGCCCGTGCCCCCGCTGTTGGTGGCGGTGCCCCCGGTGTTGTCGTTCGCGGGGTCCTCGCTGGCGCTGTTCTGGCCGGTGGGCTTGTCGTCGGCCTGTGAGCCGCCTCCGTCGTCGCCGGTGAGCTGCACGACGACGAAGACGAGCACGGCGATGACCGCGACGGCCGCGAGGCCGTATCCGGCCAGGGCGCCGGGTGAGGTCTTCTTCTTGCCGCCGGGGCCACCCGGGGCCCCGGGTGCGCCGGGCACACCCGGCGGCTGGGCCAGGTTGTACGGCGGCGGGGTGGCGGCGCCCTGCTGGTGCCCGTACGGCGCGTAGCCGGCCTGGCCCATGGCGGGCGCGGGCGGCGGGGTGGAGGGGCCGAAGCCGCCGGCGTAGGGCCCCGGCGGCTGGTACGGCTGCTGCATGTTGCCCTGCGGGGGCGGGGTGCCGGCGTCGTTGACCGGCGGGAAGACGGCCTGGCCCACGCCCGCACCGCTGTTGGCCGGGGGGCCGCCGCTGATGATGATCGGAGAGGAGCCGGAGGCCACCCCGGAGCCGCCGATCCGCTCGCACTCGTCGTGCATGGACTCGGCGGACGGGAAGCGCTCGTTGGGGTTCTTCTTCAGTACGCGGGCGACGAGCGCGTCGACGGCCGGCGGCACGGACTGGTTGATGGAGGAGGGCGCGACGGGCTCCTCCTGGACGTGCGCGTAGGCGATGGCCAGCGGCGAGTCGGCGTCGAACGGCAGCCGCCCGGTGAGCAGTTCGAAGAGCATGATGCCGACCGAGTACAGGTCGGAACGGGCGTCCACGCCGCGGCCGAGCGCCTGCTCGGGGGAGAGGTACTGCGGGGTGCCGACGACCATGCCGGTCTGGGTCATCGACGTCACGCCGGACTGCATGGCGCGGGCGATGCCGAAGTCCATGACCTTGACCACGCCACGCTTGGTGAGCATGACGTTGCCGGGCTTGATGTCCCGGTGCACCAGGCCCATTTCGTGGCTGACCTCAAGGGCGGCGAGGACATCGCCGGTGATCTTCAGTGCCTTGTCGGCGGGCATCGCGCCGTGCTGGGCGATGTCCTCGTCGAGGACGGTACGCAGGGGCTTGCCCTCGACGTACTCCATGACGATGTACGGCACCAGGGCGCCGTCGATCTCGTCCTCGCCCGAGTCGAAGACGGAGACGATGTTGGTGTGTGTCAGCTTGGCGACGGACTGCGCCTCGCGGCGGAACCGCTCACGGAAGGACTGTTCCCGGCCGAGTTCGGTGTGCAGGGTCTTGACCGCGACCTGACGGTCGAGCACGGAGTCGTAGGCGAGATAGACCGACGCCATCCCGCCCGCCCCGAGCAGCGAACGGAGCTGGAAACGCCCCCCGCCGACCATGCGGCCCACATAGTTTCCGGCCGCCTGTGCGCCGTCCTCGCTCATCTGACTGCTTCCCCCTCGGCGGCGCTGCCCCCGTGCAGGTACGTTGAGTGATCCATAGACCTGATACTGGCCCAAGTTTGCCCGAGGGCTCCGCCACGTCAAGCTGGTTGCCCGTTCCGTGACCGGATGCCCACAGGGCCTTCGTGCGGACCGTCACACGAGACTAAGGGGCCCTGTGAGACGGGCCGCAGGGGCCCCGCGAGCCGGGCCTTCCGCGCGGGTGGTCCCCGTCCCCTCCGTATCTCTCCGTGCGTCTCCGTGTGTAGCCGTGCGACGTTTCCGTACGTCTTCGTGCGACGTTCTCGGTCAACGGCTCCGGGTCGACCGCTTGATGACTCTGCGTGACCCGTGCGGCGCTTGCCCGGATACGTGGCGGGTGCGCGTGGACACGGTGCGGGTACGCGGCGCAGCCCCTCTGGAGAGCGGCACATACGTCGAACCCCCGGCACGCCCTCCTCGCACCCGCCGTGCCCACGCGTCGCGTGTCCACCTCTCTCCGGGCGGGGCTGAACACGCGCGGTACGGGACGGGTACGCGGTGGGTACGCGGTGCCAAGAGCGGGGAGCGGCGCGGGGGGGGGTGCTGCGCGGCGTTAGGGTCCGCGCCGGGTCCGCGTCGGGTCCGTGTCGGGGCTGCGGTCGGGCCCGCACGGTCGGGCTCCGGAACAGCTTCGGAACAGCTCCGGGAAGGCCCCGGGAAGGCTTCGGGAAGGCTCCGGGAGCTGCGGAACGGGGCCGTGGCGGGGGCTGGACGGCGGTCGTGGCAGAGGTCGTGGCGGCGGCCGTGGCGGGGTGTGTGGGCCGGGTGTGCCGGGGTGGGGGACGAGGCGGGGGAAGCGGAGGGGAAGAGGGGTGTGCGTGTCCGGCCGGTAGCTGTCAGCGAACTTGCCAGCCCGGTGCCGCAGCTAGTTGTATGGCCTTTCTTCCATGTTCCGTCCCCATCCAAGTACCCCCTGCGTGCCTGTAGCCTCCTTGGGGAGTACGTACCGCGCGAGAAGGCCGCGGATTCGAATCGACGGCGAGGACTGATGGCACAGACGCAAGCCGCCGGGGGCTCTCCGGACCCTGATGCGACGGGCGGCTCTCTGCCCGATTCGCCGGAGTTGTGGGGTAACCGCGGGCTCGTCGGCGACGGCCGGTACCGCCTGACGCGGCGGCTGGGCCGAGGCGGTATGGCCGAGGTGTTCGGCGCGGAGGACCTGCGCCTGGGGCGCACCGTCGCCGTCAAGCTGCTCCGTGCCGATCTGGCCGAGGACCCGGTGTCCAAGGCGCGGTTCACCCGCGAGGCGCAGTCCGTCGCGGGCCTCAACCACCACGCGGTGGTCGCCGTCTACGACTCCGGCGAGGAACTGATCGGCGGCAACATCACGCCGTACATCGTGATGGAGCTGGTCGAGGGCAGCACGATCCGTGATCTGCTGATGACGGCCGAAGCGCCGCCCGCCGACCAGGCGTTGATCATCGTGTCCGGGGTGCTGGAAGCGCTGGCCTACAGCCACCAGCACGGCATCGTCCACCGGGACATCAAGCCGGCGAACGTGATCATCACGAACAACGGCGCCGTCAAGGTGATGGACTTCGGTATCGCGCGGGCCCTGCACGGTGCGTCGAACACGATGACGCAGACCGGCATGGTCATGGGTACGCCGCAGTACCTCTCCCCGGAGCAGGCACTCGGCAAGACCGTCGACACCCGCTCCGACCTCTACGCCACCGGCTGTCTGCTCTACGAACTGCTGACGCTGCGGCCCCCGTTCACGGGTGAGACGCCGCTGTCGGTGGTCTACCAGCACGTGCAGGACGATCCGGTGCTGCCGTCCGAGGTCTCGGACGTCGTCCCGCCGGAGCTCGACGGCCTGGTGATGCGGGCGCTGGCCAAGGAGCCGGACGACCGGTTCCAGACGGCCGAGGAGATGCGCGGGCTGACGCAGTACGCGCTCCAGATGCTCCAGGAGCAGGGCGGCCACACGGGCGGCCTGTGGAACACCGGTCCGGTCGCGCAGACCGGTGGCGCGACGCAGATGATGGGAATGGCCGGCGGGGACACGCGCCAGCACCCGACGCACTCGGACACCTCCCAGATGGGCGCACCGATGCTGGGCGCGCCCCGGGACGACGACGGAGGCTTCGACGGGGGTCCGCGGCGCGGCGGCGGTGGCCGCGGCGGCAACGGGCTCAAGTACGCGCTGGTGGCCTTCCTCGCGGTGATCGCCATAGCGGGCGGCATCTTCTTCGCGATCAACTCCTCCAAGGACCACGACAACAAGCCGGACGCACCGGACAAGTCGACGACGGAGCCGAAGGACAAGAAGACGAGCAAGGAGCCGTCGAGCTCGCCGACGGAGACCGAGGAGGAGGACCCCGGCACCTCCGCGGGCGACCCCGGCGAGTGGACCCCGACCCAGGACCCGACGCAGTCGGTGCCGATCGACCCGAACCCGACGCCGTCCGAGACGCCGAGCGACACCCCGTCCGGCACGTCCGAGGGCGGCGGCGGTCACGGCGGCAACAACAACGGCGGTAACGGCGACAACGGCGGAAGCGGCTCGGAGGACCCGGACGACCCGTCGCCGCCCGACGAGGGCGACGACCAGGGCGGCGGGGACATCGGCGGCCTCCCCGGAGGCAAGCCGGGGGACACCGCCAACAGCGGCGCCAACGGGGAGTGATCCGCACACCGGTCCGCCGGTGAGCACTCGCCCCCGGCTCTTCCCCTTCCCCTTCCGCAGACACTTTCGGCCCCGGACGGCAGACACCTGTCCGGGGCCGAAGCGTTCGCCGTCTGCCGTCTGCCGTCTGCCGTCTGCCGTCTGCCGTCTGCCGTCTGCCGTCTGCCGTCTGCCGTTCGTGCCGGTCGTGCCGGTCGGAGGGGTGTCGGGGACTCGTCGGTGAGTGGCTGTCGTCCGTGGTCGACGGGCGGTTGTCGTCCGGGAGTTGACGCCGTGCGGTTCACGCTCCGTGTCCCCTACGATGCGCCTCGTGCAGCCGTCTTCCCTCGCCCTCACCGAGGGCACGCTCCACTCCGTGCTGCGGCAGTACGACGTGGGAGCGCCGCTCTCCTGCGACCCGGTCTCCCAGGGGCTGCTCAACCGCGGCTACCGGCTGACCACCACACGGGGGCGCTTCTTCCTCAAGCACCACCTCGACGGTGATCCCGCCGCCCCGGCGGGTCCGGCCCGTATCGAGCGGCAGCACCGGGCCGCCGCGCGGCTCGGCGCGCTGGGGCTGCCGGTGGTGCCCGCCGTGGCCGATCCGGAAGGGCGGACGGTCGCGGTGGTGTCCGGCCGTTGCTATGCGCTGCACCCCTGGGTGGAGGGCCGGCACCGGTACGGCAGTGAGCTGTCGGCCGCGCAGTGCGGGGAGCTGGGTGCGCTGCTGGGGCGGGTCCATACGCGGCTCGCGGAGGTGCTGCCACAGGCGGGCACGCCGTCCGAGGAGAGCGCCGATCCGGCGGCCACCTACGAGGTGATCGGCGAGCTGCTGGTGCACATCCGTGCACGGCTCCGTCGGGACAGCTTCGACGAGCTGGCCGAGCACCGGCTGACCGAGCGGCGCGAGCTGCTGCGCCGCTACGCGGGGGCCCGCCCGCCCGTCGTGCCCGCCCGATTCCACGGGTGGGTGCACGGCGACTTCCACCCGCTCAACCTGCTCTACGGCGCGGCACGGACGGGGGCGCAGGCCGCCGGGGGTGCGCCGTCCGCCCGGGGCAAGGAGGGGGCGTCCCCGGCGGCCTGCGGGCGTGCGACGGGCGCGGGGGCGTACGCGGGGATGTACGCGGGGACATTGCCCGCCGGAGCCGGAGCCGGAGCCGGAGCCGGAGCCGGAGCCGGAGCCGAAGCCGGAGTCGGGGTCGGCGCCGGGGTCGGTGTGCGCCGGGGTGCGGGCCGGGACGAGGCGGAGCCGGTGGCGATCCTCGACTGGGACCGGCTCGGGGTGCGTCCGCGCGCCGAAGAGGCGGTACGCGGCGCGGCGATCTTCTTCGTCCGGCCGGACGGCACGCTCGATCTGCGGAAGGTCCGGGCGTACGCGCGGGCGTACCGGCGCTGGGCGGGGGCTTCCCGGCAGGAGTTGGCGGCGGCGGTCCACCGGGTGTGGTGGGAGAGGCTGAACGACTTCTGGATGCTGCGGTGGCGCTATCAGCTCCGGGACGTCCGCGCGGATCCGCAGTTCCCGGCGGCAGCGGCCCTGGTGGTGTGGTGGAGCGCGTGCTACGAGGCCGTGCGGTCGGCGTTCTGCGACTGACCGGCGGCCCGACGGAGCAGCCGGGCGGCGAGCACGCGACGGCATGCGGCGACCAGGCGGGAGGCGGCCCGGCCGAGTACCCGGCAGGGCCACGTGCAGGGGCCCCGGGGCGGCGTGGCCGTGGCCGGGCAGGGCCGCGAAGAGGGGGGCCGCGAAGAGGGGGCCGCGAGAGGGTGTGGCCGGGGGCGGGCCGGGCCGCCGGCGGGTCATTTGTCGTGGCCGGCCTGGAGGCGGGCGACATAGGCGGCGGCCTGGGAGCGGCGCTCCATACCGAGCTTGGCCAGCAGCCCGGAGACATAGTTCTTGATCGTCTTCTCGGCGAGATGGAGCTGCTCGCCGATGGCCCGGTTGGTGAGGCCCTCGCCGATCAGATCGAGGATCCTGCGCTCCTGCTCGGTGAGGGCGGCGAGCCGGTCGTCCTGCTGCGGCCGGCTGCCGTCGCCGCGCAGCCGTTCGAGTACCCGGCGGGTGGCGACGGGGTCGAGCAGCGATTTCCCGGCGGCGACCTCCCGTACGGCGGCGAGGAGTTCGGGGCCGCGGATCTCCTTGAGGGCGTAGCCGGAGGCCCCGGCCATGATCGATTCGAAGAGCGCCTCGTCGTCGGAGTACGAGGTGAGCATCAGGCAGTGGATGTGCTCGTCGTGGGAGCGGATCTCGCGGCAGACCTCGACGCCGCTGCCGTCGGGGAGCCGGACGTCGAGGACGGCGACATCGGGCCGGGTGGCCGTGATGCGGCAGACCGCCTCGGCCGCTGTGCTGGCCTCGCCGACCACCTCGATGTCGGGTTCGGCGGTCAGCATGTCGTGCACGCCCCTGCGGACCACCTCGTGGTCGTCCACCAGAAATACTCGGATACGTCCGTTTTCGGGCACTCTCTCAGTCTCACATAATGATCCGCTCTTCACTCTTCCCGGGTTCCGGTACCCCGGGTTAACGTGCGGGTGTCCGCGGCTCGCGAGGCCGTGACCAGTGATGTCCCTGATCTCGACGCTCTGTTCGGCCCTCCGGGTTCTTACTTGGATATCCGAGCAAAGTTGCAGGTCAGGGGCGCCTCGTGCGTCTATGGAGTTACTGGCCATGGCCGGGGGCGCCCCCGACGGAGGTCGGGACGCACGGGCCGCGACCGGGACAGCTTGAGTCACCACCCGGTACGGCCGCGACGCTCCCACCCCGTGCGCCGCACGGACCGGGCGAGCCTCCCCCCGCCGCTGGGCGGGGGAGCCCCAGGTCACCGGCAATCCCGGGGGCCGGACATACGGAGGAGCACACGTGACCGTGGAGAGGACTGCCGCGCAGAGCACGTCGCGCCGCAGCGGCACCGGAGGACAGGGCGCAACCCCGTCGACGACCACACGGACGGCACCGACGGCCCCGGCGACGGAGCCGGCACAGGCGGAGGCGCAGCAGACGCCCCGCAAGGGTCCGAGGGTCGCGGGCTCCGCGGCCGGCGGTACGCGGGCGGCGGCGAAGCAGACAGCACCGGCGAAGGGCGGCAGGACGGCAGGCTCCGGGGCCGCCGCCGCGGGCAAGGAATCCTCCGGTACGGCGTCCGGGCGGGCATCCGCCAAGACCACCGCTAAGACGTCCGGCAAGACATCCGCCAAGACCTCGGCGAAGGCGTCGGGCACGAGCGGCGGCAAGGCCACCGCCAAGGCGACGTCCGGCAAGGCGGCAGGCACCAAGTCCGCCGCCGAGACCGCGGGGACGAAGGCCGCCGGCAAGGGCACGGCGAAGGCCGCCGAGAACTCCAAGGGCGCCAAGGGCACCAAGAGCACCAAGAGCGGTGACAGCGGCAAGAAGGCCACGGGTTCCGCGAGTGCCAAGAAGGCCGCGAGCAGTCGTAACGGCGCGGGTGCGGCCGGGAAGGGCAAGGGTGCCGCTGTGAAGGCGGCTGCCGGGCGGAAGCCGGCGGGGGCCGGCACGGAGGCCGACGAGGGCCCCGAGCTGGTGCAGCTGCTCACGCCCGAGGGCGAGCGGGTCACTCATCCGGATTATGCGATCGATCCGACGCCGGAGGAGCTGCGCGGTCTGTACCGCGACATGGTGCTCACCCGCCGGTTCGACGCCGAGGCGACGGCCCTCCAGCGCCAGGGCGAGCTGGGCCTGTGGGCCTCGCTGCTGGGGCAGGAAGCGGCGCAGATCGGCTCGGGCCGGGCGCTGCGCGCCGACGACTACGTCTTCCCCACCTACCGCGAGCACGGTGTGGCCTGGTGCCGGGACATCGATCCGACGATGCTGCTGGGCATGTTCCGCGGGGTGAACAACGGCGGCTGGGATCCGAACGCCAACAACTTCCACCTCTACACGATCGTCATCGGCTCCCAGGCGCTGCACGCGACGGGGTACGCGATGGGCGTCTCCATGGACGGCGCGGACTCCGCGGTCGTCGCCTACTTCGGCGACGGCGCGTCCAGCCAGGGCGATGTGGCCGAGGCGTTCACGTTCGCCGCCGTCTACAACGCGCCGGTGATCTTCTTCTGCCAGAACAACCAGTGGGCGATCTCCGAGCCGGCCGAGCGCCAGTCCCGGGTGCCGATCTACCAGCGTGCGCAGGGCTACGGCTTCCCGGGCGTACGGGTGGACGGCAACGACGTGCTGGCCTGTCTCGCGGTGACGCGGGCCGCCGCCGAGCGGGCCCGTACGGGGCAGGGCCCGATGCTCATCGAGGCGTACACCTACCGCATGGGCGCGCACACCACCTCGGACGATCCGACGCGCTACCGCTCCGACGACGAGCGCGCCTCCTGGGAGGCCAAGGACCCGATCACGCGGCTGCGCAGCTGTCTGGAGCGGGAGGGCGCGGCGGACGACGCGTTCTTCGCCGACATCGACGCGGAGAGCGAACAGATGGGCAAGCACGTACGCGAGGCCATCCGCACCATGCCCGACCCCGACACCATGGCGATCTTCGAGAACGTCTACGCCGACGGGCACGCGCTCGTCGACGAGGAGCGCGCGCAGTTCTCCGCGTATCTCGCGTCCTTCGCCGACGCCAAGGAGGCCCGCTGATGGCTACCGCTGCCGCATCCCCCGCTCCGTCCCCGGCGGCGAACGGTCTCGGGCAGACGCCGCAGACGCCGCAGAAGATGCCCGTGGCGAAGGCGATCAACTCCTCGCTGCGCACGGCGATGGAGAACGATCCGAAGGTGCTCGTCATGGGCGAGGACGTCGGCAAGCTCGGCGGCGTCTTCCGGATCACCGACGGGCTCCAGAAGGACTTCGGCGAGCAGCGGGTGATCGACACGCCGCTGGCCGAGTCCGGGATCGTGGGCACGGCGATCGGCCTCGCGCTGCGCGGCTACCGCCCGGTCGTCGAGATCCAGTTCGACGGGTTCGTCTTCCCCGCCTACGACCAGATCGTCACCCAGCTCGCCAAGATGCACGCGCGGGCGCTGGGCAAGATCAAGCTGCCGATCGTCATCCGGATCCCGTACGCGGGCGGCATCGGCGCCGTCGAGCACCACAGCGAGTCCCCGGAGGCGCTGTTCGCGCACGTGGCCGGGCTCAAGTGCGTCTCGCCGTCGAACGCCGCCGACGCCTACTGGATGATGCAGCAGGCGATCGAGAGCAACGACCCGGTCATCTTCTTCGAGCCCAAGCGCCGCTACTGGGACAAGGGGGAGGTCGACCCGTCGGCCATTCCCGCCCCGCTGCACAGCGCCCGGGTGGCCCGCGAGGGCACCTCGGCGACGCTGCTCGCCTACGGGCCGATGGTGAAGGTCTGCCTGGAGGCCGCCGCCGCGGCCGAGGAGGAGGGCCACGACCTGGAGGTCGTCGACCTGCGGTCGATCTCGCCGATCGACTTCGACACGGTGCAGCGCTCGGTGGAGAAGACCGGCCGGCTCGTCGTCGTGCACGAGGCGCCCGTCTTCCTGGGCACCGGCTCGGAGATCGCCGCCCGCATCACGGAGCGGTGCTTCTACCACCTGGAGGCCCCCGTCCTGCGGGTCGGCGGCTTCCACTCGCCGTACCCCCCGGCCCGCCTGGAGGAGGACTACCTCCCCGACCTGGACCGTGTGCTCGATGCCGTCGACCGCGCGCTGGCGTACTGAGGAGAGCCGTGACGATGACCGAGAGCGTCCGGAGCGCCGAGCGCATCCGCGAGTTCAAGATGCCCGACGTGGGCGAGGGGCTCACCGAGGCCGAGATCCTCAAGTGGTACGTACAGCCCGGTGACACCGTCAGCGACGGGCAGGTCGTGTGCGAGGTGGAGACGGCGAAGGCCGCCGTCGAGCTGCCCATTCCCTTCGACGGCGCGGTCCACGAACTGCGCTTCGCGGAGGGCACGACGGTGGATGTCGGCACCCCGATCATCACCGTCGACACCGCGCCCTCGGCCGGTGCTCCGCCCGCGCCCGAGGCGCCCGCCGAGCAGCCGGCGACCGCCGAACCGGCCGGGGAGGCCGCGGAAGGGGCCGAGGGCGGGGAGCCGCAGGGCCGACAGCCGGTGCTGGTCGGCTACGGCGTCTCCGCCGGTTCCACCCGGCGCCGGCCGCGCAAGCGTCCGGAGGAGCAGCAGGCCCCGGAGAGCGCAGGGGGCGCAGCGGACACGGGGAGCGCCGGGGCTCCCGCCGCGGCGCGGGAGCGGGAGCCGGCCGTGTCCGCTCCCTCTGCCGCACCCGCCGGCCCTGCTGCCGGGCCCGCCGCCGTCGCTGCCAACGGGCACGCCGGTGGCCCGGCCCCGGCGGGCGGTGCGACGGGTGCCGGGGAGCGTCCGCTGGCCAAGCCGCCGGTGCGCAAGCTGGCCAAGGACCTCGGGGTGGACCTGACCGCCGTCGCGCCCAGCGGGCCCGACGGGATCGTGACCCGCGAGGACGTGCACGCGGCCGCGGCGCGGCAGCAGTCGGCCGCCGAGCCCGCGCCCGCCCCCGCTCCCGCGCCCGCACCGCAGGCGCCCGAGCCGGCGCCGGCGCGCGAGCGCGAGACGCGGATCCCGGTCAAGGGCGTCCGCAAGGCGACGGCGCAGGCCATGGTGGACAGCGCGTTCACCGCGCCGCACGTCACCGAGTTCGTCACCGTCGATGTGACGCGCACGATGAAGCTCGTCCGCGACCTCAAGCAGGACCCGGACATGGAGGGCGTGCGGATCAATCCGCTGCTGCTCGTGGCCAAGGCGTTCCTGCTGGCCATCCGGCGGAACCCGGAGGTCAACGCGGCCTGGGACGAGGAGCGGCAGGAGATCGTCCGCAAGCACTATGTGAACCTCGGCATCGCGGCGGCCACCCCGCGCGGCCTGGTCGTGCCGAACATCAAGGACGCCCAGGATCTGACGCTGACCGAACTGGCCTCCGCGCTGGGCGAGTTGGTCGCGACGGCGCGGGAGGGGCGGACCAGCCCGGCGGCGATGAGCGGTGGCACGGTCACCATCACGAATGTCGGGGTGTTCGGTGTCGACACCGGGACGCCGATCCTCAACCCCGGCGAGTCCGCGATCCTCGCCTTCGGGCAGATCCGTGAGCAGCCGTGGGTGCACAAGGGCAAGATCAAGCCGCGACATGTGACCACGCTGGCGCTCTCCTTCGACCACCGGCTGGTCGACGGCGAGTTGGGCTCGAAGGTGCTCGCCGACGTGGCCGCCGTCCTGGAACGGCCCAAGCGGCTGATGACCTGGGGCTGACGGCCTCGGCTGACGTCCCGGTGCTGGCGTTCCGGGGCTGATGTCCGGTGCTGAGGTCCCGGTGCTGATGTTCCGGGGCTGATGCCGGGCCTCGGCGCGCGTTTTCGGAAGGCGCCGTCCGTATCGTGGACGGCGCCTTCGTGTGCATGTGTGTTGTATCTATGATGTGCACATGTCTCCAGCCGCCCCCGCCCGACAACAGCCCCCGGCCGCCGAACGCGTCTACACCCACGTCAAGCAGGCCGTGCTCGAACGCCGTTACGAGGGCGGCATGTTGCTCACCGAGGGCGCGCTCGCCGAGGCCGTCGGGGTCTCGCGCACACCGGTACGCGAGGGCCTGCTGCGGCTGGAGGTCGAGGGGCTGATCCGGCTCTACCCGAAGAAGGGCGCGCTCGTCCTCCCGGTCTCCGCGCAGGAGATCGAGGACGTCGTCGAGACCCGGCTGCTCGTCGAACAGCACGCCGTGCGCCGGGCGGTGCCCGTCTCCGGCTCCCTCGTCGCGCGGCTGGAGCAGCTGCTGGAGGAGCAGCACGCGCACGCGGCGACGGGCGATCTGGCCGCGGTCTCGGTCGCCGACCGCAGCTTCCACGCGGCCATCGTCGAGGCCACCGGCAACCAGATCCTCACCCGGCTCTACGACCAACTGCGCGATCGCCAGCTGAGGATGGGCGTCGCCGTGATGCACGCGCACCCCGACCGCATCGCCAAGAACCTCGACGAGCACGCCGGCATCCTGACCGCCCTGCGCGCGGGCGACGCGGAGGCCGCGGCCCGCGCCGTCCACCGGCACGTCGCCCGCGTCCGCCATCTGGTGCGCGGCGAGGACGCCCGCGGTCGGCAGCCCGGCCCCTGGCCCGGTGAACCACCGGCCGACGACGGCGGCAGCCCCGGCAGCCCCGAGAGCGCTGCCGGCGCTGCCGGTGTGCGTGCCGATGCCCGTGCCGAGGTGTCCACCGGTGGGAACCCGAGCGGTGAGGCCCGGTGAGCTCCTCCGCTTCGGCCCCCGGTATACGACTGCCCGGAGACCCGCCCGGTGGCGCCCGGGCCATGTGGGTCTGGGGCATCGGTGTCGCCGTCTACTTCGTCGCCGTCACCTACCGCACCAGCCTCGGCGTCGCGGGAATCGACGCCACCGAACGCTTCGGCATCAACGCCTCCGCGCTCTCCAGCTTCTCCATCCTCCAACTGCTCGTCTACGCGGGCATGCAGATCCCCGTCGGGCTGCTCGTGGACCGCTGGGGCACCAAGCGCATCCTGCTGCTCGGCGTCCTGCTGTTCACCGCGGGGCAGTTCGGCTTCGCGTTCTCCGGCAGCTACGCCATGGCCCTCGCCTCGCGTGCCCTGCTCGGCTGCGGCGACGCCATGACCTTCATCGCCGTACTGCGCCTGGGCACCCGCTGGTTCCCGGCGCGGCGCGGTCCCGTCGTCGCGCAGATCGCCGCGCTCATCGGCATGGCGGGCAACCTCGTGACCACCCTGGTGCTCGCCCGCATCCTCGACACGTTCGGCTGGACACCGACGTTCGCGGGCAGCGCGGCCGGCGGGCTCGTCATCCTGCTGTTCGTCGTCTTCTTCCTGAAGGACCACCCGGAGGGGCACGAGCCGCCCGCGCACCAGCACGGTGCGCAGGGCGGTGCGGGCTTCATCCGGCGGCAGATCACCGAGGCGTGGCGGGAGCCCGGCACCCGCGCCGGCATGTGGACGCACTTCGTGTGCCAGTTCCCCGGCATGGTCTTCCTGTTGCTGTGGGGGCTGCCGTTCCTCGTCGAGGCGCAGGGGCTCGACCGCGGCACGGCGGGTGAACTGCTCACCCTCGTCGTCGTGTCCAACATGGTGTGCGGGCTGGTCTACGGGCAGGTCATCGCGCGGCACCACGCGGCGCGCACTCCGCTCGTCGTCGGTACGGTCGTGGCGACCGCCGCCGTGTGGGCCACGACCCTCGCCTGGCCGGGGCGCGCCCCGATGGCGCTGCTGATCGTGCTGTGCGTGGTGCTCGGCGCCTGCGGGCCCGGCTCGATGATCGGCTTCGACTTCTCCCGGCCCGCCAATACGCCCGAGCGGCAGGGCACGGCCTCCGGCATCGTGAACATGGGCGGCTTCACCGCCTCCATGACGACGCTCTTCGCCATCGGTGTGCTGCTGGACGCGACCGGCGACAACTACCGCATCGCCTTCGCCAGCGTCTTCGTCCTCCAGGCCGTCGGCCTCGTCCAGTTCGCCCGGCTGCGGGCCCGTGCCGTGCGCCGCGAGCAGGAGAGGACCGTCGCCAGCCGCGTCGAGGCGGTGCACGTGCCGGTGTGACCCGGCGGGACGGCGAGGGAACCCCGACGGAACCCCGGCGGAGGGCCGAACGGTACGCCGGGGAGGGGCCGATGGGACCCGGCGGGCCCGGCGGGTCCCGCAGGGCCCGCCGGGGCGCCCGGGAACGCCGGCGGCCGACCGGGCGGCCCGCCGGTCAGGGCGTCACGGCGAAGTGGCGGAGGATGGCGTCGGCCAATTCGGTGTCGCCGTCCGTCTTGACCCGGTCGGCGACCGCGTCGTGCCGGACCCGGCCGCAGGCCAGCCGCAGATAGGTCTCCCAGTCCAGGGAGAGCGTCACCGCCGGGCCCAGCGAGGGGCTCTCGTCCACCGCGCCCTTGCCCTGCTTGTCGACGCGGACGGTGCGCATGAACTCCACAGGGCCGCTCACATCGAAGGCCACCGCGCTCTCAGGCGGCGCGCCCGCGTCCTTCGCGACGACCTTCGGCAGCCCGTCCAGCAGCACGTCCCGGGCGACATGGGCACCGGGGGAGTCCAGATTGCCCGGCTTGTCGAGCGCGCGGCGCAGGTCCTGCTCGTGCACCCACACATCGAAGGCCCGCAGCATCAACTGCCGCTCCAGCGTGATCTTCTTCGGGCCGAACGGCAGCAGGCTGGGGACCTCGTCCTGCGGGCCCTTCTTCTCGTTCCGCAGCTGCCGGGAGCGGCGGATGAGGGTGTACTCCAGTTCGCTGGTCATCTCCGGGCCGGTGTGGTGGCGGCGCACATCGACCTGGATCTCCATGTGGCGGCTGATCTCGTCGCGCACGTGGTAGATGTCGCGCGGCAGGGAGTGGATCGGGCGTGGATCGCCGAGCAGTTCGCACTCCATACCGATGAGGTGGGAGACCACGTCCCGAACCGACCAGCCCGGGCACTCGGTCGCCCGGTTCCACTCTCCTTCCGAAAGCGGAGTGACCAGCTCGGATATGGCTTCCATGGACTGGGTCCAGGCGTCAACGTACGGCTGAAGACTAGGGTGGTCGGTCGTCACGGGACCCCTCGGAATTGCGGATCGTTCGCGGGCTGGGTGCTCTCAAGTTACGCTGCGCACGGGCGCCCCGGCAGTCCTTTCGGGGGCAGTGCTTCCGGGACGATGCTAGGCCCCGACCGCCCCCGGCAGACCAAGGACGGTGGTACCGTGCGCGCTTCTCTCCTCCAGATCGAGGTCGACCCGGACGAGTCGGTCAATTCCCGCCGGGAGCGCGTCGCTTCGCTCGTCCGTTCCCAAGCGGGCGCCGATCTCGTGGTGTTGCCCGAACTGTGGACCGTCGGCGCCTTCGCCTTCGACCGGTTCGCGGCCGAGGCGGAATCCACCGATCCGGAGCACGGCGCGACGGCGCTGGCGATGTCCGCGGCCGCCCGGGACGCCGGGGTGTGGCTGCACGCGGGCTCGATCGTCGAGAAGGGCCACCGGGGCGGCGCCCTCTACAACACCTCGCTGGTCTTCTCCCCCGCCGGTGAACCGGTCGCCGCCTACCGCAAGATCCACCGCTTCGGCTTCGACCGCGGCGAGGCCACGCTGCTCTCGGCCGGCACCGAGCCCGTCACCGTCGCCCACCCCCAGGCCACCCTCGGCCTCGCCACCTGCTACGACCTGCGCTTCCCCGAGCTGTTCCGGGCGCTGACCGACAGCGGGGCGCGCGCGTTCGTCGTGCCCGCCGGGTGGCCGGAGAAGCGGGCCGCGCACTGGGATCTGCTGGCCCGCGCCCGCGCCGTGGAGAACCAGACGTTCGTGCTGGCCTGCGGCACGGCGGGGGCGCACGCGGGCGTCGCGCAGGCGGGCCGCACCGCCGTGATCGACCCGTGGGGCGAGGTCCTCGCACAGACGGACGGCAACGAGGAGACGGTCGTCACGGCCGAGCTGGACCTCGCCCAGGTCGAGAAGGTCCGCGAGTCCTTCCCCGTGCTGAAGGACCGCGTGCTGAAGGACGGCGTGCTGAAGGACGGTGTGTTGAAGGACGGCGTGCGATAGGACCGTGTGCCGTAGCGGGCGCCCGGCGCGGTGGAGCCCGCGGCGGCGGCCCGTGCGGTGCCCTGGCCCCGTCCGGGCCGCCGGCCCGGATGAGAGCCTGGAGGTATGAACAAGCGTGCGCGCGTCCGTGCCCCCGAGCTGGTCGGTGAGGGTGGCTGGCTGAACACCGGCGGTGAGCGGCTCTCCCTCGGGGAGCTGCGCGGCAAGGTCGTCGTCCTGGACTTCTGGACCTTCTGCTGCATCAACTGCCTCCATGTGATCGACGAGTTGCGGGAGCTGGAGGAGCGGCACCACGACACGACCGTCGTGATCGGGGTGCACTCGCCGAAGTTCGTGCACGAGGCCGAGCACGGGGCCGTGGTCGACGCCGTCGAGCGGTACGGCGTCGCGCACCCGGTGCTGGACGACCCCCGGCTGGAGACGTGGAAGCAGTACGCGGTGCGGGCCTGGCCGACGCTCGTGGTGATCGACCCGGAGGGGTACGTCGTCGCCCAGCACGCCGGTGAGGGCCATGTGCACGCGATGGAGAAGCTGATCACCGAGCTGGAGGCCGAGCACGAGGCGAAGGGCACGCTGCGCCGTGGCGAGAGCCCGTGGGAGCCGCCGGAGCCGACGGCGACCGATCTGCGCTTCCCCGGCAAGGTGCTCGCGCTGCCCGAGGGCGGCTATCTCGTCTCCGACACCACCCGGCACCAGCTCGTGCAGCTCGCCGCCGACGGCGAGACCGCCGTGCGCCGTATCGGCTCCGGGGAGCGCGGGCTGGTCGACGGCGCGCCGGAGCAGGCGCGGTTCAGCGAGCCGCAGGGCCTCCTGCTGCTGCCGGACGACGAAGGCGGCGCCGGCAGCGTGGTGCTCGTCGCCGACACCGTCAACCACGCGCTGCGCCGCCTGGACCTGGCCACCGGCGAGGTGACGACGGTGGCGGGCACCGGCGCGCAGTGGATGCAGGGCGGCCCGACGGACGGGCCCGCACGCGAGATCGCGCTCTCCTCCCCGTGGGACCTCGCGTGGTTCGACGGGCGGGTGTGGATCGCGATGGCCGGCGTCCACCAGCTGTGGACGTACGACCCGCGCGAGGGCACCGTGCGGGTGGCCGCCGGGACGACGAACGAGGGCCTGGTGGACGGGCCGGCGGCCGAGGCGTGGTTCGCGCAGCCCTCGGGCCTTGCGGCAGCGCCCGACGGCGAACGGCTGTGGGTCGCGGACTCCGAGACGAGCGCGCTGCGCTGCATCGAGCGCGCCCCGGAAGGCGGCCATGCCGTCCGCACGGTCGTGGGCACCGGGCTGTTCGACTTCGGCCACCGGGACGGGGCGGCGGAACAGGCGCTGCTCCAGCACCCGCTGGGCGTGGCGGCCCTGCCGGACGGCTCGGTCGTGGTCTGCGACACCTACAACCACGCGCTGCGCCGCTACGACCCGGCGACCGACGAGATCGGCACGGCGGCGACGGATCTGCGCGAACCCTCCGGTGCCGTCCCGGCGCCGGAGGGCGGCGGCGAGGTCGTGGTGGTCGAGTCGGCCCGGCACCGGCTGACCCGGCTGCGGCTCCCGGAGCGGGCCGCACAGGTGGAGGCCGCTGCGCACCGCACCCGCCGCGAGGCGACCGAGGTGGCGCCGGGCGCGCTGACGCTCGACGTCGTCTTCCAGGCGCCGCCCGGCCAGAAGCTCGACACCCGCTACGGCCCCTCGACCCGGCTGGTGGTCAGCGCGACACCGCCCGGGCTGCTGGCGGACGGCGCCGGAGCCGGGACGGACCTGCGGCGCGAGGTGCGGCTGGCGGGGGAGGCGGGCACCGAGGGCGTGCTGCACGTCTCCGCCATGGCCGCCTCCTGCGACGAGGAGGGCGAGTACCCGGCCTGCCATGTGCACCAGCAGGACTGGGGCGTACCGGTCCGGCTCGCCGCCGGGGCCCCCGCCCGGCTGCCGCTGGTCCTCGCCGGGCTGGACGAGGAGTCGGCGCAGGGCTGACCGGCGGCCGGAGCGCAGCAGCCCGTCCGGGTCGCAGCGGCCGGCGAGGGCACGCCGCCGGGCCCGGGTGTCCGGGGGGTGGGCGCCGCGCGGGGTGTCCGGGTCCTGCGGCCCGTGGAGGAAGTCGGGGCTGCGGCCGAGGGCGTGCCCGGACGCCGGGGCGAGGAGGCGTCGTGCGGCGCGCGGATCCCGTCGGCGCCGGGCCCGTCCGGCGGGGAGGCCACCGACAGCAGGTACCCGGCGTCCCGGCGGCCGACCGCGTCGGGCGTCCGGACGCCCGGGCGAAGGCGCCGCCGAGGTGGCGCACTCCGAGGACGCACAGGGCGGCGGCGGGCCCGGCCGCCCGCGGCACGGTCGTCAGGACGTCCGGCCCGGACCCCTCGTCGTCCAGCAGCAGATGCGTGCCGCGGCAGGAGTGCGGGGTCTCGCGCTCACGCGGTGCCCGTCCCGCGTCCGGCGGTGCCCGGACTCCAGTGCGGATCGCGGCCGAGCCAGGCCGCCAGCCGCTCGTGGACCCCGGCGTCCGCCGGCACCGGGCGGGCCTCGTCGAACGGGATGTGCGCGCGGGACCCGGCCGGAACGGCCCGCTCGGCCGTGGCCAGGGCGAGGGCGGCCGGCTCCGGGTCGAGGCCGGGGTCCCGGCCGAGGGCGCGGGCCAGGTCCCAGCCGTGGACGACGGTCTCCATGACACAGCCGGACAGCGCGATCCGGCCGGGCACCGTGCCCCAGGGCGCCGTCACGACCGCCTCCAGCCGTGCGTCGTCCCGCCAGGCGGCGAGCAGCCGCTCCCGGGCCCGGCGGTAGGTGTCCGGCCAGTCGCCCGCGGGCAGTCCGGCCGCCCACTCCGGCACCCCGGGGCCGACGACCGAGCCGCCCTCGCCGAGGTTCGCGAACCGGTCGGCCACACCGGTCACATGGCCCAGCAGCGCGCGGACGTCGAACTCCGCGCAGGGGGTGGGGGCGTCGAGCTGCCCGGGGCGCAGGCCGTCGAGCAGCTCGGCCAGCTGCTCGGTGGCGCGCGCCAGCGCGGGGCGGGGATCGGGCGTCTGCGGTGCGGCGTTCATGGGTGCTCCACTCCTTCGACCGCTCTTCGGCGGTCCTCGGGCGGCCGGTCTCCTCCGTGCGGACCCGGCGACGACCTGGAGTCTCCCCGGCTAATGTGACAACCGCCGTCATATTTGCTGCCGAGCCCGAGGGAGCCGCACCGGGTGAAGTCCGACCGGCTGCTGTCGATCCTGCTGATCCTCCAGACCCGCCACCGGGTTCCGGCCGACGAGCTGGCGGCCCGGCTGGAGGTGTCCCGGCGCACGATCTACCGCGACATCGAGGCGCTCTCCACCGCCGGCGTGCCCGTGTACGCCGAGCGCGGCCGGGCCGGCGGCATCAGCCTGCTGCCCGGGTACCGCACGGATGTCACGGGGCTGACCGCCGACGAGGCACGTGCGCTGTTCGTCCTCGCGGCGCAGGGCGCACACGAGGCGCTCGGCCTGGGCGGAGCGCTCGGTACGGCCCTGCGCAAGGTGATGGCGGCGCTCCCGGCCCCGCACCGCCCGGCCGCCGAGCTGACCAGCCGGCGCATCCTGATCGACCCGGACCGCTGGCTGGCCGGGCCCCGCGCCGCCGACGGGCAGGGGCCGCTGGACGTGCTGCACACCGCGGTCTTCACCGACCGCAGGCTGCGGATCCGCTACCGGCACGGCGGGGAGCGGCGGCAGCGCACGTACACCGTCGATCCGTACGGGCTCGTCAGCAAGGCCGGGGTCTGGTACCTCGTCGCCGACCGGCAGCGCGAGCCGGCGCTCCACCGGGTGGACCGCATCGTCTCCGCGACGCTCGTCGAGGCCCCGGTGCGCCGACGGCCCGGTCTCGAACTGGCGGACGTGTGGGAGGAGTTGCGCCGCCGGGTGGAGGACCGGCCGCGCACGGTCGAGGTCACCGTACGGGTGGAGCGCCCGGTGCTCGGTATGTTCCTGCGCCTCATGGCGGCGTCCCTGGTCGAACAGCCCTTCGCCGACGGCCCCGGGGAGGAGCGGCCGGACGGCCCCGACGGGGAGCGGCCGGACGGCCCGGACGACGGCCCGCCGGTGACGGTACGCCTCGTCTTCCCCGTGCTCCGGGCCGTCAGCCAGCTGCTCCAGTTCGGTACGGCCGTGGAGGTCGTCGAACCGGAGGAGGCGCGCACGGTGCTGGCCACGCGCGCCGCCGAGGTGGCCGCCCGGTACGGCGCACCCCGGGAACGGGCCCCCGCTCAGGCCCCGCGCGCACCCGACGCCCCGGAGACGACCGGCGCGGACTGAGCCGGAACCCCGGACGCCGCCCCGGCCCCGGACACCGCCTCCGGCCCGTGCCCGTTTCCGGCTCCGTTTCCGTGCCCGGCTGCGTTCCCGTGTCCGTGTCCGTCCCCGTGCCCTGCGGTGTCCCGCGCACGGACGAACAGCAGCACGGCGACGCCGGTGAGCAGCGCGGCGGCCCCGCAGACGACGAAGATCCGGTCGAGCCCGGCGGCGAACGCCTCGCGCACCAGGTGCATCGGCACGCCCGCCTGCGCCGCGCGCCCGCTGCCGGCCGCCTCGGCAGCGCCCGGAGCCACCCCGTGGCCGGTGAGCACCTCGTGCACCCGGGAGGCGAACAGCGTGCCCAGCACGGCGACCCCGAGCGCGTAGCCGAGCTGCCGGAAGGTGTTGACGGCCCCGCTGGCCACGCCCGCCCGGTGCGGCGGGACCGCGGCGAGGGCCGCGGCTATCAGCACGGTGAGCGCCATCCCGACGCCCACACCGATCACCACACAGCCGGGCAGCAGCGCCGTCCAGGAGGAGCCGGGCGCCACCATGGTCTGGAGCAGCACGCCCACGCCGATCACCAGGACGCCGATGCCGAGCGGGTACTGCGGACGCATCCGCTGGAGCCTGCTGCCCCAGACGGCCGCGACCAGGAAGGACACCCCGGCCATGGGCAGCATGGCGAGCCCGGCGCTCAGCGGGCTCATGCCCAGCACCGACTGGGCCCACAGGGCGCTGTAGACGAAGTGCGTGAACGCGGCGGCCTGGGCGAGCAGCGCCGTGATCATCAGCACCGCGAAGGAGCGGTTGCGCAGCAGCGACAGATCCAGCAGCGGGGCCCGGTGCCGCCGTTCGACCAGCACGAAGACGAGCGCCGCGACCCCGGCCGTCACCAGGGACGCCACCGCGCGGGTGTCCCCCCAGCCCGCGTCGCCGCCGCGCACCAGGCCATAGGTCAGTGCCCCGGCGGCCAGGGTGAACAGCACGGCGCCCAGCCAGTCGACGCGCGCCCGCGCGGAGCCCGGCGCGCGGGACTCGGAGATGGAACGGAAGGTGATCCACAGCGCGATCGCCGTGAGCGGCAGATTGACGAAGAAGATCCACCGCCAGTTCAGATACTCGGTGAGCAGCCCGCCGAGCGCGAGCCCGCACCCGGCGGCGGCACCGTTGACCGCCCCCCAGACGCCGAAGGCGATGCCCCGGTCCCGGCCGCTGTAGACGGCGGTGATCAGCGGCGCGTTGGCGGCGAAGACCCCGGCGGCGCCGATGCCCTGCACGGTGCGCGCCGCGATCAGCGTGCCCACGTCCGGGGCCAGCCCGCAGGCGAGCGAGGCCACCGCGAACAGCACCAGTCCGCCGGTGAAGACGCGCCGCCGCCCGTACAGATCGGCGACGGACCCGGCGACCAGCAGCAGCGCCGCCAGCGCCACCGCGTAGACGTCCACCACCCACTGGAGCGAGGTGAACGAGGCGTCCAGGGACGTCGCCATGCGCGGCAGCGCGGTGTTCACGATCGTCACATCGATGAGCAGCATGAAGCCGCCGAGCGACAGGCCCACGAGGGGCCACCACTTGTTTCTCGTACGCATGCCGCCAGGTTCGGTTCGCGGCGGTCAGCCACCCCAGCGGGCACCGGGGATGCGGCGGAATCCGACACCGGTTAGCGTCGTGGCGGTGAGAACCGACACCACCGCACGTGGGCGGGCCCGCCGCCCGGCGCCGCCCCCGCTGGACGATCTCGACCGGCAGATCGGCCACGCGCTCCAGCTCGACGGTCGGGCGTCCTTCGCGCACATCGCCGAGGTCCTCGGCGTCTCCGACCAGACGATCGCGCGCCGCTGGGCGAAGCTCCGCTCGACGGGCGTCATGCGGGTGCTGGGGCTGACCGAACCCGAGGTGCTCGGCGAGACGGTGTGGCTCGTACGGGTGCGGACGACGCCGGACGGTGCGCTGCCGCTCGCCGAGGCGCTCGCCCGGCGCACCGACACCTCCTGGGTCGCGCTCACGGCGGGCGGCACGGAGGTGAGCGCGGTCGCCCGGTCCGGCACCGACTGGGTCTCGGGCTCCGGCGAGGCGATGCTGATGCGGGAACTCCCCCGCACGCCACGGGTGTTGTCGGTGGACGCGCACTGCCAGCTGCACCAGTTCTTCGGCGGCGCCGAGGGGCTCATCCTCAAGTCCGGGCTGCTCTCCGCCGAACAGGTGGCCCGGCTCGCCCCGCCCGCGGCTGACCGGCCGGACGATCCCGTCGAACTGGGTGCGGAGGACCGCCGCATGCTGGAGTTGCTCGCCCGGGACGGCCGCACCCCGGTCCCCGAACTGGTCGCCGCCACCGGCTGGTCGGCCACCACGGTGCGCCGGCGCATGGCCGAACTCCGCGCCTGCGGCGCCCTGTACTACGACGTGGACTACGCGCCCTACGTCCTGGGCGTGGGGCTGCGGGCCGCCGTGTGGCTGTCCGTGCCGCCGGCCGAACTGCCCGCGGCCGGCCGCGCCGCCGCCGGCCACCCCCAGGTGGCCTTCGCCTGCGCGATGACCGGCCCGGCGAACCTCTTCCTGACGGTGCTGTGCAAGGACACCGCCGAGCTGTACCGCTATCTCACCGGCCCGCTGGCCCAGTTGCCGGCGCACGAGGTGCAGACCTCGCCCCTGGTGCGGTCGCTCAAGGGACCGGGGCCCTTTCTGCGGCAGGTGTGAGCCGGGGCCCGGGCCGGGGCGCCCGGGATTCCCCGTGGGCGCCGGTGTGTGCCTCAGCGCTCCGGCGCGGCCGTCAACTCCCCGGCCTCAAGCATCCGTTCGAGGACGAGCGCGATCCCGTCCTCGTTGTGCGAGGCGGTCACCTCGTCGGCGACGGACAGCAGTTCCTCGTGTGCGTTCTCCATGGCCACGCCCCGCCCGGCCCAGGCGAACATCGGGACGTCGTTGGGCATGTCGCCGAACGCCAGCGTGCGCGCCGAGGAGATCCGCAGTCTGCGGGCCGCCAGCGCGAGCCCCTTGGCCTTGCTCAGACCCAGCGGCAGCAGCTCGACGACGCCCTCGCCGGCCATCGTCACCGCGACCAGATCACCGACCGTCTCCCGCGCGGCCTTGGCCAACGCGTCGTCGTCCAGCTGCGGATGCTGTATGTACACCTTGTTGAGCGGCTCGGCCCACAGCACCGCACGGTCCTGGAAGGGCGTGTACGGCAGCGGTCCGTCGTGCACCCGGTAGCCGGGGCCGGCCAGCACCTGGCCGTCGACGCCGTCCCGCGAGGCCGCCAGCGCCAGCGGGCCCAGCTCGGCCTCCAGCTTCTCCAGTGCGAGCCGGGCCACGCTCCGGTCGAGCGTCATCGACGTCAGCAGCCGGCCCGTACCCGCGTCGTAGACCTGTGAGCCCTGGCCGCAGACCGCCAGGCCCCGGTAGCCGAGGTCGGCGAAGATCCGCTTCGTCCAGGGCACGGCGCGGCCGGTGACGATGATGTGGGCGGCGCCGGCCGCGCTCGCCGCCGCGAGCGCGGCGCGGGTGCGCTCCGAGACGGTGTCGTCGGAGCGCAGGAGCGTGCCGTCCAGATCGGTCGCGATGAGCTGGTACGTCAGCTGCGGGGCGTCGGCGGCGGTCACGGGGCCACCGGCTCCAGCAGCTCACGGCCGCCCAGATAGGGCCGGAGCACGGGCGGGACCCACACCGAGCCGTCCTCGCGCTGGTGGTTCTCCAGCAGCGCGACGATGGTGCGCGGCACGGCGCACAGCGTGCCGTTCAGGGTGGCCAGCGGGCGCACCTGCTGGCCGCTCTTGCGGCCGTCGGTGGCGGGCTCGCGCATCCGGACCGAGAGCCGCCGGGCCTGGAACTCCGTGCAGTCCGAAGTGGAGGTCAGCTCGCGGTACTTGCCCTGGGTGGGGATCCACGCCTCGCAGTCGTACTTGCGGGCCGCCGAGGAGCCCAGATCGGCGGTGGCCACGTCGATGACCTGGAACGGCAGCTCCAGCGAGGTCAGCCACTGCTTCTCCCACTCCAGCAGCCTGCGGTGCTCGGCCTCGGAGTCCTCCGGCGCGACGTAGGAGAACATCTCCACCTTGTCGAACTGGTGGACGCGGAAGATGCCGCGGGTGTCCTTGCCGTAGGAGCCCGCCTCGCGCCGGAAACAGGGGGAGAAGGCGGCGTAGCGCAGCGGCAGCCGGTCCGCTTCGAGGATCTCGTCCATGTGGTACCCGGCGAGCGCCACCTCGGAGGTGCCGACCAGGTACATGTCGTCCTTGTCCAGGTGGTAGACGTCCTGCGCGGCCTGGCCGAGGAAGCCGGTGCCCTCCATGGCCTGCTGCTTGACCAGCGCGGGCGTCAGCATCGGCGTGAACCCGGCCTCGGTGGCCTGCGCCATCGCGGCGTTCACCAGGGCCAGTTCCAGCAGGGCGCCGATCCCGGTGAGGTAGTAGAAGCGCGAGCCGGACACCTTGGCGCCGCGCTCGACGTCGATCGCGCCGAGCAGCTGGCCCAGCTCCAGATGGTCCCTGGGCTCGAAGCCCTCGGCGCCGAAGTCGCGCGGGGTGCCGAGCGTCTCCAGGACGACGAAGTCCTCCTCGCCGCCCACCGGGACGTCGGGGTGGACGAGGTTCCCGAGCTGCCGCAGCAGCGTGCGGGTCTCCTCGGCGGCCTCGTCGTGCTCGGCGTCGGCGGCCTTGACGGCGGCGGCCAGCTCGCCGGTGCGGCGCAGCAGCTCCGCCTTCTCCTCGCCCTCGGCCTTGGGGATGCGCTTGCCCAGCTGCTTCTGCTCGGCGCGCAGCTCGTCGTGGCGGGAACTGGAGGACCTGCGCCGCTCGTCGGCGGAGAGCACGGCGTCGACGAGGCCGACGTCCTCTCCACGGGCACGCTGGGAGGCGCGCACACGGTCGGGGTCCTCACGGAGCAGGCGAAGGTCAATCACCCCGCCAGGGTACCGGTGGGGAGCGGAGCACCTCGATGCGATTCCGATGGCTTTTGTTATTCAATGCCCGAATTGGTAGGTATTGCGGTGGATTATTAGCGCGGCCGCGAGGGTGTTCGCGGGTACCGGGAGGCCGGCGCCCGCGAAAAAAGAGAAAAGCGGTTCTGCGTGGAATGTCCGGGGCCGCGCGGTGTGCGCGGCGCGCCGCCGACTCCCGCCCGCGCGGGGCGAGTTGGCCCGGCCCGGGCGGGGTGGAGCCGCTACTTATCCACAGCTCAGCCGGGGCCGGGAAAAGTTTTCCACAGGGGTGGAGGAAGAGCTGTGGAAAAAGGGGCCGAGAACTTCGACGCCCGAAGTGCCGGCGCAGGATTCCCCTGTCAAACCCGGAATACACACTCGATCGAGCGGGATTGGCTCACTCCAAGGGGTTGGACAGGGGAATTGGCGTGACGAAGCACCCGATGCGCACTGTGGATGGAGTTGAGGTCTGCATACGGGTTTGTCGACAGAGTCCGGTTTGTCTGTCGACTTGTGCACAGGTCGGCCCCCAGGGCTGTGGATAACTTTGCACAGCTGTTCACAGGCCCGTGCACAGGCGCGGACCCGGCCGTCCGGCGGGGCTCAGTCCCGCCCGTCCAGACAGCGGGAGAGCCAGTCGGCGGCCGAGACGAAGTCCTCGTCGGACGTGCCCGAACGCACCGTCGGCTCCTGCGCGTCCGCACGCGGGTACGAGCCGAGGAAGCGCACCTCCCGGCAGGAGCGGCGCAGCCCCATCAGCACATCGCCGACCCTGCGGTCCTGCACATGGCCCTCGCAGTCGATGGAGAAGAAGTACTGCCCGATGCCCGCGCCCGTCGGCCGGGACTCGATCCGCATCATGTTCACCCCGCGCGAGGCGAACTCGTGCAACGCCTCCAGCAGCGCACCCGGCTGGTCCCCGCGCAGCCAGAACACCACCGAGGTCTTGTCGGCACCCGTCGGCGCCGCCGGCCGCCCCGGCGCACCCACGAGGACGAACCGCGTCGTCGCGTTCTCCGCGTCGTGGACGTCCGTCACCAGCGCTTCGAGGCCGTACCTGGCCGCGGCGAACTCCCCCGCGAACGCGGCGTCGTACCGGCCCTCCTGGACCAGCCGGGCGCCGTCCGCGTTCGACGCCGCCGACTCCCACACCGCGTCGGGCAGATGAGCCGCCAGCCACTTGCGCACCTGCGGCTGGGCCACCGGATGGCCCGTCACCGTCTTCACGTTCTCCAGCGTCGTGCCGGGGCGCACCAGCAGCGCGAAGGAGATGGGCAGCAGCACCTCGCGGTAGATCATCAGGCGGCGGCCGCCGGCCAGTTCGTCCACCGTGGCGGTGACCCCGCCCTCCACCGAGTTCTCGATCGGGATGAAGGCCCCCTGCGCCTCCCCGTTGCGGACGGCGTCCAGCGCGGCCGGCACCGAGACCGTCGGCGTCAGCTCGCGGGTGGCGGCCTCCGGCAGGGTGTGCAGCGCGGCTTCGGTGAAGGTCCCCTCGGGACCGAGGTACGTGTAACGGCTCGCAGGTGGCATGTCCGACACGGTAGTCCGGCGGGCCTCCCCCGGCTGCCCGATCTCAGCTTTCGAGCAGCCTTTCCCCGACGTACTCGCCCTTGCCCGGCCCGCCCGGCACCGCGAACAGAGCGCTCGCCTCGTGCCGCAGGAACCGCGAGAGCGCATCCCCCCGGTCGAGCTTGCGCTGCACGGGGACGAAGCCGCGCAGCGGGTCCGCCTGCCAGGCGAGGAAGAGCAGTCCCGCGTCGGGCGCACCGTCGTCCCGGAAGCCGTCGTGGTAGGAGAACGGGCGGCGCAGCATGGCGGCGCCTCCGTTGGTCTCCGGGGCCGTCACCCGTACGTGTGCGTCGGCGGCGATCACCGGCAGCCCGTCCTCGCCGCGCTTGTCCAGATCGGGGGAGGTGTGCTCGTCGCCGCCGGAGAGCGGGGCACCGTCCGCCTTGCGGCGTCCGATCACCTTCTCCTGCTCGGCGAGCGACCTGCCGTCCCAGTCGTCCAGCAGCATCCGGATCCTGCGCAGCACCACATAGGAGCCGCCCGCCATCCAGGACGGCGAGCCGGAGGAGGGGACGAACACCTTCTTCGCGAAGTCCTTCTCGTCGGGCTTCGGGTTGTTCGTGCCGTCGACCTGGCCCATCAGATTGCGGACCGTCATCGGGTGCGCGGTCGCGCCCGGTGAGCGGTTGAACCCGGTCATCTGCCAGCGCAGCCGTGCCGGCCCGCCGGAGCCGCCCGCCTCCCGCTGGAGCGCCCGCAGCGCGTGGAAGGCGACCAGCGCGTCGTCCGCGCCGATCTGGATCCACAGATCGCCGTCCGACCGCTTGGCGTCGAGCGCGTCCGCCGAGAAGTGCGGCAACGGCTCCAGCTCGGCGGGCAGCCGGTCCGTCAGCCCCGTACGGGAGAAGAAGGAGCGGCCGAAGCCGAAGGTCACCGTCAGCGAGGCGGGGCCCGCGTCGAGCGCGATGCCGGTGTCGCTGTCGCCGTCGTGCGGAGGCTCACCGGCCATCATCCGGCGGGCCGCCTCCGACCAGCGGCGCAGCAGCGCAGCCGCCTGCTTGCGGCCCGCGCCCGGCGCCAGGTCGAAGGCCAGCAGATGGCCGTGCGCCTGCGCCGGGGTGGTGATGCCCGCCTGGTGCGTGCCGTGGAAGGGCACCGACGAGGAGCCGAGCGAGGAGAGCGCGGCCGGCGGCTCCTCGCGGGTCGCGGCGTATCCGGCGGCACCGCCGGCCCCGCCCACGACCAGCCCGGCGGCCCCGGCGGCCGAGGCGGTGCCCAGCAGCCGGCGGCGGGTCAGCGGGGCCCGGCCGCCGCCCTCCGCCCCGGCGCCGGTCTCGCCGGTGGAGTCGGGGGTGCCAGGGGTGCCGGTGGCACCGGTGGTGGCGCCCTGCCCGGGGACCCGGCCGCCGGCACCGCCCTTCGCCGGGCCCTTGCGCGGGCGCGGCCCGCCGTCCGCGGGCGGGGAGGCGCCGCCCGCGGACGGGGACGTGCCCTTCGTCGTGCGGGCAGCGCCCTTCGTCTTGCGGGGTGTGTGCCCGTCCGGGCGGCCCCCGGCGTCCCGGGGGGCCTGCCCGCCGCGCTGTTCGTCGTCGTGCTGCGTACTCATGTCCTGTCCGGTCCGGCTCTAGCCGATGGTCGCTGTCCTGGTCTCGGTGACCATGTCGATGTCCGAGGTGCGTACCGTGACCGCGATCCGCCATTTTCCGGCCATCGGCAGCTGCACCCCCTTCGCCTTCCAGTGGCCCTTCTCGCCCGGCACCGGCTTCGGTGTCACGGGCAGCGGCCCGATGTCCTTCGCCGGCAGGGTGAGGGACACCTTCACCTCGGGCGCGGGCACCGGCTCGCCCGAGGGGTCCGTCGTCCGCAGGTCCAGCGTGTTGTCCCCGGCGTTCCCGGGGGAGAAGCGCAGCCGGGCGGTGCCCTTGCCGCCGTCCCCGCCGGTGTCGTACGGCACCTTCAGCTCCAGGGGGCCGCTGCGCTGCTGTGCCGCGCCGCCCTTCGCCCGCACCGCCTCCTCGGTCCGGGCCGGCTCCGTCGTGGTCAGCACCGTGGTGACGACCAGCAGGACGACGGCCACGCCCGTCTCGATCAGCACCGAGCGGCGCAGCCCGGAGCGTTCGGCGTCGGAGTCCCGTTCCTGGCGCCGCCGGGCCGCGTTGAGGACGGCGCGCTGCCGGGCCAGCTGCGCCGCGCGCACCGGGTCCCCGGACGCGGTGTCGGCGTCGGAGTCCGCCTCCGGCGCGGAACCGGAACCCGAACCGGAACCCGAACCGGATCCGGAAGCGGAAGCGGCATCCGAACCCGGCCCCGAACCGCCGTCCGCCCCGCGCCGGTCGGCCGCCGGTGTGCGGCGGGTCGCCGTCGCGGTGTCGTGGGCGGGGCGGCGTCCGGCCGGCACGGGGGCCGGGGTGTCCGTCAGCCGGGCCGTCCAGCGGCGCGAGAACCAGCCGAGGCCGACCAGCACCGCCACCAGGCACACCTTGGCGATGAGCAACTGCCCGTACGCCGTGCCGGTCAGCGCGTCGAACGAGCCGACCTGGCGCCACGACTGGTAGAGCCCCGTCGCCGCCAGCACCGTCACGCTGGTGAACGCCACCCGGGAGAACCGCTGCGCGGCCGCCCGGCTGGGGGCCGGGCCCCGCAGCAGCAGGGCGCCCAGCGCGACGAGCCCGCCGAGCCACAGCGCCATCGCCAGCAGATGCAGCACGTCCAGCGGCATCGCCAGCCCGGTCTGGATGCCGGTGGAGGCGTGCTCGGCCATGGCCCAGGTCGCGGCGAGCCCCGCGGCGACGACCGTGCCGCCGACGGCCAGCCCGAAGGAGAGGTCCCGCCGGTCCGCCGGGCCGGATTCCGGTTCCTTGCCGGGGCCGTCCTCCGCCGCCGTCCGCCGGGCGTAGCTGCCGAACAGCACGGCGACGAACAGCGCAGCGGCGCCGAGGAGCAGCAGCCGGGAGACGAGCGCGGCGCCGGGTTTGGTGGCGACGACGTCCCGCAGCCCGCCCAGGTCGAACACGTCGGCGAGCTTGCCCGTCGTGGTGTACGGATTGCGCAGCAACAGCAGGAGAAGGGTCGACGCCGTCAGCGTGATCCACCCGGTGACGGTGACCCGCTGCACACTGCGGGCCGAGGCGGCACGCGGCGCGCACAGCAGCACGAACGCGCCGCCGCCGACGAGCAGGACGAAGCCCGCGTAGGCGGCGTAGCGCGCGATGCCGTAGAGCGAGTCGACGGCGCCGGGGCCGCCGTGGTCGTTCTGTTCCGGCACCTTCGCCGTCGTGCTCGACTTCTTGCCGACGGAGAAGGTGAAAGCACCGGAGACGGGGTGGCTGTCGGCGGAGACGGCCTGCCACGCCACGGTGTAGGTGCCCTGCGCCAGGCCGGACTTGAGCCCGACGGCGCGCTGGACGCCCTCGGACGTGCCCGGGGTGCGCACCTTGCCCTCGTCGACACGCTTGCCCTGCGGGTCGAGGACCCGGACGGAACCGTCGGACATGGCCACGCCCTCGGAGAAGGTGAGCGTGACCTGCCGGGGCGGCGCGCCCCGCACCACGGAGCCCTCCGCCGGGTCGCTGGCGGTGAGCGCGGCGTGTGCGGAGGCGGGGGACGCGACGCCCACCACGGCGAACAGGGCCAGCGCGCCGACGACCACGGCCTGTACCGCGGTCAGCAGCGCCCCGGCCCGCCGGAGCCGGCGGGCCGGGAGCGTGGCCGGGGTGGCGCGACGACGTCGTACGGTCGGGAACGACAACACGCCTGCAACCTCACTTGTCGGGTGTGTAGTTGGTCGCTTCGACGGGGGCCTTGACGGTCACGGGGCCGGACTTGGCGAAGTGCAGCGTGAACGTGACCGTCTCGCCCTTCTTCGGCTTGTGTTCGAGGTCCATCAGCATCAGGTGGTTGCCCCCGCGGGAGAGCCGGAGCGTGCCGCCGGCCGGTACGGGCAGCGACTTCACCTGCTTCATCTGCTGTTTCACCGTCTCGTGCATCTGCACCGTGCCGGCGACGTCGCTGGTGACGGAGGTGAGCTTGTCGTCGGCCCCGCCGCTGTTGCGCACGGTCAGGAAGCCGCCGGCCATCTCGTCGGTGGGCGGCTGCGGCACATAGGCGCCGCTGACCTTCAGCTGCGGAAGTTTCTGCGCCCCCGCGGAACCGGACTCGGTACCGGAGCCGCCACCGGAGTCGCCGTCGGACGACGAGCAGGCGCCGAGCGCGAGGGTCAGCGCGGCCCCCAGTGCGACGGCGGCGAGCGGCCGTCCGGCGCCGGCGCGCAGCGGGCCGGTGCGGCGCGGGCTCTGCTGACGGCCGGGGTCCTGGTCGTGCTTCACGGGGTCTCTCCCTTGAGGATCTTGGGGAGGTCCTTCTCCAGGATCTCCGGCGCGGTGTTGCCCTCGGTGTAGAGGACGTGGGCCTTGTCGTCCTTCGGCGAGAAGGCCAGCAGCTGTGCCCCGTGCGTGGAGACGATGTCGCCGTTCTTCTTCTTGTACGAGGGCTCGACGTGCACGCCGACGCTGCGCGCGCCGGCCTGGATGGTGTCGAAGTCACCGGTCAGCCCGATGAAGGAGGGGTCCTGGCCGCGCAGCCACTTCCCCAGCTCCTCCGGGGTGTCCCGCTTCGGGTCGGTCGTGACGAAGACGACCCGCAGATCGTCGAGCGCCTTCTTGCCGAGCTTCTTCTTGAGGCTCACCTTTGCCGACGCGATGTTGCTCATCGTCAGCGGGCACACGTCCGGGCAGTGCGTGTAGCCGAAGTAGAGGAGCGTGGGGTGGCCCTTGGTCTCCTCGATCATGTCGTAGCTCTTGCCGTGCGTGTCGGTGAGCGTCAAATCGGGCTTCTCGAAGGGCTGGTCGAGGACGGCACCGCCCTTCTTCTCCTGCTTCTCCACCGTCGCGGGCTTGGTGGCGCCCGCGTCGTCCCCGCCGTCGGAGCCCTGGCACGCGGTGAGCGCGAGGGAGGTGGCGGCGGCGAAAGCGACGGCAGCTGTGACGGTTTTGCGAGTGCGCATTGCGTGCATCCAAGTGTGCTGGGGCGGCACGGCCCGGGGCACGGGCGTGCGGCGGAGAGCCGCCGCACGCCCGGAACCTGCCGGGCCGCGCCGTCACCGGGCGGTCGGGTCAGGCGGAACGGCGACGTCCGGCGAGCACACCGAAGGCGACACCCGCGAGGCCCACGACGATCCCGATGCCGCCGAGCACCCGCGCGGTGGTGTCGGAGCCGGAAGGGGAGTCCGCCGCGGCGGTCTTCTTCCCGGCCTGCTCCGCCGCCTTGCCGTCGTCGGACGAGGAGCCGCCGGAGGAGCCCTCGTCGGCGGCGGTCAGCTGGAGGACGGGAGCGGGGTGTTCGGGCTCGGCCGCGCCCTCCTGCGGTTCCTCGATCCACCGTACGACGTCCTTGTTGTCGTACGTCTGGAGGGCCTTGAACACCAGCTTGTCGGCGTTCTTGGGCATTTGGCCCATGGAGACCGGGAACTGCTGGAACTGGCCCGGCTCGACCTTCCCACCGCTCCAGGTGACCTTGGACACGGCCTCGGTCACCTTCTCGCCGTGCATCTCGACGGGCTTGTCCAGCTTCTTCTTGTCGACCTTGATGTCCCAGCCGGGCACCGGCTGCGGCATCACGGAGACCAGCGGATGGTCGTCGGGGAAGACGACCTCCAGCTTCACGGTGGAGGCGTCGTCCTGCTCGTTGGGCACCTTGAAGTCGACGGTGGCGTAACCCCCCTTGGGCGCCTGCTCGGGGTCGACGGAGACGTGCGCCGAGGCCGGCCCGGCGACGAGCAGGACGGTGGCGGCGGCGAGGGCGCCGACGGTCGCGACGCGACGGTGCGAGGTCTTCATGTGGTGTGCGCTCCTGAGTGCACGGAGTGACAGGGACGGGGCGTGCTGCGCGGGCCGTGCCGGGGCACGGAGCGGCGCGGCAGCGGGGCGCTGCCGGTGTGCCGGTCTCCGTGTGCAGCTGTGCTGCCGTCGCCCGGCGTGCTGTGGCCCGGCGTGCGGGGCGCGTTCGGGCGCGCTCGGCCGCGCGCGCACCACCGCGTCCCGTCCAGGACGGGATCCGGACGGCACAGGAGCTGTGCTCGGTGGTGTGTGTCTCAGGCGGCGAGCGTCAACGCGTCCCGGGCGGGCGCTGGCGGGCCGCGCCGGTGCACGGAGTGCTGAAGGAGCGCGGAGCGCGGCTCGGGTACGTCGCCCCGGTCGCGGCGTGCAACGGCACGCGCGGGAACCCGGGGCAGCAGCCCGGCGTGCAGGGCCCGGACGTAGGCGAGCGCGGCACGCAGGGCGCGGGCCGCGAGCACCTCGTCGGCCACGGCGGCCGCCTGTGCGGACAGCCGCACCAGCCGCCACAGCGCGGCCTCGCCGCGGCGCAGCAGCCAGCCCAGCACGAGCGCGGCCAGCAGATGCCCGAGCAGCATCGGCCCGTCCAGCAGCTGTACGGCGGTGTGGGCGGCGCTGCGCAGACAGTCGAGCGGAGTGCCGGCGGCCGGCCCGGCGGCGTGCGCCGTGGTGTGCGCGGGCGAGAGCCCCGCGTCGGCGACGATCCGGTGGGCCTCGGCGGGCGAGAGCTGTCCGGATCCGGTGTGGCACAGCAGCCGCTGCGCGAGCGTCGCCGTACCGCCCGGGTCGGCGGACGCGCCGGAGGCGGGGGCCGGATGGCTCCCGCAGGAGAAGAGCAGGTGCAGCCCGGACTGGCCGAGCGCCAGCAGCGCGGTGATGCCGCGCAGCGAACACTCCCGGCCCGCCAGGGGAAGCGCGACCACGAGGACGGCGGCGAAGCCCGCGAGCAGCGTCACGAACGGCAGCCCGCCGCCGGCCGCGAGCAGGTGACCGGCGGCGGACAACGTGACGCAGACCGCGGCGAACACCGCGGCCCGCAACAGTCTCAGGTCCACACCGGCAGTCATGGCCGCGCCATCATCTCACCGGCGGACTGATCGGGATACACCAGGTACAAGCCCCGCCTCCGAGCACGGCACGCGGTGCCGCGACCGGTACCCACGGTGAGGGACCGTCCTGTTCACCCCCGGCACGCAGCCCGCGAAGCCCCGGCAATCAGCCCGCGAAAACGCGGCAATCCCCGTCGGCAGGGCACCGGATGCCGCACTTTTCCGCCGTACGAGGGGCATCGGGACCGCACCGCGTAGTGCTCTCGCGCGTCGGCTATACGTAACCCGTGTGTCGAGCCGTGAGGAGGGTGACATGAGCAGCCTGTGGTGGTCTCTCCGGCTACGGCGCGAAGCCGCCAGCGTGCCGCTCGCGCGGCATCTGCTGCTGAGCTCGATGGAGGCGGCGGGTGTGGACGGGGACACCGCCTTCGAACTGTCCGTCGCCCTCTCCGAAGCCTGCGCCAACGCCGTCGAGCACGGCAGCGATACCGACGCCCGGGCAGGCGCGTTCCGGGTGAGCGCCTATCTGGAGGGCAACCGCTGCCGGATCGAGGTCGCCGACACAGGACCCGGCTTCCCCGCGCCGTCCGACCCCGGCCACGCCCCGCACGAGGCGGAGAGCGGCCGGGGTCTCTTCCTGATCGAATCCCTCGCGGACCATGTGCGGTTCCGCAACAGACCGGGCCGCGGCGGCGCCGTCGTCAGCTTCGACAAGGTGCTCGACCGCGGTCCGGACCCGCTGCTGACCGCTTCCTGAACCGGCGCGCCCCGCCGGGCCGATGGCCTCCGGGGAGGGGTGACCGCTGCTCGGTCGGCGCCCTTGTGCGGCGGTGACCGCTGCTCGGTCGGCGGCCCTGCTCGGTGGCGCCCCTGCTCGGTCGGCGGCCCTACTCGGCGGCGTCCCGCGCCGCTTCGCCGTGCTCGGTCGCCCCGGCCGGTGCCTGCCGGCCGTTCTCGCTCCCGCCACCGTCACCTTCACCGTCACCGGTCCCGGCCGCCGCGGCCTCGTCCGCCGGCTGTGCCGCCGGGCAGTCCCGGAAGCGCAGCAGCAGCATCGCGGCGTCGTCGTGCAGCGGTTCGCGCACGTGCTCCTCGATGTCCTGCCGCACGGCCTCCAGCGCCGCGTCCGCGTCGGGATCCTTCAGCAGATGGGCGCGCTGGTCCAGCGGGTAGAAGTGGTTGTCGGCGTCGCGGGCCTCGGTGACGCCGTCGGTGTAGAAGAGGAGTTGGTCGCCGGGCGCGAAGGGCACCTGGTGCGGCCGGGGCGGTGCGAGGCCGTGCAGTCCGAGGCCGAGCGGCAGACAGCGCTGCGGGGGCTCCGCGAAGTGGACGGTGCCGTCGTGCCGGACCGCCAGCGGCGCCGGATGGCCGAAGTTGAGCAGTGTGGCGTTGCGCGCGCCGGCCGCCTTCTCGCCGTCGGCCGTCCCGCCGCTCACCGTGCCGCCGTCGGCTGTCCTCTCCTCGTCCGCGCCGGGGTCGTCCCGCAGATGCGGCACCTCCACCAGCACGGCCGTCACGAACTTCTCGCCCAGCAGATGGCGGTCGAGGGCGCGCTCCAGCCGTTCGCCGACCGACAGCAGACCGGGCTCGTCGTAGGCCGCCTCACGGAACGCGCCGAGCACCACGGCCGCCGTCTCCACGGCCTCAAGTCCCTTGCCCTGTACGTCACCCACGATGATCCGCACCCCGTGCGGCGAGGTGACGACCTCGTACAGATCCCCGCCGATGCGCGCCTCGGCCACGGCGGAGGTGTAGGAGACGGCGACCCGCAGCGGCCCCGCACCCCGCGGAACCGGCCGCAGCAGCACCCGCTGCGCGGCCTCGGCGATGGAGCGCACATTGGCCAGTTCGGTCTGCTGCTTCTGCCGGATGGCCGTGGCCAGCAGTGCGGCGACGGACACCCCGGCGACCGACAGGATCGTGGCGTTGCCGCGCCGCTCGCCGAACTGGTCGTTGTAGAAGCTGAGCGCGAGGGTCAGCGCGAGCGCCACGACACCGACCATCGCCGTGCGCCGCTTGCCGCCCGTCAGCCCGGCGAACGCGGGCCCGAGCGCCATCATCGGCAGCAGCCCGATGCCGGGGCCGCCGGTCAGGTCGACCGCACCGACGACACCCATGGCGAGGAAGGGGAACGCGGACAGCAGTCCGGTCCGGAACCGGGAGACCAAGGCGTGCTCTCTTCCTCGTCGGTGTCAGGGGCTTCGGTGAAGCCGCGTCGTGCGGTACCTCTCGTGGCCCTCCTCGTGGCCGGGCGGATGTCCCGCCGCCGTCCGGGGCGCGCGGGCGGGTGCGGCCGCGCCCCGGCGGACCGGGGCGCGGCGGGGTCGGCGGTGCCGGATGTGCCGGACGCGCCGGATGTGCCGAGGGGCGCCGTCAGCCCTTCAGCCGGGCCATCCAGGACTCGACGTCGGCGCTCGCCCGCGGCAGCGCGGCCGACAGATTCCGGTTGCCGTCCTCGGTGACGAGGATGTCGTCCTCGATACGGACGCCGATCCCCCGGTACTCCTCCGGCACCGTCAGATCGTCGGCCTGGAAGTACAGCCCCGGCTCGACGGTCAGGCACATACCGGGCTCCAGCGTGCCCTCCGCGTAGGTCTCGCGGCGGGCGACGGCGCAGTCGTGCACGTCCATGCCGAGCATGTGGCCGGTGCCGTGCAGCGTCCAGCGCCGCTGCAAGCCCAGCTCCAGGACCCGGTCCACCGGGCCCTCGACCAGGCCCCACTCCACGAGGTGGGTGGCCAGCACCCGCTGCGCGGCGTGGTGGAAGTCCAGGTACTTGCCGCCGGGCCGGACGGCGGCGATGCCCGCCTCCTGCGCCTCGTAGACGGCGTCGTAGATCTTGCGCTGGAAGTCGGTGAACCGGCCGTTGACGGGCAGCGTGCGCGTGACGTCGGCGGTGTAGAGAGTGTGCGTCTCCACACCGGCGTCCAGCAGGAGCAGCTCGCCCGAGCGCACCGGGCCGTCGTTGCGCTGCCAGTGCAGCGTGGTGGCGTGCGGCCCCGCGGCGCAGATCGAGCCGTAGCCGATGTCGTTGCCCTCCACGCGTGCGCGCAGGAAGAACGTGCCCTCGATGTACCGCTCGGAGGTCGCCTCCGCCTTGTCCAGCACGCGGACGACGTCCTCGAAGCCGCGCACCGTGGAGTCGACGGCCTTCTGGAGCTCGCCGATCTCGAACTCGTCCTTGACCAGCCGCTGCTCGGACAGGAACGTCCGCAGCTCCTCGTCCCGCTCGGCGTCGGCAGCGGAGTGCAGGGCCTTCTCCACCCCGGCGTCGTGGCCGCGGACGACCCGCACCGGGCCGTCGGCCGCGCTCAGCACGTCGAGGACGGTGCGCACATCCGCGCACGGCAGGCCGTAGAGCTGCTCGCCCTCGGCGAGGCTGTGCCGCCGGCCCACCCACAGCTCGCCCTGGCCGTCCAGCCAGAACTCGCCGTTCTCGCGGTTCGAACGGGGCAGGAGGTACAGCGTGGCCGTGTGCCCGCTCTCCCCGTCCGGCTCCATGACCAGCACGCCGTCCTCGGTCTGGTTGCCGGTGAGGTACGCGTACTCGACGGACGAGCGGAACGGGTACTCCGTGTCGTTGGAGCGGGTCTTGAGGTTCCCGGCGGGGACGACCAGGCGCTCACCGGGGAAGCGGGCGGACAGCTCGGCACGCCGGGCGGCCGTACGGGCGGCCTGGGCGATGGGCTCCAGGTCCCGCAGCTCGGTGTCGGCCCAGCCGGTCTGCATGTTGGCGGCCAGCTCGTCGGAGACGCCCGCGTACAGGCCGTTCTTCCGCTGCTTGATCGGCTGTTCCTCGGCGGCGTCTGCCACGTCTGCCTCCTCTTGGACACGGTTGAAACCACCTTCCATCGTATGGGTGGCTTCCGGCTGGTCCAGAGTGGTGCGGATGTGACGTTCGGCCCGCCCTGGGCGGGAACGCGTCCCCTGCCCGGGCGGGGCGGCGGGGGCCCGGCACCGGCCCCGCGGCGGACCAGCGGAAACCGTGGCCCTCGCCGGGATCCCCGTCGCGTCCCCGCGGCGGGCGGCGGCAGCGCACGGACCGGCCGGAACGGAGGCCCGGCGGCGTGCGGGGAGGGAATCGGAAGCGGGTGGAAGCGGGGGGAAGCGGCAGGAAGCAGTCAGAAGCGGGCGGCGAGCAGCACGACGTCCTCACCGGACCCACGGGACCCGCCAGCCCCACCGGACCCGCCAGTCCCACCGGGCTCACCGGCCCCCGCGGACCCGCCGGACCCGTCCGCCGCCCCGGCCGCACGGGCGCCACCGGCAGCACCACCAGCACCGGCAGGGTCGGCTGCACCGGCAGCACCCGCTGTCCCAGCTGCTGCACCGGCGGTATCGACCGCACCCTCGCCGTCACCCCGCCCGGCGGCCGGTTCCGGCAGGACGGTGTGCAGCACGTGGTCGACCAGCAGCTCCGGGTCCTTCCACGCCTGGCGCGGGGCGCTCGCGGCGGCGGAGCGCAGCCGCGCGAAGGCGCGGTCCCGGGAGTGCCCGGTGCGGTGCAGCAGCCCGTCGGTGTAGCACAGCAGGGTCTCGCCCTCCCGCAGCAGCACCTCGGCGCTGGGCGCCTCCCAGCAGGCGAGCATGCCGAGCGGGGCGGAGACGGCGGTCTCCACCGGCTCCACCCGGTGCGGCCCGATGATCAGCGGCGGGCAGTGGCCCGCACCGGCCAGCAGGACGCGGCGGCCGGCGGGCTCGGCGTAGGCGAACAGCGCGGTGGCCGAGCGGGCCGGCTCGGTCAGCCGCAGCAGCAGCTCCAGATCGGAGAGGACGGCGACCGGATCCTCGCCCTCCATCACGGCGTAGGCACGCAGCGCGGCCCGCATCCGGCCCATCGCCGCGACCGCCTCGGGCCCGCCGCCGGTCACGCCGCCGACGGAGAGCCCCAGCGCCCGCTCGGGCAGCGGCAGCGCGTCGTACCAGTCCCCGCCGCCCCGCGGACCCGACAGATGGCGCACCGCGAGGGAGACCCCCGGCACCCGCGGCAGCGTGCTGGGCAGCAGTTCCTCGCGCAGGGTCGCCATCCGGGCCCGGGTGCGGGTGAGTTCGCCCAGCCGTGCGGAGTGCTCGGTGGCGTGCCGCAGATAGCGCTCCAGCAGCGCGCGCTGGCGCCGGGTGGGTTCGCCCGGCTCGTCGTAGAGCCAGACGGCGGCACCGAGGCGGCTGCCGGCCTCGGTGGTCAACGGCACCGCGTAGGTGGCGGCGTACCCGAGCCGGGCCGCGACCTCGCGGTGCCGGGGCGAGAGCCGCTCGTCGGCCGCGATGTCGGGGCAGGCGAGCCCGGGGAAGACGGGGGCGGGCGGATCACCGGCCGGATCCGGGTGGTGCGACGGGGCGTCGAGGGGCGGGGAGCCCGCACGGAGGGCGGCGTTCCGCTCCGGCTCCGCTGCGCCGTCGCCGTACCCGCCGTCGTACGCCGTCGCCCGGTCCCCGGCGGGGGCGGTGGCGGTGCGGGCGTGTGCCGCGCCGGCGGTCCTGGCGTCCAGGACCCGGGTGTAGGTGGCGGAGGTGCGCGGCACCGTCTCGATCTGGCCGAGGTCGGCGCGGCCGAGGCCCAGCCCGATGGTGCGCTCGGGGGCGTCCGGGGAGCCGCCGTCCGTGCCGGGTTCGAGGGCGATCAGGCCGCGCCGGGCGCCGAGCAGCAGGGCGCCGGCCCGGAGCGTCTCGTGCAGGGCCGAGTCGAGGGTGTCGGTGCGCACCAGGCGGGTGGTGAGGTCGTGCAGCGCGGAGAGTTCGGCGACGCGGTCGCGGTCGGTGGGGCCGTCGGCGTCGGCGGAGGCGCCGGTCGCGGACGAGCGGCCTGCGGCGGAGCGCGAGGAGGGATTCCCGGAGGCGTCCGAGGAGTCTGCGGAGTCCGGATCGTCCGAGGAGGACGTCTGCGAGGGGGGAGAAATCGCCGGTTGGATTCCGGCCACTTTCGGAAGGTGCGGGGAGCTCATGGGCGACGGCCAGCGCGGCATGTGATCGGTTCCCATAGCATCGCAAACCCCCATGTCATGCTGCTCCGCTATCAATGCCCCTACATGTACACATACCGTTGACGTGATGTCCAGCACTCCCCGGCGACACCGGGGGCGCGCCCGCGCACGCCATCCGCTCGCGGGGAGGCGCGAAAAACACGCGGTGCGACAGCGCCGGAACCCGCGGTAGGCGGGGAAGTTGGCGCAAAATCGCCGCCATGGCAGGTGTATTGCGATGCACTGAGGCTCTTCGGCAGCGCGTTGGCATCGCTGTCGCGGGTACGGAACCCTGCAGGGAGACGGGGCGTCCCAATAGGCAGCGGGCTCGGCCCGCCATCATTCCCGGCAGGATTGCACCAAGCAGCACCGGCGCGGCAGGCGCGGGCGGGCAAGCGGTTCCGGAACGTAGCAGGCACGTACGAGCAGTACCGGCACGGTGGCAGTCCAGGTGATCCACACGGCGTGCGGACACGCGCGCCACCGTTCGCCGGTTTTCCCTGCTCCTGCCGTCCCTGCCGGTTCCCGGACGCGGTCCGTACCCGACACGGCCCGCAGTCGCACGCGGGACGGGCACGATCACGGACGGTGCGCACGGTGCAGCGGCTAGACCTCGGTTGAACACGGTCAGTTGGCGTTCACGGAAAGGAACGAGCGCTCATGCGCGAGATCCTCGGAAGGCGACGCTTCCCCTGGTCCCGGGGGCCGTTCGCGGCCCGCGCAGGGTCCGGATCCGGGCGGCACCCGCACGGTTCCCCGATGCGCAGCGCGGCGCTGACCGCTGCCACACAGTGGCGATGGCCCGTCGTACCCGGTGCGGGGCCGGCGCCCGACGGGCCGGGGCACGCGGCGGGGCAGGGCGGTACCGGCCCGGCGCTGTGCGCGTGCCGCGACCCGGAGTGCGTGGTGCCCGGCGCGCACCCCTTCGATCCCGTCCTGCTGGCGGCCACGACGGAGCCCGGCATGGTGCGCTGGTGGTGGGACAACCGCCCGCAGGCACCGCTCGTCGTGGCGACCGGCGGCACCGCGGTGAGCGCGCTGAGCCTCCCCGCCGTGGCCGGTGCGCGGGCGCTGGCCCGGTTCGAGGCGACGGGCGTGCGGCTCGGCCCGGTCGTGGCCACGCCCACCCGGTTCTCCGTGCTGGTGGCGCCGTACGCCATCGAGGAGCTGGGGGAGCTGCTCTACGCGCAGGATCTGGTGCCCAGTTCGCTGCGGTTCCACGGCGACGGCGGCTACATCGTGCTGCCTCCCTCCCGCACCGGCTCCGACAAGGTGCGCTGGGAGCGTTCCCCGGAGCCCGGCCCGTCGGGGCGGCCCTGGCTGCCGCGCCTGGAGAGCCTGCTGGACGTCCTCGTCGAGGAGAGCGTCGCGACCCCGGACACCGGCAGCAGGCTGGCGTACTGAGGACGACGGCGCACGGGGGCGGCAGTGCGCGGGCGTACAAGGGCGCGCGCCACTGCGATCTTCACTCTTAAGGGTTGGAACGGGGCTGGCTTGTAGGGGAAAGAGGCGCCCGGCGGCCTCGCGCACGCGGGTTCTGCCGTTATGTTCGGCCCATCTGCCCGATCCGCCGCGCTCGTTCGCCGTTCCCGGGGTCCACCGCGCGGCGCCGCTCCCCGCACCGCTCTGACGACCCAGGTGGGTTCCTATGCACCAGCCGCACCAGCGCGCCTCCAGGCTCCGTGTGATCACACTCGCCAGCACGGTCGCGCTCGCCGCCGCCCTGCCGCTCGCCGCGGCCGTGGCCGGCGAGGACGCGCGGCTCGCCAGCGAGGTCGCGCAGCTGCGCGCGGAGCGGGAGCATCCATCGCCGTCCGCCGCGGCGGACCGGTCGGGGCGGGACGAGCGGAAGGACGGCCCGGGGCAAGGCCGTTCGAGCGGCGACGCCGGCGAGCAGCGGCGCGGCGGCGCACACGGCCGGGACGGCGGGTTCGTGGGCCACGCCCGGCCGGTCGGCACCTGCGGCCCGGAAATCGCCTCCTCGTCGGGGGTGAAGGTGCAGACGTGCGTGGTGACCGGGGAGGACGGCAGCTGGGCGCGTACGTACTACACGAATCCCTCGCACCGCGCGCTTCCGGCGGTGCTGACGCTGACCCGGCCCGGCGGCACCACCACGCGGGTGCACTGCACGCTGCGGCCCGGCGCCGAGCACGGGACATGTGAAACCCCCGGAGCGCCGCGTGCGGGCGGCCGGGAGGGCTCGCGGGAGGACGGCCGGCAGCGCTCGGCCGGGCCGGAGGACGGGCGGCGCGGCCCGTACGCGATGGTGGAGGTCGCCTCGGCGGACGGTGCGCGCAAGGTGCTGCGGGCGGGCAGCAACTGACGGGCCGCGGGCGCGAGTTGGTCCGGGCGGCAGGTGCCGCACATGGAAGAACCCGGTCGCTGGCGACGGGGGATGCACCAGCGACCGGGCTCCTAGAACGGTAACAAGAGATCGGCCGTTAGCAAATTCAATCGCCCAGATCCGGACGTCGATTTACTTGCGAGTACGGGAAGTTGGGGTTCCGGTGTGACCGGTGTCACGGTCACGTTTTCTCCCCGGAATCTCCCCAAGCGCAGCCGAACGGCCCTAGCTGAGCGTGATCTGACGGTTGGTGAGACCGCTGCGGGCCCGGCGCTCGTCGGCCGTCAGTTCGGCGGTGTTCGTGAGCGCCTCGGCCAGCCGCTCGGCGAACTCCGCCGCGGGCTTCTCGCAGTCCTGCGAGGTCATCCCGGAGGGGAGGTCCCAGACGGGCACCGTCAGACCGTGGGCGCGGAACGAGCCCACCAGACGGGATCCCTCCGTCGTCGAGCCGTTACCCAGAGTGGACAGCCCTGCGGCGTGCAGCCGCGCGAGCGCGTCCAGGAGTTGCTCCTCCGGGTGCGTCATGACCCACCGCAGGTGGTTCTTTTCGGGCGCCTCGCACCAGTACGCCCCCTCCACTCCGGACAGCCGGGCCGTCGGAATGGCGGCCGAATTGGCACTCTCCAGCGAGGCCGCGACCTCTCCCGTGGGCTTCTCCTCGTCATCGAGCCAGAACTCGAACCCCGTGTGCACCTGGGGTTCGAACGGCGCGTGCGGGTCCAGCAGATCCTGGAGCCGCGGACCGTCGGGAGCCGGGCGGCCCGCGTCGACCGGGGTGCCCGGCTCGGCCTCCAGCGCCCGGCGCAGCGTGTCCGCCAGATCGCGGCTGATGTCGCCGGTCGCGGTGTCGTTCTGGAGACCCAGCAGGATCTCACCGCTCTCGCGGCGCAGCGCGGGCCAGGCCATCGGCAGCACCGTCGCCAGCGTCACCGCCGGAACGCCCTCCGGCAGCCCGTCCTTGAGCGTCAGCCGCGCCGTGGCGGCCGGAACCAGCTCCCGCAGGGCGACCCAGTCGCTCTCCCCGGCCAGCCCCTCGAACGGGCGGCGCACCAGTTCGGTCGCGGCCTGCGCGGCGGCCCGGCCGTGGCACGCCTTGTAGCGGCGGCCCGACCCGCAGGGGCACGGCTGACGCGCGCCCACGACGGGGATGTCACCGGCTGCCCGGTTCGCGGTTCCCGCGGCTGCTGTCTGGGGGCGGCGCTTCTTTGCCATGGCGAGCGGTACTCCAGGTGTGCGGCGGTTCGGGATCCGCGATCCTAGCCGCTGTCGTCCGCGCGCCGCTGCGCGGCCGGACGGCCGCGCAGACACGGATCCTCCGGGCTACGCCAGGTCCTCCAGGGCCGCCAGGTCGAAGCCCATGTCCGTGGCGAGCCGGCCGGAGAACGAACTGCCCGGTGGCAGCACGGCCCAGACCGTCACGCCGGGCTGGCCGTCCCCCCGCTCGTCCCGCTCGGTGCGTACGCCCCAGTCCCGCGCGAGCGCCGTGATGATGGACAGCCCTCGGCCACCGCGCGCCGTCACGGACGGCTTGGCCGGAAGCGGACGGGTGGGTCCACCGCCGTCGGTGACGGAGATGGTCACCTCACCCCGGGCGTCCCGGCTCCACGCCGCTCTGACGACCGGCTGCCCGGCGCCCGTACCGCCGTGCGCGCCGGTGCCGCGCTCGGCGCCGGATCTGCCGCCGGGGCCGTGCGGACCGTGGCCGTTCTGCGCGCCGTGCGGGGTGTGCGGGCCGTGCGGGCTGTTGGGCCCGGGCGGCCCGTGGCCGTTCTGCGCGCCGTGCGAACCGTGCTGTCCGTGCGCGCCGTTGGGCGCCGGTACGCCGTGCGGGCCATGGATGCCGTGCGCCCGGTGGACGCCGCCGTGCGCCCCGTACGGCTCGGAGGCGTGGGTGCCGTTCCTGCCGTGCAGGCCGCCGCCCGGCGCGCCGTTGCCGACGGGCTCGTCCGGACATCCATGGCTCAGCGGGCGCGCGTGCCGGCACGCGTTGCTGAGCAGTTCGGAAAGGATCAAGATCGCATCGTCCACGACCGCGTCGGGAGCGCCGCACGCGAGCAGATCCTCGCGCATTCTGCGCCTTGCCACCCCCACGCCGACCGGCCCATGGGGCACGGTCATGGTCGACGAAGTCGGCACTTCCTGTGCCACCACCAACGCCACCCCCGAGACCTCCTTCGCCCCACGCCAGGGGATGAATGCCCCCTGTGGGTGGATCGGAAACCGGACACCCGTGTTCACTTGACGCGCTCGCCATTCCGTCCTAAGCGACGAGTGCGCCGGAGCACACCGCACGCGTGCCCGCCTCCACCGCCGGCATGCACCCGGCCGGCGCCGCGGTTCCGCCGCGCTCCCGCCGCGCTCCCGTCGAGCCGCCGTCGCGTCGCGGTCGCGCTCCGGCCGTGGTTCGGCTGCGGTTCAGCCGTCGCCCGTCGCGGCCCGGCGTACCTGTGCGAGGACCTGCTGGGGGCGGTTGGTGATGATGGCGTCGACCCCCAGCCGCAGACACAGCTCGACGTCCTCCGGCTCGTCCGCCGTCCACGCGTGCACCTGGTTGCCCGCACGGTGCGCGCGCTCCACGTACTCCGGATGGGCGCGCAGCAGACGCATGCTCGGACCGGCGATCCGCACCCCGGGAGGCAGCCTGCCGTCCCGGTGCCGGGGCAGCAGGAACGGCATCAGATAGACGGTCGGCAGATGCGGTGCGCCCGCGCGGACCCGGTGCAGGGAGCGGGCGGAGAAGCTCATGACCCGTACGGGGGTGCGCAGCCGGTAGCGGTCGAGGAGTTCCAGGAGCCGTTTCTCGACGTGTCCCGCCCAGCGCGTGGGGTGCTTCGTCTCGATCGCCAGCTCGACCGGGCGCGGGGCCTCGGCCACCAGTTGGAGCAGCCGTTCGAGAGTGAGGACGGAGGTGCGCTCCGGGTCGACGGCGTCCGGCCCGTGAGCGGTGCCGGGGCCTGCCGCCGGGTCGCTGTCCGAGCGGCCGTCGGGACGGCCGCTCCGACGGCTGTCCGGGCGGGTGCCGGGGCGTTCGGCCGCGTGTTCTCCGGGGTGCTCCGCGAGGTGTCCCATGGGGCGTTCCGCGGGGCGTTCCGCGGGGCGTTCGGAGACGGGCAGCAGGGGCCCGGCCAGTCCCGTGCGGCCGTCCGTCGCGTCGGTGTCGACGGCGCTGTCCGGCAGTTCGTACGGGTCGGCGTGCCGGTCCTTCCAGGAGCCGAAGTCGAGCGCGGCCAGGTCCGCCAGCTCCAGGGCGGAGACCGCGCCGCGCCCGTTGGACGTGCGGTTGACGCGGCGGTCGTGCACGCACACCAGATGGCCGTCGGCGGTGAGCCGGACATCGCACTCCAGCCCGTCGGCGCCCTCCTCGATGGCTCTGCGGTACGCGGCGAGGGTGTGTTCGGGCGCCTCCATCGAGGCGCCGCGGTGGGCGATGACGGACACGGTGCGCGGCGGACGCCGTCCGCTCCCGGTGGCGGTCTCCTGGCTCACCAGGTCATCGTCCCATCGGGGCGGCGCCGGACGGCACGGTGCCCCGCACCGCCCGCGGCGCCGGTCGTCGCCCAGGAAGGCCGCGTCGGGCGGCCGTTCGCGAGGGCGCACGGGGCTTGGACGGGGGCGTGCGGCGTACGGCCGAGGAGCGGTGCTCAGCGCGCACCCCTACGCTGGGCTCCGGGCCACGGAGCGCCGCGGACCCCTACGCGACCCCCGCGTACGCGGCCACGTCGGCCCGGGATAAGGACCGGTGCCGGGCCGACCCCCTCCGCTTACGTCCTGCTGACGCACGATGGGAAAAACTGGCTTCGGATACCCGAATATGTGATCACCGTCCCCGCGATGTCGTGTCCCCGATGAGGAGTGAGCTGTGAGCACCGAGAACGAGGGCGCTGCCGTGCCGCCTGCGGCGGGGCCGGACCCCACGCCACCGGCGCCGGCCGACGCCCCGTCCACCGGCGCACCGGCCGGCGGCGGGGCCGGCGCGGATTCCGGCGTTCCCGCTGCACCGTCCGCCCCGGCGGGCCCTGCTGCCTCCGAGACTTCCGCCGCCGCCTCCCCCGCCGCCCCGGCGGACGCGCCCGCCGCTGCCGCCGACACCGCCGACGCCGCTTCCCCCGCGCAGGCCGCACCCCCGGCGACCTCCGAAGCACCCGCCCCGGCTGCCGATTCCGCTTCCGCTTCGGGTTCCGCTTCGGGTTCCGTTTCCGGCTCCGCCCCGGGTTCTGCCGCGGGCCGCGGCGGCGAGCCGGCCGGCCGTGCCGAGGACACTGCGGTGCTGGAGCCGCGCCAGGAGACGCCCGCCGCGCCCCCGCCCCAGCAGCCCCCGCACCCGGCCGGATACGGGCAGGGCCCTGCGCAGGGCCCGGATCTGCACAAGCCTCCGCAGACTCCCCCGGGCGGCGGCATGCCTCCGCAGGGCGGTGCGCCCGGCGGCTGGGGCTGGGGCGCTCGGGGCGGTTCCGGTTACGGCCAGGCCCCGCCGCCTCCCCCGTACGGCGGTGGCGGCTCCGACGGCGGTCCGCCGAACCCGTGGGCGATGCCGCCCGCAGGCCCCCCGCCCGGTAAGCGGCGCGGCGGGCTGTTCGCGGCGTTCGTCGCCACGGCCGTCGTGGTCGGCGGTGTGGCCGGCGGCCTCGGCTACTGGGCGGCCAACAAGGGCGACGGCGGGACGACGACGGTCAGTTCGTCCACCGACCCGAAGACGCTGAACCGGTCGCCCAAGTCCGTCGCGGGCATAGCGGCCAAGGCGGTGCCGAGCGTGGTGACGCTCCAGTCGTCCGGCGGCGGCGAGGAGGGCACGGGCACCGGCTTCGTCTACGACAAGGAAGGCCACATCCTCACGAACAACCACGTGGTGGCCAACAGCACCCGGGGCGGCCGGCTGACGGCGACGTTCTCGGACGGCAAGAAGTACCAGGCGAAGGTCGTCGGCGAGGCCCAGGGCTACGACATCGCCGTGCTGAAGCTGAAGGGCGCGGACGACCGCAAGCTGGAGCCGCTGCCGCTGGCGAACTCCAACGAGGTGGCGGTCGGCGACGCGACGATCGCGATCGGCGCTCCCTTCGGCCTCTCCGGCACCGTCACCACCGGCATCGTCAGCGCCAAGAACCGCCCCGTCGCCTCCAGCGACGGGCAGGGCAGCAAGGCGTCGTACATGAGCGCGCTCCAGACGGACGCCTCCATCAACCCGGGCAACTCCGGCGGCCCGCTGCTGGACGGCAAGGGCGCGGTCATCGGCGTCAACTCGGCGATCCAGCCGGGCGGTGGCGGCGGTGGCATGGGCGGCGGCGGCCAGTCCGGAGGCAGCGTCGGCCTCGGCTTCGCCATCCCGATCAACCAGGCAAAGCGGGTGGCGGGCCAGCTCATCAAGACCGGCCAGCCGGTGTACCCGATGATCGGCGCGACCGTCGAGATGGGCGGCAACGGCAACGGCGCCACCGTGGCCCGCACCGGCGAGGGCGGTACCGACGAGGCCGTCACCCCGGGCGGCCCGGCCGACAAGGCGGGCCTGAAGCCGGGCGATGTGATCACCAAGCTCGACGACACCGTCATCGACAGCGGACCGACCCTGATCGGCACGATCTGGACCCACAGCCCCGGCGAGAAGGTCCAGATCACGTTCGAGCGGGGCGGCGACGAACGCAAGGTCGAGGTCACCCTGGGCACCCGCAAGGGCGACGACCAGTAGGCCGCGCCTCCACCCGGCCGCTGCCCGTGGCCGCCCCTCCCGGGCGCCCACGGGCCGACGGCCCCTTCCGGCCTGCCCGTTCACGCCCTCGCGCCCCGGCGGCCCGAAGCCACACGCTAGGCTGTCTTCGGCGCCGTCCAGCACGGCGCGGGGAGGTGTGCCCGAGCGGCCGAAGGGAACGGTCTTGAAAACCGTCGAGGCAGCGATGTCTCCGTGGGTTCAAATCCCACCGCCTCCGCAGGGTGGATGAAGGCCCAGCTCATCGAGGGGCGTCCCGGATTCGGGGCGCCCCTTTGTGCTGGCCGGGGGCGGGGTGGCCGGGGTTCCCGGGGAGTGGAGCGGGCGGGCGGTGAGGTGGTTTTGGATACCTGACAGAAGGTGTCTGGTTTGCGCGTGAGGCTGGGGGTTTCAGCGTTGCGTGAGGAGGACGGGTGGACGGGGTCGGTGCGGGTGTCGGTGGCGACATCGAGGTGGTCGGAGGCCGGGAGAACAATCTGCGCGAGGTGCGGGTGCGGATTCCGCGGGGCCGGCTGACGGTGGTGACGGGGGTGTCGGGTTCGGGGAAGTCGTCGCTGGTGTTCGGCACCGTGGCGGTCGAGTCGCAGCGCCAACTGGCCGAGGTCTTCCCCTCGTTCGTCCGCAATCGGCTGCCGCGGTACGAGCGGCCGGCGTTCGACCGGCTGGAGAATCTGACGCCGGCGATCGTCGTCGACCAGAAGCCGGTCGGTGGCGGGGCGCGTTCGACGGTGGGGACGATGACGGATGTGCATCCGGTGCTGCGGGTGCTGTTCTCGCGGTGCGGCCGGCCGAGTGCGGGCTCGTCGAACCTGTACTCGTTCAACGATCCGCAGGGCATGTGTCCGCACTGTCAGGGGCTCGGCCGGACGGTGGAGCTGGACCTGGGCAGGCTGCTGGACGAGTCGAAGTCGCTCAACGAGGGGGCGATCCGGCATCCGGCGTTCGCCGTGGGCACCAACTACTGGAAGCGGTACGCCCAGATCCGCCGGTACGAGGGCAAGGAGAGCCTCGGCCGGGGGCCGCTGGTGTTCGACCCGGACAAGCCGCTGGGCGACTTCTCGGCCGAGGAGCGGGAACTGCTGCTGTACGGCGGCGGGTTCAGGACGCAGCGTCCGCAGGGCGACGACGCGGGGAACATCGCGTTCAACGACTACGAGGGGGTCGTGCCGCGCTTCACGCGGCGGTTCATCGCGCCCGGCCTGGAGTCGCTGGGCGAGCGGGACCGCAGGCACGCCGAGGCGGTCGTCCACGAGGTGGTGTGCCCGGAGTGCGAGGGCGCGCGGCTCAACGCACGTGCCCGCGCGTCCCTGATCGAGGGGCGCTCCCTCGCCGGGCTGTGCGCGCTGGAGGTGCGGGAGCTGACCGGGGTGCTGGAGCGCTCGCGGGTGGCCCGGGACCCGGTGGGCGGACCGGCGGTGGATGCCGTGCTGGCGGTGCTGCGCCGGATCGAGCAGGTGGGGCTGGGCTATCTCACGCTGGAGCGGCCGACGCGGACGCTGTCGGGCGGCGAGGGGCAGCGGCTGAAGACGGTGCGCCATCTGGGCAGCAGCCTGACGGGGATGACGTACGTCTTCGACGAGCCGAGCGTGGGCCTGCACGCGCGGGACGTGGACCGGATGAACACGCTGCTGCTCGCCCTGCGGGACAAGGGCAACACGGTGCTGGTCGTCGAGCACGACCGGGAGGTGATCGCGCGGGCCGACCATGTGATCGACATGGGGCCGGGCGCCGGTGCGGGCGGGGGCCGGGTGGTCTTCGAGGGCACGGTGGAGAAGCTCGCGGAGAGCGGCACCGTCACCGGGCGGCACTTCCGGGAGCCGCGGGGGCTGAAGCCGGCGGGGCGGCTGCGGTCGCCGGATGGTGTGCTCCCGGTGCGGGGCGCGGCGCTGCACAACCTCAAGGGCGTGGACGTGGACTTCCCCACGGGGGTGCTGACGGCCGTCACCGGGGTCGCGGGTTCGGGGAAGTCGTCGCTGGTCACCGGTGTGCTGGTGGAGCAGTGCGCGGAGGCCGTGGTGCTCGATCAGTCGGCGGCCGGGATCTCGGCGCGGTCGACGCCGGCCACGTACACCGAGATCTGGGATCCGGTACGGCGGGCGTACGCACGCGAACACGGGGTCGATCCGGGGCTGTTCAGCTTCAACTCGAAGGGCGCCTGCCCGGGCTGTCAGGGCCGCGGCACGGTGACGATGGACATGGCGTTCATGGATCCGGTGACCACGGTGTGCGAGCTGTGCGCGGGGCGGCGCTACCGGGAGGAGGTGCTCGGATACCGGCTGGCAGGGCGGAACGTCGCCGAGCTGCTGGAGATGACCGTCGAGGAGGCGCTTGCACACTTCACCGATCCGGTGGTGCTGCACCGGCTGGCGCCGTTGCGGGAGGTCGGGCTCGGATATCTGACGCTGGGGCGGCCGCTGTCGATGCTGTCGGGCGGTGAGCGGCAGCGGGTGAAGCTCGCACACCGGCTGCACCGCACCGGGGTCGTGTACGTGTTCGACGAGCCGTCGTCCGGGCTGCACATGGCCGATGTCGGCGCTCTGCTGGGGCTGTTGGACCGGCTGGTGGACGCGGGGAACACGGTGATCGTCGTCGAGCACGATCTGGACATCGTCAAGCACGCCGACCATGTGATCGACATCGGCCCGGACGCCGGCGCGCACGGCGGCGAGGTGGTGTTCTCCGGCACGCCGCACACGATGGTGCGCTCCGCCCGCACACACACGGCCGACCATCTGCGGCGCGCCCTGCCCGCCGGCGGCCGGTGAGCCCAGCGCGTCCCGGGGAACCCGGGGGCGGTGGCCCGGCCGGCGGCCCGGGCGGGCCAGGGTGACGGCTGGTCACGCCGGTCACGCCGGTCACGCCGGTGACAGGGCGTACGGAAGCGGAAGGCGGAGCGCGATGACGGACGGGAACGGGGCCAGAGGCAGCGACGGGGGCGCGGGTGCGGGCGGTGAGGTGCCGGTGGACGCGGGCCCGGCGGCGCGGGAGCTGGCGCGGGTCGCGGAGCGGGTGGAGGACGCGGCGCTCGGGCGGGCGACGCCGTGTGCGCGGTACGACGTACGGGATCTGCTGCGGCATGTGCTGGACGGGGCGGCGGCCTTCCGGGACGCCGCGGGCAAGCAGCACACGGCGTACACGGACGCTCCGCCCGAGGTGAGCACCCCGCTTCCGGACGACTGGCGGGCCCGCTTGCCGCGGCGGCTGGACGAGCTGGCAGCGGCCCTGCGGGAGCCGGCGGCCTGGCGGGGGGAGACCCGGGTCGCCGGGATCGGGATGCCTGCCGGGGAGGCGGCGCTGACCGGCCTGGACGAGATCGTCGTGCACGGCTGGGACCTCGCGCGGGCCACCGGTCAGCCGTACACGGGGGACGAGCGGGCGCTGCGCGCGCTGCTTCCGATGCTGGAGCGGACCGCCGACCCGGCCGGGGTGCCCGGGCTCTTCGGGCCGGCCGTCTCCGTGCCCCGGGGCGCGCCGCTGCTGGACCGCGTCCTCGCGCTCACCGGTCGCGACCCGGGGTGGTGCGCGGCCTGAAACGCCTGAAACGGGGTGGCCGGGGCCGGGGTCCGGGCTTCCGGAGGGCCGTGCTCCGGGGTGGTGGGGGCGCCCGGCACGGCGTGCGGCCGTGCGGATGCGCGGGGTGGTCGACCGGTGTCCGGCGAGGGGCCGTCGCGCGTCCGGGGCCGGGGCAGGCCCCTGTCCGAAGTACAGCTGTGCGGTGGCCGGTTCGGCGTGGGGCGGTGGCTGAGCGGGTGTCGCGGGTGCGTTCCGGGAGCTGTTCCGCCGGGCAGCGACGGCCCCTTCGCGTACGCGTGGGCGCGCCGGGGGCGCTCCCCGGGGCGGTCGTCCCCACGCGGTGCGCCGGGTCGTCGGGCGGCTGTCCGGGAAGCGGAGCAAGCGGTTTCCCCGCACCGGCTGTGATGCCTTCCCCCACGTCAGGGAAGGGGTCGGCGCCCCGGGGGCGTGCGGCGGTGCCGCGGGTGCACGGGAGCGAAGAGGGTTTATCGACACGTCGTCATACGTGCGAGGGAAAGCCGCCGCGGTCCGGGGTTCACCACCGGCACGTTGGGCAACTCTGGTCCCGCGACGTCGCAAGCGACACCAGGCAGCGGGCCAACTGCCGTCCACGACAGCGCACTTCTCGGTGCAGCGCCGCGCCCGCGGCGCACTCACGCTTTCCGGAGGAATGAAACATGGCACGCACCCGCACGGTCGTCCGTCTCGTCTCGGCCGCCGCCGCCGTCCCGCTCGCCGTCACGGTGCTGTCGGGCGTGGCACAGGCCGACAACGGTTCCTTCGCGGACGAGGGGGCGAACTCCAACGCCGCCGACAACGTCCAGGTGCAGAACGCGGAGGGTGCCGGCAACAGCACCAACAACGCCAACAACGCCACCGTCTCCGGCCACGGCGCGGTCGTCGACCAGGACAACGAGACGACGAACAACACCTACACCGTCGTCTTCAACAACCTGTGGTGACGGTGTGACGGCATGACGGGGGCGACCGCCCCCGCGGCCGGAATCTCATGGGGATGGGCTGAAGCCGCGCGTCCACGGGCCTTCCGTGGGCGCGCGGTTCCGTTTCCGCGCGCCGGCCTCCGCCTCCGGCCGGCCCGACTACTTGACGGCCCGTCAGAAACTGACGCACAGTCAGTTGATCGGGCCGAGGGGAGGAGACGGGCGTGGGGGAACCGGCTGCCGGACGGGACGCGGACGTGGACGACCCGCTGTACGAGCGCCTGGCGTCCTACGAGGGGCAGCCGGCCGCCACGGCCGTGCGGGGCCGCGATCCGGTCAACGCGCCGATGATCCGGCACTGGTGCGAGGCGCTCGGGCATCCGCTGCCGGCCGACGGCTCGGCGCCGCCGACGATGCTCCAGGTGTGGACGATGGCGGGGCTGACGGAGCCGTCCCGGCAGACGGACGACGACGCCCCGGGCGGCCGGTCCGCGGCCTACGAGGGGCTGCTGGGCGCCCTCGACGAGGCCGGCTGCACCTCGGTCGTCGCGACCAACTGCGAACAGGAGTACGTGCGGACGCTGACCCCGGGCGAGGAGATCGTCTTCGACTCGGTGATCGAGTCCGTCTCGCCGCGCAAGCGGACCGGGCTGGGCACCGGCTACTTCGTCACGACGCGGATGGACGTCCGGGCCGGTGGCACGCTCGTCGGCACCCACCGCTTCCGCATCCTCAAGTACCGCCCGGCCGAGCCGCGTTCCACCGGGGAGCCGCCCGCGGGACGGGCGCGGAAGGGGAACCGGCGACCGCGCCCCGTGATCAACCGCGACAACGCCGGCTTCTGGGCGGGCGTCGAGCGTGAACAGCTGCTGTTCCAGCGCTGCACGGCCTGCGGGACAGCGCGTTTTCCCTGGCTGCCCGGCTGCAACGGGTGCGGCGCGAGGGAGTGGACGGCCGAGGAGGCGTCGGGGCGCGGCACCGTCCACTCGTTCGTGGTCATGCACCATCCGCCGTTCCCCGCGTTCGATCCGCCGTACGCCGTGGCCCTCGTCGAACTGGAGGAGGGCGTGCGGATCGTGGCCCAGCTGGCGGGGATCTCCTACCGCCGGGTGCGGATCGGCATGCCCGTCCGGGTCGACTTCGCACGGCTGGAGGGGGAGGACGAGGGCCTCGTGCTGCCCGTCTTCCGGCCCGCCGGCCCGGTCGGCGACGAGGAACCGGTGTGCGTCGGGGACGCGCTGCCGCCGCTCGACGTGCCGGTGACCCGGACGCTGATCGTCGCCGGGGCGCTCGCCTCGCGGGACTTCCAGGACGTGCACCACGACGCCGAGGCGGCGCGGGAGCGGGGCTCCCCGGACATCTTCATGAACATCCTGACCACCAACGGGCTGGTCGGCCGCTATGTCTCCGAGTGGGCCGGCCCCGCCGCGCGGCTGCGCCGGGTCGCCATCCGCCTCGGCGTGCCCAACCGCCCCGGCGACACGATGACGCTCACCGGCCGCGTCACCGCCGTACGCCCCGCTCCGGCCGCGGAGGAGCACGGGCCCGGGCGGACGGTGGAGCTGTCGATCCGGGGAGCGAACGCGGCCGGGGACCATGTGACCGGCACCGTCCTCGTGGAACTGCCGGGCCGTGACGGGAAGGGAGCGCGGGGATGAGCCTGCGGGGTGCGGACACGCTCGGGGGCCGGGCCGCCGTCGCCGGGATCGGGGCGACGGAGTTCTCCAAGGACTCCGGCCGCAGCGAACTCGCGCTCGCCGTCGAGGCGGTGGGGGCCGCGCTCGACGACGCCGGACTGGCGCCGGACGATGTGGACGGCATGGTGACCTTCACGATGGACACCAGTCCGGAGATCACCGTGGCCCAGGCGGCCGGGATCGGGGAGCTGTCCTTCTTCTCGCGGGTGCACTACGGCGGAGGCGCCGCGTGCGCCACCGTGCAGCAGGCCGCCCTGGCCGTCGCCGCCGGAATCGCCGAGACGGTGGTGTGCTACCGCGCCTTCAACGAGCGCTCCGGGCGCCGCTTCGGCTCCGGTGTGCAGCAGCGCGAACCCTCCGCTGAGGGGGCGGCGCTCGGCTGGGTGCTGCCGTCCGGTCTGCTCACCCCCGCCTCCTGGGTGGCCATGGCGGCACAGCGCTATCTGCACACCTACGGGCTGGAGCCGGAGGTCTTCGGGCACGTGGCCGTGGTCGACCGCAAGTACGCGGCGACCAATCCGGCCGCCCACTTCCACGGCAGGCCCATCACGCTGGCCGACCACGCGGCCTCCCGCTGGATCGTCGAGCCGCTGCGGCTGCTCGACTGCTGTCAGGAGACGGACGGGGGCCAGGCGATCGTCGTCACCTCCGTCGAGCGGGCGCGCGGGCTGCGGCACCCGCCCGCGGTGATCGCCGCGGCGGCCCAGGGGGCGGGGCGTGCGCAGGAACAGATGACCGGCTTCTACCGGGACGACATCACGGGGCTGCCGGAGTCCGGCGTCGTCGCACGCCAGCTGTGGCGCAGCAGCGGGCTGACACCGGCCGGGATCGACGTGGCGATCCTCTACGACCACTTCACCCCGTTCGTGCTCACACAGCTGGAGGAGTTCGGCTTCTGCGGGCGCGGGGAGGGTGCCGGGTTCGTCGCGGAGGAACGGATTCCGCTGAACACCCACGGGGGACAGCTGGGCGAGGCGTATCTGCACGGGATGAACGGCATCGCCGAGGGGGTGCGGCAGATCCGGGGCAGCGCGGTCAACCAGGTCGAGGGCGCCGGCCATGTCCTGGTCACCGCGGGCACGGGCGTCCCGACGTCCGGCCTGATCCTGGCGCAGGACGCTTAGCCGGGGCCGGGGCCGGGGCGGCGGTCTCCGGGCGGTGGCCCGGGGCTCGGCTGCCCGGGCACACAGGCACGCACAGGTACGGGCGGATCTCGCGGCGTGCGGGGCAGATGGCTGAAATCCGGGGAGATCCGGGGGAACCCGAAGTGGCGGCGGGCGTGCCTGAGCGGTTCCGCGCGGCCGGTCTCCTTCACTCGGCCCCATGCGGAAGAAAAATCACATCATCGGTCGGATGTCCGTTCTGGCCGCCGCCGTGGTGACCTTGTTCACCGCGTTCACCGCGTTCACCGCGTTCACCGCGTCCACCGCTGCCACCGCCGTGCCCGCCACCGCGGGTGCCGCGGTCCCACCACCGGATCCGGCCACGAGCCACCCTCCCGCACCTTCCGGCGAGGGCGGCGGCCCGCCGCCGTCCACCCGGCCGACCGCTGCCACGCCCTCCGAACCGTCCGCTTCCCCCCGAACGCCCGACACGGCCGGAAGCCCTGCTTCCCCCGGGGCCTCCGCGCCGTCCGGGGCGTCCGAGCCGTCGGCACCCGCGTCGTCCCCGGCGGAGCCGTCCTCCCCTGAGCCGTCCTCGGGCGAGCCGTCCTCGCCGGGCGCCTCCGGCGGCGCACCCCGCTCGCCGGGCTCCCCCGAGGCGCCGGACGCGCCGTCCGAGGATCGGGGCCCGCTGCCCGACCCGGCGGCGCCGGACGCGCCCGACGACCCGGCGGCCCCCGGCGCCCCGGGCGTCCCCGGCGGTGAGGCGTCCCTGGTACGGGGCGACCCGCGGGACTTCGGCGCCGAGATCTTCGACGGGCGCGCCTTCGACACCTGTCAGGCGCCCCCGGCGGAGACCATGCGGACCTGGAAGCGGGACTCGCCCTTCGGCGCCGTCGGGGTGTACATCGGGGGCCGGGGCAGGGCCTGTCCGCAGCAGCGGAACCTCACCCCGGAGTGGGTGGACGCCGTGCACCGCATGGGCTGGAAACTGCTCCCGCTGTACGTGAGTTCGCAGTCCCCCTGTGTGTCGGCCCCGCACAAGCGCAAGATGCGGATGAGCACCGAGGAGCCGTACGAGCAGGGCCGCCGCGAGGGCATGGACGCCGTGCGGCAGGCACAGCGGCTCGGTATGGCCCGGCGCAGCGCGGTCTACCTCGACATGGAGGGCTACGACCGGCACAACACCGAGTGCGCCGAGACCACCCTGCGCTTCGTCCAGGGGTGGAACAACGCGGTCCGCTCACAGGGCTATCTCGCGGGCTACTACAGCAGTGCCGACTCCGGCATCGCCCATCTGGAGACGGCGCGTGCGGCCGGGGCCCGCGGGCTGCCGTCCGTGATGTGGTTCGCGCGGTGGCGGGTGCCGCAGTCGGTGACGGCCGAGCGCCGGCTGCACGCCCGCGCGTGGCAGCCGCACCGCCGGATCCACCAGCACTCCGGCAATGTGCAGCGGACGTACGGCGGGCGGACGCTGCACATCGACGAGAACCTCGTGGACGCCCCCGTCGCCGTCGTCGGATGACCCCGCTCCGCCCGGCCCCCCCCGGGGGGTACGACGGCGGGCTCCCCGTACCGGGGGACGACGGCCGGGGGACGAGCCGTAGGGGGCCGGGGACAGGCGTACAGGCGTACGGGGCCGGGGGACACGGGCGTACGGAGGCGCCCCGGGAGGCGTCCCGTACGCCCGTCCCTGACCCGGTCGCGGGGCGGCCTCCACCTTCAGGAGGTGTAGGCGGCCCCACCCCTACACCCTGAGGCGGACGCGGCTTCGGGACCTCCGGTCGATCCGAGGGGGCCCCGGCGACTTCTAGCGTTGAGCCATGACCACGCCTGGGACAGTTCGGCACACCCGGACCACCGCTGCGACGCACGCGGGGGTCGCCCCTGCCGTGCAGCCAGGCACGGGGGGATCACCGCTGACCTTCACTTCGTATGTCAGGGCACGCGGCCCCGTGCTGCTGCGCACCGCCCGCTCGCTGACCGCCAACCCGAGCGACGCCGAGGACCTGCTCCAGACGGCGCTCGCCAAGACGTACCTCGCCTGGGAACGGATCCAGGACCACCGGGCGCTCGACGGCTATGTGCGCCGCGCGCTCGTCAACACCCGCACCTCGCAGTGGCGCAGGCGCAAGGTGGACGAGTTCGCCTGCGACGAGCTGCCCGAGCCCGATCCGCTGCCCTCGCCGGATCCGGCGGAGCAGCAGGCCGTCCGGGACGCCATGTGGCGCGCGGTGGGCAAGCTGCCCGCGCGGCAGCGCGCCATGGTCGTCCTGAGGTACTACGAGGACCTCAGCGAGATGCAGACCGCCGAGGTGCTCGGCGTCTCGGTCGGCACCGTCAAGAGCGCGGTCTCCCGCGCCCTGGCGAAGCTGCGGGAGGACGCACAGCTCGCCTCGGACGTCCTGGGCGCGTCGTCGCCGGGGGCCGCCGCCTCGGCAGCCGTCTCCCCGGAGGCCGCGTCCCCGGGCCGGAGCGCGGGCGCGCCGGAGGCACCGGGCGCGTCCGAGGGCGCGGCGGCGCCCGCAGGCCGGATCGTCGGCTCCTGCGGCGCCCTCGCGTACGAGGGGAGAGCCGGCCGCCGCGCGTACCGGGACGGTGCGCGGGTGCGCCCCGCGCAGGAGTCCGGCGAGCCCGGCACCGCGCTCGGGGAGTACGGCGAGGAGGAGCCGCTGGCCGCCTGACCGGCGGCGCGGCGGCCCGGTGCGCCCGGCGCCCGTGTCGCGCCCGGGTGGCCCGGAGTGCGCTCCGCACTCGTGACATACCGCTGGGTCGGTGGCAGGCTTCCGCGGAAGCCCGCGCATTACCGGTGCGTAATGCGCTCTCACTCCGCGCAATCCACGCCTCGGGAGGCCCCGGTGCTGAGCACGATGCAGGACGTACCGCTGACCATCTCGCGTATCCTCCAGCACGGTTCGACGATCCACGGCGATTCCCGGATCACCACCTGGACCGGAGGCGAACCGCACCGTACGACCTTCCGCGCCACCGGGCAGCGTGCCGCGCAGCTCGCGCACGCGCTCCACGACGGGCTCGGCATACGGCGCGACGACCGGGTCGCGACGCTCATGTGGAACAACAGCCGCCATGTGGAGGCGTACTTCGCCGTCCCCGGCATGGGCGCCGTCCTGCACACGCTCAACCTGCGGCTGCCCGCCGAGCAGTTGACCTGGATCATCAACCACGCCGCCGACCGCGTCGTCCTCGTCGACCACACCCTGCTGCCGCTCCTGGCCCCGCTGCTGCCGCGCCTGGAGACCGTCGAACACCTCGTCGTCGTGGGCGACGACCCGGGCGACGCGCTGCCCGCCGACTGCCGCCCCCGGGTGCACGACTACGAGGAACTCCTGGCCGGCCGCCCCACCACCTACGACTGGCCGGAGCTGGACGAGCGCACCGCGGCGGCCATGTGCTACACCTCCGGGACGACCGGCGAGCCCAAGGGCGTGGTCTACTCGCACCGTTCGGTCTATCTGCACTCGATGCAGGTGAACATGGCCGAATCCATGGGCCTGACCGATAAGGACACCACGCTCCCGGTCGTCCCCATGTTCCATGTGAACGCCTGGGGTCTGCCGCACGCCGTCTTCATGACCGGTATCAATCTGCTGCTGCCGGACAGGTTCCTGCAACCCGGCCCGCTCGCCGAGATGATCGAACGGGAGCGGCCCACGCACGCCGCCGCCGTCCCCACCATCTGGCAGGGGCTGCTGACCGAACTCGACGCCAGGCCGCGCGACATCTCCTGCCTGGCCACCGTCACCATCGGCGGTTCGGCCTGCCCGCCCGCCCTGATGGAGGCGTTCGAACAGCGGCACGGGGTCCTCGTGCGCCAGGCGTGGGGCATGACGGAGACCTCGCCGCTGGGCAGCGTCGCCCACCCGCCCGCCGGGCTCACCGCCGAACAGGAGTGGCCGTACCGGGTGACGCAGGGCCGCTTCCCCGCGGGCGTCGAGGCGCGGCTCGCCGCACCGGGCGGCGGTTTCGCCCCCTGGGACGGGCGCTCACCCGGCGAGCTGGAGGTGCGCGGCCCCTGGATCGCCGCCGCCTACTTCGGCGGCGCCGACGCCGAACCGCTCCGCCCCGAGGACAAGTTCAGCCCCGACGGCTGGCTGCGCACCGGCGACGTCGGTGTGATCAGCCCCGACGGATACCTCACGCTGACCGACCGGGCCAAGGACGTCATCAAGTCCGGCGGGGAGTGGATCTCCTCCGTCGAGCTGGAGAACGTACTGATGGCACACGAGTCCGTCGCGGAAGCCGCCGTCATCGCGGTACCGGACGACAAGTGGGGCGAACGCCCGCTGGCCGCCGTCGCGTTCCGGGACGGGCCCGTACCGTACGGGGCGCTGTGCGCCTTCCTCGGCGAGAACGTGGCGCGCTGGCAGCTGCCGGAGCGCTGGGCCACGGTGGAGAGCCTGCCGAAGACCAGCGTCGGCAAGTTCGACAAGAAGGTGCTCCGCGCCCGGTACGCGGCCGGCGAGCTGGACGTCACCGAACTGACCCACTCCGCCTGAACGCCTGCCACCCGAGGCCACCGGCCCGCCCCACCCCACGGTCCTGAGTACGGGGGCCGCTGCGCGGTGCGGTGCGCAGCCCAACCGCCGCACACCGACGGCCGGTTCGCCGCTCGCCGTTTCTCGCTCGCTGCTCGCCGCATGCCCCGGCCGGGCCCCGTCCCTCCCGGTCGGGGCGGCCCCGACGAGGGCGTGGGGGCAGGGCCCCCTCATCCGATCCGGCGAGGCGCGTGAGCGGTCAGTTGGCGCCGATCTTCGTCAGCAGGTCGACGATCCGGGACTGCACCTCCGCGCTGGTCGAACGCTCGGCCAGGAACAGCACCCGCTCCCCGGAGGCGAGGCCCGGCAGCTCGGCCTCGTCCAGACCGGCAGAGGTGTAGACGACGAACGGCGTCCGGTTCAACAGGCCGTTCACCCGCAGCCAGTCGATGATCCCCGCCCGTCGGCGCCGCACCTGCATCAGATCCATGACGACGAGGTTCGGCCGTACCTGCGCGGCCACGTTCACCGCCTCGGAGTCGGTGGGCGCGTGCGCCACCTGCATGCCCCGGCGCTCCAGCGTCGTCGCGAAGGCGCGCGCGATGGCCTCGTGCTCCTCGACGAGCAGCACCCGGGGCGGATGCTGCTCGCTGTCCCGCGGCGCCAACGCCTTGAGCAGCACGGCCGGATCGGCGCCGTAGGCCGCCTCGCGCGTCGCCTGCCCGAGACCGGCCGTCACGAGGACGGGAACCTCGGCGGCCACCGCGGCCGTCCGCAGCGACTGCAACGCCGTCCTGGTGATCGGCCCGGTGAGCGGGTCGACGAAGAGCGCGGCCGGGTACGCCGCGATCTGCGCGTCCACCTCCTCGCGCGAGTGCACCAGGACGGGCCGGTAGCCGCGTTCGGAGAGCGCCTGCTGTGTGGAGACGTCCGGCTCCGGCCACACCAGCAGCCGGCGCGGGTTGTCCAGCGGCTCGGGCGGCAGCTCGTCGTCCACCGCCTGCGGCGGCAGCCGGAGCCCGCGGCCGTCGGCGATCTCCACCGGGCTGTCCGGCCCGTCCAGCGGCTCCGGGCCCTCCGAGTCCCCGCCGGACGTCGCCGCGGCGGCACCGACGGCGAACTCCTGCGGCCCGCTCTCGTACTGCCCCGCCCCGTACGCCCCGGTGGACTGCTGCGGCTGCGGAGCCGGCTGCGGCATCGGCATCGGCCCGGGCAGCGGGCCCGGACCGGACTGCTGTCCCGGCTCGGACGGCTGTGCGCTCTCCGTCCGGCCCGCCGTCTGCGGGCTCTCCTGCTCCGGCTTCTCCTGCGGCGTGGCCAGCTTGCGCCGACGGCCCGAACCGGGCGGCGGCCCGGGCGTCGACGGAGTGGACGGTATGGCCGAAACGGTCGAGGGCGTCGAGGCCGCCGTTCCCGGCCCCGACGACGCCGCTGCCGGCGATGCCGGGCCGGCAGGTGTCTGCTGCCCGGACCACTGGTGCCCCGCCTGCTCGGGCATCCGTTCGGTGAACGGCACGCCCTGGCCCAAGGTCCGCACCCGCGGGCCCTGTTCGAGCCCCCGGCGCTCCGGCAGCCCCGCCCGCTCCTGCTGAGGGGACGAGGCGTAACCGGCCTGCCCGGTCTGTTCGGTGTGCCCGGTCTGCCCGGCCTGCTTCGCCGACTCTGCCGCGGGGCTCCCCGACTGCTGCGGCACCTGTTCGGGCAGCGGTCCGCCGCCCAGGATCGGGCTGGCCGCCACGACGGAGCGCTCCGCCGGCTGCGCCTGCGCCGCCTGGGCCGTCTGCTCGTCCTGCGCACCGGACGGCCCGGACTCCCCGGGCGCACCCGTGACCGGCTGAAGCCCCGCCCCGGGCACGCCCGCCCCGGGCTGAACTCCTGCTCCGGGGGCGCCACCAGGAGCGTGCGGGGCCGCACCGTGCGCCTCCCGATCACCGGGCGCTTCCCCCGGTACGCCCGGGTCCTGCGCTGCGGCCGGACCGGCCGCCCCGGCGGCTCCGCCACCGGCTCCCGGCGCTTCCGCGTCGTCCCCGGCCACCGGCGGCAGCGCGAACGGCGCATGCTGCGGGCCGCGTTGGGCAGCGGCCTCCGCCTCGGCGCGGGCCCGCGCGGCCGCGATGCGCCGAGCCCTGCGGCCACCGCCCGCGGCGGCCGGCAGCTCGCCCCCGGGCGCACCGGCTCCCCCGGCCCCGCCCGGCCCCGCCTCCTCGGGCGTCACCGTGCCGACGGGACCCGCCTCCCCGGGAGCGGCCCCGGCCCCCGAGCCCGCGGGAGCCTCCGGGGCGTGCGGCGCCGTGCCGTGCGCGCCCTCGCCTTCCACGGGAGCGATCTCGACGGCTCCGCCAGGGCCCGGGCTCTGCCGGCCACCGGCCGTGCCGTACCGCCCATGGCCCTCGGCAGCGGGGAGGGCGTGCACCGCACGGTGCTCCGCCGCCCCCAGCGGGACCTCACCGGACGCGTCCCGCGCCGGATCCCACGAGGCGTCCTGCGCGGCGGGCAGCTCCGCGGCCGCGCCCTGCGGCCCGGAGCCGTGCCCGCCCGCCGTGTCGTCCGCGCCGCCGTGCACCCGGGCACCGGACGCCGGATCGGCCAGCGCGCGCCGGGCGCGCCGCCCGGACCCCTGCGCCGGTACCGGCACGGGCGCGCTGCCGCCGGGCGGCAGCGCCGGAGCCCCGGATTCCGCGCCGGACGCCTGCTCGGGCTGCTCCTCGGCCGGGTTCGGCCGCGCCCGGCGCCGTCGGCCCGTGGGCGGGGGCACCACCTCGCCGGCCGGCGCCCCCTGCTCACCACCGGGCACCGCATGCGGCCCCAGCTCCGGACCCTGCCCTTGCGTCTGCCCCTGCGCCTGCTCCGGTCCCTGAACCTGCGCCGGTCCCCGAGCCTGCGCCGGTCCCTGGGCGTGTTCCTGCCCGTGCAACGGCCCGGGCGCCTGTCCGGGGGCCGATCCCTGCCCGTGGGGCGCCACCTGCGTCTGGCCGTGCGTCTGTCCGTGCGCTTGACCGTGTGCCTGCCCGTGCAGTTGCCCGTGCGCGGCACCGCTCCCGGCACCGTCCCCGGGCCCGTGCACCGGCCCTTCGCCGGACCCGGCCCCGTGCACCGGCTCCTCACCGAGCCCCGCCCCGGACGCGGAGGCGGACCCGGCCCCCATGCCCTGCCCGGCCTCAGCACCGGCCCCGGCACCGGCCCCGGCCGACCCCGCGCCCTCGCCCGTCGGCCCACCGGGCCCGCCGGGGCCCCCGGGCCCGAACGTGTCGTGCACCGGACGGCCCTGCACCGGAACCGGAACCCCGCCCGCCGACGGCTCCCCCTGCTGCTCCAGGCTCCGCCGCGGATCCGGCACGGCCGGGATGGGCGGTACCGCCGGCACCGCCGGGCCCATCGGCACCGCTGCCCCGGCCGTACCGCTCTCCGGGTGCCCCGGACCACCGGCGGACCCGGCCGCCGGGCCACCGTCCATCCCGGCGCCGCCGCTCATCCCGGCGCCACCGTTCCCACCGGTCAGGCCGGTCCTGTCCGTCAGCCCGGCCCCGTCGGCCAGGCCCTCGCCGCCGTCGTCCGGCCGGGCGAGCGCCGCCCCGGGGGCACCCGCGACCCCGGGAACCTGCTCACCCGTCCCGGGAGCAACAGCCGTCCCACCGGCGGGCGTTCCGTGCGGCGGCATCCCCGGCCCCGGTACGGCATTCCCCGGCCCCGCGTCCGGCCGCCCGGCGCCCGCCTCCGGGCCCATCGCGGCCACGCCGCCCGTCCCGTCGGCCCCGTCGACACCGCCGACCCCGGCGCCGCCGGGCCCGCCGGTGGTCCCGGTGGAATCGCCCTGATCACCGGGACCGCCGGGTGAGACCCCGGCGCCGGTGCCGCGCGCGGGCGCGGACGGCACGGGCATCACCGTCGTCTCCCCGGTGGCCCCGCCGACGGCCGTCGCCGGGCCGCCCTCACCGCTCTCCCCGCCGTCGCCGCGCGCCGCGACCCGTGCGTGGCTGCCGCCGCGCGTGCGGCCCGAGCCGTCGCCGTGCTCCCCCCGCGCACGGCGGGCACCGCGCGCCGCCTCACCCGTGGCGGTGACGGGAACCTCCAGGACGTACGCGCTGCCCGCCGACCCCGGCACCTCGTGGGTCTGGAGGACACCGCCGTGCCGGGTGACGACCCCGCGCACCAGCGGTTCGTGGACGGCGCTGCCGCCGCCGTAGGGCCCGCGCACCTCGATCCGTACGACCCCGTCGGCCCCGCCGCGCTGCGCCGCGGCGACCACGATCGTCGGGTCCACCCCGGCAGGCGGCGCCGCGGGGGCCGAGCCGGTCGCGTCCACCCCGGCGACATCCGCGATCAGATGGGCGAGCGCCACGGCCAGCCGCTCCGGGTCGACCTCCGCCTCCGTCGACGGAGCGTGCACGGCGAACTGGGCCCGGCCCGGCCCGATCAGCTCGATAGCGCTTTCGACACCGGCGTTCACCACGGCGTCCACCGGTACCGGTTCCGGCCGCAGCCGCTCCAGCCCCGCGTCCAGCCGCTGATAGCCGAGGACGTTGTCGACGAGCGTCGTCATCCGCGAGTAGCCGGCCGCCAGATGGTGCAGCACCTGGTTCGCCTCCGGCCACAGCTGCCCCGCCGGATCGGACGCCAGCCCGGCCAGCTCGCTGCGCAACTGCTCCAACGGCCCGCGCAGCGCGTCCTGGAGCAGGGCCCGCAGCTGCTCGTGCCGTGCGCGCAGCGCGTCGTACGGCCGCCGGTCGGTGAACGCCAGCACCGCTCCGACCAGTTGCTCGCCGTCCCGCACCGGCGCCGTCGTCATGTCGACGGGCACGGCCCGCCCGTCCTTCGCCCACAGCACCTGACCGGCGCGTACCCGGTGCTTGCGGCCGGAGCGCAACGTGTCGGCGAGCGGCGTCTCCTCGTACGGGAGGGGGCTGCCGTCCGGCCGTGCGTGGTGCAGCAACGGATGCAGCCGGCGCCCGCCCAGATCCCCCGCGCGGTAGCCGAGGATCTGTGCCGCCGCCGGATTGACGAGGACGATCCGCCCCTCGGCGTCCACCCCGACGACCCCCTCGGAGGCCGCCCGCAGGATCATCTCCGTCTGCCGCTGCTGGCGGGCCAGTTCGGCCTCGGTGTCCAGCGTGCCGGTCAGATCACGGACGACGAGCATCAACAGCTCGTCCCCGGTGAACCCGTTGCCCGCGCCGTGATCGGCGTACGCGGCCTCGAAAGCGGAGGCGTACGGGGTGCGCCCGTCCTCCAGGTTGGTGCTGGTCACCTCGACCGGGAACTCGGTGCCGTCCGTCCGCCGCGCAACCATGCGGGTCGGCTTCTGGCGGCCCTGCGCCTGCGCTGCCTCATCGGGACGCCGCATCGACCCGGGGATCCGCTTCGAGTCGAACTCGGGCAGCAGGTCGAGCAGTCCACGGCCCACCAGTGCTGTCCCGGGTGTCTCGAATGCCTCCAGCGCGATGGTGTTCGCATTGACGACCGTGCCGTTGCAGTTCACCAGGAGCAGTGCGTCGGGCAGGGCGTCGAGTATGGCGGCGAGGCGAGCAGCGCCTCGGGATGGCCTGCTGCTCACGGCGAGTGTTCCCTCCTGCTGACCTCACGGTGCTCGTGACATCCGCCCGTTTCTTCCGCGTTGGTCCGTCAGGTCACGACTGCCGGTCTGTCGTCCACCCCGGGCGTGTCACAGGGGGGAGTCTACGGGGAGCGACAGCACACGCGGCGCCGGATGCGGGGAGGGACGGTGGAGGCCGGTGGGGTCCCGGAGGGGGCACCGGGAGCACGGAACAGGCGCACAGCCCCCTCCAGGCGCCCACCCGAACGACCCCCGCACGACCCCGGAACAACCCCCGTCCGACCTCCGAACCCGCCCGTCACCCGCCCTCCTTGAGCGCCCCGCACACCCGGCCGCGGCCAACCACCGGCCGACGACCCACTCGACGTCAGCGCACCCGCCGTGGGCGCACCCGCCGTGAGCACGCTCGCCGTCAGCGCACCCGCGGCAGCGCCGGAACGAGCGCCTGCCAGCGGTCGATCTCGCACCCGTTGTGCCGGCTGAACTCGGCGTCCACCGCCCGTCCATGCCAGAAACCGGTCACCCGCGCGGTCGCCGGCCCACCGTCGACCATCGTGCACATCGCCCCCGACGGCACCGCGCGGAACGGCTCCTTGCCCTCCGCCTCCGCCCGGTCCAGCGCCCCGCACGCCCGCAGCGGCGCCGGATGGCCACCACGCGCCGGACGACAGCGCAGCTCGTACGTCCCGTCGTACGCCGGATCCCCGCTGTCCCGGACGGTGAACCTCAGCACATCACCCGTACCGGCGACCGTGCCCGGACCCCCACTCGGCGCCGCCCCCGCCGGCCCCGCCCCGGCGAGCACACCCGTGGCCGCGAGCAAGGCCGCGGAGACGAGCCCGGTCGCCGCCCGGCGCGCGGGGGAACACGACGACAGCAGTCGCACGACGGACGGCGACGACGCCGGTGACGACTCCGGCGAAGGCGTCGGGGACGGGTGTGGAGACGAGTGCGACGGCGAGTGCGACGAGGGCGCTGACAGATCGGTGCGACGTGGCACGGGAACTCCCATGTGTTCCGGGGCGAACGGGGCGCGGGCCGCGCCCCTCCCAGCCCCAACGCCCCACCCACGCCCTCGTTGCGCCCCCTTCACGCCACTCCGCTGAGTGACACCGAGTGACGGAGACGGCCTCCGTAACGCTTTGCCCTGGGCTCCCGCGACGAGTACCGTGGGGGCCGATTGGTGACAGCCCCGGTGGCTGTGCCATCATCGGCACCACACTTACCGCCCCTCCGGGGACGGATGTGTGCTGGAGGCTTCGCCTAGTCTGGTCTATGGCGCCGCACTGCTAATGCGGTTTGGGGTGATCCCCCATCCCGGGTTCAAATCCCGGAGCCTCCGCTTCAGATCGTCAAGGTCTCCGAAGCCCCGGCCCAGCGCCGGGGCTTCTTCGTTTTCCCGGGGCACTCCGACCCCTCTCGGTATCCACCGAACTACAGCGAGTTCCCACCCCGCCGACACCCCCACCGCATCCGCCCCGCCGGCTCCCCCGGGCTGTCCCGCCCTACACCTTCCTCAGAGGAGTTTCCGCAGGTCAGAGGCGGTCCGTCGATCGGATTTCGCCTCCGGTCGCAGGTCATGTAATGTTGTTCCCGCAACGCCGACCGGCAAGAAAAACCGCCGGGAAGCCAAGCGCTCGTAGCTTAACGGATAGAGCATCTGACTACGGATCAGAAGGTTGCAGGTTCGAATCCTGCCGAGCGCGCAGCAGCTCAGAGGGCCCCGGGTCACCCCGGGGCCCTCTTGCGTTGGGCCGTACGGCAGTGGAGCACAGCAACGACCTCTTACGGCCTCCTACGCGGCTGCTCCACCCGTAGCGCTTCCGAGAGCTGCCGGGGGGCGGGCGGTCCCGGGCCCGGCCTCATCGGCGCTTCGGCAGACGTCCATGGTCATCGTGGCCTGTGAGCCTCCGCAGGATGTGCTGGGCCACCCCCGGGTGGGCCTTGGGCACGACGAGGAGCACGCCGGCGGTGCGCCGGGCGTCCCGCGACGGGATCACGCGGAGAACCGGCCTGCCGGAACCAATGGTTCGGGTACAGCTCGTACGCGTCGAGGTCGATCGCGTCCTGCCTGCGCCGCCTCGACGCTTCACCGGGCGGAGCCGAGGCACAGCGCAAGGATTGGTGCGTCTCACCGGAGGCCGGCCTGTGCCGCTCTCCGATCACAGCTGATCGCTGACGGTTTCGGCTCGATGTGCCGGTGGTCATCGCTCTGGTCATACGTGGAGAAGATCTCTGACGAGCCAAGCGAGCACCGTCCGGGTCCGGCGATCATTTTTCGGGTGGAGCGATGGCTGTTTTGACGCCTTGTTCGCCTCAGTCATTCGCTGGCATCGTCTGTATCCAACAGGGGGAGTTGGCAGGAGGACGCGTGTACGAGGGGGAGGGCCTGACATCGGTTGGTGCGGGCCGCTACGAGCTGATCCAAACTGTCGGCCGTGGTGGTATGGCTACTGTTCACGAGGCCGTCGACAGTGCGTTAGGACGCAAGGTCGCGGTGAAGGTGATGCACCGCGCAGCCGCGAGCGAGGAATTCAGGGCCAGGTTCCAGCAAGAGGCTCGGGCGGTGGGAGGGCTCAACACCCCCACAGTTGTCGCGGTTCACGACATAGGAGAGGAGCCGGTCCCCGACGGCGACTCCGTCCCCTACATGGTGATGGAATTCGTCGAAGGCCGTCCCCTGAGCCAGTTCGTCTCCGCCGGCCCGATGCCCGTCGATGAAGCCCTGCGGATCACCGCGGACGTGTTGGATGGTCTGGCTGCGAGCCACAAAGCTGGACTGATTCACCGGGACATCAAACCGGCCAATGTCATGATGACCATGGACGGCGACGTGAAAGTTCTGGACTTCGGAATTGCCAGGGCCATAGCGGCGGATGCCTCACCGATCACCCGGACGGGAACGGTGGTCGGCACAGCCCACTACATGTCGCCTGAGCAGGCCCAAGGAAAGGAACTCGATCACAGGAGTGATCTCTACCCGACGGGTGTTCTCCTTTTCGAGCTTCTGTCGGGTAGACGGCCCTTTCATGCGGAGTCAGAGGCCGCTTTGTTGTATCACCATGTCCACTCGGCGCCCCCTTTGCTGTCGAGCCTGGGCGTCACGGTACCCGAAGCGGTTCAGAGACTGATCTCCAGATCCCTGGACAAGGAGCCGGACAAGAGGCCGTCCAGCGCCGGGCAGATGCGGTCCATGATTCTCGCCGCCATGCAGATGCCCGTCTCGCGCCGGACGTCGGTCGCGCAACCGACGCCGATCCCCGAACGACCGGCTTACGACCCCATCCAGCCGCCACCGGTTCCTCCCGAAAATCATGCGCCCAGGTCCGCCGGGAGCTGGTGGGGAAACCCGTGGGTCGGCATCACTGTTGCGGCCTTCGGGTACATCGCGGGACTAATCAGCTTCCGCTTTGTCGTCAGTCTTTCGATCGACGCCAGAGCTATCGGTATCTTGTTGTTCTACGGACTGATGTACATGTCCGTGCTTTACGGTCTGTTCGTGGGTATACGTAACACCCGTGCGGCTGCTCCGCAGACGTCGCGCCGTTCGTTGGGCGTACTGTGCATTTTATCAATCTTCTTTGGGGTTTCTATCACCTCGGGACTTGGCTACTGGGATTCCGGATTCTGTATTTCTGACAGAGCTCCGGACCGGTGGTGACGGACCGTCGGGGGCGCCACGGGCAGGGTGTCGACTGGCGAGACCGTGGTCGAGGTCGTGGCGGGGCCCGTTGCGGTACGCGGGCAGTTCCAACTGCTCACTCTCCCGTTGGATGTGAACCAGACGCTTCCTCGCGCTCACGGCCGGAGCGGTCTTGCCGTCTTCCGGGCGGGCGTGGAGCCGGAAGGCGCCGGGTACGTCGCCGTGTGCCTTGAGGTCGGAGCGGCGGGCGTCGGCTGATCCGGCAGCATCGCGGAAGCCCTCTTCGGGGACGGAGGGGGCTTCTTCGTGTGCGCGGGCTGCGGCCGCTGTCGGTGCCGCGTGTTTGCCTGGGTTCATGGACGGGGCGCGGGTGAGTCTGGGGCCGGTGGGCGGAGTCGGGCGTGAGACGGGTGGTGAGGGTGGGCTCTTCTCCCTGTTGCGGCGGAGGCGCAGTACGCGGTGTTTCGCGGGGCGGGCGGTCGACCGGGAGCAGGTCGGGGGCCTGTTGTGGGCGGCGCAGGGGGAGACGGGTGAAGGGCATCGGGTGGGCCCGTCGGCGCACGGGCTGTATCCGTTGGGGGTGACGTTGATCGCCGGGGCTGTGGAGGGGCTCGACCCGGGGGCCTATCGGTACGAGGCGGGGGCGCACGAGCTGAGGCCCGTCGCGGAGGGAGATCTGCGGGAGCGGGTCGCGGGGACGACGCTCGTCGATCGGGAGTGGCTGAGGGAAGCGCCGGCGCTGCTGTTGTTGAGCGGTGACCTGGCGGCCGCCACCCGGCACTTCGCGGATCAGCCGCCGCGCGGACTGCGTGGTCAGCGGTATGTGTGGCTGGAGGCGGGGCACGCGAGTCAGAACGTGTATCTGCGGGCTGCGGAGGCCGGGTTGGGCGCTGTGCTGGTCGCCGGGTTCGACGACGAGCTGTTGCGGGGGGTGCGGCCGTCGCTTCTGCCGTACGGGCACGAGCCGTTGGGGCTGATGGCGGTGGGGTTTCCGGCGGAGTGAGTCGTGGGCGACCCGGCCTGTTGTCGGATGGGCCGTCGGCAGCGCGAGGTGGTCGATACGCGGGCGTCGACCGTCGGGCGTGTGGCATTGGGCGTCGGCCATCGGGCTCCGGGATTCGGGCGCAGGCTCCCAGTCGTCAGCTGTCAGGCATCACACCTCAGCCGCCGGTCCAGCAGCAGGCAGCAGGCAGCAGGCAGCAGGCAGCGGGAAGTTGGTGGGAGGGGCGTGTAGGAGACGGGGGTCGGTTGTGCGTTCTGGGGCTGACTCGTAGGTAGTGCGGGCGGGCTCGGTGGGGGTGGACACGGATTAGCATCGAGGGGGTAACGGTCCGCATGCGGCGGGCGGTTGCGGCCCACGTTCCGCCTCCCTCCGGTTCTGTGCGAGCCGGTTCCCGAAGGAGCGCATGCCATGAGCGACGGCAGTCGTACGAGCCGTGTGCGCAGGACCAGCGTCTGGCTGGAGGAGCCGCCGGGGCCCCGGCGGCGCGGGGGCAGGGCCGGTGGCAGGACGACCGGCCGGGAGGGGCAGGCGGAGGGGCTGGACCGGGAGAAGGTGACCGCGGCTGCCGTGCGGTTGCTGGACGCCGAGGGGTTGGCCGGGTTCTCCATGCGCAGGCTCGCCGCCGAGCTCGGGGTGACGGCGATGTCGGTGTACTGGTACGTGGACCGCAAGGACGATCTGCTCGAACTCGCGCTGGACGCCGTCGAGGGCGAGCTGGCGGTGCCGGAGCCCGCGGGCGAGGGGGCCGACTGGCGGGTGCAGTTGCGGCAGGTCGCCCATGAGCTGCGGGAGTTGCTGCGGCGGCATCCGTGGGTGACGGGGATGCTGGACGGGTTCTTGAACATCGGTCCGAGTGCGGTGGCGCACCGTCTCGCCGTGGGGGAGGTGCTGTTGAGCGCGGGGCTGGACCGTTCGCGGGCGGACGGGGCGCTGGCGGCGCTGTTCTCGTTCGTGTACGGGCACGCGGCCGTCGAGGCGGGGTGGCGCAGCCGGTGCCGGGCCGCGGGGGTCTCGGCGCAGGAGTGCTCGCGTGCGCTGCGTGCGCGCCTCGGTGCGCTGCCGGAGTATTCGGAGTACCCGGAGTACGGGGCGCGGGAGGAGGACGGCGGGGAGCGGGCCGTCCGGCTCGTGGAGCAACGGGACTTCGATGTGGCGCTCGACTGTGTGATCGCCGGGATCGAGGCGATGGCCGGGGCGGCCGGTTCCGCCGGTGGCGACGGTGCCGCTGCCGGGGGTGCGGGCGCGGAGGGCGCCGGACGTACCGGCGGGGGCCGGGGCGTCGACGCGGCCGGAGGCGCGACAGGCGCGACAGGCGCGACAGGCGGGACAGGCGGGCAGGGCCGTGACGGAGGGGAAGGCGTCGGGCGTGCCGAGGGTGGGGACGGGGCGGAGGGCGAGGGGCGAAACGGGCGCGGCGCGGCCCCTGGGGACCGCGCCGCGCCCGTGATTCCGCCCC
>NZ_BJMM01000013.1 GCF_006539165.1 Streptomyces cacaoi | reverse complement strand
GGCCGCGGTGACCGTCGAAGGTCACCGCGGCCGCCCGCTTTTCGGTACCGGCCACCGGGCCCTGGTCAGAGCACTCCGGAAAGTGGTGTAGAGTTGTACTCACAACGGCGCGGGGTGGAGCAGCTCGGTAGCTCGCTGGGCTCATAACCCAGAGGTCGCAGGTTCAAATCCTGTCCCCGCTACCAATCGAAAGAGGCCCGGAGTCAACCGACTCCGGGCCTCTTCGCTTGTGCGGGGGGTGCACAGGAGCCCGCGTTTGGGGTATCTCTCTGTCGGGAAGTCGACAAACCGCCGAAGTGACCTCACTGGGTGCGGTATACCAGGTGTACGCGGGTTGCAGGTGGTGCGACGATGGAGCTTATGGGGGACAAGGCAATGCCGACGGTCCCGGGAGACCCGGTACCGGGGCCGAGCATGGAGGAAATCGCCGAGAAAGCCGACACATCGCTCACCACGGTCGTCGCCGGCACCGTCGAGGACGCCGGGGCGACAGGCGACGAAGGCAGCACGGGCGGGGGGTTGACGCACGCCGGGAGCACCACGGCCGCGGCGAGCGTCCTGGGGGCCCAACTGCTGCGTCGTGGCGATCTGGACGGCGCCGAACCGCATCTGCGCACCGCCGCCGCCGGCGGCGACCGCGCGGCGGCCAACAACCTCGGGGTGCTGCTGCACCAGAGGGGATGCGCCGAGGAAGCGGCAGGCTGGTGGCGTACCGCCGCCGTCGCCGGTTCGGCCGCGGCCGCGCACGCGCTCGGCCGGCTGCACCGCGAACGCGGAGACGAGCCGGCGGCGCACTACTGGCTGCGCCAGTCCGCGGAGTCCGGGCACGCGCTGGGTGCCTACGGGCTCGCGGATCTGCTGGAGCACCGCGGAGAGGAGGGCGCGGAGGAGTGGTTCCGCGCGGCGGCCGAACGGGGCCACCGCGAGGCCGCCTACCGCATCGCCCAACTCGTCGGCGAGGCCGCGCAGCAGAAGGCCGAGGCGGGCGAGGTCACCGCGGCCGAGCAGCGCGCGGCCGAACAGGAGGCCGAGCGCTGGTACCGGCAGGCGGCGGCGCGCGGCCACCGCAGAGCGGCGCTGCGGCTCGGGGCGATCCTGGAGCGCCGCGGCGAACTGCGGGAGGCCGGCCGCTGGTACCTCACCTCGGCCAAGGACGGCGAGGCGAAGGCCGCCTGCGCGCTCGGCTTCCTGCTGCGTGACGCCGGGGACGAGGACAGCGCCGCGATCTGGTGGCGCCGCGCCGCCGAGGACGGCGACGGGAACGCGGCCAACGCGCTGGGGGCGCTGCACGCCGACCGCGGTGAGCGGCAGGCCGCCGAGCGGTGGTACCGCGTCGCGCTCGAAGCGGGCTGCGACGACGGCGCGTTCAACCTCGGGCTGCTGTGCGCGGCTCAGGGGCGTACGGCCCAGGCCGAGCAGTGGTACCGGCGCGCGGCCTACGCGGGGCACCGGGAGGCCGCCAACGCGCTGGCCGTGCTGCTGTTGCAGCGCGGGGACGCGGAGGGCGCCGAGCCGTGGTTCTCCAAGGCGGCCGAAGGCGGCAGCGTGGACGCCGCGTTCAACCTCGGCATCCTCTACGCGGGCCGCGGCAAGCACCGGGTGGCGCGTGCCTGGTACGAGCGTGCGGCAGCCGCGGGGCACACCGAGGCCGCGCTCCAGGTGGGCATGGCGCTGCTGCGGGACGGTGAACCGCACGCGGCCGAGCGGCATCTGCGGTGCGCGGCCGGCGGCGGCAGTGTCGAGGGCGCCTTCCGGCTCGGTGCGCTGCTGGAGCGGCTGAACCGGCGCAGCGAGAGCACCGGCGAGCTCAACTCCCAGCACCGGCTGGGCCGTACGGACGGCGCACCCCGCGCGGAGTACGAGGAGTGGTACGAGCGCGCTGCCGAGCGCGGGCACCGCCGGGCGCAGGTGCGGCTGGGCATGTGCTTCGCGGAGCGCGGCGAGGCCGTCGACGCGGCGCGCTGGTACCGGGCGGCGGCCGAGGCGGGCAGCCCCAACGGGGCGTTCAACCTGGGCCTGTTGCTGGCCAGGGAGGGCAGCGAGACCGAGGCGGCGCTGTGGTGGACGCGGGCCGCCGAGGCCGGGCACGGCCGGGCGGCGCTGCGGCTGGCGCTGATCAGCGCGCGCGGGGGCGAGTTGGACGAGGGCCAGTTCTGGTGTGCGCGGGCGGTCGAGCTGGGCCCGGCCGAGGTGGCCGAGCGCGCGGCCCGGCTGCGTGAGGCGCTGCGGGCCGAACTGACCGCCTGAGCGGGCCCCGTTCGCCGGGCCGCACATCGGCCGGTTCCCGGGGCGACGGCGCGTGCGTCGCCCCGGGAACCGGGGCTCCGGTCAGCCGGGTCGGCCGGGTCAGTCCCGGGTGGGTACCGGGTCGCGCCCGAAGATCCAGGGCGCCAGGACGACCAGCCAGCCGTCCGGGTCCTCGAAGAGCACGGCCCCGTGCTCCGGCCAGTACGGGTTGGCGGCCGGTACCGGATCGTGCCCGCGTGCGCGCAGATGCGCGACGGCCCGGTCGCGCGCCCGCGGGCCGTCCAGGTAGAGCACCAGCTGGTTCTCCGGGTGGGCCGCGGGGATGTGCGGCGGATCGCCGTGCTGGGTGATCTCCAGCTGGACGGGGGCGCCGGGCAGGCCCAGGACGACACCGTCGTAGCCGGCGTGGCCCCGCCACTGGGCGAGCACGGGCAGGCCGAGATCGTCGCGGTAGAAGGCGAGGACGGCGTCGAAGCGTGCGGTGGGGCGTGCGAAGCGGACGGCTCCGACCGGCAGGTGACCGGGCCAGGACGGTGCGGAAGCGGGCATGCGCACACCCTTCCACCGCCGGCCCGGCCGCGCCTCGGCCGTCCGGCCCGGCCCGGGGTGGGCCGTTGGTCCTGGTCCCGGTGAGCGGGCCGTGCACGGGGGGACGCCCGCATGTCCGTCGCCTCTGTCGTCGCTCCCGCATCGATTTGCACGCGGCTGCTGAGGAGGTTAGAGTTGTGCACACAACGGCGCGGGGTGGAGCAGCTCGGTAGCTCGCTGGGCTCATAACCCAGAGGTCGCAGGTTCAAATCCTGTCCCCGCTACTGAAGGCCAAGGGCCCGGATCCCAGGATCCGGGCCCTTGGTGTATGTGCGGTTGCAATGCGCCGGCTTGTCACGGACGGTGGCCGACCGCCTCCGCGTAGAGCCGGCGGTCGACGAGGCGTCTCTCCGGCAGGATGGCGCCGTCGGTGACGCCCGCGTCCCGGTAGGCCCGCTGGAGGCGTCCCGCGGTGCCCTTGCGGATCTCCCAGTCCATGCGCAGGGACGGCACGGCGGCCAGGGTCTTCGCGTCCTGGCCGAGCAGCGCGGCGAGTTCGGCGACGAAGCCGCGGTCGCGCTTGTAGTCGCCGGCGAACCAGGTGTTGATGGTGCGGATGTAGGCGCGCAGCAGTGCGACACCCGCGTCGACGTCGGCGCTCAGCAGATTCGGGCCGAACAGCGCGCCGCCCAGCGGTTCGCCGACCGGCTGACCGCCCAGGAACGCGTACCGCTTGTCGCCCCGCACCTGCCGCCAGACCGGGTCGAGCAGCCAGGCGGCCTCCACGCCGCCGGAGGTGAGCGCGGTGAGGACGTCGGAGGAGCCGAGCTGCTGGAAGTCCATGGTCTCCATGGCGGCGCCGTGCTCCGCGAGCACCTTCTCCAGCGGGTAGGAGATCACCGAGCCCTTGCCGATCAGCGTGCCGACGCTGCGGCCCGCCGGCCGGACCGTGTCCGGACGCTCGCCGTCCCGCAGCCGGATCCACAGGCCGCTGCGGGAGGAGGGCGCGGGCGAGAAGTTGCCCGCGACCCAGCGGATGCCGAAGCCGCCGTGGATGCCGTTGATCACCGCGGCCTCCGGCGCCGCCCACAGGGCGTCCAGCTTCCCCTTGGCGAGCAGCGGCAGCGCGTCGGGCGTGGGCAGCACCTTCAGCTCGACGTCGAGCCCCTCCTTGGCGAACTCGCCCTTTTTGATCGCCAGTTGCAGCGGGGCGACGTACTCCGCCGTGAGGGTGCTGGTGGCCAGGGTGAGATGGCGGGGCCGCTTCAGCCGCCGGGGAGCCGGGGCGCCCTTCGCGCAGCGGGCCGGCGCGCGGTTCTCGCCCAGCCGTGCCGGGTCCGTCCAGGAGCGGGCGCCGCATCCGGCCACGGGTTCGATCGTGCGGGGCTTCCTCGTCAGCGGCTCGGGTTTCTGCGAGGTGCAGGCGGCGAGGAGGAGCAGGCAGACCGCCAGGGCCAAGGCGGCGGGGCGGTGCCGGGGTGCGGGGCGGGGAACGGGCACGGGAGCCTCCGGTTCAGGTGCGGCCGCGGCCCCGGTCGCGGGGCGCCCACGGGGTCAGCAGCCGGCCGGCGAGCCGGACCAGCTCGGAGAAGACGACGCCCAGGACGGCCACGCACACGATGCCGACGAACATCACGTCGTTCCGGAAGAGGGCACGGGAGTCGAAGATCAGATGGCCGAGTCCGTCGGAGGCCGCGATGGACTCCGAGGCGACGATCACCAGGACGGCGACGCCCGCCGCGATCCGCGCCCCCACCAGCATGGCCGGCAGCGAGGCGGGCAGCAGGACGTGCCGGAACATCTGCCACGGTCCGGCGCCGAAGACCCGTCCCGCGTCGCGGTGGCCCTCGGGGACGGCCAGCACGGCGGCCATCGTCGAGATCCACACGAAGAAGAAGACGGTCACCGCGACGAGGGCGATCTGCGGCCCCTCGCCCAGCCCGAACATGTTGAGGAAGACCGGCAGCAGGGCGAGCTTCGGGACGACGTAGAGGGCGTCCATCGTCGGCTCCAGCGCCGCCCGCACCAGGGGCAGCGCGCCCATCAGCAGGCCCAGCAGGAAGCCGGCGCCGGTGCCGATGCCGTAACCGGCCGCGACCCGCTGGAGCGTCGCGCGCACATCGGGCCACAGCTCACCGTCGAGCGCCCGCTCCTTGCCGTCGGCCAGGATCGTGGATGGTGCCGGATAGATGCGCGGGTCGATCCACTGCCGGTCGGCCGCCAGCTGCCACAGCAGGACCAGGACGACGGGCACGGCGACGGCGAGCGTCAGCTCCAGGGCGCGCCGCCGCCGGTGGGCGGCGCGGGGCCGGGACTCGGCCGGGCCGGGGCGGCGTACGAGCCGGCCCGTGGCCGCCCGGCGCTCCTCGACGGCGCTCACGCCGTCGCTCCGCGCACCGTGCCGGTGTCCCGCACCGCGTGCACCTCGGTCACTTCGTCGCGCAGCAGCTCCCACAGCTCGTCCTTGAGCGCCGTGAAGCGGGGATCGGAGCGGACGGCTCCGGTGCGGGGGCGGGCGAAGGGCGGGCGGCGCTCGGCGATGATGCGGCCGGGGCGGGCCGACATGACCAGCACCCGGTCACCGAGGACGAGCGCCTCCTCCAGGCTGTGGGTGATCAGGAGCGTGGTGGCGCCGGCCGTCTGCGTCAGTGCGAGCAGTTCGTCCTGGAGGAGCGTGCGCAGCTGGGCGTCGAGCGCGGCGAACGGCTCGTCCATGAGCAGCACTTCGGGTTCGACGGCCAGCGCGCGGGCGATGGCCACGCGCTGACGCATGCCCCCGGAGAGCGCCGACGGGTAGGCCGCGGCGAACTCGGCCAGGCCGAGCCGCTCCAGCCAGGCGCGGGCGCGCGCGTCGGCGGCGCGGCGCGGTACGCGCTGGACATCCAGGCCGAAGCGGACGTTGGCCAGGACGGTCTTCCAGTCGTAGATGCCGTAGTCCTGGAAGATCATGGCGGCGGGGTGGGAGACGTCAGTGCGCAGCTCCAGTTCGCCGGCCGAGGGGCGCAGCAGTCCGGCGGCGATGCGCAGCAGGGTGGACTTGCCGCAGCCCGAGGGGCCAACGAGGCAGACGAACTCCCCTTCTTCGACGTCCAGTTCGACGGGTCCGAGTGCGGCGATCCGGGCGGAGCCCCGGCCGAAGCTCCGGCTGAGGCCGTGGGCACTGATTTTCGGCATGGCGAACTCCCCGTCCGGTGCGCGGCGGTGGTGTGCGGGGTGCGTCCGCCGCGAACATATGACGGGACGTCAGATACGGCAAGGGTCCCGGAACGGGAAAGGGCCCGCCCTCGCACGGAGGACGGGCCCGCAGGCGGGTGGGGTGCGGTGTGCGCCGGCTGCCGGAACGGTCAGGAGGAGGCGCAGCGCGGGCAGGTGCCGCGGTAGGTGATCGTGGCGTCCGAGATGGTGAAGCCGTAGCGCTCGGCCTCGGGGAGGGCGGCCAGCGGGTCGCCCGTCGGATGCACGTCGCGGATCGTGCCGCACCGGGAGCAGACCAGGTGCTGGTGCGTGTGGTGCGTGTTCGGGTCGTACCGCTTGGCGCGGCCGTCGGTGCTCACCTCGCGCACTTCGCCGATGGCGACCAGCTCGCTCAGCGTGTTGTACACCGTCGCGCGTGCGATCTCCGGCAGGCGGTCCGCCGCGCGGGCGTGGACCTCGTCCGCCGTGTAGTGCACATGGTCGCCGTCGAGCACCTCGGCGACGACTCGCCGCTGTGCGGTGAGCCGCCAGCCGCGATCACGGAGCCGTTCCAGCAGGTCACTCATGTGTCCAGACTAGCAGCGCTCCGTCCACAGGAAGAACCCGTACGAGTTTCGGCTTCTTCTTGACTTGGACAATGTCCAATGTAGGATCTTCGTGGTTGGCCTACAGGACAGATTTCAGGCACAGGAGGCGCAGTGACCGTGCAGGACGAGACCACCGGGCCCATGACGACGGAAGCCGGTGCTCCGGTCGCGGACAACCAGAACAGCCAGACCGCCGGTGTCGGCGGGCCGGTGCTTGTCCAGGACCAGCACCTGCTGGAGAAGCTGGCCCACTTCAACCGGGAGCGCATCCCGGAGCGGATCGTGCACGCGCGCGGCGCCGGGGCGTACGGGAAGTTCACGGTGACGGCGGACGTCACGAAGTACACCCGGGCCAAGTTCCTCTCCGAGATCGGCAAGGAGACGGAGGTCTTCCTGCGCTTCTCGACGGTGGCGGGCAACCTCGGCGCCCCGGACGCGGTGCGGGACCCGCGCGGCTTCGCGCTGAAGTTCTACACCGAGGAGGGCAACTACGACCTCGTCGGGAACAACACCCCGGTCTTCTTCATCAAGGACGCCATCAAGTTCCCCGACTTCATCCACACCCAGAAGCGCGACCCGTACACCGGCTCGCAGGAGGCGGACAACGTCTGGGACTTCTGGGGCCTGTCGCCCGAGTCGACGCACCAGGTCACCTGGCTGTTCGGGGACCGCGGCATCCCCGCGTCCTACCGGCACATGAACGGCTACGGCTCGCACACGTTCCAGTGGAACAACGAGGCCGGCGAGGTCTTCTGGGTCAAGTACCACTTCAAGACCGACCAGGGCATCAAGAACCTCACCGCCGAGGAGGCCGAGGTCCTGGCCGGCAAGGACCCCGACAGCCACCAGCGCGACCTGCGTGAGTCCATCGAGCGCGGCGAGTACCCGACCTGGACCGTGCAGGTGCAGATCATGCCCGCGGCCGAGGCGGCCAACTACCGCTTCAACCCCTTCGACCTCACGAAGGTGTGGCCGCACGAGGACTACCCGCCGATCGAGATCGGGAAGCTGGAGCTGAACCGCAACCCGCGGAACATCTTCGCCGAGGTCGAGCAGTCGATCTTCTCCCCGCACCACTTCGTGCCGGGCATCGGCCCCTCGCCCGACAAGATGCTCCAGGGCCGGCTGTTCGCCTACGGCGACGCGCACCGCTACCGCGTCGGCATCAACGCCGACCTGCTGCCCGTCAACGAGCCCAAGGCCGCCCAGGCGCGCAGCTTCGGCCGGGACGGCGTGATGTACGACGGCCGCCACGGCGGGGCGAAGAACTACGAGCCGAACAGCTTCGGCGGCCCGGCCGAGACCGGCCGCGCGCTGTGGGAGCCAGCGTCGGTCAGCGGCACCACCGAGGACCACCCCGCGCCCGCGCACGCCGAGGACGACGACTTCGTCCAGCCGGGCAACCTCTACCGGCTGATGTCGGAGGACGAGAAGCAGCGGCTGATCGACAACCTCGCCGGCAACATCGCCGGTGTCTCCCGCGACGACATCGCGCAGCGCGCGATCGAGAACTTCCGCAAGGCGGACGCGGACTTCGGCAAGCGGCTGGAGGCCGCGGTCCAGGCCCTGCGCGGCTGACCGGCAGCTCGCCGAACGAGCCCGGAGGGACCGGACGCCAAGGGGCCCGGTCCCTCCGGTGTGCTCTTCACCCCGTGCGGCCGGGGCGGTGGCGGTGCCATCGCCCCGGCCGCACGGCTGTTCCGGGCCGGGACTCAGGCGGTCACCGTCCGTGCGCGGGGAGCGGTGGTGCGCGGCAGCGTCCAGACCCGGACGATGTCGCGTACGGACAGCACGCCGACGGCCTCGTGCCGGTCGAGGACGATCATGTGGCGGAAGCCGCCGCGGGACATCGCCCGGGCCGCGGCCTCCAGCGTCCAGGTCGGCGCGGCGAAGACGACGTCGGACGTCGTGTGCGCGTGTGCGTGTTCGCGGTCCGGATCCTGGCCGCAGCCGAGGGAGTTGAGGATGTCGCGCTCGGTGAGGATGCCGAGCCCGCTGGTCTCGGGGTCGAGGACGACGGCCGCGCCGACCTGGCGGGCCGCCATCAGCCGGGCGGCCTGGCGGAGCGTGTGCGCGGGGCCGATGGTGAGGACCACGGTGCTCATCGCGTCGTGGACGTGACCGGGCATGAGAGTGCCACCTCCGGAAGAGAACCGTTCCGCGGGACCGGGGGTCCGAGGGACGAGAAACGGTTCACAAGGTCACAAGCGGTCGGATTCTCATGCTCACATGGACAGGGCGGAGCAACAAGAGGCGTCACACGGACGAAGAGGCGTACGCGCGGAGGCGGGCGCCCAGGCGCAGCCCCGGCGGACGCCGTCCCGTGTGCGGGCGCCGGAGCGCCGACGAGGCGCCGGCGGATTCCGTCAGGCGGTCAGATAGTTCAGCAGCTCGTCGTGCAGCAGACCGTTGGAGGCCGCCGCGTTGCCGCTGTGCGGGCCCGGCTTGCCGTCCAGCCCGGTGAAGGAGCCCCCCGCCTCCTCGACGATGATCGCGTTCGCGGCCATGTCCCACAGCGACAGCTCGGGCTCGGCACACATGTCGACGGAGCCCTCGGCGACCATCATGTACGGCCAGAAGTCGCCGTATCCGCGGCTGCGCCAGCAGTCCCGGGTCAGATTCAGAAAGCCCCCCAGCATGCCGCGCTCCTCCCAGCCGTGCAGGGACGAGTACGCGAACGAGGCGTCCCGCACCTCGCCGACCCGGGAGACCTCCAGGCGCGTCGCCTGCGAGAGGCTGCGGCCGGTGTACGCGCCGCTGCCCACCGCCGCCCACCAGCGGCGGTGCAGGGCGGGCGCGGAGACGACGCCGACGACGGGGCGGTCGCCGCTCTCGCCCAGCTCCGTGAGCGCGATCAGGGTGGCCCAGACGGGCACCCCGCGCACATAGTTCTTCGTCCCGTCGATCGGGTCGATGACCCAGCGGCGGGGCCCGTGGCCCTCCGTGCCGAACTCCTCGCCGAGCACCGCGTCCCGCGGGCGGGTGCGCTGGAGCGAGCTGCGGATCAGCTCCTCGGCCGCTTTGTCGGCCTCGCTCACCGGCGTCATGTCCGGCTTGGTCTCGACCTTCAGATCGAGGGCCTTGAACCGCTCCATGGTCGCGGCGTCGGCGGCGTCGGCCAGTACGTGGGCGAGACGCAGATCATCGTGGTAGTCCGGCATGAGCGAACAGTATCGAGCGGGATATTCCCCGGCCACACGGCCATGCGCGTGCACGGCGTATTGACACCTCTTGGCGGCGCGTCAATTCTGTCCGGGCACTTCGGCTGGCGGGCCACGGCTGGGGGAGGCGACGGTGCCCACTGCGCGCGAGAGCTTGCTGCGGGCCGCCCATGCGGCGCTGCGGGCACGGCCGTGGACGGCGGTGCGGATGGTCGATGTGGCGGCCTCGGCCGGGGTCTCCCGGCAGACCCTCTACAACGAGTTCGGCAGCAAGGAGGGGCTGGGTGCCGCCCTCGTCGGCCGGCTGGTCGACGACTTCCTGGACGGCGCGGCGCACGCCGTGACCGAGGCGGTGGGCCGGGGCGCCGACCCCGCGGGCTGCTGCGCTGCCGCCGCCCGCTGGATGCTGCGCACGGCGCGCGAGGAGCCCGTCGTGCGCGCCGCGCTGACCGGGTGCTGGGGCGCGCGGACGCCGCTGCCCGCCGCCCGTCCCGTCCGCTCGCCGGGTGCCGCCGGACAGCCCGCGCTGCTCACCGCGCTGCTGCGGGACCGTGCCGTCTCCGGCCTGGAGGCGGCCGGACCGCCGCCCGGCGCACCGCCTCCCGCCGGAGGCGGACTCCCGGGGGAGGCGGAGCGGCCGGGGCTGGAGTTCGCCTACGAGGTGGGGTTACGGCTCGCGCTCAGCTATGTCGTCGCGCCACCCGGAGCGGTGCGGGACGGTGCGGACGGGCCGGAGGGGCCGGACGGTGGAACCGGTGCGGGGGATGCGGCCGTCGCGGACGGTGCGTTCAGGGGGGACGGGGCGGACGGTGCGGCGGCGACGGAGGGTGCGGACGTGCCGGACGGGGAGCCGTGCGGCCGGGTCGACGAGACCGTCCGGGCGCTGCTGGGCCGACGGTGAGCCGGCGTCAGTGGGCGCTGCCGGACAGCTGAAGCCCTATCACGCCGATGATGACGAGGGTGATGGAGACGAGCTTCAGGGCGGAGACCACATCGCCCAGGAAGACCATGCCGTAGATCGCGGTGCCCGCGGCTCCGATGCCCGTCCACACCGCGTACGCAGGGCCCACGTCCAGCCGGCGCAGCGCCAGGGTCAGCAGGCCGAAGCTGCCGAGGGCGAAGGCGCAGAACGCGACGGTGGGCCACAAGCGGGTGAAGCCGTGCGAGAGCTTGAGACACACCGCGAAGCCGGTCTCCAGAAGGCCCGCAACGATGACCAGCAGCCATGCCATGTGCTCTTCCTCCCGTTACTCCCTTTGGGGTCAAGCGCAGGCAAACCAGTATGCAGGCGCGCGCGGGCGGAAGCGATCAATCCCCTTCTCGCCTTTCCCGCGTGGCCAACAGCCGCCGCAGGGAACGGAGTCGGGCGGGGTCGGCGTGGCCGTCGGCCACCCACTGGTCGAGCGCGCAGCCCGGCTCGTTGTGGCTGCACCCGCGCGGGCACTCGGCGGCGCCCTCCTCCAGATCCGGGAACGCGTGGATGACGCGCGAGAGCTGAATGTGGTTCAGGCCGAAGGAGCGCACGCCGGGGGTGTCGATGACCCAGCCGTCGGCGTCGGCGGGCGGGGCGTCCGGTGCGCCGGCGGGCGGCAGCGGCAGCGCGAGGGCCGAGGTCGTGGTGTGCCGGCCGCGGCCGGTCACGGCGTTCACCTGCCCCGTCGCGCGCTGCCGGGCCGGCACCAGGGAGTTGACGAGCGTGGTCTTGCCGACGCCGCTGTGCCCCACGAAGACCGTGATCCGGCCGCGCAGCCGCGCCCGCAGCTCCTCCGCCCCCGGCCCGTCCGCCGGATCCTCCCGGCTGGTGACGGCGTAGGGCACGCCCAGCGGTGCGTAGGTCTCCAGCAGCGGCTGTGCCGGTGCCAGGTCCGACTTCGTCAGCACCAGCAGCGGTTCGAGGCCCGCGTCGAAGGCGGCGACCAGACAGCGGTCGATCAGCCGGGGCCGCGGCTCCGGGTCGGCGAGCGCGGTGACGACGGCGAGCTGGTCGGCGTTGGCGACGATGACGCGCTCGTAGGGGTCGTTGTCGTCCGCCGTCCTGCGCAGCACCGAGACGCGTTCCTCGACGCGGACGATGCGGGCCAGGGTGTCCCTGGCGCCCGACAGATCGCCGACGAGGGCGACCCGGTCGCCGACCACCACGCCCTTGCGGCCCAGCTCACGGGCCTTGACGGCGATGACCGTACGGCCCTCGACCAGGCATGTCAGCCGGCCGCGGTCGACGGTGAGGACGAAGCCCTCGGCCGCGTCCTCGTGCTTGGGGCGGGTGTGCGTACGGGGGCGGCTGCCCCGGCGCGAGGGGCGGACGCGGATGTCGTCCTCGTCGGTGTGCTTGCCGTAGCGGCGCATCGCCGGGCCCTCAGACGCTCTCTCCCGCCCCTGCCCCCGCGGGCGAGCCCAGCATTCCGTGCCACAGGCCGGGGAAGTCGGGCAGCGTCTTGCCCGTCGTCGCGACGTTCTCCACCTCGACGCCCTCGACGGACAGGCCCAGCACCGCCGCCGCGGTGGCCAGCCGGTGGTCGTCGTAGGTGTGGAAGACGCCGCCGTGCAGCGGGCGGGGGCTGATGCGCAGCCCGTCCTCGGTCTCGGTGACGTCGCCGCCCAGGCCGTTGATCTCCTTGACGAGCGCCGCGAGCCGGTCCGTCTCGTGCAGCCGCAGATGGCCCACGCCGCGCAGCACCGAGGGGCCGTCGGCGAGCGCGGCGACCGCCGCGATGCCGGGCGTCAGCTCGCCGACCTCGCCCAGATCGATGTCGATGCCGTGCACCCGGCCCGAGCCGGTGAAGGTCAGCCCCCGCTCGTCCAGCGTCCAGGAGCCGCCCATGGCGGAGAAGATCTCGCGCAGCGCGTCGCCCGGCTGCGTGGTGTGCTCCGGCCAGTCCGGGATCGTCACCCGGCCGCCGGTGACCAGGGCCGCGGCGAGGAACGGCTGGGCGTTGGACAGGTCCGGCTCGATCGTCACGTCCCGGCCCAGCAGGGCGCCCGGGGTGACCCGCCACACGTTCGCCTCGCCGCCGTCCTCCGGGGCGTCGACCTGCGCACCGGCGAGCCGGAGCATGTCGACCGTCATCCGGATGTGCGGCAGCGACGGCAGCGTGCGGCCGGTGTGCCGCACCTGGACGCCCTGGTTGAAGCGGGGGGCCGACAGCAGCAGCGCGCTGACGAACTGGCTGGAGGAGGAGGCGTCGACCTCGACCGTGCCGCCGGCCAGCGAGCCCGTCCCGTGCACCGTCAGCGGCAGCGCTCCGCGGCCCTCGTCCTCGATGCGGGCGCCGAGGGTGCGCAGCGCGTCGATGACGCCGTGCAGCGGGCGCTCGTAGGAGCGGGGGTCCCCGTCGAACCGGACGGTGCCGTCGGCCAGCGCGGCCACCGGCGGGAGGAAGCGCATCACGGTGCCCGCGTTGCCCACGTCGACGGTGGCCGGCCCGTGCGGCAGGGCCGGGATGACCCGCCAGGACTCGCCCGCGGTGTGCGCGGCGCTGGCGCCCGCGGCCGGGGTGGCGCCGGTGCCCGAGGTGATCCGCTCCTCGATCTCGACGCCCATCGCGCGCAGCGCCTCGGCCATCAGCAGGGTGTCGCGGGAGCGCAGCGGGCGGCGCAGCCAGCCCGGCTCGGAGGCGAGCGCGGCCAGGACGAGGGCGCGGTTGGTGACCGACTTCGAGCCCGGCACGGTCACGGTGGCGTCGACCGGGCCGCCGGCCGTCGGGGCGGGCCACAGGGAGTCGGTTGCAAAGGCTGCGCGCTGGTCGGTCATGGGGGTCACTTTAGTCGTCCGGCCGCCGGGCCCGCCGGGGCAGCGGGGGCCGCCCGGGCTCACAGGCCGAGCAGCCAGCGGCCTCCGCCGATCAGCGAGCACAGCGCCACGGCGTGGAAGAGCAGCAGCCACATACCGGCCGGGACGTGGGTGAGCCGGGACAGCTGATCGGCGTCCGAGTCGGGCGCCCCGGACCGGCCCATGGCGGCGGCGTACTCGGCGGAGGGGCGGCGCAGGCCGAAGCGGCGGCGCTTGGTCTGGAGCTCGAAGACGGGCCGGACGCCGCCGAGCAGCAGGAACCAGACGACGAAGTAGGCGAAGGCGGCCTGCACATCCGCGCTGGTCAGCCAGGAGACCAGCAGGAAGGCGCCGCCGGCCAGCACGACGGTGAGCACACCGTAGGCGTTGCGGATCATCACCAGCATCGCGAGCAGCAGTGCCGTCGCTCCCCACAGCAGTGCGGTGATGTGGTGGGCGGACAGCAGCCAGGCGCCGGCGAGGCCGAGCAGCGGGGGAGCGGTGTAGCCGGCGGCGGCGGTGAGGACCATGCCGATGCCGGTGGGCTTGCCGCGGGAGACGGTCAGCCCCGAGGTGTCCGAGTGCAGACGGATGCCGTCGAGCCGGCGGCCGGACAGCAGGGCCACCAGGCCGTGTCCGCCCTCGTGCGCGATGGTGACGGCGTTGCGGGTCAGGCGCCATATGCCGTGCGGCACCACCGCGAGCAGGGCGACGACCCCGGTGGCGATCACCAGCCATGTCTCGGGGGCCGGCTGGGCTCCGAAGACGCGGTCCCAGACGTCCGTGATGCTCGCTGTGTCCATGTCGGCCATGGTGTGTCGTGCCCTCCCCGGGACCTGCTTCGGTCAACCCGTTTCGTTCAGATGTTCCAACGCGCCGCGGGCGCCCTGGGTGCCGTGGCAGTCTTGCAGCTATGTGCGGACGGTATGCGGCGAGCCGGAGCGCCGAGGAACTGGCCACTTGCTTCGGCATCGAGAAGTGGGACGCGGAGGAGACCCTCGCGGCCGACTGGAACGTCGCGCCGACCAAGCAGGTCTACGCGGTGCTCGACCGGCCCGAGAAGGACTCCGGGGACCCGCGGCCGGTGCGCCAGCTGCGCAAGCTCATCTGGGGCCTCGTACCGGCCTGGGCCAAGAGCCCCGAGATGGGCGTGAAGATGATCAACGCCCGGGCCGAGACGGTGCACGAGAAGCCCGCCTACCGCCGCCCCTTCGTCGCCCGCCGCTGTCTGCTGCCGGCCGACGGCTACTACGAGTGGGTCACCGGCAAGGGCGAGTTGCAGCTGGAGCAGGAAGGCCGCAGGAAGCGCCCCCGCAAACAGCCGTACTTCGTCTTCCCGGACGGCTCCCGGGGCGGTTCCCCGGACGGCTCCCCGGACACCGGCGCCGTCATGGCGATGGCCGGACTGTACGAGTTCTGGCGGGACAAGACGCTGCCGGACGACCACCCGCTGGCCTGGCGGGTGACCTGCTCGGTGATCACCACGGAGGCCGAGACGGCGCCGCTGGCCAACGCGGACGAGATCGCCGAGGGCGGTCCGCGCTCGCTGGCCGACATCCACCCCCGGATGCCCCTGATGCTGCCCCCGGAGCGGTGGGACGCCTGGCTCGACCCCGGCCGGACGGACCGCGACGAGCTGTGCGAGCTGCTCGCGCCGCCGCCCGAGGGGCTGATGCGCGCCCACCCCGTCTCCACGGACGTGAGCAACGTGCGCAACAACGGCCCCGAGCTGGTCAAGGAACTGCCCGCACCGGAGGAGCAGACCCTCTTCTGAGGGCAGCGGCTCCCCTCCCGGGGCCGCGCCCGGCCCGAGCGCCCGTCCCGTGCCTCGTCGCGCCCCGTCCGTGTCGTTCCGCCGCGCAGTGCCGGACGGGTCGGCGGCCGGACCCTGACAGGATGCGCGGTGTGAGCGAAGCAGCAGATGCAGCAGATTCAGCAGGCACAGCAGATGCAGCAGGCACAGCGGACGCAGCGCAAGCAGCAGAGGCGGCCGAGGCCGGGCCGGCCGGTGAGCCGCAGACGGTCGGGACCCCGCACGGTGAGGCGCGGATCACCTGGTACCGGGCGGGGCGGCCGCACACCGTGCTGGCCCTCGGGCACGGCGCCGGCGGCGGGATCGAGGCCCGGGACCTCCAGGCGCTGGCCGCCGCGCTGCCGCCGGAGGGCGTGACCGTCGCGCTGGTGGAACAGCCCTGGCGGGTGGCGGGCCGGAAGGTCGCCCCCGCGCCCCGGACGCTGGACGCCTGCTGGCGCGCGGTGTGGCCCCAGCTGACGCGCCCCGGGCTGCCGGTGGTGGCGGGCGGGCGCAGCGCGGGGGCCCGGGTGGCCTGCCGTACGGCGCGGGAGCTGGGCGCGCGGTCGGTGCTGGCGCTCTCCTTTCCGCTGCATCCGCCGGGCAAGCCGGAGAAGTCCCGTGCGGACGAGCTGACGGAGGCGGGGCTGCCGGTCCTCGTCGTCCAGGGCGGGCGCGACCCCTTCGGGCGGCCGGAGGAGTTCCCGGACGGCACCCCTCTGGTCGAGGTGCCGGGCGGCGACCACGGGTTCGCGGTGCCCCGGTCGGCGGCCGTCTCGCAGCAGGAGGCGCTGCGGGTGCTCACCTCGGCGGTGATCGACCGGCTGAAGCGGGAATGACCCGGCGGGTCTCCTGGTTGTACGAGTCGGCGTGCACGTCCGGTGTGGTGCAGAGACCGCCGCAGCGGGCCGGTCACGCCGTCGATGCAGTCGGACACCGAGCAGAGCACCACGAGGAGAGGGAGCCGCCCGCATGGGTTCTGTCGTTTGCCCCCAGCGCCCACAGGCCGTCGACCTGGACTGGGCCACGGTGGCGCTGTCCGGAGGCTCAAGGATTCGAGCGGCGGACGGTACGGATCGTCGTCTATTCTCCGATTCGAGCGGGTCTTCGTTCGGGCCCGTCACGACGTTGGAGGAGGTGGGTCCGGTCACCGGGACCGAAGGCGGCTCCAGTGCAGAGCAGGAAGGCCGGGCGTCCGAGACGGCCGAGCAGCGCAGCGCGCGCTTCGAGCGGGATGCCCTGACGTTCCTCGACCAGATGTACTCGGCCGCGCTGCGTATGACGCGCAATCCGGCCGATGCCGAGGACCTGGTGCAGGAGACCTACGCGAAGGCGTACGCGTCCTTCCACCAGTTCCGCGAGGGGACCAACCTCAAGGCCTGGCTGTATCGCATCCTGACGAACACCTTCATCAACTCCTACCGCAAGAAGCAGCGTGAGCCCCAGCGCAGCGCTGCGGAGGAGATCGAGGACTGGCAGCTGGCGCGCGCCGAGTCGCACATGTCGACCGGGCTGCGCTCGGCCGAGGCGCAGGCGCTCGACCACCTGCCGGACTCGGATGTGAAGGAAGCGCTTCAGGCGATCCCCGAGGAGTTCCGCATCGCCGTGTATCTGGCGGATGTCGAGGGCTTTGCGTACAAGGAGATCGCCGACATCATGGGGACACCCATCGGTACGGTGATGTCCCGTCTGCACCGTGGGCGGCGCCAGCTCCGCGAGATGCTGGAGGGCTACGCGCAAGAGCGCGGCCTCGTTCCGGCCGGTGCCGCGGCGGACGGGTCGCAAGACCGGAAAGGCTCGGGCTCATGAGTTGCGGAGAGCCGCACGAGACGGACTGCTCGGAGGTGCTCGACCACCTCTACGAGTACCTCGACCGCGAAATGCCGGACGGTGACCGCGAGAAGTACCGGGAGCACTTCGACGAGTGCTCGCCGTGCTTCGAGAAGTACGGTCTGGAGCGCGAGGTCAAGAAGCTCGTGAAGCGCTGCTGCGGTCACGACGATGTTCCGTCGGACCTGCGCGCGAAGGTGATGAACCGTATCGAGGTCATCCGGCAGGGCCAGGAGCCCCTGGATGCCTCCGCACCGGATCCCGCCGGGGGTCACGGTGCCGGTCCGCGCGAGGAGGACACCGGCGTGGCCGGTCCCCGCGAGACGCCGGGGATGACGCACGGCGGCGCGGCCGCCGGTGGCGCCACCACCTGACCGGTCGGCCGGACCTTCCCGGACGAACGCCCCGCCGAGCCCGGGCCACCCGCCTGACGAGGCCGCTCGGCGGTGAGCCCACTGAGCCCACCGGGGCGCCGTACGTGCCCAGTTGCCGTCGGCGCCCGGACAACTCTCCCCGCCCTTCCCGGAGTCGGCGCTGACCGGGTCCCGGCGTCGGTGCTTCCCGCCCCCGGTCCGAGCACGATCCGCCGGGTCGGCTGTGCGCGCGGGCACCGCCGTCGGCAGCCCCGCGTGGCACTCGCTGTGTCGCACAACTCTTCGTCCGGCGCGGGGTGTTCGGGGCGATGTCACCTCTTCGTGTGAGCGGTTCCCTCCCGTACGGGGGAACGTGCGTCCACGCCCCTCCTCGCGCTGCGTACCGACCTATCCTCCCCGTCCTGTGAGAGGTGGGGAGGAGGGTCATGATGGGGACTCGGGGAGCGGATCTTCCGGCGCGCGCCCTTGTGCCTGCTGCCGTGCTCACGGCGGCGGCGTGTGCCGTGCCGGCGGTGCGGCAGCTCGACGGACTCGGTGCGGTGGGCGGGGCGGGCGCCACGGGCTGGACGGTGTGCTGCGTACTGGCCGCCGTGCACGCCGGCTGTGTCGTCCTCACCCGTGAGCGGGGCCCCTGGGCCGGGCTCGCCGCGCCCGGACGCGCGGGGCGGGCGCGCGAGGCCGACGGCGCGCCTCCGCTGGTCTTTCCCGTGCTGCTGGCCGGGGTCTTCCTGCTGCCGCCGTCCGGCGCCGCGCTCGTCGCCGTGCCCGGTGCGCTGCTCGCGCCGCTCGGCGCCGGGGCCGGGCAACGGCTGTGGCACGCAGCCCGGCTGGTGCTCGCGCTGTACGCGGCGGGGCTGGTGCGTGCGCTGTGCGAGCGGGCGTGCGGCGCACAGGGCGCGGTGCAGCGGGCGGAGCTGCCGCTCGCGCTGGTCGCGGCCCCGTTCGTCGCCGTCACGTTCGCGCTCGTCCTGGCCGTACTGGACGGGACGCGGACGGCCGTGTCGGGCGGCCGGGTGCCGGCCACGCTGCGGCGCGGGCTGTGTCCGCGCACCGTGGGACCGCACCTGGTGCACGGCGCGGCGGGGCTGATGATGGCGGTGCTGTGGCGCAGCCCGTACGGACCGGTCGCCGGGCTGTTCGTGCTGTTGCCGATGCTGCTGTCGTCCTGGGGGTTCGCGCAGTACCGCGCGGAGCGTGCCGCCTACCGCGCGACGATCGGCTCCCTGGTGAAGTCCGTGGACATCAAGGACCGTTACACCTGCGGGCACGGCGAGCGGGTCGGCAGGGCCTGTGCGCTGATCGCCCGCGAGCTGGGCATGGGCGAGCGGCGCGCCGAGGAGCTGCGGCTGGCCGGGCTGCTGCACGACGTCGGCAAACTCGGCGTCCCCACCCGGGTGTTGCGCAAGAACGGGCCGCTGACGCCGGCCGAGCGGCAGGAGATCGAACGCCACCCGGAGCTGGGCGACGAGATCGTGCGCGGCATCGGCTTCCTGGGCGAGGCGCGCCCGGCGATCCTGCACCACCACGAGCGCTACGACGGCGACGGCTATCCGTACGGGCTGGCCGGTGCGCGGATCCCGCAGGCCGCGCGCATCGTCGCCGTCGCCGACGCGTTCGACGCGATGACGTCCACGCGCAGCTACCGCAGGGGCCGTCCGGTGGACGCGGCGCTGGCGGAGCTGGAGCGGTGCGCGGGCAGCCAGTTCGACCCGCAGGCCGTCGGTGCGCTGGTGCGCGCGCTGGCCAAGCACGACTGGGCGCGGCTCGTGGCGGATGTGCCCGGGCCTCCCTCGGCCCTCGACGCCGAGGACGCCTCGGCGGCGCGTGCGGGCGCCGGACACGGTGCGGCGGCCGGCGGGCGGCCCGGCGGCGGAAACGTACCGGCCCGGTGAGCGCGCGTTCCGTGGAGGCCCGGCTGCCGGCGGCGCGCCGGCTGCGTACCGTGCCGGCGATGTACGCGGCCGCCGCCGTGCTCGGCGGGGCCGCGCTGTGCGTCACGGTCTGGCGGGGCCTGGAGGAGCCCGGGACCGCGCTGGCGTTCGGACTGCTGGTGGCCGTCGGCGAGTTGGCGCGGGTCCCGCTGCCCGGGTCCGACGGGCGGTCCCGCTCGGCCGGTCCGCTGGCGGGCGCCGCCGCGCTCGGCTACGCGATGCTCGACGCCGCCGGCGGGGAGCCCGCGCTGCACGGCGCGGCGCAGGTCGTCGCGGTGGTGATGACCGGCTCGCTGGTGGGCATGGTGCCGCATGTGGCGCTGGGCCGGCCGCCCGCGCTCGACGTCGCCGCCCGCACCGTGCTGGGGGTCGGGTTCGTCGCGGTGTGCTTCCAACTGCTGCACGGCGGCGGCCCGTTGTACTGCTCGGGGGCGCCGGGCCCGGTGCACGCGCTGTGCCTGCTGGGGCTGACCCTGCTGACCGGGCTGTTCGACGCGGTGCTGGGCGCGACGACCGCGGCCGAGCACACCGGGCGCTCCTACGCGCCGCTGCTGCGCGAGGAGTTGCGCATCCGCTGCGGGATCGTTCCGGCGATCGCCGCCTCCGGCGCCGTCCTCGCGCTGGCGGTGGCCGTGGCGGGGCTGTGGGCCCTGCCGGTGCTGGGGCTTCCGCTGCTGCTCACCCAGATCGCCTTCCGCCGGCACGCGGCCGTCCGGGCGACGCACCGGCAGACCGTGCTCTCCCTCGCGCGTGTGACGGACATCTCCGGGCACACCCCGGGCGGGCACGCGCGCCGTGTGGCGGCGCTGTGCCGGTCCGTGGGCCGGGAGCTGGGGCTGAGCGGCCGGGAGCTCACCGTGCTGGAGTACGCGGCCCTGCTGCACGACGTCGGCCAGCTCTCCCTCGTCGACCCGGTGCCCGGGGGCGCGACGGAGCCGCTGGAGGGCCGGGAGCGGCGGCGGATCGCGCTGTCGGGCGCCTCCGTCGTACGGCGGGCGGGCATCCCCGGCCGGGGGACGGGCGGTGCGGAGGTCGCCGATGTGGTGGAGCGGCAGGCCGACCCGTACCGGCAACAGCCGGTGACGGCCCGTGTCCTCCGTACGGTCAACGCCTATGAGGAGTTGCGGCTGGGCGGTGCGGGAACGCCCGGAAGAGGAGCCGAGGGGGCGCTGGAGCGACTGCGTGCGGCCACCGCCCAGGACCACGAACCACGGGTCGTGGAGGCGCTGTCACGCGTGGTGATGCGGGGCCGGGGAGCCTGACGCACGGGTAATGAGCGGGCACCCGAGCGGGCATGGTTGGATGCGAAGGGGGAACCGCGGAAGACACGTGGGGATGTGTGGAACGCGACGACCTCGAAGGCAAGGCGCGGACACCCGGCGCGCGGCAACTCAGCGGACAGGCGGGACATCGGGCGGAACCGGCGGGATCGGCAGGAACACAGTGAGGATCTTCGGCAAGGTGCGGCACCGTCCCTCCGCCTCCTGGCGGCAGGCGACGGACCGTGCGTTCACGCTTATCGGCGACGGGCGTTACGAGGACGCGGGCGCCCTGCTCACCCGTGCCGCCGATCTGGAGCCGTGGCTCTCGGAGTCGTGGTTCAACCTCGCGCTGCTGCACAAGTTCCGGCACGACTGGGAGCAGGCCCGTACGGCGGGGCTGCGGGCAGTGGCGCTGCTGGACCGGGAGGCGGGGGCGCCCGACTGGTGGAACGTGGGCATCGCGGCCACCGCACTCCAGGACTGGCCGCTGGCCCGCCGGGCGTGGCAGGCGTACGGGCTGCACGTGCCCGGCCAGGCGCACACGGCGGCGGCGGGCGGCGAGCCGAGCGGTATGCAGCTGGGCAGCGCGGCCGTCCGGCTCTCCCCGGAGGGGGAGGCCGAGGTGGTGTGGGGCCGCCGGATCGATCCGGCCCGGCTGGAGGTGCAGAGCATTCCGCTGCCCTCGTCCGGCCGCCGCTGGGGCGAGGTGGTGCTGCACGACGGCGTTCCGCACGGCGAGCGCACCACGGCGGCCGGGCCCGCCTTCCCGGTGTTCGACGAGATCGAGCTGTGGGCGCCGTCGCCGGTGCCCACCTGGGTCGTCCTGCTGGAGGCGGCGACGGAGAGTGACCGGGACGCGCTGGAGCGGCTGGCGGCGGATGCCGGCTTCGCCGCCGAGGACTGGTCGTCGTCGGTGCGGCTGCTGTGCCGCGCGTGCTCGGAGAGCGCCATGCCGGCCGACGAGGGCGACGGCGGGCTGCATCTCGACCCGCACGACCACAGCTCTCCCGGCCACCCCGGGCCGCTCGGCCACATGACGCAGGGCGGGCCCGGTGAGCTGTGGGTGCCCGAGCGCGAGTGCGGGCTGGCGGCGCCCGCCGGGCTGGTCCGCGGGCTGCTGGACGGCTGGGTCGCCGACAGCCCGGACACCCGCGAGTGGCGGGACCTGGAGGAGGTCTGCTGAGGCCGTCGCGGGCCCCGTACCCTGGGGGGCGACGCAGGACGTGTGAGGTCGCAGGAAGGCGTACGAGGCATGGCGCAGCAGCAGGAATCCCCCTCCGGGGCCGCCGGTGAGGTGTTCATCGACGACACGACGGACGCCGCCGCGCGCGAGGAGGCACATGTCTCCCGCGGCACGGTCCGCCCGATCACCGTCGTCGGCAACCCGTTGCTGCACAAGGAGTGCCAGGACGTCACCGAGTTCGGTCCGGAGCTGGCCACGCTGGTGGACGACATGTTCGCCAGCCAGCGGGCCGCCACCGGCGCGGGACTGGCCGCCAACCAGATCGGCGTCGACCTGAAGATCTTCGTCTACGACTGCCACGACGACGAGGGCGTCCGCCACGTCGGCCATGTGTGCAACCCGGTGCTGGACGAACTCCCCGCCGAACAGCGGGTGCTGGACGACAACAGCGAGGGCTGCCTGTCCGTGCCGGGCGCCTACTGCCCCACCCCGCGCCCCGACTACGCCGTCGTGCGCGGGCAGGACATCGAGGGCAAGCCGATCACCGTGGAGGGCACGGGCTACTTCGCGCGCTGCCTCCAGCACGAGACGGACCACCTGTACGGCTATCTGTACATCGACCGGCTCTCCAAGCGGGACCGCAAGGACGTCATGCGGCAGATGGCCGAGAACACCCCGCGGTACGAGATCGTCCCCAACGACTAGGCGCGTTCCGCCGGTTGGCGGAGATGGGCGAAGGGGGCTCCGTTCGCGCGGAGCCCCCTTCGGCTGTGCCGCCGGGTGGGCGGCGGAACCGGGCGGGGGCCGGGCCACCTGGCCCCCGCCCGGTGGTCGGGGCGGAGTTGCGCGGTATCCGGCTGTCGCCGGTGTCCGCGGTGGTCGCTGTCAGCGGCGGTGGCCGCTGCCGGCTGTCGGCGGCCGAGGGCAGCCGACATCGGTTCGACCGCGCTCCTCAGAAGTCGTCGTCGAACGAGACCGAGCCTTCCACAGCGACCTGGTACGCGGAGGCACGTCGCTCGAAGAAGTTGGTCAGTTCCTGGACGTTCTGCAATTCCATGAAGGAGAACGGGTTGCTGGAGCCGTAGCGCACGGGGAAGCCGAGGCGGGCGAGCCGCTGGTCGGCGACCGCCTGGAGGTATTCGCGCATGGACGCGGTGTTCATTCCGGGCAGCCCGTCCCCGCACAGATCGTGGGCGAATTGCAGCTCCGCCTCGACGGCCTCCTCCAGCATGGCCGTGACCTGCTTGCCCAGCTCGTCGTCGAACAGCTCGGGCTCCTCGGCGCGTACGGTGTCGACGACGTCGAACGCGAACGACATGTGCATCGACTCGTCGCGGAACACCCAGTTGGTGCCGGTGGCCAGGCCGTGCAGGAGGCCGCGGGAGCGGAACCAGTAGACGTAGGCGAAGGCGCCGTAGAAGAACAGCCCCTCGATGCAGGCGGCGAAGCAGATCAGGTTCAGCAGGAAGCGGCGGCGGTCGGCCGCGGTCTCCAGCTTGTCGATCTCCTCGACCGAGTCCATCCAGCGGAAGCAGAACTGTGCCTTCTCGCGGATGGAGGGGATGTTCTCGACGGCCGCGAACGCCTGGGCGCGCTCGTCGTGGTCGGGCAGATAGGTGTCCAGCAGCGTCAGATAGAACTGGACGTGGACGGCTTCCTCGAACAGCTGGCGGGAGAGGTAGAGCCGCGCCTCGGGCGAGTTGATGTGCTTGTACAGCGTCAGCACGAGGTTGTTGGCCACGATCGAGTCGCCGGTGGCGAAGAACGCCACCAGCCTGCCGATCATGTGCTGTTCCTCGGGGGAGAGCTCGGCCAGGTCCGCGACGTCCGAGTGGAGGTCGACCTCCTCGACGGTCCAGGTGTTCTTGATGGCGTCCCGGTAGCGCTCGTAGAAGTGCGGGTAGCGCATGGGGCGCAGGGTCAGTTCGAAGCCGGGGTCGAGCAGGTTCCGGGCGCGCGCGGCGCCGGGTGCCGTGCGGTCTTCCTCGGCGGTGGCGGACGGTTCGGGGGTCACTGGCATGCCTCGCAGGTTTCGGGGTTCTCCAGGGAGCAGGCGACGGCTTCGCCGGCCGGCGGCTGCGGTGTTCCGGACGGTCCGGCCGGGGCGGTGGGGGAGGCCGGGGTCCTCGTGGCGGTGGCCGTGCCGCCGGCCGCCTGCGCGATCCGGGTGGCCGGGCGCGACCGCAGGTAGTAGGTGGTCTTGATGCCGCGCTTCCACGCGTAGGCGTACATCGAGCTGAGCTTGCCGATGGTGGGGGAGGACAGGAACAGGTTCAGCGACTGGCTCTGGTCGAGGTACGGGGTGCGGGCGGCGGCCATGTCGATCAGGGCGCGCTGCGGAAGCTCCCAGGCCGTGCGGTACAGCTCGCGCACGGGCGCCGGCACCCAGTCGAGGCCCTGCACCGAGCCGTTGGCCTCGCGCAGCTGCGCGCGGGCGCGCGCGTCCCACCGGCCGAGCCGCTTGAGCTCCGCCACCAGGTACGCGTTGACCTGGAGGAACTCGCCGCTGAGGGTTTCGCGTTTGAAGAGGTTGGAGACCTGCGGCTCGATGCACTCGTAGACGCCGGCGATGGACGCGATCGTCGCGGTCGGCGCGACGGCCAGCAGCAGGGTGTTGCGCATCCCGGTGCGGGCGACGCGTGCGCGCAGCCGTTCCCAGCGCTCGGGCCAGTGCGGCCGCGCCTCGGGGTAGTGGTCGGGGTGCAGGACACCGCGGGCGGTGCGGGTGTGCTGCCAGCCGTCCGGGACGCCGTGCCGCTCGGCCAGTTCGGCGGAGGTCTCGTAGGCGGCGAGCATGATGCGCTCGGAGATCCTGGTGGACAGGGTGCGGGCGGCGTCGGAGTCGAAGGGCAGTCCGAGCCGGAAGAAGACGTCCTGGAGGCCCATCAGGCCCAGACCGACGGGGCGCCAGCGGGAGTTGGAGCGGGCGGCCTGCTCGGTGGGGTAGAAGTTGACGTCCACGACGCGGTCGAGGAAGGTCACCGCCGTGCGGACGGTGGCGTCCAGGCGCTCCCAGTCCAGCGCGTGGTCCGGCTCCCGGCCGGGGCCCCCGCCCGGTGCGCCGTCCGAGGTCCCCTCCGCCGTGCCGCCGGGCAGGCCGTCCCCCGCCGCGCCGGGGCGGACGTCCTCGCGCAGATGTGCGGCGAGGTTGACCGAGCCGAGGTTGCAGACCGCCGTCTCGGCGTCGTCGCTGACCTCCAGGATCTCGGTGCACAGGTTGGAGGAGTGCACCGTGCGGCCCGGGACCGCGGTCTGGTTGGCGGTGCGGTTGGAGGTGTCCTTGAAGGTCATCCAGCCGTTGCCGGTCTGCGCCAGGGTGCGCATCATCGCGCCGTACAACTGCCGTGCGGGCAGGCGGCGTTGGTAGCGGCCCTCGGCCTCGGCCGTGCGGTAGGCCGCGTCGAACTCCTCGCCCCACAGGTCGACCAGCTCGGGCGCGTCCGACGGGGACATCAGCGACCACTGCTCGTCCGCCTCGACGCGCCGCATGAACTCGTCCGGGATCCAGTGCGCGAGATTGAGGTTGTGGGTGCGGCGGGAGTCCTCGCCGGTGTTGTCCCGCAGCTCCAGGAACTCCTCGATGTCGGCGTGCCAGGTCTCCAGATAGACACAGGCCGCGCCCTTGCGCCGGCCGCCCTGGTTGACGGCGGCCACGGAGGCGTCGAGCGTGCGCAGGAACGGCACGATCCCGCCCGAGTGCCCGTTGGTGCCGCGGATGAGGGAGCCGCGGGCGCGGATGCGCGACCAGGACAGCCCGATGCCGCCGGCGTGCTTCGAGAGCCGGGCCACCTGGTGGTAGCGCTCGTAGATCGAGTCGAGTTCGTCCCGTGGGGAGTCCAGCAGATAGCACGAGGACATCTGCGGATGCCGGGTGCCGGAGTTGAACAGCGTGGGGGAGGACGGCAGATAGGCGAGGGAGCTGGTGAGCCGGTACAGCTCGGCGACCTCGTCGACGTCTTCGTCCGTCTCGCCGGCGGCCAGCCCGCAGGCCACGCGCAGCAGGAAGTGCTGAGGGGTCTCGACGGCCTGCCGGGTCGTCGGATGGCGCAGCAGATAGCGGGAGTGCAGGGTGCGCAGCCCGAAGTAGCCGAAGCGGTCGTCGGCGCCCTCGGCGACCGCGGACTCGACGAGGGCGTCGAGGCGGGCGGCGTGGGTGCGGACGAAGCGGGCGGTGGCGTCGGCGATGAGGCCCTGGGCGTGGCCGAGCGCGACCGAGTCGGAGAAGGAGCGCACGCCCTGGCCCGCGGTCTCGTCGCGGAGGGCGAGGGTGAGCAGCCGGGCGGCGAGCCGCGAGTAGGCGGGTTCCTCGCCGATCAGACCGGCCGCCGCCTCGATGGCGAGGGCACGCAACGCGCCCGCGTCGGCGCCGGGTTGGCGACCGCGCAGCACGGCCGCCTCGACGGGGGCGGGGTCGGCGTCCGGCAGGTCCGCGGTGAGCGCGGCGAGTGTGCGCCGGAGCGCGTCGGCGGGGTGGGCGGCCGGGCCGCTGCCGTCGGTGCCGCGGGTGTCGACGGAGCCGTCGGAGGCTTCGTCGGCTGCGGTTCCGGCGGCGGTTCCGGGGGCGCTTCCGGGGGTGGAGGGCGCGGGGGTCCCCTGCGGCGGGGCGGTGGGTGCGATGGTCACTCGGTGCTCTCCCTCACTGCTGCGCCGGCCATCGGGGCAGGGCAGGAGGGCGCACGGCGGCACACCGGCGCTTCCCGTCGGCCCGACCCACGAGGCCCGTACGGACTGCATGCACCGTCGGCAGGTGATCGGACTCGCGGGCACGCGTCAGGACGCGCGCTCGCACACCGTTGCGGGACAGTCCCGGATTCGCACCGGGTTCCCCTGCGGTCGACGGCCTGGAAGAGCATACATGTTGTGGCGCCCCCGCCAAGTCCCCCCATATCTTGTGTCTGTACGGGGCGTGTCGCGGGAGCGCCGGGCGTCCGGCTTCAGCGGGGCGCGGGGCTCACAGGCGCAGCGCGTACGTCCACAGGGTGATGCCTTCGAGGGGCTGCCAGTCCCGCTCGGGGGTGCGGACGAAGCCGAGGCGCTCGTAGAGCCGGTGTGCCGCGTGCATCATGTGCTGGGTGGACAGGACGAGCCCTCTCAGCCCCAGCTCGCGGGCGCGCTCGACGCACGCGGTGACGAGGTACTCGCCGACGCCCCGGCCGCGCGCCGCTTCCCGTACCGCCAGCATCCGGAACTCGCCCTCGCCCTCCCGTGCGCGCTCCGCGTACGGCCCATCGGGCCGGGTGAAGGTGACGGTGCCGAGCAGCGCGCCCGACTCGTCGACGGCGACGAGGAGTTCGGCCTGCTCGGCACGGGTCGCCGCGTCGCGCAGCGTGGCCAGGTAGGGGTCCAAGGCGCCGAAATCCAGCAGCCCGTCGTCCAGATAGGCGCGGGCGACCAGCTCGCCGGCCTCGGCGTACTCCTCGGGGCGTGCGGTCCTGATGGTGATGTCCATGGCCGCCATCATGCGTCCCGGCACCGACAACCGCCGCCGGGTTTCCGCCGGGTCTCCGCCCGGGCCGGGTCTCGCCGGGTCCTGACGCGTCCTGCTGGGTCCTGCTGGGTCCTGCTGGGCTTTGCCCGGTCTCTGCCGGGGTGCGCCGCGCACGGGACGGGCCCGGCACGGCTGGTGACCGTGCCGGGCCCGGGAGGTGCGGACGCGCGGCGGTGTCAGGGGGCGCCGGCGGGCGTCAGGGAGCGGGGACGGGCTCGGGCCGGTCGTCGTCCGGGCGTCCGGCGTCGCCCCCGGGCGCACCGGCGGACGCGGCGGGGCGCGGCGCGGGCGCCGGCGCGTCGGCGGTGTAGTCCTCCGGGCGGGTCTCGTCCACGCCGTCGGGGGCCTTGACGGCGCGCAGGACGACGGTGAGGACGACGGTGACCAGCACGTTGAGGACGAAGGCCGTCACACCGATGTAACCGGTCTCCTTGATGCCGGGGATCGCGGCGTTGCTGCCGCCGAAGTGCTCCTGGGTGGGGCTGGCGACGCCGTACGCGGCGAGCGTGCCGTAGACCATGCCGACGGCCCAGCCGGCCAGCAGCGCCCAGCGGTGGAACCAGCGGGTGAACAGGCCGCCCACCAGCGCGGGGAAGGTCTGGAGGATCCAGATGCCGCCCAGCAGCTGGAAGTTGATCGCGACGGTCTTGTCCATGCCGAGCACGAACACCAGCGCGCCGACCTTCACCAGCAGGGAGACCAGCTTGGAGACCTTCGTCTCCTGTTCGGGCGTCGCCCCGGGCTTGAGGAAGTCCTTGTAGATGTTCCGGGTGAAGAGATTCGCCGCCGCGATGGACATGATGGCGGCCGGTACGAGGGCGCCGATGCCGATGGCGGCGAAGGCGACGCCGGTGAACCAGTCGGGGAACATGTTCTCGAACAGCTGGGGAATGGCCAACTGCCCGTTGTCGACCTTGATCCCGGCCGCGATCGCCATGAACCCCAGCAGCGCCAGAAAGCCGAGCATCAGCGAATACAGCGGCAGAATGGTGGTGTTGCGCCGGATGACGGTGCGGTTCTTGCTGGAGAGCGTCGCGGTGATGGAGTGCGGATACATGAACAGCGCGAGGGCCGAGCCGAACGCGAGCGTGGCGTAGGCCCACTGGGCGTCCGGCCCGCTGGCGAGTTCACCGCGCGGCTTCCCCGTCGCGGGGTCCTTCTGGGCGAGTGCGTCACCGGCCTTGGCGAAGATCTCGTGGAATCCGCCGAGCTTCAGCGGGATGTAGACGATCGCGACGGCGATGACGAGATAGATCAGCCCGTCCTTCACGAAGGCGATCAGCGCGGGGGCGCGCAGCCCGGACGAGTAGGTGTAGGCCGCGAGCACACCGAACGCGATGAGCAGCGGCAGGTCCTTGACGAACCAGTGGGTGGATTCCGAACCGCCCACGCCCATCACGTCCAGCACCGACTGGATGCCCACCAGTTGCAGCGCGATGTAGGGCATCGTCGCCAGGATCCCGGTGAGCGCGACGGCCAGCGAGAGGCCCTTCGAGCCGAACCGGCCGCGGACGAAGTCGGAGGTGGTGACGTAGCCGTGCCGGTGCGAGACCGACCACAGCCGGGGCAGGAAGGTGAAGATGAGCGGGTAGACGAGGATCGTGTACGGCACCGCGAAGAAGCCGGAGGCGCCGGCCGCGTACACGGCCGCGGGAACGGCGACGAAGGTGTAGGCGGTGTACAGGTCGCCGCCGAGCAGGAACCAGGTGATCCAGGTGCCGAAACTCCGCCCGCCCAGGCCCCATTCGTCCAGGCTGTGCTCGTTCTCGGCCTTGCGCCAGCGTGCGGCGCGGAAGCCCATCACCGTCACGAGGACGAAGAAGAAGACGAAGACGGCGAGTGCCACGCCGTTGACGCCGCCGTTCATCGCGGATCACCCGCCTCGGCCCGCTGCTGTGCCCGGTCGCGGTTCTCCCTGCGGACGAGGACGTAGGCGACCGTCGTGAGCAGCGCGGAGACCAGCACCCACAGCATCTGGTACCAGTAGAAGAACGGGATACCGATGAGTTCGGGTTCCACGCGGGCATAGGAACCGACCCACAGGATGCCGACGAACGGCGCGAAGAGGCACAGTCCGGCAAGAACGCGGGTGGGGGTGATCACCGCGCCGGCCGGGCGTCTGCCCGGGGGAGTCGGGGGTGCTGCGGACACGGGCCGCTCCGTTCCTCGCAGAGGCTTATGTAATGTGCACGCAACCTAGGCGAGGAATCGCGCGGCCGTCACCCGGAGTCCGGATAGCGGACAGGGTGCGGGCAGGCCGAACGGCCCGGGGCGCGGCCGGGTTCGGGCCCGGAACCGGCGGTGCGGCGGCTCAGCAGCAGCGGAAGCCCTCGCGCGGGTCCGCCTCGCGGGCGTCCGTCCTGCGGCGCTCGAACTCGCGGCGGCCGGGCACCGCGGCGTCCGGGCCCCGGTGTGCGCGTACGTGCGCGACATAGCGCTCGTAGGCGCTCTCGTCCGTCAGTTCGCGCACGTACCAGCGCACCCAGCGCCCGGCCCGCAGCAGCGCCCCCGCGCCCGCCCGGCCCGTCATCCGTCGCCTCCGCCCGGCCGGTGCGCACCGGAGCCGCCGCCGGGCCCGCCGCCGTCCGGTGTGCCGCCCCCGCCGGCGGACGCCGCGGCCAGTTCGGACTTCTCCTCGGCCGTGGCGAACAGCCCGGCAGGCGCGGTCAGTTGAGAGGGCACGTACGGGGCCTCGTGCAGCGTCGCCTCGCGCGGGTGGCGCGCCGCGCGGACACAGGTGCGGCCCGCGTCGACGAGGACGACGACGACCAGGATCGCGAAGAGCGCCGAGAGCACGCCGTCGACCGTGGAGTTGGTGACGACCGTGTGCATGTCGTCCATGTTCTTGGCCGGGGCGATGACCTTGCCCTGTTCGATGGCCTCCTGGTAGTCGGCCCGCTGCTGGAAGAAGCCGACCTTCGGGTCGGTGGAGAAGACCTTCTGCCAGCTGGCGGTGAGCGTCACCACCGCGTCCCACACCAGCGGAACGCCGGTCACCCAGGCCCACTTGAGCCGCCCCGACTTCACCAGGAGCGTCGTGCAGACGGCGAGCGCCACGGCGGCCAGCAGCTGGTTGGCGATACCGAACAGCGGGAAGAGCTGGTTGATCCCGCCCAGCGGCTCGTGCACCCCGACCCACAGGAAGTAGCCCCACAGCGCCACCACCACCGCGCTGGAGAACAGCAGCCCGGGCCACCAGCTGACCCGCCGGAAGGACCGGTGGACGTTGCCGAGCATGTCCTGGAGCATGAACCGGCCCACCCGGGTGCCGGCGTCCAGCGCGGTCAGAATGAACAGCGCCTCGAACATGATGGCGAAGTGATACCAGAACGCCTTCATGCCCGCGCCGCCCACGACTTGGGAGAAGATCTCCGAGACGCCGATGGCCAGGGTGGGCGCCCCGCCGGTGCGGGAGAGCAGCGTCTGCTCCTCGACGGCCTTGGCCGCGGCGGCCAGTTGCTCCGGGCTGATCGAGTAGCCGAAGCTGCGGACCGCCTCGGAGGCGGACTGGACGGTGTCCCCGATCACGCCGGCCGGCGCGTTCATCGAGAAGTACAGGCCCGGGTCGATGATGCAGGCCGCGACCATGGCCATGATCGCCACGAACGACTCCATCAGCATGGAGCCGTAGCCGATCATGCGGACCTGGGTCTCCTTCTGGATCATCTTCGGGGTCGTGCCCGAGGAGATCAGCGCATGGAAGCCGGACAGGGCGCCGCAGGCGATGGTGATGAAGACGAACGGGAAGAGCGAACCGGCGAACACGGGCCCGTCACCGACGCCGGCGAAGTCGGTGATGCCGTCCATCTTCAGCGTCGGCACCGTGATGACGACACCGACGGCCAGCAGCCCGATGGTGCCGATCTTCATGAACGTCGACAGGTAGTCGCGCGGCGCCAGCAGCGTCCACACCGGCAGGATCGAGGCGATGAAGCTGTAGACGAGCAGCCAGATGACCAGCGTCCCCGGCTCCAGTGTGAAGGCGCCGGCCCAGGAGGACTCGGCCACCCAGCGGCCGGAGACGAGCGCGAGCAGCAGCAGCGCGATACCGATCAGCGAGACCTCGGTGACCCGGCCCGGCCGCAGCACCCGCAGATAGAAGCCCATGAACAGCGCGATGGGGACGGTCATCCCGATGGAGAAGGTGCCCCAGGGCGACTCGGCCAGCGCGTTGACGACGACCAGGGCGAGCACCGCGAGCAGGATGATCATGATGGCGAAGACGGCGAGGAGCGCCGCGGCGCCGCCCACCGGGCCGATCTCCTCACGGGCCATCTGACCCAGCGACTTGCCGTCCCGGCGCATCGAGAAGAACAGCGTGACCATGTCCTGCACCGCGCCCGCGAGGATCACGCCGGCGACGATCCAGATGGTGCCGGGCAGATACCCCATCTGCGCGGCCAGCACGGGCCCGACGAGCGGCCCGGCGCCGGCGATGGCGGCGAAGTGGTGCCCCAGCAGTACCCGGCGGTCGGTGGGGTGGAAGTCGATCCCGTTGTCGAGGCGTTCGGCGGGCGTGGCCCGGTGCTTGTCCACGCGCAGCACGCGCTGCGCGATGAAGCGGGAGTAGAAGCGGTAGCCGATGGCGTACGAGCCGAGCGCCGCCGCCACCATCCAGGCGGCGGAGACCTCCTCGCCGCGCGCCAGCGCGAGCATCGCCCAGCCCACGGCGCCCACCAGGGCCACGGCGGTCCAGACGACGACGGACCGTGGGCTGATCCGGCTGACGTTCCGGGCAGTGCTCACGCTGTGTCCTCCTCGACTCCGCGTACCCCTCGCACCCCTGGCGTGCCCGGCCGGTGCGCCGTGGTGGCGGCGAACGGACGGTGCAGCCCGACGGACGAGACCGTAGAGCAGCCAAGTGATCTGCGCTACACCCCGGTTGGGGGCAGTTGGCGGCGGAGCCGGGCCGGGTCGCGGCTCAGCGCGGGTTGTGCGACACGGCGGGGCGCTGGAGCGTCGCGACGAACTTGTAACGGTCGCCGCGGTAGACCGAGCGCACCCACTCCACGGGTTCGCCCGAGGTGTCGCGCGAATGCCGGGAGAGCATCAGCATGGGGAGCCCGACGTCGGTACCGAGCAGCCCGGCCTCGCGGGGCGTTGCGAGCGAGGTCTCGATCGTCTCCTCGGCCTGGGCCAGATGGACGCCGTAGACCTCGGCGAGCGCGGTGTAGAGGGAGGCGTGTTTGACGAGACTGCGGCGCAGGGCGGGAAATCGCTTCTGGGAGAGGTGGGTGATCTCGATGGCCATGGGCTCGCCGCTGGCCAGCCGGAGCCGCTCGATGCGCAGGACGCGCCCGCCCGGCGGGATGTCCAGCAGCGCGGAGAGCCGGTCGTCGGCGGTGACGTAGCCGACGTCGAGGAGCTGGGAGGTGGGTTCGAGGCCCTGGGCCCGCATGTCCTCGGTGTAGGAGGTCAGTTGGAGCGCCTGGGAGACCTTCGGCTTGGCGACGAAGGTGCCCTTGCCCTGGATCCGCTCCAGCCGTCCCTCGACGACGAGTTCCTGGAGCGCCTGGCGCACCGTCGTGCGGGAGGTGTCGAATTCGCTGGCGAGGGTGCGCTCGGGCGGGACGGGGGTGCCGGGCGGCAGGGTGTGCGTCATCTCCAGCAAGTGCCGCTTGAGCCGGTAGTACTTGGGCACGCGTGCGGTGCGGGCCGCCCCGTTGCCGCCCGCTGTGGAGGCGGCGGAGCCGCCCGTGGCCGGCGCCGTGGCGCTCCCGTCCGCGCTCATGGCCCGCCTTCCCGACTCGTCTCGTGCTGCCGTCACCGGCTTCCTCCGTGTACGTCGCGGCTCACAGTTCACAGCGTGGCACGGGCCGGGGCCCGCCGAGGTGCCCCGGCCCAGATGTCGTTCCGGTAACGGAACGGACGGTGGGCACTGCACACCGTTGACACCCCTATAGGTCTAGGCCAAGCTCTGCACACTGGTCTAAACCATTAAAGACCACTTCCAGTGTGCAGGGGAGGATGCTGTGAAACGTGGACTCATAGCCGCGGCCGGAGTCGCGGTTCTGGTGGTGAACGTCGCGGCCTGTGGGTCCGACGGGGGCGACACGTCGGGTGCGGACGGCAAGGGCGAGACGCTCACGGTCTGGGCCATGGACGGTTCCACCGCCGACCAGTGGCAGAAGGACGTCCAGGCCGACTTCGAGAAGAAGACCGGGGCGAAGCTCAAGGTCGAGATCCAGCAGTGGAACGGCATCCAGCAGAAGATCACCACCGCTCTCTCCGAGTCCGACCCGCCGGACGTGATCGAGGTGGGGAACACCCAGACCCCCGCGTACGCCAAGACCGGCGGGCTGGCCGACCTGAGCGATCTGAAGAAGACCCTCGGCAAGGACTGGACGCCTTCGATCAACAAGTCGGCCGTCTATGACGGAAAGCAGTACGCCGCCCCCTGGTTCGCCGTCAACCGCGTCGTCATCTACAACAAGAAGATCTGGTCCGAGGCGGGCATCAAGGGCACGCCCAAGACGCGCGAGGAGTTCTTCGACGCGCTGGACAAGATCGAGCAGAAGACCGACGCCGAACCGCTCTACATGCCCGGTCAGAACTGGTACTTCTTCGACGGTCTGCTGATCGGGAACAACGCCGACCTCGTCAAGAAGAAGGGCGGCAAGTGGGTCTCCAACCTCTCCGACCCGAAGATCGGCGAGGCCATGGACGTCTACAAGAAGTACGCCTCCTACTCCAAGGCCCCCAAGGACAAGGACGAGGCCACCCCGCAGCAGGGTGAGGTCTTCGCCAAGGGCAAGACCGGCGCGATGATCGGCCTCAGCTGGGAGGCCGCCACCGCCGTCAAGGCCAACAAGAAGATCGAGAAGGACATCGGCTACTTCACCATCCCCGGCGAGACGGCCGACAAGCCCGAGGGCGTCTTCCTCGGCGGCTCCAACCTGGCCATCGCCGCCGGCAGCGAGAAGCAGGAACTCGCCAAGGAGTTCTTGAAGATCGCGCTGTCCGACAAGCACGAGGGCGCCCTCGCCAAGGAGAACGGCGTCATCCCCAACAAGGAGTCGCTCAGCGGGAAGTTGAAGGGCAACCCCGCCGCCGAGGCCGCCGCGCCGGCCGTCGCCGACGGCGGTCTGACCCCGCTCATCCCGGAGTGGGCCGCGGTGGAGAACCCGCCGAACCCGATCAAGACCTATATGACCTCCGTGCTCAAGGGGAAGTCCCACAAGGCCGCGGCGGCGGCGGTCGAGGGCGAGATGAACAAGAGGCTGTCGCAGAAGCAGTGACGCCACCGGATCCGGCCCGGGCCGTCCACCGGGCCGTACCGCCCGCGAGGGAGCACGCCGGTGCCCCCTCGCGGGCCCGCGCCCCGCAACCGTGTTCTTCCGTGCGACTTGGAGCTCGACCACATGTCTGTGCAGACCGGCGAGGCACCGCCCGAGGACAAGGTGCCGATCAGGCCAGCGGCCACCGCCGTGCCCCCGGGGCGCGGCCGGAAGAGGGCGTCCGGCGGGCTGCCCTACCTCCTGCTGCTCCCGGCCCTCGGCCTCACCGTGATCTTCCTGGGCTACCCGCTGGTGCAGAACGGCGTGCTGTCGTTCCAGAACCTCAACATGACGCAGCTGATCCAGCACGTCACCGAGTGGCGGGGGTTCGGCAACTACGGCGACACGCTCACCAGTGAGACGTTCTGGCGGGTCACCCTCCGCTCGGTGCTCTTCACGCTGGTCAACGTCGTACTGATCATGGGGATCGGCACGCTCGTCGGACTGCTGCTGGCCCGGCTCGGCTCCAAGATGCGGCTCACGTTGCTGATCGGGCTCATCCTGGCCTGGGCCATGCCGGTCATCGCCGCCACCACCGTCTACCAGTGGCTGTTCGCCCAGCGCTTCGGCGTCGTCAACTGGGTGCTGGACAAGGTCGGTTTCTCCGCGATGGCCGACTACAACTGGACGGGCAGCCAGCTGTCCACGTTCTTCGTCATCACGCTGCTGATCGTGTGGACGTCGGTGCCGTTCGTCGCCGTCAACATCTACGCCGCCTCGACGACGATCCCGCGCGAACTGTACGAGGCCGCCGCGCTCGACGGCGCCGGCGCCCTCAAGAGCTTCCGGGCCGTCACCCTGCCGTTCCTGCGGCCGTTCCTGATGGTCGCCACGTTCCTCGAAGTCATCTGGGTCTTCAAGGCGTTCCCGCACGTGTTCGCCGTCAACGAGGGCGGCCCCGACCGGCTGACCGAGACCCTGCCCGTCTACGCCTTCGTCGAGGGCGTCGGCAACCAGCACTACGGAGCCGGCGCCGCCATCGCCGTGCTCACCATCCTGATCCTGCTCGCCCTGATGTCGTACTACCTGCGCATGGTGCTGCGGCAGGAAGCCGCCGACGAGGAAGGCGAACCCGGTCCGGGCGCCACCGCGGGCGCGGGCGTCACCGTGGGGGAGAAGTCCTGATGAGAAAGTCGCTCGTGGGCCGGATATGGCCCAACGCCACCGCCCTCGTGCTGTTCGTGGCCTTCGTCTTCCCCGTGTACTGGATGTTCAACACGGCGCTGAAGCCCAACGGGCAGATCATCAGCGAGGATCCGGTGTGGTTCCCCGGCTCGCCCACGCTGGAGCACTTCACGACGGCGGTGAACGCCGAGAACTTCTGGACGCTGGTGCGCAATTCCGTCACCGTCACGGTGGTGGCGGTCGGACTCTCGCTCACCGTCGCACTGTTCGCCTCGTTCGCGCTGGCCCGGATGCGGTTCAAGGGGCGGCGCGGCATCGTCCTCGTCTTCATGATCGCGCAGATGGCCCCCTGGGAAGTCATGGTCATCGGCATCTACATGATCGTGCGCGATGCCGACATGCTGAACAGCCTGGTGCCCCTGACGCTCTTCTACACCGTCATGGTGCTCCCGCTGACCGTGATCACCCTGCGGTCCTATGTCGCGGCCGTGCCCAAGGACCTGGAGGAGTCCGCCCTGGTCGACGGCTGCTCACGCACCCAGGCGTTCCGGAAGGTGATCTTCCCGCTGCTGGCGCCGGGCCTGATGACCACCTCGCTCTTCGGCTTCATCACCGCGTGGAACGAGTTCCCGATGGTGCTCATCCTCAACAAGAACGACGAGGCACAGACCCTGCCGCTGTGGCTGTCGAAGTTCCAGACCGCCTTCGGCGACGACTGGGGCGCCACCATGGCCGCCGCCTCGCTCTTCGCCATCCCGGTCCTGCTGCTCTTCCTCTGGCTCCAGCGCAAGGCGGTCAGCGGCCTCACCGCGGGCGCGGTCAAGGGCTGACGGGGCGAGGGCCGCCACCATCCGCGGCTGTCGGGGGACAGCCGAGTGAGCCGGGGCTGTCGGGGGACAGCCGCAACCGCCCGGCCGCGACGCACGTGACGTGAAGGGACACCGCGCCAGATGACCACCTCTCTCCCAGCAACCGACACCCTCACCCGTGACGCCCTGGCCGTACTCCAGCCCGGCTTCACCGGGACCTCGGCGCCGTCATGGCTGCTGCGGCAGCTGGACGAAGGGCTCGCCTCCGTCGGGCTGTTCGGCCGCAACATCGACTCGCCCGAACAACTGGCCGTGCTCACCGAGCAGTTGCGCGAGGCACGCCCCGACGTCCTGGTCGCCATCGACGAGGAAGGCGGCGACGTGACCCGGCTGGAGGCGCGCACCGGCTCCTCCTTCCCCGGCAACCTCGCGCTCGGGCACATCGACGACCCGGACCTCACCCGCGCCGTCGCACACGAACTGGGCCGCCGGCTCGCCCAGGCCGGCGTCACCCTCAACTGGGCGCCCTCCGCCGACGTCAACACCAACCCGGACAACCCGGTCATCGGCGTACGCTCCTTCGGCGGCGACCCCAAGCTCGTCGCCCGGCACACCGTCGCCTATGTCGAGGGCATGCAGGCCGCCGGGGTCGCGGCCTGCGTCAAGCACTTCCCCGGGCACGGCGACACGGCCGTCGACTCCCACCTGGCCGTCCCGCGCATCGACGCCGACCTGGAGACGCTCAGGCGCCGGGAACTCGTCCCGTTCCGGGCCGCGATCGAGGCCGGCTGCAAGTGCGTGATGAGCGCGCACATCCTGCTGCCCGCGCTGGACGCCGCACGCCCCGGCACGCTCAGCCGGGCCGCGCTCACCGGACTGCTGCGCGCCCCCGTGAGCGAGGGTGGGCTCGGCCACACCGGGCTGGTCGTCACCGACGGCATGGAGATGCAGGCGATCTCCGCCACCTACGGCCTGGAGCGCGGCAGCGTGCTCGCGATCGCCGCGGGCGCCGACGCCATCTGCGTCGGCGGCGGACTCGCCGGACAGGACACCGTGCTGCGGCTGCGCGACACGCTCGTCCAGGCCGTACGCGACGGCGAACTCGACCGCGAACGCCTCGCGGACGCCGCCGACCGCGTCCGTGCGCTGGCCGCCTGGACCCACGAGGCCCGCCGCTCCGGCACCGGAGAGCTGACCGACCCCGCGCTGCGGCCCGACCCCGGCATCGGCCTGGAGGCCGCCCGCCGGGCACTCGTCGTCACCGGCCTGGAGCGCTACCGGCGGCCCCGGGGACCGCTGTTCGTCGCGGCGTTCACCCCGCTCGCCAACATCGCGGTGGGTGACGAGACCCCCTGGGGTCCGGCCGCCGAGCTGGAGCGCATGGTGCCCGGCACCCGCACCGCGAGCTTCGGCAGCACCGACGGCGACGCCGCGGCCCGGGTGCTCGACGCCGCCGAGGGCCGCCCGGTGGTGGCCGTCGTCCGCGACATGCACCGGCACCCGTGGATGGCCCAGGCCGTCGACCGGCTCATCGCCGCGCGCCCCGACACCGTCGTCGTCGAGATGGGCGTACCGCAGTCGGCGCCGCGCGGCGCGCTGCACCTGGCCACCCACGGTGCCGCCCGCGTCTGCGGACGCGCCGCCGCCGAGGTCATCGCCCGCGGCTGAAGCCACCCCCGGCCCCTCCCGGGCACCGAGCCGGAGGGGCCGGGGGCCACCACGCGACGAACCCGCGGACCCGGACGGGACCCGTGGACCGCCGGAGAACGGACCGCCGGAGAACGGACCGCCGGAGAACGGACCGGCGGGGGCAGCGGGGACACAGGAACCGGCGGACCGGCCGGACAGCGGCACAGCCGCAGGAGCCGCAAAAGCCGCAGGAACTGCGAAGAACCGCACGGTCTGCGACAACCGCGGGAGCCGCAACAAGCGCAACGACCGCAGGATCAATCGGAATCGAAAGAACCGAAACAACCGGAAGAACCGGAAGAAGCGGAAGCAGCGGGAGAATCCGCCGGTTCCCGGGAGATACGGGGTGAAGGAGCCGCCCGACCCCGTACGCCGTAGGATCGGTTGCAAGCCGACACTCGCACCGCACCATGGAGGCCATCCGCATGTCCCCGACCACGTCCGAGCCGGGCACCATCATGTCCGGCGAGATGGCAGAGCAGCCGGCCGTGCTGCGCCGCATCCTGGACGAGGGCGCCCCGCGCATCCGCGAGGTCGCCGAGCGGATCGCCGCGAAGAACCCCCGGTTCGTGCTGCTCACCGCCCGCGGCACGTCCGACAACGCCGCGCTCTACGCCAAGTACCTGCTGGAGATCCGCCTCGGCAGGCCCTGCGGGCTGACCTCCATGTCGACGACGACGGCCTACGGCGCCGAACAGGACCTCACCGACTGCCTCGTCGTCACCATCAGCCAGTCCGGCGGCAGCCCCGACCTGGTGGCCTCCACCGAGGCGGCCCGCGCGGCCGGCGCGGTGACGCTCGCCGTCACCAACAACGCCGACTCGCCGCTGGCGCGGGTCAGCGAGTTCCACATCGACGTGCTGGCCGGCCCGGAGAAGGCGCTGCCCGCCACCAAGACCTACACCGCCGAACTGCTCGCGCTGTACCTGTTCGTGGACGGTCTGCGTGCCGCGCTGCGCGGCGAGGCCCCCGCCGGCGCCGAGGCCGCCAAGGCGCTGCCCGCCGCCGCCGAGGCGGTGCTGGCCCGCCGGGACGAGGTCAAGGAGCTGGCCCAGCGCTACCGGTTCGCCGAGCGCATGGTGATCACCTCGCGGGGCTACGGCTACCCGACCGCGAAGGAAGCCGCGCTCAAGCTGATGGAGACCAGCTACATCCCGGCGCTCTCCTACTCCGGCGCCGACCTGCTGCACGGCCCGCTGGCGATGGTCGACAACGTCTCGCCCGTCATCGCGGTCGTCCCCGACGGCAAGGGCGGCGAGGCCCTCCAGCCGGTCCTCGACCGGCTCCGGGACCGCGGCGCCGACCTGGTCGTCATCGGCAGCCAGGAGCAGGTCGAGCGCGCCTCCGCCGGGTTCGCGCTGCCCACCGAGGGCCTGCCGGAGGAGCTCCAGCCGGTGCTGGAGATCGTCCCGCTCCAACTGCTCGCCTACGAGGTGACGATGGCCCGCGGCCAGGACCCGGACGCCCCGCGCTCCCTCGCCAAGGTCACCGAGACCCGCTGACGACGCTCCCCGACCCGTACCGCACCAGGGGCCCGGCCCGCCGACACCGGCGGCCGGGCCCCTGCGCGTGCGTGCCCGCGGCCGTGCACCCGCTTGTCACCCGGCGGCGCCGCGAGGCAGGATGAACGGAAGCTCGTCCGTACGTACAAAAGTTCAGCCGGTGGGGGCGTCGATGGAGGCCAGGGAGTTGCAGGGGCGGGTCGCCCGGCTGCACTACGAGCACCACATGACCCACCACGAGATCGGCGCGCTCCTCGGCCTCTCCCGGGTCAAGGTGACGCGGCTGCTCGCCGAGGCCCGCCGCTCCGGGATCGTGGAGATCCACGTGCACAGCCCGCTGACCCCCTTCGCCGAGCTGGAGGCCGCCCTGACCGGGGAGTTCGGCCTCGACCAGTCGTGGATCGCCCCCGGCTTCGCCGACCCCGCGCGCACCCGGGAGGCCGTGGGCCGGGCCGGCGCCGAGTGCCTGGCCGCGCTCGTGCCGTCGGCCCGCACGGTGGCGATCGGCCTCTCCGCCACGATCGCCGCCGTCGTCCCGCATGTGCGCCCCGAGCCCGTGCCCGGCCTGGGCCTGGTGCCGCTGGCCGGCAGCTGGGGCGGGCTGTCCCGGGGCACCAGCCCGCACGAACTGGTCCTCAACCTCGGTACCGCGTTCCAGGCGGAGACCTATCATCTGCCGGCTCCCGTGCTCGCGGCGGACCCGGAGACGGGCCGTGCGCTGCGCGCCGACCCCGCGGTGCGCGAGACGCTGCGGCGGGCCGCCGGCGCCGATCTGCTCGTCGCCGGGATCGGCGGCACCGGCCGGGACGCCGGGCTGCTCGTCGGACGCCTCGGCGCGCACGAACGGCGCCGGCTGGACGAGGCCGGGGCCGTGGGCGACGTCTCCGGCCGCTTCTTCACCGCGGCGGGGGAGCCGGTCACCGGCCCGGCCGACGAGCGCGTCGTCGGCCTCACCCTGCGCGAACTGGCGGCCATCCCGCGCCGGGTGGCCGTCGCCTGCGGCCCCCACAAGGTGACGGCCCTGCGCACCGCCCTGCGGACGGGGCTGATGAACGCGGTCGTCACCGACGCCACCACCGCCGAGGCGCTCCTCGCGCACGAGGACGCCCCCACCGCACAGAAAGCGACAGCGCGATGAAGAAGGCGACCACCGTCGAGGGTCTGATCGAGCAGCTCACCGACGTCGGCAGCACCGCCGTGCAGCGAGGCTTCGTACTGGCCAGCGGCGGCAACCTCTCGGCCCGGCTGCCCGGCTCCCAGGAGTTCGTGGTCACCGCGGCCGGCACCTGGCTGGACCGGCTCGCACCGGAGGACTTCACCGTCATGAACCTCGACGGCGAGGTCGTCGGCGGGAACCCGGTGCCCTCCAGCGAGTGGAAGCTGCACCAGCGCACCTACCGCGTCCGGCCGGACGCCAACGCCCTTGTCCACATGCATCCGCAGCACGCCGTACTCGTCGACGCGCTCGGCCACGAGATCCGGCTGCTGACCCTCGACCACGCCGTCTACGTCCGCTCCTACGGGCGCACCGACTTCCACCCCAACGGTTCGGACGCGCTCGCCGACACCGCCGCCGAGCAGGCCAGGGAGCACAACTGCGTCGTCCTCGCCCACCACGGCTGCTCGGCGCTCGGCGAGGACGTCGGCATGGCCTTCCGGCGGGCGATGAACCTGGAGGAGGCGGCGACCGCCACCTACCGCGCACTGCTGCTCGGCGACCGTACGACTCGGTTCCCGACGACCGCCGACGAGGCCATACAGCACGCCTGAGCCGGCGGGGGAGCCCAGTCCCCGGAAAACACTTCGGGCCGCGGCGCCGGAGCGGGACCCTCAACCCGCCCGGCACCGCAGCCCGGAGCTACAAGGCCCGTCCGCAGTCAGGGCAGAGAGCGGCGCGGACCTCGATCCACCCTCCTGTGCGGGGAGGGCAGAAGCGCACTGCCGGAAATTGTGGACTAGACCACGGTCGGCTGTCCATGGATCGCACACACTTCCGCACCCGGAACCGCCCGCCGCGCACCGCCGAGCCCCCTGCGACGCCCCCTGGGCACACCCCGCCACGGCCCGGTCACCCCGGGCTCATCGGGCGCCGTCCCGGCCCGGCACCGCCGTCCCGGCCCGGGTGCCCGGCCGGAGGGCTGTCGTACCCTCGGCTCCGTGCCCTCCATGAACGACCTCGTACGCCAGCACACCGCGCTCTCGGACGCGGAGCTGGAATGGCTGCACCAGCTGATCTCCGAGTGGCAGCTGCTGGCCGACCTGTCCTTCGCCGACCTCGTCCTGTGGGTGCCCACGCTCGACGGCACCCGGTACGTCTCCGTCGCGCAGATGCGGCCCAACACCGGGCCCACCTCGCACCAGGACGACATGGTCGGCCATCTCGTCCCCCGGGGCCGCCGTCCGCTGCTGGACGCGGCGCTGGACGAGGGCCGCATCGTGCGCGAGGGCGACCCGGAGTGGCGCGAGGAGGTGCCCGTCCGCGTCGAGTCGATCCCGGTGCGCCGCGAGGGCCGGGTGCTCGGCGTCATCGCGCGCAACACCAATCTGCTGACGGTCCGCACGCCGAGCCGGCTGGAGCTGACCTATTTGCAGAGCGCCTCCGACCTCGCCCAGATGATCGCCGCCGGCTCCTTCCCGTTCCCCGGCCACCAGGTCGACATGGACCATGTGCCGCGCGTCGGCGACGGGCTCATCCGGCTGGACGCCGACGGCATCGTCCAGTACGCCAGCCCCAACGCCACCTCCGCCTACCACCGGCTGGGCCTGGCGGCGGATCTGGTCGGGCTGCACCTCGGCCAGGCGACGGCCGAACTCGCCCCGTCCCGCGGCCCGGTGGACGAGGCCCTGGTGAAGCTCGCCAGCGGCTGGGCACCGCGCGGCGCCGAGGTGGAGGGCACCGACTGCGTCGTCCAGCTGCGCGCCATCCCGCTCAAGCCCAAGGGCACCCGCATCGGTTCGCTCATCCTGCTCCGCGACATCACCGAAGTGCGCCGCCGCGAGCGGGAGTTGATGACGAAGGACGCCACCATCCGGGAGATCCACCACCGGGTGAAGAACAACCTCCAGACCGTCGCCGCGCTGTTGCGCCTCCAGGCCCGCCGGATGGACTCCGTCCGCGGCAAGGAAGCCCTCGACGAGGCGGTGCGCAGGGTCGGCTCGATCGCGATCGTGCACGAGACCCTCTCCCAGAACCTCGACGAGCGCGTCGACTTCGACGAGATCGCCGACCGGGTCCTCGCGATGGTCGCCGAGATCTCCCCGGGCCGGATCACCGGCCGCCGCACGGGCCGCTTCGGCATCCTGGGCGCCGAGACGGCGACACCGCTGTCCATGGTGCTCACCGAGGTGTTGCAGAACGCCATCGAGCACGGTTTCGGCCCCGAGGAGCACGGCAGCGTCGAGGTGCACGCGGTGCGTGGCGGGGGCGCGGGGCGCGAACAGCCGCGCCTGCTGGTCACCGTCCAGGACAACGGGCGTGGCCTGCCTGCCGGGTTCGACGCCAAGAGCGCGGGCAACCTCGGACTACAGATCGTCCGGACGCTGGTGGAGGGCGAGTTGGGCGGAAGCTTCGACATGCTCCCGGCGCCGGACGGCGGCACCCGGGTCCTGTTCGACCTGCCCGCCGGAACCGAGCAGCGGGACAAGCGGGAGAGCACCAACGCCCCCCGCGCGCACGTGACTTCGTGAAGCGGGCCGCGTCGCGCGAGAGCCTCCACGGCACTGCTCACGGCACCGCCCGGACAACGCGGAGCCCCCGACCCTTGAAGGACCGGGGGCTCCGCGTTTCCTGCTTCGCGTGCGTGGACGCTGCGCGGGCGGCTCGGCGCTCCGCGTGCACTGCGCGCTGCGGCTCGGGGTGCAGCTGGTGCCAGGGCTGGCTGGGCGTCAGGCGGTCGCGGCGTTGTTCCGCGCCCGGTTGCGGGCGGCGCGGCGCTTCATCGCACGGCGCTCATCCTCGCTGAGGCCACCCCAGACACCGGAGTCCTGACCGGACTCCAGGGCCCACTGCAGGCACTGCTCCATGACGGGGCAGCGGCGGCAGACGGCCTTGGCTTCCTCGATCTGCAGCAGCGCAGGACCGGTGTTGCCGATGGGGAAGAACAGCTCGGGGTCTTCCTCGCGGCAAACGGCGTGGTGACGCCAGTCCATGGCTGCTACCTCTCCTTGTGTGGCTTGCTTGTGAATGTGAACGCTTTCACGAATCCCCCCGCAGGGGAAGGGGGGCCCTCAGGAGTGTGAGGGGTCCCACTGAAGTGAAGAGGAGGATTCGGACTCTCAAGGGGGCCCTTCGAAGGGGCCGTCCCGATCGCCACGAAGAGACTCGCAAACCTCGGCTCCGGATACAACCCCTTCCGGAAAGTTTTTTTTGAATCCGAGGTGTCGACTAGCTCACAGCCCTCATTCCAGTGGGTGGAGGCTGGTTTAAACGTTCGACTGGAAGGAGTTTGGGGCCTTCGACTTACACAATCACACGCAGTGCACGGCGTACGCCTGTGAAGCTGACGTTCGTACGCAGTCCCAGGTGGTCACCGTCCATCTGAAACGGCAGTGGAACCTGCGAATGCAAGGTGAACTCACTGAGGTCGTGCAGCGTCGTCGCGTGCTTGCCGCGCGGCCCCCGGTCGGGCCCGGAGGTCAGCAGCTGGGTGCCGTAGCGGCTCACGGCCGCGGGCGTCAGCCGGCTCAGCCCGAGCACGTCGAGACCGGTGTCGAAAGACGCCTGCGGCGCCGCGTACAGCGGTTTGTTGCCCAGATAGGACCAGGGCGCCGTATTGCACACGATGGAAAGCGCGAGTTCCTCGACCGGTTCCGCGTCCGGGCGGCGCAGCGTGATCGTTCCTCTCGCGCGGTGCGGCTCCCCGAGGAACTGCCGTACCACCTGGCGCACATAGAGCGTGTGCGTCGAACGCTTTCCCCGTTCCCGCTGCTGTTCGACCCGGCCGATCACGCCCGCGTCGAACCCGAGTCCGGCGGTGAAGGTGAACCAGCGGGCCGGCGCGCCCGCGTCGTCCGAGCCCGGTACCCCCGAGGCCAGCCCGAGGCCGACCGTGCGCTCCGAGCCGGCCTCCAGCGCGTCCAGCAGGGCGCCCGTGGCCTCCACGACGTCGTTGGGCAGCCCCAGCGCCCGCGCGAAGACATTGGTGGAACCGCCCGGCACCACCGCGAGCCGGGGCAGCCGCTCCGGGTCCGGGCCCTCGTGCAGCAGGCCGTTGACGACCTCGTTGACGGTGCCGTCCCCGCCGAGCGCGATCACCAGCTCCGTGCCGTCCCCGCCGCAGGCCGCCTGCCGGGCCAGATCGCGGGCGTGGCCGCGGTACTCCGTGGTGGCGACCTCCAGCTTGAGGTCGCTGGCGAGCGCGTGCGCCAGGACATCACGGGTCCGCGCGCTGGTGGTGGTGGCTGCCGGGTTGACCACGAGGAGAGCGCGCATGGGGTGCAGGGTACCCAGCGCCGGATCCGGCGGCCCACCCCCGTCCGGCGGCCACGGGGCCGGACCCCGCGAGCCCGGCGGGATCCGGGCGAGAGGCCCGGAGCATTCCGACGACGAGGCCCTAAGCTTTCAGGCGTGAGTGAGAGCGCCAACCCCACCGACACGACGGAAGCGGACGCCGAAGAGGCAGCGAAGGCGGCAAAGGCAGCACAGGGCGCCGCCGAGGCGCCACGTCCCCGCCGGATCGCGGCCGCCGCCGCGGTGACCGGGCTCCAGGGGGTCGTCGTCGCGGTCTTCGGACTCGTCTCGCTGGTGATGCTCGTCACCGGTGAGCCCGACGACATGACGCAGGCCGTCACGCTCGCGGTGACCGTGCTCGCGCTGGCCGTGCTGCCGCTCGCGGCGGCCCGGGGGCTGTGGCTGCGGCGCCGGTGGAGCCGCGGCCCCTCGATGATCGTGCAGTTGATCGCGCTCCCCGTCGCCTGGCAGATGGCGCAGAACGGGGGGCTGCTGCTGGCGCTGGCCGTGCTGCTCGCCGGCTGCGCGGTGGCCGTGCTGTGCTGCCTCGTCAACCCGACCGCCACCGAGGCGCTGGGCATCGGGCCGCGCTGAATCCGGGCCGCACGGGGCCACAGCAGTGAGCCGTACGGGCCGGGACGGAGACGCGGAAGGGGCCGGGCCCCGCCCCCGGGGGGAGAGGGGCGGGGTCCGGCGGGTCACTCCTCGACCAGGAGGCGGTCGCGGAGCTGGGCGAGGGTTCTGGCGAGCAGGCGCGAGACGTGCATCTGCGAGATGCCGACCTCCTGCGCGATCTGCGACTGGGTCATGTTGCCGAAGAACCGCAGCAGCAGGATCTTCTTCTCCCGCGGCGGCAGTTGCTCCAGCAGCGGCTTGAGGGACTCGCGGTACTCGACGCCCTCCAGCGCGTCGTCCTCGGCGCCGAGGGTGTCGGCCACCGCGGGCGACTCGTCGTCGGTGTCCGGCACGTCCAGGGAGAGCGTGCTGTAGGCGTTCGCCGACTCCAGTCCCTCCAGGACCTCCTCCTCGGAGATCGACAGGCGCTGCGCCAGCTCGTGCACGGTCGGGGCACGCCCGTGCAGCTGGGACAGTTCCGCCGTCGCCGAGGTCAGGGAGAGCCGCAGCTCCTGGAGCCGGCGAGGTACCCGGACCGCCCAGCCCTTGTCGCGGAAGTGCCGCTTGATCTCGCCGACGACCGTCGGGGTCGCGTACGTCGAGAACTCGACGCCGCGTTCCGGGTCGAAGCGGTCGACCGACTTGATCAGTCCGATGGTGGCGACCTGCGTCAGGTCGTCCAGGGGCTCGCCGCGGTTGCGGAAGCGGCGTGCCAGGTGCTCCACGAGCGGCAGGTGCATCCGGACCAGCTCGTCCCGCAGCCGGGAGCGCTCCGGGCCGTCGGGCAGCTTGCGCAGTTCGACGAAGAGCGCGCGGGCGCCGCCGCGGTCCGCGGGGTCGGAGCCGCGGGAGGCACCGTTCGCCCGCCGGCTGTGCTCCTGGCGGTCCTGGTGCTCCTGGCGCTCCCCGCGCTCCTCACGCTGCTCGTGCTCCATCGCGTCCGCCCGCTCCGGTCGCTGACTGCTGGGGTCGGCCGGGTGCTGGAGGGCCTGCTGCTCAGGAATGCCCACGGGGGCCGCCTCGGGGCGGCCCGCCCACATCTCCCGTGCCTCGTGCTCGGTCACGACGCTCCGGGGCCCGCACCGCGCTTCTTGTGCAGGCTGATGCTGACCGTACGGTCTTCCGACACTGATGAATCCACCTCACCGGCCAGGGCCGACAGCACCGTCCACGCGAAGGTGTCGCGCTCCGGGGCGCGGCCGTCGGTCGTCGGCGCCGAGACGGTGACCCGCAGCGAGTCGCCGACGAGCTTGAAGACGCAACTGAGCACGGAACCGGGGACGGCCTGCTGGAGCAGGATCGCGCACGCCTCGTCCACGGCGATCCGCAGATCCTCGATCTCGTCGAGGGTGAAGTCCAAGCGGGCCGCGAGACCGGCGGTGGCCGTTCGCAGCACCGACAGATAGGCACCCGCGGCCGGCAGCCGGACCTCGACGAAGTCCTGCGACCCGGGCTCGCCTGCGATCTGGGACACCCTCACCTCCAAGGTGACACGAGCCGGTTGGGCCCGCGCGGGCCGGCACGGCTGTTGGTTCGTTTCGTCAGCGACGCTATCGCGATCCGCGCCGCGATGCCGCACGTGCGGATCTTCGCCGCTTCACTTCGCGGGTGTCACCCATAGTAAACATATGGGCACTTTCTGTGGCTAGGGGTTGGGGCCCTCAAATCCTGTGCGATTACGCTGTGTTGGCGCTTCGGGGAAGCCTCAGAGGGATTCCCCGCCCGTGCAGGACCGTTTCGGGAGCGGCCGTTCGCCGGGGTCGTCCGCTGCCGCGCGGGCAGGGCGGCCGACGAAAGGGCCTGCCAAGTCATTACCCGCCACCCGATGTCTTCATAGCCACCTGCGGAACACCGTCCAAGGAGGGCCGAAACCCGACCCCGGGGGCGCCCCGGAGTGCGGCTGCCGGGCGGCGGATCGGAGGGTGCTCGCTCATTTTCCTTACACAGAGTGATGGTTGAGCGGGCGGCTTCCGAATGACGGTGACAGAAAGTCGTGGCGACTATCACTGTGTGTCATGGGCTCGGGCCGGTGCCGCGGTCGCCTCCGACGGTTTCTCTCACTCTCAGGTGGCCTGCTGTCCGCTGCCCGTCACGACGGCCGTGACGGTGCTGCCGGCCGGGAAGGCGCCCTCCTGGGCGAGGCGGTCCAGCGCGTACAACAGCTTGGCGACGTAGACGAGATCGAGCGGGGCGAGCGCGTGGCGCCGGGCGAAGCCCTCGGCGAACTCCCGCAGTTCCGCGCTCACCCGCGCGTAGCCGCCGCCGTGGAACCGCTCGTCCAGCCACCAGGTGCCGCGCGGCCCGCCGAACGCCGCGCGTTGCAGGGCCCGTATCTCGCCGGTCAGGAAGCCGCCCTTCAGTACCGGGACGCCGAGCACGCGCTGACCTGGGGAAACCCCCGCTGCCAGGCCGGCGAGCGTGCCGCCGGTGCCGCAGGCGACGGCCACCACATCGGTCCGGCCGCGCAGTTCCTCGCCGAGCCTCGCGCAGCCGTGCACGGCCGCCGCGTTGCTGCCGCCCTCGGGCAGCAGCGCGCACGGACCGAAGCGGGAGAGCAACTCCGCGTGCCAGTCGGGGTCGGCGCGGCGGCGGTAGGCGGAGCGCTCGACGAACTCCAGCTCCATGCCGTCCGCGGCGCAGCGGGCCAGCGAGGGATTGAGGGGGCGGGTGGCCAGTTCGTGTCCGCGCACGATGCCGATCGTGCGCAGGCCCAGCAGCCGGCCGGCGGCAGCGGTGGCCCGCAGATGGTTGGACCAGGCCCCGCCGAAGGTCAGCAGCGTCCGGTGCGACGAGTCCAGGACCGACCGCAGGTTAGGGGCGAGTTTGCGCCACTTGTTGCCGGGGAGCGCGGGATGGATGAGGTCGTCGCGTTTGAGGAGAAGGCGCACGCCGCGGCGTGCGAACCGCTCGTCGTGCGCCTCCTGGAGCGGTGAGGGCAGCCGCGGGGCGAGAGCGGCGAGCGGATCGGACATGTGTCCATTGTGGCTCCGGTGCCGAGCGCACCCGCGGGGCCTGCCGTGGTCGCCGGGCGCAGCGCTGCGCCCCGGCGCCGCGGGGGTGCGGGCGGCGCCGGGGCGCGGTTGCCGAGCCGGTTACTTGAGGCGCTCGGTGATCTTCTTGCGCAGGGCGTCCATCGTGAACCCGCGGGGATCGGTCTTCTGGTTCGTCCACTCCAGATGGCCGATGACCGAGCGCGCGTTCCAGCCGTGGTGGCGGCACAGCGCCGCCGAGGCCCGCACGATCGCGTCGATCTGCTCATCCGGCCACGGGTCGTCCCCGTCGCCGAGGTTCTCGCACTCGAAGCCGTAGAAGTGGGTGTTCCCGTCGGTGTCCTGTTCGTTCGGGTCCGGGGTGCTGCGCTCGGCGATGACCGCACGCAGGACGTCCCCGTCGCCCGTCCCCGCGTGGTTGGCCCGCCCGTGGCCCGTCAGATGGACGGTGCCGTCCTTGGTGATGCAGCCGTGTGCGAGCGGGCCCGGCAGGTCGGAGCGGCCGTCGTAGACGAGGTCGACGGTCTCCTTGGCGCCGCTGGTGACCGTGTGGTGGATCATGATGCCGTGCACCGGGCCCCAGGGCCCCTGCTGGTTGCGGTTGTGCTCGCGCCAGTTGCGCACCTCGTCGACCTTGACGCCCTCCTTGTCGAGAGCTTCCAGGAGTGCCTTCGCGGTGATCGGTGTGGCCATGCTCTACGCCCCGTGTCCGTCGTGGCTGTCCGTGCTGCCTGTGTTGTGTGTGCTGTCTGTGCTGTTCGTGCCGGCTGTGTTCTGCGTGCCGCGCGGCTGTGCCGGTCGTGCCGGGTGCCGCGGTCGTGCGTGCCGCGCCCGCCGGGTGTGCGGCCGGTTCCGTGCGTCCGGCGGGTGCTGCCTGCGTCATACCCGACGGCGGTGACCTTCTAGCCACGCGACCGTACGCCTGCTGGGGAGTTCGTGTGTGCGAGGAGTGAGCGTACGCAGCCCTCGCGGGCGTACGGGCGCAGCAGCACCGGCAGCCGGGCGCGCGCGGCCTGCACCCGGCCGGAACGGACCCGGTCCGCGTCCTGGAGGAAACCCTGCCAGGCGGCGCACGCCTCCTCCAACCTCCGTTCGGCGAGCAGGAGTTCGGCCAGTTCCGCACGGGTGATCGCCCGGGGGCGCAGCTCCGTAGCCGGCCGGGCGTGCAGGGACGCCCGCAGCTCGCGTACGGCGCCCGGCCGGTCGCCGAGCGCCGCCCGCACCTGGCCCGACTGGTACAGCAGCGCCGCGTCCTGGTACGTGCCGACCGGCTCGGCGCCGGGCGCGCCCGGACCGGTCGTGAGGTCCAACGGGGCCCGGGCGAGCTGGTGTTCGGCGTCGCGCAGCGCCTCCAGGGCGCTGGAGCGCTCACCGCAGGCGGCCCGGGCGACCGCCAGGCCCGCGTACAGATACGCCCGGACGGAGGGCTCGACCGCCGCCGGCGCCGCGGCCAGCGCGGCACGGGCCAGCGTGTGGCTCGCCCGGGGATGGCCCAGCTGGTGTGCCTGGGAGCCGAGGGCGCGGCGGGCCAGCGCCACGCCCTCCGGGTCCTCGGCCTCGGCGGCCAGCTCGGCCGCGGTGACGAACGCGCGCTGGGCGAGCCCGTGCCGCCGCTCGTCGGCGTAGACCCGGGCGAGCAGGAAGCTCAACCGGGCGGCGCCCGCCAGCAGTCCGCGGTGGTGGGCGTCACCGGGGCCGGTGCGCAGGGTGCGGACGAGGCCGGAGAGGTACGCGGCGAGCGAGGTGCGGATGTGGCCGCCGCCGTACCGGTCGGCCTGGAGCGCGAAGAACCGCGCGTGCTCGTGCACCGAGGCGACCGCGCCCGGCCCGCCGGGGCCGGTGCCCGGCACGGTGCGGTGCAGCCCGGGGGTGCGTGCCGCCGGGGGACGGACGGGGGCGGGGACGGCGGCGCGCTCCGCGCCCGTGCGCCCGTCCTCGCCGCGCGCGCCTCGGGCCGGGCGCACGGTCTGCTCCAGCAGGCCGAGCGTGTACGGGGCCGGGGGAGGGGAGTCGGCGCGGGGCGGCGGGACGACCGGGGCGGTCAGCGCGGTGAGGCGGTCGGCGGGGTGGGCGGGCGCGCGGGTGCCCGGGGACGCCGGGTCCCGGTCGGGCGTGCGGCGGTGCGCGCCGTCCCCGGGCCCGGCTCCCTCGGTGGTGTCCGCGCGCCGCCCGTCGCCGGGTGTGCTGAGTGTGCTGGGGGTGGCCCGGCCGTCGGCCATGCCGAGGTCGGCGACGGCGACGGGGCGTCCCAGCCGGCGCGACAACGCCTCCGCGATGAGGTGCTGGACGCGGGGGTCGGGACGGCTGCCGCGTAACCAGTGCGCGACTGAAGTCCTGTCGTACCGAAGCTGTATGCCGATCTCGGCGCCGAGACGGGAAAGCGCACGCGCGAACGCCGCCTGCGTCCACTCCGTCTCCTCCAGCAGGGCGCGCAGCGCGCGGTTGGGCGGGCGAACGCGGCGGCGTGCGGCGGGAGTCGGGGCGGTGTGCGAGGGGTCAGCGGTGCGCATGACCGCTCCTGTGGTGCCACATGATCGGATCGTTCATCGAAGTGCCTCTCTTCCTTCTGCCAAGGGGTAGCTCTGCGTGTGCGCGGCGTGCTCTGATTCCGGTCGCCGCACCGCGATGCCTTCCAGGCAAACGCGCCTCGCGGACGAGCGGGAGCATGTGCCGCACACATGCGTGCGCGGTCCTTTCACACCCCGTGTGAATCCGGTTCCGTTACTCTGCGGAACAACACGTTTGTACGGCCGGAGGGCGGGATGGAGCCCAACAGTCAACTGGACGCGCTGCTTGACCAGTCAGGGATGTCCCGGGCCGGTCTGGCGGCGAGGATCAATCGATTAGGAAGCCAAGCAGATCTCACCCTGCGTTATGACCACACGGCCGTCTCCCGCTGGTTGAAGGGACAACGGCCACGGGGCAGGGTCCCCGAGTTGATCTGCGAGGTCCTCGGCGAGAAGCTCGGGCGCATTCTCACCCTCAGTGACATCGGCATGGGGTCGGTGAGCGCCCCCGATCTGCCGCCGCCGCCAGGGGAGGGCGGACTCGGAGCGTTCGTCGAACGCGCGGCCTCGCTGTGGCGGGCCGACCAACTGCACGACGACTGGCCGGGACCGGCGCTGCTGAGCGGGGCGGCCGCCGTCGCCCCCGTGTGGGAGTGGGAGAACCCGCCCGAGGACCGGGACGTCTCGCGCACCGCGGGAGCGCCCGTCACCGCCGCGGACGTCGCGGTGCTGCACGCGGCCCGCGGACACTACGAGCACCTCTACCGCAACGCCGGAGGCGTGGCCACCCGCGCCCGCGTCGCCGGCTTCCTCACGGCCGAGGTGGCCCCGCTGCTGCGCGGCACCTACGACGACGCTACCGGCCGCCAACTGTGCCGCGCCGCAGGCGCGTTGGCGGCGATCAGCGGCATCTGCGCCTACGACGCCGACGCCCAGGGGCTGGCCCAGCGCTACTTCCACCAGGCGCTGCGCCTGGGCAAGGCGTCGGGGGATCTGCGGTTCGGCGGCTACGTCGTGGCCCTGCTGGTCAACCAGGCCCTGTTCCTGGGGGAGCACCGGCACGCGCTGGCCTGCGCCGAGGCCGTGCTGCGCACCACCGGAGCGCACCTGACGCCCGCGCTCGCCACGGATCTGTACGCGATGCAGGCCCGGGCCTACGCCCAACTCGGCGACCGGGCGGCCGCGTACGCCTGCATGCGCAGGGCCGAGGCGTACTCCGAGCGCATCCGTCCCGAGGAGGAGCCGGAGGAGACCGGCTACGTCCAGCCGGGCCTGGTGCAGGTGCGTCTGGCCGAGGCGTTGCTCCTGCTGGGAGAGGTGGAAGCGGCCAGGGACTACGCGCAGGAGGCCGCGCGTGCGCCGGCGCACGTCCGCGGCCGGGTCAACCGGCTGGCCACCCTCAGCGACGTGCGGCTGCGCAGCGGCGACGGCGAGGGCGCGGCGGACGCGGCGGTCCGCATGGTCGACACCGCGCAGGGCATCGAGTCGCAGCGCCTGCGCGGGCGCATGCGCAGGGTGGGACAGCGGCTGGCGCGCCACCCCGGCGCATCGGCGGCCGAGGCGGCCAAGCTCATCGAGGAAGCGCTGAGCGTGCCCTTCTGACACCGGGGCACCCGGAGTGCCTCTGTCAGCGGGTGAGCGCACCGTGCTGGGATGTGCCCACTCCGTCCGGGAAGGGGGCACATGACGTGCGATGGAAGAACCTGGGTGAACGCACCGTGTACGAGAACCAGTGGCTTCGGGTCAATCTCGCGGACGTGGAACTGCCCGACGGGCGGCATCTGGATCACTATCTGATCCGGCTGCGGCCCGTGGCGATGGCGACCGCCGTCAACGAGCGGAACGAGGTGCTGCTGCTGTGGCGGCACCGCTTCATCACCGACAGCTGGGGGTGGGAACTGGCGGCCGGCGTCGTCGAGGACGGTGAGGAGCTGACCGAGGCGGCGGCGCGGGAGATGACGGAGGAGACGGGCTGGCGGCCCGGCCCCCTCCGCCATCTGATGACCGTCGAGCCGTCGAACGGGCTGACCGACGCGCGGCACCACATCTACTGGGCGGACAGCGCCGAGTACCTCGGGCAGCCCGAGGACGACTTCGAGTCCGACAAGCGCGAGTGGGTCCCGCTGAAGGAGACCCCCGATCTGATCGCCTCGGGCCAGGTGCCGGCGGCGAACACCGCGGCGGCGCTGCTGATGCTGCACCGCGTCCGCTTCGGCTGAGCCGCGGGCCCGCGCGGGCGCGAGAGCCCCCGCGGGCGGGCCCGTCCGCCCTGCCGGGGTGCTTCGGCAGCGCGTCCCGGCAACACCCGGGAGCACCGGGAAGTCCCCGGGAGCGTGGCTCACTTCAAGAACGCGTCGCCGTTCTGTGCGATGTGGGCCTCCAGGGCCGCCATGGCCTGCTGCACCTGCTGCGGCGAGCCGTTGCCGCGCTGCTCGGCGTAGTAGGCGGCGCCCAGCTTGCGCAGCAGGTCGTTGCCCGCGCGCTGGGCCTGGACCTCTTCCACCTTCTCCTTGCCCTGCGCGAGACCCTTCTGGGCCTGCTCCTTGGCGCGGTCGAGAAAACCTGCCATGGTCCTGCCTCCCGTCGTGCGGTGCGGATGGGGCGGGTGCCCGCCGTGCGCGGTCTCACCCGTCGTGTCGGTCAACGTATGCCGTGGTCAGGCGGTTCCCCGCGCCGACAGGACCTGCCGGGCGGCTGTCACCAGATCGGGGATGGCCGGGTGGCCCGGCATGTCCCGCCACACCAGTGAGACGGGCACCCCCGTGTCGCCCGGCACCGTGAGCGGCCGGTAGGCGACGCCCGGATGCGGGTGCAGCTCCGCCGTGGCCTGCGTCGAGACGCCCACGGCGCCGCCGGCGGCGATGGCGCCGAGCCAGTCGTCGGTGTTGGCCACCCGGACCGCGGCGTCCGCGTCCGGCCGGATCTCCGGCGGCCACAGCCCGAGCGTGGTCAGCCCCGAGACGGTGTTGAGCGCCACCGGATGCGGCGCGAGGTCGGCCAGCGTCAACGCCTCGTGTCGCGCGGCCAGTTCACCGTGCGCGGGGACGGCGGCGACGCGCGGCTCGCGCACCAGCTCGGTGGCGCACAGCCCCCGGCCGCCGGGCACCGGGCCGCGCAGCAGCGCGGCGTCCACCCGGCCGGCCAGCAACCCCGCCGTCCGGTCGTCGATGCGCAGCAGCTCCAGCGGGGTGGCGGGGTGCTCGGCCCGCCAGCGGCGCAGCAGCGGCGTCGTGCTGCGCCCCAGCGCCGACCAGGCGTGGCCCAGCCGCAGCGGCCAGGTGTGCAGCCGCTGCGGGTCCAGCGCCTCGTCGACGGCGGCGACGGCGGCGCGCGCCTTGTCGCGGAACGCGTGGCCCTGCGCGGTCAGTTCCAGATGGTGCGTGGAGCGGTCGGCGAGCCGGACGCCCAGGTGCTCCTCCAGCCGGCGCAGGGTGCGCGAGAGCGCGGGCTGGCTCATCCGGAGCCGGGCGGCGGCGCGGGTGATGCCGCCCTCCTCGGCGATGGCGAGGAAGGCACGCAGGTGACGCAGCTCGACGGTCATGCGCGTGGAGCATAGCCGCAGCGGAAGGCGCATTTCACGGCGCACGCGGGGGCGTCCTAGCGTGGCCTGGTGACCGCTTCCGACCGCTCCCCGGCCGCCCCCTCGGCGGGCGGCCCCGCACCCACCCCCGGCGACGGAGGCCCGGCCGCCACCCGGCCCGCGCCGGCGGGCTCCGCTTCCGGTTCCGCGTCCGGTGCCGCTTCCGGCTCCGCGGCGCGTGCCCGGCTCGGCGGGGTCGGCATGGTGCTCGGCAGCGCCTTCTCGCTCCAGTTCGGGTCCGCCGTCGCCGCGCTGCTGTTCCCGCGGGCCGGGGCGCTCGGCGTCGTCGCGCTGCGGCTGGTCTTCTCGGCCGCGCTGATGCTCGCCGTGTGCCGCCCGCGGCTGCGCGGCCACAGCCGGTCGGACTGGGCGGCGGCCGTGGGGCTCGGTATCGCGCTCGGCACCATGAACAGCCTCTTCTACCAGGCCATCGACCGGATCCCGCTGGGCGCGGCCGTCACGCTGGAGCTGCTCGGGCCGCTGGTGCTCTCCGTCGTCGCCGCGCGGCGGGCCGCGAGCCTGCTGTGGGCGGGCCTCGCGCTCGGCGGGGTGTATCTGCTCGGCGCGAGCGACTTCGACGGGCTCGCACCCGCCGGTGTCGGCTTCGCGCTGGCCGCCGGGGCGATGTGGTCGGCGTACATCGTCTTCAACGCCCGCACCGGCGCCCGGTTCCCGAAGGCCGACGGCCTCGCCCTGGCGATGGGCGTCGCGGCCCTCGTCAGCGCCCCGCTGGGCCTCTTCAGCGCGGGCACGGCCCTGCTCGACCCGGTCACCCTGGGCCTGGGCGCCGCCGTCGCCGTGCTCTCCTCCGGGCTGCCCTACACCCTGGAGCTGTTCGCGCTGCGCCGGCTGCCGGCCGCGACCTTCGCCGTGCTGATGAGCCTGATGCCCGTCGCGGCCACCACCGCCGGCTTCCTGGTGCTCGGGCAGAGCCTGGGCGGCGTGCAGCTGGCCGCCATCGCGCTCGTCGTCGCCGCCAGCATGGGCGCCGTACGCACCGCACGGAGCTGAGCGGCGGGCACCGGGGCGGCGCGTCCCCGGAGTCGGCCTACCCTTTCCCGGTGCGTACAGAAGACGAGCGGCAGCCGCGGGCCGGTGCGGAGCGGGTCCGCTGGAGCGAGGACGGCGTGGAGCGCGACGCCCGCTGGCGGTCCGGCAGCGGGGCGCGACCACCCCGGTGGGTACGGGTCGCCGACGACCGGATGCCCGCCGACACCGCCTACAAGCTGGCCTGCGAGGGTACCGCGCTGCTGTGGCGGGGCGATCACCACGGCGCCCGGCAGCTGCTCGCCGCGCTCGGCCGCCGGGTGGACCGCAAGCAACCGAAGCCGGGCGCCGGCCCGCGCGAGACCTTCCACCGCTACCGGCAGGCCCGCTCCCGCAGGACGCGGGTGCTCGGCATGCTGCTCGTCCCGCTGGAGACCACCCCGGACGGCCGCTACGAGGTCCCGCTGCGCCGCGCCCCCGACGTGGACGCCGCCTGCACCGCCGCCTGGGGCCCGGCGCGGCCCGGCGACGGGCCGGCCCTGGTGGCGCTGCGGGAGCTGCTCGGCGTGCTCTCGGCCCACGAGTGGCGGCGTACCGGGGTGCCCGTGGACGCGCTGGGCGGGGACCGGGTGCACCCGCACCACGGCGTCTTCTCGCCCGTGCGGGGCGAGTACGTCGACCTGGTCGCGCGGGCGCCGCTGCCCGGCGATCCCGGCTCGCTGACGGCGTTCGACATCGGGACGGGCACGGGCGTGCTCGCCGTCGTGCTGGCCCGGCGCGGGGTCGGCCGCGTCGTCGCCACGGACGCCGCCGAGCGGGCGCTGGCCTGCGCGGAGGAGAACGTCCGGCGGCTGGGCGCCGCGGAGACGGTCCGGGTGTGCGGCGCGGATCTCTACCCGCCCGGGAGCGGCCCGGCACACCCCGCCGACGTCGTCGTCTGCAACCCGCCCTGGGTCCCCGCCAAGCCCGCGTCCGAGCTGGAGCAGGCCGTCTACGACCCCGGCAGCCGGATGCTGCGCGGCTTCCTGGACGGGCTCGCCCCGCGGCTGGCGCCCGGCGGCGAGGGCTGGCTGATCCTGTCCGACCTCGCCGAACACCTGGGGCTGCGCAGCCGTGCCGAGCTGTGCGGCTGGATCGAGGCCGCGGGCCTGCGCGTCGTGGACCGCCTGGACACCCGCCCCGCCCACGCCCGCGCGAGCGACCCCGACGACCCGCTGCACGCCGCCCGGGCCGCCGAGGTCACCAGCCTGTGGCGGCTCGCGTCCCGCTGAGCGGAACTCCGGCGGGGCGGGCGCCGCTTGGGCGGCGGAGGCGCCGACGCCCGGCCGCCGGGCGGGAGATGATCTCCCGGATTCCTCCCGTCCGGCCGGGGAGACGGCGACGGGCCCGTCCGGAGGTTCTCCGGACGGGCCCGTTCACGAAGAGTCCGGCCTGCTCGGCAGGACCGCGCGAGTGCGCGTGAAGTGCCGGGGCGTCAGCCCTTCTTGGTCTCCCAGAAGATCTTGTCGATCTGGGCGATGTAGTCCAGCGCCTTCTGGCCGGTGGCCGGGTCGGTGGACCCCTTGGCCGTGGAGAGCGCCTTCAGGGTGTCGTTCACGAGCTGGTGCAGCTCGGGGTACTTCTCGAAGTGCGGAGGCTTGAAGTAGTCGCTCCACAGCACCGAGACGTGGTGCTTGGCCAGCTCGGCGCGCTCCTCCTTGATGGTGGTCGCACGCATCCGGTAGTGCGGGTCGTCGTTGGCCTGGTACTTCTCCTGGATGGCCTTCACGGACTCGGCCTCGATCCGGGCCTGGGCCGGGTCGTAGACACCGCACGGCAGGTCGCAGTGTGCGCTGACCTGCACCTTGGGGGCGAACAGGCGGGAGAGCATAAAGCTGTCCTTCCTCGTGATCGTCTTCTCACATGCGACATTACTCCGTGTGGGAAGTCTTTTCGCGTGTGCCCCCACGGGCTTAGGACAAAAGTCCAGTGACAGTCTGGATCTGCTGGATTAAACGGACCGGTCGCGGTCCGGAGGACCGGAGGCGGAGAAGATGCCGGAGCGGACGCGCGAGTACGGCCAACTGGTGGAACGTACGGACCCGGAGCACGGCGGCCGGGGCCCGCTGGGGCGCATCGGCCTGGCAGAGGTCTACAACCCGTCGATGGAGCCGACGCTGCTGCCCGGTGACCAGCTGGTGGTCCGGTACGGCGCACCGGTGCGCACGGGGGACATCGTGGTGCTGCGGCACCCGTTCCAGCACGATCTGCTGATCGTCAAGCGCGCTGTGGAGCGGTGCGACGGCGGCTGGTGGGTGCGGGGGGACAACCCGCTGGTCGTGAACGACAGCAGGGAGTTCGGTGCGGTGCCGGACGAGCTGGTGATCGCGCGGGCGTGGCTGCGGGTGCGCCCGCCGCGCGGGGTTCATTCGATGGGGTCGGCGGTGCGCTGGTCCTCCGGGGCCGTGCGGCCGCTGGTGGGCCCGCTGCGCCCGCGCTCGGGCGGGGCGGCGCGCTCGTCCTCCAGGCTGCTCTCCAGGCGCTTGCGGGCGCGGTAGGCGGCCACGTTGGCGCGGGTCGCGCAGCGGTCCGAGCAGTAGCGGCGGGACCGGTTCGTCGACGTGTCCAGGTAGGCGTTGCGGCACGGGGTCGCCTGGCAGATGCCGAGCCGCTCGACGCCCAGTTCCGTGAGGTGGAAGGCCAGGCCCATGCAGGCCGTGGCGGCGTAGGCGGCGGCCGCGTTCGCGGGCTGTTCGGCCAGGTGCATGTGCCAGCGGGGGCGTCCCTCGTCGTCGAGGTACTCGTGGCCGGAGATCTGGGGGCTGGTGGGGAACTCCATCAGCAGGGCGTTGAGCAGGTCGACCGCCCGTACCTCGTCGCCCTCGGACGCGGCGGTGAACACGGCGCGCAGCCGGGTGCGGACGGCACGCAGCCGGGACACGTCCCCTTCGGTCGCCTTGCGGGCCACTGTCTGGTTCGGGCCGCACAGGTCCCGGACCGAGGCGATGGACGTGAGGGTGTCGGTGCCGCGCTCGGGCTGCTCGGTGTTCACCAAGCGCACAGCCATATCGGAGTAATAGCTCAGTTCCACTTGTGGTCCTTACGGCGGGCGGTCTATCGTCGGTAATGGCTCAATCCAGAACGAGGGTATTACGCCGAGGAGGGGGCATGACGACCGACGCGACAAGCGGAGTCGACTGGCAGGGCTGGCAGGCGAGTTGGGACCGCCAGCAGGAGTGGTACCTCCCCGACCGCGAGGAGCGGTTCCGGGTCATGCTCGACATGGTCGAGGCGTTCGCCGGCCCCGCGCCCCGGGTGCTCGATCTCGCCTGCGGTACGGGCACCATCTCCGCCCGGCTGCTGGAGCGGCTGCCGAAGGCCACCGCCGTCGGCGTCGACCGCGACCCGGCGCTGCTGGCGATCGCGCGCGGCACCTTCGCGGGCGACTCACGTGTGGAGTTCCGCTCGGCCGATCTGAACGACCCGGAGTGGACGGCCGCGCTGCCCGCCGGGCCGTTCGACGCGATCCTGACCGCCACCGCGCTGCACTGGATGCGCGCTGCCGAGCTGCGCGCGCTCTACGGACAGCTCGCCGGGCTGGTGCGGGAGGGCGGCGTCTTCCTGAACGCCGACCACATGCCCGAGGAGGGCACACCGCGGATCGACGCGGCCGTCGAGGCGCACGCCGAGGCGCAGCGCGAGCGCAAGAAGGCGGAGGGGCAGCTGGACTGGGGCGGCTGGTGGCGCGAGCTGTCCCGGGACCCGGGGCTGCGCGAGGTGGCCGAGGAGCGCTTCCGGCTGTTCGGCAACCCCGCGGAGGTCACCCATGACCACAACTCCGAGGAGTTCCCCAGCGCCCGCTGGCACGCCGACACCCTTTGCCAGGGCGGCTTCGGCGAGGCCCGCACGGTGTGGGCCTCGCCCAGCGACGCGATGGTCCTCGCGGTGCGCTGAGGCACGGGAGCGCCGGCGGACGCCGAACACCCGGGCGCGACGGGCGCGTTCACGGACCGTCGCGCGGCGCACACGCCGAAGGGGCCGCCCCCTCGTGGGGAGCGGCCCCTTCGCGGTCTCCGGCTCCGCCGGGCGGGCCGCCGGAGCGCGGCTCAGCGGCGGGCGACGCCCTCGGCGCGGGCCGCGGCGGCCACGGCGGCGGTCACCGCCGGGGCGACCCGCTCGTCGAACGGCGAGGGGATGACGCGCTCGGCGCTCAGCTCGTCCGCGACGACCGCGGCCAGCGCCTCGGCGGCGGCCAGCTTCATGCCCTCGGTGATGTCCGTCGCCCGCACCTGGAGCGCGCCCGCGAACACCCCGGGGAAGGCCAGCACGTTGTTGATCTGGTTCGGGTAGTCGCTGCGTCCGGTGGCCACCACGGCCGCGTACTTGCGGGCGACGTCCGGGTGGACCTCCGGGTTCGGGTTGGCCATGGCGAAGACGAAGGCGCCCTCGGCCATCCGCGCCACCGCGTCCTCGGGGACGGTGCCGCCGCTGACGCCGATGAAGACGTCGGCGCCGTCCAGCGCGGCCTCCAACGAGCCCGTGCGGCCCGCCTTGTTGGTGAAGCCGGCCAGCTCGCGCTTGACCGCCGTGAGGTCCTCCCGGTCCTGCGAGACGACGCCCTTGCGGTCGCAGACCGCCACGTCGCCGATGCCCGCCTCGATCAGGATCCGGGCGATCGCGACACCGGCCGCGCCCGCACCGGAGATGACCGCGCGCAGCTCGCCCAGCGTGCGCCCGTTCAGCTTGGCCGCGTTGCGCAGGGCGGCCAGCGTGACGATCGCGGTGCCGTGCTGGTCGTCGTGGAAGACCGGGATGTCCAGCGCTTCCTTCAGCCGTGCCTCGATCTCGAAGCAGCGGGGGGCCGCGATGTCCTCCAGGTTGACGCCGCCGAAGGACGGGGCGAGCCGGGAGACCGTGGCGACGATCTCGTCGGTGTCCTGGGTGTCCAGCGCGAGCGGCACCGCGTCCACGCCGCCGAACTGCTTGAAGAGGATGGCCTTGCCCTCCATCACGGGGAGCGAGGCGCCCGGGCCGATGTCGCCCAGACCGAGCACCGCGCTGCCGTCCGTCACCACAGCGACCACCTGGGACTTCCAGGTGTAGTCGTCGACCATGTCGGGCTGTTCGGCGATGGCGCTGCAAACCTTGGCGACGCCGGGCGTGTAGGCGAGGGACAGGTCGTCGGCGTCGCGCACCGGCACGGTCGCCTGCACGGCCATCTTGCCGCCCCTGTGCAGGGCGAAGGCCGGATCGATGACGTCGTCCTCCAGCCCGTCCTTCTGATTGACGATCTCCGCTGCCACTGTGTGAACCCCTTTTGTCTGATGTCGGTGAGGGTGACCGCTCCCTGCTGTGAGGAACGGGCGGGCACCGCGTCCGCTTCCCGGGAGAGCGGTTGGCCGCTGCCCGGAGGGAGGTACGGACGCCGGGCACGCCGCACACGTGCCCTGGTCCCCAGGTGAGGGGTGTAATCGACCTTTCTACCCGACGGGGGCCGGTGGCGACGACCTCGATCCAGCCCGGGTGCAGTGGTCCGCGAGCCCCGCTCGTGCCCCGGCGCGGTATCCGGTGCGCCGTCGCCGCCCGCCGCCGGGGCGCCGGCCGGTCCGGTGGGTCCCGAACAGTCCGGTTGCTCCGGAACGATCCCGAACAGGGGGGAGTCCGGGCGAAGTTCCCCTCCCGGCCCGGATGTCCGCACAGTGAGACGAGGCGTGCGGCGGGACGTACCGCGCCGGGTCGCCGGGCGCCGCGGATCCGGCCCCCGGAGGACGGGTGCGCCGCCCCGGCCGAGAGCCCTCCGGCTCATCCCGCCGTGCCGCGTGGGCTGTTGGGAAAGGTGCCCGGTCGCCCCTTACGCGGTGGACGGCGCCCTGTATCCGGAACCGCAGGTCCGTTATCCGATTTTGACCTCGCGGGCGGCGTGCAGCCCGATGTCCGGATGGCAAGATGCCCCCCATCCGTCCCGCATCCGGACGAGGTCGCGACATCCGAAGGTGTGTGCACGACCGTACGGCTGCCGCCCCACCCCGCAGGAGGACCCATGACCGCCGGTACCCGCCCGTCGGGCGCCCGCCCCCGCGCGCGGCGCTCCCGCCCCCTCGTGCCCGCGGCCCTCGCGGTCACCGGTGCCCTGCTGCTGGCGGGCTGCGGCAACCAGCTGGACAGCGCGCAGGGCGGCGGCTCGGGCAGCGACGCACCGCTGTTCAAGAAGCTGCCGAAGGAGATCCAGGACGCCGGCGTCATCAAGGTCGGCTCGGACGCGGCGTACCGGCCCATGGAGTACAAGCAGGGCGCGGAGATCGTCGGGCTCGACCCCGACCTCGCGCAGGCGATGAGCAAGAAGCTCGGGGTGAGCTTCCAGTTCACCAACGGCACCTTCGACGGGCTCATCACCTCGATGCAGACCGGCCGCTTCGACCTGATCATGTCCGCCATGACGGACACCAGGGACCGGCGCGAGGGACTGGACGAGAAGGGCAAGAAGGCCGGAAAGGGGGTGGACTTCGTCGACTACCTCACCGCCGGCTCCTCGATCCTCGTCAAGAAGGGCAACCCCGACAAGATCGAGACGGTGGAGCAGATGTGCGGCAAGAAGGTCGCCACACAGCGCGGCACCACCTCGCACGAGATCCTCAAGAAGCAGACCAAGAAGTGCCGCGCGGACGGCAAGAAGGCGATCTCCGTCGAGGCGTACGACACCGACGACGAGGCCCGCGTGCGGCTGAAGGCGGGCGGTGTCGTCGCCGACGTCTCCGACTTCCCCGTCGCCGCGTTCGCCGCCAAGTCCGCGGCGGACTTCGAGGTCGTCGGCGAGCAGATGGAGTCCGCGCCGTACGGCATGGCCGTCAGCAAGGACAACACCGAACTCCGCGACGCCCTCAAGGAAGCCCTCGCCGCGATCATCAAGGACGGAAGCTACGAGAAGGCGCTCGCCAAGTGGGGCGTCGAGGACGGTGGCGTCTCCTCCGCGAAGATCAACTCCGGCGCCTGAGCGGGCCGTACGGACACCTAGGACACGGAGAGGCAAGACCGTGACAACACGCATCGACAAGGTGCCCGAGGACGCGCCCGGGCCGTCGGCACCGGGCGCCCCCGAAGCCATCAAGGCCATTCCCGTGCGGCACTGGGGCCGTTATGTCGCCGCCGTCGTCGTCCTCGTGCTGCTGGGGCTGCTCGTCAACGCGGTCGCCGGGGCCGATCTGCGGTGGAAGTCCGTCGGGGACTTCTTCTTCGACGATCAAATCCTCGAAGGCGTCAAGAACACGATCGTGGTCAGCGTGCTGTCCATGATCATGGGCCTGGTGCTGGGCATCGTCCTCGCGGTGATGCGGATGTCGAAGAACCCGGTGACCTCCTCGGTCGCCTGGGGCTACATCTGGTTCTTCCGCGGCACCCCCGTCTACGTCCAGCTGCTGCTGTGGTTCAACCTGGCGCTGATCTTCCCGATCATCAACCTCGGGCCGATCTACAAGGACGAGATGACGGACGCCATGACCCCGTTCATGGCGGCGCTCCTCGGGCTCGGTCTGAACGAGGCGGCGTACATGGCCGAGATCTGCCGTGCGGGCATCCAGTCCGTCGACGAGGGGCAGACGGAGGCGTCGCAGGCGCTCGGCATGACCCAGGCGCAGAACATGCGGCGGATCGTGCTGCCGCAGGCGATGCGGGTCATCGTGCCGCCCACCGGCAACGAGTTCATCAACCTGCTGAAGACCTCGTCGCTGTGTTCGGTGGTCATGTACGAGGAGGCGCTGCGCAAGGCGCAGAACATCGGCAACAACTCCAGCGCCGTCGTCGAACTGCTGCTCGTGGCCACCGTCTGGTATCTGGCGATCACCACGGTCTTCAGCATCGGCCAGTACTACCTGGAGCGCCGCTACGCCAAGGGCTCGCTGCGGGAGCTGCCCGACACGCCCTGGCAGCGGGTGCGCAAGAATCTGTTCGTGCTCGGCCGCGGCACCGGCTCCGGAGCACAGGGCGCGGGAGGAGTCGGCGCATGAGCGCGAGGGACAGCTCGATGGTCAAGGCGGAGGCCGTGCACAAGTCCTTCGGGGCCGTGGACGTCCTCAAGGGCATCGACCTGGAGGTGAAGTCCGGCGAGGTCTTCTGCATCGTCGGCCCGTCCGGCTCCGGCAAGTCGACGTTCCTGCGGTGCATCAACCACCTGGAGAAGATCAACGCCGGGCGGCTGTACGTCGACGGCACGCTCGTCGGCTACCGGGAGAAGAACGGCAAGCTCTACGAGCTGCGGGACCGCGAAGTCGCCGAGCAGCGCCGGGACATCGGCATGGTCTTCCAGCGCTTCAACCTCTTCCCGCACATGACGGCGCTGGAGAACGTCGCCGAGGCGCCCGTCCAGGTCAAGCGCGTGCCCAAGAGCAAGGCGCGGGAGCGCGCACGGGAGCTGCTGGAGCGCGTCGGCCTCGGCGACAAGACGGACAGCCACCCCGCCCAGCTCTCCGGCGGGCAGCAGCAGCGCGTCGCGATCGCCCGCGCGCTGGCCATGGACCCCAAGCTGATGCTCTTCGACGAGCCCACCTCGGCGCTCGACCCGGAGCTGGTCGGCGAGGTCCTCGACGTCATGCGGGACCTGGCCAGGGACGGCATGACGATGATCGTCGTCACCCACGAGATGGGCTTCGCGCGGGAGGTCGGCGACTCGCTGGTCTTCATGGACGGCGGCGTCGTCGTCGAATCCGGCGCCCCGCGCGACGTGCTCGGCGACCCCCAGCACGAGCGGACCAAGGAGTTCCTCTCCAAGGTCCTGTGAGCGAGGGCCCGTGAGCGGGGCCCGGTGAGGGAGGTCCCGTGAGCGAGGGCCCGTGCGCCGCGGGCAGTTCACACGTTCGTGGGAAAGCGCAGGGGGCGGAGCCGCGCCGGTGGAATAGCGGCGCCGCTCCCTGTGCTGTGGACGGCATGGCATTCCACCCACACCTCGGCAGGATCGGCATCTGGACGGCGTCCCTGCGGTTCTCCGACCCCGAGCGGCGCGCGGAGATCGCGGACGCGGCGGCCCAGTTGGACACCTTCGGCTTCGGCGCGATCTGGCTCGGCGGCAACGCCTCGCCCGACGAAGCAGGCGATCTCCTCGCCGCCACCTCCCGCACCACCATCGGCACCAGCATCCTCAGCATCTGGGACCACACCGCGGCCGAGGTCGCCGCCCGGCACACCGAGCTGAACGACGCCCACCCCGGGCGGCTCGTCCTCGGCCTCGGCGTCAGCCACGACGAGCGGTACGGCGCGCTCGACCACCCCCTCGCCCGCCGCCCCTACACCGCCATGCGCGCCTACCTCGACGCGCTCGACGCCGCCGAACGCCCCGTGCCCCCGCAGCAGCGGGCCCTCGCAGCCCTCGGCCCGAAGATGCTGCGCCTCGCCCGGGACCGCGCGCTGGGCGCCCTGCCCTACCTGGTGACGCCCGAGCACACCGCCGAGGCCCGCGCCGAACTCGGGCCCGAACCGCTGCTCGCGCCCGAACTGAAGGTCGTCCTCATCCCCGAGGGTGTCGACCCCGAGCCGTACCGGGAGACGGCCCGCGCCTACCTCAGCCGCTACCTGGAGCTGGCCAACTACCGCAACAACTGGCTGCGGCTCGGCTTCACGGAGGAGGACTTCCCCGGCGGCGGCAGCGACCGGCTGATCGACGCCGTCTACGCCATCGGCTCCCCGGCTGACGTTCGCCGCCGCGTCGACGAGTTCTTCGACGCCGGTGCCGACCACGTCGCCCTCCAGGCCGTCACCGACAACACCGTCACGGGCCTGCCGCTGGCCGAATGGCGCCTGCTGGGGGAGACGTTCGCGGATCTGGACTGAGGGCACACGTCCCCCGGAGGAGGGAACCGGGCCACGACGTCCCCGCGGGACCGGCCGGGTGTCGATACTTCCGGCCGGGAGGAACAAGGAACCGGCGGCCGAGCGAGGTGGGCGGATGGAACCGCGGGAGTTCGAGGAGATCGCCCGCTGCTGCCCGGATACCGTCAGGCTGGAATTCCTCGGGGGCCGGCTCGGCCCCGGCAAGGCGCGGGACGGTGACCACTCCGAAATCGTGGCCCGGCTCCAACAGCAGTCGGCCGCCCTGGGCCGCGGGCTGTGGCTCTACCCCGCGCGCGGACTCGTCGTCGAGCGGTACCGCAAGGGCCGCGCACGGGCCGATGGTGTGCTGGCGCCGCGGAAGCACTTCGCCGGGCAGGGGGAGTGGGCCGATCCCGAGGGGGTGTTGATGACGGTGGAAGTCACCTCCTACGACGACGACACCGACATGCGCGACCGGGTGGAGAAGCCGCTCGCCTACGCCGCCGCCGGCATCCCCGTGCATCTGCTGATCGACCGGGAGCACGGCACCGTCACCGTGTACAGCGGGCCGGACGGCGAGCGGTACCGGGACACGCACACGGTGCGGTTCGGGGAGGACGTCGTGCTGCCCGAACCGGTCGGGTTCGCCCTGCCCACCGAGGAGTTCACCAAGCATGTGCGGTGAGCGCGGGCCGCTTCGTGAGGTGTGTCGCTCGGTGGGGCGGGGCCTTTCCGGGGGCGGCCGGGCGGCCTAGTGTCGGATCATGTTTGCTGCCTACGCCGCGCGGATCGACCAGGACAAGCCGCTCGACGCCCTGGAGGTGGGGGAACGGCCCGACCCCGTCGCCCCCGAGGGCTGGACGACGGTGCGGGTGAAGGCCGCCTCGCTCAACCACCACGACCTGTGGTCGCTGCGCGGTGTCGGCCTCGGCCAGGAGGCGCTGCCGATGGTGCTCGGCTGTGACGCGGCCGGGATCGACGAGGACGGCAACGAGGTCGTGCTGCACTCCGTCATCGGCGAGAGCGGGCAGGGCGTGCCGCCGGGTGAGCGGCCCAGCATTCTCACCGAGCGCTACCAGGGGACCTTTGCCGAGCGGGTCGTCGTGCCCCGCTGGAACGTGCTGCCGAAGCCGGCGGAGCTGTCGTTCGAGGAGGCCGCGTGCCTGCCGACGGCATGGCTGACGGCGTACCGGATGCTCTTCACCAACGCGGGTGTGCGCCCCGGTGACACGGTGCTGGTGCAGGGCGCGGGCGGCGGCGTGGCCACGGCCGCGCTGGTCCTGGGCGCGGCGGCGGGGCTGCGGATGTTCGCCACCAGCAGGGACGAGGCCAAGCGGGAGCGGGCGAGGGGGCTGGGCGCCGAGCTGGCCGTGGAGCCGGGGGCGCGGCTGCCGCGCAAGGTGGACGCGGTGCTGGAGACGGTCGGCGCCGCGACGTGGTCGCACTCGCTGAAGTCGCTGCGGCCCGGCGGCACCGTCGTCATCTCGGGGGCGACGAGCGGCACCACGCCGCCCTCCGGGGAGCTGAACCGGATCTTCTTCCTCCAACTGCGCGTCGTCGGCTCGACGATGGGCAGCAAGGACGAGCTGGCGTCGCTGCTGAGCTTCTGCGCCGCGTCCGGGGTGCGGCCGGTGATCGACTCGACGCTGCCGCTGGCCGGGGCGCGGGACGGCTTCGCGAAGATGGCGGCGGGCGACCTCTTCGGGAAGGTCGTGCTGACGGTCTGAGCAAAGCAGGGCCGACCGCGCCGCACACAGCGGGGGCGGTGCGCCGTGCGGTCAGCGGTGTGCGGCGGCGTCGTGTGCGGGGGCCGGGGCGGCGGCGGTGACCCGGATCTTGGACTGGGCGTGGCCGCGCAGCTCCCAGTCGTCCATGAAGCGGGCGTGGAGCCCGTGCCGGGCGGCGAGGGAGACGAGGGTCTCGGTGCGGTAGTAGAAGTCCTCGCGCAGCACCTGGTGTTCGGTGGCCGTGGTGCGGTCGAAGGTGAAGTCGAAGAAGCCGCCCGGGGCGAGCACGCGTCCCACATGGGCCAGGCACTCGTCGATGACCGTCAGCGGTGAGTGCGAGAAGACGCTGTGTGCGTGCACGACGTCGAAGTGGTGCTCCGGCAGGAAGTCCAGCGTGAGGTCCTGGGTGAGCGTCAGGTGCGGCAGCTTGGCCTGGAGTCCGTGCTCGGTCAGGGTCCGCTTGGCGGCGATGAGGATGTCGGGGGAGATGTCGATGCCGTAGTAGTGGCCCGGCTCCAGATAGGAGATGAGGTGCCAGCCGGCGCGCAGATTGCCGCAGCCGATGTCGAGCACCCGGGAGCCGGGGGTGAGCCCGTGCTCGCGCAGATAGTCGAACTGGAGCCGGCCGAGGGCCAGCCACTGCCCGTAGGTGGGGCTGCCGACGGCGGCCCGCGGGTCGCGGCGGGTGTCGGAGGCCATGACGGCGCGGTAGTAGCTGACGTGGTCGCGGTGTTTGAAGGCGAGCCAGCGGTCGCGGCCGGCCCTGCGGAGGTGGCCGGGGACGCGCTGCGGGTGGGCCAGCGCGTACCGCACCTTGTGGCCGAGGCCGGTGCGGTCGACGACGAGGTTCTTCCTGGTGGCCATGGCGTACTCCGTCTGCTGACCGTGCCCGGGCGGGCGCCGCGCGGCGAGGGTACCGGGGGTCCGGCGCCGTGGGGACGGTGCCGGACCCCCGGGGCGGAACATCCCTCTTGTCGGGAAGTATGACCTGTTGTCGCGCCGGGGCACCGGGCCCGGGCCCGGAGCCGTCCGGATGGAGCCGGTGCACGGCGGGAGTTCGCCTGTGCGGCGGCGCCCGGCTTGCGCGCGGTGCCGGTGGATGCCCGGTCTGCGCGCGCCCACGGGTGCCCGCGGGCGGGCGGGCCCGCTCGCGGGGGCGGCCGTGGAAACCGCTGGTCGGTGCGGAAGTGCGGTGCGAGGCTGGGGCGATGGAGGCGACAGAGCCGACAGAGACGGCAGAGTCGACAGAGACGACGGGGGCGATGGGGACGATGGGGACGAGAGAGCCGGGGGAGCCGGCAGGGCGTGGTGTGCGGTCCGTCGTGGAGCTGTGCGAGCGGGAGCGCGCCGGGGAGCGGCTGAGATATCTGTACTTCTGGGGGCACCGGCCGGCGCGGGGCGGAGGGCCGGGCGCGGGGTGTCTGAGCCAGTGGTGGCCCGCGCGCTTCGAGGTGGACGGGGTCGGTTACGCCAGCGCCGAGCACTTCATGATGGCCGAGAAGGCACGGCTGTTCGGCGACCGGGAGACGGCCGAGGCGGTCCTGGCGGCGCCGCACCCGGGAGCCGCGAAGAACCTGGGGCGCCGGGTGGCCGGCTTCGACGAGGAGGTGTGGGCCGCGCACCGCTTCGGGATCGTGGTGCGGGGCAGCACGGCGAAGTTCGGCCAGGACGCGGAGCTGAGGGCGTATCTGCTCGGTACCCGGGACCGGGTGCTGGTGGAGGCCAGCCCGGTGGACCGGGTGTGGGGGATCGGGCTGGCGGCCGACGACGAGCGGGCCGCGAGCCCCGCACGCTGGCGCGGGCTCAATCTGCTGGGCTTCGCCCTGATGGAGGCCCGGGCCGTGCTCGCCGACGGGGCGCGGGAGGGCTGAGCGTCCCGGCGGGGGTCAGCGCGGGTCCTGCTCCGGGCCGGCGGGGGAGGGGTGGGAGCCGATGCCGTCGAGGACCATCGCGCTGTAGTGGCGGGCGATCTGCGGGGCGGTGAGCCGCCCCTGCGGGCGGAACCAGACGGCGGCGACCCAGACGGTGTCCCGGACGAACCGGTAGGCGACGGGCACGTCGAGGTCGGGGCGGAAACTGCCGTCGGCGACGCCGCGTTCGAGGGTTCCGGTCCACAGGGCGCGGAAGCGCTGCTGTGCGTCGGTGAGGTAGCCGAAGCGGGCGTGCGCGGCGAGGTGGCGGGCCTCCTTCTGGTAGAGCACGACGGCCGGCCGGTGCCGTTCCAGCTGGGTGAAGGACTCCGCGACGAGGTTCTCGAAGGTCTCGCGCGGCGGCAGGGCGGCCTCCTCGATGCGTCCGTAGCCGGCCCACAGGTCGTCCAGGAAGGCGCTGAGGATCTCGTCGGCCATCGCCTCCTTGGAGTCGAAGTGGTAGTAGAGGCTGCCTGCCAGCAGCCCGGCGCGGTCCGCGATCGTGCGGACGGTCGTGGCGTTGTAGCCCTGTTCCGCGAACGTCTCGGCCGCGGTCGCCAGCAGTTCGGCGCGCCGCTCGGGGCCGGCCGTCTTCCGGGGCCGGGTGCCGGTGCGGGGCCGTGCCGTGCCGGGCGCGGGGTCCGCGGTGCGCGGGGTGCGCGCGGAGGTGCGGCTGCCGGAGGGGGAGGGGGTCGAGCTCACCATGGGTCCATTCTCGCTGCGGTTCGTCGTGGCCCTGCGTTGCCCTGCGTTGGCTTGCGTTGGCCTGCGGGGCCCTTCACCGTCGTCGCGGCCGTCATGCCGTCATGCCGTCATGCCGTCATGCCGTCATGCCGTCATGCCGTCATGCCGTCATGCCGTCATGCCGTCATGCCGTCGTGGGCCGTCGTCGGGCGGTGGTTCACCAGGAGGCGATCACCGCGCGGCCCTGGGGTACGGCGAGGTCGAGCAGGCCGGGGAAGCGGGCGTCCAGATCGGCGCGGCGCAGCTGGTTGAGGCGGCGGGTGCCCTCGTCGCGCTGGCGGATGACGCCGGCCTCCCTGAGCACCTTGAAGTGTCCGCTCTGGGTGGACTTGCTGACGGGCAACGCGAAGGTGGAGCAGGCGAGTTCGCCGTCGGGTCCGGCGTCGGCGAGCCGGGCGACGACCGCCAGCCGCACAGGGTCGGCGAGCGCCGCCATGACGGTGGTGAAGGTGAGCGCGGCGCGGTCGGGGTGGGTGAGGGCGGTCGAGGTCCGGCTTGCCATGGCTCCAGGGTAGCGCAGCATGTTCGGCACCTTCGAACATCTGCTATGTTCGGCCACTCCGAACATCCAGGTTTCCGTGTGCCGGACGCAGCCGTCCGGCCGGAGCCGTGACCCGCCGGAGGGCCGGATGCCTCTCGACAAGCCCCGTGACCTGACGGGCGACACGCCCCGCCGTGCGCCGCGCCGTACGCCGTGCGACATGCCTCGGGGGCGCCCGGCCGCCTCGTCGGTGCACCGGGCTCCGCCCGCGTTCCGGCCCGCCCCGGACCCGTCGGCGGGCGGCCAAGTACCGGAGCGGCGCGGCCGGTTGCGCTACCGGGGAGCCGCCTACGCGCTGCTGACGCTGCTGACCGGCACCAATCTGGCGACCCCGCTGTATCCGGGCTACGCGGACCGGTTCGGCCTCTCGCCGCTGACCGTCACGCTGGTCTTCGCCGTGTACGTGGCCGCGCTGGTGCCGGCGCTGCTGGGCGCCGGACGGCTGACCGCGGCCCTGGGGCGCAGGGCCCTGCTGCTGGCGGCGGTGGGGGCGGCGGCGCTCGGAGCGCTGGGGTTCGCGGTGGCCTCGGGGCCGTCCTGGCTGTTCGCGGCCAGGGCGCTCCAGGGGCTCGCGCTCGGGGCGGCCTCGGGGCCGCTGACGGCGGCGCTCACCGAACTCCAGCCCGCGGGCGACACGCGGAAGGCGGCGCTGACCTCCACCGTCGTCTCCGTCGGCGGGCTGGGGCTGGGTCCGGTGCTCGGCGGGCTGCTGGCCGAGTACGCGCCGGCGCCCTACGTCCTGCCGTTCGTACTGGAGCTGGTGCTGCTGGTGCCCGCCGGGTGTGCCGTGGCGGCGCTGCCCGCCGCGGGCCGCGGTCCGCGCGGTGCGCGCCGCCGGTCCGGTCCGCTTCTGGCGCCCGCCGTGCGGCCGGTGTTCGCGGCGAGCGGGGCGACGGCCTTTCTGGCCTTCGCCGTCACCGGGCTCTTCCTCGCGCTGATGCCCTCGTACGTCACCACCCTGACGGGCAGCGGCAACCTGCTGCTGGCCGGAGGTGCCGTCGCGCTGCTCCCGGCCTGCTCCGCGCTCGCGCAGCTCGCCGGGTACGGGCGGGCCGCGCCGCGGCTGTGGCGCGCCGGGCTGCCGCTCCTGGCCGCCGGGCTCGTCCTGCTCGCGCTCGCCGGCCGGACGTCCTCGCCCGCTGTGCTGCTCGCCGCCGTCGTCGGCGCGGGCGCGGGCCAAGGGCTGGTGTTCCTGGGGGCGATGACGGCGGTCGGCCGGGCGGTCGACGGCGCGTCCCGTGCCGAGGTGCTCTCCGCGTTCTACGTGGTCGTCTACCTCGGCGTCGGGGTGCCGGTGATCGGGGTGGGGCTCCTGGCGACCGCGGCCGGGCTGCTGCCCGCCGTGCAGGGGTTCGCCGTGGTCGCGGCGGTGCTGTGTGCCGCCGCTGCGGTGGTGGTGGCCCGACGGGGTGCGGGGGACGGGGGCCGGTGACGCCCTCGCCCCCCGGCCACCGGTCAGGCGCGGGTCCAGGTCGTCATCGTCGTGCCGCGTCGACGGTGCGGGTGGGGCCGGGGACGAAGGCGGTGGGCGGCCCATCACGGCGGTGTCGGCCGGGCGGGGAGGCCCGGGCGGCCCGGACGCGGGAAACCCGGGAGTAACACACGGCCCGTAGCCTGCGCGTATGCACCGAGAACCGGCCGATGCCCTGCTGCGTCCCGCCGTCCCGGCCGATCTGAAGGCCGTCGCGGAGATCTACGCCCACTACGTCGAGCGGACCGTCATCACCTTCGACGAACAGCCGCTCACCGTGGCGGACTGGGAGCAGCGGCTGGCCCGGCTGACCGGCGACGGGCTGCCGTTCCTCGTCGCGGAGCGCGCCGGAGAGATCGCCGGGTACGGGTACGCCGCGCCCTGGCGGCCCAAGCCCGCCTACCGGTACGCCGCCGAGGACACCCTCTACCTCGCTCCGGACCGCACCGGACGCGGACTGGGGCGGGCCCTGCTGGAGGAACTCGTCCTACGGAGCGAACAGGCCGGACTGCGGCAGCTGATCGCGGTCGTCTCCGACCTGCCGCCCGAGCCCGGCGGCCCCGCCGACCCCGCGGGCACCGCCGCCTCGCTGGCCCTGCACGAGAAGTGCGGCTTCACCCGGGCCGGACGGCTCGACGCCGTCGGGTACAAGCACGGGCGCTGGGTGGACACCGTGCTGCTGCGCCGCCGCCTCGGTGGTCCCGGAACCGGTGCCGCAGCGGCCCGCTGAACCCGGGCGGATCACTCCGGGCCGGGCCACGGCAGCCAGGCGTACAGCCGGAACCGCCCCTCCTCCGGGCCGTGTTCGAGCCGGCCGCCGGCCAGCTCCGTGCGCTCGGCGAGCCCGATCAGGCCCTGCCCCGCGCCGGGGATCCCGGGCCCCGGCTCCCGCCGCAGCGGGTTGCGGACCTGGACCGTCAGCCCGTCGCCCGGTGCCCCGCGCACCCGCACCGAGACGGGGGCGTCCGGCCCCGCGCCGTGCTTGCGGGCGTTGGTCAGCCCCTCCTGGACGATCCGGTAGGCGGTACGGCCCGCGACCGCCGGGACCGCCCCGGCCCCGCCGGCCAGCTCGACCTCGGCCTCCAGCGGCGTTCCCGCCTCGCGCACCTCCGCCAGCAGCCGGTCGACGTCCGCGAGCACGGGCTGCGGATGTGCCTGCGTCTCCGGGGCCCGCAGCACACCGATGATCTCCCGCAGGTCCTGGAGCGCCTGGTGCGCGCTCTGCCGGATCACCCCGGCCGCCCGCTCCACCGCCGCCGGATCGCCGCCCGGGTTGAACTCCAGGGCGCCCGCGTGGACGCTCAGCAGCGACAGCCGGTGCGCCAGCACGTCGTGCATCTCGCGGGCGATGTCCTCCCGGGCCTCGCGCCGGGCGTCGGCCGCCGCCCGCCCGGCCTTCTCCCGCAGCGAGACGATCAGTTGCCGGCGCGAGCGGACGTACGACCCCCAGCCCAGCGCGCCCACGACGAGCGCGAAATAGGTGAGCGAGGAGGCCGTGCGCGGATCGTCGGCAGCGGGGCCCGCCGCGAGGAAGAACGGCACCGGCGCCAGGGCGGCGGCCGACACCCACGCCGTGACCCGGGGCGGCCGGTGCGCCGCCACGGTGAACAGCGCCACCAGACAGGCGCCCGTCACGAAGTGCGAGAACTTGCCCGCCACCAGCAGCGCGAGCGCCAGCGGCACCGGCCACCGGCGGCGCAGGAAGACCGTCGCACACGCCAGCCCGCCCGCCGTCTGGTCCCAGAACAGCGCGGTGCCGGAGGTGCCGGGGTCGATCACCACCTCGTCCGCGGTGAGCAGCGCGAACAGGGCGGCGAACGCGAACGCGGCGAGGTCGGCCGCCCACTCCCGCGGGGTGCGGGGCCCGGGCGGTTCCCGGCGGGCCGCCGGGTCCTCGGACAGCCCGAACACCCGCCGCAGCCGGGCACCTTCGGACCACCGGCGCAGCCTGTTCCCGGCGGCCCGGAGGGTGGCCCGGGCGGCCCCGGTGGCTTCCGTCCCACCGGCGGAGTCGGCAGTTCCGGTCTCTCCGGCGGGGCCGGATGTCCCTGCGGCTCCGGCGGTTCCGGTTTCCCCGGCGGGTCCGGAGGTCCCTGCGGTTCCGGCCGTTCCGGCGGGGCCCGTGGGCCGGTCCGCTTCGGGGGGCGTGTCCGTCGCGGCCTGCGGGTGCCTGCGCCGGTGTCTGCGCGTGCGGTCCATGCCGCGAATGTACGGCGCGGGACCGGCGGACGGGCCGGTCCGGGCGTCCTCCCCGGCGAACGGCGACTTCCGTAGGACAACCGGTGGCGGGAGCGGCGACTTCGGTCGCGGCTCCCGCGCCCCGCGCCCGATGCCCCGGCCGGGGCGCGCGCCCGAAGCTGACGGCATGAGGAACCCCACGGCCGTCACCGGTGCCCTCCGTCTGACGGCGCTGCTGCTCGTCGCGCAGGGGCTGGGCGGGCTGGCGCACCGGCTCACCAGCCGGTTCGCGCTGTGGACGGTGGTCCACCGGCTCCCGTTCCTGGACGGCTACGAGGTGTACGCCTGTGTGCTGCTGGCGGTTCTCGGCGTCGCGCTCGGTGCGGCCGGTGACTCCCTGGCACACCGTCGCGACAGCCGCGGCGGAGGCCGGGAACGCCCGGACCGCCCGGCCGGAACGTATGAACGGCCCCGGACGAACGAAGGGCCCTGGACGAACGAAGGGCCCCGGACGAACGGAGGGTCCTGGACGAACGGAGGGTCCTGGACCGGCGAACGGCCCCGGACGCGCGAAAGGTCCTCGGCGGACGAGAGGCCCCGGCCCGACGAAAGGCGCTGATCGTCGGCCGCCGTGCCGTCCCGCGCGGCGGCCTTACGCCGGGGGCTCCTCGGCGGCGGCGAGTGCGCGGTGCGCCAGCCGGCGGGCGTAGGCCGCGTCGAGGCCGTCCGGGCGGAAGAGGATCCGGTACATCAGCGGCGCGACGATCTCGTCGACGGCCCGTTCGACGCCCGGGGTGGGTTCGCCCCGGACGCTCGCACGGGCCAGCACGACGTCGAGCTGCTCCGCCGCGTAGGCCGAGCACTGGCCCGCGTTGCTGCCGTCCGGGTCGCCGAGCAGTGCGTCCCTGATGTAGGCGCGGCCGGCCGTGGAGGACATCTCGTCCAGGAACTGCTCGGCCCAGGACTCCAGATCGGCGGCGAGGGAGCCCCGGTCCTCCGGCGGGGTCTCGGGGCGCAGGCGTTCGACGGCCACGTCGGACAGCAGCTGCTCCAGGTCTCCCCAGCGCCGGTAGATCGTCGACGGGGTGACCCCGGCGCGGTGGGCCACCTGGGGCACCGTGAGCCCCTCGCGCCCCTGCTCCGCGAGCAGTTCGCGGACGGCGGTGTGCACCGACTCCTGGACCCGGGCGCTGCGCCCGCCGGGGCGCACCATCGGCCTGCGACTCATGCCGCCACCTTAAAGCACAGTCTTTGCTTCTGCCGTCGGCCGGGTCTCCCGCCCGGGAGCCGTCACGGCCTGCTCGTAGGCGCGCCCGACCCGCAGGAGCAGCGGCTCGGCGAACGGACGGCCGAGCAGTTGCATCCCGACGGGCAGCCCCGCGTCCGACCGGCCGACCGGGACGGAGAGCGCGGGCACCCCCGTGATGTTGGCGGGGGCCGCCAGACGGACATAGGCGTCCGAGACGGCCTCGACGGTCCCGTCCGGCCAGGTGACGGTCTCCTGGCCGACGGGCACCGCGGTCAGCGGGACCGTGGGCGCGGCGATCACGTCGACGTCCGCGAACAGCCGCTCCCAGCCGTGCCGCATGAGGGTGCGGGCGCGCTGGGCGCGCAGATGGTCGCCCGCCGGCAGCAGCGTGCCGGCCTCCAACAGGACACGGACGTCCGGCTCGTAGCGCTCGGGCGCCGTCCGCAGCGTGTGCTCGTGGTAGGCGGTCGCCTCCGGGACCATCAGCCCCCACTGCACGGCCTGGATCCAGCGCGCCATCGGGACCTCCACCTCGACGGGGCGGGCCCCGAGCGCCACCAGCTCGTCCACGGCCGCGCGCACGGCGGCCTCGATCCCCGGCTCCACCCGGTCGAAGAAGTGGTTGCGCGGTATCCCCACGCGCAGCCCGGTCAGGTCGGGGTCAGCGCCGGGGACCGCCGGATCCGCCGGGGTGGCGGCTGCGGCCGGGGCGGGGTCGGCGAGTGCGGCCAGCACGGGCCCGGCGTCCTCGACGGTCCGGGTGAGCGTGCCGATGTGGTCGAGCGACCAGGACAGCGAGGTCACACCGTCCCGGGGGATCAGGCCGTAGGTGGGCTTGAGGCCGACGACCCCGTTCAGCGCGGCGGGCACCCGCACCGAGCCGCCGGTGTCGGTGCCGAGCGCGAAGGTCGCGGCGCCCGCGGCGACGGCGACGGCGGAACCGCCGCTGGAGCCGCCGGCGACGCGTTCCGGATCCACGGCGTTGCGGGTCTGCGGGGTGATCAGGCCGTAGGCGAACTCGTGGGTGTGGGTCTTGCCGACGAGCGCGGAACCGGCCGCGGCCAGGCGCGCGGCGACGGCGCTGTCCTCCTCGGCGACGTGGCCGTCGCGCACCCGGGAGCTCGCCGTGGTCGGCAGCCCGGCGACGTCGATCAGGTCCTTCAGACCCACCGGGATGCCGTGCAGCGGGCCGTGCGGCGTACCGGCGGCCACGGCGCGCTCGGCCTCGCGGGCGGCCCGGCGGGCGCGCTCGGCGGTCACCGTGACGTACGCGTTCAGCCGCGGTCCGGTCTCCTCGATCCGCTCCAGTACGGAGTCGACCAGCTCGACGGGGGACAGCCGCCGGTCGCGGATGTGCGCGGCGGCGGCGGTGAGGGTCAGGTCAGCGGGTCGCACCGGTCTGCTCCTTCCGCACCTCGTAGCCGGCGGCCGGCGGGGTGTCGGCCAGGTCGAGCTCCCGCAGGACGGAGACGACGGTGTGGATGTGCTCGGCGGTGGCGGCGACCTCCGCGAGGCGCTCGGGCGGCAGGTCGATCCCGGAGCGGGCGGCCCACCGGGCCGCTTCGTGCGGGGCGAGTACGGACATGGTTTCTCTCCTCGGTCCGGTGGCCGGTGGCCGATGGCCGGTGGTGCGGCGGCCCGGTGGATCGGCAGGGCTGCCCACCGCCCGGGCAAAAGCAATTCCTTTGCTTTAGTGGCTACCGTAGGGCCAGTGGACGCTTAATGCAAACACGTAGCTTTAAGCGGTCGCGGTCGCGGTCGCGGTCGCGGTCGCGGTCGCCGGGAGGCGGAGAGGGGTGGGGAGAGGCGGGGAGCCGGTGGGGCGGTCGGGAGGCGCGCATACCCTGGAGCGGCAGTGATCCGACGGCGGCGGTCCGGCCGCGCAGCCCGCATTCCAGGAGCAGAACCGTGTACTTCACCGACCGTGGCATCGAGGAGCTGGAGAAGCGGCGGGGCGAGGAGGAGGTCAGCCTGGCGTGGCTCGCCGAGCAGCTGCGCACCTTCGTCGACCTGAACCCGGACTTCGAGGTTCCGGTGGAGCGGCTCGCCACCTGGCTGGCCCGCCTCGACGACGAGGACGACGAGGACGAGTGAGCGGCGGCGGCTGGAGCGGTAGCGGGTGCGGGTGAGTGTGCGGCGGCGTGGATGACGACGGGTAGATGACGGCAGGCAAGTGGCCGCCGGTGCGGGGGAGTTGCTCCGTGCCGGTGCGGGGGTCCGGCCCCGGCTCGGGCCGCTGGGCCTGCGTCCCGGGTGGGCCGCCGGGCCTGCGTCTCCGGTGGATCGTCGGGCCTGTGTCTCCGGTGGGTCGCCGGGGTTGCGTCTCCGGTGAGACGCGACATATCGTCTGTCAGGAGAAGCGATATGTCGCCACCTGTGTCGCGGCGCCGTCCGTTCGCACAGCCCGCGCCGTCGCGCCGCAGGTCGAACGCCTCGGTGCCGGAGCGCGGTGTCCCCGTGCGGCCCTCGGTGCCGGCGGAACCTATCGCGTTCCCCTCGCGACACAGGGGCCGAGCCGGGAGGTCACCGTGCCAGGAACCGACGCAAGCTCGTGGCGGATCTCCGAGCCGCGGCGGATCGACTTCACCGACGCCGTGACCGAGCTGGACATCCGGATCGTCAACGGGACCGTCAACGTCGTCGGGACGGACGAGCCCACGACGCGGGTCGAGATCGGTGAGGTACACGGCCCGCCCCTGCGGGTGCGCCGCGAAGGGGGAAAGCTCGTCGTCGCCTACCGGGATCTGTCCTGGAAGAGCTTCCTCGACCGGCCGGACGGCGCGGTCCGGCGGCGCGCTGCGCAGGTCTCGGTCTCGGTGCCCGCGCGGGCCGGGCTGGCGGTGGGCGTGGTCGGGGCCACCACCGTCGTCTCCGGCGTCAGCGGGCGCACCCGGCTGCGCGGCGTCTCCGGGGACACCACCCTCGTCGACCTCGCCGGGCCGGTCTCCGTCGAGACGGTGTCCGGCGGCGTCGAGGCCCAGCGGCTCACCGGTCCCCTCCGCCACCAGACCGTCTCCGGCGACCTCACCTGCGTCGACGGGGGCTCCACCCGGATCCGCGCGGACTCCGTGAGCGGCTCGATGATCCTCGACCTGCGGTCCGGGGTGCGCGAGCCGCGCGAGATCCGGCTCTCCAGCGTCTCCGGCGAACTCGCGATCCGGCTGCCCGCCGACGCGGACACCGTGGTCGACGCCAGGACCGCCGGCGGCCCGCTCTCCAGCTCCTTCGACGCCCTGCACCTCGGCGGCGGTTGGGGCGACCAGCGCGTCACCGGTGTCCTCGGCGCCGGACGCGGCACCCTCCACGCCGCCACCGTCTCCGGCGGGGTCGCGCTGCTGGACCGCCCGGAGCACCCCGCGGCCGCGCCCGCAACGCCCACCCCAGCGAAGGACCTGTGACATGCCCCCCGTCTTCGCACACGGCCGTCTGCGCCTGTACCTGCTGATGCTGCTGGCAGAGGCCCCCCGGCACGGCTACGAGGTGATCCGGCTCCTGGAAGAGCGCTTCCAGGGGCTGTACGCGCCGTCCGCCGGCACCGTCTACCCCCGGCTGGCGAAGCTGGAGGCCGAAGGGCTGGTCAGCCACACCACCGAGAAGGGCCGCAAGGTCTACTCGATCACCGAGGCGGGGCGCGCCGAACTCGACGGCCGTCAGGCCGAACTGGCCGAGCTGGAGGTCGAGATCCGCGACTCGCTGGCCGCGCTCGCCGAGGACATCCGCGAGGACGTCAGCGGCTCGGCCGGCGATCTGCGCCGCGAGACGCGCGAACAGGCCCGCAGGGCACGCGGCGGACGCGCCGGCGAGTCGCCCTGGGCCCGTGCCTGGGGGGCCTGGAACGGGGCCGGCGAGCAGGGGGCCGGAGGCGACGGCGCCGGGGAAGCCGGCAGGGACGCCTGGCGCGAGGCGAAGGAGGAGCTGCGCCGGGCGAAGGACGAGTGGAAGGAACAGGCCCGCAAGGCGCGGCAGGAGGCACAGCAGGCCAGGCGGCTGGCGAAGAAGGAGCGCGAGGCGCACACCGAGGCCGTGGCCGAGATGCAGCGCATCGTGCGGCAGGTCCAGGAGCAGGTGCAGACGCACACGCGCAGCGGGGACTGGCCCGGCGCCGTGCGGGAGGGGATGTCCGAACTCGCCCGGGAGATGGGGAATCTGGGCCGTGCCGCCGGACAGGCCACGGCCTGGCCGCCCTCTACGCGCGCGGAGCCGGACGAGCCCGCCCGCTCCGACGCCGCTTCCCGCTCCGACGCCTCGTCCCGGTCCGACACCCCTCCCCGCTCCGATGCCTCGTCCCGGTCCGAGACCCCTTCCCGGTCCGATGTCCACGCCGAGCGGGGCGAGTTCGCCGAGGGGGCCGAGCGGGGTGAGCACACCGAGCACACCGAGCACACCGAGCACACCGAGCACGCCGGGGGAGCCGAGCGGGGCGAGCAGGCGGCGTCGGGTGTGGAAGGGGGCGTTGCGGACTGGCCCGGTGCCGAGGGGGCCCGTACGGGGGACGGCGGGCCGGAGCGGTCCGGCGGGGACGCGGTCCGGGATCTGGAACGGCTTCTGGACCGGTTCCGGGACGAGGTCCGGGACGCCGCACGCGACCACGGCGTCGACGCGGCGCAACTGGGGGAGATCCGCCGCCGGTTGTCCGCCGCCACCGCGCACATCGGCACGCTCCTGCGGGGCCCCGGCGGACCCGGGAACTGATCCCGCCGGGTGCCCGCTGCCGCACCCCGGCCGGGTGGACGGTCGCGTCCGGCCCGCGTCGGGGGTTCAATTGGGGCGGGCGGCACGGGAATTCGCATCTGTGCCGGCCGACGGCGGACGGGCCGAGGGGATTCGAGGTCAGGCGTGGAGCGGGAGATCCGGGAAATCGTGCTGCCGGGCGGGGAGACCGTGCTCGCGAGAGTGCACGTGCTCGACGAGGCGGAGGTGCCGCCCGGCGCCGAGGAGTTCCAGTACGACGACGTCGGAGCGGCCGACCAGCTCATGGCGCGGGCGCGGCAGCTCAACGAGGTGATCAGCGGCGTCGGTTCGGCGGTGCTGGGGGCCGCGCGCGAGGCCCGGCCGGACGAGGTCAGCGCGACGTTCGGGGTCGAACTCGCCGTCAAGCCGGGCCGGGTGCTCTCCGCCGTCCTGGCCGACGGGGAGGCCAAGGCGGCGGTGTCCGTCACCCTGACCTGGCACCGGGACGCCCGGGACGCCCGGGACGGGCGGGAGCCGGCCGGTGACCCGGCGAGCGGAGTGCCGGAGCCCCGGCCGGCGGGTGCGGGCGACGGCCCGGACGCGACCGGCTCGCGGGCCGGATGAGCGGGCTGGAGACGCTGGTCGGCCGGGCCACGGTGTGGCTCGGGCCGCACGGGGCGCAGGGAACGTCCGGTCCGGCGGGCCCGGCAGGAACCGGGAGTCCGGCGGGAGTCGGCACCGCGGGGAGCGCGGCAGGCGCCGGGAGCGGGGCCGGAGCCGGCGGCGGGCTGTGGGGCAGCGGCTTCTGTGTGGCACCGGGCTGGGTGCTGACCTGCGCGCACGTCCTGCACGGCCCCTCCGGTGATCCCGCGGACCGGCTCGGCGCCGACGGCACCCGCACCTTTCTCGTGCACGGCGAGTACGGCACGGCGGCGGCGCGGGCCGGCTACTGGATCGTCGACGACGAGAACGGGGGCCCCGAGCAGGACCTCGCGCTGGTGCGGCTCGTGACGCCGTTTCCGGACAGCCGGGAGCCCGCCTGCGTCTGGCTGACCGACCGTGGCGACCGCCCGGTGCGCGTCTGCGCGTACGGCTGGCTCGCCGCCCCCGGCCGTCCGCCGCGCCGCTGGAGCGGACGGTGCGCGGTCAGCGGGGCCGACGGGGCGCACGGCACCCTGCTCGGGCCGGACACCGAGATCCCGCACGGCGCCTCGGGCGGGCCGGTCCTCGATCCGGACCGGGGCGCCGTCGTGGGCATCGTCAAGGCCCGCCGGCGCAACCGGGACGGCGGCCTCGCGATCGGGACGACCGCGCTGCGCGGCCTCAGCCACGCCGTCCCGGTGGGCGACCACCAACTGCTGGGGCCCGACCCGTACCAGGCGCTGATCCGTGCACACGACCGCTGGCACGATCCGCGCGGCCGGGCGCCCGGGCGGCGCGGCCGGGGCTCCGGCGCGGCACGCGGCAGGGCGCGTGCCCGGGCCCGCGACGCGGGCGGCAGGAGCGGTCGCGGCGGTCCGGGCGCGGGGTCGCGGGGCGCGTGGGCCGCCGCGCAGGAGGCCCTGCTGACGGGCGGCCGGGGAACGCCGGGCGGCTGGGGGCCGCGCGACCGGCTGACGGCGCTCGCGCTGCTCGCCGAACTGCCCTGCCCCGAGGCGGCCGCCGATGTCGAGGACCATGTCGCCGAGGTGCTGGGCGAGGAGCCGCTGTGGGACCCGGCGTCCGCGCCCCGCGACTGGCGGGACGGGCACGGCTGGCTGTACGAGACGGCCGACGGCGACGAGGTGGCCTTTCTGCACTATCTGCTCTCGGTCGCCGCCACCTGCCACGCCTCCAGCCCGGGGAGCGCGGACGCGCTGCTGGACTGGGCCGGTGAGCGGGCCGACGCCCTGCCGCCGGCGCAGCGTGCTCTGCTGAACCGGGTGCTGGACCTCGTCCGGGACGCCGAACACGCCGGACATGCCGAACGGGCTGAGTACGCCGAGCACGCCGAGTACGCCGAGTACGCCGGGCCCTCCGGGTACGCCCGGCACCCGGAGCGGCCAGGGTACGCCGAGCACGCGGACCATGCCGTGCACGTCGAGTACGTCGAGCACGCTGGACCCGTTGAAACCGCTGAAACCGCTGCAACCGCTGACCTCGCTGAAACCGCTGAAACCGTCGAACACACAGCCGGGGAGTGGCGTTCCGGTGGGCGGTCCGCGTCCGGGCCCGGCCCCGCCGCGTATCCGCACGAGGCCGCGCGCACCGGTTACCCCGCGCATCCGGCTCATCCGGGGCAGCCCGGGCGGGGCGACCGGTTCCCTGACCCGGCGTACCCGGAGGCTCTTCCCGCGCAGCACGGGCCCGCTCGCCCGGTCCTTCCCGGCGCCCCGGTCGGCCCGTACGCCGCGCCCGTGCCCGTCGCCGTGCGGGAGGCGGATGTGCGGGACGGCGGGCCCGTCGTCGCCGTCGAGCTGGAACCGGCCCTCTACGGGGGGTACGGCGGCCATGGCGCCGGGGAGGGCCACGAGGCGGTCCGGTTCTACTGGAGGGTGTGGACCTGGACGGGCACGCCCGACAGCCTGCGCGCCGGCGAGCGGCTGGAGACCGGGCAGGGCGCCACCCGGCAGGAGCTGCCGCTCCAGCTGGCCCGGCCGCTGCGCGAGGCGTTCGCGCGCACGGACACCGCGACGCGGCACGCCCGTCTCGAACTGGCCGTGCCGCTCGAGCACTTCGACATCGACGTGCATCTGTGGCGGCCCGCGCTGGTGGGCAGCGGGCTGCGGCCCGATCCGCAGGACCGGCTGTTCGGCGTGCACCGGCAGGTCGTCGTCCGCGATCTCTCCCGGGCCGGCGGCCCGCCGGACGGGGCGCCCCGGCCCGGCGAGCACACGTGGGGCAAGCGCTGGCACGCCACCCTCCGGGGCGCCCTGGAGGCGCTCGCGCTGCCGCCCGCACCCCAGGCGTCCGCCGAGCCGGGCACCACCCCGTACGGCGAACACCCGTACGGAGACGAGGCGTTCGGCGGCGCCGCGTTCGCTGACGACCCGTACGGTGGCGGTTCCCACGACGTCGGCCCGCACGTCGGCCCGTACGTCGAACCGGATGTCGGCCCGGACGGGGCCGTGTTCGGGGACGAGACCCGCGGGGAGGGCGGCGAGGACCCGTACGGGGAGCCCTTCGGCGGTGGCAGCGGTGCCGGGCAGGGGCACGAGCACGGTCGGTGGCGGGGGCACGCGGAGCGGCTGGCGGGCGCGCCGGCGCACGCCGTGCCGGTGCTGTGCCGGGCGGGCCCGGGCGGCGACGCGGCGCTGCGCGAGGTGGTGCGCGCGGGCTACGGGCTCGCCCTGTGGAGCGCGCCGCGGCGCCACCCGGAGGCCTGCGCGGCCGACGGGTGCCGGGAACTCCTCGCGCGCGCTGCCGAGTTGGTCCGGGAGGCGCGGCACGCGGGCGCCCTGCCGGAGCAGTTGCGGGTGCTGCGCGAGCGCATCAGCCTGGGCGACCGCACGGCGGACTGGGCCGAGCACCTGGTGCTGCTCTACGACGACCCCCGCAGGCCCGTCCCCGGCCCGGGCCCCGCCGACACCTTGGACTCGCCGTGACGCGCGCCGGCCCGGCACCGGGCGGACCGCGCACGGCCACCGGCAGCGAAGTGAGGAGCAGCACGTGAGCGTCGTCCCCGACTGGTTCGTCTTCCGGGGCACCGCCGACCCCCACGACGGCATCGACCGCCTGCCGGAACCGCCGCCCTGGCGGGAGTTCGACGGCGGCCCGCCGCTCACCGAGGTGCCGCCGCTCGGCTCGGAGTCCACGCGCCGGCTGGGCGCCGCCCGGCCGCCCGGCGCGCGGCCCGTGTGGCGTACCGAGGAGCTGGAGCTGATCAACGCGGCGCTGTATCTGCGCCGTCCGCTGCTGGTGACCGGCGACCCGGGCGCGGGCAAGTCCACGCTGGCGCACGCCCTCGCGCACGAGCTGGGGCTGGGCCGGGTGCTGCGGTGGCCCGTCGTGAGCCGGACGACGCTGCGCGACGGGCTGTACGCCTACGACGCCATCGCCCGGCTCCAGGACGCCCAGCTCGCGGCGCGCGACCACGGGCAGGTGCCCGGACAGCGGCCGGCGGCCCGGTCCGACGAGTCGATCGGCCGCTATCTGCGGCTCGGCCCGCTGGGGACGGCGCTGCTGCCCTACGAGCGGCCCCGGGTGCTGCTGGTCGACGAGCTGGACAAGAGCGACATCGATCTGCCGAACGATCTGCTGAACGTGCTGGAGGAGGGCGAGTTCACCCTTCCCGAGCTGGAGCGGATCGCCGACCGGGAGCCGGAGACCGACGTCCTCACCGACGACGGCACCCGGGCGCGGGTGCGCGGGGGCCGGGTCCGCTGCCGTGCGTTCCCCGTCGTCGTCCTCACCAGCAACGGCGAACGGGACTTCCCCGCACCGCTGTTGCGCCGCTGTCTGCGTCTGGACCTGGCCTCGCCCGCCAACGACCAGGCCGGTGCCGAGCGCCTCGCGGCCATGGTGCACGCGCACTTCGGGAACGCCGGGGACGGCGGGGACGGCGGGGGCTCCGGGTACTCCGGGTACTCCGGCAACGAGGAACGGGAGGCGCTGATCCGGGAGTTCCTCACCAGCAGTCCCGGTGCGCTGCGCGCCGCCGACCAGCTGCTCAACGCCGTCTATCTGACGCAGCGGGCCACGCCCGGCGGCGGTCCCGACCGGGAGCGGCTGGCCGAACTCCTGATGCGGCCCCTCGACTCCTCGGGCGAGCACGGGAACCGCTGACCATGCCCACCGAAGCGAGCGAGGGCGGGGGCAGCGGAGCGCCCCGCCTTCCCGGCTCCCCCGGCCCGTCGGACCGGCCCCCCGGCCCTGCGGACGGCGGGTCGGCTCCCGGGACCGGCCCCGCCGGGCCCGGTCCCGTGGCCGAACTGGCCGCCCGGCTGGCCGCGTTGCCGGGGCGCCGGGAGGAGGGCGCCGACGGCGGGCCCTCGGCGCGGGAGCTGGCGGAGCTGCTGTGGCTGGCCCGGCACGTCCCGCCCGCGGGCGGCGGGACGCCCGCTCCGCCCGGCGACGACACCGCGGCGGACGGGCCGGTGCCCCCGCCGCCCGGGGACCGTCCGAAGCCCCCGGCGGACGAGCCGGAGACGGAGCCGGGCGGCCGGCGCGGGACGGCGGAACCCGAGCCGGCGACCGCCGGTCTGCGCTCCGGCCGCCCCGTGCCCCCGCAGCGCGGCCGGACCCCGGAGACCGGGGACGGCCCCCGGCTGCGTGCCGTGCCGGTGCGCGCCCCGGCCGCCACCGTGCTGCCCGGCGTCCCGGAACTCCAGCGCGCCCTGCGCCCGCTCCAGGGCTACCAGCCGCCGGTCGGCACCCGGGACGGGCAGCTGGACGAGCAGGCCACCGCCGAACGCGCCGCCGAGACGGGCCTGGTGGTGCCGGTGCTGCGCGGCGCGACGACGGCCGGCACCCGGATCCGGCTGGTGATGGACGTCTCCAGCTCCACCGTCCTGTGGCGGGGGGCGCTGGCGGAGCTGGCCCAGGTGTGCGCCGTCACCGGTGCCTTCCGGGAGGTGCGCACGTACCACCTTCGGGAGGGGCGGGACGGCACCGTCCTGGCGAGCCCCGACCACGCGGGCCGGCGGATGCCCTGCCCCGCCGAGCGGCTGCGCGATCCCACCGGGCAGCAGCTCACGCTCGTGCTGAGCGACTGCGCGGGGCCGCTGTGGCGCGCGGGACGGATGCAGCGGCTGCTGCACCACTGGGCCTCGGGCGCGCCCGTCGCCCTCGTCCAGCCGCTGCCCCAGCGGCTGTGGCGGCGCACCCATCTGCCCGCCGAACCCGGTGTGCTGCGCCGCCGCGAAGGCCGGGGCGCACGCCTGGCGTTCACCGGAGGACCCACCGCACGGGCAGCGCCCGGCGCGCGGGCGCTGCCGGTGCCGGTCCTCGCGCTCAACCGGGACGCGCTGGGCGCCTGGGCCCGGCTGCTGTCGGGCAGCACGGGGCTGTCCCAGCCCGGTGCCGTGGGCTGGGTGCGGCCCGACCACCCCTCGGCCGGGCCCCGGCCCGCGCGCCCCACCGGGGACCGGCGCGCGGCCGAACTGCTGCGCGCCTTCCGGACGACGGCGTCCCGGGAGGCCGTCCGGCTGGCCGTCTGCCTGTCGGCCGCGCCGCTGACCCTGCCCGTCATGCAGCTGGTGCAGCGCACGATGCTGCCCTCGACGGGGCCCGAGGTGCTGGCCGAAGTGGTGCTCAGCGGGCTGCTGCACCGGGCCGAGGGGGAGCCGGGGGCCGCCGAGGACGCCTACGCCTTCGCGCCCGGGGTGCGCCGTACGCTGCTGCGGTCCCTGCCGAAGGGCGAGGCCGTCCTCGTCCTCAAGCACGTGTCCGCCTATGTGGAGCGCCACTTCGGCCGCCGCAGCCGCAACTTCCCCGCGTACGCCCTCGCCCGGCTCACCGGCACCGAGCCGCCGGACGCGGGGGCACCGGCCGATCCGGCGGACCTGCCGCCGGCCTTCGCCGAGGTACCGGCCGCCGTCGTACGCCGCTTCGGCGGCGAGCCGGAGCCGGTGGAGCCGGCGGAACGCCCGGCCCCCGGCACCCTCCCCGGCGTCGAGCGCGTCGATCCCGCCGACCGTGCGGACAGCGCGGGCCGCACCGACACAGCAGCCGACAGCGCCGACAGCGCCGACGGCGCCGACGGTGCGGAGAGCGCGGGCCGCAGCGGCGTTGCGGGCCCGGGTGCGCGGGGCCGCGAGGCGCAGGAGGTGCGGCGGGCCGTCGTCCGGGTCGTCCCGGAGGGCGGCGGGCCCTGGGTGAACGGCTTCTTCCTCGCGCCCGGCTGGGTCGTCACCGTGCCGGCGGCCGGGGCGGCGGAGGACCGCGTCACCGTCGAGACCGCCACCGGGCAGCGCTTCACGGCCGTGCGGACCACCGACAGGACGGCCCCGGCATGGCAGCGCCCCCTCGCCTTCGTCCAGGTGCCGGAGGCCGCGGCCCCCGACTGCCTGTGGCTCGCCGACCAGCAGGCCGACGAGGACGCCGCCGTCCTCGTACAGGGCTGGGCGCCCGGATCCCCGTCCCGGGGGCCGGAGTTCACCACCGTCGCCGGCGGCCCGGACGGTCCCCGGCCGCGCGAGCACACCGAGCCGCGCCCGGGCGCGCCGGTGCGGGACGCCGCCACCGGCGAGGTCGTCGGTGTGCACGTCCCCGTGCCCGGCGCGGCGAGGCGACGGCGGCGCCCGGTGTGGGCCGGTGCGCCGGACGGCGGGCGGCTGCCCTGGCGTGCGCTGGTGCGCGCGCACGATCTGCACCACTGGAGGCGGCTGTCCTCCGGCGGGCACAGCTGGCCCCGGCAGGCCCAGCGGAACGCACCGGAGGACACCGGATTCGGCCCGGTCCGGCGCGCCTATCTGTACGGGATCCTCGCCCGGCTGGAGCCGCCCGCCTCGGCCTCCACGGTGCTGGAGCTGGTCAGCGGTGTCGTCGGCCCCTACGGCTACGCCGTGCCCGGGCCGCTGGGCTGGCGGGACGGCGTCGCGATGGTGCGCGCGGCCACCGCCGAGCCGGGCGTGGCGGACGTGCTGCGGTACGCGGTGCGGGTGTGGGCGGCGTACGGCCCGGGCGGGCCGCGCCGGCCGTGGGAGGCGCTGCACGCCTGGGCGGAGTCCGTCGCGGCGAGCCTGCCCGAGGGCCCGGTGCGCGAGGAGGTGCTGCGCACCCTGGAGGACCCGCCGCCGGCCGCCCAGTACGGCGGGGTCGCGGTGCACCTCGACCCGGTCGCCGGCCCCTCCGGGGTGCGCTACGACTGGAGCGTCGAGCTGGAGCACGGGGAGCGCAGCACCCTGATCGAGACGGGGCACGGCCCGGACACCGCGGAGGGCCTGCCCGGCGAGCTGTCCGGCCCGCTGTCCTTCGCGCTGGACCTCGGCGACGTCGGGCAGGGCGTCGCCGGTGTCCGCTTCGCGCTGCCGCCCGAGCTGTTCGATCTGCCGGTGGACGCCTGGCGGGTCGGCACCGGGCCGCCGCTGGGCGCCACGCGGCACATCACCGTCATGGCCCGGGGCCGCCGCCGGCACCCCCGGCGTCGGGACCGCTGGGAGGGCATACACCGGGAGCAGGCGTCCGGCCTGGAGCCCGTGCCGCTGCTGCTGGGCGAGGACGCGGGCGACATCCACCACCGGCTCAACTCCTGCCCGGACAACACCGTTCCGGTGCACTGCGGGCCCGTCTCGCACCGGTCCGACCCGCAGGCGGCCCAGGCCGTGGCCGCTGCCCTGCGCGCCGGGTACGGGCTGCTCCTGTGGCGCCGCGACGAGGGCGAGCACGAGGGCTGCGAGGAGTTCCAGCAGCGCGCCTTCGAGTGCGTACGCCGCGCCGGGGACGCCGAGGGACTGCTCGACCTGGTGCACGCGCTGCGCCGGGCACAGCAGCGCGAGGACGGGCCGGCCACCCGCTGGGTGCGCGACCTCGCCGTCCTCTACGACCCGCCGGACGCGCCCGCCGACGACTCCTGGCCGCTGCCCGCACCCCGGCTGCGCCGGCGCGGCGCACCGGGCGGGTGACACGGTGCACGTCCGCCGGGCCGCGCACCGCGCACCCTCGCGGGCACGTCGGGCCCCGCGGGCGGCGTGACGCCTCCGGCGCCCCGACGCCCCCTCCCGCCCGGCGGGCCCGGGCACTAGCCTCGACGACCATCCGCCCCCGCCGCTTTCCGGACACCGGTGCGCGGCCGGTCCGCTTGGGGAGAGCGGCACGCGGGGACAACGGGGACAGCGGGGACGGCCGGAGCCGTGCCGGAGCGAGGCGGACGAGGGGGGTCGGCGTGACGGGGACGGCAGCCGTGAACGGCGGGTGGTCCGGTGTGGACGGGCGGCCCGGTGTGCGCGGGGCGGAACGACACGGCGTGCCGGGACGCGCGCCCCGTGCCCGATGAGTGCCCGGTGAACGCCCCCACGGGCTCCGAGGCCGCCGTCCGGGCGTCGGTCGTGCGCATCGGGGCACCCGGCGACGGGTATGACGGAGCCATCGGCGCCACGGGCCGGCACGGCCGCGAGGCCGCGCTGTGGGGGAGCGGGTACTTCGTCGCGCCGGGCTGGGTGCTCACCTGTGCCCATGTCGTCGGCCCGGGCGCAGCGGCAGTGTGGAAGGGGGAGCGGGCCATCGGCATCACGAGGGAGGACGGCGAAGTCCTCACCGGCGAGCTGGCGTTCGGGCTGCCCGCGCCGCAGGACCCGCGCACGCCGCCGTCCCCGTGGCCGTTCCCCGATCTCGCGCTGCTGCGGGTGCCGGACGCCGCCGGGGACGACACCGACTGCCTCTGGCTCAGCGACCGTTCGGCGCTCACCCCCGCCGACGTCGGCCTGTACGGCTGGATGCCGGGACCGGTGCCCGGCGAACCGCTGTTCTACGCGGACGTCTGCCACGCCGCCGGCGGCAGCAAGGGCCCGCTGATCCTCAGCGCCGGCCGGTACACCGAGGGGTGCTCGGGCGGGCCCGTGGTGGATCTCGCCCGCGGCGCCGTGGTGGGCACGATCAAGAACAGACGCCGCAGCGACGGCTCGGGCATGGCCGTCCCCGGCACGGCGCTGCGCGCGCTGTGCGACGCCGGCCCCCGCGGCGCCCGGGTGCTGCACGAGGTGCTCGCGGCGCACGACCGGCACCACCGCACGCGGTACCTCGGCCCCGGGGACAGCTGGCCGCGCCGCCAGGCCCGCGCCGAGCCGGCGGCGGGCGGCTCGGGCTACGGGTTCACGCCCGGCCGCCGCGCCGAACTGTACGGACTGCTGGCCGGGTTGGCGCCGCCCGCCGCCGCCGGCCAGGTGCTGCGGCTGGTCAACGAGGCGCGGGACGCCGTCATGGAGGACCCGCTCGGGGTGCGCGAGCACGATCCGCGCAGCTGGCGGGAGGGCGCCGGGCTGCTGTACGAGCCGCGGGACGGCCGGGTGCAGCCGGGCGAACACGTGCCCGGGCGCGAGCTGGAGGCCGTCGTGGTCTACGCCGCGCTGGTGCACACGGCCGCGGCGCCGGCGGCGGACGCGCCCGCACCGGCTGCCGAGGCGCTGCGCACCTGGGTGGAGGCGACGGAACCGGTGCTGCACTCCGGCCGCACCCGGCGGCGGATCCGCGACATCCTCGCCAGCGGCGGCGCGGATCCGGCCGGTGCCCCCGCCCGCCGCGCCGACGTCCTCGTCGAGATCGACCCCGATCTCTACGGCACCGGGAGCCACGCCTGGCGCGTCGCCGTCGTCGAACGGCCCGCCGGCCCGGACGGCGAGGGCGCCCCGGCCGGTGCGCCGGGCGGCACCCTCGTGGCGACCAGCGAACAGGACGCCCCGCGCGCCTGCCTGGAGGAGGAGCTGCGCGGCGCGCTCTCCCGCGCGCTGGACCAGTGCGACGTCGACGACCATCTGGCCTCCGTCGCCTTCGTCCTGCCGCACACGCTCTTCGACGAACCCGTCGACCGCTGGCGGGCGCGGCCGCACGACCCGGCCGACCCGTACAACCCGCACACGCTGCCGCTCGGGCAGCGCAGGCTCGTCGTCGTCCGCAGCCGGGAGCGCCGGGACCACGGCGTCACCCCGGAGTGGCGGGCCCGGGCGAAGGGCGTCGCCGAGGGGCCGCTGGAGGCGGTGCCGCTGCGCAGCGAGGTGCCCCGGGAGGGGCACACGGGCGCCGGCGCCGAGGGCGGGCACGCGGCGTACGGCAGGCTGCGCGCCGCACCGCCGGGCGCCGTTCCCGTGCACTGCTCCGGCGCGGGGGCCGGAGCCGGGGCGCGGGCGCTGGCGGCGGCGCTCGCGGCCGGCCATGTCGTCGCCCTGTGGCGGCACACCGAACCGGAGGGCGAGGCGGGCGGATCCGGCCGTTCCGCCGGGGCGCGGGGCGAGCCTCCCGTCCGGCACGGGGACTGCGCCCGCTTCCTGGAGTGCGCGGGCGCGCTGCTGGCCGAGGCGCACTCGGCCGAGCACCTTCCGGCGCACATCCGCACCCTGCGCACCGCGAACGCCGACGCGGACGACGGCGGCCCCGAACACCCGTCCGCGGCCTGGGCACGGCACATCGTGCTGTTCCACCACCCGCCCGACGAGGTGCCCGAGGCCGCGCTGCGTGAACCACCGCTCATGCCCGGACCGCGACTGCCATGAGGAGCACACCGTGAGCGACTGGCGCATCTACCGGGGGGCGGGCGTACCGCACGAGGGCATCCGCCGGCTGCCCGAGCCGCCGCCCTGGCGCGACTTCGGTGCTCCGCACGAGCCCGGTGCCCCCGAGGACGCCGCAGGCGCCGACGGCGAGTCCGCACGCAGACTCGGCGCGCACCGCAGACTCGTGGAGAGCCTGCACCCGCGGCCCGAGGAGGTCGAGGCGGTCAACGCCGCGCTGTATCTGCGCCGTCCGCTGCTGGTGACCGGCAACCCCGGCACCGGCAAGTCCACGCTGGCGCACGCCGTCGCGCACGAGCTGGGGCTGGGCCGGGTGCTGCGCTGGCCCGTCGTCAGCCGCACCACCCTCAAGGACGGGCTCTACCACTACGACGCCATCGGCCGCCTCCAGGACGTCCAGCTGGACCGGGCCGTGGCCGGCGGGGATCCCGGCGCCGGGCCGGAGGCGCGGCCGCCGATCGGCTCCTATCTGCGGCTCGGCCCGCTCGGCACCGCGCTGCTGCCCGCGGGCGGGGAGCCCGGAGCACCGCCGCGTCCCCGGGTGCTGCTCGTCGACGAGCTGGACAAGAGCGACATCGACCTGCCCAGCGATCTGCTGAACGTGCTGGAGGAGGGCGAGTTCACCATCCCGGAGCTGGAGCGGATCGCCGAACGCGAGCCGCACGCCGAGGTGCTCACCGCCGACGGCGACCGCGTCCGGATCACCGGCGGCCGGGTGCGGTGCACCGTCTTCCCGTTCATCGTGCTCACCTCCAACGGCGAACGGGACTTCCCCGCGGCCCTGTTGCGCCGCTGCGTGCAACTCGACCTGGAGCCGCCCGGGGACGAACAGCTCGCCGCGATGGTCGCGGCGCACCTGGGCGAGGAGGCGCTCCAGGAGGGCGCCGCACTCGTCGAACGCTTCCTGCGCCGCGAGCCCGGCCAGGTGCTGGCCACCGATCAGCTCCTCAACGCCCTCTTCCTCACCCAGCGGGCACAGGGCGCCGAGCGGGTCACCCGGGACCGGCTCGCGGAGATCCTCATGCGCCCGCTGGACCGCCCCCGGTGATCCGCCGTGAGCCCGCCGCCTGAGCCGCCGCAGCGCCCGCCGGGCGTCCCGCCGCCGTCCCCGACCGGACGGGCGGCGGACCGGCCGATCGCGCTCGTCGCGGAACTGGTCGCCCGGCTGCGCTCCGCCGGGCCGGAGCCCACCTCCGAGGAGGTCGCCGAGGCGCTGTGGCTCGCCCGCTGGACGGCACCGGCGGCCCCGCCGGAAGCGGCAGCAGACGCGGAAGCGCCGGGGGACGGCTCCCTCGCCGCCCACCCGGAGACGGCGACCGGCCCGGCGGCCGGCCGTCCCGCGGACGGCGCCCCCGGCCCGGACCCCCGACCGGAACCGGCCGACGCCACCGGCCGGGACGACGGGGACGGCGGGGACGGCAGGGACGGCGGAAACAGCGAAAACGGCGGGGATGGCGGGGACGGCGCGGCGCCGGTGCCGCCCGCGTCCACCGAGCCGTCCCGCGCACCGTCGGTCGAGCTGTACCCGGCCCGCCGGAGCGGCGGCGCCCCGCGCACCGGCATCCCGGTGCGCGCCCCCGCCGCCCGGGCGCTGCCCGGACTCGCGCTGCTGCACCGTGCGTTGCGGCCGCTCCAGCGCTACCGGCCGCCGCTGCCGCCCGCGGCGGGAGAGCTGGACGAGGAGGCCACGGCGGAGCTGAGCGCCCGCGCCGCCGTCGTCCACCCCGTCTTCGCCCGGGTCACCCGCCGGCGGGGCGAACTCCAGATCCTGGTGGACGCCTCGCCCACCGCGGCCGTCTGGCAGCCCACCGCCGAACAGCTGCGCCTGGCCTGCGAACAGCTCGGCGTCTTCCGCGACGTCCGGCTGCGCCACCTCAGCCGCGCCGCCGACGGCACCCCGCTCCTGGCCGGCCGCACGGGTCCCGGCGCCGCCGGAAGCGCACGCCCCGCCGACCGCCATCTCGACCCCACCGGACGCCGGTTGACCCTCGTGCTCAGCGACTGCGTCGGCCCCCTGTGGCAGGACGGCGGCGCCCAGCGGATGCTGCACCGCTGGGCGCGCCGCACCCCGGTGGCCGTCGTACAGCCGCTGCCGCCCCGGCTGTGGCCGCGCACCGCGCTGCCCGCCGAACCCGGCACGCTGCTGCGCGAGGGCAGCGGCCGGTTCGGCTTCGTCCCCGAGGGCTTCGGCCCGCCCGCCGAGCCGGACGCCCTGCCCGTCCCGGTGCTGCTGCCCACCCCGCAGGCCCTCGGCAACTGGGCGCGGCTGCTGTCCGGCGGGGCGGGCGGCGGTGTGCCCGGCGGGGTGCCCGGCCCGGCCGCCTGGGTGCGGCCCCTGCACCCCGCCGTCCCGCCGCCCGCGCCCGGCGCCCCCGGCGCGAGCGGCCCGCACGCCCTGCTGCGCGCCTTCCACGCCGGAGCCTCCCCCGGGGCCCGCGATCTGGCACGGCATCTGGCCGTCGTGCCGCTGGTGCCGCCCGTCATGCACCTCGTCCAGGAGGCGATGCTGCCCGACACCGGCCCCATGGAGCTGGCCGAGGTGCTGCTGTCCGGGCTGCTGGAGCGCTACGCCGACCCGGACGAGGACGGCCCCCGGTACGCCTTCGTGCCCGGGGTGCGTGAGCTGCTGCTCCAGTCGCTGGACCGGAGCGCGGCCGTCCTCGTCCTGAAGCATCTGTCAGCGCATGTCTCCCGGCACTTCGGCCGGGGCACCCGCAACTTCGCGGCCGTCGCCGTCGCCCGGCTGACGGGACGGGGCAGCGGACCGGTCGCCCCCGACGGCGCGTTCGGCGAGGCGGACGGCCCGGGAGCCGGACAGGCCGCGGACGACGAGCTGTTCGCCCAGGTGCCGGCCGAGGTCGTCCGGTTCTACCTCCCCGACGCCGAGGCCGCCGACCACGCCGAGGAGGCCGAGCGGCTGCTGCACCAGTGGGAGGCCGAGCGCGACGTCCAGCTCCTGCACCGGGCGCGCGCCGCGGCCGAGACGGCGTGCGCCGCGGACGCCGGCGCCCGCCCCCGCCGCACACTGGCCCGCATCCTGCGCGCCCTGGCCCGGGTGCCCGGCGCCCACCGGGGCGCGGATCCGGCCGCCGCCTCCGCCGGCGCCGCCGCGCTGCTGCGCGAGGCCGCCGCCCTGCTGACCGGCCCCGACCCGCACGCCCTGCTGGAGCGCGCCGCCGTGGAGTACGAGCTGTGGCGGACGACGGACAGCCCCGCCCCCTTGCTGGCCGCCGAACGCACCCTGCGCGCCCTCGGCTCGGACGAGGGGACCGGCGAGCCCGAGGAAACCCGAACGCCCCCGGCAGCAGCGGGAGTCGGAGAGCGGAGGGCAGGCGCGGGAGGCCGGGAGGACCGGTCGGCCGGGGGAGACGGGGGAGATCGTGCAGACGGGGGAGACGGTGACGGTGGGGAGGCCGGACAGGGCGCCGGGGCACGGCCACTCGGGGCAGGCCGGAACCTCCCGCCGCACCTGGAGCAGGTCCGTAGACTCCGACTCGGCCGGGTGCTGCTCGCGCTGGCCCGTGCCGCACCCGAACACCGCCGCCGGGCGGCCCCGGAAGCCGTCCGTGAACTCCGCGAAGCGAGCGACATGCCGCCAGAACGCGCCGCCTGGGCGCCGCAACCCGCCGACACCTCAGCGACCCCCGTCCGCCCCGACACCCCCGACGGCAGCGCCGCCCCCGACCGCCCCGGCCCCCTCGGCGGCCCCGGTACCGGCGCCATCGACGAGCCCTTCGCGCCGGCCGCGCCCGGCCCCGGTGCGCAGCGCTGCGCCACCCTCCTCGATCTGGCCGACGCGCTGCGGCTGACCGGCGCACCGGCCGCCGAGCGGCTGCGTGTCCTGGACGACGCGGCAGCCGCCGCACCGTCGGACGGCCCCGCCGACGAGCGCGCCGGACTGCGGCTGCGCTGCACCTGGGCGCGGGCCGGGGTGCTGCGCGAGGCCGGCTCGTGGGAGGAGGCGGCCGAGGCGTACGCCGCCGCGGTCCGGTCGGCCCCCGCCTACAGCGCCGAGCGGGGCGAACTCCTCGTCGAATGGGGGGAGATGCTGCTGGGCGTGACCGGCCGGCGGGGCGAGGCGGAGAACCTGCTGCGCGAGGCGCTGACGAGCGCGCCCACCGGCGGCCCGTCCGTCACGCGCGCCTCCCGGCTGCTGGGGGACGCCCTGCTGGCGCGCTACCGCACCGAGGGCTTCCTCCCCGATCTGTACGAGGGCTGCCATCTGCTGGAGAGCGCGGCCCGTCAGGAGCCCGGCCCGGCGCGCCGTGCCGAGGTCTGGCTCGACCTCGGCCGGGCCCGGGCGCTGTTCCCGCCGGAGAGCACCCAGCGGGGCATGGCGGAGCGCGAGTTGACGACGGCGCTGCACGAGGCCGGGGAGGCCGGCGGTGAGGCGGACCCGACGGCGGCGCGCGCCTGGCACGCGCTGGGCGAGGAACATCGGGGCCGGGGCCGCCGCGAGCGTGCGCTGGCCGCCTACCGCGAGGCGGCCGAGGCATGGCGGCGGGTCGGCGAACGGCTCGTGGACGTGCCGTGGGAGGAGGTGCGGCGTACCAGGGAGCGGATCGAGGAACTGGCGCGGGGCGGCGCCGACTGAGGCCGACGGCCCGCGGTGGGGTACGTCCCGGGCGCGGTGGGGAGGCGGGCGGCCCGGCGGTGCCCGGGGTTCCGCACGGCCGAATGCGGCGGCTCCGGCCGCCCGTCCGGTTTTTGTCAACGGGTCGCGGGAAAGAGAACCCATCCGGGGTAGACGCCCGTGGGCGGGGGTCAGGGAGGAGAACAGCGTGCCGAAGCGGATCGGTGGCACGCCCCGAAGCCCGGGGCAGGAGGAGGGGGCGACGCCACTGCCCGACCTCAGCGGGATGGGTCTGTGTGCGCTGCGCACGTCCGACGACGCCCGCGTGGCCGCGGCCGTCACCTGGACCCTCGAACATCCCGCCCGGCTGCGCCTGTTCTGGGCCGCCAACGAGGGCGGCCAGGGCGGCGACGGCACGGAGGGCCCCGACAGCCGGCACAGCGCCGCACTGCCCTCGCTTCCGTGGTACGACCGTCCCGAGCGCAGTGATCCGGCCAATTTCCGCGCGTAGAACGGCGCTTGATGATGCCACCACCCCCCTCGCCCTCGTCGTCCCTGCCGCCGTTCGCCGTCTCCCGGGAACGGCTGCGCGCCTGGGGCGGCACCCGTCCGTTGCAGGGCGATGCCGCGCTGCTGCGCGACGGGCTGCACAGCCTGCGGCTGCTGCTCCTCAAGAGCCTCCTCACGCGCGCCGAGCGGGAGGCGCCGGCGGCGGCGCTGGCGCGGGTGCACGGCGACTGGGCACTGCTGGAGCGCGCCGAGGCACGGGACGCCGCGGCCGTCCGGGACGCGCTCGGGCATCCGGCCGCCGGCGCGTGGCTGGCCTCGGCGCTCGCCGCGCGGGGCGCGGCGGAGTTCACCCGCCGGCTGTCCGGTTTCGGCTCCCTGGCCGCGCGGGTCGCCTCGGCGGCGCGGCTGCCCCTGTACGCGCCCCCCGGCACGCCGGAGGCGCTGCGGCTGCCGGGCTCCGGCGCCGTGCTGGCGGACGCGGACGCGCACCTGGCGGGCTGCGGCGCACTCGCCGGGCTCGCACCGGCGGGACCGCTCGGCGCGAAGGAGGCCGCCGGGTGGCGTGAACTGTGGTCCGGCGCACTGGAGTTGCTGCGCGCCGTCGACCCCGAGCGGGCGCGGGAGATCGCGGCCCTTGTCCGCTGCGTCGTCCCGGTCGTGCCCCTCGCACCGGCCGCCGCGGCCGCCCCGGCTGCCCCGGCTTCTCCCGGTGCCCGGGTGAGCGTCACCTGCTGGTCGGCGCCCTGGGCCGTGTTCACCACGCTGCCGGCCGACGCCGAGGAGTTCGCCGAGGTCCTCGTCCACGAGACCCAGCACAGCAAGCTCGCCGTGCTCGGTGAACTGGTCCGGCTCCAGGGCGCGGACGGCGGCCGGTACCACCGGGTCGGCTGGCGGACCGATCCGCGGCCGCCCGCCGCGATCCTCCAGGGCACCTACGCGCATCTCGCGCTCGCCGGACTGTGGGCACGTACCGCGGCGCACGCGGCACCCGGCACGCCGGCCCGTGAGCGGGCCCGCGCCCGGTGCGACACCTACTGCGCACAGGTCGGAGAAGCCCTGGGAACCCTGCGCGCTTATGGCCAACTGACGGACGAGGGGCGAGAGTTCGTAGAGGGTATGCACGGGTGCCTTACGGCGACGGCGGCCGGCGCCGCCGCACCCGCGGACGGCACGTGCAAGGTTGGTCACTTTCGGTAATCTGCTGCGCAAGCCGCTCGGGAAAGACGCGGCCGGTGGACGAGGGAGATACGCGCATGGAAGCTCAGCGGGACCCGGCCCGGCAGGAATCCGACCCCGGCCAGACGGTGCTGGGCGGCCAGCGGGAACCGCACCAGGAGGCCAAACCCGCTCCCGAGGGCGAACACTTCGTCGTCGTCTTCCCCGGGCACCACCGCTCGTGGGGCGACTGGATCGCCCGGGTCCTGGAGAGCCACGGCCACCGCACCACGCCGCACCGCTGGGACCCCGACCGCGAGCGCCCCCTGGAGGAGGCGCTGCGCGACCTCCAGCTGGCCAGAGGCCGTGTCGTGCTCGTCATCAGCGATGTCTTCTTCCAGCTCGGGCCCCGCCTGGAGGCCGACTGGAACGAGGTGCTGCGCGGCTACGTCCGCCAGAACGCCGACCGGTTCGCCGCCGTCAACCTCACCAGCCGCGAACTGCTGCCCGCCACGGCCGTGCTGGAGCCGGTCAACGTCAGCGGCGTCGACGAGGAGGAGGCCGAGCGCCGGCTGCTGCGCCGGCTCGGGCTCGTGCACCGCCGCACCCGCTCGCTGGCCGCCGGCGGCAGCCGCTACCCCAACGACCCGCCCGCCGTATGGGGCGTGGTGCCCGGCCGCAACCGCCGCTTCACCGGCCGCGACACCCTCCTGACGGAGCTGCACCAGCAGTTGATGGACGCCGAGCCCGGCAACGGCGTGTGCACGCTGGCCGGGCTCGCCGGTATCGGCAAGACGCAGATCGCCATCGAATACGCCCATCGCTTCGCGCCCGACTACGACATCGTGTGGTGGGTCAACTGCGACCAGCGCAACATCCAGCGCGACGCCTTCGGCGCACTCGCCCCGGAGCTGGACATCCACGTCAACGAGGTCGGCGAGCGCGTCCGCGCCGTCCGCCGGGCGCTGCGCAGGAACGAGCCCAGCGGGCGCTGGCTGATCATCTTCGACGGCTGGGCCGAGCCCGAGGAGGCCGCCACCTATCTGCCCCAGGGCGGCGCCGGCCATGTGCTGATCACCTCGCGCAACCGCTCCTGGAACCGGATCACCGAGGTCACCGGCGTCGAGGCGTTCCGCCGTATCGAGTCCACCAGCTATCTGCTGCGCGGCGCCCCGCACATCACCCCCGAGGAGGCCGACCAGGTCGCGGGCGAGTTCCAGGACCTGCCGCTCCAGCTGGCCCAGGCCACCGCCTGGCTCGGCCAGGAGGGCATGGCCGTGCCCGAATATCTGCGCATGGTCCGCGGCGTGGGGCTCACCCGGATGGAGACCGCCTCCATGCCGGACGACTACCCGCACTCCTCGCTCACCTCCTGGTCGATCCTGCTCAACAAGCTGCGCGGCTCCGAACCCCGCACCGTCGAACTCCTCTCGCTGTGCGCCGCGTTCGCGCCCGGCCGGATCCCGCTCGGGCTGGCGCGCGGCATCCCCGCCGCCGAACTGCCCGAGAACCTGCGCTGGCTCAGCACCGACCGCGCCGCCTGGGCCCGCGCGCTGGACTCCCTCGTCAACTACTCGGTGCTCACCCGCGAGATGCGCCCTCCCCTCCGCGGCGAGGGCCGGCGCGGGCCCTCCGTCGACGACGACCAGAGCGTGGACTCCGTCCACATGCACCACGTGGTGCACGGCGTCATCGGCGACCTCACCCGCGACCGCCGCGACGAGTACCGCGAGATCGTGCACCGGCTCCTCGTGGAGGCCGATCCCGGTGCCCCCAACGACAGCCGCCAGTGGGGCCGGTACGCCGAGATCCTCCCGCACCTGCTGGCCTCCGCCGCCCCCGCCAGCCAGGAACGCCGCGTCCACAAGATGCTGCTCAACTGTCTGCGCTACTGCTACGCCAGCGGCGAGTACACCCAGGGCGCCGAGCTGGCCGAGAGCCTGCGCGCCGAGTGGGAGAGCTTCATGGCGGCCGACGCGCCCACGCTCATGGCCCTCACCACCCTCCAGGGCAATCTGCTGCGCTTCGCCGGCCGCTTCCACGAGGCACGCCATCTGGACGGCGCCCGGCTGGAGCGGCTGCGTGAACTCCCCGCCGCCGGCGAGGAGATCCTCATGGAGGCCACCAGCTGCCTCGCCGCCGATCTGCGCATGCTCGGCCAGTACGACGAGGCCCTGGAGCTCCAGGAGGAGGTCGTCGAGGTCTGCGGCCGGCTGTACGGGGCCGAGGAGTGGACGAGCCTGCTGGCCCAGCACAACCTCGCCGTCGGCCTGCGGCTCCTCGGCCGGTACGAGGACGCCTACACCACCGACCTGGAGATCTTCCGCAAGCGCGAACAGGTGCTCGGTGTCCGGCACCCCAGCACCCTCTCCTCCGGCAACGCCTGCGCCCGCGACCTGCGGCTGATGGGCCGCTACCAGGAGGCGCTGGCCCGCCAGGAGCTGGGCATGCGGCTGCACGTCCAGGTGCTCGGCGCCCAGCACCCGCACACGCTCATGGCCCAGCACAGCCTTCTGCTGTGCCGCCGCCGCGCCGGCGCACCGCACCAGGACCTGGCCACCGCCATGGCCACCCTCCTGGAGCGGCAGGAGCAGGTGCACGGCCGCGGCCACTACTCGACGCTCGCGCTGCTCACCGACTACGGCAACTTCCTGCGCGAACACGGCTCCCTCGACGAGGCGCGCGCCCTGCTGACCGAGGCCGAGGACGGCTACCGGGCGCTGCTCGGCCCGGCCCATCCGCTACCCACCGGAATGCAGTCCAACGCGGGCCTCGTCCTCCAGGCCGAGGGCAACAGGGGCGGCGCGCTCAACATGTTCGAGCAGGCGCTGGCCGGACTCACCGCGCTGCTCGGCCCCGACCATCCGGCCACCCTGGGCTGCGCCCTCAACACCAGCGGCGGGCGCAATCTGAGCGAGGCGCTGGACGACGCCTGCGAGCTGAGCGCCGACACCGCGCGCCGGGCCCGCGTCTCGCTCGGCGAGGACCATCCGCTCACCCTGGCCGCGATGATCGCCAATGCCGCCGATCTGCGTGCGCTGCGCCGCCGCGAGGAGGCCGCCGCCATCGAGGAGGACGCCCTGGAGCGGTTCACCCGCTCCCTCGGCGCCCAGCACAGCCACACCCTGGCAGCCCGCCGGCGCACCCGTCCCTACTGGGACTTCGAGCCGTACCTCGGCTGAACCGGGCCGCGCGGCGCCCCACACGGCGCACCGACGGAAGGGCCCCGGTACCGCGCGGGTACCGGGGCCCTCCCGTGTGTCCGGCCACGCCGGAGCGGAGATCAGATCGCGAAGACCTCCTGGATCAGCTGGGCCTGCTCCTCCGCGTGCCGCTTGCCCGAGCCCACGGCGGGCGAGGACGAGGACGGACGGGAGACGCGGCGCAGCCGGTCCGCGTTCGGCACCGGCTCCGAGCCGATGATCAGGTCCAGGTGGTCGACCAGGTTGAGCGCGATGAACGGCCACGCGCCCTGGTTGGCCGGCTCCTCCTGGGCCCACACGTACTTCTCGGCGTTGCTGTAGCGCGCCATCTCGGCCTGGATCTCCTTGCCGGGCAGCGGGTACAGCCGCTCCAGCCGGATGATCGCGGTGTCGGTGATCCCGCGCTTGGTCCGCTCGGCGTCGAGGTCGTAGTAGACCTTGCCGGAGCAGAAGACGACCTTGCGGACGTTCGCCGGGTCGACCGAGGAGTCACCGATGACCGGGCGGAAGCCGCCGGAGGTGAACTCCTCCGCCTTCGAGGACGCCGCCTTCATCCGCAGCATCGACTTCGGCGTGAAGACGACCAGCGGCTTGTGGTGCGGGTTGTGCACCTGCCAGCGCAGCAGATGGAAGTAGCTCGACGGCAGCGACGGCATCGCCACGGTCATGCTGTTCTGCGCGCACAGCTGGAGGAACCGCTCGATCCGGGCCGAGGAGTGGTCCGGGCCCTGGCCCTCGTAACCGTGCGGCAGGAGCAGGGTGACACCGGAGGTCTGGTTCCACTTCTGCTCGGCCGAGGAGATGAACTCGTCGATGACCGTCTGCGCGCCGTTGGCGAAGTCGCCGAACTGCGCCTCCCACATCACCAGCGCCTCGGGACGGGCCAGCGAGTAGCCGTACTCGAAGCCCATCGCCGCGTACTCGCTCAGCAGCGAGTCGTAGACGGTGTAGCGGGCCTGGTCCTCCGAGAGGTACAGCAGCGGCGTGTAGTCGTCGCCGGTCTCCTGGTCCAGCAGGACCGCGTGCCGCTGGCCGAAGGTGCCGCGGCGGGAGTCCTGGCCGGACAGCCGCACCGGCGTGCCCTCCATCAGCAGCGAGCCGACGGCCAGCGTCTCGCCCATCGCCCAGTCGATCGTGTCGTCCTCGACCATCTGGGCGCGGCGCTGCAACTGCGGCTGGAGACGCGGGTGGACGGTGATCCGCTCGGGGATGTTCACCTGCGACTCGGCGATCCGCTTGACGACCTCCTGGCCGACGCCGGTGTCCACGTGCACCGGGAACTCGGCCTGCGGCGCGGGCACTTCGGTCTCCGCCGGTGCCGTGGTGGCGTCCCGGACCTCCGTGAAGACCTTCTCCAGCTGGCCCTGGAAGTCCTGGAGCGCCTGCTCGGCCTCCTCCAGCGTGATGTCGCCCCGGCCGATCAGCGACTCGGTGTACAGCTTGCGCACCGAGCGCTTCTTGTCGATGAGGCGGTACATCAGCGGCTGGGTGAACGAGGGGTTGTCCGTCTCGTTGTGGCCGCGGCGCCGGTAGCAGATCAGGTCGATGACCACGTCCTTGTTGAACGCCTGGCGGTACTCGAACGCCAGCCGCCCGGCCCGCACGACCGCCTCCGGGTCGTCGCCGTTGACGTGCAGGATCGGGGCCTCGATCATCCGCGCCACGTCCGTCGAGTACATCGAGGAGCGGGCCGACTCGGGGGCCGCGGTGTAGCCGACCTGGTTGTTGATGACGATGTGGATCGTGCCGCCGGTGCGGTAGCCGCGCAGCTGCGACATGTTGAGCGTCTCGGCGACCACACCCTGGCCGGCGAAGGCCGCGTCACCGTGCAGCGCGATCGGCAGCACCGTGAAGTCCGTGCCGCCCTTGCCGATGATGTCCTGCTTGGCGCGGGCCACGCCCTCCAGCACCGGGTCGACGGCCTCCAGGTGCGAGGGGTTGGCCGTCAGCGAGACGTTGATCTGCTCGCCGTCCAGCCCCGTGAAGGTGCCCTCGGCGCCCAGGTGGTACTTCACATCGCCGGAGCCGTGCATCGACTTCGGGTCGAGGTTGCCCTCGAACTCCCGGAAGATCTGCGCGTACGGCTTGCCGACGATGTTCGCCAGCACGTTCAGCCGGCCGCGGTGGGCCATGCCGACCACGCACTCGTCCAGCCGGGACTCGGCCGCGGCGTCGATGATGCCGTCCAGCAGCGGGATGACGGACTCGCCGCCCTCCAGCGAGAAGCGCTTCTGGCCCACGTACTTGGTCTGGAGGAACGTCTCGAACGCCTCGGCCGCGTTGAGCCGGCGCAGGATGCGCAGCTGCTCCTCGCGCTCCAGCTTCACATGCGGGCGCTCGATGCGGTCCTGGATCCACTTGCGCTGCTTGGGGTCCTGGATGTGCATGTACTCGATGCCGGTGGTGCGGCAGTACGAGTCGCGCAGCACGCCCAGGATGTCGCGCAGCTTCATCATCGACTTGCCGGCGAAGCCGCCGACCGCGAACTCCCGCTCCAGGTCCCACAGGGTGAGGCCGTGCTCGGTGATGTCGAGGTCGGGGTGCTTGCGCTGCTTGTACTCCAGCGGGTCGGTGTCGGCCATGATGTGGCCGCGCACCCGGTAGGAGTGGATCAGGTCGAAGACGCGGGCGGCCTTGGTGACGTCGTCGTCGTGCGAGGCGTCGATGTCCTGCATCCAGCGCACGGGCTCGTACGGGATGCGCAGGGCCTTGAAGATCTCGTCGTAGAAGTCGTCCTCGCCCAGCAGCAGCTGGGAGACCTTGCGCAGGAACTCGCCGGAGGCGGCACCCTGGATGACGCGGTGGTCGTAGGTGCTCGTCAGCGTCATCACCTTGGAGACGCCGAGCCGGTTGAGGGTGTCCTGCGAGGTGCCCTGGAACTCCGCCGGGTACTCCATGGCGCCGACGCCCATGATCAGACCCTGGCCGGGCATCAGACGCGGCACGGAGTGGACGGTGCCGATGCCGCCGGGGTTGGTCAGCGAGCAGGTGACGCCGGAGAAGTCCTCCCTCGTCAGCTTGTTGTTCCGGGCGCGGCGGACGATGTCCTCGTACGCCTGCCAGAACTCGAAGAAGGTCAGCGTCTCGGCCTTCTTGATGCCGGCGACGACCAGCTGACGCTCGCCGTTCGGCTTCACCAGGTCGATGGCCAGACCGAGGTTCACGTGGTCCGGCTTGATGAGGGTGGGCTTGCCGTCCTTCTCCGTGAACGCGTGGTTCATGGCCGGCATCGCCTTCAGCGCCTGCACCATGGCGTAGCCGATCAGGTGCGTGAAGGACACCTTGCCGCCGCGGGCACGCTTGAGGTGGTTGTTGATGACGATGCGGTTGTCGAACAGCAGCTTCACCGGCACCGCGCGCACGGACGTGGCCGTCGGCAGCTCCAGCGAGGCGTTCATGTTCTTCGCGACCGCGGCGGAGGGACCGCGCAGGGTCACGTACTCGGGGCCTTCAGTCTGGGCCTGGGCCTGGGCCTGCCCGGCGTCGGCCTTGGCGGCCTTCGGCTGCGCCGCCTTGGGCTGTGCGGCGGCCTGGGGCTGCGCCGCGCCCTGCTGAGCGGGCTGCGCGGGCGCGGCCTGCTGCGCGGGTGCGGCGGGCTGCGCCGGTGCCGCGGGCTGCGCGGGGGCGCTCGCGGGCGCCTGCTGCGCGGGTGCCGGCGGCTTCGCCACCGGCGCGGCATCCCGTGGCGTCGCCGCGCCGTTCGGTGCCTTGGCCCCGTCCGAGGACTCCGGCTGGTAGTCAGCGAAGAAGTCCCACCAGGCTCGGTCTACCGAGTTGGGGTCCTGGAGGTACTGCTGGTAGATCTCGTCGACGAGCCACTCGTTGGCGCCGAAGGTGGAGGCAGGGTCTTTGCCCTGGCCCTCCTTGCGTTCGACCGAGGTGCTCGATGAGCTGTTGGGGGACTGTGACGACACGGCGGCAACCGCCCTCTTCCGCTTCCTTGGGTGGTGGACAGCGGAAATAAAGGCTACGCCTCTCCGGACGATTGGTGGAGTCCGGGCTACCCCTTGGTCACGTACGTCACATCGCGGACGCGGTTTCGGCCGAAGTTTTGGCGGGAATCACTCACGGTTTTGCGCGAGCGCTGCAACCGTGTGCGGCTCCCGCGCGTCCGCGACCCGTCCGAGGGCGGACCTCCGGGGCCGCGCGGCCCCGGCTCCGTGCTCCCCGCTCCACGCGCGGAGCAGGCGGATCCGCGGGGCGGCTGGGGGCCGTGGAAGCTCCCGCAGCCGCGGACGCCGGCGGCGCCCACGGGCTGCCGCGCCCCCTCGACCCTACGTCACCCCGCGGCCCCGCCGACCCCCGGAAGAGTGACCTGGATCCGGCACCCCCGGGGGGATTCGGCCACCCGGATCCAGCCCCCGTGCAGATCGACCGCCCAGCGCGCGATGGCCAGCCCCAGCCCCGTGCCGCCGGTGTTGCCGCCCGGGCCCCTGGCCACCTCGGAGGTCTGGGTGCGGCTGAACCGCTCGAACACCCGGTGCCGCTCCGACTCCGGTATCCCGGGGCCCTCGTCCAGCACGTCGACCTCCAGGGCGCCGGCTCCGGTGGCCGGGTCCCCGGGGCGGGCCCGCACGGTGACGCGGCCGTGCTGCGGGCTGTGCTTGACCGCGTTGTCTATCAGGTTGGCGACCACCTGGTGCAGACGTTCGGGGTCCGCGTACGCGGTCAGCTCCGGCGGCGAGACGTCCAGATGCAGATGCACATCCGTACGCGCGTGCCCGGAGCCCTTGCTCATGTTGGCCTCCTTGAGCACCCCCGCCAGATACGGCCACACCTCGAACCGCCGCGAGTGCAGCGGCACCACGCCGTTGTCCAGCCGCGAGAGGTCCAGCAGATGGTCGACGAGCCGGCCGAGCCGCTCCGTCTGGTGCAGCGCGGTGCGCATCGTCTCCGGATCGGCGTCCGACACCCCGTCGACGACGTTCTCCAGCACCGCGCGCAGCCCCGCGATGGGCGTCCGCAGCTCGTGCGAGACGTTGGCCACCAGCTCCTTGCGGTGCCGGTCGACGGCCTCCAGATCGGCCGCCATGCGGTTGAAGTTCTCCGCCAGCTGACCGAACTCGTCGCGCCGTCCGCCCCGCACCCGGCGCGAGTAGTCGCCGTGCGCCATGGCCTTGGCCGCATGGGTCATCTCGTCCAGCGGAGCCGTCAGCGACTGTGCGACGAACTGGGTGATCAGCAGCGAGGCCACGATCGAGATGATGGTGATCACGCGCAGCTCGGTGGCCGAGCGCATCGCGAACAGCGCCAGCAGCGTCGTGATGACCACCGAGACGATCACGAGCGCGCCGAGCGCCGCCTTCACCGAGCGGTACGGATCCAGGGGGCGCAGGGCCTCCCACAGGCGCGACCACGTCCTGCCGCACCACCGCCGCACCGCCGTCCACCACCGTCCGCCCTGCGCAGAACCGGGCAACCCGGGCACCTGGGACGTCCTCTCCGCCGTGCTCAGGAGCTCTCTGCGGCGGCACCGGTCACCGGCGGGGCGGCACCGGGCGCACCCGGCGTACCGGACGGTGCCGGGGTCTCCAGCGCGTAGCCGACGCCGTGCACGGTGCGGATCCGCTCGGCCCCGATCTTGCGGCGCAGCGCCTTGATGTGGCTGTCGACGGTGCGGGTGCCGGAGGCGTCGGCCCAGTCCCAGACCTCGGCGAGCAGCTGTTCGCGGGAGAGCACGGCGCGGGGCGAGTGCGCCAGGCAGACCAGCAGATCGAACTCCGTGGGCGTCAGGTGCACATCGGCCCCGGTGACCCGCACCCGGCGCTGCGCGTGGTCGATCTCCAGCTCGCCGAGCCTGAGTATCCCGCTGCGCGGCGTGTGCGCGGCCAGCGTCGCCCGCTCGACCCGGCGCAGCAGCACATGCACCCGGGCGGCGACCTCACGCATGGAGAACGGCTTGGTCATGTAGTCGTCCGCACCGACTCCGAGGCCGACCAGCATGTCCGTCTCGTCGTCCCGCGCCGTCAGCATCAGCACCGGGACGGGACGCTGCGCCTGCACCCGGCGGCAGACCTCCAGGCCGTCGAACCCGGGCAGCATGACGTCCAGGACCAGCAGATCGGGCTGCCACGCCTCGGCGGTCTCCACGGCCGCCGGACCGTCCCCGGCCGTCTGCACCTGGAAGCCCTCCGCGCGCAGCCGCCGGGCCAGGGCATCGACGATGGTCGGGTCGTCCTCCACGACCAGGATGCGCCGCTGTGCGCCCGGGCTGGTCGTCGGTGCCGTCGCGGACGTCCCGGCTGGCTGTGTGCTGTTCTTCTGGTCCATGCGGCCCCGCCCTGTGGCTTACTCCGGCTCTCTTCGAACAGCAGCGTAAGGGCCTGCCGGGCGCCGCGGCTACGCCGGTCGGGCAGCGAGATGGACCACGTCGGGGACGCCTCGGGCGACCGGGATCTCATCGGTCCGAACACGGCAGAACCCCGCATTCCGCAAGGACGTTTCGAATTCCCCCGAGGGGCGCGCCGACCAGACGGCCAGCACGCCGCCCGGCCGCAACGCCGCCCGGCAGTCGGCGAGCCCGGCGGGGGAGTAGAGCGAGGAGTTGTCCCGGGTGACCGTCCAGTCGGGCCCGTTGTCGATGTCCAGGCACAGCGCGTCGTAGCGGTCCCGCGCCGTGCGCAGGTGCTCCTTGAGGTCGGCGTGCACCAGTGCCGTGCGCGGGTCCCGCAGGGCCCGGCCGGACAGCTCGTCCAGCGGCCCCTCGCGGTGCCAGTCGACGATGGCGGCCTCCCGCTCGACGACGGTGATCCGGCCCCAGGCCGGCTCGGCCGCCGCCTCGTCCAGCGAGAAGCCGACCCCCAGGCCGCCGATGAGCACCGCGGGATCCGTCCGGCCGGACAGCTCGGCCAGCGCGGCACGCACCAGCAGCCGCTCGGAGCGGCCGTCGGAACTGTCCATCAGGAAGCAGCCGTTGGCGATGATCTCGAAGACGCCGCCGCTGCCCGCGCCGCGCCGCCGCAGCACGACCTCGCCGTGCGGTCCGTCGCGGCGGTCCAGCGTGACGGGGCCGTCCTCCGGCGCGTGCGTACCGGGGGCCTGGGGGAGCGCGGCATGCGAGGGGGTGACCATGCGGGGCAGCGTACGAGCGCCACCGCACGGGGCGGCAACCCCGACCGGCCTCCCGCCTCCGGAAGCCTGCGTCCCGCGGAAGGCCCGCGGTGGGTCCGCGGAAGGCCCGTGGAAGGTCGACGGAAGGTTTGCGGTCCCGCGGGTGTTCCCAGGGGCGCGGGTCCACAGGTCCGCCGCGGGGCGCAAGAGGCCGGTGGGTACGGGGCTGATCGCTCAGAGCGAACGGGATCGGCGCGCTCCAGGGGAACACCGAGGACCTCAAAAGCATTGAGTGGGTACTACTCAACTTGCCTGCCTAGGGAGAGATCATGGCTGCTGAGTCCACTGGTACCCCGGAGTCCACACCGCTCGCCCTGCCCGTGCTGCCCGTCGACGCCGAGGACGGCGTGGTGCTGCCGGGAATGGTGGTGCCGCTGGACCTCTCGGACGCCGATGTGCGGGCCGCCGTCGACGCCGCCCGCGCCGCCACGGCCGACGGCACGGCGGCGGCCGAGGGCCCGGCCGGTACCGGCGGCAAGCAGGGCGACAAGCCGCTGGTGCTGCTGGTCCCGCGGGTGGAGGGCGAGTACCGGGGCGTCGGCGTGCTCGGCCGTGTCGAGCAGGTCGGCCGGCTCGCGGACGGCGACCCCGGCGCGCTGATCCGCGGCCTGCGCCGGGTCCGCATCGGAGCGGGCACGACCGGCCCGGGCGCCGCACTGTGGGTCGAGGGCACCCCGGTCGAGGAGTCCTCGCCGGAGCCCGTGCCGGGGCATGTCACCGAACTGATGAAGGAGTACAAGGCCCTCATCACCGACTGGCTGCGCAAGCGCGGCGCGTGGCAGGTCGTGGACCGGGTGCAGCAGATCGACGACGTCGGCCAGCTCGCGGACAACGCCGGCTACTCGCCGTTCCTGAGCGTGGAGCAGAAGCTCCGGCTGCTGGAGACGGTGGACCCGGTCGAGCGCCTCCGGGCCGCCACCTCGGCCCTGCGGGAGCACCTCGCGGAGCAGGACGTCGCCGAGTCCATCGCCAAGGACGTCCAGGAGGGCGTGGACAAGCAGCAGCGCGAGTTCCTGCTCCGCCGCCAGCTGGAGGCCGTCCGCAAGGAGCTGGCCGAACTGAACGGCGATCCGGAGGACGAGAGCGAGGACTACCGCGCCCGCGTCGAGGCGGCCGGACTGCCCCAGGACGTCGAGAAGGCCGCGCTCAAGGAGGTCGACAAGCTGGAGCGCGCCAGCGACCAGAGCCCCGAGGGCAGCTGGATCCGCACCTGGCTGGACACCGTCCTGGAGATGCCGTGGAACGTCCGCACCGAGGACGCGTACGACATCACCGGCGCACAGGCCGTGCTGGACGCCGACCACGCCGGGCTCCAGGACGTCAAGGAGCGCATCACCGAGTACCTGGCCGTGCGCAAGCGGCGGGCCGAGCGGGGCCGGGGGGCTGCGGGTGCCTCCGACGCTGCCGACACCGCTGACGCCGGCGACGCCGCCTCGGAGGCGGGCGCGGGCGCCGGGGACGCGGGCTCGCGGCGGGCCGGCGGCGGGGCCGTGCTGGCGCTGACCGGGCCGCCCGGGGTCGGCAAGACCTCGCTCGGCGAGTCGGTCGCGCGTGCGATGGGCCGGAAGTTCGTCCGCGTCGCACTCGGCGGCGTCCGGGACGAGGCGGAGATCCGCGGCCACCGGCGCACCTACGTCGGCGCCCTGCCCGGCCGGATCGTCCGCGCCATCAAGGAGGCCGGCTCCATGAACCCGGTCGTCCTGCTGGACGAGGTGGACAAGCTCGGCGCCGACTTCCGCGGCGACCCCTCGGCCGCCCTGCTGGAGGTGCTGGACCCGGCGCAGAACCACACCTTCCGGGACCACTACCTGGAGGTCGAACTCGACCTGTCCGACGTGGTCTTCCTGGCCACGGCCAACGTCCTGGAGGCCGTACCGCAGCCGCTGCTCGACCGTATGGAGGTCGTCGAGCTGGACGGCTACACCGAGCACGAGAAGGTCACCATCGCCCGCGACCACCTGCTGCCCCGTCAGCTGGAGCGCGCCGGGCTGGAGAGCGGCGAGGTCGCCTTCGACGAGGCGGCACTGCGCAAGCTCGCCGCCGAGTACACCCGCGAAGCGGGCGTGCGCGGCCTGGAGCGTGCCGTGCAGCGGGTGCTGCGCAAGGTGGCGGCCCGGCACCAGCTCGGCGAGCTGGAGCTGCCGTACACCGTCGGCACGGACGAGCTGCGCGAGCTGATCGGCCGGCCCCGGCACACCCCCGAGGCCGCCCAGGACCCCGCCGAGCGGCGCACGGCCGTTCCCGGTGTGGCGACCGGCCTGGCCGTGACCGGCACCGGTGGCGACGTGCTGTTCGTCGAGGCGTCCCTCGCCGACCCCGAGACGGGCGCGTCCGGGCTCACCCTGACCGGACAGCTGGGGGACGTCATGAAGGAGTCCGCGCACATCGCGCTCTCCTATCTGCGCTCGCGCGGCGCCGAACTGGAGCTGCCCGTCGCCGACCTGAAGGAGCGCGGCATCCATCTGCACGTCCCGGCGGGCGCCGTGCCCAAGGACGGACCGAGCGCGGGCATCACCATGACCACGGCGCTGGCCTCCCTGCTCAGCGGGCGCCAGGTCCGGCCGGAGGTGGCGATGACGGGTGAGGTCTCGCTGACCGGCCGCGTGCTGCCCATCGGGGGCGTCAAGCAGAAGCTGCTGGCGGCGCACCGGGCCGGGGTGACGACCGTGATCATCCCCAAGCGGAACGAGCCGGATCTCGACGACGTCCCCGAGGAGGCGCTGGAGGGACTCGACGTCCACCCCGTCTCCGACGTCCGCCAGGTCCTGGAGCTGGCGCTCACCCCCGCGACGGCGCCGGCCCGCGAGACGCCGGTCGCGGCGTGACGGACGCGACCGGCACCGGAGTGGCCCCCCACCGGGAAGGCGGGGGGCCACTCGCCCGTCCGACCGTCGGCCGGCCCCCGACCGACGGAGCGTCAGCCGTTGGCCCCGACCCCGGCCGAAGGGGCGTCAGCCGTTGGCCAGAACCCTCAGCCGGGCCATGGACCCGTTGCTGTGCTGTCCCGGGGACAACCCCCGGACCCCCGGCCGAAGGGGCGTCAGCCGTTGGCCAGAACCCTCAGCCGGGCCATGGACCCATTGAAGGTGTTGTGGTCACCGACGATCGGTCCGCTGGAGGTGTACTGCCAGAAGGTGTAGAAGCCCCAGCCGGCCGGGAGCGCCCCCGGTGAGGAGGCGTACCGGGCCACCCAGAGGGGGTTGGTCCTGCCGAAGCTCCTGCTGTTGCCGGTGCACTGCTTCCACCAGTTGGTGTTGGTGTAGATCACCGCGTCCCGGCCCGTGCGCGCCTTGTACGTGCGGGTGAAGTCCTTGATCCACTTCACCATCGCGCTCTTGCTCAGGCCGTAGCACGTGGAGCCGTACGGGTTGTACTCGATGTCCAGCACGCCCGGCAGGGTCTTGCCGTCCTTGCTCCAGCCGCCGCCGTTCTTGGCGAAGTAGTTGGCCTGGGTGGCGCCGCTGGAGGTGTTGGGCGTCGCGAAGTGGTACGCGCCGCGGATCATCCCCCGCTTGTACGACCCGTTGTACTGCTGGGCGAAGTAGGGGTTCTTGTAGTTGGTCGACTCGGTCGCCTTCACGTACGCCCAGCGGACGCCCTTGTTCCACAGGCCCTTCCAGTTGACGTTCTTCTGGTGGCTGCTGACGTCCACGCCGTGGACGGACGCCTTGAGGCCGGCTCGCTTGCCGGGCGGCCTGCCGTCGGTGCGGTCGCCCTCGCGCATCTGCACGCCGGCGCCCATCCATGCCTGTCCGCGCTGCGTGGGCTCGGCGGGGTTGGCACGCTTCTGGGCCGAGCGGCCGGCGCCTTCCTGGTCCCCGGACACCGCCGACGTCGTACCCGGAAGGGTGAGGACGAGGGCGAGCGCGGAGACGGCCGTCCCGGCCGCGGCCGCGCTTCCGCGTCTGCGACGGGCCGTACCGGTTGTGAAGCTGGGCATCTCTGCCTCCGAAGCCTCTGTTGGGGGGTCTGGTACGTGAAGGTATGTCCGGATGTGGGGGATAACATGCTGCGACGCGCGAAAAAATCTACTTAACCACGTTGTGTCCACGTCAAAAGAACGGTAAACGGCGGAGCTGTCACGCGGAAGACGGACCGGGCCCCGCCGCGGTCCCGCTCCTGCGAAATACTGGGCCGAGCTGCGACGATCGCGCGCCGCGGCAGAACATTTCTCCTGGAAGACACCGGAGAGGGATCCTGACGTGCACAAGGCCGACACCGAAACCGAAGAGCTCTTCGGCCCCGAATGCCTCGATGTCGAGCGGGAGTTGGCGGTGTTCCTGCGCCGTGCCCGCGCCTCGTCGGGGGAGATGGCGCGCCAGGTGCACCCCGATCTGGAGCCCGCCGCCTACGGGCTGCTCGTCCGCCTCGAAGACGGCGGCCCGCAGCGGGCGACGGATCTCGCGGGGTACTTCGGCGTCGGCAAGGCGACGATCAGCCGTCAACTCCAGGCGCTCGTCACGCTCGGGCTGGTCGACCGCGTACCCGACCCCGGGGACCGCCGGGCCTCCCTCATCAGGCTCACCGAGGAGGGCCGCGCACGCTTCACCCGGGTACGGGACGCCCGACGGCTGTCCTACGCCCGCAAGTTGGCCGCGTGGGACCGTACGGAGATCGCCGAACTGGCGCGGCTCCTGCACCGGTTGAACTCCCTGGGCGAGACCGAGGAGTGAGCCGGGGCGGCCACCGGCGCGGTACCGGCAGGCGGATCAGGCCGTGACGCGCTCCAGATAGGCGTCGGCCTTCTCCGGCTCGTAGAACCACTCCTCGAAGTCCGCGGGATCGTCGAACCCGTTGGCGAACCGGTCGGCGATCTCCTGGGCCCGGCCGCCCGCTCCGAGCAGCCGCAGCACATGGTCAGGCGGCGGCGCCAGCATGGCGTTCGTCCACTTGGTGACGTGCTGCGCCGTGCCCCACCAGCGCTCGAACGTGCCGGTCATCCACTCCTCGTCGAAGGGCTCGCCGCCCCGGTCCAGGATGTCGGCGAGATAGCTCGCGGCGCACTTCGACGCGGAGTTGGAGCCCTGGCCCGTGATCGGGTCGTTGGCCACCACCACGTCCGCGACGCCCAGCACCGCGCCGCCCGAGGGCAGTCGGCCGACCGGCCTGCGGACCACGGGTGCGTACCGTCCGGCCAGCGTCCCGCCCTCGTCCGTCAGTTCGGCCCCCGTCGCTCGCGCGTGCTCCCACGGGACGTAGCGCTCCATCAGTTCGAGCGTCCTGGCGAGATGCTCCCGCGGGTCCCTGACGTCCTGGAAGGCGTCGAGCGGGCCGCCGGGCACGCCCTCGAAGAAGAGGATGTCCGCCCGGCCGGAGGTGGTCAGCGTCGGCATGACGAACAGCTCGCCCACGCCGGGGATCAGATTGCAGCGCACGGCTTCCGTCTCCGGGTGCTCCGGCCGGGGCTCCAGCCCGTGCACATAGGCCACCGCCAGCGCGCGCTGCGGGGCGTCGTAGGGGGAACGGGCTCCGTCCCGCTCGAACAGGGAGACGAGTTCGCCCTTCCCGGCGGCGACGAGCACCAGGTCGTACCGGCCGGCGAAGAAGTCGAGGTCGCCGACGGCCGCGCCGTGTATCACCAGCTGGCCGCCGCGCTGCGCGAACGTCTCCAGCCAGCCGGCCATCTTCAGCCGCTGGTCCACCGACTGCGCGTAACCGTCCAGCTCACCGAGCCAGTCGACCGCCCGGGAGTGGTCCGGCGCGCCCACCGAGACACCGAGACCACGGATGCGCGGCGCCTGGCCCTCCCAGAAGTTCAGGCCGAGATCGCGCTCGTGCCGGAGCGCGGTGCGGAACATGCACTGTGTCGACATGACCCGGCCGCTGCGTATCTCGTCCGGGGTGCGGTTCGACATGAGGGTGACGTCGTAGCCGTGCGACTGGAGGCCCAGGGCGAGTTGGAGACCGGACTGACCGGCCCCCACGATGAGTATCTTCCGCATCGCGGTCTCTCTTCTTCGGTTGCGTACGTACTGCGGAGCCTGCCCGCCGTACGCCGCCGTCGCCCCACCGCGCCGGACGGCCGTCAGGCGGGAGCGGCGTCCAGCGCGTGCGTGACGAGGCAGAGGAGCGCGTCGGTCACCGCGCTCTTCTCCCGCGCGTCCATGATCACAACCGGTACCTGCGCGGGGACCGACAGGGCCTCCCGCACGTCTTCCGCCGCATAGAGCGGCGTGCCCTCGAAATGGTTCACCGCGACGATGTAGGGCAGCCGGCTGGTCTCGAAGTAGTCGAGCGCGGGGAAGCAGTCCTCCAGCCGGCGGGTGTCGGCCATCACCACGGCCCCGATCGCGCCCCGGGTCAGGTCGTCCCACATGAACCAGAACCGCTCCTGGCCCGGCGTCCCGAACACATAGAGCACCAGATCCGGCGCCAGGGTGATACGGCCGAAGTCCATCGCGACGGTCGTCGTCACCTTGTCCGGCGTCGCCGTCAGATCGTCCGTCTCCTCGCTGGCGCGCGTCATCAGCGCCTCGGTCTCCAGCGGTTCGATCTCCGAGACCCTGCGCACGAACGTGGTCTTGCCGACGCCGAAGCCGCCCGCCACCACGATCTTCGTCGACAGCGGAGCGCGGCTCAGATCCTTCTGCCACTCCTGCACCGGCTCGCCGTCCGTCTCACAGCCTGCGAAGTCCATCCAGCACCCTCTCCAGCAGCGCGTGGTCGGGGCGCTCGGCTCCGTGGCCGGTTCCGTGCACCCGGATCCTTCCCTGGTCGGCGAGGTCGCTGAGCAGCACCCGCGCCACGCCGAGCGGCATCCGCAGCAGCGCCGCGACCTCCGCGACCGACCGCATCCTGCGGCACAGCCATTCGATCGCCCGCATCTCCGGCAGCACCCGGCCCCGCAGCCCGTCCTCGGCGGGCTCCGGTAACCCGTCGGGGGCCTCGACCACCGCGACGAACGTCTCCACCAGCAGCACATGGCCGGACTCCGTACGCCCGCCCGTCAGCATGTACGGGCGGACGCGCCGGGGCTTTCCGACCCGTGCCGTGCGTATCGGCAGCGCCGGGGCAGCGCTCACCGCCCCTGCCCCGGTTCACGGCCCGGCTCCTGGGCCAACTCCTGCTCTTCCGCCTGCTGCTGCTCCTCCTCCATGGACTTGCGCAGCTCGGTGCGGAGTTCCGGGGTGAGCACATGGCCGGCCCGGCCGACGAAGAGCGCCATGTGGTAGCCGACCACGCTCATATCGGCGTCCGGCGCCGCGTGGACACCGAGCAGCGAACCGTCCCCGATGGTCATCACCAGCAGGGCGCCCTCGTTCATCGCGACCATGGTCTGCTTCACCGCGCCGGTGTCGAGCAGCCGTGCGGCCCCGACGGTCAGCGAGGCGACACCGGAGACGATCGCCGCGAGATCCCCGATCGTCCCCTGCGCCCCGCCTGAGCGCGCGGCACCCGGCCGCCGGGACGGCGTCTGCCGCGGCGGCTCCCACGGGGCGTTCCCGGCGCCCGCGCCGAGCGGTCTCCCGTCCGGCGTACGCGGCAGCCGGCTGACCCGGTCGCCGCTCTCCTCACCGTGCTCCGTGCCCAGTCCCGGATCGGACGAGAGCAACAGCAACCCGTCGGACGAGACGACGACCACGGACCTGACGGCCGGTACCTCGTCGACCAGACTGTCCAGCAGCCAGCGCAGATTCCGTGCTTCCGAACTGCTGGACGTGCGCATGGTGGGCGCGTTCACTTGCGTGCCTCCTCGGCGGTACCACCGTCAACCTGCGCCCCCGCTCGCTCGTTGTCCCCCTCATCGGCCCTTCCGGCCTCTTCAGCGGCAACCTGCGCCGCCGCGTCACGCAGCCCCCTGCGGGTGCCCTGCTGGAAGCCGCCCAGCCTGCGCCGCAGCTCCTCGGCATCGGTTCCGCCCACCCGCGGGGGCTCCTCCGCCGGACGCTGCGCAGCGATCCGAGGCGTCCGCTTCGGCAGCCCCTTCGCGGTGTACGCCACGTTCCCCACGGACTCGTCCCGAACCGCGCGCCCCTCGGCAACCGTCCGGGTACCTGCGCCGGATCGGTCCTGAGCGCCGTTTCGGTCCTCAGCGCCGATTCGGTCCTCAGCGGTCGGCCGGTCCTCAGCGGTGCGCCGGGCGGCTGCGGCTCGCTGGGAAGCCCCGGCTGTGCGGGCCGCGGCGCCCGGCTGGGCCTCTGCGTCAGGGGCGGCCTGGGCCTCCGCGGTGGCCTGGGCCTCCGCGGTTGTGCGGGTGTCCGCGTCCGCCTGCGCGTCCACGAACGCCCGGCCCCCGGCGGGGCCGCTGCCGTCCGGGGACGGGCCCGAGCCCGCACCCGTGGACGCGCCCGGGCCGGTGTCCGCACGGGGGCTGTCGGCCGTACTGGTCGGGGTACGGCCGCCCGCACCGTCCTCACCCGGCGCGTCGTGCTCGCCGGATGCCTCCTGCACCCCGGACGCCGGTGAGGCCGACGCGGGCGAAACCGACGCCGGCGAAGCTTCGGTCTCCGCCTCGGCCCGGGCGAGCGAACCCGGCGCCTGGTCCAGCGCCCGGTCGTGCTCGCCCACCGGCTCGTGGTCCGCAGCCTTCGGGTGCTGCAACTCCGGTGCGTCCGGCTCGGGGACCTGCCCGACGGAACTCCCCGCCCCGGCCCCCGGAATGCCGAGCACGTGCGTGCCCGCTCCGGACTGCCCGGCGGCATCACCCTCGATGGCGCCCTCGGCGGCGGCAGACATCGAAGGGGCACCGAACATCCCGGCGTCCGCCCCGACCCCCGGCAGGTCCGCCGGCTCGTCACCCGGTTCGACACCGGGCTCGATACTGGGCTCGGCAACCGGCCCGGAAACAGCCCCCACGGAGCCGCCCTCGGCGAAGGCCCCGCCTTCGAGCACGACCTCGGCCTCGATCTCGGCCGCTCCGGCGTCCTCCGCAGTACCGCCGTCCCCAACGGCCGCGCTGCCCTCGGGGGCCGGGGCGTCCACGTCGGCCTGGCCGACCTCGGCGACCCCGGAGAGCGCCCCCGAAGTTCCCGCCGACGCCGTGGCCTTGGAGAGCCGCTGCGCAGGCTCGGTCGGCCCGGCGGTCCCGTCCGGTCTGTCCGAAGCGCCGGGGCCATCGGAAGCACCGGAAGCCGAAGCCCCGGGCGAGTTCGGCTCCGTCGTCGAGCCGGGATGCTCCGGCCCGCCGGGTTCGGAGGCCCCGTCGGTGTCCGACGCGGACGCGGAGGCCGACGGCGTCGGGTGGTCGGGCAGCAGGGCGCGCGGCACGATGACGACCGCCGCGGTCCCACCCTGCTTCTGCTTGCGCAACTGCACCCGCAGGCCGTGCCGCGCCGCCAGCCGTGCCACCACGTACAGGCCCATGCCCAGCCCGTCCGGCTCGCCGGGCGCGCCGTCGGCGGCGCCGGATCCGAACGGCGGCCGCTGTACGTCCGGCTCACCCAGCCGGCAGTTGAGGTCGGCCAGCCGCTGCTTGGCGATGCCGATGCCGTCGTCCTGCACCGACAGCATGACCTCGCCGTTCTCCAGCATCCACGCCGACAGCCGCACGGGGGAGTCGGGTGCGGAGAACGAGGCCGCGTTGTCGAGGAGTTCGGCGAGCAGATGGCTCACATCGTCCGCCGCGAAGCCGACGATCCGTGCGTGCGGCGGCAGCGTGCCCAGCTCGACCCGCTCGTAGCGCTCTATCTCGCTGATCGCCGCCCGCAGCACGTCCAGCAGCGGAGCCGGGGTCTGCTGAAGCCCCGTCCCGCCCTGCTCGGCGCCGGCCAGCAACAGCAGGTTCTCGCTGTGGCGGCGCATCCGGGTGGCCAGGTGGTCAAGGGTGAAGAGCGTGCCCAGCCGGTCCGGGTCGGCCTCCTTCTCCTCCAGCTCCTCGATGACACCGAGCTGCCGTTCGACCAGGCCCAGCGTGCGCATCGCCAGATGCACGAACGCCCCCTGCGCCGCCCCGCCGCCGGACTCCAGCTGCTCGCGGGCCTCCTCCAGCTCCTCCCGCAGCGCGGTGTACTCCTCGCCCAGCACGAGGTGCCGCTCGGTCAACTGCGCCTTCTCGACGGCGAGTTCGTCCTGATCCCGCTCCGCGCAGGCGGCCCGCCGGCCCAGCTCGGCTGCCGTCTCCCGCAGCGCGTTCAACGCCCCGACGACATCCGCGAACTCGTCGTTCCGGCCCCGGAACGTGATCGGCTCCTCGCCCGCCGGGTCCTTGGCCAACCGCTGCGATCCCCGCTTGAGCACCGAGAGCGGCCGGGCCATGGAGCGCGCCGTCTGCACCCCCGCCCCGACGGCCAGCAGCACGCAGGCGACCAGCAGGCCCACCCCGATCTGGAGTCCGGTGACATCGTCGTCCCGCACCTTTTCGAGCCGCTTGACCTCGGCGGCCGCGAACGACGCCTGCACCCCGCGCATATGCGCGACGCGGGCGGAGACGGAGGTGTCGAACCGGTCCTGGTCGAACATCCGGGCGCTCGGCGTCAGCGCGGAGCGTGCCGTGAGCCGGTCCAGATACCGCTCGGCGACGGTCACGTCTGTGCCGTTCACCGTCGTGCTCCAACTGTTCCGCGCCGCCGCGCCCGCCGTCTCGTCGAAGTCCTCCAACGCCGCCTGCTCGCGCACACGCGACTGCTCGGCGCGGCCCATCAGCGCACGCTGCGGACCGTCGGCGGCCAGCGCCGCCCGCAGCAGCCCACGCGTCGCGGACGCCTGGTCGACGGCGCGCGCCAGCGACGGCAGCGCCGACGCCGTCGGATCCTGCGCCCGCGCGGGCAGCCCCTCGGCGACATCCCGGGTGAGCCCGCGCAGCGCGCGGATGATCCGCGTGTACCCGTCGTAGGTCTCCAGCGACGAACCCTTGCCGCCCAGCGCGGACTGACGGGTCTTCGGCAGCCGCTTCAGCTCCTTGACCACCCCGCCCGGCACGGACGCCGGTGCCGACGAGGAGCGCAGCTCCTTCACCTGCCGGTCCACCCGCGCCCGCAGCGACTCGCTGACCCCGGCCGTCCCCTCCCGGCTGGTCCGGCCGGCGGCCACGTACTCGACCATCCCGTCCCGCTCGTCCGCGAGCGAGTGCGACAGCGCGATGGCCTGCTGGTCGAGCCGGGCCCGGTCCACCAGTTCCTGCGTGTCGGCCGCCTCCTGCGAAGCGGACATCACATGGGGAGCGCCCGCCGCGATGACCGCCACGGCACACAGCACCACGGACACCAGCAACCGGTTCCGCACCCGCGCCCTGCGCCTCTTGCCGGGCGTCCCGGCACCGGAACCGCCACTGCCCGAGGCCACCGACGCAGTCACCGGCGACGTACCGCCCACCACCGGACCCGTCGGATCCGCGGGGGCCCCGGCTTCCGGAGCGGCAGCGGAGGCCACGGCCGAGCCGCCGTCCGACCGGCCGTCACCAGCCGCCTCACCGGAACCGGCAGCAGCCGCCCAACCGGGAGCGGTGCCCACGCCAGGTCCCCCGCCCTCGGACGACGCCGTCCCGGCGGACACCGCCTCGGGCGAGCCGTCCTTCCGACCAGGAGCCACACCGGCGGGACGGGCACCCGCACCCTGCCCGGAACCGTCACCGAGCCTGGCACCACCGGCCGGCCCCGCCGCACCGACGGGCCCGGTCGCACCCACGGTTCCGCCTGTGCCGGCGGTCGCCGTGGCAGGGGGAACGTCCGGTTTCCGAAGTCGCTTCTTCCGCACCCGTGCTCGCAATCTTGTCCCGCCTGCCCCGGTGGGCCCGGGTGGCACAGTTCTCCGTGTGTGGCAGGAGACTGACCCGCCTGGCCCGGCCCCGTGCGCCCTTCCGGTCGGACTCGACGACCGACCTTTGCAGCGCGCCCGGGAGGCGGGTGTGAAACCCCTGCCTGGCCACGCGAAGGAGTGAACCGCACTCCCGAGTTGGGGAACAACTCCACCTGAGACGGGCGTTGTCCGCTTTCCGGCCGTCGGCTGGAATTCCGCCCGGCGTCCTGGCAAGATGCCCGCCGCACTTTTTCGGACCAGCCGTTCCCGGACGGGGAGCGACGGGGTTCCGGACCGCGGCCCCGTCCCGACGGTGTACGGCCCCGCCCTCGGGGCGAGTCGGCCGCCCCGCTCGCGACAGCCGCCTGGCCTGCGCCCTTGGACCGCAACTGCCGCGGACCTCTCCGGCACACTGCTGGCATGCACATCGAGATGATCACCGAGCCCGGTGATCCCCAACGCCCCAATGAGGACTACGCGTCCGCCGCGCTGCCCGCCTCCGGAACCGGGGGAGCCCTGGTGGTGCTCGACGGCGTCACGCCCCCCATCGGTGACGACGGCTGCCGGCACGGAGTGCCCTGGTTCGTCGCCCGGCTCGGCGGGTCCCTGCTCGAACTGATCGGGTCACGCCCGGACATGACCCTGGCTGCATGTCTCTCCTCCTCTCTGGAACGTGTCGCCGCCGGCCACAGCGCCACCTGTGATCTTTCTCACCCGCGCACTCCCCAGGCGACGGTGGTCGCCGCACGCTGGGGCGATGAGCGTGTGGAGCATCTCGTCCTCTCCGATTCCTCCCTCCTGCTCGAAACGACAACCGGCGCCGTCCTCCCGGTTATCGACGGGCGGTTGAGCGAGCTGCCCCCGCATGTCCGTGCACTGTGCGACCAGGCGCGGGCCACGGGCACCCCGGAGGACCGGGCGCAGTACGTCCGCGCCGTCGAGGCCCTCCGCAACGCCCCCGACGGAAGCGGCTTCTACACCGCCGCGGCCGACCCGTCCGTCGCCGAGCGGGCCGTGACGGGCAGTCACCCGCGCGGTGAGGTACGCGCCCTGCTCGCTCTGACGGACGGCGCCACCCGCTGGAGGGACACCTTCCATCTGGGCGACTGGGCCGACCTGTTCGAGCTCGTCCGCAGGGAGGGCCCTCGCCCCCTTGTCGCCGCCGTGCGCTCCGCGGAGAACGCCGACCCGCACGGCATCGCTCACCCCCGGGGAAAGCGCCACGACGATGCGACCGTCCTCCTCGCGGTTCCGGCCGACCCGGCCTGATCGGGCGGCCATCCGGTCCTGCCGCCTTGCACGCCCGCGCATCGACCGGGCATCAGCACCGTCACCGCGCCTGCTTCGCTCCCTCCACCCCCTGTCCCGTGCCGTCCGGCCGCACGGCCCCGATGGGCGGATCCGTCGCCAGAGGCGTCAACTTCACCTTCCCGCCCGGCCTGGGGGCCTGGACGACGCGTCCGGACCCCGCATAGATCCCGACGTGTGTCGCCCCCGAGTGGTAGATGACCAGGTCTCCCGGGCGCAGTTGGTTCAGCGGCACGTGCGGTAGCCGGCGCCACTGCTCCTGGCTCGTGCGCGGAATGGCATGGCCGGCGTGCTGCCAGGCCCGCGCGGTGAGCCCCGAGCAGTCGAAGGCGTCGGGCCCTTCGGCGCCCCAGACGTACGGTTTGCCGATCTGATCCATCGCGTAGGCCAGTGCTCTGCGCCCCTGAAGCGAGGCCGCCTGCCCGGTGCTTGCCGGGCCGCCCAACGCTCCCGACTCCATCAGTTTGCGCTGTGCGGCGTCCGTGCGCTGCTGCTCCAACTCGCGCATTCTCGACAGCTCTTCGCCGGTCAGCGAGGCGAGGAGCTTCTCCACCTCCTTCAGTTTCGCGCGCACCGTGTCGCGCTGTTGCTTCTTCTTCTCGGCCAGCTTCTGTTGCCGGTCCAGGGACTGCCGCGCCTGTTCGACGGCCGTCGCGTGCTGCTTCTCGCCGCTGGTCAACTGCCGGACGGCCGCCGCCTGGCTGTCCGCCGCCCGTCGGAGCAGATGCCCCTGCTCCAGGAACCGGTAGGGGTCCCGCATCAGCAGCATCCGCACGGCGGGCGGCAGCCCGCCGGCCACACCGGTCCGGTACTGCTGCCGCGCCAACTGCCCGGCGTGGGCCCGGCCGTCCGCGAGTGCGGTCCGCGCCCGGGCCAGCCCCGCCTGCGCGCGGCGCGTGTCCTTCCGCTGCTTCTTGAGCTTCTCCTCGATCGCGTTGTAACTCTCCGACGCCGCCTCCGTACTGCGGTACAGGCCACTGAGTTCGCCCAGCAGCTGCCCCACCGGCTTGGCTCCGGGACGGGCCGGGCCTGGTGCGCCGGACGCGTCTCCCGCCCCGTCCCCCGCCCCGGATTCTTCTCCGGCATCCGGCGGGGAGGGGGACGAGTCGCTCGGCGTACCGGCGCCGGGAGAAGGGCGTGCCGGCAGCGAGGCCGCAGCCGGCAGGACGGACAGCGGAGGCGCCGTCCCGGCCTGGGACGTGTGGAGCACCGGTGAGAGGGCGAGCGGCGCGGGCCCGGCCGAGGAGCGCGAGCCGGCCGGCGCCGAGCCAGCCCCGGGCGGAGCCGCACGGGAGAACGCGGTGGCCGCCTGCGGCGCCGGCCGAGCGGAGGCCCAGCGAGGCGAGGCCGGTGACGCGGTGGCGTGTGCGAACGCCGGCTGAGCCGTCAGCGTCAGCACCGTCGTCGCGGCCATGACCGCACCGCATGTCCTGGACACTCCCGAACCGGGCGACCGGCGCAGGAGCCGTCGGCACCACCGGAGGGAAACTCCCTGCTCGCCCGAGGCCCGTCCACGACGCCCCCGTGCCCCGTCTCCGTGCTCCCGCCACGCCTGCCTTCCGTCTCCCCGGCAGGGGTCGGGGCCGCGCACCCGGTGGTTCCGCGCACCCGGTGTCCGCCGTGCTCCTCCGGCCCCAGTCGACTGCGCCCTGGCACCTCGACGGGGTACGCCCGCGCGGGCCCGGGGATGCACGCGGCACGTCCGGTCCCGTCCCCCGTTGGCTCGTCTGTTCCTCCCGGGCCGTCGGCGGTGACCGTTCCGTCCGGCCGTCTCCTCCGCCTCCGCCTCACGTGATCCGAGACGCTTCGTCGATGACTGCAACACCGCACACCTCGCTCCTGGACGGCTTGCTCCCCGTTCTCGTCCGCCCTCGTAGCGATCGTGGCACGGTCGCCTGCCCGGTCTCCCGGCGAGCAGAGCAGGGTGGACGCATGCCGCTCACCCGAAGGCTGGTCCTCAAAGCCCCGCTCCCCGGACCGCTGATCGATGCGCCGGCGTCGGCGTCCGGGGAGCCGCTCCGGTACCCCGCCCTCCGGGCGAACGCTCCACACACCGGGACGGACCAGCGGCTTTGTCTCGTATCTCCGCCATGGGCCGGGGGGACTGACGCGGCGAAACCTCGCCGCCTCTACCTCCGGGCCGGGCTCATAGGTACCGAGGTTCGGCCCTTCCGCGGTCGCCGAATTCATTCGCACGGGTGACGAAACCGCTCACCTGATCCCACGTCCATCCACCGGTCCGCCTGGTCCCCAGGAGTCCGAGGCCCGACTGGTTCCAACGGAGCCCAGCGGAGCCCTTTCGGCGGCACCGCGGCACCGAGGGCGCCGAGGACGCCACTGCTCCTGAATTCCCCTCAGGGTGCCAGCGTTCCCGATGTCCCCTCACGTGCGGGACGGCCGCCACCTGCTCAGCCCCCGCGCCTGATCGGCGAACTCCCCGATCTCATGGAGCCAGGGCTCGGGCAGCCACTCCGCGGCCGGACGGTCCGCGCTTCTGGCCAGGTCGAGGGTGCGTGCCAGCACCTCGGGGTGCGGTCGGCGTTCGGGGCGAGGATCGAGGCAGGCCCGCAGGGCCTCCCGGAGCCCTTCGGTCACCGCGCCGGGCTCCGGGAGCTGCCGCACCGCGCAGAGGTTCTCGTCCGACGGCCCGGGCGGCGAGACGAGCCGGGCCGTGGACGCGAGTGCCAGCACCACACCCAGCCCGACGACGTCGTCGGCCCGGAGCCGGGACGGGAGCGCACCGCCGGCGGTCTCCGGGTCACCGAGGGCCGACCGGGCCGTCACCTGGCCCAGGACGGTTCCGCACTCGACGAGCAGCGGGCTCCGCGCAGTCAGCACGACGTTCCCGGGAGACATGTCCCCGTGCGCGACTCCTGCGGTGTGCAGCGCCGTCAGGGCCCGCGCCAACGCGCCCCCGAGGGCTCGCACGGACATCTCCGGAAGAGGCCCGTACAGCCGGACGAGCGCCGACAGCGGACGCCCCGGCGCGAACTCGGCAGCTGTCCAAGGTTTTTCACCGTCCAGCTCGCAGCCCAGCGGTGCCGCCACGGAGGGATCGGTCACCGCCTCGACGCGTGCCGCCTGCCGGCGTAGCCGCGCCCGCGTCTGCCGGTCGCGGAGGAGTTCCGGCCGTACGGCGCGTACCGCGACGAGCCGCTTGCGTGCTCCCCGCTGCGGTGACCCCCTGCCGACGTGGAGCGTTCCGGCACGGCCGTTGCCGAGCACGCCGAGCAGTCGGTACGGGCCGAGCCGGTGCGGCGCGGACCCGCGCGGCGGGACGATTCCTTCGAGCACGGGAAGCAGGAAACCCGCAGCGCACGGTCCTGTCCAGGCCGCCAGGACCGGTGGGGCAGGGAGGAGCGGCGTCGCCCGAGCGAGGAGACGAACCTTGGGAGGCTGACGGGCGACGCCACCGCACCGCGAGCAAAGCGGACTAGACCACTACTGTCAATTGGTCCGGACCTACTGGTCTTGCCAAGAGATCCCCATGGCGGCGTCAACGGCGCCGGCGCCGGGCGGCGTGGTACGTACGGCCGCCGACCGCCCCGGTGCGTCCCGCCGTGACGCGTGGCTCACGACCGTCGGCCGCGCCACGGCAGCCGGCTCAGCGGCCCTCCGTCCGGAGCGGCGTCCGGGGCGTGCACATACCGCCAACCGCGGGGCAGCCCCCACCGGTTCACCCGCGCCGGCTCCAGCCGGTACACGTGCACCACGGGCGCCGCGTCGCCGCCTTGCGGTACGGGCACCTCGTAGGTGCGCGGCGGCCTGCCGGTGGGTCCGACGAGCACGGGCAGGGAGCGCCCGTCCATCGGGCCGCCGACGAACGTGGTCTCCTCGCTGCGCACCGGCTCAACCCGCCCGGCGGTGCGCGCGGCCGGACCGGCTGGCAGCGGGTTTTTCCTCCGCAGCTGCGTCTTCTTCCGCATCTGTGGTGCCCTGAGCGTCGTCGCCGCAGCTGCCGGTGCCGCACTGCGCCGTCGCCGCATCACCGGCGCAGCTGTCCGTCTTCGCGGCCGCGGTGCCGGTCCGGTCGCAGGAACGTCCGCCGGCCGCCGACGGGTCGGGCCCGCAGGGCTGCGCGAGCGCGCGGGCACCGGGGCCCTCCTCGCCGAGGCGGTCGTGCGGATTGGCCAGGGTGCACGTGGTCAACGAGAGGCAGCCGCAGCCGATGCAGTCGGTGAGATGGTCCCGCAGCTGTTCCATGAGGGCGATCCGCTGGTTGAGGTCCTCACGCCAGCACTCCGAGACCGCCGCCCAGTCCTCCGGCGTGGGAGTGCGGCCCTCCGGCAGCAGCGCCATGACCTCGCGGATGGCGGCCAGCGGGATACCGAGTCGCTGGGAAGCCCGGATGAAGGCGATCCGCCGCAGTGTGTCGCGGCTGTAGCGGCGCTGGTTGCCCGAGGTGCGCCGGCTGTGGATGAGCCCCTCGCGTTCGTAGAAACGCAGTGCGGACGTGGCCACTCCGGCCCGCTCGGCCAGTTCCCCGACAGTGGCTTCCTTGGCTTTCCAGGACAGTTGAGTCGCCATACGGGTCAGCCTAGCCCGAGGTTGAAGCGTTCTTTAAGTCCTGGGATGCGCCGGGGGTCACAGCAGATGGGCCGCGCCCTCCACCACCGGCAGTACCGAACGCGCCAGCTGTCCGACGGGTCCGTCCCGCTTCTCGACGTGCAGCGCCTTACGCGTCAGCCGGGCCACGTCGGGATCTCCCGCAGCTGTGGTGACGAGTACGGCGACGAACTGCTGCACCAGCCGGTCCCGCAGTTCTTCCAGTGCGGGCTGTTTCCCCTCGTCGAGCCAGATGAGCGAGGCGGCCTCCACCGCGGCGATCCACGTCCGCACCGCCATCCGCAGCCGCGGCCCCGGCCCGGACGGTCCGTACGCGGGGTTGAGATGGGCGTAGATCTCCTCGGCGGCGTGCCGGCGGACCTCGTCGACTATCGCGTTCGTGCGGGACGTCTCGACGACACTGCCGCCCTGGAGCAGTGCCTTGAACCCGGCATCGTGCTCGTCGACGAACAGCAGATACCGGTCCAGCGCCCGGGAGAGCCGCGTGGTGAGCGGCCCGGTGCACGGTTCGGCGAAGCACTGCTTCAGCTGGTCGGCCGCACTGCGCAGGGCCACCTCGTACAGCTGTTGCTTCCCGCCGGGGAAGTAGCGGTACACCAGGGGCCGGGAGACGCCTGCCGAGGCGGCCACGTCGTCCAGCGACACCTCGTCGGGCGGCCGGTGGGCGAACAGTCCGAGCGCGTGGACGAGCAGCTGTGTGCGCCGCTCGTCCACGCTCAGTCTGCGGTACGCCGGTGCGGTGCCGTTGCTGCTCATGCTGTGCAGCGTATCCGTCCGGTCCCGCTCGGACGCCGGTGCATTCCGTCCCCGCAACCAGGGGAGGTGGAGCCCGGAGACGTTCACGGGGTCACTTCGGCAGCAGGCCCGAGCTGACCCACAGCTTGCGGCCGACACCGCGCAACACCCCGATCTCGTCCAGGAAATCGGTCAGCCGCTTGGCGCCGGACTGCATCACCTCGCGCCGGTGGCCACTCGCCTTGACCTGTGCCAGCGCTTCCTGCTTGTTGAGGCCGACCTCCTCGTACACCTGGGGGTTGACGAAGGATATGGAGAACACCCGGGCCGCCTCGCCGGAGCTGACCCGCGTCAACTCGGCCTCCCAGCGCGGGCACTTCACCATCTGCCGGCGCAATTCCTCCCGCGCGTACCGCACGTGCCGTGCCTCCTCGATGACGTGGATGCGCGTCACGCCCCGCACCAGCGGCTGAATGCGCTCGTCGGGGAACGTGAGCCGCTGCATCCAGTCGAGGATCTCCTCGCCCAGCAGCGTCGCGGTGAACGAACCGGGCGTCGTGGAGATGGTCTTGAGGAGGCGGGCGAGATTGTGGTGCAGCCGGGAGACCGGGTAGGCGGGACAGCCGGTCTTGGTGATCAGTTTGGCGAACATCATCGAGTGCCGGCACTCGTCGGCGATCTCGGTGAGCGCGTAGCGCACATGGCTGCTCGTGAGCGGCTTGTCGTAGATGTGCCGCACGAGCAGCTGCATGAGGATGACCTCGAACCAGATGCCCAGCGAGGCGAGCGAGGCCGCCTCGTGCCGTGAGAGGTCCTGGCGCTGTTCCTCCGACATCCGCTTCCACAGCGGGGTGTCGTACAGCGAGACCAGCTCCGGCGGCCAGAACCACTTGCCGTCCTCGAAGGCGGCGTCCCAGTCGAGTTCGGTCTCCGGGTCGAACGAATGCTTCCGCGAGGAGTCGAGGAGCCGCTCGGCCACCTGTTCACGGTCCTTGAGCAGACCGAGGGCGTCCCTGAGTACCTCGCGTTCGGTGGTGGCAGCGGCTCGGAGCTCAGGCGCTGTCGTCATCTGGGGCACCTCTTCGTTGCGGTTACCGGCGGTCACGTCCCTGTGATTCTTATGAGACTGCGTGTCAGCAAGCGCGTCAATCCCCTGTGCGCCTCTTGTTGACCGCGCGGTAACACGCAACAGCTGCACCGCCGGACCTCCCTTCGGCGACTGGTGCGCGGTGTTCCTTCACCCGCCGCGCCGGCCGCGGCGATCCAGACGGGTCTCCGTGGCTTCCCCGTACACAGCAGCGGCCCCGGAACACAACCTCTCGAAGCGGTACGGGCCTTCGTGTACGAGGTCCTCGCCGTTCGGGAGGTGTGTCCAGGGGCCGCCGTGAGTGCTCCCCGTGTCACCGGAGTTCGACTCGCGCCACAGCTGTGGCGGTATGCCTGGTCAGTTCGCCAGGCTGCGCACCGGCAGGAGGCAGTGCGCGGAGGTCGTCATCATCTCCTCGTCCACGAACGCCCGCAGTGCGTCCTCGTCGATGGCGCTCTCCTGCTGTGCCAGTGGCCAGGGCTTGGTGGCGAACATGAAGTACACCTGCTGCCGCTGAAGCGCCGCGTCCAGCCACTCCTGCCGGACGGGGTACTGCACCATCAGCTTGGGCAGCGTCAGCACGGCCTGCCCGCCCTCCACCAGCAGCGTCACCGGCAGCGGGCGACCGTCCGTCCCGTCCAGCATCTGACCGACGGGAAGACCCGCGCTCTGCAGGAAGCGGCGCGTCGCCTCCCTGCACGCCTCCGGTCCCTCCGCCGTGTCACCGAGCGAGAAGACGACCAGAAAGGCCATGTCCCGTCCGTCCTGCGGACTTTCGCCGCTCCAACCGATCGTGGTGAAGGTGCCGCACTGATCCTGCCGAGGGCCGCCCTGAGCGGTCTGGGGGATGGTCATGGACCGGCACCCTAGTGGTGACAAGACGTGCGGAAGGCGCTCGAATCACTCTGAATGACCACAGCTGTCCCGCCGAGCACGCCACCGGGGGCAGGCTCGTTCACCAGTGCGTTCTCCGTGAGCTGACGTCTGGTGCGTCCGGATGCGCCACTGCCCCAGCGGCTGGAAGCGCGAGCAACGGCTCAACTACTGTGTGCATGCGTAATGTCACTCTCCGAAGGGGAGTGGCGCTCAACCCCTCCCTCTGGTGGTGACTCATGCTGCACTCCACTTCCGGCCGCCGGGCATCCTCCGTGCCGCGCTCCGTGCTGCGCATCGGCGTTCTGGCCTCCGTCGCGGGCGGTGTGCTCGGGGGCGGCGCCGCCGGTGCGCTCGCCGCGGACGGAAGCGCCCTCGGGCAGGCCGGCGCGATCACGGGTGACGCGCTCGACAAGGGGCTGAGCGGGCCCATGTCGCACACGGTCAGCGGCACCGGCAAAAGCCTGCACAGCTCGCTCGTCCCGGCCACGTCCCTCCCGCTCAACCCCTTGGCGGGGACGGGCAGCGACCTGCTCGACAACTCCGTGGGCACCCAGATCGCGGACTTCCGTGAGGTGAGCACCCGCGCCGTCACGGGGCCGCTGTCGGAGGGCGACTCGCTCTCCGAACTGCCTGGGATCGGCTCCGCGGTCAACACGGTGACGGGCGCGCTGCCCGGCTGAAGCCGCGCGCCTGCTCCCCCGCAGGCCGAAGGCAGGCGGGGGAGGCAGACGGAAAGGAGCCACCGGCGCCGAGCGCCGGTGGCTCCTTCGTGGGCCGCATGGCCCGGGGGAACGGTCAGTGGTTGGCCGCGCCGTTCGCGGACAGCACCGGGAAGTCGTCCAGGATGTGCGACAGCGTCTCGTCGCCCTTCGCCTGGGACGAGTTGTCCGAGCACTGCTGGTCCATCGGGTTGGACAGGACGTTGATGTCCTGAACGGTGACCGGCACGACACCCACGAGCGAGCCGACGTTGAGCTTCTTCAGCGCGGCGATGCAGGGCTTGTTCAGCGTGCCCTGGATCAGGCTGTTCTGCGGGCTCAGGTTGCCCTGGGTGGCGGAGTTGCCGAAGGACTGGTCGGCCCCGTTCCCGTTCACCGTGGTGGTGCCGGTGTCGTTGCCGATGGCCAGCGCCTGCGGAGCAGCCATCGCGGAGACGCCGACGAGCGAAACGGCCACCGTTGCGGTGGACAGTGCCTTCTTCATCATGGGTTCTACCGTTCTTCCTTGAAGAGTGCGGAAGTCTGGGACGTCGGGTTCAACTATCTTCCGCTTGGTGAGTTTTTCTTTTTCACCTGAATGGTGAATACGGCGTGACGTCCGGAGCGTTGAGCTCCGTGACTACTGGCCGAGCAGTCCGCCGGCCACGGGCAGGCTCTTGAGGGGGAGGCCGCCCAGCAGCCCGCCGAGGAGCTGCTTGCCCTGCTCCGCGCCCTGGGCCGCAGTGCCCTTGACGCCCTCCGACACCTTCCTGACCTGCGGCCCGTCGATGGGGGCCGCGTCCAGGGTCTCGCTCTGGAGGCCCTTCTGCAGGCCACCGTTGAGGCTGAAGTTCGGCGTGGGGGCGGCCTGGTCGGCGACGGCCGGAGCCGCGGCTCCCAGAGCCATCACCGAACCCGCGACAGCGGCGGCGGTCTTGCTGTACTTCATGTGGTGCTTCTCCCCGGAGAGGTGGCGTGAGTTCCGGCAATACGACGGAACGACCCGGGAATTCGCGGCACCCGGCGCCTCCGACGTCGCTCTTGATAACGACAACGAGTCGCTCCGGAAACGACGGATCCAGGCACTTTTCCGGAAGTCGCGCAAAATGCGATCGGCACCCTCCCGCTGCGCAAGGGACCGGTCCCGGAGAAACCTTCCGGGACCGGACGAGAGGGAGGGAGGTGCCCGGTGTCGCGGACGTCGGTGCGGGGCGGACCGGTGCGGTCCGCCCCGTCCTTCACTTCGGCGCCGGTGGCCGGAATCAGCCGTTCCGGCGGGTGGAGCGGCGGTAGAGGACGAGGCCGCCGGCGAGCACGCCGGCACCCAGCGCCGCCATCGCCCCGGCCCCGGCGGCCCCGGTGGCCGCGAGCTGCGGGTCCGCCGGGCGCGCCTCCTGGGCCGCACGCGGAGCCTCCTGTTCCGCGGCCGGCTGCGCGGGGGCGCGCTGGGCCGGGACGGAGGCCCGCTCGACGGGCTGCTCTTCGTGCACGACGCGCTCGGAGGAATCGGCGGGCGGTGCCTGCTCGGCAGGCTTCTCCGGCGTCCGCTCGTGGTGGTCGTGCTCCGGTGCCTCGGGAGCCGGCTTCTCCGGGGCGGGCCGCTCGGCCGGACGTGCCGGGGAACCGTCGTTGGCGCACTGGTTGCCGAACGTCGGGTTCAGCAGCCCGACGACGCTGACCGAGTTGCCGCACACGTTGGCCGGGATGTGCACGGGAGCCTGCACCGTGTTGCCCGACAGCACGCCGGGCGAGTTCGCGGCGCCGGACTGGGCACCCGCGTCCGCCTGCGCGTATCCGGCCGCGCCGGCCAGCACACCGCTCGTCGCGGCGGCGGTCATGAGGCTCCTGCTCAAGACCTGTCGCATGGTCTCTTCCTGCTCTCAGTCTGTCGCGGAGGGCCGGTACCCGCTCAGGCCCGGGTGCGCCCCCGCGTGCTCGGAGGGTTCTTCGAAAAAGGGGACGGCCCCGGTGCGTGAGCTCCACGCCCCACGCACCGGAGCCGATCCGGACTGGTTCCGCGTACCGCGGAAGGTCAGTTGTTGACGCAGGTGTTGCCGAACGCCGGGTTGAGCAGGCCGATGATGTTGATCGTGTTCCCGCAGAGGTTGACCGGCAGGTGGATCGGAGCCTGGACCACGTTCCCCGACAGGACGCCAGGGGAACCCGCGGCGCCGCCAGAGGCACCCGAGTCGGCGAGGGCCGGAGCGGCGGCGGTGCCCAGAGCCATCAGGGTGCCTGCGGCGACCGTCGCAACCTTCGTGTACTTCACGTGGGAGTCCTTTCTTGAGCGGGTGTTCGCTGGACCACGGATTTCGTATGTCCACGAGTGCGGGCTGATCGCCTGCAACTCCGCTGTCGCCATTCGTAACGAGGACAGGGATCCAGGCGACACGAATAAAGCGGAATTGCCGGGTGTCTCCCTCAGACGGCGGAATCGTATGCTCGGGCCGTCTTTTGTCGGGTGAGCACAACGGAGCCGCAAGCGGGCAGCGAAAGGCCCGGGGAGCGTGGCGCTTCCCGGGCCTTTCGTCGCGGAGCGGAGGCTCAGCGGTTGGCGGTGCCGTTGTTGGAGAGCAGGCCCACCCGGTCCAGGAGGTGCGAGAGGGACTCGTCGCCCTTGGACTGGGTGGAGTTCTCCGTGCACTGCTGGTTCTGCGGGTTGGACAGGACGTTGAGGTCCTGGACCGTGATCGGAACAACTCCCACCAGCGAGCCGAGGTTGGCCTTGCCGGGCAGGGCGATGCAGGGCTTGTTGAGCGAGCCCTGGATCAGCGCGAACTGGGGGCTCCAGTTCCCGTGCGTGGCGGAGTTGCCGTACATCTGGGCCGCGCCGTTCCCGTTCACCGTCGTGGTGCCGCGGTCATCGCCGGCGGCCATCGCCTGGGGGGCCGTCAGGCCGACGACGGCCGTGGCAGCGGCGGCGGTGGCCAGCGCGTTCTTGATCATTGATTAGTCCTCCTGATGGGAGCTCAGACGCGAGCGCACTGGACAACTCGGGCATCCACGCTTGGTTGCGGAGGTTCACTCGGACGACAGGCGGTGATCCGATCAGATCCGCTGCCGTTCGGACACGTGTGCACCGACTCGTGCGGGACGTTCGAGCCGGGGCGGTTCCCCGCTGGTCCCGCCCGTTCGGGCCATCCGTCCCTGCCGGTGGGCCGGGCGGGCGGTAAGGCTGTAAGGCGGCAGCCGGGCCCGTGCGGTGGCCGGGAGCGGGGCGGGCCGGCGGACCCGGATGAGGAGCGTGGACGTGAGCGCAACAGTCGTTGTGGGAGTGGACGGGTCACCTTCGAGCTTCGACGCGGTGGTCGTCGCGGCGCGGGAGGCGGTGTTGCGCGGGAGTGCGCTGCGGATCGTCCACGCCTTCTCCCGGCAGCTGACGAAGGTGCCGCTCGGGCCCTCCGGCGTCGCGCAGCCCGAGGGCGTGCTGGACAACGAGGCGCAGCAGACCGCAGAGGAGGCGGCCGCGCGGGCACGGCTGGCGCAGCCGGGGCTGGAGGTGACCGCGGCTGTCGTGGCGGGGTCGCCGCTGTCCGTGCTGACGGACGCCTCGCAGGGCGCCGCGCTCGTCGTCGTGGGAACGCGGGGCCTCGGAGGCGTCACGGGGTTGCTCGTCGGTTCCGTGGCGGTCCACCTCGCCGCGCACGCCGCGTGCCCGCTGCTCGTCGCGCGGGGCAGGCCGGCCGCCTCCGGGCCCCTGCTGCTGGGGGTCGACGGCTCGGACGTGGGAGACGCGGCCGTCGGCTGGGCGTTCGCCGAAGCCTCGTTGCGCGGGGCCGAACTCGTCGCCCTGCACGCCTGGAACAACTGGACGGGGCCGGTCGCCGTCGGACCGGGGGTGCAGATGCCGCCCGTCTACGACCTCGACACGCTCAGGGCCGAGGCCGAGCGCACCCTGGAGGCCGCGCTCGCACCCTGGCGTGAGCAGTACCCGGAGGTCCGCGTCGTCCCGCAGCTGATCCAGGAGTACACGCGGCAGGCACTGATCGAGGCGAGCGAGGAGGCGCAGCTCCTCGTGGTGGGCGCGCGGGGGCGCGGTGGTTTCGCGGGGCTGCTGCTGGGGTCGGTCAGCCAGGCGATCCTGCATCACGCGGCGTGCCCGGTCGCCGTCGTCCGCCGGGAGCAGGAGCCGGAGCACCGGTACGAGCTGGAGTGACGGGCTCGGCGGCCGACTTCCGGGTGGGAGGCCCCGCCCTGGGGGCCGGGCGTAACCGGGAAGCGCGGATCGCGCACGCCGGGAGCTGCGTGCGGCTGAAGTCGCTGCCGGGGCCGTGTCAATGAACGCGGCCGTGCGGGAGCCGTGAGATCTATAAGTCATGCAGTATGACAAGTGTGGACTGACGCGTCGTCGGGCTCTGCTGGGCGGAGCCGTGGCCTGCCTCGGTGCCGCCGGTGGCTGGGCCTGGACGCAGGACTCGACCGGAGGTGCGTCCGGTGCGGCATCGTCCCACCGGGCGCTCGGCGGCGCCTCCTCGTCATCGGGCCGGCTGCACGGGGCAGCCGCGTCCGGTCGCCTGGGACGGCGGCCTGCGCATGCGAGCGCGGGGCGCCCCTACTCGTACCGCACACGCCCCTACACGGGCGTGCCCCGGGGAACCGTGGGGCGCTCCGGCGCGCGGTTGCCCACTTCCGTGCGCCAGGGTGCCCACCTGCGGCTGGGCGGTGAGGACAAGCGGATCGCGCTGACCTTCGACGACGGCCCGCACCCCGTGCACACCCCGGCCGTCCTCGACGTGCTGCGGCGGCACGGGGTCAAGGCGACCTTCTTCGTCGTCGGGCAGTGCGCCCAGGAGTATCCGCATCTGGTCAAGAAGATCGCGGCGGACGGGCACCTCGTCGGCAACCACAGCTGGAGCCATCCGCAGCTCGACAAGCTGTCGGTGCAGCGGGTCGAGGAGGAGCTGGGGGGCACGAGCCGGCTGCTGTACCGCCTGCTCGGGGCGCCTCCCAGCCTGGCCCGGGCACCGTACGGCGCGTGGGACCGCGCTTCGCTGCGCATCTGTGCACGGCTGGGCATGGAGCCGGTGGGCTGGTCCGTGGACACCACCGACTGGTCGCGGCCCGGCGCGGCCACCATCCGTTCCCGGGTGATCTCCGGCGCGGACGCGGGGGCGATCGTCCTCTCGCACGACGGCGGCGGCAACCGCTCGCAGTCCGTGCAGGCTCTGGAGCACTATCTGCCACGGCTGTTGGAGATGGGCTACGTCATCACGCCTGTGCGGGTGGGCGACTGAGACGGCGTCCCCGCCGGTGCCGTGTCTTCCGCGGATGTCGGGAGGTGTGCTCGCGTAGGAGCGGACCCGTTGCGGGGACAGCGAGACGGGTCACCGGGCGAGCATGCAAAGACGCCCCGTGATCGACATCTCGGGTCGGTCACAGGGCGTTTCGGTACTTCGACGAGAAGTACCCCCGGCAGGATTCGAACCTGCGCACACGGCTCCGGAGGCCGTTGCTCTATCCCCTGAGCTACGGGGGCTTGTCGGCCGTCTGTGGCGGCGACATGAAGAACACTATCAGCTTGTGGGGGGTGGTCCGGAACGGGGTTTCACCGGCGGGGGAGGTGAGGGGGCGGAAATGGGCAAAAGCCCTCCGGGCGTGGAGTTGCGCGCCTACGCTGTGTGGTGTGCCAGGTATGTCCGGCCGGGTGCTGGTTGTCGACGACAGCAGCGTCATCCGGCAGCTGATCAGGGTCAATCTCGAGCTGGAGGGCTTCGAGGTGGTGACCGCAGTCGACGGCGCCGAGTGCCTGGAGGTGGTGCACCGCCTCCAGCCGGACGTCGTCACGCTCGATGCCGTGATGCCGCGGCTCGACGGGGTGCGGACCGCCGAGCGGCTCCGGGCGGATCCGCGGACGCGGGACGTCCCGGTCGCGCTGGTGACGGCGTCGACCGAGCTGAATCATTCCGGTGTGGTGGGCGCCGAGACGGGTGTGGACGCCTTCCTCGCGAAACCTTTCGAGCCTGCCGAGCTGGTGCGCATGGTGCGGCAGTTGATGCACGGCAGAACCACGGGTCGGGCGTCCGCGGCGGAGCCGGCCGTGCGGGAGACCGTCGCGGTTCCGGAGAGCAGAAGCGCCGGGGACGGCGAGGAGGAGTGCGGCAGAGCCGGAGCGGGGGAGGGTGCGGCGCGGGCGCCCGGGTCCGCCGTTTCCGGGACCGTCGAGCCCTGAGCGGGCCGTCCGGGGCGGGACGCGTCCCGGGGTGCGGGCCGCGGTGGGGTGCGGGGCGGAGCAGAAACCTGTTCGCGTGGCCCTGGTGGGCCTCCCATACGCTTGTTCCGTGACCCCCGCCCAGCTCTCGCGCACCCTCCGGCACACGCTGCGCTGCGCCCATGCGGCAGGGGAGGTGCGCGGCCTCCCCGAGAGGCCCCGCATCGTCGTCGAGTCGCCGCCCCGCAGAGGGCCCGGCGACTACGCGACGGGCATCGCCTTCCGGATCGCCGCGCAGGCGGGGGCCACCCCCCGTGAGGTCGCGGATGTGCTGTGTGCCCGGCTCGGGCGCGCGGAGGGGGTGGCCTCGGCCGAGGTGGTCGGCGGGGGTTTTGTGAACGTGACGCTGGACGAGGGGGCGCGGGGCGCGCTCGTACGGGAGCTCATGGGGAGCCGGGCCGCGCCCGGTGCCGTGCCGGGAGCCCCGGGAGGGGGCGGTGATCCGGACGCCGCCGTGTGGCCGGAGGGCGCCGAGGTCCTTCCCCGGGCGCGGGTGGAGGACGATCCGGCGCGGGACATTCCGCGCTGGGCCGAGGCGACCGGTGAGCGCCCGGAGGCGCTGGCGGTCCGGACGGAGCGCTCCAGCTCGCTGTTCCGCGTGCAGTACGCCCACGCGCGTGCCTGCGCCCTCGTGCGCGCCGGGCGTGAGCTGGGCGCCGGGCCTGAGCCCAGCGGCCGGCAGACGGCGGTGGGCTCCGGCGGGCGCCGGCTGCTGGCGCTGCTCGCCGACCGGGCGCGGATCACGGAGCCGGGGCCGCTCGCCCGCCACCTGGACGCCGTCGCCGGTGCCTTCGCGGACTTCCACGACGCCGGTGAGCCGCTGCCCCGCGGGGACGAGAAACCCGGGGCCGCCCACCGTGCGCGGCTGGCTCTCGCCGAAGCCACCGCAGCGGTGCTGGCCGGCGGCCTGTCCCAGCTCGGCGTCACCGCACCCGCACACATCTAGGGACACGAAGAGTCATGAGCCGTTCCGCACACCCCGCAGGGCCCCGGCACGCCGATGTGCTTCCGGAGGGGCGCTACCCCGGGAGCACAGCTCCGCCCGCCGATCTCAACAGCCTCGACCCGCAGGTGTGGGCGCAGACCGTCCGGCGGTCCGCGGACGGCGCCGTCTCGGTGGGCGGGCTCGATGTCCGTGCGCTGGCCGAGGAGTTCGGTACGCCCGCCTACATCCTGGACGAGGCCGACTTCCGGGCCCGCTGCCGGGCCTGGCGCTCCGCCTTCGGCGAGGGCGCGGACGTCTACTACGCGGGGAAGGCGTTCCTCTCCCGTGCCGTCGTGCGCTGGCTGCACGAGGAGGGGCTGAACCTCGACGTCTGCTCGGGTGGCGAGCTGGCCACCGCGCTGGACGCCGGGATGCCGCCGGAGCGGATCGCGCTGCACGGCAACAACAAGTCGTCCGAGGAGATCGACCGGGCGGTCGGGGCCGGGGTCGGGCGGATCGTGCTCGACTCGTTCCAGGAGATCGCGCGGGTGGCGCACGCGGCGCGGCGGCACGGCAGGCGGCAGCCGGTGCAGATCCGGGTCACGGTCGGTGTCGAGGCGCACACGCACGAGTTCATCGCGACAGCGCACGAGGACCAGAAGTTCGGGCTCGCGCTCGCCGGGAGCGCCGCACACCCGGAGGCCGGGGGAGGGCCGGCGGCGGAGGCCGTCCGCCGGGTGCTCCAGCTGGACGACCTGGAGCTGACCGGGATCCACTCGCACATCGGCTCGCAGATCTTCGACATGGCCGGCTTCGAGGTCTCCGCACGCCGCGTCGTCGGTCTGCTGACGGCCGTGCGGGACGAGCACGGGGTGGAGCTGCCGGAGATCGATCTGGGCGGCGGGCTGGGCATCGCCTACACCGCGGAGGACGACCCGAGCGCGCCGCACGACATCGCCAAGGCCCTGCGCGACATCGTCACACGGGAGTGCGAGGCGGCCGGGCTGGCGGTGCCGCGGCTGTCGGTCGAGCCGGGCCGCGCGATCGTCGGGCCGACGGCGTTCACGCTGTACGAGGTGGGCACGCTCAAGGAGCTGGAGGGGCTGCGCACCTATGTGAGCGTCGACGGCGGGATGTCGGACAACATCCGTACCGCGTTGTACGACGCGGAGTACAGCGTCGCGCTGGTGTCCCGTTCCTCGGACGCCGAGCCGATGCTCAGCCGCGTGGTCGGCAAGCACTGCGAGAGCGGCGACATCGTCGTGCGCGACGCGTTCCTGCCCGCCGACCTCGCGCCCGGAGACCTCCTGGCGGTACCCGCGACCGGCGCGTACTGCCGCTCGATGGCGAGCAATTACAACCACGCCCTGCGGCCGCCCGTGGTCGCCGTCAAGGACGGTGCGGCACGGACGATCGTGCGGCGTGAGACGGAGGAGGATCTCCTGCGACTCGATGTCGGCTAGCGAGATTTATGTCCCACATGCTGGACCCGGCGTGGAATCCGCGGACCGGTACGTGAGACTTGACACCACACGACACGCTGTGACGAGACAGACGGAAGACGAGGTCGGATGATGCGTACGCGTCCGCTGAAGGTGGCGCTGCTGGGCTGTGGAGTGGTCGGCTCAGAGGTGGCACGCATCATGACGACGCACGCCGAGGACCTCGCGCAGCGCATCGGCGCCCCGGTCGAGCTGGCCGGGGTCGCCGTGCGCCGCCCCGACCGGGTCCGCGCGGGGATCGCGCCCGAGCTCGTCACCACCGACGCCGCCGCGCTGGTGGCGCGGGAGGACGTCGACGTCGTCGTGGAGGTCATCGGCGGCATCGAGCCCGCCCGCTCCCTGATCACCTCCGCGTTCCAGCACGGTGCGAGCGTGGTGACCGCCAACAAGGCCCTGCTGGCCGAGGACGGCGCCACGCTGCACGAGGCGGCCGAGAAACACGCGGCCGACCTGTTCTACGAGGCGGCCGTGGCCGCCGCCATCCCGCTGGTGCGTCCGCTGCGCGAGTCGCTGGCCGGTGACACCGTCAACCGCGTCCTGGGCATCGTCAACGGCACCACCAACTTCATCCTCGACCGCATGGATTCGACGGGCGCCGGGTACGCCGAGGCGCTCGACGAGGCCACCGCGCTCGGTTACGCCGAGGCCGACCCCACGGCCGATGTGGAGGGCTTCGACGCGGCGGCCAAGGCCGCGATCCTGGCCGGTATCGCCTTCCACACCCGGGTACGCCTCGACGACGTGCACCGCGAGGGGCTCACCGAGGTGTCGGCGGCCGACATCGCCTCCGCGCGGCGCATGGGCTGCACCGTCAAGCTCCTGGCGATCTGTGAACGCGCCGCCGACGGACGCTCGGTGACCGCGCGGGTGCACCCGGCGATGATCCCGCTGAGCCACCCCCTGGCCTCGGTGCGCGAGGCGTACAACGCGGTCTTCGTCGAGTCGGAGGCCGCCGGGCAGCTCATGTTCTACGGCCCCGGAGCCGGGGGCTCGCCCACGGCCTCGGCCGTGCTGGGCGATCTGGTGGCCGCCTGCCGCAACAAGCTCAACGGAGCCAAGGGGCCGGGCGAGTCCGCCTACACGCAGCTGCCTGTTTCCCCGATGGGCGAGGTGGTGACCCGGTACCACATCAGCCTGGACGTGGCCGACAAGCCGGGCGTCCTCGCGCAGGTGGCGACGGTCTTCGCGGAGCACGGGGTCTCCATCGACACCGTGCGGCAGAAGGGCAAGGAGGGTGCGCACGACGGCGCCTGGCTCGTCGTCGTCACGCACCGGGCCGCGGACGCGGCGCTCAGCGCGACGGTGGAGGCGCTGCGCGGCCTCGACACCGTGCGCGGGGTGGCCAGCATCATGCGGGTCGAGGGTGAGTAATGAGCAGCACCGGGCAACGGTGAGCAAGGGAGCCGAGAAGAAGTGACCGTCATGGAACCTCCGATGTCACGGATGTCCGAGGCCGAGGGGCCCAGGGAGCCGGGGCGCGGCGCCGGCCGTCCGCAGTGGCGCGGCATCATCGAGGAGTACCGGGACCGCCTCCCGGTCGACGCCGACACGACTCCCGTCACGCTCCGTGAGGGCGGTACGCCGCTCGTTCCGGCCCAGGTGCTCTCCGAGCTGACCGGCTGCGACGTCCACCTCAAGGTCGAGGGCGCCAACCCCACCGGTTCCTTCAAGGACCGCGGCATGACGATGGCCATCACCAAGGCCAAGGAGAACGGCGCGCAGGCCGTCATCTGCGCCTCCACGGGCAACACTTCCGCCTCGGCCGCCGCCTACGCGGTGCGGGCCGGGATGGTCTGCGCCGTGCTGGTGCCCCAGGGCAAGATCGCGCTGGGGAAGATGGGCCAGGCGCTGGTGCACGGCGCGGAGATCCTCCAGGTGGAGGGGAACTTCGACGACTGCCTGACGCTGGCGCGCGGCCTGTCCGAGAAGTACCCGGTGGCGCTGGTGAATTCGGTCAATCCGGCCCGGATCGAGGGACAGAAGACCGCGGCGTTCGAGATCGTCGACATGCTCGGCGACGCCCCCGACATCCATGTGCTGCCGGTCGGCAACGCCGGGAACATCACGGCCTATTGGAAGGGCTACCGTGAGTACTCCCGCCCGACGCCCTCCACCGCCCCCGGCGGTGGCGAGCTGCCCGCCGTGGCCACCCGCACCCCGCGCATGTGGGGCTTCCAGGCGTCGGGTGCCGCGCCGATCGTGCGCGGTGAGCCGGTGAAGGAGCCGACGACGCTCGCCACCGCCATCCGGATCGGCAACCCGGCGTCGTGGACGACGGCCGAGCGGGCGCGGGAGGAGTCCGGCGGGCTCATCGATTCGGTGACCGATCGTCAGATCCTGCGCGCCTACAAGCTGTTGGCGTCCCGCGAGGGCGTCTTCGTCGAGCCGGCCTCGGCCGCTTCGGTCGCCGGGCTGCTCCAGGCCGCCGAGCAGGGCAGGGTCGAGCCCGGGTCGCGGATCGTGTGCACCGTCACCGGCAACGGCCTCAAGGACCCCGACTGGGCCGTCGCCGGCGCCCCGCAGCCGGTCACCGTGCCGGTCGACGCGGACGCCGCAGCCGCCCGGCTCGGCCTCGTCTGACCCGGCACGACCGGCCCGCTCGCCCGGCCCGGCCTGCTCTTCCGCCCCGGCTGCCCCGGTGCGGAAGCGCGCCGGAGCAGCACCAACGAGCCCGGCCCGTCGCGGGTTGCGGGCCGGGCCGGCGGGCAAGGAGCGCAGGGTGGCTCACGACACGCATCGTGCGCCTCCTGTGCGCCCTATGTCGCCAGTGAACCCACCTTCGATAGGCTGAGATTCACCCCGCTTCGCGCACGTCACCCGTGAGGGGCGTGTGCCACGTCTTTCCGGAGACGTTGACCGGTCCGGCGCCGCCGCGGTTCCGGGGTGCTGCTCGCAAACCACATCAAGGAGAGTCATCGGAAGATGGCCGGTCCCGCGTTCCGTGCCGCCGCCGTCCGTGTGCGAACCCCCGCCACCAGCGCCAACCTCGGTCCCGGCTTCGATGCCATGGGGCTCGCCCTCGGGCTCTACGACGACGTGGTCGTCCGGGTCGCGGACTCCGGCCTGCACGTCGACATCGCCGGGGAGGGCGCCGGCACCCTGCCCCGGGACGAGCGCCATCTGCTCGTGAAGTCCCTGCGCACGACGTTCGATCTGCTGGGCGGGCAGCCGCGCGGACTGGAGGTCGTCTGCGCGAACCGCATCCCGCACGGGCGCGGCCTGGGCTCCTCCTCGGCGGCCATCTGCGCGGGCGTCATGGCGGCCCGCGCCGTCACCACCGGGGGCGAGGCCCGGCTCGACGAGACCGGCATGCTGGAGCTGGCCTCCGAGATCGAGGGCCACCCGGACAACGTCGCGGCGTGCCTGCTCGGCGGCTTCACGCTCGCCTGGAGCGACGGGGGCGCGGCCCGCGCCGTGCGGCTGGAGCCCGCCGCCGCACTGCTGCCCGTCGTCTTCGTGCCCGCCAAGCCGATGCTCACCGAGACCGCGCGGGGCCTGCTCCCGCGCACCGTGCCGCACGTGGACGCGGCGTTCAACGCCGGACGTGCCGCGCTGCTGGTCGAGGCGCTGACCCGGCGGCCCGAGCTGCTGCTCGCCGCCACCGAGGACCGGCTGCACCAGGAGTACCGTTCGCCCGCGATGACCGAGAGTGCCGATCTGGTCGCCCGGCTGCGGTCCGAGGGGGTGCCCGCCGTCATCTCCGGCGCGGGCCCCACGGTGCTGGCACTGCCCGCCGACGACGGCGAGGCCGACAAGATGTCCCAGCTCGCAGGCGAGGGCTGGACCGCGAACCGGCTCTCCTTGGACACCGCGGGAGCGAGCGTGCTGCCGCTCCACACCGGTGCGTCGGGCGAGGCCACAGGAGGGTCGAGGGGCACGGACGGCCCCGACGGCGCACCGGGAGGCGCAGGCAGCGCACCCCGGTGACTGTCGCATACCGGTCTTCGAGAGGGGGAATGTTTGTTGGATCCGGTAGTGTTAATCTCAAGTCAGCATGCGCAGTCTCTTGGGGCGCGCACACCGCGAACGACACGGTGTGACGGTTCGAAGAGTGCGGTGCTTGCGTGTTCCCCTGGTAGCCCCAGCTGGGACCATCTCTTCTTCCAGGAGCTTCCCACACTGCTTGGATCACTGCCGGGCAGCACCGAACACGCTCCGGAGCCGGTGTGAAGGACTTCCACGTCGACGCTTCATGCCGTACCCACGTACTGATCTCCCCGCCGTACATCCAGGCGGGACCACCGCCCCGGCCAGGTCCGAGAGCACAGGACTCCAGCCGGACAGCACAACCGGTCGCCGAGCCAGACTGGCCGACGTCCGCTCCAGGGAAGGACCCTTCGTGAGCGACACCACCGATCTGATGGGCGTGAACGCCGATACCGCAGCCGACGGTGCCGCGGCGCCTGCTACGGACGCATCCGCCTCGCCTGCCTCCGGTGCCGCACCCCGGCGTCGGCGTTCGGGCACGGGGCTTGAGGGCATGGTTCTGGCCGAACTCCAGCAGGTCGCCTCCAGCCTCGGCATCAAGGGCACCGCGCGGATGCGCAAGAGCCAGTTGATCGAGGTCATCAAGGAGCGTCAGGCGAGCGGCAGTTCGTCCTCGGACGCCGCAGCAGCCGGCACGTCCAGCAAGAGCAAGACCTCCGACGCGGGTGCGTCGGAGAAGGCCGAGGCGGAGACCGCCGAGGCGAAGCCGAAGCGGCGCAGCACCTCCCGCGCCCGTACCGGCGAGCCCGCGGGCCAGGACGGCCAGGACGCCCAGCAGCAGATCGAGATCCCGGGCCAGCCCGAGGGCGACGCCAAGGCAGCCGGGGGACGTGCGCGCCGTGGCAAGACGGAATCCGCCGGGTCCGCCGGCCAGGACGCCTCCGGCTCCGCGCAGGAGACGAAGGCGGGCAAGGACGCCAAGGGCGGCAAGGCCGAGTCGGCGGGCGACGGCGGCAAGCAGGAGGCCGGCCGGTCCGAGAAGGCGGACAGGGGCGAGAAGGGCGAGAAGTCGTCCGAGCGCGCCGAGAAGCCGGAGAAGGGCGGCGGCCAGGGCGGTGACGGCAAGCAGCAGGACCGTCAGTCCAAGCGGGACCGTCAGCGGGACCGGCAGCGCAACAAGGGCGGTGACGGCGGCGGTCAGCAGAACCAGGGCGGCGGCGGCAACCGCGACTTCGACGACGAGGGCCCCGGCCGTCGTGGCCGTCGCGGGCGCTACCGCGACCGTCGTGGACGCCGTGGCCGCGAGGACTACGGCGAGCCGCAGATCGCCGAGGACGACGTCCTGATCCCGGTCGCCGGCATCCTCGACATCCTCGACAACTACGCGTTCGTGCGGACCTCCGGCTACCTGCCGGGGCCGAACGACGTGTACGTCTCGCTCGCGCAGGTGCGCAAGAACGGGCTGCGCAAGGGTGACCACATCACCGGCGCGGTGCGGCAGCCCCGCGAGGGCGAGCGGCGCGAGAAGTTCAACGCGCTGGTGCGGCTGGACTCCGTCAACGGCATGGCGCCCGAAGGCGGCAAGGGCCGTCCGGAGTTCACCAAGCTGACGCCGCTGTACCCGCAGGAGCGGCTGCGGCTGGAGACGGAGCCGAACCAGCTGACGACCCGGATCATCGATCTGGTCTCGCCCATCGGCAAGGGGCAGCGCGGTCTGATCGTGGCCCCGCCGAAGACCGGTAAGACCATGATCATGCAGGCGATCGCCAACGCGATCACGCACAACAGCCCCGAGTGCCACCTGATGGTCGTCCTCGTCGACGAGCGTCCGGAAGAGGTCACCGACATGCAGCGGTCGGTCAAGGGCGAGGTCATCTCCTCGACCTTCGACCGGCCCGCCGAGGACCACACCACGGTCGCCGAGCTGGCCATCGAGCGGGCCAAGCGGCTCGTCGAGCTGGGTCACGACGTCGTCGTGCTGCTGGACTCGATCACCCGGCTGGGCCGCGCCTACAACCTGGCGGCCCCGGCCTCCGGGCGCATCCTGTCCGGTGGTGTCGACTCGACGGCGCTCTACCCGCCGAAGAAGTTCTTCGGTGCGGCGCGCAACATCGAGGACGGCGGCTCCCTGACGATCGTCGCGACGGCCATGGTCGAGACCGGCTCCCGCATGGACGACGTGATCTTCGAGGAGTTCAAGGGCACCGGCAACATGGAGCTGAAGCTGGAGCGGAAGCTCGCCGACAAGCGGATCTTCCCCGCGGTGGACGTCGAGGCGTCCAGCACCCGCAAGGAGGAGATCCTCATGGCGAACGAGGAGCTCCAGATCGTCTGGAAGCTCCGCCGCGTCCTGCACGCCCTGGACCAGCAGCAGGCCGTCGAGCTGCTCCTGGACAAGATGAAGCAGACGAAGTCCAACGCGGAGTTCCTGCTCCAGATCCAGAAGACGACGCCTGCGCCGGGCAACGGGCAGGACTGACCGGATCGCCCGGACGGATCAGGCGAGGGCCGCTCCATTACACACGGTGGGGCGGCCCTCGCCGTGTGTTTTGCCTGCTGAGAGCTTGACCACAGGTGGTTGCCCGGAGCAACCCGTCCGCTCTCGCCGGGCGCGGATGCGTCGTCGCAGGTAGAACGGGATCAGTGCGGAGCGACGGCCCCGTCGGGGCGCCTCTGTCCGTCGGTGCGAGATAAACGCGTGCCGGTGACGCGTTGTGCAACCCTTCCGCGAGACATCGCGTCCACATCGGACAACAGGCGAACGGCAGGACTGAGGGAAGAGTGAAGATGGCCGGCGACAGCAACGAGGGCGACACGGCGGACGGGCGCCGCTCCCGGGGCATACGCGCCACCGGCCGCCGTCGCAAGCCGCGCACGGGGCGTCAGCGCGTGACGCGCGCCGCCGCGTGGACCCTGGCCGGAGCCGTGGTGCTCGGTGGTACGAGCCTCGGCTTCGTCTACTTCAAACTGAACGGCAACATCTCCGGCGTCGACATCAACGCGGCGCTGGGGACCGACCGCCCCCAGGACGTGCCGAACGGCTCGATGGACATCCTGGTGCTCGGCTCGGACTCCCGGGAGGGCGACAACGCCAAGTACGGGGAGGACCAGGGCGGGGCCCGCTCGGACACCGCGATGGTCGTGCACATCAACGAGAAGCACGACAAGGCCAGCGTCGTCTCCATACCGCGGGACACGCTCGTCGAGCGGCCCTCCTGCCAGGGCGACGAGAGCGCCGGCAACCGGCGGGTGCCCGCCCAGCGCGCGATGTTCAACAGCGCGTACGAGACCGGGGGCCCGGCCTGCGCGGTCAAGACCGTCGAGAAGCTCTCCGGGGTCCGGATGGACCACTATCTGGAGGTCGACTTCTCCGGCTTCAAGAAGCTCATCGACACCCTCGGCGGGGTGAAGATGACGACGAACAAGGCCATCAAGGACAAGGACAGCCACCTCGACCTCCAGGCCGGCACCCACACCCTCGACGGCGAGCAGTCGCTCGGCCTGGTGCGGACCCGGCACGGCGTCGGGGACGGCAGCGACCTGGGCCGTATCCAGTTGCAGCAGGCGTTCATCAAGGCGCTGATGGACCAGGTCAACAGCGTCAACCTGTTCGACAACCCCAAGCGGCTCTACGACCTGGCCGACACCGCGACCTCAGCGGTGACGACGGACTCCGAGCTGGACTCGGTCAAGGAGCTGTCCGGGCTGGCCAGGATGCTGAAGGGGATCAAGTCCGACGACATCCAGATGACGACCCTGCCCGTGCAGTACGACCCGGCCGATCCCAACCGGGTCGTGCCGATGGAGTCGAAGACCTCGAAGGTGTGGCACGCGCTGCGGGACGACCGCGCGATACCGAAGTCCGCCACCAAGGGATCCGCCGGCGACAAGACCGACATAGGGGGCGTCGTCCCGGGCGGAAAGGGGACGAAGCGGGCCGAGGCCGCGGGGGAACCCGGCGGGGAGTGAGGCCGCTTCCGCCGGAACCGGGCCGGTGCGGCGCCGGGGAGCACCGGGGGAATACCGTCGTCCGGGCCCCGGTTTTGGGGGGTGCGGTCAGCAGTGGCAAACTTGACCGTCGGCCCCGGTTCACGGTGGACAACCCGTCTCCCGACCCGGCGCCCTCCCGAACCTAGGAGTGACCTTGAAGCGCGACATCCACCCGGAGTACCACGAGACCCAGGTCAGCTGCACCTGTGGCAACTCGTTCACGACCCGTAGCACCGTGTCGGAGGGCGTCATCCGCGCCGACATCTGCTCGGCTTGCCACCCCTTCTACACCGGCAAGCAGAAGATCCTCGACACCGGTGGCCGTGTGGCCCGCTTCGAGGCCCGCTTCGGCAAGAACGCCGGCACGGCCAAGAAGTAGCGACACCACAGCGCCGGCCCGTGCCGCCCGTCGGGGGCGGCACGGCCGGCGCTCTTTTGGTGTTCCGGCGCCGCGGCGCCTTCGTTTCTCCAGCAAAGGGATGCACACGATGTTCGAGGCGGTCGAGGATCTCGTCGGCGAGCACGCCGACCTCGAAAAGCAGCTCGCCGATCCGGCGATCCACGCCGATCAGGCGGGCGCCCGCCGGCTCAACAAGCGCTACGCCGAGCTGACACCGATCGTGACGGCCTACCGCGAGTGGAAGCAGACCGGTGACGACATCGAGACGGCCCGTGAACTCGCCGCTGAGGAACCGGAGTTCGCCGACGAGGTCAAGCAGCTCCAGCAGCGCCGCGAGGAGCTGACGGAGCGGCTGCGGCTGCTGCTCGTCCCGCGCGACCCGAGCGACGACAAGGACGTCATCCTGGAGATCAAGGCGGGCGAGGGCGGCGAGGAGTCGGCGCTGTTCGCCGGCGATCTGCTGCGGATGTATCTGCGGTACGCCGAGCGCAGCGGCTGGCGCACCGAGATGATCGACTCCAACGAGTCCGACCTGGGCGGCTACAAGGACGTCCAGGTGGCCGTGAAGACCAAGGGCGCGGCGGAGCCCGGCGCCGGCGTGTGGGCCCGGCTCAAGTACGAGGGCGGGGTGCACCGCGTGCAGCGGGTGCCGGCCACCGAGTCGCAGGGGCGCATCCACACCTCGGCGGCCGGTGTGCTGGTCCTGCCCGAGGCCGAAGAGGTCGATGTCGAGATCAGCCCGAACGACCTGCGGATCGACGTCTACCGTTCCTCCGGGCCCGGCGGGCAGTCGGTGAACACCACCGACTCCGCCGTGCGCATCACCCACGAGCCCACCGGCATCGTCGTCTCCTGCCAGAACGAGAAGAGCCAGTTGCAGAACAAGGAGCAGGCGCTGCGCATCCTGCGCGCCCGGCTGCTGGCCGCGGCCCAGGAGGAGGCCGAGCGGGAAGCCTCGGACGCGCGCCGCAGCCAGGTGCGTACCGTCGACCGTTCCGAGCGGGTGCGCACCTACAACTTCCCGGAGAACCGGATCTCCGACCACCGTGTCGGTTTCAAGGCGTACAACCTCGACCAGGTGCTCGACGGCGAGCTGGACCCGGTCATCCAGGCCTGCGTGGACGCGGACTCCGCTGCCAAGCTGGCCGCCGCGCAGTGAGTCCGGGCCCGGGATACGGCAGGGTGCGGTGAGACGGATGGGGACGGAACGTGAACGTGTTGCTGGCTGAGGTCGCGCAGGCCACACAGCGGCTGGCCGACGCGGGCGTGCCCTCGCCGCGGTTCGACGCGGAGGAGCTGGCGGCCTTCGTGCACGGCGTCAAACGCGGGGAGCTGCACCGGGTCGCCGACGCCGACTTCGACGCGCGCTACTGGGAGGCCGTCGCCCGGCGCGAGGCCCGGGAGCCGTTGCAGCACATCACCGGCCGGGCCTTCTTCCGCTACCTCGAACTCCGGGTCGGCGCAGGGGTGTTCGTGCCCCGGCCCGAGACGGAGTCGGTGGTCGGCTGGGCGATAGACGCGGTACGCGCCATGGACGTCGCCGAACCGCTCATCGTCGATCTGTGCACCGGCTCCGGCGCCATCGCCCTGGCCCTCGCCCAGGAGGTGCCGCGCTCGCGGGTGCACGCCGTGGAGCTCGACGAGGGGGCCCTGGAGTGGGCCCGCCGCAACGTCGAGGGCTCCCGCGTCGCCCTGCACCACGCGGACGCGCTCACCGCGCTGCCGGAACTCGACGGCCAGGTCGACCTGGTGATCTCCAATCCGCCGTACATTCCGCTCACCGAGTGGGAGTATGTCGCCCCCGAGGCCCGCGACCACGACCCGCAGCTCGCGTTGTTCTCGGGCGAGGACGGCCTGGAGACGATCCGCGGCCTGGAGCGCGCGGCCCACCGGCTGCTGCGCCCCGGGGGCGTCGTCGTCATCGAGCACGCCGACACCCAGGGCGGACAGGTGCCCTGGATCTTCACCGAGGACCGCGGCTGGGCGGACGCCGCGGACCACCCCGACCTGAACAACCGGCCCCGTTTTGCCACTGCACGCAGGGAGGTGCCGTAACCATGGCACGGCGATATGACTGCTCCGACGCCTCCGACCGCGCGATGGGCCTGCGCGAGGCCGCATCCGCGGTCAAGCGCGGCGAGCTGGTCGTGCTGCCCACGGACACCGTCTACGGCGTGGGCGCCGACGCGTTCAACTCCGAGGCCGTCGGCGATCTCCTGGAGGCCAAGGGCCGCGGCCGCAACATGCCGTCGCCGGTGCTCGTCGGCTCACCGAACACCCTGCACGGGCTGGTGACCGACTTCTCCGAGACGGCCTGGGAACTCGTCGACGCCTTCTGGCCCGGCGCGCTCACCCTCATCGCCCGGCACCAGCCCTCCCTCGCCTGGGACCTGGGCGAGACGCAGGGCACCGTGGGCGTACGGATGCCGCTGCACCCCGTGGCCATCGAACTGCTCACCGAGTTCGGCCCGATGGCCGTCTCCTCGGCGAATCTGACCGGTCACCCCTCGCCGCAGACCTGCGACGCCGCCCAGGAGATGCTGGGCGAGTCCGTCGCGGTCTATCTCGACGGAGGGCCGACGGCCGAGGCCGTGCCGTCCTCCATCGTCGACGTCACCCGCTCCACGCCCGTGCTGCTGCGCGCGGGGGCGATCAGCGCCGACGAGCTGCGCAAGGTCGTACCGGGCCTGGAGGTGGCCCCGTAGTGACCGCCCCCGAAGGGCGTGGCCCGGCCAAGGCCGGCGGCATAAGCGGCGCCGATGGCGCGTTCCGGATCCTCCACGTCTCCACAGGCAACGTCTGCCGCTCGCCGATCACCGAGCGGCTCACCCGGCATGCTCTGGCCGCCCGCCTCGGCGACGGCCGCACCGGCGGGCTCGTGGTGGAGAGCGCCGGCACGTGGGGCCACGAGGGCGCGCCCATGGAGGAGAACGCCGTGTCCGTGCTGCACGAACACGGCGCCGACGCCGACGGGTTCATCGGCCGTGAGCTGCTCGACGAGCATGTGATCAAGGCGGACCTGGTGCTGACCGCGACCCGTGACCACCGGGCGCAGGTCATCTCCATGGGCCACTCCGCCGGCCTGCGCACCTTCACGCTCAAGGAGTTCACCCGACTGGTGCGGGCGATAGACCCGGCGACGCTGCCGGCGCCGCGGACCGCCGAGAGCGTCGTCGAGCGTGCGCACGCGCTGGTGCAGGCCGCCGCCGCGCTGCGTGGCTGGCTGCTCGCGCCCAGCCCCGAGGCCGACGAGATCTACGACCCGTACGGCGCTCCCATTCCGTACTTCCGCACCGTCGGCGAGGAGATCAACGGGGCCCTGGAGCCGGTGATCACCGCGCTCACGGGTGTTCCGGCGCACACCTAGGACGTCCGCGGGCCGTACCGAGAACCAGCAGGCCGCGGCGTGTGTCTTAGGCTGTGGCGCGGCGCCGTGAGCACACAGTGCGCTCATCTGCGTGCGCACGGCGCGATCAGCCCGCCCGAGCGCGGCGTGCCGGGCTCCCCCGCCGGGGAGCCGTCCGGCAGCGGCGCGGCCCGGCGGCCGGGGACCACGGCCGTCGCGGGAGCGGGCAGCCGGGGATACGTGACCTATCGTGTGGGGCCTGAGCAGCCCACGAGAACTCTGGGGAGCCCGTGCGTGAATATCTGCTGACGCTCTGCGTCACGGCCGCGGTCACCTATCTGCTGACCGGGCCGGTGCGGAAGTTCGCCATCGCGGCCGGTGCGGCGCCTCCGGTACGGGCGCGCGACGTGCACCGTGAGCCGACGCCCAGGCTGGGCGGTATCGCGATGTTCGGCGGGCTGTGCGCGGGTCTGCTCGTCGCCTCTCAACTGACCAACATCGGGGAGCTGTTCACGCTCTCCGACGAGCCCAGGGCGCTGCTGTCGGGCGCCGGGCTGATCTGGCTGATCGGCGTCCTGGACGACAAGTGGGGCGTGGACGCGCTGGTGAAGCTCGGCGGCCAGATGATCGCCGCCGGCGTCATGGTCTGGCAGGGCCTGACCATCCTGTGGCTCCCCATCCCCGGTGTGGGGAACGTGGCGTTCACCCCGCTCCAGGGCACGCTGCTGACGGTCGCGCTGGTCGTGCTCACCATCAACGCCGTGAACTTCGTCGACGGGCTCGACGGTCTGGCCGGCGGCATGGTGTGCATCGCGGCCGCAGCGTTCTTCATGTACGCGTACCGGATGTGGTACGGCTACGGCATCGAAGCGGCGGCGCCCGCAACGCTGTTCGCGGCCGTGCTGATGGGCATGTGCCTGGGCTTCCTGCCGCACAACATGCATCCGGCGCGGATCTTCATGGGCGACTCGGGCTCGATGCTCATCGGGCTGGTGCTGGCCGCGGGCGCGGCCTCGATCACGGGCCAGGTCGACCCGGACCGCATCACCGACAGCACGGGTTCGATGCGTTCGGCCGTGCACTCGATGGTGCCCGTCTACATCCCCATGCTGCTGCCGTTGACGATCATCGCCGTGCCGTTCGCCGACCTCGTGCTGGCCATCGTCCGCCGGACCTGGCGCGGACAGTCGCCGTTCGCGGCCGACCGCGGGCATCTGCACCACCGGCTGCTGGAGATCGGGCACTCGCACAGCCGGGCCGTCCTGATCATGTATTTCTGGGCGGCGTTGATCGCCTTCGGCGCCGTCGCCTTCTCCGTGCGCTCCTCCAGCCTCGCCATCGTGCTGGCCATCGTCGTGCTGAGCGCCGTGGGGCTGGTGATCCTGCTGCTGCCCCGGTTCACGCCCCGAGTGCCGCGCTGGGCCAGCGGGTTCGTGCCGCCCCGCTACCGGCGCGGGGAGGACGGCCCGGCGGCCGGTGCTTCCGCGGCCTCCACGGCGTCCGAGACGCCCCCGGGGAGCGGTCCCGGGCAGGCCGGGGGCGGTGGTGAACAGCCCGCGGGTGGCGGCGCGGTCGCACGGAGCGACGGCGCGGGGGGCGGCACGGGGGACGAGACCGCGGACGAGGGCGGCGGTGCGGCGAAGGCCCGAACGCCGCACGGTGCCACGGCGTTGACCCGGCGGCGGACGGTGGGGCACAAGCGCTGAGCCGGGGCCTGTACGGTGCTCCCCGGCCGGTGTCGCCGGTTCGGGGGACTTCGGACCGAGTGTGTGACGGGGGGCACACTCAGCAGGTAAAGACCTCATCAAATAGTTTGTGATACCGTTCACGAAACCCGGTGACGTACCGAAGTGCCGCGTTGACCCGGCCTCTTCGGGCGGGACGCTCGTCTCCCGTGCCGGGCTACGCTCGTCCTCGACGTCAGTCGACCCCGATTTCCCCGGAGCACACCACATGCAGTCGAACGACGCTCGCATGCTGCTGCATTGCGCCGTCCCGACCGCCGTAGCCGGTGTCGTGGCCGCAGTGGTCAGCGGCGTGTTCGCAGGCGGTAAGGGAGCCATCGGTGCGGCTGCTGGAGCGCTCGTGGTGATCCTCTTCATGGGGATGGGCCTTTACGTTCTCCAGCGGACCGCCAAATCCTTTCCGCATCTCTTTCAGGCGATGGGCCTGCTGCTGTACACGACGCAGATCCTGCTGCTCTTCGTCGTCCTGGTGGTTTTCCGGGATACGACCCTTTTCGACACCCGTACGTTCGCGTTCACGCTGCTGGGCGCCACCGTGGTGTGGGTCGCGGCGCAGGGAAGGGCGTACCTGAAGGCCAAGATCATGTACGTCGAACCGGAAGGGTCCGCCCCGGGCGACAGCAAGCCTGCCGCTTCTGGGGCGAATTCGTGAGGCCCGGCGGGCCGGGGTCTCGTAGGGGCGGGATAAGTGCTCGTTCGAGCAACTGCTATCGTCCGGTGCCAACTGCGGCGCAGCAGGCGGGGACGGCAGAGTTTCCCGGAGTTCCGGATCATCCGGGACGGATCGGACACTCCCGCACCCTGACCGCCGCCGCCCCCCGATTCGCAAGACCAAGACCAGTGCCGTTCCGTGGCCGCACGCCGCGCCGACACAACGAGGTAGCCGTTTTCATGCGCCATGCAGAAGGAGCCCGCGGTGAGTACTGACCAGATGCTCGCCTTTGAGACCGACTGCCACCTTTTCAGTGGCTGCGGCTTCGAGGCTCCAGGGCTCCACTCGTTCGTCTTCGAGCCGATGTTCAGCATCGGCGGCTTCGACTTCAACAAGCCGATACTGCTCGCACTCGTCGGTACGCTCGCGATCGTCTGGTTCTTCTGGGCCGCCTTCAACAAGCCCAAGTTGGTGCCGGGCAAGCTCCAGATGGTCGGCGAGGCCGGCTACGACTTCATCCGCCGCGGAGTCGTCTACGAGACCATCGGCAAGAAGGAAGGCGAGAAGTACGTCCCCCTCGTGGTGGCGCTCTTCTTCTTCGTCTGGGTGATGAACCTGTGGTCCGTCATCCCGCTCGCCCAGTTCCCGGTGACGTCGATCTTCTCGATCCCGCTGGGTCTCGCGCTGCTCGTCTACATCCTCTGGGTCGGGCTCACGTTCAAGCGCCAGGGATTCGTCGGCGCCTGGAAGAACTTCACCGGCTACGACAAGTCGCTCGGCCCGGTGCTGCCGCTGGTCATGATCATCGAGTTCTTCTCGAATCTGCTGGTGCGGCCCTTCACCCACGCCGTCCGGCTCTTCGCGAACATGTTCGCCGGTCACATGCTGGTGGCGCTGTTCACCATCGCGACCTGGTACATGCTCAACGGCATCGGCATCGCCTACTCCGTCGTCTCCTTCGTGATGACGATCGTGATGATCGCGTTCGAGCTCTTCATCCAGGTCATCCAGGCGTACGTCTTCGTCCTGCTGACCTGCACCTACATCCAGGGCGCGCTCGTCGAGGAACACTGAGCAAGCCCGTTCCCCTCGCACAACCCCCAAGCTGTCCGGCGGCCAACCCCCGCCGGTCCGTACAGAGAAGGAAGTAACGGCATGTCCGCTGCTCTCGAAATGGTCAACCTCGCCGCTGAGAAGGGCGTCACCGGCAACCTGGGCTCCGTCGGCTACGGTCTCGCCGCCATCGGCCCCGGCATCGGCGTCGGCATCGTCTTCGGCAACGGCACCCAGGCCCTGGCCCGCCAGCCCGAGGCCGCCGGCCTGATCCGTCAGAACCAGATCCTCGGCTTCGCCTTCTGTGAGGCGCTGGCCCTGATCGGCATCGTCATGGGCTTCATCTTCCGCTCCTGATCTGCCGAGCGAACGAACCCATTTCCGACGGAAGGCACTGACGTGAACGCCCTGGTACACATGGCGGAGACCGAGGTTCCGCAGAACCCGCTCGTTCCGCCGATCCCAGAGCTCGTCATCGGCCTGATCGCATTCGCCATCGTCTTCTTCTTCCTGTGGAAGAAGCTCCTCCCGAGCATCAACAAGGTGCTGGAAGAGCGTCGTGAAGCCATCGAGGGCGGCATCGAGAAGGCCGAGGCGGCCCAGCAGGAGGCGTCCGACGTCCTGCAGCAGTACAAGGACCAGCTCGCGGAGGCCCGCCACGAGGCCGCCCGGCTGCGTTCCGAGGCTCAGGAGCAGGGCGCCGCGCTCATCGCCGAGATGCGCGCCGAGGGCCAGCGGCAGCGCGAGGAGATCATCGCTGCCGGCCACGCCCAGATCGAGGCCGACCGCAAGCAGGCCGCCCAGGCCCTGCGGCAGGACGTCGGCACGCTCGCCACGGAGCTGGCGGGCAAGCTGGTCGGGGAGTCCCTGGAGGACCACGCCCGGCAGAGCCGCGTCATCGACCGGTTCCTCGACGGCCTGGAGCGGGACGCCGGGAACGCCGAAGCGGGTAGCGCCAACGGGGCCGCCCGATGAATGGAGCGAGCCGTGAGGCGCTTGCCGCCGCACGTGAGAGCCTGACCGCGCTGACCGACAGCACCACGGTCGACGCCACGGCACTCGCCGACGAGCTCGCCGCCGTGACCACGCTGCTGGAGCGCGAGGTCTCGCTGCGCCGGGTCCTCACCGACCCGGCGCAGGACGGTGAGGCCAAGGCCGGCCTCGCCCAGCGCGTGCTCGGCGGCCAGGTCACCGGCGAGGTCGTGGATCTGGTCTCCGGCATGGTCCGCTCGCGCTGGTCGTCGCCGCGCGACCTGGTCGACTCGGTCGAGCAGCTGGCCGACGAGGCCGACCTGGTCGCCGCCGAGCGGGACGGCTCGCTGGACGACGTCGAGGACGAGCTGTTCCGGTTCTCCCGGATCCTGTCGTCCTCCTCGGACACCTCGTCCCGGCTGCGCTCCGCGCTGACCAGCCGGACCGCGGCCCCGGCCGCCAAGTCCGAGCTGCTGCACTCGCTGCTCGGCGGCAAGGCCCGGCCGGTCACCGAGCGGCTGGTGACGCGTCTCGTCACACAGGCGCGGGGCCGTAGCCTGGAGGGCGGGCTGGAGAACCTCTCCCGGCTGGCGGCGGAGCGCCGCAACCGGTCGGTGGCGGTCGTCACGTCCGCCGTGCCGCTCAGTGACCAGCAGAAGCAGCGCCTCGGCGCCGCGCTGGCCACGCTGTACGGACGCCAGGTCCACCTGAACCTGGACGTGGACCCCGAGGTCCTCGGCGGGATCACCGTGCGGGTGGGCGACGAGCTGATCAACGGCTCGATCGCCGACCGGCTGGAGGACGCACGTCGGAGGATGGCCGGCTGACCGGCGGCAGCCCGCGCGCCACACCAACTCAACAAGCACGCACGCGGCCCGAGTTGGGCCGTACAGAAAACCTTCTGGGGGACGACCCCCAGGCCCCCCCGAAGATTTACGGGCCCAACAAGGAGAGCAGGGAACCCAGATGGCGGAGCTCACGATCCGGCCGGATGAGATCCGGGACGCGCTGGAGAACTTTGTCCAGTCGTACACGCCGGACGCGGCCTCGCGCGAAGAGGTCGGTACGGTCAGCGCTGCCAGCGATGGCATCGCGAAGGTGGAGGGGCTGCCCTCGACCATGGCGAATGAGCTGCTGAAGTTCGAGGACGGCACTCTCGGCCTCGCCCTCAACCTGGAGGAGCGCGAGATCGGCGCGGTCGTCCTCGGTGAGTTCAGCGGCATCGAGGAGGGCCAGCCGGTTCAGCGCACCGGCGAGGTGCTGTCGGTCCCTGTCGGGGACGGCTACCTCGGCCGTGTCGTGGACCCGCTGGGCAACCCCGTCGACGGGCTCGGTGACATCGAGGCCGAGGGCCGTCGCGCGCTGGAGCTCCAGGCCCCCACGGTCATGCAGCGCAAGTCCGTCCACGAGCCGATGGAGACGGGCTACAAGGCCGTCGACACCATGACGCCGATCGGCCGCGGCCAGCGTCAGCTGATCATCGGTGACCGGCAGACCGGCAAGACCGCGCTCGGCATCGACACGATCATCAACCAGCGCGACAACTGGCGCTCGGGCGACCCGGACAAGCAGGTGCGCTGCATCTACGTCGCCGTCGGCCAGAAGGGCTCCACCATCGCGTCCGTGCGCGGCGCGCTGGAGGAGGCCGGCGCCCTGGAGTACACGACGATCGTCGCCGCCCCCGCGTCCGACCCGGCCGGCTTCAAGTACATCGCCCCGTACACCGGTTCGGCGATCGGCCAGCACTGGATGTACCAGGGCAAGCACGTCCTGGTCGTCTTCGACGACCTCTCGAAGCAGGCCGACGCCTACCGCGCCGTGTCCCTGCTGCTGCGCCGTCCGCCGGGCCGCGAGGCCTACCCCGGCGACGTCTTCTACCTGCACTCCCGGCTGCTGGAGCGCTGCGCGAAGCTGTCGGACGACATGGGCAAGGGCTCGATGACGGGTCTGCCGATCGTCGAGACGAAGGCGAACGACGTCTCGGCGTTCATTCCGACCAACGTCATCTCCATCACCGACGGCCAGTGCTTCCTGGAGTCCGACCTGTTCAACGCGGGCCAGCGCCCGGCGCTGAACGTCGGTATCTCCGTCTCCCGTGTGGGTGGTTCGGCCCAGCACCGGGCCGTGCGGCAGATCACCGGTTCGCTCCGGGTGGACCTGGCGCAGTACCGCGAGCTGGAGGCGTTCGCCGCCTTCGGTTCCGACCTGGACGACGCCTCGAAGGCGGCGCTGGAGCGCGGTAAGCGGATGACGGAGCTGCTGAAGCAGGCGCAGTACGCACCGTTCGCCACCGAGGAGCAGGTCGTCTCCATCTGGTCGGGCACCAACGGCAAGATGGACGACGTGCCGGTGGAGGACATCCGCCGCTTCGAGCGCGAGCTGCTGGACTACATGCGCCGCGAGCACCAGGGTCTGATGACGGGCATCCGCGAGGGCGCCAAGATGTCGGACGACACGATCCAGTCCCTGGGCGACGCGGTCGACGAGTTCAAGAAGCAGTTCGAGACCGCCGACGGCAAGCTGCTGGGCGAGGGCTGAGCATGGGTGCTCAGCTCAGGGTCTACAAGAGGCGGATCAAGTCCGTCTCCGCGACCAAGAAGATCACCAGGGCGATGGAGATGATCGCCGCCTCGCGCATCATCAAGGCACAGCGCAAGGTGGCCGCCTCCGAGCCCTACGCGAAGGAGCTGACCCGCGCGGTCGGCGCCGTCGCGCAGGGGTCCGACGCCCGGCACCCGCTGACCACCGAGGCGGAGCGTCCGACGCGGGCCGCGGTGCTGCTCATCACGAGCGACCGCGGTCTGGCAGGCGGCTACAACTCCAACGCCATCAAGGCGGCCGAGCAGCTGAACAACCGGCTCGCCGCGGAGGGCAAGGAGGTCGTCAGCTTCATCGTCGGCTCCAAGGGTGTGTCCTACTACGGCTTCCGGGGCCGCCCGGTGGAGAAGTCGTGGACGGGCTTCACCGACAGCCCGACGTACGCCGACGCGAAGGCCGTCGCGGCGCCGTTGATCGAGGCGATCACCGCGGACACCGAGTCCGAGGGCGGCGTGGACGAACTGCACATCGTCTACACCGAGTTCGTCTCGATGATGACGCAGACCCCGGTGGAGAACCGGATGCTGCCGCTCACCTTCGAGGAGGGGCAGGCGGCGGCCGAGGCCGGCGCGAAGGGCGTCCTGCCGCTGTACGACTTCGAGCCCTCGGCCGAGGACGTGCTGGACGCGCTGCTGCCGCGGTACGTCGAGTCGCGGATCTACAACGCCCTGCTCCAGGCGGCTGCTTCCAAGCACGCCGCCACGCGCCGGGCGATGAAGTCGGCGACCGACAACGCCGAAGAACTGATCAAGTCGCTGACGCGGCTTGCGAATGCGGCCCGGCAGGCCGACATCACCCAGGAAATCAGCGAGATCGTCGGTGGGGCGAGCGCGCTGGCTGACGCTAACGCGGGGAGTGACCGCTAACCATGACCACCACAGTTGAGACGGCCGCTGCGACGGGCCGCGTTGCCCGGGTCATCGGCCCGGTCGTCGACGTGGAGTTCCCCGTCGACGCCATGCCGGAGATCTACAACGCGCTGACGGTCGAGGTCCTCGACCCGTCCGAGGACGGCAAGCGCAAGACGCTGACCCTGGAGGTCGCCCAGCACCTCGGTGAGGGCGTGGTCCGTGCGATCTCCATGGAGCCGACCGACGGCCTGGTGCGCCAGGCGCCGGTGACCGACACCGGCGAGGGCATCACCGTGCCCGTCGGCGACGTCACCAAGGGCCGGGTGTTCAACACCCTGGGCCGGATCCTGAACGAGCCGGAGGCCGAGTCCGAGGTCACCGAGCGGTGGTCCATCCACCGCAAGGCCCCGGAGTTCGACCAGCTCGAGTCCAAGACCGAGATGTTCGAGACGGGTCTGAAGGTCGTCGACCTGCTGACCCCGTACGTCAAGGGCGGCAAGATCGGTCTGTTCGGCGGCGCCGGCGTCGGCAAGACCGTGCTCATCCAGGAAATGATCATGCGTGTGGCCAAGCTGCACGAGGGCGTTTCCGTCTTCGCGGGCGTCGGCGAGCGCACCCGTGAGGGCAACGACCTGATCGAGGAGATGGCCGAGTCCGGCGTTCTCCCGCAGACCGCGCTGGTCTTCGGTCAGATGGACGAGCCCCCGGGGACGCGTCTGCGCGTCGCGCTGGCCGGTCTGACCATGGCGGAGTACTTCCGCGATGTGCAGAAGCAGGACGTGCTGTTCTTCATCGACAACATCTTCCGCTTCACCCAGGCCGGTTCCGAGGTCTCCACCCTGCTCGGCCGTATGCCCTCCGCGGTGGGCTACCAGCCGAACCTGGCGGACGAGATGGGTGTGCTCCAGGAGCGCATCACCTCGACCCGTGGCCACTCCATCACCTCGATGCAGGCGATCTACGTGCCCGCGGACGACCTCACCGACCCGGCGCCGGCGACGACGTTCGCGCACCTGGACGCCACCACGGTGCTCTCGCGTCCGATCTCGGAGAAGGGCATCTACCCGGCGGTGGACCCGCTGGACTCCACCTCCCGGATCCTGGACCCGCGGTTCGTCTCGCAGGAGCACTACAACTGCGCCGAGCGCGTCAAGGGGATCCTCCAGAAGTACAAGGACCTCCAGGACATCATCTCCATCCTGGGTATCGACGAGCTGTCCGAGGAGGACAAGCTCACGGTGTCCCGCGCCCGCCGTATCGAGCGCTTCCTGTCGCAGAACACCCACGCGGCGAAGCAGTTCACCGGCCTCGACGGATCGGACGTTCCGCTGGACGAGTCGATCGCGGCCTTCAACGCGATCGCCGACGGCGAGTACGACCACTTCCCCGAGCAGGCGTTCTTCATGTGCGGTGGCCTCGACGACCTCAAGGCCAAGGCGAAGGAGCTGGGCGTCTCCTGACGTCGCGCCCCGGCGCGTGCCGGCGCGGAGCCATGGACGGCTTCGCGCCCCGTGCCGCCGGCGGGGGCGGATGCGCGTATCCGCCCCCGCTCCGCACCCCGTATCCTTTTTCCATCCCAGTCTGAGGAGCCACAGTGGCTGAGCTGCACGTCGAGTTGGTCGCCGCCGACCGCAAGGTCTGGTCGGGCGAGGCCAGCCTGGTCGTCGCGCGCACCTCGTCGGGTGATATCGGTGTCATGCCCGGCCACCAGCCGCTGCTCGGTGTGCTGGAGTCCGGCCCGGTCACCATCCGGACGAGTGGTGAGAGCGGGGACGGCACCGTCGTCGCCGCCGTGCACGGCGGCTTCATCTCGTTCGCGGAGAACCAGCTCTCGCTGCTCGCCGAGGTCGCCGAGCTGACCGACGAGATCGACGTCGAGCGTGCCGAGCGGGCGCTGGAGCAGGCCAAGTCCCAGGCGGACGACGACGCGGAGAAGCGCGCCAGCGTCCGGCTGCGAGCGGTGACCGCCGTTCGCTGACGCACTGCCGTCGCACGGCGGCGCGTCATCACGACACCTCAGCCGCGGGTGGTCCCGGAATGTTCCGGGGCCGTCCGCGGCTGAAGCCATAGAGAAGCAGTTGTCGAGACCCGCGAGGCCCGGGGTCCTGAGTGAGCGAGGAGGTCGGTGAAGATGGTCCTCGCTCTGTTGCTGTGCGGCGCGGTCGTCCTGTTGGTGCTGGTGGGGCTGTTCGCCTTCGGGGTACGCAGGCGGCTCATCCAGCGGTCCGGCGGGACGTTCGACTGCAATCTGCGGTGGGAGGTCTCCGAGGGCGAGGCAGCTGAGCCCACCGGAAAAGGCTGGGCGTACGGAATCGCCCGCTACAACGGTGACCGGATCGAGTGGTTCCGCGTCTTCTCGTATGCCCCCAGGCCCCGCCGCCAACTGGTGCGCGGGGCCATCGACGTTCTGGAGCGCAGAGGCCCGCAGGGCGAGGAGGAGCAGGCGCTGCTGTCCGACGCCGTCGTGCTGGCCTGCGCGGTGGGGCCCGCCCGGGAGCGGGTCGAACTGGCGCTCAGCGAGGACGCGTTGACCGGCTTTCTGGCCTGGCTGGAGGCGGCCCCTCCCGGGCAGCGCGTGAACGTCGCCTGAGCCGTCCGGCCGCCCGGGGCTCGCCGTCGTACGGCGGTGGTCCGGCCGCCCCGGCCCCTGTGGGGACGGCCGCCGGGGCGGTCAGCGCCCGGCGGCGGAGCGGTGGAACGCCCGGCGCGCCCACAGATGGCCGACGAGGACGAGGCCCGTGCACCAGGCGAGCGCCACCGGCCCGTCGGTGCCGATGCCGTCCCCGGTGAGCAGCCCCCGGAGCGTCTCGATGACGGGGGTGAACGGCTGGTGTTCGGCGAACCAGCGCAGCCCGGCGGGCATCGTCTCCGGGGTGACGACGGCACTGCCGAGGAACGGCAGGAATTGCAGCGGCATCGGCATGTTGCTGGCGGACTCCACCGTCCTGGCGACGAGTCCGAAGCCGGCCGACAGCCAGGCCAGCGCCAGCGCGACCAGCGTCAGCAGCCCCAGGGCCGCGAGCCACTCCAGCGGGCTCGCGTCGGGCCGGAAGCCGATCAGCACGGCGACGACGGTCACGAGCACGACGCCCGCCATCGTCTGGAGCACCGCGCCGACGACGTGCCCGGTCAGGAACGCGGTACGGGAGATCGACATGGTGCGGAAGCGGTTGACGATGCCTCCGGTCATGTCGACGCAGACGCCGACCGCGACCGACAGGGATCCGGCGGTGGCCGCCATCAGCATGATGCCCGGCGCGATGTAGTCGATGTAGTCGGCGCCCGAGCCGGCGGCGGAGCCCGGGCCGCTGCCGCCGGTGAGGCCCGCGCCGAGCGCGCCGCCGAAGGCGAAGGTGAACAGCAGCAGCATCGTCACCGGCATGATCAGCACGGACAGCGACAGGCTCGGATAGCGGCGCGCGTGCAGCAGGACGCGGCGCAGCATGGTGCGGGAGTCGCGCAGCGCGAGGGCGGCGGCGCTCATCGGGCGTGCTCCTCGGAGTGGGTGCCGGGGCCGGTGAGGGCGAGGAAGACGTCGTCCAGGTCGGGGGTGTGCACGGAGAGCCGGTCCGCGGGGACGGCGGCCTCGCCGAGGACGTCGAGCACGGCCCGCAGAGCGGGGATGCCGCCGTCGCCGGGCACACGCAGGGTGAGGGCCTCGGGGTCGGCGGTGCCGGAGTCCAGGAGGGCGGCGGCGGCCCGGAGCGCGGCGCGGTCGGGGAAGTGCAGCCGGATGTGGCCGCCGGGGACCCGGCGTTTGAGGTCGTCGGCCGTGCCTTCGGCGACGATCCGGCCGCGGTCCAGGACGGCGATGCGGTCCGCGAGGTGATCGGCCTCCTCCAGGTACTGGGTGGTGAGGAAGACGGTCACCCGCTGTTCGTCGACGAGGCGCCGGACGGTCTCCCAGACGGTGCGGCGGCTGCGCGGGTCGAGGCCCGTGGTGGGCTCGTCCAGGAAGAGCAGGCGCGGTTCGCCCACGAGCGTCATGGCGAGGTCGAGTTTGCGGCGCATCCCGCCGGAGAGCGTGCCGACGGTGCGGCGTGCGGCCTTCGTCAGGTCGAAGGCGTCGAGCAGTTCGGCGGTGCGGCGGCGGCCGGTGGCGCGGTCGAGGTGCGCGAGGTCCGCCATCAGCCGGAGGTTCTCCTCGGCGGTGAGCAGCGGGTCCACGGCGGCGAACTGGCCGGTGACGCCGATCACCGAGCGCACGCTCTCGCTCTGCCGGACGAGGTCGTAGCCGGCGACGCGGGCCCGGCCGCCGTCCGGGGCGAGCAGTGTGCTGAGGATCGCGACGGTGGTCGTCTTGCCCGCGCCGTTGGGGCCGAGCAGCGAGAAGACGGTTCCTTCCGGGACGTGCAGATCGATGCCGTCGAGGACCGTTCTGCCGTCGAACTCCTTGCGCAGACCGGTGACATCGAGGGCGGGGGCTGCCCGTCGGCCGTCCGCGCGGGTCGGGGGCGGGATGAGGCCCGGGGAGCGGGCGCCCCCGCTGCGGCTCGTGGCAGACATGACAGCGTGACCTCGCTTCGTGCGGGAGTGGGCCCGGCCTCCGGTGGCGGCGCCGGCGCGGGCCGTCCGCCGCGGGGCCCGGTGGGCCGCGCGGGCCGGGGCGGCCGGGGTGAACTTCCCTGTCAACGAGGCCGGTTGGGCTCCGGGTTACGGCCGGTGCCGTCGTCACGGCCGCGGAGGCGTGCGGGAGGCGCGCCCGCGTCCGGCGGATGCGGGCGCCCGCGCGGCAGCGGACGGCCGCCGGTGTCCTGCGGAACAGGGGACGGACGTCCTGCGGGAAAAGGGAGCGAGCCGGGCCTTCCGTGCGGGCTGAACGCCCGTTCGCTCCGCGCTGGTTCAGCCGAGGGTGGCGGCGATGAGCACGAGCGCCGGGATCGCCAGGAAGGTGGACAGCAGGATCGCCTCACGGGCCAGGCGGGTGCCCACGGCATAACGGGAGGCGTAGGTGAAGAGGTTCTGCGCCGAGGGCAGCGCGGCCGTGACCACGACGGTGAACAGCGCCCGGCCCGACAGCCCGAAGACGGCCGAGCCCAGCGCCCACGCGGCCAGCGGCTGTCCGGCCACCTTGAGCGCCACGGCCAGCAGCACGGGTCCGCGGTCGCTGCCCCGTCCCGGCAGGGCGCTGCCGTGCAGGGATATGCCGAAGGCGAGCAGCACCGCGGGCACCGACATGTTGCCCACCAGCTCGAACGGTTCCCACACCGGCTCCGGCAGCGGACATCCGGTGACGGCCACCAGCACCCCGCTGAGCGAGCCGATGACGACCGGATTGCGCAGCGGCCCCGTGAGCCGGCGCAGTGCGCCCGCCTCGCCGCCGGGCCCGGACAGATCGAGCACCGTCATCGCGATGGGTGTGACCACCAGTTGCTGGAACAGCAGCACGGGCGCCACGAGCGTGGCATCGCCCAGCACATAGGCGGCCACCGGGATACCGAGGTTGCCCGCGTTCACATAGCCCGCGCACAGCGAGCCCACGGTGGTGAAGCCGGTGCCCCAGCGCCGCAGTACGCCGACGACCGCGTACACGGCCATGACGGCGACGGTGGCCAGCGCCGTCACCGCCAGCGGGGCGGACACGAGCAGCGACAGATCCGCCCGTGCCAGGGTCTCGAACATCAGGGCGGGGGTGGCGACATGGAAGGCCAGCTTCGTGAGCACGTCCCGGCCGCCCGGGCCGAGCAGCCCGAGCCTGCCCAGCACATAGCCGGTGCCGATGACGGCGGCGATGACGGCGAAGCCGGTGAGCACGCCCGTCACGGCGCTCTTCTCCCTTGCTGTGCCCGCGTGTTGCGCGGTGTGCCTGCTGGACGGTGCGGCCCGGCGGGTCGGGCGGCCGTGCGCGCCCTCCCACGGAGTCGTCCTCCGGCGCGGGCCGTACGGGCCGCCACCGCCGTACGTCCGTACGGCCGGGCCCCGCACAATTGTCCGCACGGGGGCCGTGCGTGCCCACACCGCCTCCCTCGCCGGACGTCCCTCGCCGGTCTCTCCTCGGCGGTCCGTCCTCGCCCGACCGGTCCTGGCACGCCGGGTCTTGCGCGTCGGGCCTTCCACGACGGCGGGGCCCGTCCGCCCGTCCGCTCTCCGGCGCCGGGGCCACGGGCTGCTCAGGGAGCCGGGATGCTCCACTCCTGCGCCAGCACGGCCGCCTGCGTTCTGCTGCTCAGCCCGAGCTTGGCCAACACCCTGCTGACGTGCGTCTTCACCGTGGCCTCCGCCATGCGCAGATGTCGGGCCACGGTGGCGTTGGACATGCCCTCGCCCAAGCAGCCGAGGACCTCCCGTTCGCGCCTGGTCAGGGTGTCCAGCCCCGGCGGTTCCTCCTCCGCTCGGTCGTCGGGGCGCCCGGTGCCGGCGAACTCCCGGATCAGGCGCCGGGTGACGGCCGGAGCGAGCATGCCCTCACCCCGGGCGACGGTGCGCACCGCGTCGATCACCGTGGCCGCGTCGCTGTCCTTCAGCAGGAAGCCGGACGCCCCGGCGCGCAGCGCGCCGAACACGTACTCGTCCAGGTCGAAGGTGGTCAGCACCAGGACGTCGGCGAGGCCCTCACCGGTGATGCGGCCCGTGGCCGTCACCCCGTCCAGCCGGGGCATCTGGATGTCCATCAGCACCAGATCCGGGCGCAGTTCACGTGCGAGCCGCACCGCCTCCTCGCCGTCGCCCGCCTCTCCCGCGACCTCGATGCCTGCCGCGTGCCGCAGGATCAGCACCAGGCCGGCGCGCACCGCCTGCTGGTCCTCGGCGACCAGCACCCGGACGGGCCCGGGGCCCGCCGGGGGGCCGGCCGTTCTCGTGGCGTCGGGCTGCTCCCGCGGAGGGCTTTCCTCACCGGGGATGGTCACGGGTTCTGCTCCCTCGTCTCGATGGGCGGTGCGGGTCGACGGCGGGACGGGCGGCGCCCACCGGACCGGCCGCACCGCACTTGCCGTGCGTGCCGTTCACGTCCTCGTGGCGCGCGCCGTTCCTGCCGTGCGTGCCGCCCGGGCTTTCTGCGCCGCTCGGGCTTTCTGTGCTGCTCGGGCCGTCCGTGCCGGGGCCGGCGGGCGCTTCGTGGGCGCCGGGGGCGTCGTGCCTGCCCGAGGGCGGCTCGTGCGCGTCCGGCGTGTGCCCGTCCCCGGCCGGGACTGCCGTGCCGGAGCCGTCCGTGCCGGGGGCGTTTGTGCCGGGGGAGGGGTCGGGCCCGGGGGCGCGGGGCCTGTCCGTGCCGGGGCCGGACGGGCTCCGGGCGGCCGCCTCGGCGTTGTCCGGCAGCGGCAGTACGGCGTGCACCGCCCAGCAGCGGGCGCCGTCCGGCCCGTCGGCGGGGCCGGCGGCCAGCTCACCGCCGAGCAGCTCCACGCGTTCGCGCATGCCGATCAGACCCGCGCCCGCTCCGGGGGCACGGGGCGCCGCGGCGTCTCCCGTGCCGGGCGCCGGGCGGGGCAGCGGGCTGGTGATCCGGACCTCCAGGACGCGGCGCTCGCGGCACCGGTCGAGCAGGACGGTGACGGTGCCCGCGGCGGCGTGCTTGAGCGCGTTGGTGACGGCTTCCTGGACCACCCGGTAGGCCGCCAGCTGTACCGGCGCCGGCAGCGGTTCCGCGGGCGCACGGCGGTCCTCCAGGGCGAAGTGGTGACCGCCGCCCGCGGCCCGGGCACGCTCCAGGAGGGCGTCCAGCCCGTCCAGGGACGGAGCCGTCGCGGGCTCGTCGCGGCGTTCGGAATCCCGCAGCAGGCCGATCAGCCGGCGCATCTCGGCCAGGCCCTGGACGCTGTTCTCCCGGATGACGCCGAGCGCGTCCCGGGTCGGGTCGCCCGGTGGCGCGGGGCCGGGCAGGGAGAGCGCCGCCGTGGAGTGGATGGCGATCGCGGAGAGGTGGTTGGCCACCACGTCGTGCAGCTCGCGGGCCATCCGGGCGCGCTCCGCGTTGATCGCCTGCTTGCGGTCCATCTCGGCGAGCAGCGCGGTCTGTTCGGCCCGCAGCCGCTCGGCCGCCGCCGCCTCCCGGTGGTTGCGGATCATCATGCCGGAGGAGGTGGGGACGATCATGACGCCGGCGCAGGCGGCACTGATCAGCAGCAGCTCGGGTTTGCGGAAGGCCGCCAGCAGCGTCACCGAGAACACCGCCGTGAAGACGACGGAGCCGGACAGGCAGACCCGGGCGAGCCGCTGGGAGCCGTAGAGGACGGCCGCGTACAGGACGTCCGTGAACAGGATCAGGGTGCTCAGCAGCGAGCCGAGCAGTACGTCGGTGAGCTGGGCCACGAGGGCCAGCAGCAGCGCGTACGGCTGGAGGGTGCGCCGGCCGAGCACGGCGAGGCACATGGCGGCCTGCGGCAGCAGCACCAGCCAGCGCGGCCCGTGCAGCAGGACCGGATTGCTGCTCAGCCCGAACCACCACAGGACCAGCCCGCCCAGGGCACCGCCGAGTGCGATGAGCACGTCGTCGCGGTGCGGGCGGAGGGCACGGAGCCCGCCGGGTGGACGGGCCTGGACTGCGGTCATGGCTCCCATTCTCCTGGCGCGGGGGCGCACTGGCGGCGCCCTGTGGAAAACTTCGCGCCCCGGCTCCCGCGCCCCCGTCGGGACCGCGCCGGTGATCCCGCCCGGCTCCCACCCGGGCGCCGAGCCCTTGCCGGGACCCGAGCCGGAGTCCCGAGTGCCGGAGTCCCGAGTGCCGGAGTCCCGAGCCCTCGCCGGGGGCCGAGCCGCTCCGCCCACGCTACGGCTGCCGCCCCGGTGTGCTCGTCCTTCGCGGGGGCGAGGGGCCGCCCGGGCGGACTGCATCCTTCGTCGCACTCCGGGCCGCCGGGAATCGTCGCGGCCGACGACGTGGCGGCGCGGTGCCGGGGGCCAGGCTGGAGGCGGTTGTCCGCACAGCTGTTCCCGGAGGGATGTTCCATGGTCGTGACGCTGATCGTCCTGTGCGAGGTCGGCTTCTGGGTGCTGCTCGCGGCCGGTCTGGGACTGCGGTATCTGCTGCGGATGCCGCGCACCGGAGCGGCGGTGCTCCTGGCCGAGCCGATGCTGGAGCTGATCCTGCTCGTCGTCACCGCCGTCGACCTCAAGAACGGGGCCGAGCCGGACTGGAAGCACGGACTGGCGGCGGTCTACATCGGGTTCACGGCCACCCACGGGCACTACATGATCAAGTGGGCGGACGGGCACGCGGCGCACCGGCTGCGGGGTGCGCCCCGGCCGGCGAAGCCTCCGCGGTACGGCATGGCACGCGCCGCGCACGAGTGGCGGATGACGGCGCGGGCGGTCGGTGCGGGTGCCGTCGCGGCGGTGCTGCTCCAGCTGGCGATCTGGTACATCGGCGACGACGGGCAGGTCGCCTCGCTCCGTGAGTGGCAGATCAAGATGGGCGTCATGTCCGCCGTCTGCGTCGTGTGGGCGCTGAGCTACACGGTGTGGCCCAAGAAGCCGAAGCCCGGGACGGGCGGCGGCGAACCGGAGGACGACCGTCCGCGCGAGCGGGGCACCACCGGGACGTTCCGTTAGTTGTCACGTGTGCGGGCCCGGACGGGCCGCACGGCTCGTCAGCTGACGGAGGAAAACGGAGGGAAGGCGTCGCCGTGGACGAGGAAGAACTGCTGGCTCTCTCGGACGGCCCCGTCACCCGGGGACGTCTGGTGCGCGAACTGGGCGCCCTGGGCGTGCGGGAGGGCGACACGCTGATGTTCCACACGCAGCTGTCCGCGCTGGGTTACGTGCCCGGCGGCTCGCGCACCGTCGTGGACGCGCTGCGGGAGGCGGTGGGGGAGCGGGGCACCCTGCTGGTCTACAGCGGCTGGAACGACCAGCCCCCGTGGGAGCTGGCGCAGTGGCCGCAGCAGTGGCGGGAGGCGGTGCTCGCCGAACACCCCGCGTACGACCCGGCGTTGAGCGAGGGCAGCCACGACAACGGGCGGTTGCCGGAGGCGCTGCGGCTGACGCCCGGGGCGCTGCGCACCCGGCACCCGGACAGCTTCGCGGCACTCGGCGCCCGCGCGGCCGAACTGACCGCCTCGCAGCCCTGGGACGACCCGTACGGGACGGAGGGCGTGCTGGGCAGGCTCGTGGCCGCCGGCGGACGCGTCCTGCTGCTGGGCGCCCCACTGGACGCGCTCACCCTCCTCCACCACGCCGAGGCGCTCGCCCAGGCGCCGGGGAAGCGCTATCTGCACTACGACGTGCCCGTGCTGGACGAGAACGGGAAGCGCGTCTGGCGCGGCTACGAGGACGTGGACACCGAGGAGGGCGGGTTCGACTACACGCCCTTCGTCCCGGCGGAGGAGTGGCCGTTCACCGTGATCGCACGGGACGCGCTCGACCACGGGACCGGCCTGAGCGGGCGGGTGGGCGCGGCCCCGTGCCATCTGTTCGAGGCGGGGGAGCTGGTCGCGTTCGGCGTCGAGTGGATCGAGCGGCGCTTCGGACGCGCCCCGGCGCCGGTGCCCGCCTCCGACGACACGAGCGCCCGCACAGGCGCTCCCTGGCGGGCCTGAACCGCTGCAGGCGGGCCCGCCGACGGTGCGCGGGGCCGCCCGCCGGGCGGGCTCGGACGGCCCCGGGCGCGCCCGGCGGTCCGGAGCTCAGGCGCGCGGGTCGCGCTGCGGCGCGTCCTCGGTGTCCGGCTTCTTCAGCGCGGCGAGCGTCGCGCGGGTGTCGGAGAGCATCATGTCGTGCAGCTTCTTGCGGGAGGGCGGCTCGAAGTGCTCGTCCGGGCCGCCGCCCATCCACGAGAAGCGCATCTCGTAGGTCATCCACCCGGCGCGGACGGCGAGGATCATGCTGCCGACGGTGCGGCCCCGCTTCTCGATCACCTCGTACGCCTCGTCACCGAGCCCCTCGACGGGCTCGATGGTGTAGGTCGAGGTCTTGTCCTCCTGGTCCTCGTAGCTGCGCAGCTGTGAGGCGAACTCCCCGCTGGGGTCGGAGCGTTTGTGCCAGGTGACGGTGGTGGTGACGTAGACGGCGGGCGGGAAGTCCGAGTCGTTGTCGGGCTCGTGCAGGGTGCGGCTGCACAGGCTGGAGTCGAGGCCCTTCTGGCGCGTGGACCAGCCGTCCGGGTCCTCGGACTGGTCGAACTCCGCCATCTCGTACTTGTCGGTGAAGGAGGCGATCTTCGCCGTCTCGCACATGTCGTGGTGGAAGCGGTATCCGGCGAAGTGGGCTCTGCCGCCGTTCTTCGCCGACTCCTCGTCCTTCAGCGCGCCGGTGCCCATCAGCGTCGCCGCCCAGACCGCCGAGGCGAGCACGGCCCCGCCGAGGGCCCACAGCCACCGCGGACCTCCGCGCCCGCCCCCGGGCGCGGGCGGGCCGGGAGGCGTCGGCATCGCGGGCGGGCCGACGGGCTGCGCGTACGGGTTGGGCTGCCCGCCGGGCAGCGGCGGGGGCTGATAGGGGCCCGGCGTCTGGTACGGGTTCGGCTGCTGTGACTGGCCCCCGGGTGTTGTCATGGACGGGAAACTACCGGATCACTCTCCGTGGCCACCGGGCGCGTCCCCACGCAAGGGGACACCGGTGAACTCCTCGACAGCTGCGAGGGTTTCCGGCGTCGCGGTGTGGACGTGGCCGCGCATTCCCAGCCGCCGCGCGGTGGCCACGTTCTCCTCCCGGTCGTCGACGAAGAGGGCGTCCCGCGCGGCCACGCCGAGCGTTTCCAGGGCACATCTGTAGATGCCCGGGTCCGGCTTGGCGACGCCCACCTCGCAGGAGAGGACGGCGGCGTCGGCCCGGGACAGCAGCGTGGCCAGACCGGTCCGGGTGTGCGGCCACGCGTTGCTGACGAAGGCGGTCCGGACGACGGGGCGCACCGCACGGACCGCGTCGACGAGGGCGTCGTCGTAGACCGGGTGGCCGGTCAGATCGTCCCGCAGCGCCGCCGTCCGGGCCGCGTCCAGGCCGAGCCGGCGCGCGACCACGTCCCACCAGTCCGGCTCGCTCATCCGGCCGATGAGCACCTGGTCCTCGTCGCCGCCGTAGATCCCCTCGGCGACGTCCTGCGGTGTGAGGCCGAGGCGGCGCGACCAGACCTCGGCCGTCGTGGGCAGCGCGTCGGCCACCAGTACGCCGCCGAGGTCGATCAGCAGCGCACGCCCGCGGGTGTCACCGCGCCCGCCCGGGGTGCTCACCGTTCTCCGCCGGGCACCCACAACACGTCGCCGACGGGCTTGTTGGCCGTGCGGGCGAGGATGAACAGCAGATCCGAGAGGCGGTTGAGGTAGGTGGCGGTCAGCGGGTTCATCGTCTCGCCGTGCTCCTCCAGCGCCGCCCAGGTCGAACGCTCAGCCCGGCGCACGACGGTGCACGCCTGGTGCAGCAGCGCCGCTCCCGGGGTGCCGCCCGGCAGGATGAAGGAGCGCAGCTTCTCCAGCTCGGCGAGGAAGCGGTCGCAGTCCGCCTCCAGCTTGTCGATGTACGCCTGCTCCACGCGCAGCGGCGGGTACTTCGGGTCCTCGACGACCGGGGTGGACAGATCGGCCCCGACGTCGAACAGGTCGTTCTGGACGCGGACGAGGACGGTGCTCATCTCCTCGGAGAGCTCGCCCAGCGCCAGCGCCACCCCGATCGCCGCGTTCGCCTCGTTGGCGTCGGCGTAGGCGGCGATCCGCGTGTCCGTCTTGGCGGTGCGGCTCATGTCGCCGAGCGCGGTGGTGCCCTTGTCGCCGGTCCGGGTGTAGATGCGAGTGAGGTTGACCATGCGGCGAGCGTAGCCCGCAGCACCCGGGCGCGGGGCGTGCGCCGCCGCCCCGCGCCCGGTGGCTCAGGCCCCCGCTGTGCGGAAGACCCGGGTGCCCAGCGCCAGCGAGACGAGGGCGAGCCCGGTGGTGACGAGCGCGCCCAGCCCGACGGCGCCGGTCGCGTAGTGCCCGGCGAACACCTCGCGCACGGCGTCCACCAGGTACCGGAAGGGCACGAAGTGCGAGAGGACGTCCAGCCAGCCGGGGGCCAGCGCCATGGGCAGCAGGATCCCGGAGAGCAGCATCGCGGGCAGGTTGACGGTGTTGACGACGGGAGCGAACTCCTGCGGCGTGCTCACCCGCATCGCGAGCGCGTAGGAGAGCGAGGCGAGCGCGACGGCGAGGACGGCCACCAGCACGAACCCGAGCAGCACCCCGGCCAGCGGCGCACGCAGCCCGAGGGCGAGCCCGGCCAGCACGATGAGCGCCGACTGGAACAGCAGTTGCAGCACATCCCGCACGAGACGGCCCAGGAGCAGCGCCGTCCTGCTGGCGGGCGTGACGCGCATGCGCTCGATGACCCCGTGGTGTTTCTCCAGCATGATGCCGAAGCCGGCGAAGGCGGAGGAGAACAGCCCCAGCTGTACGAGGAGTCCGGGCACGAGCGTCTGCCAGGAGTCGCCGTCGCCGCCGAGCGGGAGATCGTGCAGCAGTGGCCCGAAGAAGACGAGGAACATCAGCGGCTGCACCATGCCGATGCCCAGGGAGAGGCGTGAGGAGAGCGTCTGCCGGATGTACCGCCCGGCGACGATGCGGGTGTCGGTGAGCAAGGGGAGCACGGCGTCCTTCCGTTCTTCCGGTCTACCGGTCTTCCGGTCTGTGTCGTACGGCAGGAGGGCGGGTGCGGGCGTACGGCTCAGACGGCGAGCGGGGCTGCCGGCTCCTCCTGCGGGACGGTCCGCCCGGTGATCGCGATGAACGCGTCCTGGAGGCTCGCCGCCGTGCTCCCGGCCCAGTGCTGCTTCAGCTGTGCGGAGGTTCCCTCGGCGGCGACGCGGCCGCGGTCGACGACGACCAGCCGGTCGGCGAGCGCGTCCGCCTCGTCCAGGTAGTGCGTCGTCAGGAAGACGGTGACGCCGTGCTCCTCGCGCAGCTGTCGCACCAGTTCCCACAGCGCCGCACGGCTGCCGGGGTCCAGGCCGGTGGTCGGCTCGTCCAGGAAGAGGACGGCGGGGGAGTGGGTGAGGGCCATGGCGATGTCCAGACGCCGGCGCTGCCCGCCCGAGAGCGCCCTGCACGGCCGCTCCATCAGCTCGGTCAACTCCAGCAGCTGTGCGAGCTGTTCGGCCCGCTCCTGGGCCGCGTCCCTGCCCAGCCGGTAGAGGCGGCCCTGGGTCAGCAGTTCCTCGCGGACGCGGACGGCCGGGTCGACGCCGCCGGACTGGGCGACGTAGCCGATCCGGCGGCGCACCCCGGCCGGATCGCGGGCCAGGTCGTGCCCGGCGACCGTCGCGGTGCCGGCGGTGGGCGGCAGCAGCGTCGTGAGCATGCGCAGGGTCGTGGTCTTGCCCGCGCCGTTGGGGCCGAGGAAGCCGAGGATCTCGCCCTCCTGCACGGTCAGATCGATCCCCCGGACGGCTTCGACGGTGCGGTGCTTCATGCGGAAGGTCCGGGCGAGCCCGGCGGTGTGGATGGCAGCTGGCATGGCAGCAGAAAAACAGAGGCTCTTAAAGTTTGCAACCTCTCCAAAAATTGAGGCTCCCCACAGCTGTGTACGATGGCGGCATGACCAGCACCGCGGACGAGCAGCAGGCGGCGCACGGGAGCGGCGGGAAACCCGAGGGCCGCAGGGAGCGGAAGAAGCGGGAGACGCGCAGACGGATCTCCGACATCGCGACCGGCCTGTTCCTCCAGCGCGGCTTCGACGCGGTGACGGTCGCGGAGATCGCCGAGGCGGCGGACGTCTCGGTCAACACCGTCTACAACTACTTCCCGGCCAAGGAGGACCTCTTCTTCGACCGCGAGGAGGAGATGATCGACCGCCCTTCCGTCGCCGTGCGCGAGCGCGAGCCGGGCCGGTCCGCCGCGGATGCGGTGCTCGGGCAGCTGCGCCAGGACATCTCCGAGCACAGCCTGTACGCCGGAATGCGGGAGGGATTCGACGAGTTCATGCGCTGCGTGCGCGAGGCGCCGCCGCTGATGTCCCGCCTCATGCTGATGCAGCACAAGACCGCGCAGCGGCTGTACGAGACCCTCGTCGAGGAGACGGGTGCCGCGTCCGACGACCCGGTGCCCGAACTCGTCGCCGCCGAACTGGTCAACATCTGCAACCTGGTCTCCCGCGGTGCCACCCGCGCCACAGCTGAGGGCGCGTCACACGAACAGGTAGCGCGCCAAGCCCTCGCCCGGCTGGACACGTTCGAGAAGCTCGCCACCGACGAACTCCTCAAGTACGCGACGAAGCCCGCGCGATGAGGCCGGCGGCCGGTTCCGCCGCCCCGTGTGATGTCCGCCATGTGAGACGTGATACGTGTCTCTTCCCTGCCCACGCTCCGGGCAGAACCGCTAATGTCCGCCCAACGGACGCCGATTCACGGGCGAGTGCACACGGCGCGCACCGGGACGGGGCGCAGCAGCGCCACTGTTCCGCTCCGGGCAGCGCACCGCCCGGCACGTGGGACGAAACGAGGGTGAACTCAGGGTGAAGAACGAGGCGAAGAAGCTCGCCGTCATCGGTGCCGGGCTGATGGGCTCGGGCATCGCACAGGTCTCCGCGCAGGCCGGCTGGGAGGTCACCGTACGGGACGTGACCGATCAGGCGCTCGCCCGCGGCACCGACGGGATCAAGGCGTCGCTGGAGAAGTTCGTCGCCAAGGGCAAGCTGGAAGCCGCCGAGGCCGAGGCGGCACTCGCCCGCATCACCCCCACCACCGATCTGGACGCGGCAGCCGATGCCGATGTCGTCGTCGAGGCCGTCTTCGAGAAGATCGAGGTCAAGCAGGAGATCTTCGCCGCGCTCGACAAGATCGCCAAGGACGGGGCCGTGCTGGCCTCCAACACCTCCGCGATCCCCATCACGAAGATCGCCGCCGCCACCTCGCGGCCCGAGCGGGTCGTCGGCACCCACTTCTTCTCGCCGGTGCCGATGATGGCGCTGTGCGAGCTGGTGCGCGGCCACAAGACCAGCGACGAAACCCTCGCGACCGCCCGGGAGTTCGCCGAGTCCGTCGGCAAGACCTGCGTCGTCGTCAACCGTGACGTGGCCGGCTTCGTCACCACCCGGCTCATCGCCGCGCTCGTCGTGGAGGCCGCCAAGCTCCAGGAGTCCGGCGTCGCCTCGGCCGAGGACATCGACACCGCCTGCCGGCTCGGCTTCGGGCACGCCATGGGCCCGCTCGCCACCGCGGACCTGACCGGCGTCGACATCCTGCTGCACGCCATGGACAACATCTGGACGGAGTCGAAGGACGGCAAGTTCGCGCCGCCCGAGTCGATGCGGCGCATGGTCGACGCCGGCGACCTCGGCCGCAAGAGCGGCCACGGCTTCTACGAGCACTGAGCCCGGCCGGTCACCGGGCACAGCTGTCCGCACACCCCCGCACACCCCGGCCCGGTGCTCGCTCGCGGGGGTGAAATCCGTATCGGTTCGGGCACGGACGGCAACGCCGCCGCCGTCCCCGCCGTCAGTTCAAGAGGGGAGAAGCACGTCAACACCACGGCAGCGCACACCACTCGGGGAGCACACATGCACATCACGGGCGACCACGCCGAGCTGGTCGTCGGAGGTTGTCTCGATGTCCGCAGCGCCGCGGACGCCAGATCCGCCCTGCACGCCGCCGTCGACGGAGGCGACGGCGATCTCGTGCTCGACCTCGCCGGACTCGCCGCGTGGGACGCCACCGGCCTCGGCGTCATCATGGGCGTGCACCGCCGCGCCGGCCGCTGCGGACGCAGGCTGGTGCTGCGGAGGGTGCCCCAGCAGATGCAGCGCCTGCTGGTCGCGACGCGGCTGCACCGCATCCTCGCCATCGACCACGGCGCCGGCCACCCGCCCCGGCCGGCCGCCGGCGCACCCCCGGCGGGCAGGCCCGCACCGCCGGACCCGGGCCGGGCAACCGGTGTGACGGGTGCGACAGCAGCACAGACCGCGGCGGAGCATGACAAGATGGACTCCGCCGTCCCGCCCGTCCCCGCAGAGCCGGCCAGGATCCTCACCAAGCCGTGACCCGGGGGCCCGGACCGCGCGCCGCGGCATCCGGGACAATGAGCGGGACACCTTCCTCGTCGGCCTCCGGGACACCGCGCCGGACGGGCACGCAGGGCGCCGCCACCGAATGGGGGGACGATCATGGACGCGCACGACAGCGCACCGCACCGGCAGGACGCCGGCGCACCGGAGCACACCGGCGGCGGACTCTCGCGGGCCGTCCAGCTCGTCGCCGACAGCTATCTGCTGACGGTCAACCCCGTCGACGGCAGCGAGATCGAGCCCTGCCCGCCCGGCCGGCAGCCCGGCGTCCCCGGCAAGCTCGACCCCGCCGGGCGGCCCCTTCCCCAGGCGGCGCCCGGCGCGGGCCGCGCCCCCGCGCCCGGCCCGCTCCTGGAGCGCGAGGAGGAACGCGAACGCCTCGTCCGTCTGCTCACCCGCGGCCGCTCCGTCCGGCTGACCGGGCCGCGCGGCAGCGGACGCACCCGCGTGCTGGACGCCGTCGCCCACGACGTCTCGACGCTCGCGCCCGACGGCGTCATCCGGCTCAGCGGCTACCGCCGCACCCCCACCGACCTTCTGCACGAACTGTTCGCCGCCGCCCACGTGCCCGGCGGACAGGACGCGCCCGCGCACCGGCCGGGCCCGGCCGAGCTGGGCGAGGCGCTCGCCCGGATCGGCGCCGTCGTCGTCCTCGACGACCTGGAGTTCGGCGGGGCCGCCCTGGAGGAGCTGCTGCGGGCCACGCCCGAGTGCGCCTTCCTGCTCGCCGCCACCCCCGAGGTCGCGGCCCCCGCGCCCGAGTCCCGCGTCGAGGAAGTGTTCCTGGCCGGGCTGAGCCGCACCGCCGGCCTGGAGCTGGTCGAACACGCCCTGCACCGCCCGCTGACCGACCGGGAGGCGGACTGGGCGGCCGACCTCTGGTTCGAGACCGAGGGCCTGCCCCAGCACTTCGTCCGGGCCGGGGCACTGCTGCGCAGCCGCCAAGCCGGCGCCGGGGAGGCGCTGCCCGCCGACGCCGCCGCGCTCGTACAGGCGCTCGCCGCGCTCCAGCCGGACGCCGGTGCGCAGACCCTGCGCCTCGCCCTCGCGCTCGACGGCGAACTCCCGCACCACCCGCACCTCCCCGCGCTCACGGGCGATCCGCACGCCGGGGAGAGCCCCACCGAGCTGCTCTCCGCCGGCCTCGTCTCACCCGTCGGCGACCATCTCGTGCTCGCCGCCGGCGTCGCCGGGCCGCTCACCGCCGCCGGATACGCCGAGGGCGGCGCCGCACACGCCACCGCCGTCGCCCAGCACTACACCTGGTGGGCCGGGCACCCCTCGGTCACCCCGGCACAGGTCGCCACCGAGGCCGACGCCGTGCTGGCCGCCGTCCGCGGGGCGCAGCAGGCCGGGAACGACAGCGCGGCCGTGCTGCTGGCCCGTACGGCGGCGCCGCTGCTCGCCGCCGCGCTGCGCTGGAGCGCCTGGGAGCGGATCCTGCGGCACGGCCAGGAGTCCGCGCGGCTGTCCGGCGAGGTCGCCGAGGAGGCGTACTTCCACCACGACCTGGGCGTCCTGGCGCTGACCACCGGCAATCCGGAGCGGGCCCGGGCGGAGCTGGAGGCCGCGCTCGGGCTGCGTACCACCCTCGGCGAGCAGCGCGGCGTCTTCGCGGCCCGCAGAGCCCTCGCTCTGATCACCGACCGGCTCGGCGGCCCCGCGGCCGCGCCGCCGCCCTCCCCGCTCTCCCAGGCGCAGAGCTTCGCCACGGAGGGGGCCGAGGAGTCGGCGCCGCCGCCCGTCGGCGCCACCGGTCCGACGGCCGTCGTCCCGGCCGTGCCGCCCGCCGACACCACCCGCGTCGTTCCCGTCGCGGACACCACCGGTGTCGTCCCGGCCGCGGGGTCCGCCGCGGGCACCGCAGCCGGCTCGGAGGGCGTGGCGAGCACCCGACAGACGCCGTCGGTCTCCCACTCCGGCGGCGGCCACAAGCACCGCTCGCGCGCGGTGTTCACCGGAAGCCGGCGCAACCTCGCGGCGGCCGGTGCGGGCGCGCTGCTGGCCGCCGTGCTCGGCACCGTCGTCACCATCGGCGCCACCTCCTCCGACGAGGACAAGCCCGACACCGTCCGCCCGCAGCACACCACCTCCCGCGAGGACGACGGGCCGGTCGCCGACGAGCGGCCCGGCGACGACGGCAACGCGCCCGCCGCCCCGCAGCGGCCCGCAGCCGGCACCCGTACCGCGCCGCCGCCGCCCTCCTCGTCCCCGGACGGCGACGAGGACTCCGAGGAGCCCTCGCAGCAGCCCAGTTCCCCGGACGGCGACTCGTCCTCGCCGCAGGATCCGCCGTCCTCGCCGCACGACCCGTCCACCTCGCCGGAGGACCCGCCGTCCACCCCGGACGACCCGCCCTCGACGCCCGAGGACCCGCCCTCGTCCGAGGACCCGTCGACACCGCCCGGCGAGGACCCGAGCGAGGACCCCCCGGCCTCGTCCGGCCCGTCCGGCTCCTCGGGCACGCCCAGGACCGGTGGCGGCGGCCGGCAGGACGCCACGGCGGGCGGGAGCGCACCGTCCAGCAGCGGGCAGGCGCCGTCCTCCGCCGGAACGACCGAGTAGCACCGAGCAGCACCGAGTAGCACCGAGTAGCAGGGCCTGCCCGTCACCGCCGGGCGGCTGCCGGGCACGCCGGGGCTGGGCCTTCGGGCGTATCCGTACGGGAACGGCGGCCGGGCCGCGGCCGTCGTCGGTCGGACGGCCGCGGCGTCCCGGGCTGCCGGGGCCCGGCAGGGTGCGGCCGGTCAGAACAGCCGCAGTTTGTCGTCCTCGATGCCGCGCAGGGCGTCGTAGTCCAGTGTGTGGCACGCGATGCCGCGGTCCGAAGCCAGCACCCGGGCCTGCGGCTTGATCTCCTGGGCCGCGAACACGCCCTTGACGGGGGCGAGATGGGGGTCGCGGTTGAGCAGCTCCAGATAGCGGGTCAGCTGCTCGACGCCGTCGATCTCCCCGCGTCGTTTGATCTCCACGGCGACGGTGGCGCCGTCGGCGTCCCGGCCGAGGATGTCCACCGGGCCGATGGCGGTGGGGTATTCACGCCGGATCAGTGTCCAGCCCTCGCCCAGGGTCTCCATTCGGTCAGCGAGCAGCTCCTGGAGATGTGCCTCGACGCCGTCCTTGATCAGACCGGGGTCGACGCCCAGCTCGTGCGAGGAGTCGTGCAGGACCTCTTCCATCGTGATGATGAGTTTCTCGCCCGCCTTGTTCTCCACCGTCCAGCGCTGATCGTCGCCCTCCTTGAGAGTGCACGGCGGAGACATCCAGTTGAGGGGCTTGTAGGCGCGGTCGTCCGCGTGGACGGAGACCGAGCCGTCGGCCTTCACCAGGATGAGCCGGGGCGCAGAGGGCAGATGTGCGGTGAGCCTGCCGGCGTAGTCGACGGAGCAGCGGGCGATGACGAGACGCATGGTCGGCCACGCTACTGGACACCCCGTGCCCCGCGCGATTCGCCCCTGGATGGCCTCGTTCGTCGATGGCGCGAGTATTCCCATTTCCGTGTGGTGCGGGTCTGTTGACCCTTACCGTAAGAGCGGGGGGCGTCGCCGTACGGGGTCACGTGACTACACGGAGCCCCGATCGACCTGTCCCCGGTATCCGACAGCCCCGGCCCCGGGCCGGGTCCGTGAGAGGAGAACCCATGTCGCTCGACGTCCCACCCGCACTGCTGGAACAGGCCGAGCGCGGCGAGGTGGATGAGGCGGCGTTCGTCGACTGCGTCCGGACTTCTCTCCCGTACGCGTGGGAGATGGTCAGCACGCTCGTCGCGCAGCTGAAGGTGGAGGGCGGGGAGTTCGCGGACAACCAGACACCGCCGCCGGACGAGCAGCACCGCGGACAGCTGCTGCGCGCACTGGCGAGTGACGCGATACGTGGCGCCCTGGAGCGGCACTTCGGGGTACGGCTCGCCTTCCAGAACTGCCACCGTGTGGCCGTCTTCCCGCTCGACGGCTCCGCGGACGAACGGCTGGCGCGCTTCACCTCGATCCGGGGCCAGCTGCTCAACCAGTCGCCGGAGCTGCGGGACTGCTGAGTCCGCTCAGCGACCGCCGTTCCGCCATCCCGCACGGCCATGCGTCGTTGCCGCGAGCGCGCGCTGCGACGGCGCATGGCGGGCGCGGACGGGCCCGCCACGCACCGCCGTCGCCGCACGCACCGTCCCCGCCCGCCGGATCAGCTCAGCAGCGGGAGCACTTCCTCGCCGAGCCGGCGGATGTTGTGCCGGGTACCGGCCAACTCGCCGGTCCCCTCCACCAGAAGCGCGAACCTGCCGACGCCGGTGCGCTCCGCCGTCGCCGCCAGCCGGTCGGCGCACAGCCGGGGAGCGCCGACGGGATGCAGCCGGCACAGCAACTCCGTGTATCCGACCGGGTCCCGCATGGGCCGGCGCCGTCCGTCGACGGTCACGTGCGCGCCCAGGCCCTGCCGGAGCCAGCCCGGCATCGACCGCACCAGCGCGGCGCTCGCCTCCTGCCGCGAGTCGCCCACCTGCGCGACCCCGGCCGACACATGGCGTGCCGCGCCCGCCTCCACCCGGGCGCCGTCGTGCCCGGCGGCCCTCGCCTCCCGCCGCCACAGCGCCGTCATCTCCGCCTTGTCCTCGTCGCCGCAGTGCATGCCCAGCAGCATCGGCAGACAGCGGGCCGCCGCCATCCGCACGCTCGCCGGCGAGGTGCAGGCCACCACGACGTCCGGGCCGCTCCCCGCCGCCGCGTCCCCGCCGGGGGCGGTGCCCGGACGGGGAGCGGCGAGGGCGTCGTCGGGCGGGCGCGGCCGGGGGACGACGGGCACCTCGCGGAAGCGGTACCGCTCGCCGTCGGCGCCGACGCGGGGTTCGCGCAGCCAGCGCAGCAGCAGATCGAGCGCCTCCGGGAAGCCCTCCTCGTACGCGCCGAGGCCGCCGCCGAAGACCTCCAGGTCCACCCAGGGCCCGCCCCGTCCGACGCCCAGGGTGAAACGGCCGCCCGTCAGCAGGTGGAGGAGCGCGGTCTGCTCGCCCAGAGCGACCGGGTGTGCGTTGGGCAGCACGCTGACGGCCGTGCCGACCCCGATCCGCCGTGTGCGCCCCAGCAGCAGCGCGGCGAGCGTCACCGCCGAGGGGCACACGCCGTACGGGACGAAGTGGTGTTCGGCCAGCCATACGGCGTCCAGGCCGCTCTCCTCGGCGGCCTGCGCCGAGTGGACCGTGCGCTCCAGCGCTTCCGTGTGCTCCTGGCCCGGGAACTGGGCGCCCAGGACAAAAGCTCCAACTCGCATACCCCACCGTCCTCTTGACGCCCCCGAGGTCGTCCGGCGCACCGGCCCCTGCCCCGGGGGCCGCGCCGAGGGTCCCGTGCCGGGTCCGGTGCGTGCCCGGCCCCGCCCGTGCGGCCCGTGCCGGGTGTCCGCGCGGCCGCCCGTCCGGCGCCCTGCGCGGGCGACGGACGAGCGCCCGTCCGCGGGGGCCGGGCGCCCTCGACAAGCATTAACGCCTGACACGTGCCAAAGGCACGGCCCGCCCCTTGTTCGTCGTATGAACGCCAATGACCCGCGCCCTGTGGACGAGCGGCGGCCGCCCCACCCGGGCCCCCGTAGGGTTGAGTGGAACGCGGACGGGCCTCGCCCGCCCGTCTCCCGTACCGTCCCTGCCGGCGTGCGGGCGTCCGCGTCCACGCACACGCCCACGGTCCGCCGTGCCGAAACCGCCCCGTCCGAAGCCGAGGTGCCCAGTGTCCCCCCGTCGTAACAAGCCCCGCAGCGCCGCCGCCACGTCAGCCAAGGCCGCCCGGTACGCCTCGGCGAACCGGCGTGGGCACGACGAGGGCAGGGAGCGGTACGGGCTGGAGCGCACCGAGATGTGGCGCGGCGAGGAGTGGGCGGTCCGGCAGATAAGCGGGGGAGCGGCGGTCAAGCACTACCGGTGCCCGGGGTGCGACCAGGAGATCCCGCCCGGTGTCCCGCACGTCGTCGCCTGGCCCCTGGAGGGCGATGTGGCGGACCGGCGGCACTGGCACCGGGCGTGCTGGAACGCCCGCGACCGCCGCACCGCCCGGTTGCAGCGCCCCCGGAACCCCCGCTACTGACGCCCGTCGCACCGGGCGGCTCGGCCGTGGGGTCCCGAGGGCGGCCGCCTCAGACGTCCCGCTTGTTCAGCAGGGTGTAGGCCAGTACGAGGAAGACGAGCGTCACACAGGCCAGGCCGCCCAACAGGGGCCAGCCGGTGGCGTCCTGGTCCTCGGCCATCGGGATCCGGTAGAGGGAGGCGAGGCCGTTGAGCGGGGAGAACTCGATGAGCTTCTCGCGGACGGTGGCGAGCGCCTCACCGGCCATGAACAGCGCCATCACCAGCGGCAGCAGGACGACACCGAGCATCAGCGTGATCGCCCCGGCCGAGTGCCGCAGCAGGGCGCCGATGGCCAGGGACAGCAGCCCGAGGAGCGCCACGTAGAGCCCGGCGCCGACGGTCGCGCCGAACCACTCGCCGCCGCTGGCGACGAGCGTGCCGTCCTCCCAGGTGCCGGGCATGCCGCTGGCGCCCGCCGGCGCTTCCTGGCCGCTCAGCATGGTCGAGTGGACGAGGGCGGTGAGCGAGCAGGCGAGCGTCGTCATGACGAAGGCCAGCACGAAGAACACCACGGCCTTGGCGAGGAGCACCCGCCCGCGCCGGGGGCAGGCGGTGAGCGTGGTGCGGATCATCCCGGTGCCGTACTCGGAGGTGATCACGAGCACGCCGAGGGTGATCACACAGATCTGGCCGAGCATCAGCCCGAACAGGCCGCCCGAGAGCAGCGGCATACCGGTGTAGGAGTCGCCGCTCAGCCCGACAGCGGTCAGCAGACCGATGCCGACGACGAGCGCGAACATCACGCCGAGCGTCCACATCGTGGAGCGGACGGAGCGGATCTTGGTCCACTCCGAGACCAGCGCGTGGCCGAGGTGGGTGCGGGCCATCGGGATCGGCGAGGTGTAGCCGCCCGCGGCCGGGGCCTGGTGGCCGGCGTTCTGCTGCCCGGGCCAGCCGCCCTGCGGGCCGTGCGGGGCCGGAGCGGCGGGCGGGGCGGGCGGGGCCTGGTGGCCGGGCAGGGGGCCTTCGTACTGCTGCTGGGTGCTCATCGGGCGTCCTCGCCTTCGTGCCGGGCGTGCGGGGATGCGGGCTGGGAAGCCGGGGGAGTCGGGGGCGGCGGGCCCTGCGGGGCGGGGCCGAACCCCTGGTGCTGCGCGTCCTGCGGCGGCGCCCAGCCACCGGGGGCGCCCGGCGCGGCCTGGCCCGGTGCGGGCGGGGCCGGCATCTGGCCCGGGGCCGGCATCTGGGCCGGGGCGCCGGGCGGCATCTGGGCGGGCACCGGCGCGGGCTGCTGCTGGAGGCCGGCACGTGCGTCGACGGTGGAGCGGTAGTCGACGGAGCCCTGGGTGAGCCGCATGTACGCCTCTTCAAGGGACGCCTGGTGCGGGGACAGCTCCCACAGCCGGAGCCCGGCGTGGTGCGCCAGATCGCTGATCTGCGGCAGCGCCAGCCCGGTGACGCGCAGCGCGCCGTCCTCCTCAGGCTGCGCCTGCCCGCCCGCCTCGTGCACGGCGGTGGCGAGCTTCTCGCGCTGCTCCGGCTCGGTGTCCGGGGTGCGGACCCGGGCGAAGCCGACGGAGTTGCGGGCGATGAACTCGCTGACGGACATGTCGGCCATGAGCTGACCGCGGCCGATGACTATCAAGTGCTCGGCGGTCTGCGCCATTTCGCTCATCAGATGGCTGGAGACGAAGACGGTACGGCCCTCCGAGGCCAGCCGCTTCATCAGATTGCGGACCCACAGGATGCCCTCGGGGTCGAGGCCGTTGACCGGCTCGTCGAACAGCAGCACCTGCGGATCGCCCAGCAGCGCGGCCGCGATACCCAGCCGCTGGCCCATACCGAGAGAGAAACCGCCAGAGCGCTTTTTGGCCACATCCTGGAGGCCGACGACGCCGAGGACCTCGTCGACCCGGCGGGCCGGGATCCCCGACAACTGGGCCAGGGACAGCAGATGGTTGCGTGCGGTGCGTCCCCCGTGCACAGCCTTCGCGTCGAGCAGCGCCCCCACCTGACGGGGCGCGTTCGGCAGTCCACGGAACCGGTGCCCGCCGATGGTGACCTGGCCGGACGTCGGGGTGTCGAGCCCCAGGATCATCCGCATCGTGGTGGATTTCCCGGAGCCGTTGGGCCCCAGAAACCCGGTCACGGTACCCGGTCGTACCTGGAAGGACAGGTTGTAGACGGCCGTCTTGGCGCCGTAGCGCTTCGTCAGGCCGTACGCCTCGATCATCCTTTGCCCCTGGACGCAGTTCGGGGCTGACTCGCCCCCGTACACGGCCTAGGAGGCTACAAGGGGCCGAATCGGTTCCATCAGTCGCGTCCCACGAGGTCCACGGCGGGTCACGCGTCCCGCTTCTTGAGGACGAGGAACCCGGCCAGGAGCGCCGCCGCGGTCCAGCCGACCAGGATCAACAGCCCCTCCCACGGCCCGTACGGGCGGTCGAGGGTGTCGGGAACGACGGACATCACGACCGTTCCCGCCTGATCGGGGAGATACTGCGCGATCTTCTTCGTCGCGTCGACCGTGCCCAGGATGCTGGAGATCAGGAAGAACCACGGCATGAGGATCGCGAACGCGAGCAGCGGGCTGCGCAGGATGAAGGTGACGCCGACGGCGAACAGCGCGATCAGCGCCATGTACAGCCCGCCGCCGACCACCGCGCGCAGCACGCCCGGATCCGTGATCCCCGCCCCCTGGTCGCCGAGCAGCGCCTGTCCGAGGAAGAAGGTCGCAAAGCTCGTGATCATGCCGACCACCAGCACCAGCGGCCCGGTGACCAGCATCTTGCACAGCAGGAAGGTGCCGCGCTGCGGTACGGCGGCGAGCGAGTTGCGGATCATGCCGGTGCTGTACTCGGCCGAGACGACGAGCACGCCGAAGGCGATCATCGCCAACTGGCCCAGACCCATGCCGGAGAAGCTGAGGTACGTGGGGTCGAAGGTGGCCCGCTGCGTGGTCGACATGTCGTCGTAGCTGGAGCTGGTCACCGCGCAGATCGCGGCGCCCATGCCGACCGTGACGACGAGCGCGGCCGCCAGCGTCCACACGGTGGAGCGGACGGAACGGACCTTCGTCCACTCGGACTTCACGACCCGGGCGGTGTGCGTCGGCATCGTCGTGAGCGTCATCGGCCCTGCCCCTTCCGCCAGTTCTCGCCCCACGCGGGCGCCGGCGCCCCGGCCGCCCCGGGCTCGCCGGACGCCGCCTCTCCGGGCTCGCCGGACGCCGCCTCTCCGGGCCCGCCGGCGGAGCCCTCCGGGAGGTCGTGCGCGTGGTACTCGACGCTGCCGGCCGTCAGCCGCATGAACGCCTCCTCCAGCGAGGCACGCTGTTCGCTCAGCTCGTGCAGCACCAGCCGCCGCTCCGCGGCGAGCTCGCCGAGCGTCGCGGCCCGGGCCCCCTCGACCTCCAGGGAGCCGTCCTCCGCGGTGACCGGCCGGTGTCCGGCCTCCAGCAGCACGTCCCGCGCGCGTTCCGGCTCCGGTGTGCGCAGCCTGACGTAGGTCCGCGAGTTCTCGGCGATGAACTGGTTCATCGAGGTGTCGGCGAGCAGCCGGCCCTGTCCGATGACGATCAAATGCTGTGCCGTCTGGGCCATTTCGCTCATCAGATGGCTGGAGACGAAGACGGTGCGGCCCTCCCGCGCCAGATGCTGCATGAGCGTACGGATCCAGTGGATGCCCTCGGGGTCGAGGCCGTTGACCGGCTCGTCGAACATCAGGATGCGTGGATCGCCCAGCAGCGCGCCCGCGATGCCCAGGCGCTGGCCCATGCCGAGGGAGAAGCCCTTGGGCCGCTTACGGGCCACGTCCTGGAGGCCGACCATCTCCAGCACCTCGCCGACCCGGCGCTCGGGGATGCCGTTGGACTGTGCCATGCACAGCAGATGGTTGTAGGCGGTACGGCCGCCGTGCACGCCCTTGGCCTCCAGCAGGGCGCCGATGCTGTGCAGCGGTTCGCGCATCCGGTCGTAGTGCTCGCCGTCGATACGGACATCGCCGTGCGTGGGGGAGTCCAGGCCGATCATCAGCCGCATCGTCGTGGACTTGCCGGCGCCGTTCGGCCCGAGGAAGCCGGTGACGACTCCGGGGCGCACGCTGAAGGTCAGACCGTCCACGGCGGTCTTCTCGCCGTACCGTTTGGTCAGCTCCCGCAGCTCGATCATGCATTCGACGCTACGAGCGTCCGCAGGCCCCCGCCACTCGGCCGGAACGACACCCGGACACTCTCGGTGTCCGGTTCGGAACAGTGCGTCGAATCTCGCCTGTCCGGTCCGCGCCGGAGACCGCCCGACGAAGCCCCACGCCGCGGCCCCGGAAACGGCCGCGGCGCGGCCCGTACGACGAAGCGGCGCGTGAGCCCGGACACCGTCGCTCCGGACTCACGCGCCGCCTCCGGCGCCCCGCGGGGGCGCCGCCGTCTCAGCGGGACTGCTGGGCGGGCACGCCGCGGCTGACCGAGGACTCCTCCTCGGCGGCGCCCTCCTCGGGCTGCCCGGCCGCCGCCACGGCCGCGCCGGTCAGCGTCGCGAGCATCTCGCGGACGTTCGTCAGCTGCGCGTTGATGCTGTCGCGGCGGTTGGTGAGCGCCGCCAGCTCGCGCTCGGACTCGCTGCGCACCCGGTCCGCCTTCGCGTTGGCGTCGGCGACGATGTCCTCCGCCTGGCGCTGGGCCGTCTCCACCGTCTGCCGGGCGCGGCGCTCGGCGTCCGTCCGCAGCTTCTCGGCCTCCAGCCGCAGCTGCTCGGCGCGGTGCTCGATCTCCGCGAGCCGCTTCTCCGCCTTGGCCTGACGGGACGCCAGGTCACGCTCCGACTGCTCACGGCGCTTGGCGAGGTTCGTCTCGAAGTCCGCCGCGGCCTGGGCGGCCTTGGCGCGGGTGTCCTCGAAGAGGGAGTCGGCCTCCTCGCGCTTGGACTGCGCGTCCTTCTCGGCCTCCTTGCGCAGGGACGTGGCCTCGCCCTGGGCCTTCTCGACGATCCGGCTCGCCTCGTCCTCGGCCTTGGCCTTGCGGTCGGACGCGAACGCCTCGGCGTCGTTGCGGACCTGCTGCGCCGCGCCCTCGGCGAGCTCACGGTGCTGCTCGGCGGCCTTGCGAGCCTCCTCGCGCAGATCCTTGGCCTCTTCCTCGGCGAGCCGGAGGATCTTCTCGACGCGGGCGCCCAGCCCCGCGTACGAGGGCTCGGAGTCGTTGACCTGAGCCTGCGCGTTCTGCGTTTCGAGGTGCAGCTCCTCGATGCGCTTTTCCAGGGACGTGATGCGGGCGAGGGCGCTGTCTCGGTCGGCGACGAGTTTGGTGATGCGGTCGTCCACCTGACCGCGGTCGTAGCCACGCCGCACGAGCTCGAAGCCGAAGGGGGAGGAAGTGTCGCTCATGGGGTTCCTGTCGAGTCAGACGGGTTATCAGACGGGGAGTGATAGAGGGAATCCTAGGGCCCGCGACGGCGTGTCATCGAGCTAATGCCCGTTTGATCTGGAGAATGTGCCCTCGTTCGAGTGGCTAACCCTGAGTTCCCTTGCCACTCGATCGAGTTGTACCAGCGCCAACACCCGCTGTCACGCCTCCCTGTGCGCCGGGGCTCGCGCCCCCCTTCTTACCGCCCTTGCCGTTCTTGCTGTTCTTGCTGCTCTTGGCGTCGGAGCCGGACCCGCCCCGCGAAGAACCGCTCTGCGCCGGGACGTTGGACGCCTGCTGCTCGGGCGGCGCGGGCGACTCGAAGGACTCCAGCGCCTCCAGGACGTCCTGGACGCGGGAGATCTCGGCGTTGATGTCCTCCTGCCGACGTACGAGAATGTCCAGTTCGCGTTGGCCCGACTCGACGGTGTGCCGGGCCTCTTCCTCGGCCTCCTGGCGCATCCGCTCGGCCTCGCGCAGGATTTCGGCCTTCTTCTGCTCGGCCTCCTTCAGCAGGCCCTCGGCCTTCTTCACGGCGGCGATCCGTACCTTGCCGGCCTCGGAGTCGGCGTCGTTGCGGATCTGTTCGGCCTTCTCCTTGGCCTCCGCGAGCTGTTCCTCCGCGGCCTTGACGAGCTTGTCGCAGCGCTCCCCGGCGGACTGCATGGCCTCGGCCGCCTCCCGGCGCGCCCGCTCGTGCAGCTCCTCGACCTCCGACTCGATCCGGGTGCGCAGTTCGTCGGCCCGGGTGCGGATGGCGCCCGCGTCGGTGCGGGCCTCCTCCAGGAGGGTGTCCGCGTCCGAACGGGCCTGCTCCACCAGCCCCCGGCCCTCCGACCGGCCCTCCTCCACGAGGCGTTCGGACTCCGTGCGGGCCGCGGCGACCATCGCGTCCGCCTGCTCCTCGGCAGCCGTCTGGGTGCGCAGCGCCT